>CAVYQH010000002.1:0-643405 GCA_963770585.1 uncultured Pseudomonadota bacterium | reverse complement strand
TCTCGCCGTTCTCGCCGTTCTCGCTCATGGCTTCCGCCACCGGCGCCCGTCCCGGGCCAGGAGCTCGTCGGAGAGGTCCGGTCCCCACGAGCCCGAGTCGTACACCTGCGGGGCCCCCTTCCGCCACTGCTCGAGGAGCGGATCGACGAGCTCCCACGAGCGCTCGACGCCGTCCTGGCGGGTGAAGAGCGTGCCGTCGCCGCGCATCGCGTCGAGGATCAGCGTCTCGTACGCCTCGGGCACCTCGGCCAGGAACGACGAGCCGTAGAGGAAGTCCATGTTGACCGTCCGGATCGCGAGGGTCGGCGTCGGCGCCTTGGCGCCGAACCGCAGCGAGATGCCCTCGTCGGGCTGGATGCGCAGGACGAGGGCGTTGGCCTCGAGCTGCTCGACCGCGTCGGTGGTGAACGGCAGGTGCGGCGGGCGCTTGAACTGGACCGCGACCTCGGTCACCCGCTTGGCGCAGCCGCTTGCCGGCCCGGATGTAGAACGGCGTGCCGGCCCAGCGCCAGTTGTCGATCTCGAAGCTTCGCGGCGACGTAGGTCGGCGTGTTCGAGTCGGCGCGGGACGTTCGGCTCGTCGAGGTACGCGACGGCCTGCCTCGCCGGCGACGTAGCCCCGCCGTACTGGCCGCGTACCGAGTGCTCGAAGGTCATCGGCGTCGGCGTCGCACGCAGCAGCTTTGACCTTCTCGTCGCGGATCGGGTCGGCGTCGAACGTCGCGGGCGGCTCCATCGCGACCAGCGCCAGCACCTGCAGCAGGTGGTTCTGCACGATGTCGCGGACGACGCCGGTCTCCTCGTAGAACGCGCCGCGGTGCTCGACGCCGATCGACTCGGCCACGGTGATCTGGACGTGGTCGACGTAGGTGTTGTTCCACACCGGCTCGAAGATCGCGTTGGCGAACCGGAACGCGAAGATGTTCTGGACGGTCTCCTTGCCCAGGTAGTGATCGATGCGGTAGATCTGGCTGCTCGGGAACGACCGGTGCACGATCTCGGCGAGCTCCCGCGACGATGGTGAGGTCGTGGCCGAACGGCTTCTCGATCACGACCCGGGCGAACCCCGGCGGCTTGTTGAGCTTGGTCGCACCCATCCGCTGCACGATCACCGGGAAGAAGCTCGCCGGCGTCGAGAGGTAGAAGACCCGGTTCCCACTCGGTGCCATGCGCGGCGTCGATCGCCTCGAGGCGCTCGCCGAGCGCGCGTGAAGTCCGCGTCCTCGTCGAAGCCGCCGACTGGTAGTGGAGCTCGCCGCGAACGCCTGCCAGTAGGTGCTCGTCGATCGGCGTCCGCGAGTGGCTCTCGACCGCCGTGCGTAGCGAACTCGCGAACTGCGTCGTCGGTCCATCTCGGTGCGCGCGTAGCCGATCACGGCGAACCGGTCCGGCAGGAGGCCGCGCACCGCGAGGTTGTAGATCGCCGGCAGCAGCTTGCGCTGGGCGAGGTCGCCCGTCGCGCCGAAGATCACGAACACGGTCGGCTCGGACGCGCCGCCGACCCGGAGGCCCGCGCGGAGCGGATTCGGGGCCGGCCGCTTGGCCGTCGTCGCCATCACGGCGGCGCGCTGCGCGTCGAGACTCTGCCGGATCGTCCCGATCAGCGAATCGAACGAGTCCGAGAACGACTTCACGCCGTCGACCTCGAGCTTGTGGGTGACGTCGTCGAGCGAGACCCCGGCACCGGCGAGCGCGGCGATCGCGGCGCGGGCGCCCTCGACGTCGGCGTCGACGGTGCGGGTGACCGTCCCGTGATCCTCGAAGGCCGCGATCGTCCCCTCCGGCATGGTGTTGACGCAGTCGGGGCCGATGAGGTCATCGACGTAGAGGACGTCCGAGTACTCCGGGTTCTTCGTCCCCGTCGAGGCCCACAGCGTCCGCTGGGCCGTCGCCCCCTCACCGGCCAGCGCTCTGCCATCGCTCGCCGACGCCAGGATCTCGCCGAAGCGCTGGTAGGCGAGCTTGGCGTTGGCGACGGCCGCCTTCCCCCGAAGCGGTGAGCCCTCGGGCAGCGAGCGGGTCGATCGCGGTGTCGACACGCGAGACGAAGAAGCTCGCGACCGAGTGCACGTCCGCGATCGGCTGATGGGCGGCGAGGCGCCGCTCGAGGCCCGCAGATGAAGGCCATGTGGATGGCCTCGTACTGGCGCCAGCGAGAAGAGCAGCGTCACGTTGACGTTGATGCCGGCCGCAATCGTCTCCTCGATCGCCGGCACGCCCTCGGCGGTGCCCGGGATCTTGATGAAGATGTTGGGGCGCTCGATGCGGCCCGAAGAAGTCCGGCGCGCGCCGCGATCGACGCCGCCGCGTCGTTGGCCATGTGGGGCGGCAGCTCGAACGACACGAACCCGTCCAGATGACCCGAGTCGTCGTAGACGGACCGGATCTGGTCGGCGGCCTCGCGGACGTCCTCGATCGCCAGCTCGAAGAACACGTCGTCGGCCGACGCGGCCGTTCCGGCGAGCGCCGCGATGGCGTCGTCGTAGTCGGTGCTGTCGGCGATCGCCTTCTGGAAGATGGTGGGGTTCGACGTGACGCCGAGCACCCCGTCGTCGACCATCTTCTTGAACTCCCCCGACTCGAGCCAGCCGCGCCGGATGTTGTCGAGCCACGGGCTCGTGCCTGCGGCGGCGAGATCGTGAAGCTTTGTCATGACTCGGAATCTCCTCTCTGCCCCCCGGAGGGTATCGATGCCGCCTGAAGCACGCGCTCGGCCTCGTCGGCAACGCGCTCGGCGGTGAAGCCCAGATGCTCGAGCACCGTCGCCCCTGGGGCCGAGGCGCCGAAGCGGTCGAGGCCGACGACCGCCCCCCGCAGCCCGACGTAGCGTTCCCAGCCCAGGCTGGCGGCCGCCTCGACGCTGACGCGAGCCTCGATGTCGGGCGGGAGGACGTCTGCGCGATAGGACTCGGGCTGCTCCTCGAAGAGCTCCCACGACGGCAGCGACACGACCCTGCTCGGGACGCCGCGCCCGCTCAGGAGCTCGTGCGCGGCGAGCGCGACGTGCACCTCGGAGCCCGTGCCGATCAGGATGACGTCGGGATCCGGATCGCCCTCGAGCACGTAGCCGCCACGCGCGGCATCGGCCACGGGATAGCGCTCCGGATCGAGCACGGGGAGCGCCTGGCGGGTCAGGATGAGCGCCGTCGGCAGGTCGCGGCCGAGCGCCACCCGCCATCCCGCGATCGTCTCGTTCGCATCGGCGGGGCGGAAGACGCACACGTCGGGGGTCGCCCGCAGGGTGGCGAGCTGCTCGATCGGCTGGTGGGTCGGGCCATCCTCTCCGAGCCCGACCGAGTCGTGGGTGTAGACCCAGATGACGGGCAGCCGCGACAAGCGCCGAGAGGCGCACCGCGGGCTTCGCGTAGTCGAGGAAGTTGAAGAACGTCGCGACGTAGGGCCGCAGGCCGGCGGCCGCGAGGCCGTTGGCGATGGCGCTCATGCCGTGCTCGCGGACGCCGAAGCGCAGGTAGCGGCCGGCGTAGGCCCCGGGTTGGAAGTCCTCCCACCCGTCGGGGCGGGTGTTGTTGGACGGCGTGAGGTCGGCGGAGCCGCCGACCATCTGCGGAACCTGTGAGACGACCTGGGCGATGACCTTGCCCGACGCGGCCCGCGTCGCCATGGGCTTGTCGTCGCCGCCGAAGGGCTCGATGACGAGCTCCGGGATCGCCGCGTCCGGGAGCGGGCCGACGGCCGCCTTCCACTCCGCCTGCTGCGCCGCGCCGACGTCGAGCGCCGCCCGGTAGCGCTCCCGGACAGCGTCCGGGATGAAGAAGAACTGGTCCGGATCGAAGCCCAGCGTCCTCTTCGTCTGAGCCTGCTGCTCGGGGCCGCGGGCGTCGGAGTGGGCCCGGGACGTTCCGGCGTCGACGGAGCCGTAGCCGATGATCGTCTTCACCGCGATGAACGTCGGCTGCCCCTCGTGGGCGATCCCCTCGGCGATGGCGGCATCGATCGCATCGAGATCGTTCCCGTCCTCGACCGTGAGCGTGTTCCAGCCGAACGCCGCGTAGCGGGCCACCCGGTCCTCGGTGAAGGCGAGCTGTGTGTCGCCGTCGATCGTGACGTGGTTGTCGTCGTAGAGAAAGACCAGGTTGTCGAGCTCGAGATGCCCGGCCAGCGACGACGCCTCACCCGAGACGCCCTCCATCAGATCGCCGTCCGAGACGAGGGCGAACACCCGGAAGCCGGCGGGCTCGCCGAAGCGGGCCGCGAGGTGCTTGCCGGCGATCGCCATGCCGATCGCGTTCCCGGTGCCCTGCCCGAGCGGCCCGGTGGTCACCTCGACGCCCGGCGTGTGGCCGTGCTCGGGATGCCCCGGCGTGAGGCTGCCCCACTGCCGGAAGCGCTTGAGCTCGTCGAGCGGCAGGTCGTAGCCCGTCAGGTGAAGCAGCGCGTAGAGCAGCATGCAGCCATGCCCAGCCGAGAGCACGAACCGGTCGCGCCCCGGCCACGACGGGTCGGCCGGGTTGTGACGCAGGTACCTCGTCCAGAGGACGTGCGCCATCGGAGCGGCGCCCATCGGGAGGCCGGGATGGCCCGACTTGGCCTGCTCGACGGCGTCCACCGCCAGGGTGCGGAGCGTGTTGACTGCCAGCTGGTCGATGTCGTCGTACGGCCGTGACACGGAGGGGCCCTCCTGACGGTCTCGGTACGGGCGCAGGGACGATAGCAACCCCTTACCCGATCCCCCGCGCCCCTATCCGGACGGGACGCCGTAGGCGGCGAGGACGCGCCGCGCGCCCGGAACGCCGGCCGTCAGTGCATGCGCCAGATCGGCCTGGGTGGCGATCCCGTAGGCGTTCGCTGCGACGTACCGGCGCAGTGCGCACGTGACCGCGGCCTGATGCCCGAGCGCCTGCAGCATCCGGGCGCCGTTGACGTAGACGGCGAGCTGGTACTGCGTGTACGGGCGCGTCTCCCAGAACGACATCGGCCGGCCGGTCAGCGGCCGCACCCCACGCGGATCGGGGAGGCCGCCGAGGTAGGGCCAGATGCGATCGAGCTCGGCCTGGGAGTAGGTGGCGAGCCCCTCGTCGAGCACGGGATCGCGGGCCTGGTCGTTCCCGACCAGCGAGTAGAACCACTGGTGCGCCACCTCGTGGGTCGTGGCACGGGCGATCGCCGTTCTCGCCCAGGAAGATCATCGTCGGGTACTCGATCCCCACCCGACCGAGATCCGGCACGACCGCGAGGTTGAGCGACGGCCACGGGTAGGGCCCGAACCGCGCGGCAAGCGCCTCGAGCGCGCTCCTGGCCCGTCCCACGACGTCTTCTGCCGAACCGGGAACGCCACGCTCGACCGCTGCCGTGATGCGAACGGGGCTCGGGGCGTGGGCGGTCACCGTGAAGGTGTCGAACCTGCCGACGGCGATCGCGAAGTCGCGAACGGCGGTCGCGGTGAACCGGCCGGGCCCGACCGGTGTGCCCGACGTGAGCACGTCGTCGCCGGACGGCACGGTGACATGGACGTCGAAATCCGCCGTCGGCGTTGACGACGTCTCTGCGAGAAGCCGCGTCGGCGGGTCGGTGTCCCAGCCCACGCCGGGCTCCCACGCGAGCACCGGGAAGAACGAGCCGAGTCGGAGCGCGGCGCCGGAGCGTGAGAGCCGGTCGCGAACCGGGCCGGGCACCCGCAGGCGAAACGGGACATCGACGGCGACCGCCCTGCCGGCCGCAAGCGGGTGCGCGAGCGCGACGACGAGCGTGGTCGGATCCGGCCGGCTCGTCGCAAGGCGCAACCCGGCGGACACGACCGGCCCGGCCGCGAGGTGCGCCCCCTCATCCGCCTGGAGCGGCCCGTTGGGCCAAAGGCGGAAGACCAGCCGCCGGGTCGGGAGGTCGGGCGTGAACCTCACGTGCACGCGCCCGGTCACGTCGCCCGTGGCCGGGACGCCGACGGTGAGCCGGTAGCGCGGCCGGTCGGGATCGGCCGCCGGGTAGTCGGGCGTCGGGCATGCCGACGGCGAGGGCGCAGCGGCGTGCGCGCTCCTGCACGCGCTCAGCCCGAGGGCGAGGAGAACCGCGAGGCAAGCTCCCGCCCCGCGCGCTCCAGGTCTCCCTGCTCGTGGGTCTCGCATCCGCGCCGTCGCAGCTCCTCCGCCGCGACGGGCTCGACGATTCCGCCCACGGCAATGCATTGGACGCCGGCCCGGCCGCACATGTCAGCGACCTGGGCGACGACCTTGCCCGAGAGCGTCTGGCGGTCGATCCGGCCCTCGGCGGTGATGCACACGTCGGCGCCGTGGAGCGCAACCGGCAACCCGGCCCCCTCGACCACGAGAGCGGCGCCCGGGACGGCGCGCGCACCGATCGCCATCAGCATCGCGCCGATCCCGCCGCCCGCGCCGGCGCCGGGGAGCTCGGCTGTCGGCAGCTCGAGCCGCCGCAGGCGCTCCTCGAGCTCGCCGACCTGGCTTGGGCTCGCGCCCTTCTGCGGCCCGAAGATCGCCGCCGCGCCGTCGGGGCCGAGGAGCGGGTTCTGGACGTCGATCGCCGCGACCAGCTCGACGTCGTCCGGCACGACCCCGAGGCCGTCGCGCAGGCCGGCGCCGCCGTCGGTGGAGGCGGTGCCGCCGACCCCGATGACAACCCGGAGCGCCCCGTCCTCGATCGCGGCCCGGATCAGCTCGCCGGCGCCTCGCGACGACGCGCCGAGCGGGTCGCGACGGACATCCGCCACCCGAAGCGACCCGCAGGCCTCCGCCACGTCGAGCACGCCCGACCCGTCGATCAGGCGGGCGAAGCGGGCCGTGCACGGCCGGCCGAGCGCGTCATGGACGTCCGCCTCCCGCCACTCGCCGCCACGTGCCGCAGAAGCGCCGCGGCGGTCCCCTCGCCGCCGTCGGCGAGCGGCACCTGGACGAGGTCGTCGCCGCGGCGCACGTCCTGCCAGCCTCGCGCGAGCGCGGCGGCCGCGTTTTCGGCGGTGTAGGTGCCGCGCAGCTTGTCCGGGGCGACGACGACCTTCATGACGCGCCGAACTGTCTCACGCGGCGCGCTCGGTAGCATCCTCGGCATCGCCCGGGACGCCTACATCTGGGAGCCGACGGCCGACGTGCTCGAGCATGCGCACGTCACCGCGTTCATGCGCGAGCACGGGATCGCAGACTGGCGCGGGCTGATCCAGCGAAGCCGATCGACGACATCGAGTGGTTCTGGGACGCCGTGGTCCGGTACCTGGGCCTCGAGTTCTTCCAGCCGTACGAGCAGCGTGGTCGACGAGTCGCGCGGGACGGAGTGGGCGACCTGGTTCGCCGGCGGCACCGTGAACCTCACCCACAACTGCGTCGACCGCCACCCCGCCGACCACCCGGCGGTCGTGTGGGAGAGCGAGGACGGGACGGTCGAGCGTGCCACCTACGGCGAGCTCGCCGCGGAGACGAACCGGCTCGCGAACGCTCTCCTCGAGCTGGGCGTGGGCCGCGGCGACGCCGTCGGCCTCTACCTGCCGATGTCGATCCCGGTCGTCGCCGCCTTCTACGCCGTCGCAAGATCGGCGCGATCGCCGTGCCGATCTTCTCGGGGTTTGCCGCACCACGCCGTCGCCGCGCGCCTGGCCGACGCCGGCGCGGTGGCGGTGATCACCGCCGACGCGGTGCCGCGCAAGGGCCGGCCGGTGCCGATGAAGCCGATGGTCGACGACGCCGTGGCCGACGCGCCGACGGTCGGAGCATCGTCGTGTGGGACCGGCTCGGAACGTCGACGTGCCGATGACCGCCGGCCGCGACCACTGGTGGCACGAGTTGGTCGGCCGACCAGCCCTCAGCTCGCGCCCCCGGCGCTCGACCCCGAGACGCCCACTGATGGTGATCTACACGTCCGGCACCACCGGGCGAGCCCAAGGGGGCGGTGCACGTGCACGGCGGGTTCCTCGTCAAGATCGCCGAGGAAGCGGCCTTCCAGACCGACGTCCACGCCGACGACCGGTTCATGTGGGTGTCGGACATGGGCTGGATCATGGGCCCGTGGGTCGTGGTCGGCACCGGCGCCGCGGGCGCGACCCTGGTGCTGCGCGAGGGCGCGCCCGACCATCCCGGCCCGGGCCGGCTGTGGGAGCAGGTCGAGCGGCACCGGATCACGGTGCTCGGCGTCTCGCCCACGCTGATCCGCGCGCTCCGCCCGCACGGCGACGAGCCCGTCGCTGGCGCACGACCGCTCGTCGCTGCGGATCCTCGGCGTCGACCGGCGAGCCGTGGAACCCCGAGCCGTACCGGTGGCTCCACGACGTGGTCGGCGAGGGTCGCCGCCCGATCATCAACCTCTCCGGCGGCACCGAGGTGGGCGCGTGCTTTCTCTCGCCGATGCCGGTGATGCCGCTCAAGGACGTGCACGCTGGGCGCGCCGTCGCTCGGGATGGCGATGGACGTCGTGCGGCCGACGGCGAGCACCTGCCGGCCGGCGAGGTGGGCGAGCTCGTGTGCCGGCAGCCGTGGCCGAGCATGACCCGCGGCGTGTGGGGACGACCCGCAGCGCTACCTCGACGCGTACTGGTCGCGGTTGCCGGACGTCTGGGTGCACGGCGACTGGGCGTCGGTCGACGAGGACGGCTACTGGTACCTGCACGGCCGCTCCGACGACACGCTGAACGTCGCCGGCAAGCGCATCGGGCCGGCCGAGTTCGAGTCGGCCGCCGTGTCGCACAGCGCCGTCGCGGAGGCCGTGCGCGATCGGCGTCCCCGACCCGGTCAAGGGCGAGGTCGCCTGGGTCTACTGCGTGCTGCGGCCGGGGATCGAGCCGACCGACGACCTGCGGGCCGAGGTCCGCGGCCAGATCAGCTCGGTGCTCGGCAAGGCGTTCGCGCCCGCCGACGTGCGGTTCGTCGACGCGCTCCCCAAGACCCGCTCGGCCAAGATCGTCCGCCGGGCGGTGCGCGCCGCGGCGCTCGGCCACGACCCGGGCGACCTGTCGTCGCTCGAGAACCCCGGCGCGCTCGACGGGCTGGCGACAGCGCGGTGATGGACGTCGACGCGGCCGTCCGCAGCCGGCGGACGCACATGGCCTTCCCCCGGACCCGGTCGACGCCGAGACGCTCGACGAGCTGCTCGATCTCGCCCGCTGGGCGCCCAACCACCACCTCACGAACCCGTGGCGATTCCGCGTGCTCGGCCCGGCTGCGCTCGAACGGCTGAAGCAGGCTGCCGAGGCCGCCAAGCCCGGATCGGCGCGCAAGCTCGACCGGGCGCCGACGCTCGTCGTGGTCTCGGCCCGCCAGACCGGCGACTCGGTGCAGGACCGCGAGGACCTCCTGGCCTGCGGCGTCGCGGCCTACATCGTGCTCCTCGGGGCGCATGCCCGTGGCCTCGCCGGGTACTGGCGAACGCTGACGCTGCTCGACGAACCGGCCGGCCGGGAGGCGGTCGGGCTCGGGCCGGACGAGGTCGCGGTCGGCCTTGTCCACCTCGGCTGGGCGCTCCACCCGCCCCAGCCGTCGGAGCGGGCGCCGCTCGCGGACGTCGCCACCCGGCTCGACTAGGCCGGTGCTAGGGTCACCGCGCCAACGGGAAGGAGTGCTGACGTGCCCGACGGGATTCTGGACGGCAAGACCGCGCTGGTCGCGGGAGTCGCCAACAAGCGGTCGATCGCGTGGGCGATCGCGCAGACGCTCCACGAGCCGGCGCGCGGCTCGCGTTCACCTACCAGGGTGAGCGGCTCGAGGGGTCAGTGCGAAAGCTCGCCGAGGAGGCGCAGTCGGATCTGGTCGTCGAGTGCGACGTGTCCGAGACGCCAGCATCGACCGGGCGATCGAGGAGGTCGGCGCGAGCTCGGCGGGCTCGACATCATGGTGCACTCGATCGCGTACGCCCCCCCGGACGCGTTCCAGAACCGCTTCATCGAGACCCCGCGCGAGACGTTCGCGACCGCGCTCGACATCTCTGCGTACTCGATGATCGCGATGGCGCGGGCGGCCGAGCCGCTGATGAACGAGCGGCGGCGCGATGGTCACGCTGACCTACATGGCCAGCGAGCGGGTGTTCCCCGGGTACAACGTCATGGCGGTGGCCAAGGCGGCCCTCGAGAGCGCGGTGCGCTACCTGGCGTACGAGCTCGGCCCCGCGTCGATGCGGGTCAACGCGATCTCGGCCGGCCCGGTGCGCACGCTGGCCGCCAAGGCATCGCCGACTTCGACCAGATGGAGTCGATCATCGAGCAGCGCTCGCCGCTGGGCCAGAACATCGAGGCGGCCGACGTCGGTCAGCCGCCCTGTACCTCACCAGCCCGCTGTCGCAGATGGTCACGGGTACGGTGGTGTACGTCGACTCCGGCTACCACGCGATGGGGATGTAGTGACGCTTTCGCTGACCGTCCTCGGCGGCAGCCCCGCCTGGCCGAACGCCGGCCAGGGGGCGTCCGGCTACCTGGTCGAGAGCGACCCGGTCGCGCCTGCTCCTGGACTGCGGATCGGGGATCGCCTCCGAGCTGCGCGCCCACGACCCGGGGCCGCTGACCGCCGTCGTCATCAGCCACTTGCACGCCGATCACTGGTTCGACCTGGTGCCGCTGCACTACGCCATCCGGTACGGCAGCTGGCGCGAACGGCCGCGGGCATCGCTGCACCTGCCTCCCGGCGGCCGCGGGGTGCTCGACAGCGTGGCGTCGGTGTGGGACGGCTCGGCCGAGACCTTCGACGCCGCCTTCGACGTGAGCGAGTACGACCCGCAGCGCGACCTGCACCTCGGTGAGCTGCGCTTCACCTTCGCTCCCTGCCTGCACTACACGACCTGCTACTCGATCAAGATCGCCGGGCCGCAGAAGACGATCGTGTACTCGGCCGACACCGCACCCACCGAGCGGCTGTCCCGGTTCGCCCACGGCGCCGACCTGTTCCTGTGCGAGGCCGCGCTGCTGGACGCGTCGACCGATTCCAAGGAACGCGGCCACATGGACGCGCGCGAGGCGGCGACCGCGAGGCGGCCCGTGCCGGCGTCGAGCGGCTGCTCCTGACGCACGTCCCCGAGGAGAACGACCACGAGGCCGTCATCGAGCGGAGGTCGCGGCCACCATCTACAACGGCCCGATCCAGGTCGCCCACCCCGGCCTCCGCTACGAGTCTGATGAAGAAAGGGTGCCTGGCACCCCGTGTTTGCACTAGCTCGTCAGGGTGACGCGGCGAGAAGCCGAGCATGCCCTCGGCGGCCTTCTCGGCGCAGCGCTGCAGGCTCTCCGACATCGACGGGTTGACCGCCGCGGTCTCCGCCAGCGCCAGCACCGAGAGCTCTGGCGTGGACGGCCAGGGCCACCGCCGTGATCACCTCGACTGCGCGAAAGCCGACCATCGCGCCGCCCAGGATCGTCCCGTCGTCTCGGGATCGGTCAGAAGCTTGATCAGCCCGTCGGTCTCGGACTCCATCACCGCTCGCGGATTCGCGCGGATCAGATGC
Organism: uncultured Pseudomonadota bacterium; assembly: GCA_963770585.1. GTDB lineage: Bacteria > Pseudomonadota > Gammaproteobacteria > Steroidobacterales > Woeseiaceae > UBA1847. The sequence goes on along the minus strand of CAVYQH010000002.1, from coordinate 632,023 downwards.
TTGGTGACCGACACCGGCGTCCCGTCCACGCGCGCCTGACGCTCGGACAGCCCGCCTTGGCGATCTCGGGGCGGGTGAACACGCACCACGCGACGCCGGTGTAGCTGATCGCGTCGGGTCTCGAGACCGGCGGCGTCCATGGCCGCCGTGCGACCGTGCATGGCCGCGGTGTTGGCCAGCATGATCTGGCCGGTCACGTCGCCGCAGGCGTACGACGTGAGCCACGTTGGTGCGGCAGTGGTCGTCGACCGGGAGCGTGCCTCGCTCGCCGAACTCGACCCCGGCCGACTCGAGCCCGAGCCCCTGGGTGTTGGGCCGCATGCCGATGCACAGGAGCACGTGCGAGCACTTGATCTCGCGGCCGTCCTCGAGGATCAGCCGCACCTCGTCGCCCTCCTCGCGCTCGATCGCGAGCCGCCCGGCCGTTCTTGACCACGTCCATGCCGCGGCGCAGGAACACCTCCTCGAGCACCTCGGCGAGATCGGGATCGTCGTTGGGCAGCAGCTGGTCGCGGGCCGAGATCAGCGTCACCCGCGAGCCGCAGCGCGAGAAGAAGTCGGCGAACTCACACCCGGTCGGCCCGGCACCCAGCACGACCAGGTGCTCGGGCAGGTCGCGCAGCTCGAACACCTGACGCGTGGTCAGCACGCGGCCGGCCGTCGGGATGGGCGAACTCGGGCACGAACGGCGACGCGCCGGTGCACACCAGCAGCGCATCGAACTCGACCTCGTGGTCGCGCTCGTCGACCTGCACGGTCAGCGTGTTGGGGCCGGTCACCCAGCCCGGCCCGGGAGCACCCGCACGTTCATGCCGTCCATCCGCTCGCGCACGCCCCGGCTCTGGTGCAGCGCGACCGCGCGCGCCCGGGCCAGCGTGCGGCGCAGATTCACGCCGGGAAGTCCGTGCACGAAGTCGAGCCCGTCGTCGACCGCGCGGGCCACGTTGAGCATCGCGTCGGCGGTCGTCAGCAGCGTCTTGGACGGGATCGCGTCGGTCATCGTGCAGTTGCCGCCGAGCTGGTTCTCTTCGACCAGCGTGACGTCCGCACCGAGGTGCGCGGCGGTCACGGCGGCGGCGTAGCCGGCGGGGCCACCACCTAATATGGCGAGTCTCATGCCCGACATCGTAAACTCTGCATCGGCCAACCCGCGACATCCCTCGACTCTGCGCGATCCGCGACAGGGTTTCCCTCCCTGATTCCGGGTCGCGTCTACCTCGACAATCCCGGCGGCACCCAGGTGCACCGGCTCGGTGTATCGACGCCGTCACCGGCTTCTACGAGCGGGCCAACGCCAACCTCGACGGGCCGTTCGAGACGTCCAGCCGGCCGGCGACGGATGCTCGACGACCGCGCGCGCCGAGGCCGCATGCCTTCCTCGGCGCCGGATCGCCGGACGAGATCGTCTTCGGCGCCAACATGACCACGCTCACGATGCACGCCTCCCGGATCCTGCTGCGCGACCTGGGCCCTGGAGACGAGGTGCTGGTGACCGGGCTCGACCACGACGCCAACGTGGCGCCCGTGGATGCTGGCCGCCGCCGATCGCGGCGTCACGATCCGCCAGGCCGGCATCGACCCGGAGACGCTGCCTGGTCGACGTGGACGACTTCGCCGCCAAGCTCTCCGACCGCACCCGGGTGGCGGCGTTCGGATGGGCCTCGAACGGCGCCGGCACCGTCAACGACGTCGCGCGGCTGACCGCGCTGTGCGCGCGAGGCCGGCGCGCTCACCTACGTGGACGCCGTCCACTACGGCCCGCACGGCGCGATCGACGTCTCCGCGATCTGGGCGCGACTTCCTGGTGTGCTCGGCCTACAAGTTCTTCGGCCCGCACGTCGGCATCCTGTACGGGCGCGCCGAGCTGCTCGAGCGCCACCGCCCCTACAAGGTGCGGCCGGCGACCGACGAGCCGCCCCACTCGTGGGAGACGGGCACGGTCAACCTCGAGGGCATCGCCGGCACCGCGGCCGCCATCCGCTACCTCGAGGGCGTCGGCATGGACGCGATCGCCGCCTACGAACGCGACGCTGACCGCGCGGCTGCTGGAAGGCCTCGAGTGCATCGCCGGGTCACCGCTGTACGGCACCCGCGACCTCGACCGGCGGTGCCCACGGCGCGCTTCAACGTCGCCGGGCAGCGCCCCGGCCGAGGTCGCCCAGCTGCTCGGCGAGCGCGGCATCTTCGTGTGGGACGGCAACTACTACGCGCTCGAGCTGATGCAGCGGCTCGGCCTGGAGGACTCCGGCGGCGCCGTCCGGGTCGGCGCCGTGCACTACAACACGGCGAGGAGATCGACCTCTTCCTGGAGGGGGTCGCCTCGGTGTAGCCGGTATCGTCTGGTACATGAAGGTCGGGGCGCTCGCCGGCGCCCTGGCTGCGGTTTCGCTGGCGGCAGTCCTCCTGTGGACGTCCACACACGGGGCGCACCACCAGGCCGCGCCGGCCGGCCCCGCACGGCCGCAGCGCCCGATCGTCTGCCGACCCTGGCCGAGGGCTCCCTGCCCTGTTCGGCGAAGCGAACGGCGACCCTTACCGCCGGCCTGGTCCAGGCTCGGGCAGACACCCATGCGGCGCTCGCAGGCGTGCACGCGGGCACGGTGCAGCCGGGCACGCTGACCGACGCCATCGGCAACTGGATGACCGCGGTCAGGGACGCGCGTCGGTGCCTCGGACCGCGGGCTGCGATCACCGAGAACCGGGCGATCGACCGCGTGCTGCTTCAGGTGGGTGGGTGACCCGGGGAGCTAGCTTCCCGCTGCGGCGTCCGTGATCCACTCCCCGTAGTCGTCCGCCCCGGTCGGCTGGGCGCCGACGCACACGATCCGGGTGCTCGGGGTCGAGCGGACGGTACGTCCGCCTCGCCATCGGATTAGGCACCGAGACGACCTCGCCCGGCCCGACCTCCACCGTCTCGTCGCCGATCGTGAACCGCCCGGCCGGCGACCACGATGTAGACCTCCTGCTGGCCGGTCTCGGACTCGTCGTGATCGATGTTGAACGGTTCGTCGGGGTCGCACACGATCGCGCTGATCCCGAACCCTCGACTTCCAGCGGAGCGTTCAGCGGCTGCCAGCGGCCGTACCCGGTGGTGACGGTCGGATGGGCGGTCAAGTCGACGGCGGGCATGGGGCTCCTCTCCTCGGATGCGGAGACGAATTCATACTCCCGTGAACTACATACTTGCAGATGTATCTGTAGGTGGCCGCGGCGGGGCTGGCCGTCGCGCTGCGCCGCTTCAGCTGGGTGCCGGGAACGAGTCGAGCGGGGTGAGCCTCAGGACGGGTGCGGGCGGGCTCGATCTCACTCGAACAGCGTGAGCTCCGGCGCGGCCTCGCCCTTCAGGACATCGAAGTCGAGCGCGACGAACGCGAATCCGCGCGCCTCGCACATCACCTGGGCCTGCGGCGCGATCTCGGGCGCGACCAGGATCCCGCGGCACGGGCTGTGGGCGGGATCGAGGTCGACGCGCTCGCAGTAGCGGGTCAGCTGCTCGACGTGCGCTGCGACGGCCCGCGTGCGCTTCACCTCGACGACCACCGTCCGGCCCTCCGCATCGCGGCAGAACAGGTCGATCGGCCCGGTGTCAGTGGGCCGCTCGCGCTGTACCACGACGAGGCCCGGCTCGATCGTCTCCGGCGCCCGCTCAAGCAGCCGGTGGATCTGGAGCTCGGCGTCCTCCCGCTCGAGCACGGCATCGTCGTCGAGCTCGTGGCTGGCGTCCTCGTGCACCTCCTCGACCACGATGACGAGCGTCTCGTCGGACGCCGCCCGGTAGACGCGGATGACGTCGCCCTCCTCCTTCACCGTCGTCGGCCCGGGCATGTAATTGAGCGGCTTGTAGCCCCTCTCCGCATGCACGCAGAGCGAGCCGTCGTCCTTGAACAGGATCACGCGGTCGCCGGCGCCGAGTCGCGTGGTCGCGCGGCCGTGATAGGCGATCTCGCAGCGGGCGACGAGGATCCTCACCGCTCGGACCCTACTTCCGTCACAGGTCGCTCGGAAGGCACGACCACATCTCGAGATCCTCGCGCACGTCCTTCTTCACGTGCAGCGAGCGCAGCACGCCCTCGTGGACGTATCCGCATTTGGCGGCGACCCGCTTCGACGCCTCGTTCTCGACGCTGATCAGGAGCTCGAGCCGCATGAGCCCCCGCTCGGCAAACCCCCAGACCGTCAGAAGCCTGAGCGCCTCCGTCGCCACTCCCCGCCCGCGCGCAGACGGCGCGACGACGTAGCCGAGCTCACCCCTCCCCGCCTCGGCCTCGATCCCGAACGCCATCACGCAGCCGAGAAACTCGCCGCCCCCGTCCACGATCGCGAACGCCTCGCTCGTGCCGTCGCGGCGCCCCTCCTCGTAGCGTTCGAGCCACGTGCGGGGAAAGTCGGGCGGCGCCGGCACAGGGAGCCGCGTGAACCGCTCGACGTCGGGATCGGTGAGCATCGCCGCGAACGCCGCCAGGTGGCGCGTGTCGAACAGCATCAGCCCGATCCCCATCGCGTTTCAGCCTAGTGTGTCGGCCAGGTGTCGAATTCGTCGCTCCCCGTTTGTCGTACCTGTGACCACACCGAAAAGGAGGACGCGATGAAGTACATGCTGTTGATCTATCAGGGCACCACCCCGCTCCCCGGCACACCCGAGTGGGACGCGCTCTCGCAGGAGGAGCAGGGCGCCGTCTACGCCGCGTACGGTGAGCTCAACGCCACCCCCGGCTTCACCCCCGGCGACGCGCAGATGCAGCACCCCGAGACGGCCACGACCGTGCAGGTGAAGGACGGGAAGACGCTCACGACCGACGGACCGTTCGTCGAGATCAAGGAAGCCGTCGGCGGGTACGGCTTCTTCGAGGCGGATGACCTCGATGCCGCCATCGCCCTGGCCGCGAAGATCCCGGCCGCGAGCATGGGCGGCGCGATCGAGGTGCGCCCGCTGGTGGAGCGCTAGGCCATTCTCGAGCAGGTCTTCCGCGACGAGTGGGCGCGCGTCCTCGCTGGGCTCATCGGCTTCCTCGGCGACTTCGACCTCGCCGAGGAAGCCACCCAGGAGGCGTTCGCCATCGCCGCCGAGCGCTGGCCGCGCGACGGCGTCCCCCGTAACCCGGGCGCCTGGCTCACAACGACCGCGCGGAACCGTGCCGTCAATCGCATCAACCGCGACCGCACGCTGCTCGCGAAGACGCGGCTCCTGGAGGTGCCGGAGGCAGTGGAGGACACCGTGGACGAGACGACGTTTCCCGACGAGCGGCTCGAGCTGATCTTCACCTGCTGCCATCCGGCGCTCTCGACCGAGGCGCAGGTGGCCCTCACCCTGCGGACACTCGGCGGCCTCGACACCGGCGAGATCGCCCGCGCCTTCCTCGTTCCCGAGCCGACGATGGCGCAGCGGCTCGTGCGGGCCAAGCGGAAGATCGCGGCCGCCGGGATCCCGTTCCGGGTCCCGCCGGACGACGTCCTGCCAGACCGGCTGATCGCCGTGCTGGCGGTCGTCTACCTGATCTTCAACGAAGGCTACGGCGGCCGCGGCGACCTGGCCGGCGAGGCGATCCGGCTGGGCCGGGCGCTGGCCGAGCTCATGCCCGACGAGCCCGACGTGCACGGCCTCGTGGCGCTGATGCTCCTCCTCGAAGCCCGCCGCGCGGCCCGGTTTCGCGACGGCGAGGTCGTGCTGCTCGAGGATCAGGACAGCTCGCTCTGGGACGCCGGGCAGATCGCCGCGGGTCGGGCGGCACTCGACCGGGCGCTGGCCCTGCACGGCCGCGGGCCGTACATCGTGCAGGCGGCAATCGCGTCACTCCACGCCGACGAGCCTCGCGACTGGCCGCAGATCGCCCTGCTCTACGAGGAGCTCTCGCGCCTCACCGGCTCCCCGATCGTCGAGCTGAGCAGAGCGGTGGCGGTCGCCGAGGCGCACGGACCGGAGGCGGGCCTGGCGATCGTCGACCGCCTCGACCTCGACGATTACCATTATCTCCACGCGACACGCGGCGACCTGCTCGGCCGGCTCGGCCGCACGGCGGAGAGCCGCGACGCGTACGGACGAGCACTCGAGCTCGTCCATGACGACGGCGAGCGGCGGCTGCTCGAGCGGCGTCTGGCTGAGATCGGAACATCGTGAAGGCGGCGAACCTGACACTTCGGTTCTTCCTCGAGCTGGCTGCCCTGGCCGCGCTCGCCTACTGGGGCTGGGGCGTCACGTGGGTGCTCGCCTTCGCAGCGCCGGCCGCCTGGATCGTGCTGTGGGCGACGTTCGGGTCGCCCAAGGCGAGGGTGAAGCTCTCCACTCCGTGGCGCGTCGTGTTCGAAGCGGTCGTGTTCGGCGCCGCCGCCGCCGCGCTGTGGGCGGCGGGACAGGAGGTCTGGGCCGTCGTGCTCGCAGCCGCCTGGGCGGCGAACCGGGCGCTGCTCGGGGCTCTCGGCGGCTCGGTGCACTCGGCCGACCCGAGTCGCGACCCAGGCTGACCGGGACCCGCGGACAGGCCGGCTGCCCGCGGAATAGACTCGCCGGGGTGGCCGTCACGCCCCTCCTTCAGGGTCTCGAGATCATCCAGGTCGCCGTCGTGGTACGCGACCTGGAGGCATACGCCACCCGCCAGTCCAGGCTGCTCGGGAACGGGCCATGGCGGGTCTACGAGTTCGGCCCGCACATGATGGTGCGGTACGAGCACCGCGGAGTGCCGGCGAGCGGAAGAACGCTGGTGGCGCTGAACGACACCCATCCCCAGATCGAGATCCTCCAGCCGCTTTCGGGGCGGTCGATTCATCAGGACTGGCTCGACGAGCACGGGGAGGGTCTGCACCACGTCGGAGCGGTCGTCGAGTCCGTCGATGCCGCCGTCGCCGCCGCGAACACGACCACGTGGGCGTGCTGTCGAGCGGTGAGGGCTTCGGAGCCGACGGAAGCGGGAAGTTCGCATATCTCGACACCCAGAGCCGGCTGGGGATGATCTTCGAGGTGATCGAGCCGCCGACCGGCCTCGGCGAGCCGGCCAGGCGGCTCTGAGCAGTCCGCCGTGTCGGCCGCCGGCGACAGCCTGGCTACGATACCGCCGCCATGTTCCAGAAGACCACCTTGGACAACGGACTGCGCGTCGTGACGGCACCGATGCCTGCCGCAAAGTCGGTCGCGGTGATGGTGATGGTCGCCGCCGGAAGCCGGTACGAGACGAAGCCGACCAACGGCATCGCCCACTTCGCCGAGCACATGTTCTTCAAGGGCACCGAGAAGCGCCCGACGGCCAAGGACATCTCGGCCGAGGTGGACGGGATCGGCGGCGAGTTCAACGCCTTCACGAGCAAGGAGTACACGGGCTACTACATCAAGTGCGCGGCCGAGCACCGCTCGCTCGCCCTCGACGTCCTCGCCGACCAGATCCTGCACTCGAAGTTCGACGCCGACGAGCTCGAGCGTGAGAAGGGCGTCATCATCGAGGAGCTGAACATGTACGTGGACACGCCGCGCGACCACGTCGACAGCGTCTACGACCACCTGCTCTTCGGCGATCAGCCGCTCGGCTGGGACATCATCGGGACCAAGGACACGATCCGGGCGGCCGGCCGGCAGACGTTCCTCGACTACCTCGGCGCCTGGTATGCGCCGCGGCGCCTGGTCGTCGGCGCCGCCGGAGCGGTGGACGGCGACTTCCTCTCCGAGGTCGAGGGCCAGTTCGGGGCGCTCGATGACCGGCCCACCGGGGCGCCCGCGCCCGTGGAGGTGGCGCAGAACGAGGCCCGGGTCAGCCTGGAGACCCGCGACTCCGACCAGGCGCATCTGCGGCTCGGCGTTCGCGGCCTCCCGACGGCCCACCCCGACCGGTACGTGATGCAGGTGCTGTCGGCGATCCTCGGCGGGGGCATGTCGTCGCGCCTTTTCATCGAGGTGCGCGAGCGAAACGGCCTCGCCTACTACGTCTTCTGCCACCACTCGGCCTACGATGACGCCGGCACCCTCTTCTCGCAGGCCGGAGTCGACATCGAGCGCATCGACCTGGCCGTGTCGACGATCGTCGGCGAGTTCGGGAAGCTGGCCGCCGAGCCGGTCGAGGACGACGAGCTGCGCCGCACGAAGAACTTCCTTAAGGGCCGGCTGGTGCTCCAGCTGGAGGATCCGCGCGGCCTCCTGGGCTTCGGGCTCCGGCGCGAGGTGCTGGAGGACCGCCTGACCGAGCCCGAGGAGGTGCTCGAGGGAATCGAGGCCGTGACTGCCGCCGACATCCAGCGGCTGGCGGGCGACGTGATCCGCGCCGACGCACTCAACTTCGGCCTGGTCGGGCCGTTCGACGACGATCAGCGGTTCCTCGACCTCATGCACGTGTGAGCGGGATCCGGCTCTACGCCATCCCGTTCTCGACAAACGTCGAACGCGTGGCGCTCGCACTCGGCCACAAGGGCGTCGACGCCGAGGTCGTCATGTGCGACGCCGGCGACCGGAGGCAGATCCGCGAAGCGAGCGGCCAGGATCTGGTGCCCGTGCTCGACGACGAGGGCTTCGTCGTCGTCGACTCGAGCCGCATCGTCGAGCACCTCGAGGAGCGCTTCCCCGACCCGCCGCTGTTTCCGGCCGATGCGGCGCGCGAAGCCGAGATGCGGGTCTTCGTCGACTGGTTCAACCGGGTGTGGAAGGTGCCGCCGAACCGCATCGACCACGAGCTGGCCTCGGAGGCGCCGGATCACGTCCTCGTCGAGGCGCTGGCCGCAGAGATGCGGGCGTCCCTCACGCTGTTCGAGGCGATGCTCGCCGGGCGCGACCACCTGCTCGCCGACGAGTTCTCGGCTGCCGACTGCGCCGCCTTCCCGTTCCTGAAGTACGGCCTCTGGCTGCGCGACGACGATGACGAGCGGTTCCACCGGATCCTGGCCGAGCACCTGGCACTGGACGGCGGCTACCCGGGGATCGAAGACTGGCTGCGGCGCGTCGACGAACGGCCACGCGTCTCCGGCGTGGTCGTCCACCCCGCCCACGGCTGACCGCCGCCGTCAGGTCGTCGGAGCGGTGGTGCGCCTGCCGGCGGTGACGCGGCGCAGGGCGGCCAGCGCTGCGGGCAGGTCACCCGCGCGCTCCTCGATGTCGGCGAGCGTCTGCCAGACGTCGTCGAGGTAGTGCACGGCCACCGTCCCCGTGAGCACACCAGCGGCCTCGTGACACAGCCGCCGGGCCTCGTCGAGCTCGTCTCGCTCGAGCGCGATCTTCGCGAGCAGCGTGTAGAGCATCCCGGCCGTCCCGGGCTCGGTCGCTTCTGTCCGCCCGAGGCCCGCGCGCGCCAGCCTGTCGGCGTCGTCCAGCCGCCCGTCGAGCAGCGCCGAGCGCCCACGCTCGTAGTCGAGCAGGGCCAGCTCCGGCCCGGGAGCATCGCCGCGCTCGAGCGCCTCGGTGGCGCGGCCGAGCTCGGCGTCCGCCTCGGCCAGGCGGCTGCGGTCGAGCAGGATGCTCCCGAGCAGCACGTGCGACCGGCCGAGCAGGAGCAGGTGCTCGCCGCACGCCAGCGCCGACACGACCCGGCGCGCGTAGCGCTCCGCGAGCTCGACCTGGCCGTGTTCGGCGTACGTCCGCGAGATCGCCCACTCGAGCCTGGCGCGCGACACCGGATCGCGCAGCACGTCCCGGTCGCCCTTGACCAGATCCAGCGTCCGGTAGGCGTCGTCGGGGCGGCCGGCGTCGGTGTAGGCGCTGGCGAGCAGCACGCCGAAGCGGACGGCCAGCCCGGGGTCGCCTGGCTCAGCCCGAGCCTCGTCGAACGCCGCGCGGAGCACCTCGATGGAGCGGTTCATCCGGCCCAGCCCTGCGTACGCCCGCCCGAGCACCTCGTAGAGCGCCGGTCGCGCACGGGTCGACACCGGCACCGGCGCCGCCTCGATCGCCTCCTCGCACAGCCGCACGGCCTCGGCGTCACGGCGGGCCTCGGCGGCGAGGTGGGCGAGCTCCTCGAGCAGCCGGCTCTCGGCCCGCCGGTCGCCGATCCGGCGGGCGTCGTCCAGGGCATGCCGCACATCGTCGCCGGCGGTCTCGTCACCCATCCGGACGGCCAGTTCCAGATCGAGCAGACGCGTCTCGGGGATCCGTGTGCGGATGTCCCGCCCGCCGAGGTCCTCGAGGGTGACGCCCAGCTTCTCGGCCAGATCGGCCATGACGGTGACCGACGGGATGCGCTGCCCGCGCTCGACTCGAGACAGGTATCCCGGCGAGCAGCCCGGGCCGGCGATCTGGCGGAGAGAGAGGCCGCGCTGCCGGCGCAGGTCGCGGATCCTGCGGCCGACGGCGGCCGGATCGTCGACGTGGAAGGCCGGCCGCGGGACGCCGCCCCTAGGCACGGATCTCCATGTCGTAGGGGAAGTCGGTCAGCACCTCGGCTCCATCGTCGCGGACGACGGCCAGATCCTCGAGCCGCACACCGCCGAAGCCCTTCCGATAGACGCCCGGCTCGATGGTGACGACGTCGCCCGCGATCAGGTCGTCGCCGGAGAGCCCCATGCTCGGGGCCTCGTGCACCTCGAGGCCCACGCCGTGGCCGAGACCATGGAAGAAGTCCTCGTCGAGCGTCTCCCCCATCGGGACGCTTCGCTCTGTCCGGTAGCCGCCGGCCTCGATCGCGTCACATGCGGCCTCCCACACCTGGCGGCCGTTCACGCCCGTGCGGATCGCCTCCGTCGACCGCTTCACCGCCTCGAGGACGGTCGCGTGCATATGGCTGAGCATATCGGGCGCCTCGCCGAAACAGAACGTGCGCGTCATGTCGGCGCAGAATCGGCTCTCGGCATGCGTCGGGAAGATGTCGACGATCAGCGACTCGCCCGGCCGCACCGGGCCCGTGCCGAGCTCGTGCACGAACGCCCCCTGAGGGCCGGGGCTCGTGATCGGCGACTCACCCTCGCAGCCATGAGCGCGAAGGGTCGCGATCACCTCGGACCGGACGCGCTCAGCAGTCAGCTCCTCGCCCTCGAAAACGAGGCCGTCGCCCCGCACCGACGACGAGCCGAGGATCTCGACGACGCGGCCCATCGCCGCCTGCGTGGCGCGCTGGGCCGCGCGGACCCCGGCGAGCGCGTGCTCATCCTTGGCCCGCCGCCGAAGCTGGAACTGCTCCCGGTCGGGGCGGACGGCCACGCCCTTGCCGCGCAGGTGGTCGGCGGCGACGACAGGGAACTTCGGCGGCACGACCACCTCGCTCAGGCCGAGGTCGTCGACAACCCGGCCCAGGATCTCGATCTGGGCGTCGGCCCAGCCCATCCCTCCGGCGACCAGCTCCCGCGCCCCGAACTTGGAGCTGAGCAGGACGTCGGTGGCCCGGGAGTTGCGGCGGGCGGCGTCGGCCTCGATCTCGCTCGTCACGATCAGGCGCTGACCGTTCGTCTCGACGTAGATGAAGGGATCGACGATCGAGACGCCGGTGGCGAGAAACAGGTCGGCGTCGCGGAGGGAATCGGCGAACATGAGCAGTCCCGTGGTCATGCGGACAAGCTATCACCCGCCCGCTGGTAGCGTTCGGCCGTGCCCACGCCGGGGTTCGATCGCCTCCTCACCGAGCATTTCGCGCGCATCCGCTCCACGTTCCCCGACGACATCCGGGTCTGGGACGCGCATACGCACCTCGGCGTGGACGAGGACGGGTTCACGCAATCTCCGGAGGAGGCTTCCTGGATGCGATGCGCCGGTACGGCGTCGATCGCTGCTTTCACGTTCCCGCTGAACGACCCCGATCGCTTCCCGGCCTACCGGGTGCCCAACGACCGCGTGCTGGAGTGGGCGGCGGCCTCGGACGGCGCGCTCGTTCCCCTTCTGCCGGCTCGACCTGACCGCCGATCCGATCGCCGAGGCCGACCGCTGTCTCGACAAGGGCGCGAAGGGCATCAAGCTGCACCCCCGGGCGCAGAAGTTCGATTTCGGCGAGCGCGGCCTCGATCCGGTGTTCCGGCTCGCCGCCGAGCGGCGCGTGCATCGGCGGAAGCGTATTCATTTTCTTGCCCGAGAAGTTGGTGAACTTATTCGGCTTGGGATTGCCGCTCTCGCTCAACGGATAGACCTTCACCCGCTTGATGTTCGCGACGCCAACATCCGTCTTCTCCAGACTCTCGATGATGCCCCGGATCATGATGTTGTAGTTGTTCGCCGTCCCTCGAACGACGAAGTAGCCGCTCTCCGGAACGTTCCCGGTGTAGCCGGGTGGCAGGATGAGGAATTTGCCGCCCTTGCCCTTGTCGGGTCCGGGCAGGCCAACGTCGATGACCGACCGCTGCCAGAAGTCTTCGATCATTCCGACGATAGGTCCGGGCGGGAGCTCGAGGACCATCGGCCCCTTCCCAAGATCGACGTTTGCCAACCCGTAAATCGTGGTGTCGTTCGAGGTGAGCCAGAGCCCCTCCGGACCGGAAAAGGTTTCGGCAATGATCAAATCGTTGTAATCGACTCCCAAGTCCCGCTTGACCCCAATCCGGACGCTTTCGAACGAAACCGCCGGATAGGCCCACATGTAGGCCTGTACGGCGCGTTGATAATCAATTTCGTCGAAGACTTTTTGTTTGGTTTCTTCCGTCGGAAATCCGTTCTCAAATTTCAGATCTCCGATGCGCGTTTTTACGCTGTCCGGCGTCTCGGCGTACGCGCTCGTGACCGCCAGCGCACAGGCGACTGAGATGAGGTTTTGCCTTAGATTCATGTCTGTGCTCCTGAGTGCGTGGCTCTAAGCCTGTTACTGCAGCATCGGCGGTCGGCGCTGACTTGGCTATCGGAATTGCGCACGGTTGGAATGGGGATCGAGTGCTTGTGGGCGCCCGAATAAAGCAGACATATTGCCTAGCCAAGTTATGGTGGTCAGATGGGCCAGCGCATAACGGCCGGGGATCGACGCCCGGGGGGGGAAGGTCGCGGGGAAAACCGGCCGCGTTGCAAAGCGTCCGCCCATGCTTTTTCACGCGTGCGAGGGTTGCGACATGGGGGAGGGTCCGGTGATTTTCGCTGCAAGCAACTCGCACACGGTGTCCAGCATGTCATCGGCGGGTGACGCAGGAGTCTGCGTGCGATATGACTGCCGTCTCGCTCACTGACGCCGCACTTCAACTCGGCATTTCGCCCTCGACCCTGCGGCGATACTTGCGGGCCGGGGCACCCTCCGTGCGCACAGGCAGCCGAGGTCGTGGTCGGGCGACGATGGTCGATGCCGACGCAATTCGCCAATGGCTCGACGCCTGCCCCGGCGAGCGCGACCTGCTGGAACTTCGATCCCGACTGCCCGAGGTTCTGGCGCAAGCCGCGCTTGATGCACACACCTTGGCACCGGACAAGAGAAACGGCGCGTGGATTGCCTGCGCCGTGTGGCAGTCCGCAGTTGATTCTCTTGGCCTCGACGTTGATGCACTCCCGGCCCCGATCAAGCGCTTGCGAAAAATCGCCACGCTCTGAGCAATTTTGTTCGACTGCGGTACTGTCGAGACTTCCTTTCGGAGTCCAAAACGATGCTGCCTGACCCTCTCGACTACATGATGTTGAAAAAGCACGCAGACGATGTGGGCCGCACGGCCGCTCGTTTGTTCACTCCTGCGATGCCGAAGGGCCGCCTGTTGCTGCGCACGCTGATTGCGAAAACAATCGGCCGCCAGCACGGCGACATCGAGGAATTTTGCCTGACTCGCTGGGGCGAGCACGCGGGCCAGATCGTTGCGAAAGCGGCCGTGCCAGCATTCAACTTGACCGATAGCCCGGACCTTTCGCCACCGGCTGCCGAATTTTTCTCGCTGGTCATGGAGCAGAGCATCGTCGGCAGGTTGAACCTGCGACAGGTCCCGGCGAACGTGCGCCTGCTGAACATGGTGTCCAGTGCAACTGCGTATTGGACCGGCGAAGGCAAGGCGACGCCGATGAGCTACCAGAGTGTGGTCGGCTCGACGCTGCGCCTGTTGAAGTGCCAAGCGCTCGTTGCCTGCACGAAGGAGAGCCTCGAAGCGGTCGGTGAAGTTGGCGAGGCGGGCTTGCTGCAAGACTTGGTTCGCGCTGTTTCGCTGGGACTCGATCTCGCATTCGTCGATGTGGACAACAGCGGCATACCTGACCACATGCCAGCGTCAGTTACGAATGGCGCAACTTTGATCGCGTCTGTGGGTGCCGACGCGGAGGACCTGCGTACGGACCTTGCCGCCCTGTTCAATGCCTACACGGGCGACTATGCAAGCGCGGCGCTGCTCATGCATCCAAAAACGGCGCTGCAAATTTGCTTGTTACAAAATCCGTTGGGCACGGTCGATCTGGCCTTGACCGGCGGCCAGTTGTTTGGCACGCCGGTTTACACGAGCCGTGCCGTGCCGCTCGATTCCAACGGCGCTGGGACGATCACGTTGCTCGATCAAAGCGCGATTGCCTTCGCGAGCGGCGGTTACGACTTGCGGCAAAGCGATCAGACGACGCTCGAAATGGACGACGCGCCGATCAGCGACACCGCACCGGCCGGTGCCGTCACTGAAACCACAGCGGTCAGCCTTTGGCAAAACAACCTGCTTGCATTCATGAGTAGCGCGGCGGTCGCTTGGGAAGTTCAAGGTGCGGGCAAAGTCATTGTCTTGACTGATGTCGACTACTCGGGGGTGAGTTGATGACGCGCTCCGCCCGCGCAAGCAGCGCGTCAAGGATTCGGACTTGACTGTGCTCGCTGCGGCCGTCGGGCGTCGTATTGGGCTTCCTCGAAGGTGCGCTCGTCGCATCCGGCGTTTCCGTCCCGAAGTCGATGCCACTGCCACTGACGAGATCGTCCGGCAGAGTTACGAAAGGCTGTGATTATGATCCGCAGGTCGGGGATCGCCGACGTGAGGGCCGCGACACTTACGTCTGCATTGCGGTCCGCGCTGCGCCGGGTGAAGTGTCGCGGTGGCGTCTGGTCGGATGAGCCGATGATGGACCCCGACAGCATCATCGCGCCTGCATCGCTCGAAACGTTGGCGGCCGACCGCAGCCTTGCAAACGCATCGCGGGCGCTGGTTGCCGAACTTGAGGCCTACTGCGAACGCTGGGGCTTGTCGCTCGATGGGATTGGCTGGACGGCGCGCATTGACGGCAAGAACGTGGCGGTCGGCGTCGGCAGCGATGGCCGCTGGCTGACGCACACCTTCCGCAGTCGCGGCGAGAAGGGCGCGCGGACGCGCTGGCAGAAGCGCCGATGAGCGCCTTCGACCTCTACGCGGACGCTGATCTTCTCGCCGCGGCCCAAAATCTCGGCCAAGTGGTTTATGCATCGCAGGTCGCACGGCCCGCGCCCGGGTATCTGAGCGAGTGGTCGTGTCGCATTGACGGCGCTCGCGTGACCGTGCGAGCGAAGGATTGCCGTCGCGGCGGGCTTGAGGCGGGCGTCTCGTTCGACTTGGCGGCGGCCGTCGAGGGTCAAGAGCGGCGGGCGATGTGCAGCGGCATCCTCGCGCAGTTCACCGCGTTTCGCAGGGACCCGCCCAGCATGTACGATGTCGACGTAGACGTTCTCGACCCGTTGCCCCCGGCTGGGGCGAACGGTCACGCGACGAGGGGGAATGGGTCCAACGGGACCTGCATATAATTCGCGAATCGGGCTCCCGGTACCAGTACTCCGAAGGAACACATGCTGCCAGCAATGAAATACTGCCCCGTCTGCGGCACGGAAGTCGTGCGCCGCGTGCCAGAACATGATGCGCGCGAACGCTGGGTGTGCCCGCGTTGCGACACGGTCCATTACCACAATCCCCTCATCGTCGTCGGCTGCGTGGCGGAGCAGGACGGACGGATCCTGTTGTGCAAGCGGTCCATCGAACCGCGGCTCGGCTACTGGACCGTGCCGGCGGGTTTCATGGAACTCGGCGAATCACTGGCCGAAGGCGCTGCGCGAGAAGCGCGGGAGGAGGCGCTGGCCGAAGTCGAGATCGGGCACATGTTCGCGTCCATCGACGTCATCGATGCGGGCCAGGTGCACATATTCTTCACCGGCCGGCTGCAAGGCAGTTACGGCATTGGCGAAGAAAGCATGGATGCGCGACTGTTCGCGCCGGACGAGATTCCCTGGGACGATCTCGCTTTCCAGAGCGGTCGCTATGCCCTTAAGAAGTACGTCGAGGACTGCGGCGCGAACCACGGCGTGCACATCCACGAACTGCGCCGCGCCCGCCTCTGAATATCCGGGGACAGTACCCTGATGCCCCGACCGTCGGACAACCGGTTTACTTGTCGAGCTGGGTAGCCAGCATGTCGGCCGGTACGTAACCGCCTATCATGGTGCCGTTCTCGAGGACGATTGCCGGGGTTCCCGACAACCCGATCTCATGCCCAAGCTGATAGTTGGCCTGGATGATCGAGGCATCGCAACTCGCGGTCTGGAACGGCTGGTCGCGTTTGGCCGCGGTGAGGGCGGAGTTCCGGTCCGGCGCGCACCACACCTTTTCGGATTCCTGCCAGTCAGCGGACTCCGGACCGTTACGCGGGTACAGCACGTAACGAACTTCGATGCCGGCGGCCAGGTACTGGTCGATCTCGCTGTGCATCCGCCGGCAGTAGGTGCAACCGACGTCCGTGAAAACGGTGATGCTGTGCCTGACCTTCTCGGGCGCGAAGCTGATCACGCGATCGTCGCCGAGACCCGCGAGCAACGCGCGGCGCGCATCGTCACGCGCGACTTCCGTCAGGTTGACCTGCGCTTCGAGATCAATGAGGTCGCCCTGCAACAGGTAGCGCCCGTCGCCCGAGACGTAGGCGACGATCGTGCCTTTCTGGATCGTGTACCAGCCATCGACGGGGCTCGGCTTTACGTGTTCCGGCCCGACGATGTCGAATTCCTTCGCGACGCGTTCGCGTACCGCCTGGAGTTCGGCATCGCTGGCGCCAAGGAGGAGCGGTAGTGCGGTCAGCAGGACCGCCAAGGCGGCCACGCGCAGCGGGAAGGAATGGGTCAAGGCGGTCACTGAAGGGGCTCCGGGGCCGAGAGTTTAGCAAAGTTACTTACGCTCAGACCCGGACAGGACCGATATTGTTGCAAGGCCCGCCTCCTTCAGCCGCGGGGGTGGTGTTCGGCGTGCAGGTCCTTGAGCCGTTCGCGGGCCACGTGCGTGTAGATCTGCGTCGTGGACAGGTCGCTGTGTCCGAGCAGCAATTGCACGACCCGGAGATCGGCACCGTGGTTCAGCAGGTGGGTCGCAAACGCATGCCGCAGGCTGTGCGGCGAAAGCTTTTTCTCGATACCGGCTTTTTCCGCGTAACGCTTGATGATGTGCCAGAAAGCCTGCCGCGTCATGCGATCGCCGCGCCGCGTGGGGAACAGGCAATCGGTCTGGCGCTCGAGCAGGATCTCCATGCGCGGCCCGTCGATGAAATCCCGGAGCCAGCGCAGCGCCTCCTCGCCGAGCGGAATCAGGCGTTCGCGATCGCCCTTGCCGACGATGCGCAACACGCCCTGGTTGAAGTTGACCTGCGATTGCCTGAGATTGATCAGTTCGGACACGCGCAGTCCGGTTGCATACAGGAGTTCGAGCATCGCGCGGTCACGGTGGCCGAGCGGCTCGTCCGTATTCGGTGCGTGCAGGAGCGCGTCGACCTCGTCCTCGGTCAGCGACTTCGGCAGCGACCGGCCGATCCGCGGCATTTCGATGTCGGCCGTCGGATCCGTGTCGCGCAGGCCCTCGCGCATGATGTACCGGAAGAATCTTCGGAAACTCGACAGCTGGCGTGCCGTCGAGCGCGGTTTGGCGCCGTTCTCGACGCGCTTCGCCAGGAACGCGAGCAGGTCGGCTTTGTTGGCAGTGTCGATGGACTTGTTGCACTCCGACAGACCCCTGCCGAGCGTCATCAGGTCGGCCCGGTATGCGCCCAGCGTGTTCTGCGACAGGCCACGCTCCATCCAGATGGCGTCGAGGAACCGGTCGACGAGTTCTTCCGATCGGCCGACCTCGACTGAGCCCTGGTTATTTCCGTTGCTACTGGCCATGGTTTCCGTTTGCGTCTCCGCACGGTCCGTCGTGTCGGCGCGAGCGACCGTAAGGTCGAACCCGCAGATTTTTCAGGATTTTGAGTATCATGACCACACGCATCAGTCGGCGTGACCGGGATCACAGATTCGTCAAGGCATTTACATAACGTGAATCACGTCACACGCTTCATCCAGGGCGTCTGGGGTATCTGCGCGTGGCTAGTGTTCCTCATCTGCGCGCTTATTGCGCTGATCGTCGTCACAGTCGTGCCCGGAACCGGCGCACGCCAGCAGGCGATCACGCTGGCGAGCCGCGCGGTGTTCCGCTGCTCGGGCGTGCCGGTCAGCGTGACCGGGCTGGAACGGCTGCCTGAGGGACATTCGGTGGTCGTCGCGAACCATGCGAGCTATGTGGACGGGCCACTGCTCAAGGGTTTCCTGCCGGCACGCTACTCCTTCGTGATCAAAGGCGAAATGCGCGACATGCCGATCGTGCATTTCCTGCTCCGCCGCGGCGGTTCCCGGTTCGTCGAACGCTACGCCGCGGCCGGCAGCGCCCGGGACGCCCGGCGCATCGTCATGGCGGCACAGGGTGGCGAATCACTCGCATTCTTTCCCGAGGGCACTTTCCGCGCCCCGCCGGGCATTGGCCGGTTCCGGCCCGGTGCTTTCGTCGCGGCGGCCCGCGGCAACCTGCCGGTCGTGCCGGTTGCGATCACCGGCACGCGGCAGATGCTGCCTGCGGGGCGGCGGTTGCCGAGGCCCTGCCGCCTGCACATCGAGATCCTGGATCCAATCGCCGCCGACGATCCGGCATTCCGGGACCACCGGACCCTGGCCGAATGCGCGCGGGAACGGATCGCCCGGGCGACCGCCGAACCCCTGCTCGAGGACGCGGCGTCCGTCTCCGCCTGAGGCCGGCCGGTCCCGGCCGGCGCGGTTGCGAACCGGCAGCGATTCTTGGAAAGTAGCGCCCCTTTGCCGCAGTCGCGACAATGGCCCCGGAGGTAATCCCATGCAGCCAGACGACATCGTCATCGTCGCAGCCCGCCGCACGCCGATCGGCGCGTTCCAGGGCGCCCTGGCCGGCGCCAGCGCGACGGCACTTGGCGGAACGGCCATCGCGGCAGCCGTCGTGGGCGCCGGCGTCCCCGGCGAGGCGGTCGACCAGGCACTGATGGGCTGCGTGTTGTCGGCGGGCCTCGGCCAGGCACCGGCACGCCAGGCCGTGCTCGCGGCCGGACTGCCGGTCGGCGTGCCCTGCACCACCGTCAACAAGATGTGCGGTTCGGGCCTCATGGCCATCATGCTCGGCCACGACCTCATCCGGGCCGGCAGCGCCGGCATCGTGGTGGCCGGCGGCCTCGAGTCGATGACGAACGCGCCCTACCTGCTGCCGCGCGCGCGCGCGGGCTACCGGATGGGCCACCAGGAAATCCTCGACCACATGTTCTTCGACGGGCTCCAGGATCCCTACGAAGGCAAGATGATGGGACACTTCGCCGAGCAGACGGCCCGGAAGTACGGCTTCGGGCGCAAGGCGCAGGACGAGTTCGCCATCGAATCCGTCGCGCGCGCCCAGGCCGCGCTCGCGAACGGCGCGTTCGACGCGGAAGTCGCGCCGGTGACGATCTCGACGCGCAAGGGCGAGATCCTGGTCGCGTCGGATGAAACACCGGGCACGGTCAGCATCGAACGCATTCCTCGTTTGAAACCCGCGTTCGCCGACGATGGCACCGTAACTGCGGCGAGCTCGTCCTCGATCTCGGACGGCGCGGCCGCAACGGTGCTGATGTCGGCGCGGGAAGCCGGTCGGCGCGGGATCGCGCCCCTCGCTCGCATCGCCGGCCACTCGAGCGCGGCGCAGCAGCCTGCGTGGTTCACGACGGCGCCGGTGTCCGCGATCGCACGCCTGCACGAAAGCCTCGGCTGGAGCCCGGCGAATGTCGATCTGTACGAAATTAACGAGGCTTTCGCCGTCGTGACGATGGCGGCCATGCACGATCTCGGCATCGAACACTCGAAGGTCAATGTGAACGGCGGGGCTTGCGCCCTCGGCCACCCGATCGGGGCGACGGGTGCACGCATCACCACCACGCTCATTCATGCGCTGCGCGCACGCGGGCTCGCGCGCGGAATTGCGTCTTTGTGTATCGGCGGCGGCGAGGCGGTCGCCATCGGCATCGAAATCATCTGAAAGGGGCACAGGATGGAACTGGCAGCGGCGAAGGCGCTAATCACCGGCGGCGCATCAGGCCTGGGTTTCGCAAGCGCTCGCCGGATCATCGATGCGGGCGGCCAGGTCGCATTGCTCGACGTCAACGACGCCCAGGGCGCTGAAAGCGCCGGCGCACTCGGCCCGCGTGCCGCCTACGTGCGCTGCGACGTCGCGGATGAAGCCGTTGCGCGCCGCGCCGTGGCGCAGGCGCGCGATGCCATGGACGGCCTGACGCTGGTCGTGAACTGCGCTGGAATCGCGACCGCCGGCCGGGCGGTGGGCCGTGACGGGCCCTGGCCTGCCGAAAAATTCAATCGCGTCATCCAGGTCAATCTCGTCGGGACCTTCATCGTCTCGAAGGAGACCGCGGCGCTCATGCAGCACAACGAGCCGGATGCGAACGGCGACCGGGGCGTGATCATCGGCACCGCATCGATCGCCGCGTACGAAGGCCAGATCGGCCAGGCGGCGTACGCCGCGTCGAAAGGCGGCGTCGTCAGCATGATGCTGCCGCTCGCGCGCGAGTTCGCGCAGTTCGGGATCCGGGTCAACACGATCGCGCCCGGAATCTTCATGACGCCGATGATGGCCGGCATGCCGGAAGAGGTACAGGCGTCTCTCGCGAAACAGGTGCCCTACCCGCCGCGACTCGGCCAGCCCGCGGAGTACGCGGCGACCGTCGCGTTCATCTACGAGAATGCCTATCTGAACGGCGAGACGATCCGCGTCGACGGCGCGATCCGCATGCAGCCGCGCTAGGACTACATGCCCGAGTAATTGGGGCCGCCGCCGCCCTCGGGGACGGTCCAGACGATGTTCTGCGGCGGGTCCTTGATCTCGCAGGTCTTGCAGTGCACGCAGTTCTGCGCATTGATGCGAAAGACGGTCTCGCCGCCTTCTTCGACCACTTCATAGACCCCGGCCGGGCAATATCGCTGCGCCGGTTCGTCGTATTTCGGCAGCGTGTAGGCGATGGGCAGCGCGGGATCCTTGAGCAGCAGGTGCGACGGCTGGTCCTCTTCGTGGTTGGTGCTGGAGAGAAACACGGATGACAGCCGGTCGAAAGTGAGCACGCCGTCGGGTGCCGCGTAGTCGATGGGTGCGGCCGTCGCGGCCTCGTCGATGGACTCGTGATCCGGCACGCGGTTGTGCCAGGTGAACGGCAGTTTGCCCCGGCACAGGTTCTGGTCGACGTACGTGAACGCGGCACCCATGAGCGTGCCGAGTTTCGCCAGCGCCGGCGTGAAGTTCCGGCCGCGATGGAGTTCGTCATGCACCCACGAGTCCCGAACCCGCGTTTCGAATCCGGTGAGTTCCTGCTGTCCGGGATCTCCGCCGGCGAGCGCAGCATGCACGGTTTCCGCCGCCAGCGCGCCGGTCTTGATCGCAGTGTGCGCACCCTTGATGCGCACGCTGTTCAGGAATCCGGCGTCGCAACCGACGAGCATTCCGCCGGGAAAGACCAGCTTCGGCAAGGACTGCAGCCCGCCTTTGTTGACGGCGCGCGCGCCGTAGCCGATGCGCTTGCCGCCTGCAAGCGTCGCGCGGATGTGCGGATGCTTTTTCCAGCGCTGGAATTCCTGGAAGGGCTGCAGGTGGGGGTTGCGATAGTTGAGCGCGATGATCAGTCCCAGGAACACCTGGTTGTCGGCCGCGTGATAGAGGAATCCGCCGCCTTCCGTGTGGTCGTCGAGCGGCCAGCCGAGCGTGTGCACGGCCGTGCCGGCTGCATGGCGCGCGGGATCGATCTCCCAGATCTCCTTGAGGCCGATCCCGTAGTGCTGCGGGTCCACGCCGGCCCGGAGGTCGAAGCGGCGCATGAGCTGCTCGCCGAGGTTGCCGCGGCAGCCCTCCGCGAAGATCGTGTACTTCCCGCGCAACTCGTAGCCCGGCTGAAAGGACGACTTGCGGCGGCCTTGCTTGTCGAGCCCCATGTCGCTGGTCGCGACACCCGTGACGCGGCCAGCGCCGTCGTACAGAACGTCAACCGCCGCGAATCCGGGAAACACATTCGCACCGAGCGCTTCGGCCTGTTCCGCGAGCCACTGGCAAAGCCTGCCCAGGCCGATGATGTAGTTGCCGTCGTTGCGCATCGGCGTCGGTACCAGCGGCGCAGGTACGCGTATCGCCGAGTTCGCCGTCCGCAGATAGTACACGTCGTCGTGATGCACGGCGGTCGACAGCGGTGCGCCGCGCGCCGCCCAGTCGGGGAACAGTTCCGTGAGCGCCCGCGGATCGAAGAGGTTGCCCGAGAGGATGTGCGCGCCGATCTCGGAACCCTTTTCCAGGACCACGACCGACAGGGAATTGTCGAGCTGGAGCAGCCGACAGGCTGCCGCCAGGCCGGCGGGGCCACCTCCGACGATCACCACGTCGAATTCCATCGATTCTCGTTCGCCGGGAGTACTGCGCTCGTTCATCGGTCGCCTGTCGTTCCTGTGCTGCGGCGCTGACGCGCCGGGTGCGCTAATCTTGCCACGCCATCACACCGGCGCAACCGGACCTGGAACCGCATGGACATCAGAGAGGCCTGGGAACAGAGCCTGCGTCGCGAAGGTCACGTCCAAGACGGCGCGCAGGCCGCGATGGTCGATCGGCTCGCCGCGCTGGCGCAGGCACTCGAAAGCCATGCTGCCCGCCGGCGTGGCTGGCTCGCGCGGCTGACCGGCCGCAGCCCGCCGTCCGTCCGCGGACTCTACATGTGGGGCGAGGTCGGCCGCGGCAAGACCTTCCTGATGGACCTCTTCTTCGAAACGCTGAATCTGCCGGCGAAGCGCCGCAATCATTTTCACCGCATCATGGCCGACGTCCATACACGCCTCGCCGAGCTCGACGGCGTCGCCGACCCGCTGGACCGTGTTGCCGCCGACATCGCCCGTGAAGCTGGCGTCCTTTGCTTCGATGAATTCTTCGTGAGTGACATCGGTGATGCCATGCTCCTCGGCCGCTTCCTCGAAGGCCTGTTCTCGCGCGGCGCTACGCTGGTCGCGACGTCCAACACGCGGCCCGACGACCTGTACCGCAACGGGCTGCAGCGCAGCCGTTTCCTGCCGGCGATCGAACTGCTCAAGGCGCACACGGACGTCGTCCGGCTCGATGGCGGCACGGACTACCGCCTGCGGCTGCTCGAACAGTCCGGTACCTACATCGCGCCCGACGACGCGGCCGCCGACCGCCGGCTGGATCGCTTGTTCTCGGACGCAGCGTCGAGCCGGATCCGCAGTGGCGAGGCACTGGATATCAACGGCCGCGCGATTCCGACCCGGAAGTCCGCGAAGGGCATCGTCTGGTTCGAATTCGCGGCGATTTGCGACGGCCCGCGCAGCCAGGCCGATTACATCGAACTGGCGCGCTGGTACCCGACCGTGATCGTGTCGGGGGTGCCGCAATTCGATGCAGGCCTCGAGGACCCGGCGCGCCGCTTCATCGCGCTGGTCGACGAATTCTACGATCGCGGCGTGAAGCTGATCCTGTCCGCTACCGTCGCCATCGGCCAGCTGTATCGCGGCGAGCGCCTGGCCCCGGAGTTCGAACGCACCTTGAGCCGGCTGACCGAAATGCAGTCCGCCGAATACCTCGCCCGGCCACACCTTGCATGACAGTTGAATGCAACGGTAACTGTCGCTACTGTTTGTCCTGCATTCCGGCGGATGCCGGTGACCGGCGATGACATCATGAGCGACGACCTCATCCTCGAAAACTTCATGCCCTATCGGCTGGCGCGGCTCTCGAGCACCGTCAGTGCGACGGTCGCGCGCGCGTACGACCGGCAGTTCGGCCTGTCCATTCCGGAGTGGCGGGTGATCGCCATCCTGGGCCGCCATCCCGGCTTGTCCGCCGTCGAGGTCGCCGAACAGACGTTCCTCGACAAGGTGGCGGTCAGCCGTGCGGT
This sequence comes from uncultured Pseudomonadota bacterium, assembly GCA_963770585.1. Lineage (GTDB taxonomy): Bacteria > Pseudomonadota > Gammaproteobacteria > Steroidobacterales > Woeseiaceae > UBA1847. Next base: position 608,016 of record CAVYQH010000002.1, on the reverse strand, counting down.
CAGCAAACTGATCAAGGCCGGGCGCATCGACCGGCAGTTCGCGGACGCCGATCGCCGACGCTCCATCCTCAACCTGTCCGAAAAAGGCCGCGAAGTGCACGACGGGGTCGCGGAACTCGCGCTCGCTTTCGAACGCGACCTGCTCGAAGGTCTCGACGACGAAGAAGTCCGGCGCTTCAATACGGTAATGGATCATCTGCTCGACAAGGCCGGCAAACTTTAGTCACGCCTGCGTTGATAGTTTCATTTGATATTAATGTATAATGCGCCCGCCGCTACCGGCCGGAGCCCCACCGAGTGACGAAGCAGGATCTACGCCGCGACAGCGATGCGAAGCAGCGCATCGCCAACGAGATCGTCACAAGCCCGGTGTCGAGCAAGGTCCTCGACGGCCGCGAGCAGATCGAATGCTACCTCCGGCAATATTTCCGCGATGTCCCGGTAGAAGACCTGGTTGGCCGCTCCGAGCAGGTGATGGCGCAGATCGCGATCGACCATCTCGAAATGGCCGCGACGCGCAAGGAAGGCCGCCCCTGCCTGCGAATTTTCAATCCGACCGAGCGGGATCACGGCTACACATCGAAGTTCACGATCATCGAAATGGTGAACGACGACATGCCCTTCCTGGTCGACTCGGTGGCGGCAGCCATCGCGCGCCAGGAGCTCGCGATTCACATTACGGTGCACCCGGTCATCAGGGTCGTCCGCAACGCCCGTGGCCGTTTGCAGTCCGTCGAGGAACCCGATTCCCGCAAAGGCCGGTTCGAATCCTTCATTCGTTTCGTCGTCGATCGGGAAAACGATCCGCAGCGCCTGCGCGTGCTCGAGAACGAGATTCTCAAAGTGCTGGCCGACGTACGTATCGCGGTGCGCGACTGGGCCGCCATGCGCGACAAGATGGTCGCGGCGAGGGACAGTCTCGCGGTCGCGCCGGCCAAGGTCGATGACGCGACACGGCAGGAATCGCAGGCGCTGCTCGACTGGATGATCGACGACCGGTTCACGTTTCTCGGTTACCGGGAGTACGCGCTGCGGAAGGACGGCAAACACCTGTTCCTGCATGCCGTCGCCGGCAGCGGCCTCGGATTACTGTCGCGCGACGATCGCGGCAGTCACGTCATCGAACTGACGCCCGAGATGCGTCGACTGACGCAGTCCCGCGACCTCTTGATCATCACGAAAGCGAACTCGCGATCGACAGTGCATCGTCAGGCATACCTGGATTACGTTGGCGTCAAGATATTCGACCGCAACGGCAGGAATATCGGCGAACACCGTTTCATCGGCCTGTTCACCTCGGCCGCCTACAGCGAGAGCCCGCGGCACATTCCGCTGCTGCGACACAAGGTGCGTCGCGTGCTCGATCGCAGCCATTTCGATCCGAAAGGGCACCGCGGCAAGGCACTGTTGCATATCCTCAATACCTTTCCCCGCGACGAGCTGTTCCAGAGCAGCGTCGCCGACCTGTTGCGCACGACCTTCGGCATCCTGAACCTGCAGGAACGCCAGCGCGTGCGTCTGTTCGTCCGGCGAGACACCTTTCGGCGGTTTTATTCCTGCCTGGTCTACGTGCCACGCGAGAAATACACCACCGCAGTTCGGCAGAAGATAGAAAGCATCCTCAAGGAAGCGCTGGACGGTACGTCTCTGGACTCGAGCGTCGAGATATTCGACTCGCCGCTCGCGCGTGTGCACATCATTGTGCGCACTCCGCCCGACGAACACCCGAGCATCAACCTCCGCGAGATCGAGGCCAGGATCGCGGAAGTCGTCGTTACCTGGACCGACCGGCTGCGCGAGGAGCTGTTGCGCAAGTTCGGGCAGGACGAGGGCCAGCGGCTGTTCCTGGCCTATGGGCAGGTGTTCCCGGCGGGCTTCCAGGAAGCCACGCTGCCCGCCGAAGCCTGCAGCGACATCGAACGCATCGACAGCATGCGAGCGAAAGGCGAGCTGCAATCGGTCAACCTGTACCGGCCCGCCGGCCTCGAGCCCGGCGACATGCATTTCATCATCTACGGCGAGGAACGGCCGCTCGGTCTGTCCGACGCCCTGCCCGTGCTCGAGAACCTGGGCGTGAAGGTCTACACGGAGCGCCCGTACGAGCTGATGATCCGGGACCACGACGCTTTCTGGATCCAGGACTTCCACCTGCGGCGTGAATCCGGCGAGGACACCGACGTCGCGGACGCCGGGCCGCGCTTCGAGGAATGCTTCATGCGTGTCCTGGGCGGCGACCTCGAAAACGACGGCCTGAATCGGCTGGTGCTCGCCGCAGGGCTCGACTGGCGGCAGGTGGCTTTGCTGCGCACCTACACGAAATACCTGCAGCAGCTGGCGATGCCTTTCAGCCAGAAGTACATGGAGGACGTCCTCGTCGCGCACGCCGGGCTCGTGCGCCTGCTCGTTCAGCAGTTCGAACTGCAATTCGACCCGAGTTTCGAACCCGCAGTACGCAAGCGGCGACTCAACGCACTGCTCCCTGCCGTGAAGCGCGCCGTCGCGCGCGGGCGAAACGTCGACGAGGACCGGATCCTGAATGCCTACGCCGGTACCATAGCGGCGACCTTGCGAACGAACTACTTCCTGCGGACGCCGGAAGGCGATCTGAAGCGTTACATATCCGTGAAGCTCAGTCCCAGGCAGATTCGCGAGGCGCCGCTGCCCCGCCCCGCCTTCGAGATCTTCCTCTATTCCCCCGAAGTCGAAGGCGTGCACCTGCGCGCCGGCGACATTGCCCGCGGCGGCCTGCGCTGGTCGGATCGGCGCGAGGACTTTCGCACCGAGGTGCTCGGCCTCATGAAGGCGCAGGTCGTCAAGAACACGGTCATCGTACCGACCGGCGCGAAAGGCGGATTTTTCTGCAAGCGTCTGCCCGCGGTCGACCGCGAAGCACGCCAGGCGGGCGGCATCGAATGCTACAAGACCTTCATCCGCGGCCTGCTCGACGTGACGGACAACGTGGTCAACGGTGCCGTCGTCACGCCGCCGGGCATCGTGCGCCGTGACGGGGATGATCCTTACCTCGTGGTCGCGGCCGACAAGGGCACGGCGACTTTTTCCGACATCGCGAACGGGATCGCGGCGGAGTACCGATTCTGGCTGGACGACGCGTTTGCGTCGGGCGGCTCCGTCGGCTACGACCACAAGAAGATGGCGATCACCGCCCGCGGTGCCTGGGAAGCCGTCAAGCGACATTTCCGGGAACAGGGCCTCAATACGCAAAAGGATCCGATCACGGTCATCGGCATCGGCGACATGAGCGGCGATGTCTTCGGCAACGGGATGCTGCTGTCACGGAAGATCCGCCTGCTGGCCGCCTTCAATCACGTGCACATATTCCTGGATCCCGACCCGGACATGGCGACGAGCTACCAGGAACGGAAACGATTGTTCCGGAAGCCCCGCTCCGGATGGGACGACTACAGCGAATCGTTGATTTCGAAAGGCGGCGGTGTCTACTCGCGCCAGGCAAAGACGATAAAAATCAGCAACGAAGCCCGGACCATGCTCGGCACCGATCTGTCGTCGATGCAGCCGGACGAACTGATCCGGAGCATTCTGCGCATGCCGGTGGACCTGCTCTGGAACGGCGGCATCGGAACGTATGTGAAGGCCAGCACGGAGAGCCACTCGGATGTCGGCGACCGCAGCAACGACAACCTGCGCGTCAATGCGAGCTCACTGCGTTGCAAGGTCGTTGCCGAGGGCGGCAACCTGGGACTCACACAGCTCGCGCGCATCGAATACAGCCTCAACGGCGGCCGCATCAACACCGATTTCATCGACAACTCCGGCGGCGTCGACAGCTCCGACCGGGAAGTGAACATCAAGATCCTGCTGTCGGATGCCGGGAAGTACAAGGGACTCACACGGACGAAACGCAACCTGCTGCTCGCGTCGATGACGGACGAAGTGGCGGAACTCGTGTTGCGCAACAACTACCTGCAGACGCAGGCAATCAGCATGAGCGAAGTCCGTTCCGTGGAACGCATCGACGAAACCGCGCGACTGATTTCAAACCTCGAACGTACAGGCCTGCTCAACCGTTCGATCGAGTTCCTGCCTGAGGATGCGGAGGTCGAGGAGCGGCGGACGCGGAAACAAGGCTTCACGCGTCCCGAACTCGCCGTGATCCTGAGCTATGCCAAGATCGACCTCTACAACGGCCTCATCGCGTCCGATGCGTCCTTCGAGGATTTCCTGGAAGCGGACCCGCCGCGCTATTTTCCGGTCGTGCTCCGCCGCCGCTATGCCGACCTGCTGCCGACGCACCGGCTGAGCCGGCAGATCCTGGCCACGCTGATCGCGAACAACATCGTCAACCGCATGGGGCCGTCCTTCGTCAAACGCGTTCAGGTCGATACGAATGCGGACGTCGTGACGATCGCGCGCGCCTACACGGTCGCGCGCCAGATCGTCAGGGCGGCGAATCTGCTGGAGACGATCGAGGCGCTGGATTTCAGGATTCCGGCATCCACGCAGATGTCCATGATGTTCGAGGTCAGCCGGACACTAAGGCACGTGTGCTACTGGCTGATCGAACGCTTCGGAAACGAGCTCGAGATCGCTCCGGCGGTGGAACGCCTGCAGGAACGCATGACGACCATTTACACGCGTACCGGCGCGATCATGTCCACGGCCGCGCGCGAACGGCACCAGAACGCCGCCGAGCACTACCTCGCGATGGGCGTGCCAGAGAAACTGGCGCACCGGATGTCTTCGCTGCTGCTGACGCGCGCGGCGCTCGACATCGCGGATCTTGCGGCCATCTACAAGCAGGATGTCCTCGCGTCCGCAAAGGTCTATTCGACCTTCAACGAACGCCTTGGGCTCTACTGGCTGCATACCAGCGTGGAGGACCTGCACGTCGCGGGTCGCTGGCAGGCGATTGCGCGCAGCAACCTGCGCGAAGAGTTCTACCGGATCCGGCGCGAACTCGCGTCCAAGCTCCTCGCCGGTCGCAGCAAGCGCGACATCGCCGTCCGCGCCAACGAGTGGCTGGACTTGCATGCCGATGACGTCGGCCGTTTCAAACGCATGGTCGAGGAAATGAAACTTCGCGGCGACATCGATTTTGCTACCCTGACGGTCGCCGCGCAGGAACTGCGCGGCCTGACATCGTCCTGATCCAACTGGAGCGGAGCGACCATGGCGGGCAAGCTCGTACTGTGCCGGCACGGCGAAAGCGACTGGAACCTCAAGAACCTGTTCACAGGCTGGACCGACGTCGACCTGACGGAGAAGGGGATCAGCGAAGCGCGTGATGCCGGCCGCCTGCTGCTCGAGCGCGGATACGTGTTCGACGTCGCCTTCACGTCCGTGCTGAAGCGCGCGATCCGCAGCCTGTGGCTCATACTGGATGAAATGGATCGCATGTGGATTCCGGTCGTGCGCGACTGGCGGCTCAACGAGCGCCACTACGGCGCGCTGCAGGGCCTGAACAAGGCCGAAACTGCGGAAAAATACGGCGACGACCAGGTGCTGATCTGGCGCCGCAGCTACGACATACCGCCGCCGCCGCTCGAGGAGTCCGACGCGCGACATCCGCTGCACGATCCCCGCTACGCCGGAGTCGGGCAGCTGCCGGCCACCGAGTCCCTCAAGACGACGCTGGAGCGGGTTCGGCCCTGCTGGTACGACGTCATCGCGCCGGAACTCGAGGCCGGCAAGAACGTATTGATCGCCGCGCATGGCAACAGCCTGCGTGCCCTGGTCAAGATGCTCGACGATATCTCCGACGAGGACATCGTCGGCTTCAATATTCCTACCGGCGTACCGCTGGCCTACGAACTCGACGACGATCTGTCGCCGACCTCGCGCGCATTCCTGGGCGACGCCGACGAAATCTCCAGGGCCGCAGCGGCCGTGGCGGCGCAAGGCAAAGCAAGATGATGTACGCACTCGGCGACCGGGCGCCGGTCCTCGAGGGCGACGGACACTTCATCGCGCCAAACGCCACCCTGATCGGCAGCGTGCGCCTCGGTCCCGGCGCAAGCATCTGGTTCAACTGCGTCCTGCGCGGCGACAACGAGCGGATCGACATCGGCGCGCGCAGCAATGTCCAGGACGGCAGCGTGCTGCACACCGACCCCGGCATCGAACTCGTCGTCGGCAAGGACGTCACGATCGGCCACAAGGTCATGCTGCACGGCTGCGCCATCGGCGACGGATCGCTGATCGGCATCGGCAGCATCGTGCTGAACGGCGCCCGGGTCGGCTCGCACTGTATCGTCGGCGCGCACTCGCTCGTCACGGAAGGCCGGAGTTTCCCTGACGGCAGCCTGATCTTCGGCTCACCGGCCCGCTTCGTACGCGAACTCGACGCCGACGAGATCGCGATGCTTGCGCGCTCCGCTGCGATCTACGTCGCCAACGCCGCGCGCTATCGGACTTCCCTGAACGCGATATAGGTGCGCCCGTTGGAGCAAACATAGGCGGGCCTACCGGGCATTGCTTCCGGGAATGGCTCGGCTTCGCTGTGCTCGCCTGCGCTTGATTTCCCTGCAGCAACACCCGCTACGCCCGCCCGGAGTCTCCGGCAGCCGGGCGAGGGGGTCTGTTCGACCGAAATAAAGCGCAGCGCAGCGAGCCATTCGGGAGAACAGGCCTGGAGCCCGGCTGCCTTCGTGGGCAACTCGCGGGCACTCGAAACCTCAGCGCTGGCTTTTCGGGTGCGAGCGCGGGCGTGCGCGTTCGGGGTCGACGACCCGAACCAGGCCTTCCTGGCAGGTGCTGGCGACCAGCTTGCCCGCACGAGTGAAGAACTGGCCGCGCGCATAACCCCGCGCGCCGGCCGCGTTCGGACTGTCGATCGAGTACAGGAGCCAATCGTCGATACGGAAATCGCGGTGAAACCAGAGCGCGTGATCGAGGCTCGCCATGATCACGTTGTCCGCAACAAAGGACAACCCGTGCGGCAACGTACTGGCACCCAGGAGCTCGTAGTCGGAGACGTAGGCCAGGAGGTTTTGCTGCAACGGCAGGTCGGAGGGCAGCGTGTCGACTGCACGGATCCACACGTGCGAAACCGGCGGCAGGCGCAGTCGCTCGACGAAATTGACCGGGCGCACGGGCCGGAATTCGAACGGACGCTTCTCCGTAAGGAAGCGCCTGAGTTTCAACGGCACTCCCTCGGGCAGCTCCGCCGCGAATTCGTGCAGAGCCCGAAGCTCCTCCGGTTGCGGTACGTCGGGCATGACAGCCTGGTGCTCGAGCCCGGACTCCGGCTGCTGGAATAATGCAGCGAGATTCAGGATGGGGCGGCCGTGCTGGATTGCGACGACCCGGCGGTTGGAAAAGCTGCCGCCGTCGCGCGCCCGGTCGACCTCGTAGACGATGGGCGAGTCGCTGTCACCGCGGCGCAGGAAGTAGGCGTGCAGCGAATTCGCGATGCGGCCTTCGACCGTGAATTGCGCTGCCGACAGTGCCTGGCCGAGCACCTGACCTCCGAACACCTGCGGGCTGCCGATGTCGCGGCTGACGCCGCGGAATATGTTGTCCTCAATGCGTTCGAGAGACAGCAGCTCGATCAGGTCCGCCAGCGCGGGGTGCATGTGCCGGGTTCTACACGTCGGACCGGCCGCCGTCGACTGCAACCCCGGTGCCGCTCACGAACACGGCGTCGTCGCTGGCCAGGAACAGCACGACTTTCGCCACGTCGATGGGTTCGCCGAGGCGCCGGGCTGCGGAGTTCGCGATGCAGTAGTCCCTGAGCGGTCTGTTCTTGCGAAAGATCTTGCGTGCCAGCGGCGTCATGATGCCGCCGGGCTGCACGTAGTTCGCGGTAATGCCGAAATCGCCGGTCTCGACGGCCAGCGCGCGCGTGACGTCGGCGAGGTTCTGCTCGGCCCGCCGCTCTGCATCCCGTGCATCGATGGCAAATACGCTGCGTACCAGGCCTATGCTCACGATCCGCCCGGCCGGACTTTTCTTGAGATGCGGCAATGCGGCGCGGCTTGCGGCAAGCGTGAGTTCGGCGCGCGACGCGAGCAGGGTCTCGAGCGCGTCGTCGGCGCGAGCGATTGGCGCGTCGATGCGCACGGGATAGTCGCACACGAGTATGTCCAACCCCCCCAGCCGTTGCACCGCGGCCTCGACCAGCGCTTCCTGCCGATCCGGATCGTGCATGTCGGCGAACAGGCCGGCGACGCCCTTGACCGACCGAAAATGCTGCTCCACGCCGCTGACCTCCACGTCCGCGGCAAGCACGTTTGCGCCGTGCTTGGCGAGGGTACGCGCGACGGCCTCGCCGATTCCGTCGGCGGCGTTCGTAACCAGCGCCTTGAGCCCGTAAAGTCGGAGCGCATCGCCCATCATTCAATCCTCGTCCCGAGATTCCGGATCAGTCGCGCAGCTTAAAGTCCGCGAAACGGCGGCGCAATTCGATCTTCCTTACCTTGCCGGTGGCAGTGTGCGGCAATTCGTCGACCACGGCCACGTCGCTCGGCTTCCACCACTCGGCGACGCGCCCGTCATACCAGCGGAGCAGCGCCGCCTTGTCGATGGACGCGCCTTGCGCGGGCACGACGATCAGGAGCGGTCGCTCCGACCACTTCGGATGCGGCACGCCGATCACCGCAGCCTCCGCGACATCGGGATGGCCCATGATCAAATTCTCGAGTTCGATCGAACTGATCCACTCGCCGCCGGACTTGATGACATCCTTACTGCGATCCGTGATCCCCACATAGCCATTCGCGTCGATGGTCGCGACGTCGCCGGTGTCGAACCAGCCGTCTGCCGTGTGCGTGCCGGCCGCACCGTCGAGCCGGTAATAGTCGCTGCAGACCCAGGGGCCGCGCACCTGCAGCGCGCCGAAGGTCACACCGTCCCAGGGTAGTTCGGCACCCCCTTCGTCGACGATGCGCAATTCGCAGCCGAACACGCCGCGCCCGGCCTTGGTCGCAAGGTCGAGTTTCGCGTCGTCATCCAGCGTCTCCACGCCGGGCTTCAGCGTATTCACAGTGCCGATCGGACTCATCTCGGTCATGCCCCAGCCTTGCCGCACTTCCACGCCATGCCGGTCGCGGAACGCCGCGATCATGCTGCGTGGCACCGCGGCGCCACCGATCACCGTGCGTTCGAGGCTGCTGAGCCGCGTGCCTGTCTTGTCGAGATGCTGCAGCAACGCCAGCCAGATGGTCGGGACGCCGAGTGCCACGGTGACCTGCTCGGACTCCAGCAGGTCGCACAATGTCTCGCCGTCGCTCATCTTCGGCCCCGGCAGCACGAGCTTGGCGCCGGTAATCGCGCACGAATACGGAATGCCCCAGGCATTCACATGAAACAGCGGCACCACCGGCAGCACGGTATCCCGCGCGGACAGGCCAAGCACGTCCGGCGCCACGCCGGCATAGGCGTGCAGCAGGGTCGAGCGGTGGTCATACAGCACTCCCTTGGGGTCGCCGGTCGTCCCGGAGGTGTAGCACAGCGACGACGCGGTTCGTTCGTCCAGGTCGGGCCACGCGTAGTGTTCGTCTTCGCCGGCGATGAGCGACTCATAGCTCCGCACCGCCGCCTGAGACGTCGCCGGCAGATGCGCGTCGTCGGTGAGGACGACGATGCCTTCGACGCCGCGCAGGGCCGGCATGAGTTTCTCGACGAGCGGGACGAGCAGCGGGTCGACGAACAGCCAGCGGTCCCCGGCATGATTGATGATGTAGACGAGCTGATCGGGGAACAAGCGCGGGTTGATGGTGTGGCAAACGTAGCCGGCCCCGCTGACTCCGTAATAAAGCTCCAGGTGACGGTGATCGTTCCAGGCGAGCGTTCCGATGCGGTCGCCCGGTTGGACACCCAGGCCGCGGAGCGCATTCGCGAGCTGCGCAGCGCGACGAACCACCCTGCCCCAGGTGCTTCGGTGGCGTGGCTGATCGACGGTCACCGACACGATTTCGCGCTCGCTGTGAAACCTGGCCACGTGTTGCGCTATCGACGAAATCAACAACGGTCTGTGCATCATCAAACCTTTCACCGGGCTTTCCCCCTGCACGGCGCGAGCTCGCGTCGCCGGCTAATTTACCAGATGCCGGCAGCCGGATTCGGGACCGCATTGCGAAAATTCCGTGGTATGCTCTGTCCACAATCGGACCGGAACTTATCGGCAAAAGCGTTTGTTTCTTCTGGCAAAATCCACCGTTGCGCGCGCGCACCGGTCCCGACGTCCGCAGCAGGTTTTTCCGAACCAGGGGGGAATATGAATCCGAGCAGGCAACGAACGGTCCGGATCATCGGGGCGGTCACCTTGACGTGTACCGGCGTTGCATTGAGCGTGCCGGCCTCCGGACAAGAGGGCGTATTCGAGGAAATCGTGGTTCGCGCGCAGAAGCGCGATCAGAACATGATGGACGTCCCGATCGCCCTGACGGCCGTGACCGGTTCCGAAATCGAGGCATCGGGCATCAAGGACGTCTTCGACCTGCAGCAGAACGTTCCCGGGCTCATCGTCGGCCAAAGCCAGACCGCCACAACCTCGAACTTCTCGATCCGCGGCGTCGGCAGTACGTCGAACAACTTCGGCGTCGAATCCTCGGTCGGCCTGTACGTCGACGGCGTCTATCGTTCCCGCCAGAGTTCGCTGATCAACGAACTGGTCGACGTCGAGGCCGTGGAAGTCCTGCGCGGGCCGCAGGGCACGTTGTTCGGCAAGAACACGGCTGCGGGCGCGATCCAGATGCGCACTGTCGCACCGAACACCGGCGGGCCGGACGGCCTTCTCGAACTGACCGCCGGCGACTACGGACTCGCGAAGTTGAGCGCGGCCACCAATATCGTTCTGACCGACGCGCTTGCGTTCCGCGGCACGGTTTTCGCTTCGCAGCGCGACGGTTACGTCAGCGACGACAATCTCGGCAGCGATGCCCTGAATGATCGCGATCGCTTCGGGATACGCCTGCAGCTCGGCTACGAACCGAGCGACGACTTCAACCTGCGGGTGATCGCGGACTACGCCGATGTCGACGAGGCCTGTTGCGCCGCCGTGGCCCGCGTCGACGGCCTGTACTCCCGCGCCAGCCTGTCGGGCGTGCCGGTGAACGGATCCGACGCTGCGCTAGTGGCCCTCGGCGGCACCGTGTACACCGACTACGGCTATCCGCAGCCTTTCCTGGATGCACTCTCGCCGCTGCCGGGCAACGTCGTCGCCGGCGTCGGCTTCGACGACTTCCGGGTGAGCTACAACCAGAAGCCGGTGTCGCAAAACGAGGATCGCGGACTGTCGGTCGAGTTCAACAAGTCCTTCGGCAACGGCGCGACGCTCACTTCGATCACCGCCTATCGGGCCTTCGACACCTACGACCGCATCGACGCCGATTTCACGAACGTCCGCCTGCTCGAACGGATCAACGATGCACGCCAGAAGTCGCTGTCCCAGGAACTGCGGCTCGCCGGCGAATTCGGCAGCGGCAGCAACTGGGTGGCCGGCGTCTACTATTACGGGCAGGAGATCGACAGCGATACGACGACCAATGGCGGCCTGTTCCTGCAGCCCTACCTGCTCGTCACGCAACCCCAGCTGCCGATGCTGATCAACGGGGTCAACCAGTTGTCGGCCGCGACCGGCGGCGCGATCCCGCCGGCGGCGGCACCCTTCCCGGCCGGTGTGTTCGCCCTGGACGACATCACGCAGGACCAGGACGCCTGGGCGGCCTTCGGGCAGGTCGACTTCGCGCTCTCCGAGCGGTTCATCGTCACGCTCGGCGGCCGTTACACGGACGAAAAAAAGGAAATGAGCGCCGTGTACACGCAGACCGCGCAGGGCCCGCCGCCGGACCTCACCGCGATTGCGACCAACCTGTTCCTGGCCTCGCAGGGCATGCCCTTCGACCCGACGCCCATATTCGCCGTGACCGAGCCGAACACCGGCTGGGGCTCGTACCTGTTCCAGCCGCTCGCGCCGCGACCCGACCAGGACGTCTCGCTCGACGACGACCAGTTTTCCGGCACCGCCAAGCTGTCCTTCTTCATGTCGGACGCGCACATGTTCTATGCCTCGTACTCGACCGGCTACAAGTCGGGCGGCACGAACACGGAACGCATCAGCCCGGATTTCAACTCTGTGTTCGGCCCCGAAACCTCGGAATCGATCGAAGTCGGCTACAAGGGCTTCCTCGGCCCGGTGCGCGTGAACGCCGCCCTGTTCGATGCGAAGTACGACGATTTCCAGTCGCAGGCCTTCACGGGCACCGGCTTCAACCTGCAGAATGCCGGCAAGCTCGAAACCAAGGGCGGCGAAGTGGAGGTGCTGTGGCGTCCGTTCGACAGCTTCGAGGTGCAGGCCTATTACGCGCGCAACGAAGGCGAATACACCGATTTCGAGGGTGGCACCTGCTGGGACACGGCCGTATTCCACACCGGGACGCCGGATCCGGGCGGCAACGGCGACGTCAATGCCGAAGTCTGCAACCGTACCGGCTTCCCGCTGGGCTACAACCCCGAGGACCGCGCATTCGTCGCATTGACCAAGGAATTCGACCTCGGCAACAACGAACTCTACTTCCGCGGGGAATACACCTGGGCCTCGGAACAGTTCACGGACGGCGACCTCGATCCATTCACGGTGCAGGACGACATCGGCCTCCTCAACCTGCGGGCCGGTTACTACGTCACCGACTGGGACGCCAGCGTCACCCTGTGGGGCCGCAACGTCACGGACGAACGCTGGTATGCCGGTTCGTTCGACGCTCCCATCCAGCTCGGCCGCATGAATTCGTACCCGGCCGAACCCGCGACCTACGGCATCACGTTCAACAAGAAGTTCAACTAAGCGGCTGAACGGCGCAGGGGCAACGGCAAATCCGTTGCCCCTGTTTCTTGCGTCGCTTCAGATCCCGCCGGCGGGTCGCTGGCGCGGTGAGCCCGGGCCGAGCAGGAACCAGACCACGAGTCCCGCGACCGGCAGCAATGCGACGATCAGGACCCAGAGTATCTTGGCCGTGTTGTCTTCGGCGCTCTTGATGATCTGGATGACGGCGTAGATGTCGGCGATCAGTATGACTATGCCGAGGAAGCCGTATTCACGCATGTCGCACTCCTTTTCCCTATAATTCGGGTCGACCCGCTGAGTGTATCAGCCGGAGTAGACAGCATGCCCGGGCGATTCGACAACATACTGGCAACGGTGGGCAGGACACCGGTCGTCCGCTTGAACAAGCTCGCCCCATCGCACGTCAACCTGTACGCCAAGCTCGAAGCTTTCAACCCGATGGGTTCCGTCAAGGACCGGCTGGCGCTGAGCGTCATCGAAGACGCCGAAATGCGCGGCACCCTCCGCCCGGGGCAGACCGTCATCGAAGCGACCAGCGGCAATACGGGCATCGGGCTCGCGATGGTCTGCGCCCAGAAGGACTATCCGCTGGTCATCGTCATGGCGGAAAATTTCAGTGTCGAACGCCGCAAGATGATGCGCTATCTCGGCGCACGGGTGATCCTCACGCCGGCAGCCCTGAAGGGGTCGGGAATGTTAGGGAAGGCCACGGAACTCGCCGCGAAGCACGGCTGGTTCCTCGTGCGCCAGTTCGAGAACGAGGCGAATGCCGAAGCGCACGCGAAGACGACGGCTCCCGAGATTCTCGCGGCGTTCGAAGGGGAGACGCTGCATTATTGGGTCACCGGCTACGGCACCGGCGGAACGTTGAAAGGCGTCGGTCGCGTGCTGCGCAAGCAGAGTCCTGCGACCCGAATCATCGTCTGCGAACCCGACAACTCCCCGGTGCTTGGAAGCGGCATACGCCAGGAACGGCGACCGGACGGCAGCGCGAAAGACAGTCATCCGCTGTTTCGTCCGCATCTCATGCAGGGCTGGAGCCCGGATTTCATCCCGCGGCTCACCGAGGACGCAATCGACGCAGGCTACTGCGACAGGATCGTGCCGATCGCCGGCGACGAAGCGCTGCGCCTCGCCCGGGACCTCGCACGGCGCGAGGGGATCTTCGTCGGCATCTCGGCCGGCGCCACGCTGGCCGGCGCGCTCGCGATCGCAGCGGATGCTCCGGCTGGCACGAACATCCTCTGTATGCTGCCGGACACGGGCGAGCGCTATCTCAGCACGCCGCTCTTCGAGGGCATCGACGCCGACATGAACGAGGCGGAACTCGAGATCGCCCGCTCCACGCCATCGGCACGATTCGATGCACCCGCCCCTGCTGCGCCCGCCGCAGACGAGAAGCCGGCCGCTGCTTCGCACGCCGGCCGCCAGTACTTCTCGGACGCCATCGCCGATGCGGAGGTTCCGGTCGTCCTGTTCGCCTTGGAGTGGTGCGAGTTCTGCTGGTCCGTGCGCAAGCTGATGGCCGCTTACGGCATACCGTACCGGTCGGTCGACCTCGACTCGGTGCCGTTCCAAAAAGACAATCTCGGCGGCGAAATCCGCAATGCGATCCGCGAACATACCGGCTTCAGGACCATTCCGCAGATTTTCATCGGCGGCACGAACATCGGCGGCGCCACGGAATTCTTCGATGCCCTGCGCGACGGCCGGGCGCAGGCGCTGATGGAAGAGAGTGGCGTACAGTGGAACCGCGGGATCGACACGGACCCATACAGCTACCTGCCGCGCTGGCTACACGCCAGGCACTGAGCGTTCAGGCGCCCTCGAAGAAGTACATGCCGAGCGTCTCGGCCACACAGGCGGGCTTGCGCGCGCCCTCCACCTCGATGCTGACCTCCGAGGTCAGCAGCAACGCCCCGGCACGACGCCGTGCCTGCACGATACGTGCACGGGCGCGCACGCGATCGCCGACCTGCACCGGCGTGTAGAACCTGACCTTGTTGACGCCGAAGTTGATCGCGCGGGTCAGATTCTCGACGTCTACGAAATTGCCTGTCAGCGCCGGAATGAGCGCCAGTGTGAGATAGCCGTGTGCGATGGTCTTTCCGTCCGGCATTTCGCGCGCCGCGCGTTCGGTGTCGACGTGGATCCACTGATAGTCCGCCGTCGCCTCGGCAAACTGGTCGATGCGGTTCTGGTCGATGACCGTCCAGTCCGACAAACCGACCTCGGTCCCCTCGAGTACCCTGGCATCCTCGATCGATTTGATTACGTGCAATCCCGGATCCTGCTCGACGCCGCAGCGCTGCGTGCGTGGCTAGAAAAGCACACAATCCTCGGCAGCTGCAAGTGTAAAGTAATGCCATGAATGCGCGAGCGACGGACGCACCCGCGATTTTCGCCGTAGTACTCGCGGCCGGCGAGTCCCGTCGCTTCGGACGCCCGAAACTCCTGGAAACACTGGACGGCGAGACGCTGGTGGGCCGTGCGGCACGGCTTGCGCGAGCCTGCTGCGGCGAACGCAGCGTGCTCGTCACCGGGCACATGGCGGCGGACGTCGCGGCGGCATCCGGCGGTCACTGCGCGATCGTCCTCGAAAATCGCGAGTATCGCGACGGGCTGGGCTCGTCGATCGCGCTGGCTGCCCGTGAGCTGGCGGCCCGTGCAGACGCTCTGCTGCTGCTGCTCGCCGATCAGCCGCTGATCGACGCCGCTCACCTGCGGCGCCTGACCGAAACCTGGAGCGGCGCGGAGGACGAGATCGTGGCCAGCGCCTTTGCAGGCACGACGGGGCCGCCGGTCCTGATGGCGCGGAATACGTTTCCGGAACTGATGAGTCTCAGCGGCGATCAAGGCGCGCGCAGCCTGATTCTGGACGGCCGACGCCGGCTGCGGAAGGTTCCCTGCGAGGCCGCGGGCGTCGATGTCGACGGCGAGGACGATCTCGAGAATCTGCGCGGACGGGCTTGCTAGGCGTGCGCGGCGCAGCGCTCGCAGTTGACCCAGCCGGAATCGCCGTTGACGTAGTACTCCTTCTTCCAGATAGGCAGGCGCACTTTCACGGCGTCGATGACGTAGCGTGCTGCTTCGAAGGCCGCATCGCGATGGGCCGCGCTCACTCCGACCCAGACGGCGCAGTCACCGATTTCGAGCATGCCGGACCGGTGTACGCAGTGGGCATGCAGCACGGGGAACTTCGCTCGCGCTTCGTCCAGGATGCGCTGGCCTTCGGAGATCGCAACGGGCTCATAAACTTCGTACTCGAGCCTGAGTACCCGGCGTCCCTCGTTGTGATTGCGCACCCAGCCCTCGAAGCTGCAATACGCACCGGCGGCCGCGTCGCCGAGCCGTGCGCGCAGTGTGTGCGGATCGAGCGTCGCCGCGCTGATCTCGATCACCTCAGCCTCCGGCGACCGGCGGGAACAGCAGCACTTCGTCGCCGTCCTGCACCGGCGCGTCCCAGTCGCTCAGCGTGTCGTTGATCGCCACCTTGCAATGCGCCGTCGGCTCGCGCGATCCGTGGCGCTCACGCGTCGCCATGAACACGTCCCGTGCCGTTGTCGCATCGAGTACCAGCGTTTCGCTGCCGGTGCCGGCATGCTCGCGGAACATGGCGAAATAGCGCACGGTAATGGACTTCACGGCGACGCTCTCGACAGGTTCGCCGCGAAATCCTCGGGCGTGTTCACGTTGGCCAGTGCATCGCCTTCCGGCAGGTCCAGGAGGACCGCGTCGCTCCGGATCAGCATCTTGCGCGGACAGGTTATGCCCGCAGCCAGGAATGATTCGATTCGCGTCGCGCTGCCGGCGCGATACAGCGCGCACAGTGGCTCGGGCAATCCATCGACGCTGCTGCGGTAGGCAGTGAACGGCGCGTCGAGGGGCGCATGTTCGAGCAGGAACTGGAGCGTACGCCGATCGAGGTTCGGCAGGTCGCAGGCGACCACCAGCCAGTCGACGTCCGGCATCTCCTGTTGCGCAGACAGGATTCCGGCGACCGGACCCAGGTCCGTGTAACGGTCGACGATCCGCGGGTAGCGGCGCCGCGCTTCGTCGCCCGCCTGGTCCGCGCGGACCGAGACCCACGCTCCGTCGGTAACGGCATCGACGAGGCCATAGGCATGTTCGAGCAGCGTGACGCCCCGGCGATCGAGCAAGGCCTTGTCGCGTCCCATCCGGCGGCTGCGGCCGCCGGCCAGCACCAGCCCGCACACTTTAATATGTTTACCCGTGTCGGCGACCATTCAGCGCTCGCTGTCGTGCCGGAAATCGCTCCTTCCGCCAGTCTTGGCGATAAGGCGCGTCTCGCTGATGACGATGTCGTGCGACAGGGCCTTGCACATGTCGTAGATCGTCAAGGCGGCCACCGACGCACCGGTCAGCGCCTCCATCTCCACGCCGGTGCGGTGATGGACACTGCAGACGCATTCGATGACCGCGCGGCTCTCTTCTACTCGTATGTCGATGCTGCATTTCTCCAGTCCGAGCGGGTGGCAAAAGGGAATCAGCTCGTGGGTGCGCTTCGCCGCCATTACACCCGCGATGATGGCCGTGGCGAACACCGGCCCCTTGCGGCTCAGGATCTCGTCGCCGGACAGCGCCTGCAGCACGGCTTCCGGAAGTACGACGACGGACCGTGCCCGCGCTTCACGCAGCGTCGGTGACTTCTCGCTCACGTCGACCATGGCTGGCCGGCCGCGCTCGTCGATGTGGCTCAGTTTGCTCAATCGCGGGTAATCCCCTAGCCGCCGATTCGGTACATCTCGACCTTGGACAAGCGATGCGCTTCTGCCTGTTCCGGTCGGCGCAATTCGCTGTAACGATCCGCGCGCTGCAGCCAAACGCGCCGCAGGATGTCGTCGAGGTCGTCCGGCGTCGCGCCATCGCGCAGCGGCTGCCTGAGGTCGGTCCCGTGGGTCGCGAACAGGCAGGTGTACAGCACGCCGTCCGCGGAAAGCCTGGCGCGCGAACAACTGCCGCAGAACGGCTCCGTCACGGAGGAAATGAATCCGATTTCACCCTGGCCGTCCAGGTACTCGTAGCGGCTGGCGACCTCGCCCGGGTAATTGCGGCCGACCGGCCGCACCGGCCAGCGTGCGCCGATCGCCGCCAGCAGTTCACGCGAGGGCACGACCTGGTCCATGCGCCACCCGTTTCGGTTGCCGACATCCATGTACTCGATGAGTCGCACGATGTGGCCGGTGCCGCGGAAGCGCCCGAGCAGATCGAGCACGGTGTGATCGTTGACGCCTCTTTGCACGACCGTATTGATCTTGACCGGCGCGAGACCGGCGCGTTCCACGGCTTCGATGCCGGCCAGCACCTTGTCCAGGTCGCCGCGCCCGCCGCTCATGCGCCGAAAGACTTCGCTGTCGAGACTGTCCAGGCTCACGGTTACGCGGTGCAAGCCGCAGTCGGCCAGCCGCTGGGCGAGCGGCGCCAGCAGCATGCCATTGGTGGTCAGCGCCAGGTCCTCGACGCCCGCAAGCACGCCGAGCCGGGCGACGAGCGAGGGCAATGCCTTGTCCAGCAGCGGTTCGCCGCCGGTCAGGCGCAGCTTGGAGACGCCGAGCCGGGCCGCGGCGGCGGCGACCGCGAAAAACTCGTCGTGCGTGAGTCGCTGCGCCTTGTTGAGGAACCGGTAATCCGCATGATATTCCGACGCCGGCATGCAGTACGGGCAGCGGAAGTTGCAGCGGTCCAGTACCGAAATGCGCAGGTCGTGCAATGGCCGCCCGAGCGCGTCGCGCAGGGGAGCCGTGCGCTGCATCGGTTTTGGCTGGACGTCGGGCGCGTTCATGGGTCCATTCTGCCCAATTCGCGCCCTCATTTCTCGCCGATCGGCGGTAAAGTGCGGCCACTCCCCTGCCTTTGCGGCGCTCGTCCGGCAAAGCTGGCCTGCAGGTCACGGGTGCTCAGTCCTGCGACGCGAGCTCCTGCTGTTCGATCTTCGCCCAGGAATCGCGCAAGGTGACGATTCGATTGAAGACCCGGGCATCGGGTCGGTCGTCGGCGGAGTCGGGACAGAAATAGCCGAGCCGCTCGAACTGCACCGCCACGCCGCGCTCCGCCGCGGAGAGTTCCGGTTCGATCTTCGCCGCCACCTGCTCCAGTGAGGCAGGGTTCAGGACCTCCCGAAAGTCCTCGATGGCGTTCGGATTGGCAACGTTGAAGAGGCGATCGTAGAGCCGGACTTCGGCGTCCGCGGCGTGCGCCGCCGACACCCAGTGAATCGTGCCCTTCACCTTGCGCTCGCTGGCCGCCGATCCACTGCGTGTTTCCGGATCGTAACTGCAACGCAATTCCACGATCTCGCCTTGCTCGTTCCGTACCGCCTCGTCACAGCGGATGATGTACGCGAAGCGCAGGCGAACCTCGCCGCCAGGCTTCAGGCGAAAGAACTTCGGCGGCGCGTCGTCCATGAAGTCCTCCTGCTCGATCCACAGTTCGCGCGAAAACGGCACCTTGCGGTTGCCGAGCGACGGATCGTTCGGGTGGTTCTGCGCGTCCAGCGTCTCGAACTGCCCCTCCGGGTAATTGGTCAGAACGAGCTTGAGCGGTTGCAGTACGGCCATGCGCCGCGGCGCCGCGTCACCCAGCGCTTCTCGCACGCTGTTCTCCAGCATGCCCATTTCGATAAGTTTGTCCTTCTTGGTGACGCCGGCCCGACGCACGAAATCGCGGAGTGCCGCCGGCGGGTAGCCCCGCCGGCGCATGCCGGCGATAGTGGGCATGCGCGGATCGTCCCAGCCGTTCACGATGCCGTCGCTCACCAGCGCGTTCAGCTTGCGCTTGCTGGTAATCGTAAAGGCGAGATTGAGCCGCGAGAATTCAATCTGGCGCGGACGGTGCGCAGGCTTCAGCTGGTCGAGGAACCAGTTGTACAGCGGCCGGTGATCCTCGAACTCGAGCGTACACAGGGAATGCGTGATTTCCTCGTAGGCGTCCGACAGCGTATGCGCGAAATCGTACATCGGATAGATGCACCAGGCGTCGCCTGTCGTCTGGTGAGCGATGTGGCGAATACGGTACAGGGCGGGATCGCGCAGGTTGATGTTCGGCGATGCCATGTCGACCTTCGCCCGCAACACCAGTTCGCCGTCGGCGAAGTCGCCCGCCCGCATGCGCCTGAACAGGCCGAGGTTCTCGGTCACGCTTCGGTCGCGGTAGGGGCTGTTGCGACCTGCCACGGTGAGCGTGCCGCGATATTCCCGGATCTGGTCCGCGCTCAGGCTGTCGACGTAGGCGAGGCCCGCCTCGATCAGCTGCTCCGCCGCTCTATACAGGCGTTCGAAGTAATCGGAAGCATGCGTGAGCCGCCCGGCCCAGTCGAAGCCGAGCCAGTGCACGTCGTCCTTGATTGCGCGCACGTATTCCTCGTCTTCCTTGCCCGGATTGGTGTCGTCGAATCTCAGGTAGGTCTTGCCGCCGGTCTCGTCCGCGACGCCGAAGTTGAGGCAGATGGACATCACGTGCCCGACGTGCAGATAGCCGTTCGGCTCCGGCGGGAAGCGCGTCACGATCGCAGCATGCTTGCCGGATTCGAGGTCGTCGTGAATGATCTGGCGGATGAAGTCCCGCGCTGCGGATTCGTTCATGAGGGCCGCTATTGTAGTGACAAGCAAACATTTAGGCCATGTGCTGTCGTGGTCCTGTACAATAGCGCGCCTTGCCCGCCCGGCGGCGCGTTCCAGCGCCGGCGCGCGGGCCCGATAAACCTGTACCACCAGCACTACCGGTAAGACGATGCCGAACATCACCCTGCCAGACGGATCCGTGCGGGAATTCGAAGGCGTGACGCGGGGCGCCGAGATCGTGGAAGCGATCGGCAAGGGACTCGCACGAAATGCCGTCGCCGTCAGGGTCGACGGCGAACTCTGGGACCTCGGTCGCGACATCACGGAAGACGCACGCATCGAGATCGTCACTCGCGATTCGGACGCCGGACTGGAACTCCTCCGGCACGATGCCGCGCATGTGCTGGCAGAGGCCGTCAAGGAACTCTGGCCCGAAACCCAGGTGACGATCGGGCCCGCTATCGAGAACGGGTTCTACTACGATTTTTCGCGGCCGGCACCATTCACCGACGAGGACCTCGCGACGATCGAGAAGCGTATGCAGGAGATCGTCGACCGGGACGAGCTCATCCGCCGTGAGGTATGGGAGCGCGAAGCGGCCGTCGAGTACTTCAGGAGCATCGGCGAAGCCTATAAGGCCGAGATCATCGCCTCGATCCCGGGCGGCGAACCGATCACCCTCTACCGGCAAGGCGACTTCGTCGACCTGTGCCGCGGACCGCATTTGCCGTCGACCGGCAGGCTCGGCAAGGCATTCAAGCTGACGCACGTATCCGGCGCCTACTGGCGCGGCAATTCGAACAACGAAATGCTGCAACGGGTGTACGGTATTGCGTGGTCGAACGACAAGCAGCTGAAACAGTATCTGCAGATGCTGGACGAGGCCGAGAAGCGCGACCATCGCCGGCTCGGCAAGCAGTTGGACCTGTTTCACTTCCAGGAGGAATCGCCGGGCGCCGTATTCTGGCACCCGAAGGGCTGGACGCTGTTCCAAAGCCTCACCGGTTTCATGCGCGAACAGCAGAACAAGGCGGGTTACCGCGAGATCAACACCCCGCAGATCGTCGACCGTTCGCTGTGGGAGGCCTCCGGTCACTGGGATTCCTTCGCCGAAAACATGTTTACGACCGAGACAGCGGACGGACGGGTTTTTGCCATCAAGCCCATGAACTGCCCCTGCCACATCCAGGTTTTCAAGCAGGGCATCACCAGTTACCGGGAATTGCCGGTGCGGTTCGCCGAGTTCGGCAAGTGCCACCGTTACGAGCCCTCCGGTGCGCTGCACGGCATGATGCGCGTGCGGGCGTTCACCCAGGACGATGCGCACATTTTCTGCACCGCGGAGCAGATCACGTCCGAGTCGATTGCGGTGTGCAACCTGATCCTCGGCATCTATCGCGATTTCGGGTTCGACGACATCCGCATCAAGTTCGCCGACCGGCCCGAGGTGAGGGTCGGTGATGACAAGGTCTGGGACCGGGCCGAAGCATCGCTTCTTGCAGCGCTTGAGACATCGGGCCTCGAGTACACGCACAATCCCGGCCAGGGCGCGTTCTACGGGCCCAAGCTCGAATTCGTCCTGCGCGACGCGATCGGCCGCGACTGGCAGTGTGGCACGCTGCAGGTCGATCTAAACATGCCGGGGCGCCTCGGGGCCAGCTACGTCGGCGAGGATGGCAACCGGCACGTGCCGGTGATGTTGCACCGGGCGATCTTCGGTTCGCTCGAGCGCTTCATGGGCATATTGCTCGAACACCACGCCGGCAACCTCCCGTTGTGGATCGCGCCGGTGCAGGTGAAAGTCCTGACGATCACGTCCGACGCGGACGACTACGCGAGTGCGGTCGCAAATCGCTTGCGTGAGGCCGGCCTGCGTACCGAGGCGGACCTGAGAAACGAAAAGATTTCCTACAAGGTGCGTGAACACAGCGTCGCCAAGATTCCGGTTCTCCTGGCCGTCGGCCAGCGCGAAGTCGAAACCGGCCGCGTCGCCCTGCGGCGGCTCGGGTCACCGGACCAGCGGATCATGAGTGTCGACGAAGCCGTCGAGGAACTGGTCCGGGAAGTCTCCGCCCGTGGACGCAACGGAGTCGCCGTTCAAACGTGACGTGACCGGCACTTCGACTGTGCGACGCGTCACAAAAACGGCATCCTGTCGGGGCCCTGCGACACCACCTCGGAAGCGCGGCGATATACTTCATGGGCGCTCCGAACGCGCTGGCAATTCAACATAACCGAGCGGAGAGTCCGACGTGGTCCGGGACCGAGTCAGAACCCAGGTATTGCTGCTGCACAGCGAACAAAGCACCCTCGACAGCCTGAGTTCGGGGTTCGACGATCGTTATACGGTTCACTGTGCGACCTCCGGCACGGAGGCGCTCAATACGCTCGGCGACACGCCCATCCACGTGATCGTTACCGCTCGCGACCTGCCGGGGATGAGCGGCGTCGAAGCATTGCGCGAAGCGCGCAAGCGCTCGCCGGAAACCATCGGCATTCTGCTCGCCGACGACGCGGACAATGACCTCGAAGCGATGGTCGGCGACAAGGAAGTATTCCAGATCGTCCGCGGCGGCGTGAAACCCGAGGAACTAACGCGACTGGTGGACAATGCCACCCGGCAAATGCGCCTGCTCGCCCTGGCGGAATCCGCGAACGACGTGGCCGCGAGCCCGGACGAACCATCCGGCGAACACATCGTCATGGAGACCTCCGAGAACGGGGCAACGATCATCACCGAAGGCACCGGCACGCAGCCGGTGCACGATCCGAAGAAAGTTGCGTCCGCAATCTCGGCCGACTCCAGCAAGGTCGATGTGCTCGTGTTGACCAAGGACGAGGATTTTCTCGGAACAATTCGCGAGTCGATGCGGGGCGTGCACAAGATTCACTACGCAAATACGCTGGCTCAGGCCGAACAGGCAATTACCGGTGGCAAGGTCGGCGTGGCCGTAGTGGATGCGGCGATGGTCGGCGAAAACGTCGAGAAGCTGACCCAGCATCTGCGTCGCAAGACGGCACGCCTGGTCAACATCGTCGCGGGCCGGCGCGACGACGGCGAAATGCTGATGGACCTGATCAATCGCGGGAAGGTGTACCGCTTCCTTCTGAAGCCCGTTTCGCCCGGCCGCGCCCGACTTGCCATCGAGGCATCCGTCAAACATCACCTCGAGGCACCCGAGTCCGCTTTCAAGCCGGAAGGCGCCACTGCGGCAGCGGCGAAACCCGCCGCGAAACCCGCCGCGAAACCCGCCGCGAAATCCGCCGCGAAATCCGCCGCGAAACTGACGCCAAGAACGGCGCCGAAACCCGTCACGGAGAAAGCCGCAACGTCCGCAGTTCCGGCCATGCCCTCGAAGGGCGGCAAGCCGGTGGTCCGGAACGATCTGCCCGAAAGCTCGCCGGTCGACGTTGCCTTCGCCGGCGCTGATGCCGGGTTCGCGCAAACGATGACCGGCATCGTGACGAACCTGGGCAAGGTACTGACGAAGCGCCGGGACCAGCCGGAGCAGAAGACCGCGGAGGCTCCCTCGCGTATCGAACCCGTCATCAGCACTCCGCGGCGCGAGGCAGCGCCCGTGGCGGCGCCGCAGGCCGTACGTGCGGCCGGCGGCGACAAGGGCAGTGTCGCTCGGCGCGCGAATCCCAAGATACTCGGCGCTGCCGCGGCGATCGTCGTGCTGGCAGCAGTCGGCTTCTTCCTGTTCGGCGGGTCGGACGAGCCGTCGCGGCGCGGGTCTGCGTCCGACAAGGCGAACATCGCCGGGAACGCCGGCCGAAACAACGCCGGCGACGCCACGGACACCGGCGCGCTGCTCGACAAAGCACGAGTCGCGCGCCAGGCAGGACAGATCTTCAATCCGCCGGGCAACAATGCCATCGAAATCTACCTCGAGGCGCTGCGGCAGGCTCCGGAGGACCCGGTGGTGGCCGCTGAACTCGCGGCCGTCGTCGACGAAGCGCTGCGCATGGCCGAGGCCGCCCTGCTGGAACACCGGACGGCCGATGCGGCCGCCGCGCTGGACCGCGTCGCCCTCGCCGATCCCGGTAACGGGCGTCTTCCGTTCCTGTTTGCGCAGGTTTCGCAAATGCAGTTGCGCGACTACCTGGACGCGGCGCGTGTGGCGATCGGCGAGTCGCGCTTCGAGGACGCGGCCAACGCGGTCGCCGCGGCACGGCAGCTTGACGTCACGGATCCAGCCGAGATCGACGCGGTTGCACGGGACCTCGCGACCGCACGCAGCCAGCAACGTGCCGAGGAAGTGCTCGCACGCGCGGCCGAGCGCCTGGAACAGGGCAGCCTGGTGACGCCGGCGAACGACAACGCCCGATATTATTACGAGCTCGTCCTGTCGAACGATCCCGGCAACCTGGTTGCACAACAGGGCCTGTCGGCAATCGCAGCGATGCTCGTACTGCAGGCACGTACCGAAATCGATGCAGGGCAATTCGACCAGGCTGGCAGCCTGCTCGACGATGCGCGCAGCCTGGACCCGTCCAGTGCGGAACTCGCTGAAGCGTCGGCGACCCTCGACGCCGCCCGCGAACTGGCCCTGACGGAGCAGCGAGAGCGCGAAGCGGCGGCACTGGCTGCCGAGCTGGAAGCCGAGCAGCAACGGCTTGCCAATGAAAAAGCCGAAGAAGAGCAACGTGCGGCGCACGCGGCACCGGCGGACGGTACGGCGCTCGACGGCGACGGCAGTGCGACCAGCAGCCGCGAAGAAGACGCTGCGGACCAAGGCACCCTGCTCGGAATCAGCGAACTCGCACGCGTGAAATACGTGGCGCCGAAATATCCGCGGGCCGCGGAGCGAAAGAACGTCTCGGGCTGGGTCGATGTCGTCTTCATCGTGCGAGCCGACGGCACGACCGGCGAAATCGAAGTGCGAGGGTCGGATCCCGGCGACACTTTCGTCAGCGCCGCGATTAACGCCGTCGAGAAATGGGAGTTCGAGCCGATCGTCGAAAATGGCGAAATCGTCGAGCGGCGGGCGGGCGTGCGATTGATGTTTGCACTGCAATAGCGACCGCACCACGGTCACCTGGACTCGTTCTTAGAAATCTAACCGGGTGGACGAGACCCGCGATTCCGGCTACTCTAGGCTTGTAGACATGGTCAAAAGAGTAGCTAAGTTGTGGCAAATCAAGCACTTGGGGCCGACACCGGCGCGTCGCGGAAGCAACAGCAGCGCTCGATCGTAACCCAACACAAGCTGCTGGATGCAGCGACGCAGGCTTTTTCAGAGAACGGCTTCAAGGGGACCTCGACGCGAGAGATCGCGGATCGCGCCGGCGTGCACCATCCCCTGATTACCTACCATTTCAAGAACAAGGAACTGCTCTGGCGAGCAGCGACCGATCGGATATTCCGCGATTTCAACAAGACGCTCGGCAAGGTCGTGAGCGACATACCCGCTTCCGAGCCCAGGCGTCGTGCGGAAACGCTGGTCCGCACCTATGTCCGGTACGCACACAACCATGCGGCGCTGCACAAGATCGTCATGCAGGAAGCGAGCTACCCGAGCGAACGTCTCGACTGGCTGATCGAAAAGCATCTGCGCCCGTTGTTCCGTGACTCGGTGGCGTACATTGAGGAACTTCAGCGGCTGGGCATCGCCAAACGCGGCAACCCGGCGCTGCTCTACAACATGATCAGGGTGTCCGCCGGCGGCCTGCTGGCGCTCGGCCTCGAGATCAAGGGCACCAGCAACATCGACTTCGATTCGGACGGCGCATTGCAGGAGCTCTCCGACATGATCATCCAGTGCTTCCTGCCCCGCCAGCGCCGCGAAGACGCCGAGGTCGCCTGAGTTCGCGGAGCCGCGTCACCCGACGCATTCATTCCTGACCTGCCCCATCGACGACGCGAGATGCTGCTGCATCTCCGCGACGATCGACAATGCGATCGCCGCCGGACCGCGGC
Organism: uncultured Pseudomonadota bacterium; assembly: GCA_963770585.1. Lineage (GTDB taxonomy): Bacteria > Pseudomonadota > Gammaproteobacteria > Steroidobacterales > Woeseiaceae > UBA1847. The sequence continues at coordinate 581,750 of CAVYQH010000002.1, read as the reverse complement.
CGCCGAGGTCGAGGCCCGCCGGCCCGTGCAGCCTGTCCTCGAGCCGCGGCGCGCAGTCCGCCAACTCCGCCAGCAGACGCATGCGCCGATCCGGCGGGCCGAGCAGTCCGATGTAGGGTATTGCCGACGATGCAAGCTGCCGCAGGTATGCACGGTCGCTGGCCAGGTGATGACTCATCACCACCGCCAGGTCGAAATCGTCGAGCGCGAGTGACTCCGCGACTGCGTCGACGGCAATGCAATGCCGGGATTGCGCATCCGAAAAGTCGTTTGCATCGACGTAGGCCGGCCTGTGATCACTGATCGTGCACAGCCAGCCGAGCTCTGCGGCGAATCGAACGAGCGGCTCCGCATCCGCGCCTGCGCCCAGTACGAGCAAGCGCGGCACCGGTGCCTCGCTGGCCAGCAGCGCGCTCAGCGTCCCCCGCGCGCTATCGAAGCTGCATATACGCGCTTCCCCCGGCCGAAGGCCCAAGGCGGCGAGCGAGTCGCCCACGATCCCGTCCAGCAATGCCGTAGACGGCCCTGAATTGCGGCTTGCACCGGCGCGCACGATGGTCGAACCGGCCGCTACCCGCAGATCCGTCGATTCGAGGCACGTGACCACCGTCAGCGCATCGCGGCCCGCCAGGAGGTCGAGTATCTGCGCGGCGGGCGCATAGTCGCGCGCCGGGTCGAGTGCCTGCAGGATTACACGCATGACGCCGGCGCAGCCGACCCCCATACCCCACAGTTCATCAGCCTCCGACGCGAGATCGTAGGTCGCGAACTGGGCGTGCCCCGATTCGAGGACGACCCGGGCCCGCATGGCGAGATCACCCTCCAGACAGCCGCCGGAGAGCATGCCCTGGAAGCGCCCTTCGCCGTCGATCAGCATGCGCGCGCCGGCCTTGCTGTAAGTGGACCCCCGGGTCTCGAACACCGTGGCCATGACGAGCGGGGCGCCGGCTGCACGATGGCGTTCGAGGAAATCTTTCAGTTTGCCGTAGCTCATTCAGTTGTGTTTCGATCCCTGCACGGCGGCGCCCAGCCATACTTGAAAGTCGTTGCGCGAGTCCCACATCGGCCGAAATGGCCGCGTGAATGCACGGGCACGGAACCGCCAAAGGAACCCGATTATGAATCAAACCGCGAAAAAGCCGTTAGCCGTGACGGACACCGACTTCGGCGAGCAGGTCCTGCGCTCGGAACAACCTGTGCTCGTCGACTTCTGGGCCGCATGGTGCGCGCCCTGCCGCATGCTCGGCCCCATCATCGATGCACTGTCCGAAGATTTTGCCGGCCGGGTGCGCGTCGCGAAAGTCGATGTGGACGCGAATCACGAGGTCGCTGCTCGCTACGGGATACGGTCGATTCCCACGGTCATCCTGTTCGACAAAGGCCAGATCGTGAACACTTTCGTCGGGGTGCAGACGAAGAGCGATTACGCCGCCGCGATCGAACGCGCCGTCGCCTGAGTTCCGTAGCGAACCAGACCTTCAGCTGCGCCTCGCTCAGGCGGCGAGAGCCTTGCGGGTCAGTTCCAGGCCGAGCCAGGCTTTCTCGACCAGTTCATCGGCTTCGGCATGCGACAGTATGAACGGCGGCGCAACGATGATCGTGTCGCCGACCGCACGCATTACCACGCCGTTCGCCACCAGGAAATCGCGGCACGTCATGCCGACACGCTGGGTCTGCGGGAAGCGTTCCGCCGTTTCCTTCGATTTGACGATCTCGAACGCACCCATGAGCCCTACCATGCGCGCCTCGCCGACCAGCGGATGCTCGGCGAGCGTCGCCCAACGGGACTGCAAGTAAGGCCCGATGTCGTCGCGCACGCGCTCGATCAGTTTCTCGTCCTCGAGAATCCTGAGATTGGCGATCGCCACCGCGCAGGCGGCCGGATGGCCCGAGTAGGTATAGCCGTGGAAGAACTCCCCGCCCCTGTCGATCAGCACGTCGCTCACGCGGTCGCTGACGAACACGCCGCCGAGCGGCAGGTAGCCGGAGGTCACGCCTTTTGCGAAGGTCATGAAATCCGGTCGGGTCCCGAAGTAATCGGCGCCGAACCAGGCACCCAGCCGCCCGAAGCCCGTGATCACCTCGTCCGAGATCAGCAGGATGCCGTACTCGTCACAGATCCGCTGCACCTCCGGCCAGTAGCTGTGCGGAGGGATGATTACACCGCCGGCGCCCTGCACCGGCTCGCCGATGAAAGCTGCAACCTTGTCGGCGCCGGCCTCGTTGATGACCTTTTCAATCTGCCGCGCCACGGCGATACCGAATTCGTCGGGCGAGCCGCTCCGGTCACTACCGAACCAGTACGGCTGATCCACGTGCACCACATCGGGCAGCCGCACCGTCTGATCGTGCATGGGCTTCATGCCGCCCAGCGTCGCTGCCGCCACGGTCGATCCGTGGTACGCGTTCTTGCGGCTGATGATGATGCGCCGCCCGGGCTGCTCCAGCAGATCCCAGTACCGGCGCACCATGCGCACGATCGTGTCGTTGGATTCCGAGCCGGAGCCTGCGAAGAACACATGTTTCAATTGCGGCGGGCTGATCTTCGTGAGCTTGGCGGCGAGTTCGATCGCGGGAGGATGCGCACACTGGAAGAAGTTGTTGTAGTACGGCAGTTCGCGCATTTGCCGCGCCGCCGCCTCGACAAGTTCCTCGCGCCCGTAGCCGGCATTGACGCACCAGAGTCCGGACATCCCGTCCAGGATCTTGTTGCCGTCGACGTCGAAGATGTAGCAGCCCTCGGCGCGCGCGATAATGCGGGACCGCTTGCGGTGCAGGTCCTTGTGATCCGTGAACGGATGCAGGTGATGCTCCCGGTCGAGGTCCTGCCAGTCCGCCCGCGATCGTGCCGCCTTGTCGCTAGCCTTTTCGATAGCCGCCATAGTCGCCTCGATGAGCCCGCTGCCGGGCCCGATTCTTCTTGTAAGAGTGCCGCATTCTAGCCGACGGACCCCGCCCGCGTCCCCCCGCGAGGCTTACACGTTGAACATCAGGATCTCGCGCTCCCACGGCGTTATGATTTCCTGGAACTCCATGTATTCCGCATCCTTCAAAGACGCATAGAGGTTCACGAATTCGTCGCCGAGCATGCTGCGCATCGCATCGCTGCGTCCGAATGCCTCGATCGCGGACAGGATGTGCCGGTGCAGATCGAACTTGCTGCCATAGGCGCTGCCGGTAACTGGCTCGGTCGGTTTCAGGCCTTCGACCATGCCCAGGTAGCCGCAGGCTAGCGTCGCAGCCAGGGCCAGGTAGGGATTGACATCGGACCCGGCCAGCCGATTCTCGATCCGGCGCGCTTCGGGCCCCGAATCTGGTACCCGCAGGCCGACGGTCCGGTTATCGATGGCCCACGCGAGATTCACGGGCGAATCCCAGGGGTTGAGGAAGCGTTTGTAGGAATTGACGTAGGGCGCAAAGATCAGCATCGCGCCGGGCATGTGCGTCTGCATACCGCCGAGAAAACCGTAGAAATTGTCGCTCGGCGTGCCATCCGGCCGGGAAAAGATATTGATGCCATTCTGGTCCACCACGCTCTGGTGTATGTGCAACGCGCTGCCCGCGTCCTCGGACATCGGCTTGGCGAGAAAGGTCGCGTGCATTTCATGTTCGATCGCGGCTTCGCGAATGGTCCGCTTGAACAGGAAGACCTGGTCGGCCAGCTCGATGGCATTGCCGTGCAGGAAGTTGATCTCGAACTGCGCGGGGCCCGCTTCCTGGGACAGGGCGTCCACGTCGATCCCCTGCGCCTCGCAGAACTGGTACACACGGTTGATGAACGGATCGAAGTCGTTCATCTGGTCGATGCTGTACGGATGCCGCGCGCCGTCCGTCCAGCCAAGCCGGCCTTCGGGCGGTTCCACCTCGAGGTTCGGGTCCGAATGCGGACTGATGAGATAGAACTCGACTTCCGGCGCCACCACCGGCGTCCAGCCGTGCTCGGCATACTTCGCCAGGACGTTGCGCAGCACGTTGCGCGGGCTCGTTTCGACGGTGCTTCCGTCGCGCCGGTAGCAATCGAAGAACACCGAAGCCGCGGGATCCTTCGCCCAGGGGACCAACCGCAAGGTCTTCGGGTCCGGAACGAGCAGCATGTCGCGGTCCTCGACGTTCTTCTTGTTATCGACGAAGTCGCCGGAGACCGTCTGGCTGAAAACCGCTTCGGGGAGTTTCATGGGGCCGGTGGTCCCGAATTTGTGCGCAGGCAATACCTTGCCGCGCGCGGTGCCAGCCATGTCGGGAACGAACGCTTCTACGTCTTCGATGTCACGTTCGCGGAACCAGTCCTGGAAAAAATCGATGTCATTCACATTACACCTGCCGTCCGGCCGCGTGCTCCCGGCACGCGTCGCCGAACGCCTTGAATATGCTCATGGAAAAAGGGTTCTCGGTCACCTTCCATTCGGGATGCCATTGCACGGCGAGCGCGAACGCCGGCGCTTCGTCGACCGTGAAGGCTTCGACCAGGCCGTCGTCCGCGACCGCTTCGACGGTCACCCCGTTTGCCAGCCGGCGCACGCCCTGGCTGTGCAGGGAATTCACCATCACCGTCTCCGTCCCCGCGAGCCTGCGCAACAGTCCGCCGTCCACCAGTGTCACGGGGTGCGACGGGCCGTACTGCAGGTCCAGGGGATCCCCGGCAACTTCCTTGTGGCTGTGGTAGCCGGGCACTTCGTGCACGTGCTGGTGCAGCGTGCCGCCCAGGACCACGTTGAGCTCCTGGAAGCCCCGGCAGACCGCCAGCAGCGGCACGCCAGTATCGAGGGCGCGGCGAGCCAGCGGCAACGTCAGCGCGTCGCGTTCGGGATCGTGCAACGTGCCTGCCCGCGCCGTCTCGCCGTCGTAATGGTGCGGCTCGACATTCGATGGGCTGCCGGTCAGCAATATGCCGTCGCAACGCACGAGGATTTCGTCGACGTCAACGCCGTCGGCGAGCACAGGTACGATCAGTGGCAGACCGCCGGCGCCGGACAGCACGGCATTGAGGTATTTTTCGCCCGCCATGTGAAAAGGGTGCGGGTCGAGTACGCGGCGGTCTGCCGGTACGCCGATGACCGGTCGGGAACACATAGGGGGACGAACCCCGTTTCTCCTGTAGCGCAAGGGGCCGCCTAGGATACTTGGGGCGCGACGCCGGAACCACCACCCCCCAGGCGCGGCGGGCCGGCTCACGTCGGTTCAGGCCGGGCGACTCCTTGGATTTGCGCCGATCTCGCGCGCGGCGCCGCCGAAGCAGCCCGTGCAAACCGTGCGTGTTCACGACAGCATGCACGACCCTGAAGCGGATGGCCGGCGCTTGCGGGACGGCGTCGAATACGCGAAGCTCGACTGGACATTTGTCGCGGTGGGAGCCCGTATGTCCAGCAAGAAACCGGCGTCGATGACAAAGGAAATGAACAGTTTCCTTAAGCGGCAGCCGGGCACCGAAACGATCGAACTGCTGTTGCCGGACATACACGGCATCCTGAAGGGCAAGCGGATCAAGAATCACGATTTCGGCAAGGTCTGCAGCGACGGGTTTTTCTTCTGCGGCGGCGCTGCAATGTTGAGCGCGCTGGGTGAAACGATCACCGGCATGCCGTACACGGAAACCGACGGCGACCCGGACGTGCCGGCGGAGCTGGTGCCGGGTTCGATCGCGCCGGTCCCCTGGGCCAACCTGCCCACGGGCCAGGCCCTCTTCCGCCTGCGTTTCGAGGACGGCCGGCCATTTTTCGGCGACCCGCGGGCGGTACTCGAGAAGTCGCTCGAGCCGTTCCGCAAGCGCGGGATCCGCCTCGTCATGGCAACGGAACTCGAGTTCTACCTGTTGCGCCGCGACTCGGACGTGCCGACACCCTGCACCGCCAACGTTCCGGGCATGCGCACGCCGCAGCCCGGCGCGCAGGTCTACAACACTGACGACCTGTGGGAGATCGAACCCTTCATCGACGACGTCTATGCCTGGTGCAAAGCTCAGAACATTCCGGCCGATACCGCCATTTCGGAGTACGCCCAGGGTCAGTTCGAGATCAACCTGCGACATGTCGACGATCCCGCGCTCGCCTGCGACCACGCCCTGTTGCTGAAGCGTGTCGTCAAGGCTGCCGCGAAAAAGCACGGCATGGTCGCCTGCTTCATGGCCAAGCCGTTTGCAGACGATTCGGGCAACGGCCTGCACATACACATGAGCATGTACGACAAGGACGGCCGTAACTGGTTTTCGGAAGACAAAGACACGCTCGCCATTCCGCCGTTTTCGGCGCGCCTGCGTCACGCAGTCGGAGGCATGCTCGAGATCATGCCCGAATCGACGGCACTGTTCGCGCCGAACATGAACTCCTATCGCCGGCTGCGGCCGGACGTGTTTGCCCCGGTCGAGCCGAACTGGGGCGTGAATCACCGCGTGGTCGCGATCCGCATCCCGAGTTCCGACAGTCGGAACCTGCGATTCGAACATCGCGTCGCCGGTGCGGATGCGAATCCTTTCCTCGTGACGGCCGCAATCCTTGCCGGTGTCGACCACGGAATCCGCAACAAAGTCGATCCGGGGCGGATTATCGTGCCGAACGAAGTGATCCACCCGAAGCTGAGCATTCCGAACCGGTGGGACAAGGCGCTCGACAAATTTGCGCGCAGCAAGGTCCTGCCCGGCAGTCTCGGCGCCGACTTCTGCAAGATGTTCGCCGAGAATCGACGTGCGGAAAGCAACCAGTACCACGCGGTCGTACCGTTGCTCGACTTCGAGTGGTATCTGCGGGCGGTCTGACCTGCCACAGCGGTCTCAGTCCCGGTCCGCAGCGCGGCGCAAGTCGTCCTCGATGGTCTTTCCGGCACGGAGATAGTGCCAGGCGGACCATGGCAGTATCAGCACGCAAACGATCAGCAGACTGTAACGCAGGGATTCGTTGCCGAATGCGGGAACGAGCAGGTCGCTCAACCAGCCCGTGAGCATGGGGCCCAGCCCGAGCCCGATCGTGTTGATCACGAGCAGGACCAGGGCGGATGCCACCGCGCGCATTCTCAGGGATACGAGGCCTTGGGCCTGTGACAACACCGGAGCGAGATAGAAGTTCGATACGATTGCTGGCAGCACGAACAACGTCAGGCACCAGGCGATCGAGGTCGACAGGAAAACCACCGCATTCGCCGCAGCGGCGAGTAGCATCGCGACGGCGATGAAGCGGAAGGTGCGACCGTGACCGGCCCGGCCGATGCGATCCGAGATATAGCCGCCGAAAAAGAATCCGATGCCGCCGAAGATGCCGACGATGATACCGAGCCAGAATCCGATGTTCGCCAGCCCAAGGCCGAAGCTGCGGATGAGGAAGCTCGGCATCCAGCTGATCACGGCGTAGCCGACGAAAGCACTCAGCCCGGCTGCGACACCCATGTGCAGGGACGAGCGGCAGCGCAGCATGAAGCGCAGGACCTCGAGCATCCCGGGCTGACGGCCGGAATCCACCCGGCCTTCCGAGGCGCCGCGCGCGGGCTCGGCGACGGTGAACCTGACCACGAATGCGAGCAGAAAGCCGGGGATTCCGACGATCAGGAAAGCTTCGCGCCAGCCGATGTTCTCGGCGACCCAACCGCCGGCGAGGTACGCGAGCATGATGCCCGCAGAAATGCCGAGCGTGTAGAAACCCATGGCCGTAGAACGTTGCTCCGGCGGGTACATGTCCGCGATCATGGAATGGGACGGCGGGCTGCAACCGGCCTCGCCGACGCCGACGCCGATACGGGCAAGGGTCAGATGCCAGATATTTATCGAAAACCCCGACAATGCGGTCATGCCGCTCCACACCGCCAATGCCAGGGCGACCAGGTCACGTCGGTTCGAGCGATCGGCCAGTCGCGCGATCGGAACGCCGAGCGTCACATAGAAGACGACGAAAGCGGGACCTGCGAGAAAACCGAGCATCGTATCGCTGACGTCGAACTCGGATCGTATCGCCGGCAGCAGGATTGCGAGGATCTGCCGATCGATGAAATTGAACATGTAAACGATGGTGAGAACCACCAACGCGTAACGCCGCGCGTGATCCGCGAGCATCAGGGCAGGATCGCCTGGAACAGGTAGAAGAACAGTATCGACAGGACTGCGCCTACCAGCGTGTGTGTTGTCGAGGTCGGCATGCCTGGCCGACTAGTGAGTGAGCAGCACTTCCAGCCTGCGCCCAACCCGTTCGGCCATGTCGGCGATTTCACCGGTGAGCTCGAAGACCTTGTACATGAACACCGCATCCACCGGATTCAGCGTGGCTTCGATTCGAAACAACGATGCGCGCAATGCGACTTGCTTGTTGTCGGTGTCGGTCTCTATGCGATCGAGTTCCTCGATCATCGTTGTGACAAGCTGGACCTCTGCCCCGCGAAAGCCCGCCGTGAACAGTTCATCGAGCTCGCGCACGCTCTTGCGAGCCTGCTTCGCGGCGTCCACGTTGCGTTCGACGAAATCGAGCAGCTGGGGCGCTATGGCCTCGGGGAACCTCATCCTTCTCCCGAGTACCAGTCCCGACACGTCCTTCGTACGATTGGCGATCTTGTCCTGAACCAGCAACAGCTCGAGCAAGTCCTCGCGCGACACAGGCGTGAACAGGCTCTTCGGAAGGTGGAGTCGAATCTCTTTCTTGAGGTCGTCAGCCTCGTGTTCCAGCGCCTCGATGTCGTCCCGGGATGACTTGGCCGCGTCCCAGTCTCCCGCAATCGCGGCCGGAAAAAAACGAGCAGCTTCTTGGCGCAACGGTAGCTGACGTCCATGTGCTTTTCGAGCGGCTGAACCGGCGACGAGCCGAACATGTTGGCCAAATTGTTTGCCATTCCCGACTTACCTCATCACGGCAGACCTGAGCGATCCGAGAGCACGCGCAGGGCGCACCTGCCCGCTGCACCGGCAGCAATGCTACCACAGGGTCAGCGGCATGCCGTCGCCCCGCTTCGCCGCCGGGAAACGGCGCCGTCCGGACCGGCGGGCGTGCTAGACTCCGTCGCCGTTGCGGCAAATTACGACCGGATCCGCGTGCATGACTCACTGGCTCGTCAAATCCGAACCGGATGTATACGGCATCGACGAGCTTGCGCGCGATCATTCCGCCATGTGGGACGGGATACGCAACTACCAGGCCCGGAACATGATGCGCGACGACATGCGCATTGGCGAGCAGGTCCTGTACTATCATTCCAGTTGCCCGGAACCAGGCGTTGCCGGCGTCGCGAAAGTCGCGAGCGCGCCCTATCCGGACCCGACGCAATTCGATAAGCGCAGCCCGTATTTCGATCCGAAGAGTGACCCCGCCGATCCGCGCTGGATCCTGGTGGACCTGGCCTTCGTGCGCAAACTCCGGCGCACGATAACGCTCGCGGAACTCAAGGCCGACCCGCTGCTGGCCGGCATGATATTGATCCGTCGCGGCAACCGGTTGTCGATCATGCCGATCGAGCCGGAGCACTTCAGGCGGATTCTGTCGCTCGAATGAGCGCCTCGAGCTGCGCGTGCACGGGCGCGAAGCCGCCCAGCGCCAGCATGATGACGAGATCGCCGTCCGCCGCCCAGTCCATCGCGGCTTCGAGCGAGTCCCTTTCGAGTGCGTGATGCTCGATCGCATCCGGCGCAGCTCCCAGCGCCAGCAATTCGTCGCGTATCAGCGCGAATACTTCGCCAGGCTTCCGGCCGCGGTAGTAGGGCGCGAGTTCGGACACGTAAACCCGATCGAGGCCGATGGCCCAGGCGTCACGCGTCAGCGCACGGATCAGTTCGTCCGGACGATCGCCGGCCTGGCCGAAACACAGGGCGCGGCGCCGGGCCGGGAAGGCCCGCGCCATGTCGAGCAGGGCGCGCATGGCATGCGGGTTGTGCGCGAAATCGACGAGCACCTTGCGGCGCCCGACGTCGTAAATATTGCAGCGGCCGGGGTTCTCTGCCTGCGTCATGCCGGCGAGCCCGCGGCGAATGTCCGCGATACCGGCGCCCAGCGCGGCGGCCAGTGCCGCGGCGGCCAGCGCGTTCGCGACATTGTGACGCGCGGCGCCGCCCAGGGTAACGGGGATTGCACTGTCCTCGCAGATGAACTCTTCGCGATCGCCCTGAACCGATAGCAACCGGGCGCGGCGCGCAACCCACGCGCGGCCGCCCGCCGCGGTGTGTTGCGTAACCACCGGATTGTTCGCGTCAAGAGCGAACCACTCGATACGGCCCGCATAGCCCTGCGCCTTCGCCACCAGCTGCTCGTCCTCCGCATTGAGCAGCAAAATTCCTCCCGACTCGACGGCGCGACTCACCAGCCACTTGATCTGCAGCAGTTCGACGAGATTGCGTGAGCCGAAGTCACCCAGATGATCCGCGGCCAGGTTCGTGATCAGCGCCGCCTTGGCGTGCGTGACGCCGAGGCCACGGCGCAGCAGGCCGCCGCGCGCCGTCTCGAGGATAGCCACATCGACCGGCTGCCGGAGCACCGTGCGCGCACCGCCGGGGCCGGACCAGTCGCCGCGTTCGACGATGTGATCGTCGACCGAGATCCAGTCCGTGGAGGTCACGCCCACGACCTTGCCGGCCGCGCGCAGGATGTGTTGCGCGAGCCGCACCGTCGTAGTCTTGCCGTTCGTACCCGTGACCAGCCCTGCCGGCACGTCATGGAATCGCTGCCAGTCGAGCCCGTCCGCGTCGGGCAGGTCACGTGCCGGCCAGGTTTGCGCACTGCGGCCGGTACCGAGCGACACGGCTTTCTCGTCCCACAGCAACGTCACGCCGTGAGCAGCCGCGAGCGCCTCGAGCGCCAGCAGGTCCGGGTTGCTCTCCCGGGCGAGCATGTCGCGCACGCGCGCGCCATCGTCGTCCGGCGACCCGCCCTGGGTGCTTGAGCACGCGCGCGCCAACGCGAATTCTGCGGCTTCGGTCGCCGCGTGCAGTGCATCGATCGGCGCGGCGAAAGCCAGACTGACGCCACCTTCGAGATCAAGACGGCTGAAACGAACGGGTGCGGCATCCGGCGCAGGCCACAGGGCCGAGACTTCCGCTTGCCAGGCCGGCGCCAGCCGATCCGCTTCCGCCAGCGTGCAGGCGACGTCGAGTACCGTGCCCGGCACGTCGAAATGCAGGTTGGGCCCGGTCAGGCGGCGCGCGTCGAGAAATTCCATCGTCCGGGGTCAGTCGGCTTCGTCGCCGCGTGCAATCCGAACTCCGCGTTCGTCACTGATGATCTCGAAGTCCGCGGCCAGTGAGAAACTGTCCACGTCCGGCAGATCGGCGGGCGCCGGAGCTTTGCCGATGTGCCCTTCCCCGCGGGCGCCGGCGTTGAAATAGATGACCTGCTTCCACGTGCGTTTGATGTTGTCGCCCAGGATGAGCACAAGGTCGCCGGCGGCGGCGAATTCCAGCGCCCGCGTGGTCGCCTCCTGTTCATCCGGTATGACTTCGATGCAGTCCGATGCCACGCCCTTCTCGAGCAGCTGGTTCTTCAGCATGACGGCGACTTCGTCTTTGCCGCGCTCTCGCCGGTTGTCGTCGCAGCGGCAAATGAAATAGTCGAAGTGCGGCGCGGCGATCGCGGCGATCTCGCGTATGTCCTCGTCACGACGGTCACCTGGCGCGGACAGTACGACGATCCTGCGGCCATCCACATCGAAGCGATCGACGACATTGCACATCGCACGAACGGCGGCCGGGTTGTGTGCATAGTCGAGGATGACGCGGAATGGATGCTCGTCGTAAATGTTCATCCGCCCCGGCGCCTGGAAATACGTGGAGTCGAAGGTCCGGAGCCCCTGGCGTATGCCCTCGAGCGAAACACCGAGGTTGAACGCCAGCGCCGCCGCGAACATGGCGTTCTGCACGTTATGCATTGCCCGCCCCTCGATCGTGGCGGGGATCAGGTGCGTCCACAGGAGCGGCGTATGGCTGTCGTTGTCGTAGATGGTGATCATGTGGCCGTTCATGCCCTGCTCCAGCACGAAGGCCTGACCGCCCGCGCGGATGTGCTGTTTCACGAGCGGATGCGCCGGGTTCATGGTGACGTAGCAGAGTTTCCTGGCATCCGTGTAGTCCGCCATCTGCAGGCACAGCGGGTCGTCCGCGTTGAGCACGGCGGCATCCGTCGCGATCTCGATCGGCACACGCTTGACGCGCGCCAGCTGTTCGAGCGTGTCGATGCCGCCCAGTCCGAGATGATCGGAACTGATGTTCAGGCAGGCACTGACGTTACATTCCTGGAAGCCGAGCCCGCCGCGCACCATGCCGCCGCGCGCCACTTCCATCACCGCCGCATCGACGGACGGATCCCTCAGGATCATCTGCGCGGAAACCGGGCCGGTCATGTCTCCAGGCACGCTCAGGTTGCCGTCGATGTACACACCGTCCGTCGAGGTCAGGCCCACCGTCTTGCCCGTCATCTTGAGGATGTGCGCGAGCATGCGCGAGGTCGTCGTCTTGCCGTTCGTGCCGGTGATCGCGGCGATCGGGATCCGGCTCGGTTTCCCGGGCGGGAACAGCATGTTCAGCACGGCGCCGCCGACGTCACGCGACTTGCCTTCGCTCGGTGCTACGTGCATGCGGAAGCCGGGACCGGCATTGATCTCGCAGATGCCTCCGCCGGCGTCGCGATAGGACTCCGTGATGTCGCGCGTGAGGAAATCGACGCCGCCGATGTCGAGACCGATGGCTTTCACCGCGCGAATCGCCATCTCCCGGTTATCGGGATGCACGGAGTCGGTCACGTCGATCGCGGTGCCGCCGGTCGAAAGATTGGCCGTGGAGCGCAGGTAGACGATTTCGCCCTGCGGTGGCACGGCCTTGCGGTCGTAGCCGAGCCTGGCGAGCAGGCGTTCGGCCTGGTGGTCGAACTCGATACGCGTCAGCACCTTCTCGTGTCCCACGCCTCGGCGCGGGTCCTGGTTGACGATGTCGACGAGCTCCTCGATCGTGTGTCGCCCGTCGCCGACGACGTGCCCGGGTACGCGCTTGGCAGCCGCGACAAGCTTGCCGTCGATCACGACGAGCCGGTGATCGAAGCCCTCGATGAAGCTCTCGACCACCGCCGATCGGCCGTGTTCCATCGCCTTCTCGAAACCGATTTCGACCTCTTCCGGCGCCTTCAGGTTGATCGACACGCCGCGGCCGTGATTGCCGGCGAGCGGCTTCAGCACCACCGGGTAGCCGATGCGCTCGGCCGCGCGTACCGCTTGCACCGCCGAACGCACGAGCATCTGGCGCGGCACCGGCAGGCCGAGGTCGCGCAGGATCGCGTTGGTTTCTTCCTTGTCGGCGGCCACTTCGACGGCGATGTTGCTCGTGTTGCCGGTGGTCGTGGCCTGGATGCGCTGCTGGTAGCGGCCGTGCCCGAACTGCACCAGGCTGTAATCGTTGAGCCGGAGCCAGGGGATGTCGCGATCCTCGGCCGCCTTGACCAGTGAGGCCGTGCTCGGGCCCAGCGCGCGGCGCTGCGCCGAGCGAATGAAGGAATCGCGTTCCTCCGCGAAGTTCCAGTCCTCGCGCGGCGCGTCGGCCGGCCGCACTTCGTCGGGCAGCAGGCTTCGCAGGAGCTTCAGCGCCAGCTCGCCGGCTTCGAGGCCGACCGGCCGGTCCTTGTATTGGTAAACCATGTTGTAGTGGCCCGGCTGGCCGTCGATCGAGCGAGTGCGGCCGAAGGTCACGGGCGACCCGGCCACATTCTGCAATTCGATGGCGACGTGCTCCATCACGTGGCCGAGCCAGGTACCTTCGTTTTCCCGCAACCGGCGGACGAAGCCGCCGGGTTCGCGATAGGAGCAGCCATGCTCGTGCAGGCCCGGCAAGGCTTCGAGCAGGCGGGCGACAAAGGGGTCGCCCAGGCGCGAGGTCGGCCACCCCTCCAGTTCGCCGAGGTCGAGGATGTGCCGGATGACCGGAAAGTGGGCATAGACGTTCGGCCCGACGTAGACGTTGCTGCTGACGATCTTCATGTTCTTCTTCTTATTCGATGATGTCTGTTCGCCTCGTGGATGCCGCCCGTCAGGCGGAAGCTCTCCGGGTCGCGATCTCGAAGCGCCCGCCCCCGACCAGGATGTGCAGCTTGACGCCGATCAGGCTCACCGGCTCGCCGCGGCGCGCCCGGTCCATCGAAGAATAACTCAGTTCGGTCGGGTCAATCACGGTGATGCCGCCGCTGCCGACGACTTCGAAGTCGTCGCCCGGCCGGATGAATGCGGCCGTGTCCTCGTCCAGGCCCAGCCCGACCGCGAAGGGATTATAGGCAAGCGCGGTGAGCAGGCGGCCGAGCCGGTCGCGCTGGCGGAAATGCTGGTCGATCACGAACTTGTTGGTGAGCCCGAGGCCCGGCGCCATCGTGACCATGTCCGGCGAAGGCGTGCTTCCCTCGATGCCGCCGGCGATCATGTGCTCGGGCATGAAGGCCGCGCCGGCCGACGTGCCTGCAACATGCATGCCCGAGGCATTGCGTCGGCGTATGCGGGTCGCCATCTCCGTACCGCCCAGCGTCGTCGAGAGGCGCAACTGGTTGCCGCCCGTGATGAACACGCCGTCGGAACGATCGATGATCTCGAGGTACTCGCCGGACTGGCAGTCCTTGCGCGTTTCGATCGGCAACACCCGCACGCGCCGAACTCCGAGCGTCTTGAACAGCTTCTCGTATTCGCGGCCGGTGTCCGCGAGCTCCGACGCGGTCGGGATGATGCTGATCCGACAGGACGTGCCGCCGCAAACCTCGACGAAACGATCAAGGATTTCCGGGTTGTTGAGCTTTTCCTCCGCGCCACCGATCGGGATGACGTAACCCCGCTCGCAGTCGGCGACCTTCTGTGCTGGCGACATTGACTTCCGCTAGTTCCCCGAATCCGTTTCGAATCGTCCCGCGATTTCGACCTCGCCGTCCCTGACGTGCCAGACGCCCAGCGCCATCACATCTTGAACATGGTTCGACTCGTCGAGTACGACGAGGTCGGCGTCGGCACCGGCAAAGATCTGGCCCTTGCGGGGCAAGCGCAGGAGCCTCGCGACGTTGGACGTGAAGGGCGGGAGCGCGCGCTCCGGCGAAATGCCGGCATCGAGCAACGCTTTGAGCGTGCGCGGCAGGCAGGAGGGGCTGCCCACGTCCATGCTGACCATCCGGCCGTCGCAGTCGAACTTCGGCAGGCAGCCGCCCCCGTCGGAGCTCACGGTGACGTTCGCAGAAGGTGCCGGCGAAGCGAAGTAGCGGCGGAGCGCGGCCGCGGCGTCGACGGCCCCGTCGCCGTCAGCGACCGGGAACGCCGTGATATCGATGACGGAGCCCGCGCACGCGAGTTCGAGTGCTTCCTCGAACAGTGCCTCGCGCCGATTGACGTGCGTCGGATTGAAAACGCGAGCCGGCAGTTCCGACTGGCTCAATATCTTGCGTACCGACGCGAGTCCGCGTGGGCCGTCGCCGACGTGCAGGTGCAGGATGCCGGCCTTGCCCGTGATCAGCCCGGCGACGTGCGCATCGCTCGCGATGCGCAACAACTCGTCGAGAGTCGGCTGGCTTGAGCGATGGTCGCTGACCGCCAGTTCGCCGACGCCGATGATGGCTTCCACGAAAACGATGTCGTCGCGCACGCTGCCGGTCAGCGTCACGGGCGGCACATGGTAGCCGCCGGTATGGCAGAAGGCACTGATGCCCTCCTCGCGCAGCGCGCAGGCCTGTGCGACCAGCGCGCGCGTGTCGCGCGTCGTGTCGTCGGTGCCGAGCACGCCGACGACACTCGTGACGCCGGCGCGCGTGAAGCGCGATACGAATACCGGCGGCACCCGGCTCGCAAAACCCGATTCTCCGCCGCCACCGGTGATGTGCGCGTGTCCGTCGATCAGGCCGGGCACGAGCCTGCGGCCGCCGAGATCGACAAGTTCCAGTCCGGGCGCACTCACGTCGTCCGGATCGTTGACCATCCCGAGTATGCGGCCGGCACCGACGAGTACATGGCGCAAGCCGAGGTCGTCCGGCGCGTACACGTGGGCGTTGGCGAGTAGGCGGAGCATTGGAGGGTAGAGGGGCCCTGAAAATGGCGCGTATTGTACACTGCGGCGCTCAAAATAAGAGATTCGTCAGCGATGTCCGAGATTGCCCTCGGCAAGCCCGTCCCCTATCCCCCGGCGTATGCGCCGGAGGTGCTGTTCCCGATCGCGCGCGCGGACAGCCGGCGCCGGTTCGGCCTGACCGCACCCCTGCCCTTTGAAGGCGCGGACCTTTGGAATGCCTGGGAACTCAGCTGGCTCGCGGAATCGGGCTGCCCGCAGGTCGCGGACCTGGAGCTCCGGGTGCCTGCCGACAGCCGCTGCCTGGTGGAGTCGAAGTCGCTCAAGCTGTACCTCGATTCCTTCGCGATGACCCGCTTCGCCTCGGCGGAAGCCGTGGCGGCGACCCTCCGGACGGACCTCGCGGCCGTGACCGGTGCGGCCGTGGACGTTCTGCTCCGGCGCCCGAACGAGCAGCCGTTGCCGGTCCTCGTGAGCCTGCCCGGCGTCTGCATCGACGAGGCCGACGTTGCATGCGACGCCTTTGACGTGGATCCCGGCTTGCTGGCTGCGGAACAAGCCATGCCGGCACAGGAAAGCCTGCACACGCACCTGCTGCGCAGCCTGTGCCCGGTGACCGGCCAGCCGGACAGCGGCAGCGTCCTCGTGAGCTATCGCGGACCGCGAATCGACCCGGCGGCGCTGTTGCGCTATGTCGTGTCCTTCCGCCGGCACCAGGACTTTCATGAAGCCTGCGTCGAGCGGATGTTTCTCGACATCAGCGCACGTTGCAGGCCGGAGTCCCTGACCGTGTACGCGCGCTACCAGCGGCGCGGGGGCATCGACATCAATCCGTATCGCTCGACCGAGCCGGGCCGGCTGCCGAACCTGCGACTGTGGCGCCAGTAGGAGCGCGTCATGTCCACGCATCGAAAGGCAACCGTTCTCCAGGCCTGTTCTCCCGAATGGCTCGCTGCGCTGCGCTTTATTTCGGTCGAACAGGCACCGTCGCCCGGTCGCCGGACGCCGGTCGCCGGTCGCCGGGGGGCGTACCGGGTATTGCTGCAGGGAAATAAAGCGCAGGCGAGCGCAGCGAAGCCGAGCCATTCCCGGAAGCAATACCCGGTACGCCCCCCGGCGGATCCCGAGATCAATCCTCGCCGTCCGCGATGTCCAGCTTGTGGCCCCAGGTTTTCTTCGCCTCGAGATAGCGCCGGTTACGCGGGTTGACGCCGAAGACGTGCGCGAGGCGCGTCACGCGCGCCACGCCGTGCGCCGTGAGATCGTCGATCTTCTTGGGATTGTTGGACAGGAGACGGATAGGCCGGTCGCCGACGAAATAGCGCAGGAGCGCGGCGGCATCGCTGAAGTCGCGGGAATCGTCGGGCAGACCGAGCGAGCGGTTCGCCTGGTAGGTGTCTTCGCCGGCGTCCTGCAGGAGATAGGTCGCGGCCTTGGCCCAGAGGCCGATGCCGCGGCCTTCGTGCCCGGACATGTAGACGAGCAGGCCGCCGCCCGGCTCGCCCTGGATGCGCTCCAGCGCCGCATGCAGCTGCGGCCCGCACTCGCAGCGCAGGGAACCGAAGACATCGCCGGTGAGGCAGCTCGAATGCACTCGCACCAACGGCTCGGTCCAGGCCGCCGGGTCACCCAGTACGAGCACGCAGTTGACCGCCACCGAGGTCGCGAGGGTCGCGAACGATGCCTGCGCCTGTTGTTCGCGCAGTTCGTCGGCAAGTTCCTGCAGCTTGGCGAGTTCCGTGTTGCGCACCGCGGCGTACCAGAGCACGTCGATGCGCCCCTCGGCGAGATCGAGCGGCAGTGGAATCGGCCCCAGCAGGCTGATAGTCCGTTCGCCGCCCGGATGCGCGTCGCTCGCGACACGCTCGCCATCCTGCGTGATGCGAAACAATTTCCCGCCCGCAATCAAGCGCTTGCGGACGCCCGGGTCGATGTAGCTGAACATGCCGCGGATTATGCCGCAATCGGCCACCGCGCGCGGGGTCCGCACCCGGGCGGTTGCTGACTGATTGGTCAGTAACTATAATCCCGCCGGCATTGCCGGAGACCTGTCATGAGCACACCGCGCTACCAGCGCCGCAAGGAGGACCGTCCGCAGGAAATCGCCGAGGCAGCCTTCGAGGCGTTCGCCGAACACGGCTATGCGCAGACCCGCATCGAGGACGTCGCGCAGCGTGCCGGCGTCAGCAAAGGGCTCATGTACCTGTACTTCCATACCAAGGAAGAACTGTTCAAGGCCGTCATCCGCAACGTCGTGACGCGCCGCGTCGAAGCCCTCATCCGGCTGGTCGAACAGACGGACCTGAGCTCGGAAGCGTTCCTGCGCGGCCCGATGCTCATGTTCATGAAGCAAATCCCGAACTCCCGCGTGCCGGTGGTGATCCGCCTGTTGCTCGCCGAAGGCCCGCGGCACCCGGACCTTGTTGACTACTACTGGGAACAGGTGGTCAGCCGGGGCCTCGAGGCCATCCGGCGCTTCGTCGCGCGCGGGATCGAGCGTGGCGAATTCCGGCCGACGGCGATCAACGACCTGCCGCAGCTGTTCCTGGCACCGATGATGCTGTCGGTGATCTGGAAGATCCTGTTCGCGAAACGTGCGCTGGACACAGACCGACTCATGGCGACGCAGATCGACATGCTGCTCGACTACATACGGTCCCGACCGGTGGCCGCCTGATGCGCCGTGCGCTGTATCTCCTATCGGCGTTCGCGTGCTGCATAGGCGCATGCAAGCCGCCCGCCGATCCCGGTCGCGCCGTCGGCGAGACTGCGTCGGATCGCATCGAACTCAGTGCCGAGGCCGCCGAGCCAATCGTGTCAATCGCCGTCGCGGAAGGCGCGCGTGTCCGTCGCGGCGACCTGCTCGTGCAGCAGGACACGGCGCGCGCCGCGGCCAGCGTCGCGACCGCCGACGCCGATCTCGCGCAAGCCCGTGCCCGGCTTGCCGAACTCGTCCGCGGGCCGCGCAGCGAGAAGATCGCCGTCGCCCGCGCTAACGTCGCGGGGGCCCGCGAACAACTCGCTTTCCGCGAGGCAGACTACCAACGCATCCGGGAAGTTTACGAGCGCGATTTGGCAACCGCTGCCCTGCGCGACCAGGCGGAGGCGGCCCTCGATTCGGCGCGCACGAACCTCGACCTTTACGAAGCCCAGCTCGAGGAACTGCTGACCGGCACCACGGTGGAGGAACTCGACCAGGCCGAGGCGGCGGCAGCTGCGGCCAGCGCGCGGCTCGATGCCGCGCGGGTCGCGCTGGACCGGCTCGCACTGCGGGCGCCTGCGGACGGTGTTACGGACAGCCGCCTGTTCGAGATCGGCGAACGGCCGGCGCCAGGTCAGCCCGTGATGATCATGCTGGCTGGTGAGCAGGCCTACGCACGAGTTTTCGTCACCGAAGCGCTGCGCGCGCGGGTCGGCCCGGGCACGGCGGCGCGCGTTTACGTCGATGGCGTCGGCACGCCGCTCGACGGCCGCGTGCGCTGGGTGGCGAGCGAAGCCGCGTTCACACCTTACTTTGCACTGACCGAGCGGGACCGCGGACGGCTCAGCTACGCGGCGAAGGTCGATATCCTGGATTACGGACAGCGCTTGCCCGACGGCGTACCCGTAGAAGTCGAATTCCTGGCGAATACGGCCGACGAATGAAGTCCGACATCGCCATCGAGGCGCGCGGGCTGACCAAGCGCTTCGGCAGCCTGACGGCGGTCGACTCGCTGGACCTCGACGTGCCGCGCGGCCATATCTATGGTTTTCTCGGCCCCAACGGCTCCGGCAAATCCACATCGATCCGCATGTTGTGCGGTCTGCTCACGCCGAGTGCCGGCTCGGCGAACGTGCTCGGCACGACGATCCCCGGCGACACCGACGAACTCAAACCGAACATCGGCTACATGACCCAGTCTTTCTCGCTGTTCGGCGACCTGACCGTGATCGAGAACCTGCAGTTCATCGCCGATATTTATTCCTATCCGCGGGACAAGCGCAAAGCTCGCATCGAGGAACTGCTTGAACGCTACATGCTCGTCAGCAAGCGGAACGCACTCGCGGGCACTCTGAGCGGCGGCCAGCGTCAATACCTCGCCCTCGCGTGCGCCGTGCTGCACCACCCGGAACTGCTGTTGCTCGACGAGCCGACCAGTGCGGTCGATCCGCAAAGCCGGCGCAGTTTCTGGTCGAACCTGTTCCGCCTCGCCAAGGCGGGTACGACTATCCTGATTTCCACGCACTACATGGACGAAGCGGAGCGCTGCCACCGCCTTGCGATCCTCGCCCGCGGTGTCAAGGTCGCCGACGGCACGCCCGAGGACCTGCGCCAGCGCACGGGCATGCGGGTCGTCGAGATCATCGCCGACGACCCCTACGCAGCACAGAGCGCACTGGAAGGCATCACCGCGATTGCGTCCGTAACCCAGCTCGGGATGCGCTTGCGGGCGCTGGTCCCCGAGCGGGTCGCCGAGCCTGAAGGCGTCGTGCGCCACGCGCTGGAACGGCATCGCATAGCGGCGCGCACACGTCTTGTCGAAGCGAGCCTCGAGGACGTTTTCGTCGCTGCGACCCTGCCATCGGGGGAGCGGGCCGCCTGATGTCGCCGCGCCGCATTCTCGCGATCCTGCGCAAGGAGGTCCGGCAGTTGCGGCGGGACCGGCTCACCTTCGGCATGATCGTCGGCATCCCGGTTGTGCAGCTGTTGCTATTCGGTTATGCGATCAACACGGACGTGCGCAACCTGCGCACCGCCATCGCAGACCAGGCGCAGACGCACCTGTCACGCGAACTCGTGGCCCGGCTCGGCCAGACGCAGGTGAGCGAGATCGTCGCGGAAGTGGCGTCCGCCGCCGAACTGGAGCAGCGGCTGCGCACCGGCGACATATCGATCGGGGTGTTCATCCCGTCCGATTTCGATCGCCGTGTGCTCGACCCGCATCGAACCGCAGTGCAACTCCTCGTCGACGGCACCGACCCCACGATTTTCGGCGTGGCGAATCAGCTCCGGCTCTTGCCCGTGGCGTTCGACACGGGGACGGTTGCGCCGTCGCCGAGCGAATTCGAGGTGCGCGCCTACTACAACCCGGAGCGACGCACACCGGTCAACATCGTCCCGGGACTGATGGGCGTGATCCTGACGATGACCATGATTCTGTTCACCGGTGTCGCCATCGTGCGCGAGCGCGAACGCGGCAACCTCGAGCTGCTCATAAACACACCGGTATCCTCGGCTGAACTCATGATCGGCAAAGTGTTGCCCTACATACTCATCGGCATGATCCAGCTGGCACTGATCCTGGTCGTCGGCAACCTACTGTTCCAGGTTCCGGTGCGCGGCAGCATCATCGACCTGTACGTCGCGGCGACCTTGTTCATTGCCGCCAATCTTTCGCTCGGCCTGTTGATCTCCACGGCAGTGAGAACGCAGTTCCAGGCTATGCAACTCACGGTTTTCATCCTGCTGCCTTCGATCCTCTTGTCCGGATTTATGTTCCCGTTCGACGGCATGCCGCGATTCGCGCAATGGCTCGGCGAGATGCTGCCGACGACGCATTTCATCCGCATGACCCGCGGCATCATGTTGCGCGAAGCGACACTGGCGAACCTGTTGCCGGAAGTGCTGGCACTGAGCCTGTTCCTGACCATCGCGATGACGGCCGCCGCGCTGCGTTTCCACAAGAGTCTGGATTAGCCGGCGGCTCGCCCGAGCGACGCACTGCCGCGACCGGAAACTATCCTTTACACTGCCCGGGCTTCCGGGTGCATCCGGCTCCGGAATGCTGCTCTCAGTCGAGGACAAGTACCGCCGCCATGTTGGCCAAAGCCAGGAAACTCGCGCTCAGTCTAATGAGTCCGAAACTGTTGCCGAGTCTCGCGCAGGGCGTTGCGCCGAGCTTCGAGCACCGCAGCACGCTGCGACACTTAAGCCCTGCAGTGATCCTCGACGTCGGTGCGAATCGCGGCCAGTTCTCACTGTTGTCCCGCCTGTTGTTTCCGGACGCGACGATCATCGCTTTCGAGCCGCTCGCTCGTGCGGCCGCCAGGATCGCAAGGGACCGGCTGCTTCGCGACAATTACATACTCCATCGCTGTGCAGCGAGCGATCGAACGGGCACGGCCGTCATCAACGTCGCGAAAGCCGACGACTCGTCCTCCCTGCTCGCCATCGGACCGCTGCAGACGCTGCATTTTCCGGGCACTCATGCCGTCGCGACCGAAGAGATCCGTACGGAACGCATTGACGACCTCGTGGACCTCGCCGCCCCCGAGTCGATCGCGGCGCAGAGGCAGGTACTGATGAAAGTCGATGTCCAGGGAATGGAATTGTCAGCGTTGCAGGGCGCGCGGGACACGCTGCGACATGTGACGCATGCGCTGGTGGAGCTTTCGTTCGTGGAACTCTACATAGGCCAGGCGCTCGCCGGGCAGGTGATCAACTTCCTGGTCGGCCAGGGTTTCGGCATCGTCGACATTTCCCATGTCAGCCGGGACAAGGCGCACAATCTGATACAGGCGGATTTCCTGTTCGAGAGAACACGGCGCATGTAGCGCTGCCGCGCGGGCGCGACGGCGTCAGCCGGCAGCCGCGCTCCGCGGCTGTCAACGGCTTCTACGACGTGAAAGCGCGGAGCAACAGGCGAACGGCGACGATGAGCAGGAACATGCCGAACGCAATGGCGAGCGTACGAGGCGCGAACGAGTGCGCAATGCGCACGCCGAGCGGCGCAGTCAGCCAGGTGGCAGGCGCAATGAGCAGGAATCCCAGCAGGTTGACGTATCCCAGGCTCCAGGGCGGCAGCCGCGGGTCGGCCCAGCCGTTCGCGACATAGGCCAGCGTCGCGGGCAGGCTGATGACGAGCCCGAACAGCGATGCCGTGCCGACGGCACGGTGGATGGACATGCCGAACAGGCTCAGCACCATCACCGAAAAGGTGCCGCCGCCGATGCCCATCATGCTCGACGCACCGCCGATCGCGACCGGGATGACCGGCACGAGCGGGCCGCGCGGAACCTCCGTCATGACATTGCGGGTGTCGGGCAGCAGCAGCATCTTGATCGCGACGAGCATGGCGAGTACGGCGAACACGAGCGCGAGCGTACGGCTGTGGAGTTGAGAGGCGAGTGATGCACCCGCAACGGCGCCGGCCAGCAGGAAGAAAGCCCAGCGGCGCGCAAGCCCGACGTCCACCGAGTCGCGCGCATGGTGCGCGCGCGCCGACGAGACCGAGGTCGGGATGATGGTCGCGAGCGAGGTCGCGACGGCGATATGCATGCGGATCGCCGGATCGATGCCCGCGAATCCGAGCGCCGCTTCGAGCACCGGGACGATGACGATGCCCCCGCCGATGCCGAACAGGCCCGCCAGCACCCCGGCGATGCAGCCGGTCAGGAGCATCGCGGTGCCGAACAGCACGAGGTCGTGCATCAGGACCCTGGCGGTTCAGGCGCCGAGTTCGGCAGCATGGAACCGCAGGTGTTCCTCCATGAATGTCGAAATGAAGTAATAGCCGTGGTCGTAACCGTCGCGCACTCGCAGGTCGAGCGGCAAGCCGCTTTCCGCGCAGGCCTCGACCAGCAATTCGGGCTTCAGTTGCTCCCCGAGATAGGCATCCGAGCCGCCCTGATCGACGAGTATCCTCGAGTAGTGCGTCGCGTCGGTGCAGTTGCGCGCGACTTCGCAGGCGTCATAGACCGCCCAATGCGCGCGGTCCTCGCCGAGATAGTGGCCGAGTGCTTTGCGGCCCCAAGGCGAATGCAGAGTCGTGCAGATCGGCGCGAAGGCCGACAGGGAGCGGAACAGCGACATGTTGCGCAAACCGATCGTCAGCGCGCCGTGCCCGCCCATGGAATGCCCGGTGAGCCCGTGCCGTGCGCGATCGCCGGGAAAGTTCTCGAACACGACCTCCTGCAACTCGCCAACGACGTAGTCGTACATGTGATAGTGCCGTGACCAGGGCTCCCGGGTGGCATTCAGGTAGAAGCCGGCCCCGAGCCCGAAATCGTACGCACCCTCCGGGTCGTCCGGCACGCCTTCGCCGCGCGGGCTCGTGTCCGGCGACACCAACATCAGCCCCAGCTCGGCAGACATGCGCTGCGCACCGCTTTTCACCATGAAATTTTCCTCGGTGCAGGTGAGCCCGGACAGGAATGTGACCACCGGCACCCTGCCCCGGGCCGCCTGCGGCGGCACGAAGACCGCGAAGCGCATGTCGCAGTCGTTGCTTGCGGACGGATGCCGGTAGAAGCCGATGCGGCCGCCGAAACAATTCGTTTCGGACAGGGTCTCGACGTTCATCAAAGATTGCGGAAAACGAGCGTCGCGTTCGTCCCGCCGAAACCGAAACTGTTGCTCATCGCGGTCCGGATGCCGGCGTTCTGCACCGTCGCGGTGACAAGCGGCATGCCGGCAACGGCCGGGTCGGGCTCGTCGACGTTGATCGAAGGCGCGATAAAATCGTGTTGCAGCATCAGGAGGCAGTGAATCGCTTCCTGCGCACCGGTCGCGCCGAGCGAATGACCGCACATCGACTTGCTGGAGCTGAAGGCCGGCACGTCGTCGCCGAACACCTCGCGGATCGCTTCGAGCTCCTTGACGTCACCCAGCGGCGTACTGGTGCCGTGTGTGTTGATGTAGTCGATGCGCTCGTCGACCGTGGCCTTCGCGATCTGCATACAGCGCACGGCACCCTCGCCCGACGGTGCGACCATGTCGAATCCGTCGGAGGTTGCGCCGTAGCCGGCCAGTTCCGCATAGATCGGCGCGCCGCGCGCCATCGCATGTTCGTAATCCTCGACCACCAGCATGCCGGCGCCGGCCGAGGCCACGAACCCGTCGCGGTTCACGTCGTAAGGGCGCGATGCCTTGGTCGGCTGGTCGTTGTACTTGGTCGACAGCGCACCCATCGCATCGAACATGCTCGTGAGGTTCCAGTGCTCCTCCTCACCGCCTCCGGCGAATATCACGTCCTGCTTGCCGAGCTGGATCTGTTCCGCGGCTGCACCGATGCAATGCGCACTCGTCGCGCATGCCGAGGTGATCGAGTAGTTGACACCCTTGATGCGGAACGGCGTCGCGAGGCACGCGGACACGGAACTGCTCATCGAGCGCGGCACCATGTACGGGCCGATCTTGCGCACGCCGCGCGCGCGCAGGGTGTCGGAACTGCCGATGATATTTTCGCTGGACGCGCCGCCGGAGGAAGCGATGAGACCGGTGCGCGGGCTCGATACCTGGTCCTCGGTCAGCCCTGCGTCCTCGATCGCCTTCTGCATGGCAATGTACGCATAGGCGGCCGCGTCACCCATGAAACGCAGTATCTTGCGGTCGATGTGTTCCTGGACGTCGATCCTGACACTGCCGGACACCTGGCTCCTGAGTCCCATTTCGCGGAAGGATTCGTTGAAGACGATGCCCGAGCGTCCGGCGCGCAGCGCATCGACGATCTCTTCTTTGGAATTGCCGAGACACGACACCGCGCCAAGGCCGGTGATGACTACACGGCGCATACTTGTCCTTTCAAAAGTCGTCCGTCGACGTGAAGAGCCCGACGCGCAGGTCTTCGGCGCTGTAGATCTCACGCCCGTCGACCGACATCGACGCATCTGCGATTGCCATGACTAGGTTGCGCGAGATCACGCGCTTCATGTCGATCTGATAGGTCACGAGTCTTGCTTTCGGCAGAACCTGACCGAAGAACTTCACCTTGCCGCAGCCGAGAGCCCGGCCGCGGCCCTGGCGGCCGGACCAGACGAGGTGGAAACCGACGAGCTGCCACATCGCGTCGAGCCCGAGGCAGCCGGGCATGACCGGGTCGCCCTCGAAATGGCATTTGAAGAACCAAAGGTCCGGCCGGATATCCAATTCCGCCTGGATTTGCCCCTTGCCGTACTTGCCACCATCCGCATCGATGCGCGCGATGCGGTCGAGCATCAGCATCGGTGGCAGCGGCAGTTTGCCGTTCTCGATGCCGAACAGTTCACCGTGTCCGCAGCGGATGAGGTCGTCGTAATCGTACGAACTCTGCGGCGCGGGCAGGTCTGCGATGGCGTGGCTGCCGGTATTGCTCATGCGGAATATCCCGTGACGTCGCGCTGCAGGCGGGGCCCACGAAGCGCAGGCACACTTGCAAAGATTGTACTTCGCCGGCGCAGCCCCCGCTTTTGAAAACGCGCCAACCGCAGCGGCCTCAGGGGCTGTCGTAGTCGAGCACAATCGAGGCGCTCTGCGGCACCGACTGGCAGGCCAGGATATAGCCCTTCTCGACCTCCCAGGGTTCCAGGCCGTAGTGGACCGCCATGTCGACCCGGCCTTCGGCCAGCAGGCAGCGGCAGGTCGCGCAGACACCACCTTTGCAGGAATAGGGCAGCTCGATGCCACGGGCCGCCGCCGCGTCGACGATATTGGGATCGTCGGCATCCATCTCGAAGCTCCGGCGATGCCCGTCGAGGATCACGGTCACGGTGGCATGCGCCTCGGCCGCGCGCGGTTGTGACGGCCCGCCGGCCCGCCGTGGCACGCCGAAACGTTCCGCGTGGACCCGCGTGGCATCCATGCCGAGCTCAACGAGCGCTGCACGCACGGTGTCTATCATCGTGTCAGGTCCACAGACGAAAGCTTCGTCCGGCCGGCGGTCCCTGCAAAATGACGTCCACAATTCGCGCACCTTGTTGCGGTCGAGCCGCCCGGTGGCGACGTCGAACTCCTGCGCCTCGCGGCTGAACAGGAAATGCAGCAGCAGTCGGGCCGGGAAGCGGTTCTTCAGGGCGTACAGGTCGTCGACGAACATAGTGCTCGCGTGCCGGCGATTGCCGTAGAACACAGCCACCCGGCTCGCCGGCTCGTTCTCCAGCAGGCAGGTTACGATCGAGAGGATCGGCGTGATGCCGCTGCCCGCGGCGAAGGCGACATAGGACTTCGCCGCCGTCGCATCCGGAGTCGCATGAAAACGCCCGGACGGCGGCATGACCTCGAGTGTGCCGCCCGGTGCGAGGACCTCGTCGACATAGGTCGAGAACGCGCCGCCCGGCTGCATGCGAATGCCGATCTCGAGCGGCCACCGTCCCGGCGGCGAACAGATGCTGTAGGTCCGGCGCAGGACTTTGCCTTCATGGGTGACGCGCAGCGGCAAATGCTGGCCGGGCGCGAAAACGAACTCGGCGCGCAGCGACTCGGGCACGTCGAGCGACACGCGCAGCGAATCGCGCGTTTCGCGGCGCTTGTCGATAACGGTCAGCGGGTGGTAGCGGTGCATGCCTTGGACAATGGGCTCAGAGGCACTTGAAGTATTCGAAAGGTTCCAGGCAGCTGCCGCAGCGCCAGGCAGCTTTGCACGGCGTCGAGCCGAAGTGGCTCACGCGGGCAGTGTCGGCACTGCCGCAGCGCGGGCAGGCGGCGGGCCGGTCGTCGCCCAGGATCGATTTCCTGCCTGCGCGCCCGGCGGGCGGCGCAATGCCGAAGGCGGCGAGTTTTTCGCGACCTGACGCCGTGATCCAGTCCGTCGTCCAGGGCGGCGACAGCCGGCGCTCCACACGGACCTCATCGACGCCGTGCGCGCGCAACGCGTCAAGCACACTTTGCTCGATGACTTCCGTCGCCGGGCAGCCCGTGTAGGTCGGCGCGAGGCCGACGACGACGCCGTCGTCGACCCGCACGTCGCGCACGATGCCGAGGTCGGTGATCGAAAGCACGGGAATCTCGGGGTCCGGCACGGCCGCGAGCCAGGCGCGCACCTCGTCGGCGGTGACGGCGGCGATTACCACCGGACCCCCGGATAGGCGCGGTGCAGGTGCTGCATCTCGGCCACGAGATAACCCAGGTGCTCGCTGTGCCGGCCGCTGCCGCCGGCCTGTCTTGCCATGTCCACCGGCATCTGCAGCGTAGCTTCGCCGAGCAATTTCGCGACGCGGTCCCGCCAGCCTGCCTCGATTGCCGCGAGATCGGGACCTTCGTATGCCGCGTGCATGACGGCGTCGACTTCGTCGCCGGCGAAGAACTCGCCCGTGTATCGCCAGTAGCGGGCCAGCGAGTCCTGCACACGGTCATGGCTTTCCGCCGTGCCGTCGCCGAGCCGGACGAGCCACTGCGTGGCGTGCCGCAGGTGATAGCGGATCTCCCGCACCGCGCGGGCCGCGATTTCCGCAAGGCGCCGGTCTCTGCAGCCTTCCAGGACGTCCAGTTGGAGGATATAGAAGGTCTCGAACAGCACCTGACGGACGATCGCATCGCCGAAATGCCCGTTCGGCTGCTCGGCGATCAGGAAATTGCCGAACGCCTGGCTGTCGCGCAGGAACGCGAAATCGTCCTCGGTCCTGCCCTCGCCTTCGAGTTCTCCCGCGTAGCCGTAGTACAGCCGCGCCTGCCCGATGTAGTCGAGTGCGAAGTTCGCGTTCGCGAGTTCCTCCTCGAGTTCCGGCTCGCCGGTAACACGTTCGGTCATGCGCTGCCCGGTGACGAGCGCGTTGTCGCCGAGGCGCAGGACATAGCTAAGCAGTGCGTCGGTCACGTTCACAGGTTCTCGACCCCTTCGGGAATCTCGTAGAAGGTCGGGTGCCGGTAGATCTTGTCTTCCGCCGGCTCGAAGAACGCGGCGTTCTCGGCCGGGTCCGAGGCGACGATCAGATCCGAACGCACCACCCAGAGGCTCACGCCTTCCATGCGCCGCGTATAGGTGTCACGTGCGTGATCGAGCGCCATCTGGTCGTCGGCCGCGTGCACGCTGCCGGCGTGCCGGTGGCTCAGTCCCGCCTTGCTGCGGATGAAGACTTCGTAGAGGGGCCAGTCGTTCGTCATCGTTCGCCTCGTTCGTTGTCCGGATGCACCAGTCGCGCCTGTTGGAGCGCCCCATGGGCGCGACGTCGTGCCTGTTTGAGCGCCCCAACAACCCTGTTGGAGCGCCCCGTGGGCGCGACCTCGTCGCATTCATGCAGCGCTGCGCGCCGCCTGCTTGGCCGCATAGGCCTGCGCCGCTTCGCGTACCCAGGCACCCTCGTTCTGGGCCTTCTGCCGCTTCGCGAGGCGCTCCCGGTTGCACGGGCCGTTGCCGGTGAGCACCTCGTGGAATTCCTGCCAGTCGATTTCGCCGAACCGGTAGTGACCGGTTTCCTCGTCGAAGCGGAGTTCATCATCGGGCACCCGCAATCCGAGGAACGCGGCCTGCGGGACCGTCACGTCCACGAACTTCTGCCGCAGCTCGTCGTTCGAGAAGCGCTTGATCTTCCATGCCATCGATTGCGCCGAATGCTTCGAGTCGGCATCGCCCGGGCCGAACATCATGAGCGATGGCCACCACCAGCGGTCGAGCGCGTTCTGCGCCATCGCCTTTTGTTCAGCGCTGCCGCGCGAGAGCTCGAGC
Organism: uncultured Pseudomonadota bacterium; assembly: GCA_963770585.1. Taxonomy (GTDB): domain Bacteria; phylum Pseudomonadota; class Gammaproteobacteria; order Steroidobacterales; family Woeseiaceae; genus UBA1847. Next base: position 552,455 of record CAVYQH010000002.1, on the reverse strand, counting down.
ATGATCTCGAAGCCCTGACGCTGGTGAAAACTTTCTTCCTTGCAGATGCGCACCATGGCGCGCGCGTACGGCCCGTAGGAACAGCGGCACAGCGGGATCTGGTTCATGATCGCCGCGCCGTCGACGAGCCAGCCGATCGCGCCGATGTCCGCCCAGCTGAGTGTCGGGTAGTTAAAGATACTCGAGTACTTCGCCCTGCCGCTGAGCAGGTCGCCGACCATTTCGTCGCGCGACACGCCAAGGGTTTCCGCGGCACCGTAGAGGTAGAGGCCGTGCCCGGCTTCGTCCTGCACCTTGGCGAGCAGGATGACCTTGCGTTTCAGGCTGGGCGCGCGCGTGAGCCAGTTGCCTTCCGGCTGCATGCCGATGATCTCTGAATGCGCATGCTGGGAGATCTGCCGGACGAGCGTGCGCCGGTAGGCCTCGGGCATCCAGTCCTTGGGCTCGATCTTGTCCTCGCCGTCGACCCGGCGCTGGAACGCCTCGAGGCGCTCGCCCGATTCCGCGCGGGGCGCGCCCGCGCGCTGCTGGTCTTTCTGGTCGAGTCCCTGGGTGTACATCGAGAGTCACCGTCGCGCCCGTGGGGCGCTCCAACAGGCATTTCCGTCGCGCCCATGGGGCGCTCCAACAGGCATTTCCGTCGCGCCCGTGGCGCGCTCCAACAGTCATTTCCGTCGCGCCCGTGGGGCGCTCCAACAGGCATTTCCGTCGCGCCCGTGGGGCGCTCCAACCGCTCGCTCGTGCCTATTGGAGCGCGCCATGCGCGCGACCCGGCTTCGGCAATGTGACACGGACAATGCCCACTTTCAAGCTAGTCTGTGTCACTTTTGCCGGATTGGGCCAACGGCCGGCCCCGGCTCACGGCATGGCCGCGGAACAGCGCCACCAGTCTGCCGTCGCGGCGGTGTACGCGCACGGTGTAATAGCCGTGCCGTCCGCGCCGCTCGTCTTCCGTCGCGGTCGCGACGAGCCGCTCTCCTGCACCTACGGGCTCGAGCCACTCGATGTCCGCGCTGACGCTCAGCGTCTCGTCGTCGTAGGCATTGCAGGCGAACGCGAATGCGGTATCGGCGAGCGTGAACAGCACGCCGCCGTGGCATACGCCGAAACCGTTCAGCATGTCGCTGCGAACGGTCATCGATGCGACCGCCTGACCCGCCGCGGGCACCTCGATCTCGATGCCGAGCGCGGGCGTACACGCGTCGCGCTCGAGCATCGCCCGGGCACAACGGCGTGCCGTTCGCAGCGCATCGTCGCGGGCGTCGCTCATCGCGCGAGGCTCACCACGGCGTCGTCCCGGCCGCCGAAACGCGACTGCGCACCCCGGCTTGCAGGCGGCAGCGCGCCGTCGGCGTTTTCCACGGCGAGGCCCAAATAGTCTTCCGCGGGCGCATACACGGCGCGGTAGATATTGCGGCAAAGCTGGTATGCCGCGGTGCCATGCCAGCCCGGCGGCAACAGGCCCGCCGGCAGGTGCGGGTCGCGCAGCAATACCTTGCGGTAGTACTGGACGAGCAGCGTCCGCAGCAGGAATGCGCTCTCTGGCCGGACCTTGCCGGCCGTGTCGAGCGATTTCAGCACCGGCCGGAAGCGGGCGACGAAGCGCGCGTAGCGAGCATCCACATCGGCGAGGTTCCAGCCGGACTGCGCGAGCCGGCGCAGCGCAGCGTCATTGCGCATCGCGTGCCCGCGCATGACGACGACATCGTCCGCGACCCCGAGCCGCCGGAGTGTCAGGTCGAGGTCGGCGAGGCCGGGTGCCGGGTGCGCCAGCACGCTCGGCGACAGCGCCGCGAAGCCGAGCCAGCCGGCCTCCCTGCGTACGGCGTCGCGGGCTGCCGTCGCGAGCCCCGCAAGCAGGAGCAGGCACCACTCGCCATCCCAGGCAAGGACCGGGTCGCCGTAGATGCGGTGTGTCGCCTGCGCGAAACGCTCGCGGCCGATCTCGGTCAGGCGGTAGTAACTGCGCCGTCCGACCTGTTCCGATTCGAGCCAGCCATCCTTCGCGAGCCGGTGCACGGAAGTCCGCACGAGGCGCTCGCTGATCCCGAAAGGCGCGAGCACACGGATCAGGCTGCCAAGCCAGACGACGCCGCCGCGCGGCGCGATCGAATCGCCAAACACCGTCGTGATGAGGGAACCGGCACGCAAGGTCGGCCGGGACCGGAATTCCTCGACGAGTTTCTGCGCGGCACGATCTGGCGACATCGGTGCACTGCTTGCGTTCGCATTTGCTGATCTACAATGGCCGAACGTACAATGCGATACAAAATAATTCAATCGAAACCGGATTCTGTAATGATGAAACTCGGCAACCTGGTCGCCGGACGCTGGATCGACGGCGGCGGCGCCGGAAGGACGTTACATTCCTCCGTCGACGGCGCCGAGGTCGCGGCGATCACGAGCGCGGGCCTCGACTTCGCCGGCATGCTCGCCCATGCACGCAAGGTGGGCGGCCCGAACCTGCGCAAACTAACGTTTCACCAGCGCGCGGACCTGCTCAAGGCGCTGGCGAAGTACCTGCTCGAGCACAAGCGCGAGTTCTACGAGCTGTCGACAATGACCGGCGCCACGAAAGCCGACAGCTGGATCGACATCGACGGCGGCATTTCGACGCTCTTCGTGTTTTCCAGCAAGGGCCGGCGCGAGATGCCGAACGACACCGTATATCTCGACGGCACGCCCGAGATGCTGTCGAAGAACGGCAGCTTCGTCGGCCAGCATGTCTGTACGTCGAAGCGCGGCGTGGCCGTGCACATCAACGCGTTCAATTTTCCGTGCTGGGGCATGCTGGAGAAGCTCGCGCCCGCCTTGCTGGCCGGCGTGCCGGCGATCGTGAAGCCCGCGTCCGCGACCGCCTATCTCACCGAACGGATGGTGCGGCGGATCGCGGAATCCGGCCTCCTGCCGCCCGGCGCCTTGCAGCTCGTCTGCGGCGATCTCGGCGACCTCTTCGAACACCTCGACTGCCAGGACACGATCGCCTTCACGGGCTCGAAAGCCACGGCGGAAAAATTGCAGCGGCATCCGCGCGTTGTCTCCGAATCCGTCGCATTCACGGCGGAAACCGATTCGTTGAACGCGTCGGTCCTCGGTCCGGACGCGCAGCCCGGCACTCCGGAGTTCGACCTGTTCGTGCGCGAAGTGGTGCGCGAGATGACGAGCAAGGCCGGGCAGAAATGCACGGCGATCCGCCGCATCCTCGCGCCGGCAACCATCGCTGGGGACATCGTCCGCGAGCTCTCCGCAGCCCTCGGCAGGATCCGCATCGGCCACCCTGCACGCGAGGGCGTCGACATGGGCGCGCTCGCCAGCAAGGGACAACAGCGGGAAGTCGGCGAGCGCGTTGCGGAACTCGGCCGGGAAGCGGAACTGGTTTACGGCGGCCGCGACGATTTCGATCTCGTCGACGCCGATGCCGCAAAAGGCGCCTTCTTCATGCCGACCCTGCTGCTGTGCAACAAGCCGCTGTCTTCACGGGCAGTTCACGCTGTCGAAGCATTCGGGCCGGTGAGCACGGTGATGCCCTACGCAAACCTCGACGAGGCCATCGAACTCGCCTGCCTGGGCGCGGGCAGCCTGGTCGGCTCAATCGTGACGAACGACGACGCCGTGGCACGCGAATTGGTGCTCGGCACCGCGGGCTACCACGGCCGCCTGCTGATCCTGAACCGGCGCTGTGCCGCGGAATCCACCGGCCACGGCTCGCCCCTGCCGCATCTCGTGCACGGCGGTCCCGGCCGCGCTGGCGGCGGCGAGGAATTGGGCGGCGTGCGCGGCGTACTCCATTACATGCAGCGCACGGCGCTGCAGGGTGCGCCGCAGACGCTATCGGTCATTGGCAAGCGCTGGATCCGCGGCGCGGACGAACGCGATCCGGGCGTGCACCCCTTTCGCAAGACCTTCGAGCATTTGCAACTTGGCGACACGTTCCGGTCGCAAGCACGCACCGTGACGGCGGAGGATATCGCGCATTTCGCCGAGTTCACTGGCGATGCCTTCTATGCGCACACGGACGAAGCCGCGGCGAGGAAGAATCCGTTCTTCGACGGCATCGTCGCGCATGGCTACCTGATCGTGTCCTTCGCCGCCGGCCTGTTCGTCGACCCCGGCTTCGGGCCGGTGCTCGCCAACTACGGTGTCGACGACCTGCGTTTCATGAAGCCGGTCAACGTCGGGGATGCGCTCAAGGTTCGGCTGACATGCAAGCAGAAGACCCTGCGCGGCGACAGCGGTTACGGCGAGCTGCGCTGGGACACCGAAGTCACGAACCAGGACGGCGAGATCGTCGCCCAGTACGACGTCCTGACGATGGTCGCCACCGACGCGCACTGGGCAACCGTGTCCTGACCGCGCGTTGGAGCACCATGTTGGAGCGCCCCATGGGCGCGACCATCGCCCCAGACCGACGCACGCAACTCAAACACGTTGCCTGGAACCTTACTGTGAAAACGTCCGCAGCCTGGCAAGCGCCGCATCGATCGAGCGCTCGTAGCGCACGAGCGGCGGCTTCACGCCGTGAACGAACAGCTCCTGGCGCACCTCGTGATTCGTGCCCGTCAGCACGACGCGCACGCGGCGCTTCGCGGCCTTGCGCGCGAGCCCTTCGAGCGTGTTCGCCGCCGTCGCATCGAGAAACGGCACGGCGGAGAAATCGACGATCAGCGCGCGATGGCGCGTCGAGATCCGGTCGAGCACGGCGCCGACGGCGGCCGCGGCGCCGAAGAAGAACGCGCCCGTGATCCGATAGACGACGACATTCGGGATCGGCGGCCAGCGACTCGTCGTACGGGCGTCGCTCGCCGCGCCGGCCGTCGGCGCGATCGGCCTCTTCGGCGAACGGCAAGTGCGCCGCGATCGCGGTCGTCTGCGCCATTCGGTGAATGAACAGGATCGAGCCGAGCGCGAAGCCGACGACGATCGCTTCGGTCAAGCCCACGAAGATCGTCAGCAGGAACGTCACGAGCAGCACGGCGGCGTCGCCGCCGCGCGACCGCAGCAACGTCGCGACGGCGTTGCGCTCGACCATGTTCCACGCGACGACGGCGAGCACGCCCGCGAGCGCCGCGAGCGGAATGAAGCTCGCGAGCGGCGCCGCGAGCAGCACGAACAGCGAGCAGGAACAGCGAATGCAGCATGCCGGCCACGGGGCCGTGCGCGCCGGCGCGCACGTTCGTCGCCGTGCGCGCGATCGTGCCCGTCACGCAGATGCCGCCGAACAAGCCCGACGCCATGTTGGCGACACCCTGAGCGACGAGCTCGCAATTCGAGCGATGCCGGCGGCCCGTCATGCCGTCGGCGACGACGGCCGACAGCAGCGACTCGATGGCGCCGAGCAGCGCGAACGACAACGGCGCTCGGCAGCACGTCGCGCACCTTGTCCCAGCCGACGTCGGGCAGCGACGGCAACGGCAGGCTGCTCGGAATGCCGCCGAACTGCGAGCCGATCGTCGTGACGTCGAGCTCGGCGCCCGCCGTCACGGCCGCGGCGCCCGCGACGCGCGATCAGCATGCCGGGCCAGTGCGGCCGCCAGCGTCTGAGGCCGACGATGACGGCGATCGTCGCGAGCGACAGCGCGATCGTCGTGCCGTCGAACGTCGGCAGAGACGCGCCAGAGCACCGGCAGCTTGTCGAGCAGCTCGCCGGGCTCCGGCTCGGCGAGCTTGAGCCCGAGCAGATCCTTGAGCTGGCTCGCGAAGATGATCACGGCAATGCCGGCCGTGAAGCCGACCGTCACGGGATAGGGAATGAACTTGATGTACGTGCCGAGCTTCAGGAAGCCGATCGCCGCGAGCATCAACCCCGACAACATCGTCGCGAGCAGCAACCCGTCGAGCCGTGCGCCTGCGCCGTCGCCGCCACGAGCACGATGAACGCGCCGGCCGGCCCGCCGATCTGAAAACGGCTGCCGCCGAGCGCCGAGACCATGAAACCGCCGACGATCGCGGCGTACAGGCCCTGCGCCGGCGTGGCGCCCGAGGCGATCGCGATCGCCATCGACAGCGGCAGCGCCACGATGGCCACGGTCAGCCCGGCGAGCGCATCGGCGCGCAGGTGCTGCCACGCGTAGCCTTCGCGAAAGACCGTGACGAGCTTCGGCGTGAAGAGCTCCGCAAAGCTCGGTTGCGGAATCTGCGGCAATGTCGCATTCATGGACACCGTTACCTCCGATTCATGAAGCCGGTGTCGGCTAAGCGTCTGGCGAAAGCGTCGACCTGGTCCCAGTCGGTATACTCGTAATCGCGGCTCGTGTCGGTGTCTTCACCGGCTTGCCTCGCGATACGTTGCATCATCCAGCGCAGGGGCGCCGGGTATCTTGAGTATCGCAAGGCGCCGGCGATCAATTCGACATCGTCGAAATCAACCGCAAGCTGCTGATTCATCTTGGCTCGGGCATCGGCGAGCCACCGCCTCCGCAGTACCGGATCCCGGGTCGCGGCACTAAGCAGGACGAGGAAGAAGTGCCGGGGCTTGGTCTTGATTTCGTTCGCGTGCGACGTCACGAAAGCGACCAACTCCCGTTCTAATCCGCCGGCATGCATCGAAGCCCCGATCACCAGCAGGTCGAACGAGCTCAGAGACAAATTGTCGGCGGCGGCTTCCTTTGCATCGACGATTCGTACTTCTGCACCCGATTCCTGAAGCACGTCGGCAATCCGGGCTGCGACCTTTGCGGTCTGGCCCTCGCGGGTCGCAAACAACACGAGTATGCGCTGCATCTCCCACCCCTATCGCCAGCCGTGAACTACGGCATGCCCCTCGCCTGGCCCAAGGAACTCCGCCGCTACGCGGTGACGCTGAATGCCGCTCGCGTCGCAGGTTTGATATCAGCCAGCAGACGAAGCAGTGTCGGTAGCTCGACTGGCTTGACCATGTGGGCGCTGAACCCCGCCTCACGGGAGCGCTGGCGGTCCTCTTCCTGGCCCCACCCGGTCAGAGCGGCGATGACTAACTCCTTCCCCCATGGCTTCGCGCGAATGCTGTGGCAGACCTCGTAGCCGTTGAGGCCGGGCAGCCCGATATCGAGCAGTAACAGGTCTGGAAGCAGGCGCTCGGCCAATGCAATGCCCGCGATGCCGTCTGATGCGGTGTAGGTCTCGTGCCCGTACAGCTCCAGCAGAAGCGCGAGTGACCTGGCGCTGTCCTCGTTGTCATCGACGATCAGGATCCGATGACGTCCCGCGAAACCGAGATCGGCGGGCTTTTCCGGGATCGTGACGCTTTTCGGATCGAGCAGCGGGAGCCGCACCACGAACTCGCTGCCGCGGCCGAGCCCTTCGCTCATCACCGTCGCGCTGCCGCCATGCTGTTCCGCCAGAGTCTTCACCAGCGTGAGGCCGATGCCCAGCCCGTCACGCGAGCGCTCGAGTGACGTATCGACCTGGGAGAACATGCCGAAAATGCGGCCCTGCTGTTCCGTGGTGATCCCGATGCCATTGTCACGCACCCGGATGATCGCGTGTTCGCCGTCGCGCTCAACAAGCAAGCTGATGCGGCCGCCGCGATCGGTGAACTTGCATGCGTTGTTGAGCAGGTTACCGATCACCTGGACCAGCCGCGCCGGGTCGGCGTCCAGGGTGAGGGGTTCCTCGGGCATCGAGACGGTCAACTCATGGTTCATTGCGTCGCAGGAACTCCTCGCGGCCTCGATCGCCTGGTGGACCACTGGCGCCAGCGCGATGTGCTCCTTGCGGAGCTCGATCCGACCCTTGGTGATCCGGCTCATGTCGAGCAGGTCGTCCACCAGCCGGGACAGCTGGCGGACCTGTCGCTCGAGCAGGGCGCTGGTGTCCCGCAACGTCGCGCCGGCGGCGTCTCCCATCCGCAGTACGTGGACCGCGTTGCTGATCGGAGCGAGCGGATTCCGAAGCTCGTGCGCCAGCATGGAGAGGAATTCGTCCTTGCGGCGATTGGTCTCGGAAAGGTCCGCGGCCACCCGCCGCAGGTTGTCGGCCAGCTCCTCCCGTTCGGCCTCGATCCGTTTCCGCTCCGTGATGTCGCGCACGATCTTCGAGGCGCCGGTCACGCGCCCCCAGTCATCCTTGAGGGGCGAGATGGTGAGCGAAACGACGATCCGCGCCCCGTCCGAGCGCACCCGCTCGGTTTCGAAGTGGTCGATCCGCCGCCCGGCCTTGAGGTGGGCGACGATCTCGTCTTCCTCGCCGATACGGTCCGGCGGGATCACCAGCGAGACGTGGCGCCCGATGGTCTCGTCGGCGCGATAGCCAAAGATCCGCTCGGCACCGTAGTTCCAAGTCTGGATAATGCCATCGAGTGACTTGCTGATGATGGCATCGTCGGAGGACTCGACGATAGAGGCCAGCAGCCGGGCCGTCTGCAACTGTTCCATTTTCTCGTGCTCGAGCCGCCGTGCGCCGGTGACATCGCGAAAGATCACGACACAGCCCGACACATGCCCGGTCTCATCCCGGATAGGTGCGGCGCTGTCGTCGATGGCGCACTCGCTCCCATCCTTCCGAATGAGGAGCGTGTGGTTCGCGAGGCCGACGACGATCCCATCCCGGATCGCTCTTATGGCAGGACCTTCCACCGGCTGGCGGGAATCCTCGTTGATGATGTGGAACACCTGCCCCAGGGGGCGGCCGATCGCCTCCGACTGGCTCCACCCGGTCAGCGCTTCCGCGACAACGTTGAGTGTGACGACTCGGCCCGAAGTGTCGGTGGTGATCACCGCATCACCGATGCTCTGGAGCGTAACCCGCAAGACTTCCCCGCGCTGGTTGGCCCGGGCCTGGGCTCGGCGCATCGCTTCCCCGAAGCCGATGATCAGGGAACAGGTGAAGAGGTATGCGATCAGGCCGATTATCTGTCCCAGGCCGGCGAGTTCGAAGATGCCCCGCGGCTCCATGAAGAGAATGTTGGCCGCCAGGTAGCCGAGGACGGTCACGAGGACAGCAGGGCGATACCCGCCGACCCAGGAGGCCGCGACGACCGCGCCGAAGACTGTCACCACGGGAAGGTCGGGCCCGAGCAGCGGATCCAACGCGCGGCGGACGAGCAGCGCCAACGCCAGGGCGGCAAGGGATAGCAGGTAGATCCTCAGGCGACGGGACATTGTGCGAACCATGTTACGACATAATCAGACAAACTCGCTTTATCCGCCTCGACAACGTCTGGGGTGCATCTATGCTTCGGCCTTGTGGCATGCCTGGTCGTTGCCTGCACCTGCGGGCCCTGCAGGAATCTTACAGCTGCGCTACGCTGCGCTGCATCTCCCACCCCTATTGCCGGGCATTCGTCGGTTGCATGAGAATGGCGTAAATCTCAGGATATTCGCTACGCGGGTTCGGCTGATGCGCAAGTTCGACTGGGACCAGGGTATCCAGGTCGTCGCCAACCTGGGCTACGACGAACGATCCGGGCCGTGTGGCATCGGCCGCACCTGAACTTCGGCATGCCCCTTGCGTGGCCTGTATTCAAGGAACGCGCGAATCCGAGGTTCGTAGCCTGGATGGAACAGAACGTCATCCCGGCCGATACGTAAGAAAAAGGAACGGCTCATGCATCGCATCATGCTCCTGTTATCGCTTGCCGCAGCGACACTCTCGGCGGGCTGCTCGGTCAATCCGGTCACCGGCGACCGCGACCTCATACTCGTTAGCGAAGAGCAGGAACTGCAGATGGGGCAGCAGGCCTATTTCGCCACGCAGCAAGGCGAAGGCGGCGAATACGATCTCGATCCGGAGCTCACTCGATACGTCCGCGACGTCGGGCAAAAGCTGGCGTCCGTGAGCGACCGCGAGCTGCCGTACGAGTTCGTGATTCTGAACAATTCGGTACCGAACGCCTGGGCCCTGCCTGGCGGCAAGATCGCGGTCAATCGCGGCCTGCTCACCGAACTGGATTCGGAAGCGGAACTCGCGGCGGTGCTCGGTCACGAAATCGTGCACGCGGCTGCGCGCCATTCGGCGCAGCAGGTGACACGCGGCATGCTGTCGCAGGCGCTGGTACTCGCCACCGCGGTCGTGGCCAGCGACGAGGACTACGGGATGCTGGCCGTCGGCGGCGCCGGCCTCGGCGCCCAGCTCGTCAATGCACGCTACGGCCGCAGCGCCGAGCTCGAATCGGACAAGTACGGCATGCAGTACATGTCGCGCGCTGGCTACGACCCGGCGGGCGCCGTGCACCTGCAGGAGACCTTCGTAAAGCTGAGCGAAGGGCGCGACGAGGACTGGATGAGCGGGCTGTTCGCCAGTCACCCGCCGTCGCCGGACCGGGTGGCGGCAAACCGCGCCACCGCAGCCGGGCTACCGGCCGGCGGAGATCTCGGTACCGACACGTATCGGGCGCGCATCCAGGCAACGCGCGATCGCGAAGCAGCCTACGAGGCCTACGACGAGGGCCGCCAGGCGCTGGCGAAAGGCGAAAAGGCCGAAGCGGGCGAGAAAGTCGCCGAGGCGCTGCGCCTCCTGCCCGAAGAGGCTCATTTCCACGCCTTGCGAGGCGACCTGAACCTGGCCGACAAGAACTACGATGCCGCCGTCGCGGACTACACCGCCGCTCTGGATCGGCGCGAGAACTTCTTCTATTACTGGCTCAAGCGCGGGCTTGCGAAAAATGCGCGCGGCGATCGCGATGCCGCCGTCGACGACCTCGAGCGCAGCCAAGAGCTGATGCCGACCGCGCCGGCGGAGCTCGCGCTGGGTGAAATCGCCGAACAACGTGGGCAGCGCGACGCGGCGCTGGCGCACTACCGTGTCGTCGCCAGCTCCGGCGGCGAGTACGGGGAAGTTGCGCGTGTCGGACTGGCGCGCCTGGAAATGCCAAGCAACCCCGGCAGCTACTTCGAAATCGGCTGCGGCGCCGACGCGCGCGGCAATCTCGTCGTCGCCGTCCGTAACCGCGCCCCGGTGCCGGTGACCGGGGTCGTCGTGGCGGTGGACTTGGTCGACAACAGCGGCCGCGGGCGAAGGATCACGCAACCGGTGCGCGCCGTGTTGCAGCCCGGCCAGGTCGGGACCGCGAACATGCAGGTCGGGCCCTACACGGGCGGCAGCTGTCCCGCGAAAGTCATCGCCGCGCAGCCGGCGCGCTGACCCGATCCTGCACTTTCCCGATCCAGGCGTTGAGGGAGATTTCAAGGACGGTCTTTTTCGGCTGCGCATAGGTGTTTTCCGGTATACAAAGGCGGATATCGAACCACCGACAATGACATTTTTCGGGAGATGCGGCCGTGCCGCTTCGTCGACAATCCATGCTGCTCGCCGCGTTGGTTGCGGCCTGTGCCACTGAATCGGGTCCGCGGCCGCAGGAGCTGTACCGGGAAACGGACGCCGTAACCCTGCTTGAAGCACCGGTGCCCGACGCCATCGGACAGTCCGCGGGCTTGCGCGACAAGGTCAATCACGGCAGGTACCTGGTCGAGCTGCTCGGCTGCGGTGCGTGCCATACGGACGGCGCGTTGATCGGGGCACCGGATCCAGATCGCGGCCTCGCGGGATCCAGCACCGGCATTGCCTACGCAAATCCCCTGGGCGACGATCGTCCCGGCGTCGTCTTCCCGGCGAACATTACGCCGGATATCGAGACGGGAGTCGGCGACTTGAGCGATGCGCAGATTGGTGCTGCCATTCGTGCCGGGCGCACCCGGCACGGGCGGGACGGGAGCGTAGTCATGCCGTGGCCGGGCTATGCGCGACTGACCGACGAGGATCTCGGCGCGATCGTTTCCTACCTGAGAAGTATCGAGCCAGTGAAGCACCGCGTACCGCAGCCGGTGGCACCCGGAACACCGGCGCGAGAACCGTACGTATACTTCGGCGTCTATCAGCGACGCTAAGCGGTGCCCGCAACCCACACCAGCGACGACCGATGTCCCATGAACAAGGCCCCGGAAACCACAACCGTCTTTATCGTCGATGACGATTCGGCGATCCGGCACGCCATGCAGCTGCTGTTTCGATCCGTGGGCATGGCCGCGGAAGTTTTCGCTTCTGGCGACCAGTTCCTGGCAGACCACGACCCCGCACGTTCTGGCTGTCTCGTGCTCGATATACGGATGCCGGGGCTCGGCGGCCTGGACCTTCAGGAACGCCTGCTCGCGCGCGGCAGCCGGCTGCCGATCATATTCGTCACGGGCCACGCCGACGTGCCGATGGCGGTGGAAGCGATGCAGAAAGGTGCCTTCGACTTCATCCAGAAGCCCTTCCGCGAGCAGGAACTTCTCGAGCGCGTCGCGGCAGCGCTCGACCAGGACCAGCGGATGCGCGACGCGGACAAGCAGAAGTCCGGTATAGCCGCCCGGCACGCGAAACTGACGAACCGGGAGCGCGAAGTGATGGACCTCGTTGTCACGGGCAAACCGAACAAGGTCATCGCCTGGGAACTCGGTACGAGCTCGAGAACCGTGGAGATTCATCGATCCCGGGTCATGGAAAAGATGGCGGCCCAGTCGCTTGCCGACCTCGTACGCATGAGTCTGCAGCTGCAGTCGGGCGTCGGTCAGTAAGGCCAGCCGGGCTCGCCGGTCGGCGCCAGTCAGGCTTTACCGGTTGCGATCGTGCTGCGCGCAAGACGCAGGAGTTCGTCCGGCCGCACCGGCTTGTTCATTACGCGGGCGTTCTCGAGACTGGATACGTCCCGGACGATCTTGGACGTATCCCCCGTAACGACGTAAACAGGTACCGGATTACCGAAGTCGGCTCGAAGCGCGATGACGGCCTGCACCCCGTTCGGACCGTCCGCGAGATGATAGTCGGAGATGATGAGTTCCGGCGCTTCGTCGAGACCCGCCGCGACCGCACGCGCGCTATCGTACGAATCCGCGACGACCACGCGGTAGCCTTCGACGCGCAGCAGCAGCTGCCAGCCGGCGATGACGTGTTCGTCATCTTCGATGAGCATGATCAGGGCAGGACGGGCGCCGGCATCGGGATCGGGCTCGCCTGGGTGCCCGATCGTGCCCGAGGACGCCCGCGGTACCAGCACCGCGAACGTGGAACCCTGCCCGGGCCGGGACTCGACCCGAATCGTATGCCCCAGGAGATCCGCAAGGCGCCGGGTGATGGCGAGCCCCAGGCCGAAACCTTCGCGTTTCCTGCCGGGATCCCGAATCTGGTAGAACTCCTTGAAGACGTCTTCCAGCCGATCGGCGTCGATGCCGATTCCTGTATCGCTCACGGAAATGGCCACCCAATCGCCTTCCGTCGACGCCGACACCCGTATGGTGCCGGCTTCGGTATAGCGGATAGCGTTCGAGACGAAATTCTGCAGGATCTCGGCGAGCAGGTCCGGATCGCTGCGAATATTCGCCTCGCCAGGCACGACACTGAGTGTCAGCTTCTTGTGCCTTGCCTGGCGAGTCCATTCCGCTGCAAACCGGTCCAGCAGGCTGCAGACCGGGAACTCTTCAACGTTCGGTTCGAACGCGCCTGCATCCAGGCGGCTGACGTCGAGGAGCGAGTTCAACAGGTTGGTCATGCCGTCCAGCGACTCCTCCTGGCTCGCTACGATCTCCATCGCCAATGGATCCGTCACCGTCCGTTTGAGTGCGCCGGCGAGCAGGCCGAGCGCCTGCACAGGCTGGCGCAGGTCGTGACTCGCGGCTGCGAGAAACGCCGAATTCGCCTTTTGCGCCCGCTCCGCTGCATTGCGCGCGTCGGTCAGTGCCTGCTCGATGCGCTGTCGCTCGGTCACATCGCGGATCGCGCTTGCAACGAACAAGCCTGCTTCAGTGCGGATCGGGCTCAGGCTGACTTCGACCGGGAACTCGGATCCGTCCGCACGCAGGCCCGCGAGTTCCATGCCAGCGCCCATGCGGCGTACTCGCGGCGTCGCGGCATAGTCGACGCGATGCTGGACATGTCGCGAGCGAACACGCTCCGGCAACAGGGTTTCGACGGGTCTGCCCAGCATCGCGGTCCGGGCATAGCCGAACATCTTCTCCGCCTCCGAGTTGACGAGGGCAATGAGCCCGTCAGCATCAACAACGACCATTGCATCCGGCGCCGCGTCGAGCAGTCGGCGGTAGAAGGATTCCGGTGCGAAAGCACCGTATTCTTCTCCGGACGTTTCAGGCGGCGTGCTCTTCAAGTTTCTCTATTCCGGTGGGCCACGGCGGATTGTGTCACGGCGTTCGTGTCTTGCCGCTGGCAACCTGTCTACAGGCTGCTAGACCCCGAAAGGATAGGTGTCCGGCATGTCTTCCATCTCCGCCGTTTCGATCGGGCTTACCGCGCTCGTCGTGTCGATCCAGATGTATTCGTCGAACTGTCGCGACAGCGTCGCCTCAAAATAGTGACTGGTCGCTTCCGTCTGTGGCCGGTAGATCACGCCGATCGCGCGCTGCAGGCGAGGTCTGGCAAGATTTCGGCGCAGCCGATCGTCCGCGTCGCGAAGACCGAGCGTGAGTCCCGGCAACGTGGTGTCGTGAAACAGCTTCTCGTAGCTTCCGTCCATTGCCGGGCGTACGGATTTGATCTCCATCGGGCCATCCCAATCGGACGCTGCAGCGACGGTGCCGTGGTCGGTGCCGAATCCGATAGCGTACATTTCCTTGCCGAAGGCCGCACGGCACAGGGAGCCTATATTGATCTCGCCCCGCGAATTCATTTCGGTCGCCGACGCATCGCCAACATGAGAATTATGCGCCCAGACGACGATCTTGTTGTCCGGCCAGTAGTACTGCCGCAGCGTTTGTAGCGTTTCGAACATATATTGGTCCCGGAGGTTCCACGCGGCGCGGGAGCCGTAATACATGGTTCGGTAGTACTCCTCGGCATTCGCAATGAGGCGCGCGTTCTGGATGGCATCCAGAAAGCGTTCGCCGTCCTGTTCTGCGTACTCGCGATGCCTGGTCGCGATGTCCGACAACATTCGGACAACCTCGTTTTCGCAGCTGCGGTAGTGTCCGGAGAGCGCAGCCCGCCCGTAGGTAGCCGGGTCGCTTTGCCAGGGGGTCAGGCAGCCGTAGCGCTGCCTTGCAATCGCCGCGGTTTCCGGGTCCACGCTGTCGAGGTAGGCCAGTACGGCACGAATCGAGCTATACAGACTGTACAGGTCGAGGCCATGAAAGGCAGTACGTTCGTCGGCGGCGACATTGCTGTTGTGAAGCCGCAACCAGTCGACGAACTCGCGCACTTCCTGGTTGCGCCACATCCAGGTCGGAAAGCGCGCGAATGCGACCCGATTCCGAGGGCGCGTGCCCGAGATGTCGTACGAAATGGTCGATGCGAGCCGCATCCGGCCAGTCGCCTTCGATGGCGACGCAGCGAAAGTGCTTGCGCGTCACGAGTTCCGCGGTAATCCGATTGCGCAAACGATAGAACTCGGACGTCCCGTGCGTGGCTTCGCCAATGAGCACCACCCGGGCATTGCCGATTCGGCGGAGCAACGGCTCAATATTCGCCGATTCGATGGCCATGAACGGTTCGCACCTGTCTGCGATCGCATCGCGCAGGCTCGCATCGGGGTCGCGACCCGGACCACGACGTAGCGGTTTTCCGACGTCCCGGTCGCCCTGCCAGCCTTCGTCGCCGATCAGGGGGACGAAGCGCACATCGGCGAGGTCTTCCGTTTCGTAACGATCTTCGGCCACCCGTGTGACGCGCACGAGTTCCTGTATACGCGGGTTCGCGCCGACGGGTATGACCAACCGTCCGCCGACCGCGAGCTGCACCTTCAAGGGCTCGGGCACGACCGGTGCGCCCGCGGCGACGACGATCGCGTCGAACGGGGCGGCCTCCGGCCAACCTCGCGAACCGTCACCGTGCCGAACCGTCACGTTGTTATAGCCAAGCGCCGTGAGAACCGAACGTGCTCCGTCCGCGAGCTCCTGAACTCGCTCGATCGTCATTACCTCACGAGCAAGCGTCGCAAGTATTGCCGCCGCGTATCCGGACCCCGCCCCGATCTCGAGTACTCGTTCCGTTCCCCGCAGGTTCAGTGCCTCGGCCATGAGCGCGACGATGTAGGGCTGCGAGATTGTCTGGCCGGCCGCGATCGGCAGCGGGGAGTCTTCATACGCGAACTCACGGAGTTCGGCGGGCAGGAACCGTTCCCGGGGGACTGCGCGCATCGCGTCAAGCACCGGTTCCGAGCGGACCCCCCGTGCGTATACCTGTTCTTCGACCATCCGCCGGCGCAGTTCTCCGAATTCCCCGTCGAGCCGGTCGTCGTCGATTTGCCTGTTGCCTGAACCAGCCCGCATGAGGTGAGCCCCAGTTCAGGCGGCTGGTTCTTCGAGGATCTCAACTGGCGTGCGGTACCAGTCGGGCTTCACGACGAGAAGGTCGCAGGGAAGCTGCTCGAGAGTCCGTTCGGCGGTCGAGCCGATGAACAGGCGTTTGAGCCTGGTCCGCGACACGGCACCCATGACGACAACGGTCGCCCTCAGGCTTTCCGCCAGTGCGGGAAGTTCATACGACGTGATGCCTGCGACGAGGTGTGCATTTGCCCCGGGTATTTCATGAAACTCCGTGAGTTCCGCGAACCGCGCCTGGTGTCGGGCACGCATGTCTCGTTCGATCTCTATCGAGAGCATGGGCACGGGCACATAGGCATTGTCGGCAACGGACGTCAATGCGAACCGCGGATCGTAGGCGTGGAACGCGTGCAGTTCTCCGCCCGTTGCTTTGCTAAGGGCCGAGGCCGTGCGAAGGATCTTGTCGTCGAGCGATGCCGGCTTGTCGTTTGCGTGCATCGGGTCTATGGCGGCAAGGAACACTGGCGTGCCCGAAGCAGGCAGCGGCTTCACCAGCCACAAGGGCGACGCACAGTTGCGAATCAGGTTCCAGTCGGTATTGGACAATACGCCGCGCGACACCGCCCAGTGATGATGCGTGTCCTTGAATACGAAGTCGGCGCCGATACGTGCAGCATGTCGAACGATCCCGTCATACAGCGGATGGTCCCAGGTTACTGCGGTTGCAACGACCAGGTTCTTCTGCCGCAGCGGTTCCGCCAGCGCTTCGAGGTGCGTCCGGTGATCGTACAGTACCTTTTCGCGCAATCGCCGCAACGACTCAGCATCGAGGTTGCGGTTGACGGCGAAATACTCGTTGTAGTCGCAAACCAGGAGTTCGAGCCACGCGCCGACATTCCCCGCGAGCCAGGCGGCTCGCTGCAACGCCGGCTGTTCCTCGGCGGTCGGGTCAACGACACACAGAAATCTGGGCTTTGAGTTCATAAGAGACCTTCGAAACCGTGCCCGGCGGACATCTGGGACTGCCCATCGGGCTTCCTGCCGATACATGGGTCCAGCGTAAAAAGCCCTGAAACTGCACTCAATACGATAAGTCCGAAGGCAACTGCGGAAACTACTGATGGTAGGTGCCGGGTCCAAATCGCTACGTTTGTCCGTGTCTCGTACAACGGGTAGGACCCATGAAGCGACAGGATCAGGACAAGCTGCGGACGACCTTGATAGCGAAACGGCAGGAACTGACAGCGCGTCTCGGACGCATCAGCGACAACCTGCGGCGAGGCCTGGATCCCGATTCGGCCGAACGCGCGAAACAACTCGAGGATCGCGACGTCGTGGACGCTCTCGGCAACGAGGCCCGTGACGAGCTGCGGAACATCGCCGAAACCCTGGATCGCATGGCCAGCGGCGATTTCGGCACCTGCAAGGTCTGCGGCTCGGCCATCGGCGATGCCCGGCTGCTTGCCTACCCGTATGCGGACCGTTGCATCGATTGTGCGACGTAGGGAGGGAGTATGCTCGGTTCGAGAATCCGAAAATCGAGGAGCACAGCCATGACAGATGAAAGTCAGCAGGTCAAGATTGCCGGCCAGACCGTTACTATCCGGCCGATGTGCCAAACCGATGCCGAGATGGAACAGGACTTTGTGCGTGGACTGTCAGCCGAATCGAAGCATTTCCGCTTCCTCGGCGCTGTCCGGGAACTGACGCCAGAGGAAGTACGACAGTTCTGTGATGTGGATGGCCACCGGTCGATGGCTTTCGTCGCGCTGGTCGAGGACGAAGCCCGCCCCGAAGATCGTCGGCGTGAGTCGTTATGCGCCGAATGCGGAAAGCAGCACCCGGGAGATGGCCCTTACGGTCGCGGACGACTGGCAACACCGGGGACTCGGGACCCGGCTGGCACGAGCACTGATCCGGCATGCACGCGAGCATGGCGTCAAGAAGCTTTTTTCGATCGACCTGTCTGATAATACAAACATGCGAAAGCTTGCCGCGGATCTCGGCATGAAGGCGACGCCGGATCCGGACGATGCACGCCAGGTAATCTACTCGCTGAGCCTCACCGATATGCCGGTTGCGGCGAAGTCTCATGGCTAGCGAGCGGTTGGCGAACGCGCCGCAACTTGCTTGAGTCAGCAAACCGTCGCGACGGCTCCCCAAATCTCTGCTGCGGGATTACCATGACCCGGACACCGGGAGCCAAACATGCTAGTCAATTGCGCCGCGTACCAGTCCGGCAAGAAGCTCGCGACATCGGCAAGGATGAGATCCACGACTATCTCGCTAAACCCGGTTGCTTCGTGTGGGTGGCGCTGAAGGACGCGACGCCCGAAGAGCTGGCCGAGATGCAGCAGCAATTCGGGCTGCACGAGCTCGCAGTGGAGGACGCGCACCACGGCCATCAGCGTCCCAAGCTCGAGGAGTACGGCGACTCGCTGTACGCTGTCCTGCACGCCATCGAGCCCAACGGTGACGAGTTTCGCATCGGCGAGCTGAACATCTTCGTCGGCAAGAACTACGTGCTTTCGGTGCGCAAAATTCAGCGCAGGGTTTCGCCAACGTGCCGCCCGCACTGAGCGCGAGCCGCACCTGCTGAAGCAAGGCGCCGCATGCGAGACCTCTACGCGCTGATCGACGCGGTCGTGGACCGCCTACTTCCCGGTCTCGGCGACGAACGTCGCGCGTCGAGGACGAACTCGAGGCCGTGGAGTCGCGTATCTTCGACGGCGCACCGGGGCGCGAGAACATCGAGGGGCTCTACGCCATCAAGCAGAAGCTGATGGTACTCAAGCACGCGGTGGGCCCGTTGCATGAAGCCGTTGGGCGTCTCTACGGCGGGCGCGTGCCGGCGATATGCACCTATACCCAGGAATACTTCCGCGACGTCGGCGACCACCTGCTGCGGCTCAATCAGTCGATAGACAGTTTCGCGTGACATGGCGATCACGGCGCTCTCGGTCAACCTCTCCATGATCACGATCGGTGAGAACGAGACGGTCAAGCGGCTCGCCGCTTACGCCGCGCTGGTGGCGGTGCCGACCATGATCGCCGGTGTCTACGGCATGAATTTCGAGCACATGCCGGAGTTGAAGTGGACGTGGGGCTACCCGCTCGCGCTCGGTTTGATGGTGGTGTTCGACGTCTACCTGTTCTGGCGCTTCCGGAAAGCCAAGTGGCTTTGACCGCTGGATCAGGGATTTATGGGCTGGCAGGTCGTTGACAACCCTGCGCAATGGCAATTTGTGCCATGCCATTGGTTGCCACGGGCGAAACCGAACGGTCCGCTCAAATCTTCGCCGGCGCGTATTTCGGCGTGATGAGGTGGACGACCAGCAGCGCGGCCAGATAGGTCAGGCCGGCGACGGCGAAAATCGTCTGATAGCCGCCGAGGCGTTCGAGTTCGCGGCCGACGATAGTTCGAGAACAGCATGCCGCCGACGCCGCCGAGCGCGCCGCCGATGCCGATCACGGTGCCGACCGCCGAGCGCGGGAAACACGTCGCCCGGCAAAGTGTAGAGATTGGCACGAGAAGCCCTGGTGCGCGGCGGTGGCGAGGCCGATGATCAGCACGGCCACCCACACGTTCGAGGCGTCTGCGCGGCGAAGAAGACGGCAGCGCGAAGCAGCGCGCAGATGAACATGGTGGATCTTGCGCGCGGCGTTGAGGCTCATGCCGCGCTTCAGCATGCGCCGACGAGAGCCAGCCGCCGCCGACGCTGCCGACGTCCGAGAGAAGATAGATCGCCACCAGCGGCAGGCCGAACTGCTTGAGGTCCATGCCGTAGGTGCGGTGCCAGGAAGTCCGGCAGCCAGAACAGGAACATCCACCAGACCGGATCGATCAGGAATTTGCCGATCGCGTAGGCCCAGGTCTCCTTCGCCTTGAGCACGCTGACCAGGCGACACTTTCGGCCACGGGATCGGGCGGATCGCTGCTCGATGAAGGCCAGTTCGGCGGGCGAGACGTGCTTGCTCTTGCGCGGATGGCTGTAGAGCAGGAACCAGGCCGGCAGCCACAGGAGCGTCGCCACGCCGACGATGATAGAAGCTCGCGCGCCAGCCCAGCGCCAGATCGACGACGATGAACGGCACGACGCAGCGGCGTGACGATGGCGCCGATATTGGTGCCGGCGTTGAAGATGCCGGTGGCGAGCGCGCGTTCCTGCTTGGGAAACCACTCGGTCACCGCCTTGATGCCGCCCGGGAAAGCCGCCGGCTTCGCCGACGCCGAGCAGCCACGCGCACCATGATCCGGAATTGCAGGCGTTGCGCGCGCCGGCGTGCGGCGATGTGCGCGAGCGTCCAGAGCGTGAAGGCGGCGGCGAGGCCCCAGCTTGGCGCCGATGCGGTCGATGATGCGGCCCCACAGCAGATAGGCGAACGCGTAGGCGCCCTGGAACCAGATGACCAGGTTGGCGTAGTCGGTCTCGCTCCAGCCGAACTCGGGCTGCAGGTGCGTGGGCTTCAGCACGCCGATATGCTGGCGGTCGACGTAGTTGATGACGAGCGCGGTGAAGAGCAGCGCCACCACCACCCAGCGGTAGTTGCCGACTTTCTTTTTGACGCCTTCGGCCGGCGCGGCATCCGCAGAGCCCGTCATCGCTTCCCTTCGCGCACTCGATCTCGTCGAACGCGCCGATGCTGATCTTCGCACGCTGTCCCTGTATGTAAAGTCGTTTCAAAAGACCGTGTGGCGACGCCAGGTGAGACCGATATCAGACCGTTATCAACTTTTCATCAGGACGCCGGTGCCAGCCTGCCGCGACCATTCACCCCGAATGTCCTGATTCGAGCAAGGGGGAAATACCATGCAAATTAAACAAATACGTACAAAGGTCGCGGGGCCAGTGCTGGTGGTCGCCCTGGGTCTGCCGGTGTCCTTCGCTTGCGCCGAAGTCGGCGACCTCGACCCGTCGTTTGCAGACCATGGTCGCCAGGTGGCGATTCCCGGTGCACTGGGTACCGCCCGTTCCGTCGAGCTTCCCGACACCGGCGGCGTCTTCGTCGGTGGCGGCCGGATCGCCCTCAGGCGATATGCTGACCAGTGTATCGCCACTGCCACAAGTTTCGCGGCCCGGCTGGGCGAAGACGGCGCCGTCGACCCTGCGTTCGATCCGGCCGGCATCACGGGCATCGAGGCAATGGACGTCGCACGACAGGCGGACGGCCGTATCGTCGGTGTTGGCCGCACAACAGCATTTGAACCCTACAACGGAGGTCGATGCAATAGTGTGTCGGGCGACAAGCTCGCAGCATTCCGTCTCATGCCTGACGGCTCGCTCGACTACAGCTTCGGTGTAGACGGCCTGTTTCATTGGAAGGCTGGAAAACTGAGCGGCAGGCATTGGGGTCGTTCGCTTCTGCTCGAAGCTGACGGGCGTATTGTGGTTGCCGGCACCGGCTTTGTTGCCGATGGCGGCAATAGCGGGAGCCGGCTGTTGGTGCTGCGTTTATTGACAGATGGCGGGCTCGATCAGACCTTCGGTGACGGCGGAGTCTTCGCTGGTCCAACCGCCGATTTCGGCGCCGACGTTCGTATCGTGCGCACGCGGGCCGGCACCTATCGGTTGACGGGCACGGCAGCCGGCAGTTGTGTAGTTGTCGGCGTTACGCCTGCCGGCGCATTGGACGCCGCATTTGGCCAGGCAGGGGTCGCACTCGTCGAGTCCGCGGGTGGCAGCCCGGTTGCCTGCACCTCACTGGACTCGCGGCCCGATGGCCGTCTGGTCCTCGCCGGAGGTGCGGGAGAGCATGGTTTCGTGGCGCGACTGCTCAGTAACGGCGCACCCGACCCGACTTTCGCGCCTGCCGGGC
Organism: uncultured Pseudomonadota bacterium; assembly: GCA_963770585.1. GTDB lineage: Bacteria > Pseudomonadota > Gammaproteobacteria > Steroidobacterales > Woeseiaceae > UBA1847. The sequence continues at coordinate 530,475 of CAVYQH010000002.1, read as the reverse complement.
CCGCTTGGCTGACTCCGGCGACGGCGATTACGTCAGCAGTCGACGGCAGCATCTATGTCGCGGGATACGGACCGTCGGGTGCGTCGATCGCGCGCCTCGACGCGACCGGTGCGCTGGACGCATCTTTCGGGGACAGCGGCTACACGTGGATCGACCTCCCCTCGACGGGAGCATCTATGCCGATCGTGCGGGACCTGGTAATCCGCGCGGACGGAAGCGTAGTTATCGTGGGCGGCGACGCAGTTGTCGGCCCGTTCGTCGTCCGACTGCTCGGCGCAGCGGGCGGCGCGAGCGCAGGCGTGGTGGGCTTTTCGCGCACCGATAGGGTACCCCAGGAAGAGGATGGCCAGGCAGTCTTGCGCGTGCGCCGCTCGGGCGGAAAAGACGGCGCCATCAGTGTCAGCTATCGCACCGTCGCGGATGCCGAAGCGACGGCAGACGAAGACTTCACCCCGACGGAGGGCACCCTTGACTGGTCGGACGGTGACCGTTCGAACCGGGAGATAGTAGTAAGCGTCGCCAGCGACGAGGGATCGCCGGAGGGCACGGAGACATGTCACATCGCCCTTGATGACCTGCGGGGCAGCGCGGGGTTCGGCAAACAAATTGCGACCGTCAGCATTCAACCCGACGGCGCCCCGGGTGGCCAGATTCAGCGATTTGACGGCTACAATTCCGGACTCGCGATCGTGAGAGCGGACGAGATCAGCCCCGCTCAAGTCTGGCTCAGTCGCGACCACTACAGGCTTGGAAGAGTCTGCGTGAACGTGACTACCCGGTCCGGAACGGCGATTCAGGGCGAGGATTTCACCGCGATGAATGTAACCCAGTGCTGGGACGACCAGGACACGGATGTAAAAGTCGTTTTAATCCCGACTACCCAAGACGGGCTGGCCGAAGGGGACGAGAACTTTACTGTCGAGCTATCGAATCCGACCGGCGGGGCGATTCTCGGAATGCAACGCGTGGCAACCGTCACGATCCATGCCAACTCTGGGTCCGAACCGCCGCCGCCATCATCGCCGCCACCTCCTGATGACAGTGACGCCGTCGGCAGCGGAAGTGGTGGTGGCGGCCCGGCGGGCGTCGCTGAACTACTGATGTTGTTGGGATTGCTACTCGCGCGGCGAGGAAGCACAGGTCGCGCTCGCTCAGCAGTCGTAGCTTGCTCCAACCGCGCTTGCGAGCGTGTGCGCTAGCCTGCGAGCACGATGCCAACCAAGCCGACGATCGACACCAGGAGCGCGCCGGGAATGGCAAAGCGCAGCCAGCGCCCGTAGCTGACCTGCGCGCCGAGCAGCATCGCGAGTAGCGCGCCGTTGGTCGGCGTGATCATGTCCATCAAGCCGGCGCCGGTCTGATACGCGATCACAGCCGCATCGCGTGATTGGCCCAGCAAGTCGCCTAGCGGCGCCATGATCGGCATCGTCAACACGGCCTGTCCGCTTATCGACGGCACGGGTATGTGCAGCAAGGCCTGTATCGGCACCATCAGCAGCATTGCCACGCTGCCTGAGAGCTGTGACAGCGGGGTCGCCAGCGCGAAGAGGATCGTGTCGAGCACCTTACCGTCAGTCAGCGCCACGCTGATACCTCGCGCGACACCGACGAACAGCGCCGCCGCAAGCATGCCCTCCATCGCCTTCAAATAGGCGACGGCCGTCTCCGACGGTCCTCGGCCCGATGCGAACCCGATCGCGAAGCCAGCCACGAGAAACAGGCCGGCAAGCTCGTTGAAACCCCAGTCCCACTTGAGGACCCCGACCACGTATGGCACGAATGGCACGAGCGCGATCGCCAGAAGCAGCAAATCGCGCGACGTCGCCGGCTCTGTTGACGCATGTGTCACGTCAGGCCTCACGTCGTCACGTGATGTCATCACCAGCGTCCACACGATCCAGACGGCCACGGCGACGGCCAACATGCCGACGCGAAGTGCCGGCTGGCTGAGCGCCGGCAACTCGGCAAACCGGAGCGCGATGCCCGTGCAGAACGGGTTAGTGGGACCGAAGGCGGAGCCTACGACCGCGCTGCCGACGCTCATCGCGAGCGCGGTGACCGCGCCAAATCCCAGTCCGCGGCTCAGCACCAGCATCACCGGGATCAGCGCGACAATTTCCTCGTGCATGTTCTCGAGCGCGCCGAGCGTCGCAAAGGCGAGGCACACCGCCACGACGACAATTCGCGGTTGACGGGTGAGTCCGACGAGCGATCCGACCAGCCGGCCGAGCGCGCCGGTCGCGTCGAGCAATCCGAACACTCCGCCGACAAACAGGATCGTAATGATCACGTCGGCGCCGGCGACGATGCCACGCGGCACCACCATGATCGCCGGCATCAACCCGACCGGTGCCGGCTCGACTCGCGCGTACGTATCGGGAACGACAACCGCGCGTCCGCTGGCCTCGTCCGTGCGGCGTTGATACTCGCCGGCCGGTAGAACCCACGTCAGGCAAATGGCGAGGATGACGCCCGCCAGCAGGAGGACAAGGGCGTGCGGCAGCTTCAACCGGCTAGCTCTTGGTCGTCATGAGGCAGCCGACTATTGCAGTGTTCGCATCGATGTCTGTGGCACTGAACCCGCACTTCTTTCGTTTTGATTTTCCCTTCCATCGCCTGCGAGGAATGTCGAGGCGCTGGATATAGTCAACGATATCCGCTCTTCCTTCAACGTGCGGTTCGTGACGCGACAATCGTTACAAGAGCCACTTCGCTGCCGTGTGTCGTTGGGCAGGTGTGACGCCAAGACCACCCTTCGGCCGGGCCCGCATGGCGCGACCGTCAAGCTGACTACCGGGCAACGGGCCGCCCGGCGGCGCCCGGCTGCTGGGGCGTCGGCCTCGACTTTCCTTGCGGCGCGGCGCAAAATCGCCCTCGCTGTCGCTCGGGCGACACTCGCACGATAAGCAACAACAAGAGCGGCCCATTTGACAGGCCGCCGGGGGATTCACGATGTCCAGGCAAGCCTCGTTCCTCGTCTGCGCCCTCGGCGCGAGTTTTCTCGATCTCGACGTCTTCAACATCGACGGCGACGGCAACCTCAGCAAGACTGAACACGGCGCGACGATCGTTTGGGTGAAGCAGTAGGCGACGCGGCCAAGGCCAACTGACGAAACCCGTGTCGACTCGCAACCACGTATCCTGGATGCCTGTAATTGCCGCTCAGGCCGCGTTCGCGACTGTGTGCGGGGCGCAACAGTACGCTGGACCGCGGGACGATCCGCGGCCCGGCGATGAGTTTGTCGACGTTTGGGTCGGCAGCTATGACACTGATGCGTTTTTCGCGTTGCCCGAAATTCGCAGCGAGCTCGAGGCGCTGCTCGGCGAAGAGCTCGAGCTTTTCTTTCACAATCTCAACGTCAAAGGCGATATCGACATGGTCCGCGGTGCACTCAGCGTGGCCGGGAACGCGCCGCACGGCGGTACCGAGGAAGAAGCCGTCGTCTGCGTGCTGCCAGCGACACTGGCGGTTCATGCCGCGATGCTTTCCGCCGGACAAATCACGATCTACACGCGCGCGGCGGGCTACGACGCATTGCCGCTCTGCATCAAGGATTGGATAACGCTCGTAAGCGCTGGGTACGTCGATCGCTTCGAGCAGCCAGACAACGTCAAGGTCTTACAACGATAACAACATGCATGCCGGCGTGGAATGGCCGGGGGAGTCGTCGCGATGTCGAAGCGTAAATATCTGTATGCCGGGTTTCTGGGCGCGATCGTTCTCGTCGGCTGCGGGGGCGGGAGCGAGAGCCCCGTCGACCCGAATCAGCCGGTCGAAGGACGCGCGCTGCGCGGCGCGAGCGAACTCGAGGGCGTCTGGCTCGGACTTAACGAGGGCTCATTCATCGGCCTCGAGTTCATGGACGACGGCCGCGCACTCGCGACGCTCGTAGCCGCGCAGTACGGCGAACCTGGGCAGGCATTCTACAAATACAGCGTGCTCGACGATGGCCGGCTCGCATTGATCGGAGAGAGCGGCGTCGGACAGGAGGTCTACACGACGAAGATCGACGGCGACCGGCTCGAGATCGAGGGCTTCGTCAACAAGCAGCGATTCATGCGCTTGCCCGAGGGCCAGACGCTCGAGCAGGGTCTCGAGGAGCAAATGAAGCTTCGCGAAGCCGAGTACCAGAAGCGTCACGACGCACTGACGGCCTTCCTGAGCGAGCCGGGCCTGGTCATCGCACCGAGCACGCCGTCGCCCGACGGACCGGCGGCAATCGCCGTCGACTATGGCGAACTCGGCAATGGTCGGGCCTGGTACGACGAGGAGCCGCCGCACCTCAACCATCTCACCCTCGCGCTCGATTCAGACCGCAATGAGCCCGTCGTCAACGTGACTTTCGGCGCGCAACTCCGCCCGGCCACGAACGACCAGAGTGGCGGCGGCACGATCACGTTTGCGGTGTCGGGCGACTACGATGACCCGACGTTGTTGGCTCAGGTGAATTACGGCGGCCGGGATCTCGAACTCGCGATGCGCCGTGATCGTGGGCGATACGACGAGATCATCGAGCGTTTCGATGAAGCCATGGCGCGCGAGGAGGCTCTGCGCAAGCCCGTGACAGACCTGCTGAAGGATTTCGTGGTTCTCGACGGCGTGCTCGCGTCAGACGGTGTCAATCCAGACGGCTACCATGACCGCATCGTATTGACGCGCGACCCCGAGACCGGCATGTACGCGGGCAGCTCGGTCTGGACCAATGTCGGCACGGGCCAGTCGATGGACTTCCCGGGCGTTTCCGCTGAAGTTGCAATCGTCGACGACGCGCCGATGCTGATCATTCAGAATCCAGTCTATCGGTACCAGCTGAGCGCCGACGGCGACAAGCTCACGGGCGGTTACTTTCGTAGCGGCTTCGACCAGGGATACGCCGCGGAATTCACGATCGCTCGCGCTACCGGTGCAGAGGCGCTTGCGACTGAGAACCAGGAGCAGCGTGCAGCTTTGCTCGAAATCGACGCATCCATGCGGTTCGCCGGCTTCATCAATAATGCGCCGAGTTTTGACTATGGCCAGATACCATTCGCTGTGCTGACGATCACGCCGCAGCCGAATGAGGCCTTCACGGCAACAGTCCGGTTCCCCGGCAATCGGGTCACGGAACACATGACCGGCCGGATAGTCGACACGGCCGACGCAGGCCCGATGCTCGAACTCGCGTATGCAAGCCTCGAGGTCGATGATGCACCCCAGGCCAATCCGGCCTTCATCAGTGCGATCCGACCCCAGGTATGGATGCTCGACGTCGGCGAGCCCGTCGACGGGCGGCGCACACTCGTCGGCTCGGGCACGAACCTCGGTCCGCTCGAGTTTCATGAGATGACGGACAAATGGCGTGCGGAGCAGATGCGCGCGTTCACGGAAGCACTCACGGCTGGCGTGGACTTCCAGTCGAAGATTCCCGCCGACCCGCAGACCGTGCTCAAGCTCAAGCTCGATCCGGGCACCAAACAAATCAGCGGACAGATGGTTGCCCCCACGGGACAAAATCGCGGCTACGACGGCACGCCCTACAACGGTGAGCTCTCCGAGGCCGACGGGCTTCCGGTCCTGACTGTCAGCGCGCTGCGGCCCGAGGACGGTCAGTTCCCACTGCATGTGCGCACATCGTGGGTCGGCGTTCAGGTGCCTGAAGGACTGCTGTTGACGGGCTATCTGCACAACGTGCGTTCGACATACAGGTACCAGAGCGAATACTTCGCATCAAAATGAGGAGAATCACAATGCAGAACAGGAATAATCGGGCACTGCGCACCTACGTCTTTGGAACGGTTGTGGCGCTCTATGCCGTTTTTCTCGGCGCTTGCGGCGGCGGAGTCGAGGGCCGTTACTTCTACGGCGAGAACGATGAAGGGATCACGGTCGAACTGCGCGACGAGAACGTCGCCGTGGTCTCGATCAGCGGCTTGAGCTCGGTACAGGGCACTTACAGCGTCGAAGGAAACGACGTTACGGTCACGATGCCGGACGGCGACATCGACATATTCACGATTGTGGACGGCAACCTCACGACGCGGGCCTTCGGCGAGGACATGGCCTTCGAGAAGCAGTAGGTCCTCATCATCAGTCGGTCGTGGCTGGTGACCTGCGGAATGTCCGCAGGTCACGCGCCCCTGCGAACAACAGCCAAAGGCAGATGCCGAATTCGGCAATCGTGCGGACGATGGACAGATAACCGGGCATTTCCGTCAAGCCGAACCGGACCCGGAGCACCAGGATGAGAAGGTATTCGAAGCACGCGATCATCAGAAGAATTCCAAGGAACCCGGACAGGAAGTCACAGCGAAATACGAGGTATCCGAAAGGCAACAACCAGAGTCCTCAGAGAATGTTCGCAACCGTATGCAGGTTGCCGTGCTGAACCAGCAGATACATGACCTGCGCTTGCACCTGCTCCGGGGAAAATTCGGCCAGGTAATCCTTGTCGTCGAGCAATGTCAGGATATTGAACTGTATTGCGGAGTTGAGTAAGCCGATCACCGCTCCGGCGACAACGAACACGAGCATCAGCCGAGCAGCGATCACTCCGGTCGACCTGAGCAGTTCAAATAGCGTCACCCCCATCGCAAGAGAGCACGCATAGGCGGTCACGCTGCTCATGATGCCGAAGCGGAACAGGTGGTCGGCGTCGCTGATATTCGTCATCGTAGCGGCCGGATCGCGCCAGTCGACCAGCGTCATTGGTACGAACATGAGCCCGACGATCCCGAAGCCAATCAGCAGCAGGTACAACAGGCCCGATGTCCGGGCAAGCACCTCTTTCGAATGCAAGAGTCCCCTCCCACAGAAAGTGGAAGTATAGTGGCTCCCATTATTTCAGAAGCGTATTTATCATGGACCGCAGACCCGGAAGCCGATCATGCTAGTTAACTGCGCCGCGTACCAGTCCGGCAAGAAGCTGGGCGACATCCGCAAGGATGAGATCCACGACTATCTTGCCAAACCCGGTTGCTTCGTGTGGGTGGCGTTGAAAGACGCCACGCCCGAAGAGCTGGCCGAGATGCAGCAGCAATTCGGGCTGCACGAGCTTGCGGTGGAGGACGCGCACCACGGCCATCAGCGTCCCAAGCTCGAGGAGTACGGCGACTCGCTGTACGCTGTCCTGCACACCATCGAGCCCAACGGCGACGAGTTTCGCATCGGCGAGCTGAACATTTTCGTCGGCAAGAATTACGTGCTTTCGGTGCGCAACAATTCAGCGCAGGGTTTTGCCAACGTGCGCGCCCGCACTGAGCGCGAGCCGCACCTGCTGAAGCAGGGCGCCGCATTCGTGTTTTATGCACTGATCGACACGGTGGTGGACCGCTATTTCCCGGTGCTCGACGTAGTCGAAGACGAACTCGAGGCCGTGGAGTCGCGTATCTTCGACGGCGCACCGGGGCGCGAGAACATCGAGGGGCTCTATGCCATCAAGCAGAAGCTGATGGTACTGAAGCACGCGGTGGGCCCGTTGCACGAAGCCGTTGGGCGACTCTACGGCGGGCGCGTGCCGGCGATATGCACCTATACCCAGGAATACTTCCGTGACGTGGGCGACCACCTGCTGCGGCTCAACCAGTCGATCGACAGTTCGCGTGACATGGCGATCACGGCGCTCTCGGTGAACCTCTCCATGATCACGATTGGTGAGAACGAGACGGTCAAGCGGCTCGCCGCTTATGCCGCGCTGGTAGCGGTGCCGACCATGATCGCCGGTGTCTATGGCATGAATTTCCAGCACATGCCGGAGCTGAGGTGGGCGTGGGGCTACCCGCTCGCGCTCGGGCTTATGGTGGTATTCGACGTCTACCTGTTCTGGCGCTTCCGGAAAGCCAAGTGGCTTTGACCGAACGAAAAACCTCGCCGTTCCATGCCACGAAGCTATATCGAATACTTGCAGGCTGCTTTGGGCTGTTCCTGATTGGCGTCGGGTTCTACGTTCTCTTCTTCGCCCATGCTTCCAATATTCTGCGGTTTGTCGCCGGGTCTGCGTTAATTTTGTTTGGCTGCAACATGGTTGTATCCGCATACAAGTCAAGGGAATCGTGGCTATCCAAAATCGGTCCCTTGCCGTGAGCGCAATTGCGACATTCGGCGGCGCGAAAAACTACGATGATTGCAGGTTGTCACGCCGTCGCGCATGATGCGACGATTGATAATGCCACCCTTCAACCAAGCGAAAAATTGACGCTTTGAAAATGAGTAATTCCGTAACACCTTTGCGATTCCCCGTTCTCCTCATGGCATCGATCATTCTCTCTGCCTGCGCGTCAATGACGCCGACGGCTGAGGAAGAATTGCCTGCGGTCACCGAAGACGGCCTCAAGCGCGTGCCGTCAAACGCAGTCGATGCGGCCTACCGGAAGGAAGGCGCGTCGCTCGCATCCTACACGGCGGTGTATATCGAGGAATGCAAGGTGTCATTCAAGAAGAACTGGATGCGGAACCAGAACATGAACCGGCTCGACACGGTACGGCAGTCGGATGTGGATCGCATTGCGAGCGAAATGTCAGCTGCATTTAAGGAGGAATTCACCAAGGTGCTTGAAAGCCATGGATACCGGGTGGTGTCGGACGGTAGCACGCAAGACGTGCTAACGCTGCGTCCCGCCATCGTCGATCTCGATGTAACGGCCCCGGACCTGCGTAGCAGTACGACCGGGATCTCACGCACTTTTACGGCGTCCGCCGGTGAAATGACCCTGAACATGGATCTGGTCGATTCTGCCAGCGGCGCCAGGATCGGTTACGTCGTCGACCGGGAGCGGGACCCTGAAGACGGAACGATTGGCTATTCAAACCGGGTAGCCAATCGTGCGGAAGCGGAGCGTATGCTGCGCAAGTGGGCTGAGTTGCTAGCAGCGGCACTCGATGAAGCAAAAGTCAAATAGGCAGAAGACGTTCTCCATCCTGATGTCGGTTGAGCAAGATTTTGGGAGGTGCCGATGCCAGTCAATGAAAAGGACATGTATCTGCAGTCGTCCGAGCTTTTCCGACATTATCTGAGTTGGCGAGAAAAGCTCTTTGGCGGCTACTTAGTGGTAATCGCCGGACTCGCCGTAGCGGTGAAGAATTTCGATGAGCCGCCCTTCTTCCGAACGGCGATCGCATTGTTGGGCGTGGCGTTGACGGTGGTGTTCTGGTTACTTGAGCGCCGTATCCGGGTGTTGTTTCTCGCCTGTGTTGGCGCTGGTGCCGCGCTGGAACCGACGACGCCTGATGGTCCGTTCAAGAGACTGAACAAACTCAATGGCACGTTGCGCGCACCGACTCACAGCATCGTACTCGGGTGCTTCTTTGCGCTCGCAATCGCCGCACTGGTTTTTGTTGCCGTCTACTACTGGCCGACTAACCTGTAAGGAGTCCGCAAAATGTCTGTCTCAAGGGTCGACTGAAAACCGGGTTGCAGCGGACCGTGAGGAATACAGTGCGAGCATAGGCCCACTCAACGGCGGCGTTAGGCGGCGCAAGAGGCAGGAGGCTACGATGGCGAAGATCACCGGAATTGGCGGCGTCTTCTTTAAGACCAAGAGTAATAACGTCGCGCTGGCAGCCTGGTATCAGGAGCACTTGGGGATGCCGCTGGCGGAATTCGGCGGCGCGATCCTCAAGTGGCCGGACGATACGGCCGAGGACCAGGGCCTCACTGTCTGGCATGTCGCGGAAGGCGACAGCCAGTGGTTCAGTCCAAGCATTTCTTCCTTCATGATCAACTACCGGGTCGACAACCTCGGCGAGATGCTGGCGCAACTCCGGGCTGGCGGTGTGGAAGTCATCGGCGGGCCTGAATCGCACGAGAACGGCCGATTTGCGTGGATCATGGATCCGGATGGGAACAAGGTCGAGCTCTGGGAGCCGATGATCTGGGACGACAAGAACAAGGGGGCCTGAGATCCTTTCCCTGGCAGCTTCTCGTGAGTTGACCTCGGCGAAGGAATGGCGGGTCAGAAAAACAAATGAGCGTACAGAATATAATGGTGAATGAGGTTGGTCCGGATGGGAAATGGTTGTATCGAGTGGGAGCTATTTCCGCATTCGTGCTCGGTGTAGGGTATCTCATCATCATTGCATTATATTCGTCAGCGGGAGGCCCCCCAGCTGGAAGTGATGTCGAGACACGGCTCCTCTACCTGGCGGATCATTCGGCAGCCTGGTGGGGTATCCTGAGTCTCTCCGTCCTGACGGACTTTCTCTACATACCTATAACGTTCGCACTTTATCTGGCATTGAAAAGCATCAACAGGAGCATGATGCTGCTCGCAACCGCGTGCATCCTATTGTTCGTTGTCCTGGAACTGGGAATCACCTGGATGAACTACGCCGTGCTGCTGGATCTCAGCGCCGACTACGTCACAGTCGCGGATGAAGCCCAGCGGGCGGCCCTGGTCACGACTGCAAGTTACCCGGTCGCGGTGCTTGATTCGCATCATCTCCTAGGGGTCTACACCATACTCATAACCGGCATCGGGATTTTCATGATCGGTCTCGTGATGTTAAAGGGAGTTTTCAATAAGACTACGGCCTGGCTGGCCCTGGTCTCGAGCAGTCTTACGATCGTTGCGGTCGTGGGTACTCCTTTTTTTAGCGCTTTGTGGGTGACCATCATCATCGGCTCCGCTCTCATCGGAGTCTGGGTCTTCTTTGTAGCGCACAGACTCTACAAGCTCAGTCAGCAATGAAAGCGTCGCCGGGTCGAGCAACAGCAAAAGGTTGTCGAGCGTCCGCGACCGTGGTATCAGTTCGTGATGGCGACGAAAACCTACCAAGGAAGCTGCCACTGCGGAAGCCTCCGATTCGAAGCCGATCTCGACCTCGCGGAAGGCACCGGCAAATGCAACTGTAGCTATTGCTGGAAGGTGCGCAATTGGTCGCTCGGAATCAAGCCCGACGCGTTCCGTCTGCTCTCCGGCAAGGCGAACGCCCATGAGTACGGCTTTCGCGAGGGCAGCGTCAACCATCACGTTTTCTGCATCCATTGTGGCGTACGCGTCTACACCTATGGCCACGTCGAGCAGATCGGCGGTGACTACGTATCTGTCGCACTCTCGACGCTCGACGATCTGTCCCCGGCCGAGCTTGTAGCAGCACCCGTGCGTTACATGAACGGGCGCGACGATGACTGGTTCCATGTGCCCGCCGAGACCCGGCACCTCTAGTCCCTTAGTGGCCGTCACATGCAGAGCTTCGGTTTCGTTCTCATTCCAGGTTCGGGCGGTGATGCGTGGTATTGGCACTTGCTCGCCCCAAAGTTGGAGGCGCAAGGCCACGAGGCCATCCCGGTCGACCTGCCCGCGGGCGACAAACGCGCCGGTCTGCCTGAGTACACAGCCGCCGTTGTCGGCGCAATGGGAGGGCGGGACCCGCAGCGCATGGCAATGGTCGCGCAATCGCTCGGCGGCTTTACGGCGCCGCTCGCATGTGAAAAGGTGCCGGTCGCATTGCTCGTGCTGGTGAACGCGATGATCCCGCAGCCTGGCGAGAGACCGGGTCAGTGGTGGGCAAATACCGGTCACGCCGAGGCGAAGCGCAAACGAAACCTGCGCGATGGTCGCAGCGCTGACGCTTTTGATCCGCTCGTTGACTTCTTCCATGACGTGCCGCAGCCCGTGATTGACAGCGCGTGGGCTCGCGGCGAACCACGTCAATCCGATGCGGTGTTCGAATCACCTTGCACGATCATAGCTTGGCCAGCAGTGACAACCCGCGTTCTCATCGGGAAAGACGACCGTTTTTTTCCGGCCGACTTCCAACAGCTGATAGCTCGTGAGCGTCTCGGCGTCTCGGGTGATGAGATGCCCGGCGGGCATCTCGTTGCGCTGAGTCAGCCATCAGAATTAGCGGCACGGCTGATCGCCTATGTCGATGCGATCACCGGCTGACAACAGCCTTAAGCGGATGGCGCTTCGCGCCGCCGCTGATGCTGCACCGCTGTTATCGGCCTTCTTTTTGTTCGTCCTGCCTGTCACGGTATCTCTTGCGCAGGAAGAAGAGACGATGACTCAACTATCCGGCCGTTGGACTTCAACGGAGCACGTAACGTTCACGAATCCGGCCCTTGCCGGGTCGTCTGTCTTCCTCGACATTGCCATAGCAGAGGATGGCACCTTCCAAGGTACGTGGGACGCTTACACTTGCATGTCGTATCCCGGCGCCTACTCGACGATGATCATTTCGTGCAGTCGGACAAGGCGACCGGAGAGCGCTCGCGGCAAGTTCAACCTGGCAGCACGAGATGGAGAGATTGTGCTCGACAATCTCGGGCAATCTTCCTTCACATTCAACCTTGAAACCGAGCTGTTCCTGAACCTGCCCGAAGATTGGCTGAAACAAGGCGACCCTGTCCTGTTTACGAGCAAGCTCTCGCGCGTTCCTGAGTAGTAGCACCGGGGTCAGCTACAGGCCAGGTCGAATCCGATCCGGCCATCGGCGCGAGGTGTCGCCTGCTTGTAGTAAATCGTGCACGGGCTCTGTTCGCCGGGCAGCGGAATCGCATCGCCCACCGAGACCCGCTGGCGAGTGCCGCTCAGATTGATGTCGGCATAGGTGGAGCGCGCGCCCAGCAGCCCGAAAACCTGGCGGTCCGGACCGATCGTGACGCTCTCGCCGCTCTTCAGCCAAAAGTCCGCTCCACCCGAAAATCCCGACTCCGCCAGCTGTTGCTGGCGCATGCTCGCCACCTGGTCGTTGAGGTAGGCAATTTCCGCATTCGCCTGTCTGGCAAGCTCGTCCTGGCGGGCGAGCACTTTTCCGAGTTCGTCAAGGCTGGTCTTGACTTCCTTGTCGACCGGCAGCTTCTTGAGCTCGTCGAGGCGTGCGGTAATGTCGTTGAAATTGGATTGCTGTTCGGCCATCAGGGCGTCGACCGACGGCCCGAAGATGCCGGTGCTTTCGACGCCCTTCTGCACGCCAACGCCGATGATCGCTCCGAGCACCATGCCGCCGAGCCCCGCGGCAGCGCCCATCATGCGCGCTTTCGTGAACGCGGATTTCTTGCCGACTCCGGCGGCCGCAACGGATTTCACTTCCGCTTGTGTTTGTTCGCTCATACTTATTCTCCCCGTCCGGTCTTTGACGCCGTTGCCCAGTACGGGCCGGCGCGTACTAGTCCTGCAATAGTAGCAATTTCCCATTGGACTGGCCGTGCTGTCGAGACAGCGCATCACATCATCGAACTCCTTCGCTTCGACGAAGCTGCGTCATCGCTTCGGCGCACCGTGGCGTACGCAGAGTTGCGGCCATCGATCGCTCGTAGTAGTCGATACGACCTCCAACGATCCCGCGTAGCTTTCCGCCGAAGGTTGTCGGCGACCGGGCGCTGGACGCGGCGCCGGCCACTGAACTATAGCTCCAGGGTCGGCTGACCAGGCGGATCGAAATCGGATCGCTCGTGAGCCCAAACACGCGCCTTTGTCCGACGTCGTCGCCCGGACGACCGCAAGCAAAGTCCTGATGCCGACTCGCTCGCCGTCGATCAGTGCACGGATGCCGACGAAACCGAGTATTGTATTGCACGCAGTCGAGTCATCTTCGCGCGCGAATCGCGAAGCGTGCCGGCCCAGCCGTCGTCGACGGTTCGCCGGGTCGATACCGGAGCGAAACGTTTGCTGTATCGCAGGACAGCTACATATAGGAGGCCTAATGTGAGCCGGCGAGCCCGGCGCGTGGCAGCCGCCTCAAGGCAAGGCGTGCCCGTCGCTGCGCTGTGGCCGGGGCATTCAGATCCTTGATTGCGATACGGGAAACCACCCGGGCGCTCAGTTCCCGGCCAGCGAGGGCACGACCGGCTCCCGGCGGCAATCGGGACGCACCAGCAACATCTGAACATTGCCGATCGCGTGTTCCATGAACGCGCCCTCGCAGTAACAGTAGTAATAATTCCACATGCGCAGGAACGTGTCGGAGTAACCCATTGCGCGAATCCTGCGTATCTGCCGGATAAAGCTGCCGCGCCAGCACTTCAGTGTCCGCGCATAGTGCGCCCCGATGTCTTCAAGATGATACAGGCGCATGTCGGAAGACTTCGTCATCGCATGCAGCATGGCGGTTACCGACGGCAGAAAGCCGCCCGGAAATATGTAGCGCTGGATGAAATCGACAGACTTCAGCGCGACGCTGTACCGCTGGTCGGCTATGGTGATGGCTTGCAGCAGCATCATGCCTTCCGGCTTGAGCAGCTCGGCACATTTCGCAAAGTACGTATCCAGGTATTCATGGCCGATTGCTTCGATCATCTCGATCGACACCAGTTTGTCGTACCGTCCCCCGAGATCGCGGTAGTCCTTCAGCAACAGGGTGACGCGGTCGGCAAGGCCAGCCGCCTCAATTCGCTGCCGGGCGTACTCGAACTGCTCACGTGAGATCGTCGTCGTGGTGACATGGCAACCGTAGCGACTCGCGGCGTGCACGGCAAAACCTCCCCAGCCAGTGCCGATCTCGAGTACGTGATCCTGCGGCGATAGCTGAAGTTTTCTGCAAATTCGATCGAGTTTCGCTACCGACGCCTCATACAGGCTCATGTCCGGGTCTTCGAAGACGGCCGCTGAATACATCATCGTGTCGTCCAGCCACAGGCGGAAGAAGTCATTGCCCAGGTCGTAGTGAGTCGATATGTTCCGGCGGCTGCCGGCACGGGTGTTACGGTTTATCCGGTGCAGGAGCTTTCGTAGCGGAGCAGCCAGTCTCGCTGTGCCACGATTCATGCTGTCGAGCACGCTGCGATTTCGCAACAGCAAGCGGACCAGCGATGTCAGGTCGTCACAGGTCCAGAATCCTTGCATATACGCCTCTGCCGCAGCGACCGGGCCACCCAGTGCGACATCGCTATAGAATCGGTCGTCGGCAATGTCGATCCGGACCCTGAGGTCCGCATTTGCCTGTGCATTGCCCAGCACATACTGCCCTTGCCCGTCGTACAGCGTGAGCTGGCCCTCCTGCAGATTCGCCAGTCGTCGCAGCACGACCTTGCGCGCCACGCGTTCGAATAGCCGCGGTGCTACTGCAGCATCGACCTGGCCGGCCTGGGAAACAGCAATTTCGAATTCACTCATTGACTTGCCTGTACCGGTGACTGTTTTGCGGGATGCGGCCTGAACCGGCAGCCTTTGATCCAGAGCCGGAGCGCCTGCCAGTGGATGGCCGTTATGACCTTGAGTGTCATGAACGGATATGAGAGCAGCGTGACGGCCAGGGAGCGGCCGCTAATTTCCTGCCGGCGCAGAATGAGCGTCGCAGCAAAGATGCGTTCCCGGTTTGCGTAGTTGCTGATTCTCACCACCAGGTTGTCGCCGGGCGGCGTGAGCAGCCAGCTGTAGTCGATATCCATGTCCATGAACGGTGACACGTGCAATTCCTTGCGCGACTCGAACCGGCGGATGCGTTCATCACCGAGGTTTGCGGAGTCCGCCAGCACGTAGCAGTGACGCTCGCCCCACGGGGTGTTGCTGACTTCGGCAACGATGGATTCAACTCGCGACCCGCTTGCGTCGAAACAGTAGTAGATGCTGATCGGGTTGAAGCAATAGCCGAAGTAACGCAGGTTGGTCAGCAACCGTATCGGCCCGTCCGGACGCCTGCCGGTTCGCTGCAGGACCAACTCGCGCACGGCTTTGTCCAGTGGCATACCAGGGTCCCCGAGATAGTTCTCGCGGCGAAAGCGCGCCAAAGCTGGCCGTGCAGTCGACCAGAACCATCGGCTGCGAAATACCTGCGGCAATTCCTCGAGATCCAGGTACATCATGAACAGCCGGTAGCGGAACGCGTGCTCGACCGGCACGCTGCGGCTGTGCTTAACTTGCCCGCTGAAGATGCAGCTGTGCATGACTGCTCCTTTGCTCGAAGTCCGCCAGCGCGTGCAGCGCGCTGACGACGCCGTCTTCGTGAAAACCATTGCGCCAGTACGCGCCGCAAAAGTAGCTGCGGTTGATGCCATTGATCTCGCTTTGCCGGTTCTGTGCCGCAACGCTGTCGACGTTGAAGACCGGATGCTCGTAGCAGAATTTCCTCATGACGCGAGTCGGCCGGATACGCTGCTCGCCGTTCAGCGTCACGAAGTACTGCTGCCGCGAGGCGAGGCCCTGAAGCCGATTGAGATGGTACGTCACCGACCTAGGCTCGCCGTCCTGGCGCGGCACCTGGTAGTTCCAGGCTGCCCAGGCACGTTTCCGGTACGGCATGAGGGTTTCGTCCGTGTGCAGGACGGCTACGTTCGACTGGTAAGGGATGGCGCCGAGTACTTCGCGTTCCAGGCGGGTCGCGTCCGAGAGCATGCGTAATGCCTGATCGCTGTGGCTTGCGATGAAGATGCAGTCGAAGGACTCTGCCGGATTGCCTCGAGACCTTACGATGACCTTGCCGCCGCCGCGAGTGACCGATTGCACCGGGCAGTTCAGACGTATGCGTTCCCGGTGCCCTGCAATGAGTTTCTGCACATAGGATCTCGAACCGTTACGAATCACGCGCCAGACCGGCCGGTCACGCAGGTTGAGCAGGCCATGATTGTCAAAAAAGCGAATGAAGAACCGGGCCGGTATTTCCTGCAATGCTCGCGGCTCTGCCGACCAGATGGCTGCACCCATGGGAATAAGGTAATTCTGCACGAACTCGCGCGAGTAACCGTTGCTGGCCAGGTACTCGGCAAGCGTCATCTGTGGCGTATCTTCTTGCAGGACGGCCCGGGCTTCCCGATTGAAACGCAGGATGTCGCGAATCATGCGATGGAAAGACGGTCGCAGCAGGTTCCGGCGCTGCGCGAATAGCGAATTCAGCGTCGCGCCGTTGTATTCCAGGCCGCTCTTGTCACAACGTACGCTGAAGCTCATGTTGCTTGGTTGCGTTTCGACGCCGAGTTTCTCCAGCAGATCGATGAAATGCGGGTAGGTGCGGTCATTGAAGACGATGAAGCCGGTATCAAGCCTCAGATTTTCGCCGTCCGAAGACACGTCCAGCGTATTCGAGTGACCGCCGATGTAGTCGTTTGCTTCGAAGACGGTGATGTCGTGCCTGCAGTGCAGATGATGAGCGACGACATTGCCGGCTATTCCGGTTCCGACAACGGCAATCTTGAGGCGTGACCCGTCATTGTGCTCATGGCCGAGGCTTACCATTGCTGCGGTACCTTGCCGAGCTTCGCGATGTCGTAGCCGAGTGACTCGATCAGCTCTACGAGCTCCGCATAGTCACTGTCGCTGATCGCCGGTGTGCGTGCCATCAGCCAGACGAAGTCGCGCTTGTTTCTTGCAATCACGGTTTGGCTGTAATCCTCGTCGAGGTAGGCGATCCGGTAATCGGCCTTGATCGGCCATATGAAACGCATGCCCCAGACGGCATTGCTTTCCGTGTCGGTGACGAATCCCGTCGGCGTATACGTCTTTCGTTTTCCGTCGAAACCGTCCTTGCGGAATTGGAAGGTCGTGGCGATGCTGCCATCCTCGTTCAGCGCATAGCTTTCGACGGCGTTGTGAGCACCTTTCTCGAGGAACGTCGGTATGCTTGCGATGACATACCAGTCGCCCATGAAGCGCTCCAGATCGACATGGGGAACGGGCTCGATCGGCGGGTGATTGCCGGCGCATCCGGCAGCGGCAGCGGCAGCGGCAGCCAGCGGCAGCGGCAGCGGCAGCGGACAACAGGATTGCCATGAGAGTGCTTCCGGTTCGATTTCCTGCAATGTTTTTCATGATTCAGATCAGCTCGTAACGCAATTTGCGTCCGTCCTGGGTAGTGGATTCCAGCGCCAGCCATTCGCTGTCCCTGGAGTACCAGATGTCCAGTGCAAGGTCTTTGGCGAGGAGGCGATACTTGCGGGTTGGAACATCGCGTCCGCGCACGCGCAGCTCCTCGCCGTCAAGCTGCTCAACCGTGATTGCTGTCAGCTCGCCGGTCTGCGGGTTCAACAGTCTGTCCTCGTCGAGAATACCGGCGTCCCAGTAGGCAAACGTCTTCACGCAACCCGGCACAGGACCGGGTGCTGTCAGGGCTGCTGAAGCTCGAATCCCTCCGGTCCGCGCAGGCCGACGACGTTCAGAACCCGACCGTTCGCGTCCGTCCGGGATTCGATTTTCTGCAGGCAGTCACCCTGCCAGGTCTCTGTATTGAAGTGTAGGTAGCGATACGCCGTGACGAACAGAATACGGACCCTGAAGTCGGCTTCGGTCACCAGGGTTCGTTGTCCTGCCGTTTCGGTAAGCCGAAAGTTGTGATGGCCGATGGCGGTGTCGCCCAGCCACACCCTGAAGTTCCACTCGCGGGACTTCGGCTCCGGCGGAGGCAGGTGCGGTTTCAGACCAGGCAACTGCCGTCGCTGCCAGCGCGAAGACAGTGGCTACCGTCGTGTACCCTGATACTCATGCGTTTACGCCGGGACGGAGTCATGACCTTCTCCACAGCCTGGGAAAGAAAGCGTTCGTGCGCGCCATGTACTCCGCATACTGCGGCCGCCGCTCGCCGATATCGCGCTCGAGCAACGCGACGCCGGACACTTTCAGCAGCAGGAAACTCATGAACAGCGGCGACAGGACGGTCCACCATCCTCCCGCGGACACGGCGATCAGGTAGAGCCCCACCAGACGCAGAAGTCGCCGAAGTAGTTGGGGTGCCGCGTGTACCGCCACAACCCGGTGTCCAGTACCTTGCCCTTGCTGTCCGGTGCACCGCGGAACCTGGCGAGTTGCCAGTCGCCAACACTTTCGAAGAAGAAGCCGACCAGCCATAGCGCGATGCCCGCGAGATCCAGCAGGCCGAGTGCCTGCGTGGAATTGATGGCGGGCAGCAAAGGCATCGAAACAATCCACGCAAGTAGCGCCTGCAGGCCGAATACTATGTAGAGGCTCTTGAACGCGAAGTTCGGTGAATTGTTCGCGCGGATACGCTGGTAGCGATAGTCTTCGTCCTCGCCCCAGTTGCGGTGGAATATGTGTGCGGAAAGACGCAACGACCAGAGCAGTAGCAACGACAGCACCAGCAGGCTTCGTGACGACTGCGAGTCGAGGGTGGCTGCGTAGCAAAGTGCTGCAATCAGGAACATCAGCGGCCACATGCCATCGACGATGCTGACGTTACGTTTGAACAGGCTCACCAGCCACCCGCCGGCCGCAAAGACCAGCAGCGCAACGAGTGCGGACAGCAGCGTGGGTAGCGGATCATCGTTTGCATTCTCCGTCAGATCCGACTGGTCTGCGATCGGCATCGTCAGTCCATCCAGTCGCCTGGCGAGGATCAGCAACGCGGGCATGAGTGCACCCCAGGCTACGGCCAGGGCGATCATGGACGCTGGAAAGTCGTACAAGGTTACGGCACCGATCTTTTCACCGAAGTAATAGGAGAGCGGGCCGCAAATTGCGCCAAGAGCGACAGCAAGCAGCATCCTCGACTGCAGCCAGCGGATTGAGATGTTGAAAGTGGTCGCGAACAGCATCCACATGGCAATGATCCAGTAGGGCGAGAATCCGGCAACAAATGTCCCAGTGGGATAGGCAAGCCAGCCGGCGTAGATCATCAGGCTATCCGCCACGGTGCCGATGACTCCGGTCAGGACGATCAGCAGCAACTCGCTTACCGGCTGACTGACGATGCCGAGGTGTATGGCGATCGCTGCGAGTACGACAATGGGTCCCAGCAAAGGCAGGTCGCTGGCGGCGCCGACCACGCTCGACAACCAGCCGATCTTGAACGCGATGATGTTGATCAGCATGTTCATGATCTGGCCGCCGATACAGGCGCGAAGAGATAGTGTCCCACGAGCCATTCGCTGCCACAGTGCGAGCCGAACATCTCGCTGACGGCGAGGAAGAACATTCGCCAGCGCATCCACCAGCGTTGACTGTCCTTCCTGCCATAGACCGTCTCGAGGATCGGCATGATGCGATCCTTCCTCGCGTCCATGTTTGCCAGCCACGCTTCGGCAGTTCTCTGGTATTGGGTGCCGTCCCAGGTCCAGTGATCAGCGATCGACAGGTGCTTGTTGAACCGTAACGGCAGGTCCCGGCTCGGCATGATTCCGCCGGAGAAAAAGTGGCGGCTCATCCAGTCTTCAGGACCGGCATCGACGAACTCATAGGCTGCCGCCCGGTGGCAGAAAATATGCATGAAGAATCGGCCGTCGGCATCGAGCCAGCCGGATATTCGCTCGAAAAGGGCGGCGTAGTTTCGCATGTGCTCGAACATCTCGATCGATACGACACGGTCGAAAGTCCGCTCACTGGCAAAGTCATTCATGTCAGCGGTGATGACGCGCAGGTTTGCTAGCCCGCTCAGCTTCGCCTGCGCTTCGATGTACCGGCGCTGGGCGTGAGAGTTCGACACGCCTGTAACCGGGCTCGCCGGGTACCGCTCCGCAATCCACAACGACAGGGATCCCCAACCGCAGCCGAGATCCAGGATCCGCATGCCGTCCTCGATCCCCGCTCGGTGACTGGTGATCTCGAGGGCAGCCCGCTCCGCCGCATCGAGGCTGCTCGCACCTTCGTTCCAAAAGCAGCAGCTGTACTTGCGGTGCCTGCCGAGAACTTCGGCGAAAAACTCCGGAGGTACCTCGTAGTGCTGCGCATTGGCCAGTTCCGGCAGCAGCGCTATCTCGGAGCGGTTCATCATCGCAACAAAGGCGTCGAGTGCCGAATCCCGGTCCAGGCCCGGCGCCAGTATCTGCCTCCGCCGTTGTTCAACCAGGCGGCGGATGCCCAGACGGATAGCCGGGTCCGGAATGAGTCCGGACTCGGCCAGTCCTGTCGCGCCTCTTGCAAGTATCGTCATGTATTCTTCGTCTGTCTCAGATTGTGAAGTCATCCAGTAGGATCAGCCCGAGCGGTGCGCCGCCACCGGCGGCGTCGCGCGCAATGGCGGTATAAACGCCACCGGCCTCAAGTGTCACGTTCGCGAATATCGCGACGTCCTTGGTGCCCGCCGGCGTAACCGATACGTCGTACGATCCCGGGGCAAGCGACAGGAAACCCGTATTTGCCTTGAGCGGGACGGCCGCCAGGGCGGGCGTCGAAGTCGCAATATCAGCGCCCGGCGCGGTTACGTAGACGTCCACTTCACCGGCAGCTGGCGACGCATGGATCAGCCGCAGTTTTGCCTCGGTCCCAATGGAACGCGGATCGTCATTCAGCACCAGCGCATCGATGCCGGCGAGTACATCGACGGCAACGACCGTGTATTTTTCGCCAGCCGCAAGCGGCAGGTCCGTGTCTATGACGATCACTCCGCCGTTGTCCTCCGGCGTAACTTTCACATTATAGGTATCGGCAGGAACACTGACGAAGGGCGTGAAATCCGGAAACGCGAGTCCGGGTACCAGTGGCCGGGGAAAATCGTCGTTCACGATGATGTCGACCGCAGGCGCATCCGGTGAGGCGTGCACGACCCGAAGATCGGCCGGTGTGCCGACGTCGAGTATTTCTGCTGAACCGCCACCGTTGAGCACAACGAGGCTGATGGGCGCTCCGCCGGTCGTCGTATTCTCGACGGCACTGACCAGGAGGTCGTCACCGTCGGCAAGGGTAATCGTACCGGAATCGAATACGACCGTAGCGGGATCGTTCGGCAGGGTAACGCGAATCTGGTAGTCGCCTGCAGGCACCTCTGCCGGGCCAAGGTCACCTTTGAAAGAGAACGTACCGAGTGGAGCGCTTGCTGCCAGGTCGGCGCCCGGGGCAGTTGCGTAAACGGCGACCTCAGGAGCCATGGGCGCCGCATGCAACACGCGCAGCCGCGATGTGCCGGCAGGAACGGTTGCATCCGGCTGCTGCAGCACAATGGGTTCGATGCTGGCCACGTCATTCAGGGCCACGATGCTGTATAAGGTGTCGGCGGCGAAATCCAGGGTCACGGGACCGATGACCGTCGCCACGCCGCCCGGTGTAATACCGTCGACCTGGATTTCGTAGTCGCCGACATCCAGTTCCAGCGCCGCGGAGCCCGACTTGTAGTCCACGCCGGCAAGCACTTCTGCGCCATCGACCAGTACATTGACCGCCGGTGCATCCGGCGATGCATGCAATACCTGCATGCGAAACGTCTCTGCAGCGGGTGGTGGGGCAGCCGCACCCGTATCAGAATCGTCGCAGCCGCTGAGGCCTGCGGCCATGGCCAGCAGGGCAAGAACTGGCAACCGCATAATAGTTGGTTTCATCGCTACGTCCTCCGTTTGGCGAGGCGCCAGTCTGCGGGCACGATTGGCCGAATGGTTTTCAGGGCTGTTTCAGATTGTTTCCGTTTGTATCCGGCGGGCCTCTCGCGGATAACCGGCTGGCTTTTGCGGCTATCATGGTCGCCATGATCAAGGTGTTGCTCATCGATGACGACCGCAAACACTCGCAACTGCTCAAGACCTATTTAAGCCAGTTCGGTATAGCGCTCGATTGTGCGGCGGACGCGGATGAGGGGTTCAGGCGGCTGTCCCGGTCGGATCCCGATCTTCTGTTACTCGATGTCATGTTGCCGGGACGGGACGGCTTCGACATCTGTCGTGAGGTCCGGCAAACCAGCCGCATACCCATCATCATGCTGACGGCCCGCGGTGACGTGGTCGATCGCGTGTCGGGTCTCGAGATCGGCGCGGATGACTACATCGGCAAGCCTTTCGAACCCCGCGAACTTGTTGCGCGCATACAAAGCCTGCTGCGCCGCAGCAGCGGCGCCGAAGCGGGTCCGCGGCTCTTGCGCTTCGATGGCATCGACATTGATACCGACGCAGGATCGGTATCGGTGGACGCCGTACGTGTCGAATTGACTTCCATGGAGTTCGAGTTGCTGGTGATACTTGCAAGGCGTGCCGGCAAGAAAGTCTCCCGCGACGAGATACTGAACGACCTGCGCGGCATTGACGCGGCCATACTGACGCGAGCCGTCGACATCATGGTCAGCCGGTTGCGACAGAAGTTAGGTGACCCGATAAAGCCGCCACGGTTCATAAAGACCATCTGGGGTTTCGGCTATTCTTTCATCGCCCGGCGTCGCACGGATGCTTGAGAGCCTGAGACGCTCGCTGTCGTTTCGCCTGCTGGTCATTTTCCTGGCGCTGGCGGCGTTGTTCGTTTTCGGCACGATCGCTGCCATCCGCTGGATTTACAGCAGTGATGATCTTCGCGAGCTGATCAGCGGCCACCTTGCGCTGCACGTCGAGTACGTCCGCCAGGATATCGGTGATCCGCCGCGCATCGAGCGAGCCGTTGCAATCACGCAAAAGGTGCCGGTCGACATCCGAATTGCAGGACCGGACATCAACTGGGCATCGGACGAGAACTTCCCGCAGATGAGCGAGCTGAAGTTTGGCGCAAGCGAAATATTCAGCGCCGACCCCGACGCCTGGCTAAGCGAACTGGAAGACGTCGAGTTTGCAGTTCTCGACAGGCACCGTTTTCTGAAGATCGACCAAGGTTCGTACGCGATAGTGGTTTCCTCGCCGCGCATTGCAGACGTGCCATCGCGCACGGCGTTGCTGCCGATCATTGCCGGAAGCGGCCTGTTCTGGCTGTTCATCGCCTATGTCGCGGTGCGCTGGCTGTTCAGCCCGATCGACTCCATTCGCGACGGGGCAGCAAGGATAGGAAAGGGCGAATTCGGTCACCGGATTACCGGCTATCGGAAAGACCAGCTCGGCGACCTGGCGGAAGACGTCAACAAACTCGCCTCAGACGTGCGCGGCATGCTGGATGCCAAAAGGCACCTGTTGCTCGGCGTCAGTCACGAACTTCGATCGCCATTGTCCAGGCTGAGGCTTGCGCTGGAGTTCCTGCCGCATGGCAGCCAGAAAGAGGACCTGCGCATCGAAGTGGCAGAGATGGAGCAGATCGTCTCGACACTGCTCGAGGCCGAGCGACTGAATACCCGCCATGCACCGCTCAATAGGACACCGGTGGCGGTGCGTGAGCTCGTCGAGCAGCTGATCGCCGACTACTTCGAACGGGATGCAAACAGAATTGAGCTCGCATTCGACGACGACTCGCTGGTTGCGAACGTCGACGATGCCAGGCTGATATTGCTCATCAAGAACCTCCTCAGCAATGCGTTGCGCTATTCGGATGCAGCGGCCGGACCCGTCACCCTGCGGGTCGCCATGGAGCAGGGCGAGCTGGTAATCCGGGTACGGGATCGCGGCCCGGGGTTTTCGCAAGACCAGGCAGAGCACATCGGCGAGCCGTTTTTTCGCGGTGACCCGTCGCGGACCCGGCAAACCGGCGGCACCGGGCTTGGCCTTTATATCGCCAGGCTGGTCGCCGAAGCCCACGGCGGCAGCCTGTACCTCGACCGGACCTGTACCGGCGGCGCTTGCCTGGTGGCGAATTTGCCAGTTTCGCAATCCGACGCATCTGCCTGATAGTCAAAGGGAATATGGGACTCTGGCAGCCTGCCCGGCTCCGGAGTTCGATGCGTGGCGAATCTTCTTTTCGTCACTTCACGGTCTGGCCGCCGTAGGTTGTCGGGTAGGTCTCGTAGAACAGCACCAGAAAGTTGGACTGCCAAAGCATGAGGTCGCCGTTCTGGATCGTTTCATGCGTGCTTTCGTGAATACGGATTCTTATCCGGCTATGGAACTGCAGCGCGATCCGGGCCGGCGCCCGCCCGCCCCTGGTTTGCTTGTCCCTTGAGTACTTCTTCGGCGGTGCGGAGTTCGAGCGTCGGGCACTCGGCAAGAATGCCGCGAACCGCCTGCGTCACTGTGCTCAGATCGACCTGAGCCATGAAGCTGCCGAGCGTGAGGTACGACAGCAACCAACCCGGGTCGATGGCCCAGGGCGGCAGGAATTTCCCGGGTCGGCACAGGCCGCGGCTGCGCAAGATCGCCAGCGCCGGGACAGCAGTGAGATCGAGCTTGCCGGAGAAAAGCAGGCCGAGGACGTCGGCGCGGTCTGCTGAAAAGGTCGCGCGAACGAAGACCGACACACTGAGCAGGCCCGCAATATAGCCACAGTCCTTCGTAAACGGGCCACCGCCCGTGAGGGGCGCACCGCGAAAGATCCGTCGAGCGGATTCATAAGCCTGCTCGCGCGAGGGACTTCTTTCGAGAAACCAGCGGTAGAGCTCGATGAAGTTCGCGCCGTCGCAAACCATCTGAACGGCGATCACGCGGTCTGCGAGGCGCCGCAAGCGATCGAGTTCAAGGGTTCCCGACACGAACTCGGCGAAGACTGCGAGACCTTCCTGGGTGCGGGTCGTCCCCGGGTGGCCAATGGCCAGGTTCGGCAGGTCCGGCTGAGCCTTCCCGTTCAGCGCAGTGAGCACATGAACGTAGGCTTCATGATTTAGCAGCTGCGCCGCATCTCGCCGCGTGAACATGGCGTCTCGACGCACCTTGATCCGGCTCGCAGTAGCGAGTGCGTTTGCCGACAGCTCGTCGACGATCTCGACGACCGGGGCTGCGGCGCCGAAATGGCGCTTCACCTCGACCTCGAGTTCGCTCGCCACCTGAACCGCCGTCTGATCGCGCGTGGCAGGTGCGACCAGTTTGATCGCGAGAGAGCTCTGCAATGGACTGGTGGACCTGTTGTGCGAGCCCGAGCGGCGTCGCCGGGTCGAGCAACAGCGGGCGAGTGGGTACGCCGTAGAGCTTGCTGCTGTAGGTGTGGAACTCCGGTGTCCCGACCGTGGACAGCATCAATGCCGTTGCTTCGATGGAATTGGCTTCCCGTTCGAACCAGCTGTCGACCGTGCCGCTTCCGAGCAAGCGACGCACCTCCGCTACACCAGCAAGGGTGCGGGCGGGGTCGATCGGCTTGTAGCGCGGCTCGGGGAGCTTCGTCCCTTCGGAAGCCAGGAACTGCGTGCGGAGCTCGCCGGGCCAGTTGAGTGCCGCCAGGACTCGCAGCGGCTTGGACACGTCATGCAAGATCTTCGCCATCTGGCGATAGCGATCGTCGGCTTTCGCTTTCGGAATTGCCCATGGCTGCGACTCTCGCACAACTCGAGCAGTCTAGCGAGCCTGCTCGGCCGGGCTGCCCTGGCGACCCGGTTCACTTGATGCGGCCTGACACTTGCTAGAGCGAACGCGTGGAAGTTAAGGTGCCGAGCTCAAGCTGCCGCAGCCGAGGTGCCCAGCTCAACCATTAGCCGGCAGGTGCGCGTGCGCCTTTGGACCATCCATCCAAGCTATCTCGATCCGCAGGGGCTGGTCGCGTTGTGGCGCGAGTCATTGCTGGCGCGAGCCGTGTTGCGTGGTCAAACTCAAGGCTATCGACACCATCCTCAGCTCGCGCGATTTTTCGCACATCCAAGTCCCCGATATGCCATCAATGCGTATCTCGCTGCGATTCATGCGGAGGCTTTGGCGCGCGGCTACCGATTCGACTCCAGCAAGATAGGTCCACTGCGCGATGTGGAGCCGGTGCTCACAACCACCGGGCAGGTGTTACACGAATGGCGGCATTTGCTGAAGAAGCTGGCCGCGAGAAATCCAAAATTGTGCCACCGGTGGCGCACTGTTCGCGTTCCGCGATGTCATCCGCTCTTCAATCGAGTTAAGGGACCGCCCGAATCCTGGGAGCGGGTTGATCGACGGCGATAGCCTGCCCATTGCATGGAGGGCGCGATCGAGGCACACCGGGACGAGCACCGATGCGCCCGTGTTTCGCTACCGGTTCGCGGTTGAACTGTCCGTGACCGGGGCCAGCGAACGTCGGCGTGTGTACATCTAACCTGGGGCCAGACCACTCGGCCAGAAGCGGACACCGTCATCTGAACTCTCTCCGCTTCTCATTCCTCGTCGCAATCCAACACCATAGAAGAAGCAGGGCGACCAGCGCGTGGCCTGCAACTGCTGGCCAGAGAAGAATCCCGGTACTGGACGCAACAACACCGGTATACGCCAAATAGGCCGAACAAGAGACGCTGAATGCGAGCAACGCGCAAATTGCGGACACGGACAGTGGCGCAGGACCACGGGACGGCCAACACGCCATGGATAACGCTAGTAGCGCAATGCCAGCAAGCGGGCCAATCGATTCGCTTGTTCCGGACACGTCGGCGCCAAATAGAAGACGTACGAAGATAGAGGGATCAAGAATCAGCACCAGACCGGTCGGTATCTCGATGGCTGCCGCAAGCGCTACGAGGTACTTCATGTGCTGATCACACCTCTTGAATCAAGAAATTTCTTGCGTCGATCCCGCAGTCTTCGTCAAGTGCGAATGTCAGCAGGGGTTAACACCATTGGCTCGCAAGCCTAGCACACGAATGTTGGCCGTCCGGCGCACTGCTGAAACAAGCCGGTCAATGCTCTGGAAGCTGGGCCTTCGCCCGACCCTGTTCACTTGTCGCGGGTGCATGGCGTAATCTTGCGCTGGTCGTAAATTGCGGACGAAGCCTGGCAACCGCCGGAAGTCGAAGCGGCGTCAGGGAATGAAGGAGCGGCGTCTATGGGCATGACCAAAACTACAGCGGCCTGGCTGCTCGCGCTCATGACCGCCGTCTCACCGGCGTTGGCCGACGATGCCGGCAACGAGGCCCTGCGGCGTGCGGTGACCTGCGCCGAGATCGGTTTCGCATTGTCGGTCGAGCACGGCGACGAAAAGGCTTTCGCCGAATTCATCCACCCGGACGCGCGCTTCATCGGTGGCGGCATTTCGCGAGGCCGCGAAGCCGTGCTCGCCACCTGGGCCCCGTTCTTTGACGACGGCGGACCACGCCTGATCTGGCGCCCGATGATCGTCGAGATACTCGAAAGTGGCGACCTCGCCCTGTCGCGCGGACCGTACCGACTGCAGACGACCGACGAAAACGGTGTATTGATCGAACAATGGGGCACTTTCAACTCCACCTGGCAGCGGCAGTCCGACGGCCGCTGGCAGGTCATATTCGACGCCGGCAGCCCGACGACGGTCGAGTTCCCGCCCGAGATCCGCCTGCACATCCTCGAACCGGCCGGCGCTTGTAACTAACGGCGTCCACGACCCGGCGAGTGATCGCTCGGCGCCCGTCCGTCCGTCGGATTCCGGCCGGCGCGCATAATCCCGTGTAACGAAATTCGCCGCCGCTCGTCGGTTGAGGTAAATCCGGGAAATTTGCATGCAGGCGGTTACGGACGAACAACTGATTCGGTGGGTAGCGGACGGCGATCCTTCTTGTCTCGCGACCCTGTTCGAACGGCACCACAAAGGCGTATACCGCTTCTGCCTGCAGATGACCCGCAACCGTACGCAGAGCGAGGATCTCGTGCAGGACGTGTTCATCAAGGTATTGCGCAAGTCCGCTACGTATCGCGGCGACGGCACGTTCAAGGCCTGGCTCTACAACGTTGCACGCAATGTCACTTTCGACGAGCTGCGCCGCGACAAGCTCGCCGCCGGCGCGTTCGATGACGACCTGTCCGCCAGCGAGCCTGTCGACACCCGCTCCGCGGAGCAGGTGGCGAGCGGACGTCAGCTCGTCGGCCTGGTCGCGGAGGCGCTCGCCCGGCTGCCGCTGGCCGCGCGCGAAATCATCTGGCTCGGCCGGTTCGAGTTCGACAACTACGAAGACCTGGCTCTGGCTCTCGGCTGCAAGCCGGGCGCCGCGCGCGTTCGGATGCACCGCGCGATGCAACTGCTCGCCGCCGAGATCGGTGCTTCGACGGGAGACCTGACCCATGCCTGACCAATACCGCTCGCAACTGCCCTACGAAGGCGAAACGCCCGGCCAGGACGCCATCTGGGACGCGCTCGCAGCACTGCCGCTCGAGGAACCGGACGCGGCCCTGCGCCATCGCTTCCACCGCGAGCTCGACCGGGCGAAGCACAAGTCCTTCGCCGCGCGCCTGCGCGACCTGTTCGGCTTTTCTGGCAACCTCGGCTGGGCGACGGCGGCGGCCTGCCTGCTCGTCGGCCTGTTCGCCGGTCGTGCGACCGACGGCGGCAGCGGCGAGGATCGGCTCGCGGCGCTCGAGGACAATGTCCTGGCACTGAACCGCAGCCTCATCCTCGACCGCATCAACAACGCCGAGCCGGGCAAGCGCCTGCAGGGCATCATGGACGCGGCCTACCTCGTCCAGGACGACCCGCAGATCACGGCGGCGCTGCTCGAACGCGCGTCCGACGACCGGGTGGCGTCCATCCGCTCAGCCGCGATCGATGCGCTTGCGCCGCGCATGTCTTCGCCCGACGTCGGCCGGCAGCTGATGACCCTGCTCGCGGACGCCGAATCACCGCTCGTGCAGTTCGCGCTCGTTGACCTCGTGCTCCGTTACGGCGACCAGGCACAGCTCGATGCGCTGCAGGAACTTGCCGGCGCCGACCGGCTGCACCCGGAACTCGTACGCCACATCGACCAGTCCCTCGGGAGGGAAAGCAATGAAACCTAGAACCTCTGTCGCACTGCTCGGCGTATTGCTGGCCGGGACTTCGGCGGCATCCGAGCCCGTGATCCAGGAGAACGCCTGGACCGAGCATTATCCCGTGAGCGCCGCTGCGCCGCGGTTCGCGATCGATAACGTCTGGGGCAGCATCAAGGTGCGCACCGCCGACGTCGATCAGATCACCGTGAATATCAACGAACGCCGCTCAGCACCGAGCGAAGAACTCTTCGAACGCTCGATGGCGATCTATTTCCTCGATACCGACGCCGACGACCAGGGCGTCGCGATTCGCGTCGGCCACGACGAGCGGGACTGGCAGGAATTCAATCGCTGCAACAACTGCCGGGTCGACTACCAGTTCGACGTCATCGTGCCAGAGGGCACCGATGTCGACGTCGGCACCGTCGTCGACGGACGCGTGGAAGTCTCCGGCCGGCTCGGCACGGTGAGCGCGAGCAACGTCAATGGCCCGATAGACGTCGACGGGCTGCGCAACTGCGCGCGCGTCGAGAACGTGAACGGGCCGATCAGGCTGGATTTCGCCATGGGACCGGCCAGCGATTGCACGATCGAATCGGTGAACGGCGACATCACGCTCGCCGTGCCCGGCGATGCCGGGCTG
Source organism: uncultured Pseudomonadota bacterium (assembly GCA_963770585.1). GTDB lineage: Bacteria > Pseudomonadota > Gammaproteobacteria > Steroidobacterales > Woeseiaceae > UBA1847. The sequence goes on along the minus strand of CAVYQH010000002.1, from coordinate 500,610 downwards.
GACGTGGCGGTCGACCTTTTCAACGGCCGGATCGTCTCCGAGCTCGAAGTCGAACCCGTGGCGCTGCCGGCCACGGTCGAGCACCTTACGGACAACGGCAGCCATCTCTACCGCATCGAAAAGCCGGCGGGCCTGAGGGTCGGCGCCGGCGGACCCAGCTACCGGATCTCGTCACTGAATGGCGACGTCCGCATACGGAAACTCTGAACGGAGCCGCAATGAAGATGTACACGCTACGAAATTTCCTGGCCCTCGCGTCGCTGCTTGCAGCGGCAGGCGCCGCCGCGCAGACCGACCCTTATGTCGTCAACATTCCGCTGTCGCGGCCCGGCGAGCCGATCGTCCTCGCGATCGAAATACTCTCGGCGCGCATCGAGGTCATCGGCGAGGATCGTACCGACGCGGAGTTCGAGATCACCGCCAATGACTCGGGACGCAAGATCGTCACGCCGTCCGGCACCAAGGCGCTGAGCGGCGGCACTTTCTCCTTCGACATCGAAGAGGAAGACAACGAAATATCCGTTGAGACCGACCATCGCGTCGACCAGGTGTCCGTAACGGCTCGGATACCGCGTCGCGCCGACCTGAACCTGTCGACGGTCAACGACGGGGAGATCATCGTCAGGAACATCACGGGTACCCTGGAACTCGGGAACACGAACGGACCGGTGACGGCCACCGGCATCAGCGGGTCGGTCATCGCGGAAAGCATCAACGACAATATCGAGATCGGATTCGCGTCCCTGCCCCGCGAGGTGGCCATGTCGATGGAATCGGTCAGCGGCAACCTCATCGTTCGCTTGCCCGCGGATGCGGGCGCGGAGCTGCACCTCGACAGTTCGCAGGGCGAGATACTGTCCGATTTCGAGGTAGAGGTAGTACCGTCGAAGCCGGTCGTCGAACGCGATGACAGCGGCGACGGCATTTCCGTGCGGGTAGAGAACACCATCGTCGCCCGGGTGAACGGCGGCGGGCCCGTGATCCGCCTCAAGACATTGAGTGGCGACATCAGTATTCTCAAGGCAGGCAACTGAATCGCGATATTGCAGGATGACGGAACCCTGGCTCGAACGCTGGGCGGAAGGCCGCATCGGCTGGCACGAAGCGGCGGGCAATGCAGCCCTCAGGCGGCACTGGCATGCATCCGGCCGGCGCGTGCTCGTGCCCTTTTGCGGCAAGTCGCAGGACCTCACTGTGGCTCGCCGCGCAGGGTAACCAAGTCGTCGGCGTCGAATATTCGGAACTCGCCGTCCAGTCCTTCTTCGCCGAGAACGGCATCGAGGCCCGGCGTGACCGGAGCGGCACGGTGTACCGGGCGCCCGGGCACGGCATCGAGATCCACTGCACGGATTTCTTCGAGTTCGACGCGCTTCCGTGCGATGCCCACTACGACCGCGCGGCGCTGATCGCCCTGCCGCCCGATAAACGGCCGGACTACGTCCGCAAGACGGAGTCCCTGCTCGCCCCCAACGCGTTCCGGCTCGTCATCACGGTCGAGTACGACCAGTCGCTCATCGACGGTCCCCCGTATTCGGTGCCAGGCACCGAAGTTCGGGGTTATTGGCCGGGACTGGAGTGGGTCGCGGCGAGCGACGACCTGCCGAACTCGCCACCGCGCTTTCGCGAGGCCGGGATCACAGACATCCGCGAGGTCGTTTGGCGCTCGCGGGCGAGCTAGTCGACGCGTATTCGTTGCTTTTGTTACGATCCGGATCGCCGGTTGATGCCCGAAAGCCCGAGTCTGAAACAGGCTGTGCGTAAAAATCCGTATGTCTCCGGCCGGGTGTGAGACTAGAATGCGTGCGTGGGAGCGTCGGTACCGCAACGCGCCGCGCAGCATAAACAAAAACTGTCCAAATGGACGAATTGGGAGATTTCCACTATGAGCGAATACAGGAAGATAGCATTGGCAGGCGTTTTGCTCGTCGCAGCGGTTGCGCAGCCGGCGATGGCTCAAACGGACGTCGCGACAACCGCGAGTTGCGACAGCATCGTGTTCGGTGATCGTGTCCTGAGCCAGTTGCCGAACGCAAACGACTACTGCCTCGAAGTCGCGCTGAAGGACGGCAAGCTCTTTGCCCATTTCGAATCGGAGTTTGTCCGCAAGTCAGGATCGAACGTCGTGCTGCGCTTCAAGAGGCCCGACGGGACCTTTTCTGATTCGATCACGATTTCGCCGCCCGAAGACACACGGGTCAATATCGACGGACGCAACTACCGGATTCGGGACTTGAACCGGGGCGACACGATCGATATCTGGTTGCCGCATGACCGCTTCGAAGTCGCTGTGTATGAAACCGAAGAGGAATTCGTTGCGGCTCCGGTCCCGACGACGTATCCCGCGACGGTTGTCGAAGAAGAAGTAGAAGAGGAAGAGATGTTGCCGGCTACCGCCAGCTTCATGCCACTCGTCGGACTCCTGGGCGCGCTGTTTGCCACGATCGGAAGCGTGTTCGGCTGGATCGGGTTCCGAATTCGCCGACGCTATTCCTGATTTCGAAAGTTAGTCCGCGGGCCCGGGCGCTATGCCCGGGCCCGTTTTTTTCGTTCCCGTTCTCGGCCCTATTGCCCGCGGCGCAACGGCAGCGCCGTATCCGTCTTGATTTCCTTCAAAACGATGTTCGAGCGGACCTGCGACACACCGGGCACCTTGAAGATGAAGCTGTCGAGGAACGCGTTGTAAGCGTCGATGTCCTCGACGACGACGCGCAAGTGGAAATCCGCCTCGCCGCTCGTCGCGAAGCATTCCAGCACCTCCGGATGCCGCCGGACCTCGCGCACGAACTGCTCGACGTTGGCCTGCTCGTGCCGCGCGAGCGACACGTGAACCATCGCCGACAGGCCGAAGCCGGCCTTCCGCGTGTTGAGGATCACCGCATAGCGTTCGATCACGCCGGATTCCTCGAGCGCCTTCACCCGGCGCCAGCACGCAGAGGTCGAGAGCCCCACCTGCGCCGCCAGGTCCTGGACCGTGACGCGGCTGTCCTCCTGCAACGCGATGAGGATCTGCCGGTCGCGGGCGGAGAGTTCGGAAGCGGGGTTTCGAGCCATTTCGAAATTCTATCCGATTTTCCAGCCATAGCTGGAACCATTTTTCCCTGACTACCCGAATACCGAAACATTAGAAAGCCTTTTGCGCCCGCACTCTGCGAAACTGAGGCGTTTTCCCTGTCGCACCGGAGTCGCCCATGGCCGTCCCTGCCCGCGTGATCCCGCGCCCTGCGCTGGACGACTACGAACTGGACGACCGCTACCGACGCGAGACCGGACGCGTGTTCCTGACCGGCACCCAGGCGCTGGTACGAATCGCGCTCAGCCAGCGCGCACTCGACCGCGCCGCCGGGCTGAATACGGCGGGTTTCATCTCGGGCTATCGCGGTTCGCCCCTCGGCGCTTTCGATCAGGAGTTGTGGCGCGCCGGGCAGCATCTCGACCGGCATGACATCACCTTCCTGCCGGCCGTCAACGAGGACCTTGCCGCCACGGCGCTGCTCGGCACGCAACAGGTCGAAACCGACCCGAATCGCACCGTCGACGGCGTGTTCGGCATCTGGTACGGCAAAGGCCCGGGCGTCGATCGTGCCGGGGACGCGCTGAAACACGGCAATGCCTACGGCAGCTCGCCGCGCGGCGGCGTGCTCGTCGTCGCGGGCGACGACCACGGCTGCGTATCTTCGTCGATGCCGCACCAGTCGGACGTCGCATTTCTCACCTTCATGATGCCGCACCTCAATCCGGCGAGCGTCGCCGAATACCTGGAGTTCGGCCTGTACGGTTTCGCGCTGTCGCGTTTCTCCGGCATGTGGGTCGGTTTCAAAGCAGTTTCGGAAACGGTCGAGTCGGCGAGGTCGGTCATGCTGCCGCCCTGGCCACGGTTCGCGAAGCCCGATTTCCAGCCGCCGCCCGGCGGGCTGCATTACCGCTGGCCCGACTTCCCCGGGCCGCAGATCGAGGAACGCCTCGAAGCGAAGAAGGCGGCGACGCTGGCATTCGCCGCCGCGAACCCCATCGACCGCAAGATCTTCGACGTTCGCGATGCGCGCTACGGCATCGTCACGACCGGCAAGGCCCACCTCGACCTGATGGAAGCGCTGCGCCTGCTCGGCATCGGCCGACAGGAAGCGCGGCGCATCGGCCTCGACGTCTACAAGGTCGGGATGGTCTGGCCGCTCGAACACGACGGCGCGCTCGAGTTCGTGAAGAACAAGCACGAGGTGCTGGTCGTCGAGGAAAAACGCGGCATCATCGAGAGCCAATTCAAGGAATACTTCTACGACTATCCGGGCCGGAAGCCCCAGCGCATGGTCGGCAAGGCCGACGAAAACGGCGCGCACCTCGTGCCCTGGACCGGCGAACTTTCGCCAATCCAGCTCGCGGGCATCGTGGCGCGGCGGCTCGACGCCGAGTTCCCGGGCCTCGGCCTGACCGCGCGCGCCGATGCGCTCCGCCCGCAGCGAAACCTGATCGAAATCAGCGGCGCCACGCGCATCCCTTATTTCTGCTCGGGCTGCCCGCACAACAGCTCGACGAAAGTGCCCGAGGGATCGCAGGCGCTGGCCGGCATCGGCTGCCATTTCATGGCGAACTGGATGGACCGCGACACCGACGGCCTCATCCAGATGGGCGGCGAAGGCGTCAACTGGGTCTCGCGATCCCTGTTCAACGGCCGGCGGCACGTGTTCCAGAACCTCGGCGACGGCACCTACTATCACTCCGGCTCGGTCGCCATCCGGCAGGCCGTCGCCGCGGGCACCAACATCACCTACAAGATCCTGTTCAACGACGCGGTAGCGATGACCGGCGGCCAGCCGGTCGACGGGCCGATCACCGTGCAGTCGATCGCGCATTCGGTGCGCGCCGAGGGCGTGACGCGCATTGCGCTCGTCTCCGATGAGCCGGAACGATTCGACCTTGCCGACTTCCCGCGCGGAACGACACTGTCGCATCGCCGTGACCTGGACGCATTGCAACGAGAGCTCCGGGAGATCCCGGGCGTCACGGTGCTGATCTACGCGCAGACCTGCGCCACCGAGAAGCGCCGCCGGCGCAAGCGCGGACTCATGGATGACCCGCAACGCGTCGTCGTCATCAACGACCTCGTTTGCGAGGGCTGCGGCGACTGCTCGGTCGAGTCCAACTGCCTGTCGGTAATTCCGAAAGAAACACCGTTCGGCCGCAAGCGGCAGATCGACCAGAACAACTGCAACAAGGACTACTCCTGCCTGAACGGCTTCTGCCCGAGCTTCGTCACCGTCGAGGGCGGCGTACGCAAGCTGCCCGCGCCGACGGCCGCGATGCCGGACCTCACCGGCATTGCAGCACCCCTGCCGGGACCGATCGAGAATTGCCACGACCTGCTCGTGACGGGGGTCGGCGGCACCGGCGTCGTGACCGTCGGCGCACTGATTACCATGGCCGCGCACCTCGAGGGCAAGGGCGCCAGTGTGCTCGACTTCATGGGCTTCGCGCAGAAATTCGGCCCGGTACTGAGTTACATCCGTCTGGCCGAGGATCCCGCCGCCATCCACCAGGTGCGCATCGAGCAAGGACGCGCGGACGCACTCATCGGCTGCGACCTCGTCGTGAGTTCGTCGCCACAGGCTTCGCGGACCTACGATTCCGGGCACACACGCGCCGTGCTGAACACGGCGGAGATGGCGACCGGAGATTTCGTCCGGCACCGTGACGCGAATCTCAAGGCGGGCGAGCGCGTAGCCGCGGTAGGAGCGGCCGTCGCCTCCCTGACGACGCTCGATGCGAACCGCCTCGCCGCAGAGCTGATGGGCGACACCATCTACGCGAACGTGCTGTTGCTCGGCGCGGCCTTCCAGGCCGGCCTCGTGCCGGTGACGCTGGGTGCTCTCGAGCGTGCCATCGAGCTCAACGGCGTCAAGGTGGCGGAGAACCAGTGCGCGCTCGCCTGGGGCCGCATAGCCTTCGCGGACGCCGACAGACTGCCGAAGCTCGCGGCGGCAGCAACGGCGGCGGAACCGCTCGATGCCTACATCGAGCGGCGGGCACGCTTCCTCGTGGACTACCAGGACGAGCGCCTCGCCAGCCGTTACCGGGCATTCGTCGAGCGCGTGCGCGCGGCCGACGATGCGCCGCAGGGCGGCGGTGCGCTCACCCGCTCTGTCGCCCAGGCGTATTTCCGGCTGCTCGCCTGCAAGGACGAGTACGAAGTCGCGCGCCTGCACGCGCGGACTGGCTTCGTCGACGACTTGCGGCGCGACTACGGCCCGAATGCGCGGATCCGTTTTCACCTGGCGCCGCCGCTCTTGAACGGCCGCCGCGATGCCCGCGGCCGGCCACTCAAGAAGTCCTTCGGGGCGTGGATGCTGCCCGTGTTTCGCGTTCTCGCCGGAATGCGGCGGCTGCGCGGCGGTCCCTTCGACGTTTTCGGCCACACCGCGGAGCGGCGCATGGAGCGCGCGCTGATCCGCGAATTCGAAGAAACGATCGATGCCCTGCTGTCCGCACTCGGCGGAATAAACGCTGCGGAGGCGGCCGCCGTCGTCGCGCCTTATCTCGAGATTCGCGGTTTCGGACCGGTGAAGGAGGCCGCGGTGCGCACGGCCAGGCCGCTGGTGGCGGCCCGGTTGAGGGACGTGCGACGATGCGCGGATGCGCAAAGCTGAGCTCCGCTACGAATTCGAAGAGAAGCCCGAGTCCGGGACGAGCATGGCTATTGCGGACGGCGCGCACTGGCTGCGCATGCCGTTGCCCTTCGCGCTCGATCACATCAATCTCTGGCTGCTGCGCGACGGCCGAGGCTGGGTCGCCGTCGATACGGGGCTCGGCGACGAAGCCAGCCAAACGCACTGGCGAAATTTCTTCGACACGACGCTCGCGGGCGATCCACTGACCCGGGTTATCGTCACGCATTTGCATCCGGACCACGTCGGCTGCGCCGGTTTCCTGGCGCGGCATTTCGGGGTCCCGCTGCTGATGACGCGCGAAGAATATCTGCTGTGCCGGGTGCTGGTGGCCGACACCGGCCAGACCGCGCCCGAGGAAGGCCTGTCTTTTTATCGCGCGGCCGGCTGGCCCGACGCACCGCTCGCGCGCTATCGAAAAATGTTCGGTTACTTCGGGCGCTACGTCACGCCACTGCCTGAAGCGTACCGGCGGCTTGCCGACGGCCAGAGGTTTTCGATCGACGGCTCCGGCTGGGAAGTAATCGTCGGCCGGGGCCATTCCCCGGAACATGCGTGCCTGTATTGCGCCGAGCGCGGACTCCTGATCGGCGGCGACCAGCTCCTGCCGACGATCAGCGCCAACGTCAGCGTGTACCCGACGGAACCTGCGGCGAATCCGCTGGCGGACTGGCTCGCCACGCTCGCGACGATCCGCGGACGCATTCCCGCGGATGTGCTCGTGCTGCCCGCGCACGGCCGTCCGTACCGAGGTGCGCACGCGCGCATCGACGAACTCCTCGCGACTCACGAAGCGCGCCTCGACGCGCTGCTGGAATACTGCGCCGAGCCGCGGCGCGCAGTCGATGCCTTCCCTGCGCTTTACCGCCGGGAGATCAGCGACGACAATCTGACTTTCGCTACCGGCGAAGCCGTCGCTCACCTCAACTACCTCGAGGCCCTGGACGAGATCACGTCGACGACGGACGCCGACGGGATTCGCTGGTATCGCCGGGCCTGAGCATGAACCTGCAAACCTGAGAGAAACCCTGTGCATCGACTCCGTGCCTTGATCGCCTCATTCACGCTCGTATTTGCCTGCGCGTGTTCGCCCGGCCCGCAGGATGCGCCGGCGGCTACGGTCGCAACGGCTGATGCAACTGCCGCAAGCACCGAAGCTGCCGTGGCCATGCCGGACTCGCCGAGTGCCGCCGTCACAACGGCGATACTCGAGGCCGGCGGCAACGCGGTGGATGCGGCCGTGGCCGCGCATTTCGTGCTCGCTGTGACAGAACCCGAGGCAGGCAACATCGGCGGGGGCGGATTCATGCTGTTCTGGCTGGACGGCAAGGCAACGTTCCTCGATTTCCGCGAGACGGCGCCGCTCGCAGCGGACCGCGACATGTACCTCGACGAGCACGGCGAGGTCATCGAAGACGCGAGCACGCTGGGGCACCTGTCGGTCGGCGTTCCGGGGGCGGTCGCCGGCTTGTGGGCCGCGCACGAACGCTATGGCGTCCTGTCGTGGCAGGACGTCGTGATGCCGGCCGTGCGGCTGGCACGCGACGGATTCTTCGTGCATCCGAAGCTTGCGCAGAACGTCGAAGACAGCCTGCGGAGCTTCAGGGGTCGCACGAATTTCGCGGACTATTTTGCGGATGTTCGCGCCGGCGAACTGTTCCGCCAGCCCGAACTCGCAGCCACGCTGCAACGCATCGCCGACGAGGGCGTCGACGGCTTCTATCGCGGCGAGACCGCGGAGCTCTTCGTTGCGGAGATGGCGCGCGGCGGCGGGCTCGTCACCCACGAAGATCTCGAGCGCTACGAAGCCATCTGGCGCGAACCCGTGCACGCTTTATGGCGGGACTTCGACATCTGGTCCGCGCCGCCGCCGAGTTCCGGCGGCTTCGCCGTCATCCAGCTCCTGAAGATCAAGGACCTACTCGCGCACGAGTTCGACGGTGTGGCGCTCAATTCGACGAAGTACGTGCACCTGGTCGCGGAAATCGAAAAGCGCGTGTTCGCGGATCGCGCGGAATACTTGGGCGACCCCGACTTCGTCGACGTGCCCATGGACCGCCTGCTGGGCGACGAATACCTGAGCGCCCGCGCCGCCGAAGTGCAGGCGGATCGCATTTCCACCATCGATGACGTGCCGCCCGGCCTCGGTCCCGTGGAGTCCATGGATACGACGCACTATTCGATCGTCGATTTCGCCGGCAACGCCGTCGCCACGACGACCACCCTCAATCTCGATTTCGGCAGCGGCGTCGTCGTCACCGGGGCAGGATTCCTCTTGAACGACGAGATGGACGATTTCAGCGTCAAGCCGGGCGTCCCCAACGCCTACGGTGTCATCGGCAACACGGCAAATGAAATCCAGCCCGGCAAGCGCATGTTGTCGTCGATGTCACCGACCATCCTCACCCGGCAAGGCAAGGTGGAGATCGTCGTCGGCACGCCGGGCGGCTCGACCATTTTTACGACCGTATTCCAGATGATCGCCGACACGATCGACTACGGGCTGACGTCGGCGGAAGCGGCAGGCGCCGCGCGATTCCATCACCAGCTCCTGCCGCCGGATCTCATCACTTACAGCCCGAGCGTGCCGCTGCCGGACGAAACCATCTCGCAGCTCGGTGACCTGGGCTACCGCGCGAAGCCACACCCGTACGACTACGGCGACGTGCAGATGATCAGGCGCACGGAAACCGGCTGGGACGCGGGCTCGGATCCGCGCAAGCGTGGCGAAGCGCTCGTGATACGGAACGGCCCGCCGTCGCACTGACCGCGGCGAGATCGCGGCCGTCGCGGCCGCTGCTACTTGACGATGAAGGTCAGCTTCATGTCGACGCGGAATTCGATGATCTCGCCGTCCTGGACGACGCACTTCTGTTCTTTCACCCAGATGCCTTGAATTCCCTGGACGGTCTCCGAGGTTTTTTTGACACCCTTGCGGATGGCGTCCTCGAAACTCTTCTTGGACGACGATGTGATTTCGACGACTTTGGCGACGCTCATGGCCCTCTCCTTTTTCTCGTTTGCTAAACTATTTTTTCGACGCCGGAAATCGGCGCGCATCCGGTAACACTGCTATCTCCATGGCCGAGTGTCAAACGCAAGGGGCCCCATGTACAATCCCGTGAAAACTAACGGGAATCGCCTCGCGGCAATGACCGTGCGCATGTCCCATCATTGACGGAGAGAATGATAATGCGATTTCTACTGAGCGTAATCGCGGCAATCCTGGTTGCAGTTCCTGCAGGATCGGCTTTCGCAGACGCCGCCGAGGACCAGGCATATTTTTCGGTCATGGGCACCTACGTCGATGATGACGACGATCGCGATATCGAGGACGGCATCAACGGTGGGCAGTTCGGCTTCGGCTACGGTCTGAGCGAAGGCTGGAACATCGAAGGCCTGTTCCAGGCTGCGCGCGGCGAAGGTGGCGTCGACCACTCGTACAGCGGCATCGGCCTCGACCTGCAGCGGGTCTTTTGGCGTGATCAGCGCTTCAGTCCCTATCTGCACGCCGGCGTCGGCTATTTCATGGACGACCCGGCCGGTAGGGACAGCAACGACGGCGCGATGTATTCCGCCGGTCTGGGCTTTTACGTCGACCTGTTCTCGACCAACGTCGCACTGCGCGGCGAATGGCGCTATCGCGTCGATTCCGCAGGCCCGGAGAATCTCGCCGACAACCTGCTCAGCGTCGGCCTGCAATTGCCATTCGGCGCGGCGGAGCCGGCCTTTGTAGACAGCGACGGCGACGGCGTCAGCGACGGCATGGATCGCTGCCCGAACACGACGGCCGGGCGCCGAAGTCGACGCCTACGGCTGCGAACTCGACAGCGACGGCGACGGCGTGAAGGACGGCACGGACGAATGCCCGAACACGCCGACCGGCGTCCGCGTCGATAGCAAGGGTTGCCCGCTCGACAGCGACGGTGACGGAGTTTCCGACGACAGCGACGAATGCCCGAACACGCCGGCCGGCGCGAAGGTCGACGAGAAGGGCTGCGAACTCGACAGCGACGGCGACAGCATCGTCGATCGGCTCGACGAATGCCCGAACACGCCGGCAGGTGACCCGGTCGATCGCCGCGGCTGCACGCTGCGCGGGGAATACGTCCTCGAGGGCACCGCAGTTCGAGTACAACTCGGACCGGCTGACGCCGGACGCGAGAATCATCCTGGACGGCGCCGTCGAGACGCTGAAGCGCTATCCGGATTTGCGTTTCGAAATCGGCGGCCACACCGACAACGCCGGCTCCGAAGACTACAACGCAGGGCTTTCGGAACGGCGCGCGCGGGCCGTGAACGACTATTTCGCATCCAGGGGCATCGACGAGTCGCGCATGACCGTGCGCGGGTATGGCGAGACTGCGCCGATAGCCACGAACGACACCGAGGCAGGCCGCGCCGCGAACCGGCGTGTGTCGCTGCGGGTCATCGAGGAATAGGGGACAGTCGCCCCGTTGTTGGAACCGTCGCCCTATTTCAAAGAAATAGGGCGACGGTCCCTAATTCCGTCGCCTGGCTCCCCTTTCGCGCTCGCCGGCTATTCGGCGGGTTCGGACAGGATGATCGAGAAATCCTCGAACGCGTATTCGCGATTGCCGTCCGTGCCAATGAAGTCGACCTCACCAGATGCGATGCGTTCGAATGCATCGCGCAGCTTGAGCAGGTAATCCGCGGCGGCGTACGGCACGTTGTGCGCAGTAACCAGCGTGTCCACCTCGGGCGCCAGCGCCGCCAGCCGCGCGGCAGTCGCGCGATACGCGTCAGGGTCCGAACCCGGCAAATGGGCGTACAGCGGCGCGAGATAGAAGGTGTCGCCGATGAACAGCATGCGGTTCTCGCGATCGAGCAGGCAGATCGCGTCGGGCGCGTGGCCGGGCGTCTCCAGGATTTCGAACTCACGGCCGCCGAGGTCGATGCGGTCGCCTTCCTGCACGAACCGCGCGATCGTCCACGGCCTGGTGTGCCACGTGGATGCGTCGAATCCCGCGGGAAACGGTTTCCAGACCCAGCCCTCGCCGATGAATTCCGCGACCGCCGCCGGCGTCGAGCCGGCCGCATTCTGCTTCGTGTAGGCGTTATCGAGGCCGAGGACCTGGTCGAACCGGTGATTGCCGCCGACGTGGTCGTAATGGCTGTGCGAGTTGAGCACGACACGTCCGCGTTCCGTCAGTTGCCCGACGACCGCCCGTATGTCGCCGATGCCGAGGCCGGTATCGAACAGGAGCGCCCGCTCGCGGCCGACGATGAGATAGGAGATCACGAGCTCGAACTGCCCGGGCTCGTAGATCGCATAAAGGTCGTCGTCGAGTCGATACACCTCGAACCAGCCGCTGCCGACGTCGACGCGCTCGAAAGCCGCCCACTCCGGCAGGGGCAGTTCGTCCCACCAGCGATCCTGGTCCGCGCCGCGGTTCTCGATCAGTTCGTTGTCGTGCGAGGTCTGGGTGTCGCCGGCCGGGGTCGACTGGGCCGTGACCAGCGCGGGCCACACGATGAACATCGGGAGCAAAGAACGCATGGACGGACTGTAGCAGATGAACGCGCAGATGAGCGCACTCCCGCCTGCGCGCGCGCAGCGGCCGCTGTGATACTTTCCGCGGCATGGCGATTCGATCCTTGTGCGTAACCCAGGGGGGTGACCGGCCGACGGTGGCGATGTTCATCGGCATGCGCGAGGCCGGCATCGATCTCCGGGTCGTCTGCCCGCCGGACAACGCGAATTTCGGCGTGCTCGAGGCCGCCGGCGTGCCCCTGCTCGACATCCCACTGAAGAAGAACTTCGATCGCGACGGCCGGGCGCGCTTGCGCGACGAACTTCCGCGCGGGCGTTATCACATCGTGCACACGTTCAACAGCCGGGCGCTGACGAACGGCCTGCACGCGGCGCGCGGGCTGCCGGTAAAAGTCGTTGCCTATCGCGGGATCGTCGGCAACCAGAGCTTTCTCGATCCGATGTCCTGGCAGCGTTATCTCAATCCGCGGATCGACCGCATCGTGTGCGTGTGCGAGGCGATCCGGCGCTGGTTCCTCGAGATGCAGCCGGCCTTCCTGCGCATGCCCGAGGCGCGCCCGGTCACGATCCACAAGGGCCACAAGCTCGAGTGGTACTCGGCGCCGCCGGTGGACCTCACGGCCGCCGGCGTCCCGGCTGGTGCGTTCACGATCGGCTGCACGGCCGCCTACCGGCCGCGCAAGGGCATCGAGTACCTGATCGAGGCGGTGGAGCTGCTGCCCGCCGACGTCCCGGCGCACCTGGTGCTGATCGGCAACATGGATGCCAGGCGGCTGACGAGGCGCATCGAACGCAGCCCGGCCCGGCAGCGAATCCACCGGGTGGGATTCCAGCCCAACGCGCCGCAATGGAGCGCGGCCTGCGACGTCTTCTGCCTGCCTTCGGTGAAACGCGAGGGCCTGGCGCGGGCCATCATCGAGGCGATGGCCTACGGCGTGCCGCCGGTGGTCACCGACAGCGGCGGCAGCCCGGAACTCGTCGTCGACGGCCAGTCCGGGTTCGTGGTGCCGGTTCGGGACGCCATGGCGCTGGCACGAGCCTTCGAAAAGCTGTACCGTGACGCGGCGCTGCGGGCTCGCTTGGGTCAGGCAGCCCGTGAGCGTATTCGTACCGACTTCGACAACGCGGAAACGGTTCGCAGGACCGTGGCGCTGTATCGCGAGCTCGTGCCCGATCCCGACGCACAGCGCCGGTGGCCGGAGCAATCAGCGACGGCGACTTAGGCGCATACACCGGCCGCGGCATCGATGCGGGACGATTCCCGCGACTTTCATGTTGCAAACTGTGAGCTGCCTCGCGGCAAGCGTGCTGCGTGTCGGCCGATACTTGGATTGCACGCCTGCAAGTCGACCCCTCTGGATTCGGACAAGGAAGTAAACTGATGATGCTCGTTGCTGCTGCCTGCCGCCTTCGTACCGGCCAACCCGCTCGTCGTCCGGCATTCGTGTGGGACAAGCAGCCGCGCCGCGTGCGCTTCGTCCGGAACCTGTTCGACCTGTCCGTGCGCCCGGCATCGAAGCTCGCCTTCGCGGCGCGCTGCGCGTTGCTCGTGGTCTTCGCACTCGTCTGCCACAGCATCGGCTACGGCGCAGCGCTGTTCGTCAAGGCGGCGCCGCTCTCGGCCGCGATCGTCTTCGGCGCCCTCTTTATCTGCGCCACGTCGAACTGGCTGAGCAGGGACTAGCCCTCGGTCGGTTGACAGCCGGCCTGCTGCATCAGGATTTGCCGGATCAGGGATCGCGCCGTATGAACACATAGCGGGCGTCGTCACTCGACGATCTCGATATGGTACGGTGCCTCGATCTCGTCGCTTTCGTAGCGACCCACGTACTGCCGCCGCTTGCCGCCGCGCAGGCAACGGCGACGAAGCTGGTCATCCGCACTGGCGCTCCAATGTTTTTCTTTTTCTGCATTCAGTCCTCCGGTCTGCGCAGAGTGTTTTCGAACCAGAGTATCGTATGGACGAACTCTGCCGCGGCGATTACGTCGATGTCTCCGTCCCTGTCGACGTCCGCACCTTCGAGCGCGGTGGCGCCGCCCACGTCGCGTGCGAGCACGGACGTGTCGCCGAACGTGCCGTCGCCGAGATTCCGATGGAGCATGAACATCCCGTCGAACAGCGACGCCGAAACGATGTCGGCGTCGCCATCGGCATCGAGGTCCGCGATGAGCAGGGCCTCGGGCCCGTCTGTCGCCTTCGAGATGATGCGCGGTCCCGAAAAGCCGCCATGCGGCTGGTTCCGGTACCAGACGACCTGGTCGAGGAAGAACAGGCAACTCACCAGGTCTTCCCACCCGTCGCCGTCGAGATCGCCGGACCTGACGTGCGACTGAATGGCGCCTGCGTCGCCCCAGACCAGCTCTGCCGGCCCGAACCGACCGCCGTCCAGGTTGGGGTGCCAGACGACGTTGTCGTTCCTGGCGCTGCGTCCGGGCAAGGACGGATCGTCATTGATCTCGGAGTATTCGTACTCGTAGGTGATCGCAAAGATGTCGAGGCGCCGGTCGTTGTTGAAATCCGCGGCATCCGTCCAGTTGACGTGCCTTACGTCGAGATTTACGGCACGTGGCGGGCCGAAGGCACCGGAGCCGCGATTCTCGAACCAGGCGACCTTCCATTTCGACGCCGAGATGATGTCGGAATCGCCGTCGGCATCGAGATCGGCTACCGACACCCGGATGATCTTCGGCAAGCCAGCAGAGACCAGTTGGCCGGTCGCGAACCTGCCGTTACCTGCGTTTTCGTACCATTCGATGCGTTCGTCGCCACCGACGATCACGTCCGCAAGCCCGTCGCCCGTGAGATCGCCGGCATTGACAGTGAGTGCACTCGCGAACGTGTCGGTAAGGACAACGCCGTCCGCGAAACCCTTGCCGTTTGCATTGCGGAACCAGAACACCTCGCCTTCGTATTCAGAGGCGGCGAGCACGTCCACGTAGTCGTCCGCATCGAGGTCTGCGACACCCAGTCCGCGAGCGCCCACGACGCCGTCGCTGATGATCTGCGCCGGCCCCATTGCCGCGGAAGGCGCTTCCTCGCGCGGCGCCGATCCGGACTGACCGGTGCAGCCCATCACGGCAACGCAGCTCAACACCGCAGCGGCTCGCGATCCCTCCGGCACGACGAAATGGTCGGCGGGTATCGGCGCGCCGGCGCCTGCGGCACCGGTGAAAGGTGCGACGAGTCCGGCGGCGAGCGGTGCCAGACGACGGCATTTTCTCCGTCGGAGCGCCGGCGCGTTTGCCGCGTCACCTCGATGCATCACTCGTTGTCCGGCAGCGCGAAGGCGACCCAGGCATCGCCGGATGGCGTCCCGAGCTTGCCGCCGCCACCGCAGGGCACGACCACGTACTGCCTGCCGTCCACCATGTACGTCGATGGGGTGGCGTGATTCGCGAACGGGAGTATTGTTTCCCAGAGTTCCTCGCCCGTGTCCTTGTCGAATGCGCGGAACTTCTCGTCCTGGGTCGAGCCGATGAACACGATCCCGCCCGCCGTCACCACGGGACCGCCGAAGGACATTGTGCCGGTCTGCGGCACGCCGCGCCGGGTCAGGGCCTCGTGCTCACCGAGCGGCACCTGCCAGACGATCTTGCCAGTATCGACGTCGATAGCGTTCAGCGTGGCCCACGGCGGCTTGGTCGCGGGATAACCCTCCGGGTCCTCGAACAGGTTGAACTCGGTCATCACGTACCCGTCTTCCGGCTCTTCGTCGCCTTCTTCACCGGATTCGATGTCGAGCAGGAAGCCGGCGAGCAGTTCCAGTTCCTCGTCCTCGAAATAGCTGTGCGGCGGCATCGCGCCTTTTCCGTCGCGTAT
Organism: uncultured Pseudomonadota bacterium; assembly: GCA_963770585.1. Taxonomy (GTDB): domain Bacteria; phylum Pseudomonadota; class Gammaproteobacteria; order Steroidobacterales; family Woeseiaceae; genus UBA1847. Next base: position 484,619 of record CAVYQH010000002.1, on the reverse strand, counting down.
GATCGACTTCACTTCCTCCAAATCGTACTTCTCGTCGAGGTTCGTCAAAGCCGGCAGATTGCCGACGCCCTGCCGGTCCGGGCCATGGCAATTCACGCAGCGCTGGTGACGGTAGATCTCGAGGCCGGGATGCCCGGCGCCGGCGACCTCGGTCGCGCGCTGCAGGCGAATGACGTGGGGTATGTTGTTGCCGTTCACATAGATCGTGTTGCGCTCCGGGTCGTAGGCGCCGCCGGGCCATTCCGCGCCGCCGGCCACGCCGTAGTACACGACGCCTTTCTCCGACGGCGGCAGGAACCAGCCTGATTCGTACTGCCGGAAGCGCTCGACCGCGTACGCATGCGCCTCGGCAGAAATGTCGGTGAGTTCGTCTTCCGTCACCTCGAACACGCGGGTGAACGGTTCCGGGTTGTGGACCACCGGCTGGGTCGGGTAGGCCGTCTCCCCTTCCAATGTGGACGGCGGCGCGGGACGCTCCTCCACGTCGCTCAGTAGTTCGCCCGTCAGGCGGTTGAACAGGTAGGTATTGCCGGTCTTCGACAGCTGGATCAGTCCCGGCACGGTCTTCCCGCGGCGGACGAAAGTGGCGAGGATGGGCGGCGCGGCAAGGTCCAGGTCCCACAAATCGTGGTGCAGGTCCTGGTGATGCCAGAGATATTTGCCGGTGTTCGCGTCGAGCGCCACGACCGAATTGCCGAACAGCTGTTGCCCCGCGTTGTGCGGCCGGTAGAAGTCGTCTTCCGGCGATCCGGTCCCGAAGAACAGCATCTCATTGAGCGGGTCGACGGCAAGGCCGCTCCACACATTTGCCGCGCCGTGAGTCTTCCAGAAGTCGGGATCGCCGTGCGAGTCGTAGCCGGTTTCTCCCGGCACCGGGATCGTGCGGAAGCTCCAGTCGCGCTTGCCGGTCCGGACGTCATAGGAGGAGACGTTTCCGCTGATGTGCCCGGCATTTTCGCCGACGATGACATGGTCCTTGTAGATCACCGGCGCGCCGGGGGCGCCCATCTCGCCCCCTTCCTCGTGCGTGCCGAAGCCGAGCAGCACGCGTCCGCCTTCGCCGAAGCCCGCGGCCGGTTTTCCCGACTTCGCGTCGACAGCATGCAAATGCTCGTCGACGCCGTAGAAGATACGGCCGTTCTCGCCGTTCTCCTCCGCCCAGTACACGACGCCGCGGTTGACGCCGCCGCCCGAATCGTCACCGAAGGGGTTGTAACGCCAGATCTCCAGGCCCGTTCCAGCATCGAGCGCGACGAGGTGCATGTCGGGCGTCGCGGTGTACAGCACGCCGTCGATCACGATCGGGTTGGTCTCGATGGTCGAGCCCGTCCACCACCACATGCCGATCTCGTCCGATCCCCCTGAGCGGTATTCCCAGGCCACCTCGAGCCGGTCGACGTTGTCCCTGTTGATCTGGTCGAGACTGGAGTAGTGGGAATTGCCGTCGTCGCCGTGCGGCGTGCTCCAGTTCACGTAGTCGAAGCCTGCAACGGCCTCGGGCTCCTGCGGCGCGGCGCCGTCGGAGCAGCCGCCGGCTGCGGCGAGAATTGCGTACATGGGGATCGAAACAGGAATCGTGTATTTCATATTCATCCGTGGGTTTGGGAATCTCGAGTGTCGCCCGTCAATGCCAGGCTTCGCGAATGAACCGGATGCCCTCGCGGTAGACCTCGGCAGGATCGGCGAAGAACGGCCGCCACACGCGAGTGGCGGCGGACAGCCCCGGCACTGCGCTGCCAAACGCCTCGATGGTGAGCCAGTCGTCGTAACCGAGGCGCTTCAGTTCCCCGAGTGTCTCGCGGAGTTTCGCGTGCCCGCTGCCGGGCACGCCGCGATCGTTTTCGGATACGTGCACGTGGAACAGCTTGCCCGTCTTCGCGATCGTCGTGAGCGAGGCCACGGGATCTTTTTCCTCGATATGCGCATGGAAGGTGTCGTGCGTGATGCCGACATTCGGGTGATCGACCCGTTCGGCGTAGCGCGCCGCCTGCTCCATCGTATTGAGGACATGCGCCTCGAAGCGGTTAAGCGGCTCGAGCGCGCAGCGGATGCCGGCAGCCTGCGCAGCGGGCGCGATCGCGCGATGTACTTCCGCCGCGTGTACGAGCTCGAGCTCCGTCGGGCCCGACCCGGTGAACTGGCCGATGACCTGGTAGTAGGGGCCCATTAGGACCCTGGCGCCGAGCTTCTCTGCACACTCGATCGCAGCGTGCAGGCGATCGACGGCGGCGCGGCGGTGCGCGGGATTCCCGGAAACGGCACTGCAGGATTCATCGGGCAGCACGGTCGAGGCCGTGCACTCGAGGCCTGCGTCGTGCGCGGCCTTGCCGATGCGCGCGTAGTGGCCCGGACGCGAGACGTCGAAGATCGGAATTTCCGCACCGTCGAAGCCGGCCTTCTCCAGGTCGGCGAACAACGGAAAGTGCTCGGGCTTCACATGACCGGTCCAGAGGAGCAGATTGATGCCGACCTTCATCGCAAAGTCTCAATCGAGCGGCTTGTCCGTGTCGAGGTTGGCCTGCAGGTCGGCGGCCGTGAGCGAACTTTCGACGCCATGCTCCGGAACCTCGACTCCTGCCGTCCACAGGATCGCGTTCAGCAGGAGCTTGCGCTGGTCGTCCTGGCCCCACCCCAGGTGAAAATGGCCGCCCCCGAACCCGAAGGCCCGGCCGCCGCCGGCGCGCTCGAAGGCCCAGACCGTCGCCTGCGGCTTGCCGGCCTCGATGTCGGCCACCACGTCGTCGTTCAACCCGAAATCGCAGCAGCCGCGCCCCGCCTCTTCCACCGTCGGGAGATCCGTGAGGATCGGCACGAGCTTGCCGCCGCCGTCACTGAAGCGCATGTGGAAGTACCACTCGTCCACGGTGTCGAAGGGCTTGACGCCGCGGGTGACGGGATGCTCCGGCAGCGATCGGTACTCGGCATGCCACACGGGATTGACCGACCAGCCCGGGTCCTTGAAACCGCCGAGCCACGCCAAGGCCTCCTCCGGCATCTCCCTGAAATCAAGCCCCCAGTGTAGAACGATGAAACCAACGCCGCGCTCCATCTGCCGCCCGAGGTCGCGCATGCGGTCGTCCTTCTCGAGCACTTTGCCACCCGCGTCGGCGTACAGGAGGATGCTATCGGCTTGCTCGAGTTCCTCAATCGAAGGCCAGTCCTCGTTCAGGTGCACTTTCACGACGAGGTCCGGCGCGCCCTGCGCGAGCGCCTTGGCGAAGAGCTGCACGCCCGCGTTGTGTTCGTGCGCGCCGAGCTCGTGCGAGGGCTTGCCCGCGATCAGGACCGCCAGCGGCTTGCCATCGGGGGTACCGGCCGCGGCGCACGCCCCCACGCCCAGCAACAGCACGGAAACCAGCAGTCGAGTCATTTTTCTTCTCCCGCCTGTGACGACAATTCCACGATTCTTAGGTCTTTGACCTGCACGAGCGCCTTACCCTCACCATGAACCTGCAAGCCGATGCGTCCTGCCAGGGGAATGCCGGGATCGTCCTCGACGTAGTCGACGGCGGGCACCCCGTTGATCCAGCTCTGGATCCGGGGCCCGACACAGCGGATCCGGTACTCGTTCCAGCCGCCCTGCACGACCGCGGCTGCAACCGCAGCGAGATCCGCCGCCTCGGCGATGACCCGGTTCCGTCGCGACTCGTCGTACAGCTTGCCCCACCACTCGTCGCCTGCGTCCACCTGGTAGCCGATGACCTCGTTGCTGCCCGGCAGGCGCTCGCTGCGCACCTGGATGCCGGCATTGATGAAGCCCTCCGTCCCCCGGAGCCGGAGCTGTAACGTCAGCTCGAAGTCGGCGTAGCTTCCGTCGGACATCAGGAAACTGTTTTGCTCGACCGTGTCCTCGAGGGATCCGCCGGTGATCGCGCCGCCTTCGACGCGCCACAGCGATTCTTCGACTGCGTTCCAGCCGGCGAGCGTTTTGCCGTCGAACAGAGACACCGCCTCGCCGGCGCCGCCTGCCGCCGTCCCGGTGGATGCACTCACCATGAGCCCGGCGAGCAGCGAGCCGAGCAAGGCGTCGCGAGTTCCGCCACCGGCGGGCTTCCGGGTCCTCTGTGTCGTCGTCACGTTCCGTTCCTCATCGGCTCCTCGAGCGGCGCTTCACATCCTCAGGCGGACGCCGAGCCGTATCGTCACCCCGGCCGCGGGAAATCCGGGCGCATCCTCGTAGTCCGCATCGAGCAGGTTGTCCGCCGCGAGCCACAAAGTCACGGTGTCGGCGGGCGCATAGGTCAGCGTCGCGTCGAGGTAGGTATACGCCCCGTCGGTGACATCCCCCGTCGGGATCGAGGTGATCAGCCGGCTGCCGACATAGCGCAGGGCCGCATCCGCCGACCACGCACCTCCGGACTCCCAGGCGAGCCCGATGCCGCCCGACTGCTCCGGGCGCCGGCGCAATTCGCCGGATTCGCTGTCGATGTTCGAGAGGGTCGCGTCTGCCGTCCCGCGCCACGTGTCGTTGATCTGGTAGCTCGCCGTTAGCGTGACTCCGTCGATGTCGATGCGCCCGCGATTGACGTTCCTGAAAGTCTCGAAGTCGAAATCGACCAGGTTGTCGTAACGGCTGGTGAACGCCGATGCGGAATAGTCCAATCTTTCCGACAACGACTGGTCGAATCCGAACTCGAAGGTCCGTACTTCTTCCGGCTTGAGCTCGTCGTTGCCGTACAGCGGATTGCCCAGCGCAAAGAAGCTCGGCAGCTTGAAGCCGTTGGCGATGCGTGCCCAGACCCGGCCATCGGCGGCGGCTAGCGATTTCGCGATGCCGAACTTGCCGGAGACCCGCGTATCGCCGTCCACGTGGTCCAGGCGCAGGGCCAGCGTGGAGCTCACACTCGGCCACAGGTCCTGTCCGTATTCGACGAAGCCCGACACCGTCGTCCGGTCGAGGCGGTAGGCATTGGGCAACACGGCGAACCCGAGATCCACCGTGCCGTCGTCGCGGCCCTCCTCGCCGACGACGTCGAGGCCGACGGCAAAGTCGCGGCCGCCGTCCGTCTCCAGCCGGTTCGACCAGAAAAATTCCGTCCGTGCATAGCGCGTGTCGGACGTGTACGCCGGCTGTCCGTCGAGGACGCCCGGCGCCACGGCGGGCGTCCTCACGTCGTCCTCGGCTTCGAGGTAGCTCGCAAGCAGCTTGCTTTGCCAGCTCCCGGGCGCGAATGCGGCGCGCATCGAAACGGACGACTGCGCGCCCTCGGCGCGCTCGAGCTCCGGCGAGACCGCGAACTCGGGTCCGCCGCTGACTTCCGGGTAGCTCGTGCGATCCCGCCCCGCGTGCCGGAGGTCGATGCGCCAGCCTTCGCCGATATCCCAGCCGCCGGAGAGCCGGGCAGAAACGCTCGTGAGTTCGAGTGAAGATCCTTCGACGGAATCGCCGCCGTCGAGACTGCTGGCACTCAAGCCCAGCCGGGAATCGCCGAGGAGCGGCAGCGACGCCGACGCGCCAACACGCCAGTCCCCGGCGGTACCGGCCTCGCCATAGACCGTCGACCGCCCGTCGTCCGGGTAGGCCGAATCCATGCGGATGACGCCCGCCATCGCGTCCGAGCCATATATGGCGGACATGGCGCCCATGGCGATGTCGAGTCGTTCGAGCTCCCCTGCTGCAAGCATCGACAAATCGACAGCACCGCCGCGCGTATTCGACGAGTCGTTCATGCGGATGCCGTCGAGGAACACGGCCGTGAAATTCGACTCCGCCCCGCGCAGGAAGATCTCCGACACGCCGCCCGGGCCGCCCGGCCGATTGACGGAGAGACCGGGCAGCCGCTTCAGCAACTGCTCGACCTCCACGGGTGCGATCGCTTCGATTTCCTTCCGATCGACGGACACCTGGGTGCCGACGCGATACTCGTCGCTCTCGAGACGCGACTCGACGACGACGATCGCATCGAGCGCCGGTTCGCTGGCTGCCATGTCGGGGGCGATGTCCATGCTCAGGGCAGAGGCACTTGCTGCGGGCTGCGCAGGTAGGCAATCAGGTCGCGCACCTCCGCGTCGCTCAGCGGCGTCAGCAGGCCTTCCGGCATCATCGACACGTCCGACTGTTCGATGCCGGCTACCTCGGAGCGCGGGATCCTCATCTCGCCGCCGGTGGTCGTCATGGTCACGAACGGGCTGTCGTTGTCATCGGCGAACCCGGAGAGCACGCGGCCGTCGCTGAGCGTCAGCGTGGTGAGCAGGTAGCTGTCGACGATTTCGGCATTCGGCTGCAGGATATTGCGCAGGAGATAGTCGAGATCCGACCGGTTCGAGCCCGTGATGTCGGGCCCGATGTTGCCGCCTTCGCCGAACAGCCGGTGGCAGGCGCCGCAGACCTGCCCGTACAGCCTGCGGCCGTTCGATGTGTCGGCTGCGTTGGCGCCCGCTTCGACCAGCGCGGCGTAGCGTGCGGTTTCGACGTCAATGTCGTCCACCCGGTCGCGCCCGCCGTCCCAGGCGAATTCCACCAGGGCCGTCGTATCGGGCAGGTTGAAACCGCGCACCTGGCGAACGACATCGGCGGACACTTCGCTCGGCGGAATGATCCGGTCGTGCATGGCGTCGCCCAGGGCCTCCGCGTACTCGGGTCGCGAGCCCAGGACGGCCACCACGTCGCGTTTCTCCGAGGCGCTGAGCGACGGATAGATTTCCAGCAGCCGTTCCGGGGTATCCGGGTCCGCGTATGCGCCCGTAGCGCGTATCGCGGCGCCCCGCAGAGGCGGCTCTTCGTGGAAGAGCCCGGGCAGCAGCGGCAACAGCTTGGGATCGCGCGCCTCGACCAGCGAATCGAGGGCGCTCACGCGCGTTGCCATCTCGGCATCCGGGTCGGCGACGACCTCCCGCGCGCGCACGAATGCCTCGCTGCTGCCGAAGAACAGCGAGACCGCGAGCAGCTCTCTTTGCACGGATTCGTCCGGCGCCGACGCCCGGACCGCAGTTTCGGCTTCGGTCCAGCCGTCCGGTATCGGCACGTCGACGCGCCCGCGCATGCCGAAGGACATGCCCGACAGTATCGCGAGCTGCTGCGCGTCGGATTCCGCCCGCTTGAGCCCGTCCACGACGGCCGCCACAGCCGGCTCCTTATCCTCGGCGATCAGGCGCCGGGCCGAGAATTCCAGGGTGCGCGGCATCCGCGACGCGAGCGCGATGTCCATCATGCGCGCAGGGTCTTCCGCCGCCAGCGGCTCGAGGGCGTACCAATTCAGGAACGGCAGGTTCTGGTCTTCGGTGTCGTCCGCCCGCGCATGCAATGCTTCGACCAGCCTCCACCGCTTCCCGGGCGCAATACGCAGTGCGGCGCTGGCGAGATAAAGCCGCACGATGGGCGACGGGTCGCTCTGCGCCAGCTCGGCGAGGCGCGCGACGGCCGTATCCGAAAGTTTCTCGTCCTCGGCCGCGAGCTGGATCGCCCAGGCGCGCAGGTATTCGTCGTCCCGCGCCGTGAGTTTCATGGCGTCCGTTTCGTCGAGGCCGCCGATGCTGTGCAGCGCCCAGAGCACACGGAGCTGCGCTTCGCTGCTTGCGGAATCGCGATGCTGCCCGCTCAGCGGCGGCTTCGGGGCAGTGCCGCCGAGTCCCAGGAGCGCGCGCAGGGTTTCCGCCACGCCGGCATCGAGCTTTCCGGTCGCCGCGCGTTCCTGCAGGACACGCCCGGCGTGCCGGACGCGCCATTCCCGGCGTTCCAGCAGGTCGGTGAGCAGCTCGGCGTCGGACCGGGACTGCATGTCGATGTCCGTCGCCGGCGTGTCGCCGTAGCTCAGCTTGAAGATCCGCCCGTTGCCGCGATCCGGGATTCCAGGGTCCTCGACGTGACATTGTTCCTGGTCGTACCAGTCGATCATGTAGACCGCGCCGTCGTGGTCGTACTGCAGGTTGACGATCTGCGACCAGGGATCGTTGAACTTGATGAACGAAGGACGGTGTGCGCCGACAAATCCGCTGCCCTTGGGCAGCAGTTCGTCCATGTTGATCTGCGCGCCGTGGATGTTGTTGATCAGAGCGTAGTCACCGTAGCTCTCCGGCCAGGCACCGCCCTGGTAGATCATCAGCCCGGCATGGGCGTGGCCGCCGCCGAGGGCTCCGTGCTCTTCGATGTCGAGGTACGGGTTTCCGCCGGGAAAGTGCAGGTGATCGGCGATCGTGTCGATGTCCGCGTAGGTATAGGGGTTGAAATGGGTCAGGTTGTCGGGCGATCCCCTCTGCCGAAGGTAGCGGCCGCCCTGCTGCAAGTGCCACAGGTGTGCGATGACGCAGGCTTCCGCGATCATCCGGCCGTGTGCGTCGAAGTCGTAGCCCCAGGGATTGCTGGTGCCCTCCGCGAAAATTTCGAAGCGCTTTTTCGTAGGGTGGTAACGCCAGATGGCGGCGTCGAGCACGACACGTTCGCTATCCGGTGTCCCGGGGACCCCGACCTTGCTGTGCGTGAAGATGCCGTGGGCGCCGTACAACCATCCGTCAGGCCCCCACCGGAAGGTATTGAGCGTCTCATGCGTGTCTTCCCAGCCCCAGCCGTCCAGTATGACTTCGGCTTCGCCGGCCGGGCGCGGCGCATCGCCGTCGGCGATGGGGATGTAGAGCAGGTGCGGCGCGGCGCCAACCCACAGGCCGCCGAAGCCCACCTCGATTCCGCTGACCAGGTTGAGCTGGTCCTTGAACACCGTTCGGCGATCGAACTGACCGTCTCGGTCCGTGTCCTCGAACACGAGGATGCGGTCCGTCCCTTCGCCTTCCGGCCGGCGCACGGGATACGTATAGGCTTCCGCCACCCATAGCCGCCCGCGGTCGTCGATCGCGAAGCCGATCGGTTGCCGGATGTCCGGTTCGCCCGCGAACGCCGTGGCCGTGAAGCCCTCCGGCAGGGACATCGCACGGGCCGCGTCCTCCGGCGAGTAACCGCCGAACTCCTGGGTATGCACGAACAGCCCGGACTTGTTGGCCGTGACGATATCCTCGAGCCCGTCGTCGTTCACATCGGCAATGACCACGTCCACGCCGATGCCGGATTCGTCGTCGATGAGGTGCGGCTCGAACGCGACATCCCCGCCGTCGCGTGTCAGCTTGAACCAGTAGACGACCGGCTTGCCTCGTGCATCCGGATCCTCGTCCCAGCCGTGCGCGAGGAAGCGCTTGCCCGTCACGATGTCCTTGAGTCCGTCGCCGTCTATATCCGCGAGGCCGACCGCATGCAGCTGGGAAAACTCGACTCCGTCGATCCCGTCGTCCTGCTCCGTGCCCAGGATCAGGTGCCGGCGAAAGGAGATCGCCTCGCCCGCAGCACGTACCTGTTCCCACCAGGCGAGGCCATAGCCGTGGGCCTCGATGCTGCCGACGATGTCCGGCAGGCCGTCGTCGTTCACATCGTAGGCGTGGAATTGCGCGCCGTAGCCGAGTTCGACCGGATGGCGCGTCCATTGCGGATCGCCGGCCAGGCTTGCCGGCTGTTCCCACCATGCGTTCGCCTCGATGATGTCCGCGCGTCCGTCGCCGTTTACGTCGCCAGCGCCGAGGCCGTGCGTGTAGGCATCCCATTCGCCGTGCGGCGAGATGCGATGAAAGGTCCATGCCGCCGCGGGGTCGCGGTCGTTGCGCGTTGCGTAGCCGACATAGCCTTTGGAGGTGGCGAGAATGTCCGGCCGGTCGTCGCCGTCGATGTCCACGAAGCCCGGCGATTCGTTGTCGAGCGGCTCGAGCATGACATGCCGGGTCCAGCGTCCGCTGCCCTGCGGGTTCCGGTACCAGGCAGCCTGCTCTCCCGGGAAGCCCAGGGTCAGGATGTCCTGCCAGCCGTCTTCATCGAAATCATAAACATGCGCGATGAAGTTGTCGGTGTACTCGTTTTCGACGCCCAGCGCTCCTTCGAAACCCGGGACCTGCTGTTCGGAACCGTCGGCCTTCCTGCGTTCGAATGACTCAGTCGCGGGATAGTATTCGTGACTTTCCTCGAAACCCGGGCCCGCGTACCAGTAAGGGCCTGCCACGATATCCAGTGCGCCGTCACGATCGATGTCGCCGACCCCTGCGCCTTCGGTCCAGTAGTGTTGCGACAGGCGGCGGGTGTCGAAACTCGCACCGTGATCGGAGGCTGCCCGCCGCGCAGCCAGTTGCTCACTGCGCGCTGCTTCCGGGTCCTGTGGCTCGACCGCGCCGCTTTGGCCGTCGATTTCAGCGGTGGTCGCGTCGGCGCTCGGGCCGAATTCTGCGACCAGCCACGCGAGAACGACTGCAGCGATCGCTCCGCCGATCCACGACCAGCGCCGCGTTGCAGGTCCCGCCGTGTCCGTCACATTGCGCTCGCTCATTCAGGGCACCACGCGGGCGACGTACGACGCTTGCACACGACAGGTCCGGGCGTCACGACCGCTGCTGGCTGGTCGCCACCATGCTGACGCGCCGGTATCCGCCGCCGGACCTGAAGTACAGGAGCAGCACGAGGAAGATCGCCGCCAGCGCCGCCGGCACGTAAGCGTCGACCTTGAGTGTCTTGCGGCCGCCGACGGCGCCTGTCGCTGTCACGTTATCGTTGTCGATTGCCGGCTCCGGAGCCTCATCCGGTTCGTCCTGACAGGCACAGAGGAATATAAGGAGAGACGCCGCAACGCCTGTGCGAAACGACGGCGTAATAGTCGTTGGTGACAAGCTCATCTGGGTGCGTTCCTCAGACTTCCGATTGACCGGCAGCATGCCCGCGAGGCAGCATAAGAGGTACCGCTACCTCCGTCAAGGAACGCCGAAGCGGAAGGTGTTCGCCGCCTGCGGCTCACGTGAAGCACACGTCGAACTGTCCTGACTCCCGCCGTTCTGCGAGAATTCCCGCCGAATCGCCAAACCGTCCGAGGAAATTGTTGAAAAAGAAATCGAGACAGCGCCGCGGTCATGAGGGAGTCAACCTCCGAGACGTCGCGAGGCACGCCGGCGTCTCACCGATGACCGCCTCACGCGTCATCGGTAATATACCCACGGTCGGCGAAACCTATCGGCGACGCGTCGAAGCGGCAATCCGGAAACTCGGCTACCAGCCGAATGCCGCGGCGCGAACACTCGCGAGTGCGGGGACGCGTCGCATCGGCATCATGTACGGCAACCCGAGCGCGAGTTACAGCAGCGAATTGCTGGTGTCGCTGCTGTCCAGCAGCGGCGATATCGGCTGCCAGCTGTTCATCGAAAAGTGCTCGAGCAGGAGCCGCGAACGCGCCGCCGCCCGACACCTGATCGGCCAGGAAGTCGGCGGCGTCATTCTGCAGACGCCGCTGTGTGATTCGATGGCGCTGCTTCGGCACTTCGAGGATGCAGGAATACCGACCCTCGCCGCCGGTACGGGTCGCGAAGATGCGCAAGGCTTGTCGATCCGGATCGACAACCGCCGTGCCGCTGCAGAAATGACGCGTTACCTGCTGTCGCTCGGGCACCGCAGGATCGGCTTCATCGTCGGCCATCCGGACATGATCGACAGCAAGCAGCGTTACGAAGGATTCGAGGAAGTAATGACCCGGGCCGGTCTCGACCGGGACGAGAACCTCGTCTGGCAGGGACAGTACACCTACCGGTCGGGACTCGCGGCGGCCGAGGAAATGCTGACCGGCTCGTCCCGACCCAGCGCGATATTCGCGAGCAACGACGAAATGGCTGCCGGGGTCCTGGCGGCTGCGCACAAGCTCAGGCTGGACGTGCCGGGCGACCTCAGCGTCGTCGGGTTCGACGACGCACCGCTCGCCAGCACCATCTGGCCCGCACTCACGACGATTCGACAACCGATCGATGCGATCACGAAGCTGGCCCTGACCATGCTCATCGACGAAATCCGCAACCGGCGGAACGGCAAACCGCCCGCGCGTGTCCAAAAAGTCGTGAAGCTGAAGCTCGTCAAGCGAGAATCGGCAGCGCCCTGGTCCGTCTGATGCCGAAGGCGCCTGTCCGGGCCGCGCGCTTGACCGGGGTAGCGGTACCTCGTATTCTGGAATCCGACCGGTAATCGGCTCCCGAAGGCATCGGCCCGACAAGCGGAATTCAGGTGAAACAGGCGTGTACCCGGCTTGTGATCGATGTACAAACGATTACCGTCCAATCCGGAAAGGGGGAAAAACAATGAACACGCAACAACGCGGTCGCGACTTGTACCGTAGTGCCGTGATCCTGTGCATTCTCGCAGCCGGCCAGGTATTCGCCCAGGAGAATGAACTCGAGGAGGAAGAGGACGAAGAAGGAGTCCTCGAGGAAATCGTCGTAACCGGGTCGAACATCAAAAGCGCAACCATCGCCGAAATCGAACGCGGCGCGATGCCGATCGATGTCGTGACCCGCGCCGACATCGAACACAACCCCGGTGAAAGCCTGTCGAAAATCCTGAAGCAACAGCCGGCCTTTGCCGGTGCGAACCTCGAGCCTTCGCAGATCCGGAGCATGTGGGGCGACGTCGCAAGGTCGACGGTAAACCTGCGCGGCATGGACGAGAAATACACCCAGGTCATGGTCGAGGGCCGGAGATTCTCCAGCGAGACCACGCCCGCCGACCTGAGCGCGTTGCCCACGGAAGCGGTCGACAGCACGCATATCCTGACCGGCGGCGCGTCCTCCATTTACGGGCCCAACGCCGTGGCCGGCGTCGTCGACGTCCGGCTAAGGAAGGATTTCGAAGGCATCCAGGTCGGCGCCGAGTATGGCCAGGCTGACGAGGGTGATGCCGGGAACGTGCGCTACAGCGTCCTGGCAGGCGCCAACAGCGAGCGCTTCCGGCTGGTGGGCAGCTTCCAGTACCTCGAGGGCGACGGATTCTTGCGCCAGGACCGGGACCTGACGTCGACCGAGATCCTGACGCCCTGGGGCGGTCACGACTGGCGCAGCGAATACAGTGTAAAGCCGGTCGTGCTCAGCACCGTATCGGACCCCGACACGCTACTGACGCTCGACACGGACCGGGTTGCCTTTGGCGAAACTGCCACTTCGCCGGACGATTTCCGGCCGCTCGACGTCGAGCGGGATGCGGCCGGCGACAATTACGGGTGGGTCGATGAACCCAGTGAGCGCTTCGGCGGGCACTTCGTCGTCGAGTATGACCTGCTCGACGAACGCATACAGCTCTACGCCCAGGGTTTCTATGACGACATGTCGGTTGGTGAGACGGCTATCTTTTATCCGACCGTGTATCCGAGCGAGGGCGGCGACGAATCGCTCGTGCCAGCCTCGAATCCGTACAACCCCTTTGGCGAAGACGTAATCGTACTGCTGTACAGCTTCGGGCCCAATGAAATACAACTGTTCTCCGAAGCGGCGAATGAAGCCATCCAGGGCGCGACCGGCGTGCGCGGCGTACTCGGCAGGTTCAAGTACGACGTCGGCTTCAATTATTTCGACTCGAGCAACAGCGCGCAGTACCGCGATTTTTCCGGCCCGCCCCTGGTCGAGTCGCTGAACCAGACTGACGGGACGGGGGTGAACCTGTTCGGGAACTTCGCGAATACACCGGAGCAACTCGAAGACATGAGCGTGCACGGGCTCGTCGAGAACGATGACAAGCTCACACAGTTCGACGCACGGCTTTCCGGTCCGATCATTACGCTGCCGGCCGGCGACCTGATGTTCTCTGTCGGCATCGAGCACCGGGAAGGCGAGTTCGAATCGCTCAATAACGAGGGCAACTACGAATTCTTTCGCGAGATCGAATACAACGGCGTCTGGATCAATCGTGAAGTCGACGCGTATGCCGGTGAGCTCCTCATTCCTGCCTACCGTTCGACGGACGACTCGGCTTTCCTGACCTTCATCGAGTTCGGGGCCGGCACCCGCTACGAGAAGTTCTCCGATACCGGCAGCCAGTATTTCCAGTGTCCGGCGCAGCCCTGCGAATCGGAACTGATCGGCACGCAACCCGAGTTCGACACGACGATCTCGCAGTTCACGGCCCTAGTCGGCTTTTTCGACGACAGCCTGCGGCTGCGCGCAGCCTATGGCGGAGGATTCGTTTCGCCGACGCCGCCGGAACTGCTGTTGCCGGCGGAAGGTTACGATGAACTCATACTGGACCCGGTTACCGGCGAAGAGGTCATCGTGACCTTCATCGAGGGCGGCAACGCCGACCTGGAGCCGGAAGACGCGGAAAACATTACGATTGGCGCGACCTACTCCCCGGCCGCACTGCCCCAACTGAGACTCAACCTGGACTTCTGGCAAGTTACCGTCGAGGACCGCATTACCTATCCCGATTACTACGAGGTCCTCCTCGGCATTTCCGATGCCGGCAGTGTCGTGCGGGACCCGGTAACCGGGCTGCCTGAGGTCATCGATATCCGCGTCGCCAATGGCGGCACTCACGAGGAATCGGGCGTCGATGTGGGTGCTCACTATGCGTGGCAGATGAGCGATCACGACTTCTCGACCTTCCTGACGATGACTTACATCGCCGATGCGAATATCGGGGACCAGGAACTCGACGGCTTGTACAACTGGGGCGGGCCGCTGCCGAAAATCTCCGCATTCGCCGGAATCGAATGGATGCACGAGGCCTGGAACGTTTCCTTCGACGTCAGTTACCGGTCCGGTGTGGACATTCCGACCTTCGATCCCGACATCGAGGATTACGTGTACGACGTCACCGAGGAAACGGAGAGCTACGCCGTCGGCAGCCTGTACCTCGGTTACAATTTCGGCGACAGCGGCCGGTACTCCGACTCCTTCCTCGGCGGAGCCTCCGTCTGGCTGGGCATCGAAGACCTCTGGGACGAGGAGGTCCCGCTGATCGACCTGTGGGGCCAGGGCTACGACCCTGCCCTGTCGAATATCCGCGGACGGTACATTTACGGGGGCGTTCGGTTCGCATTCTAGGCAGTCTCCATAGCCCGTCCCCGGGCATGCACTGCTGATGGCGCGGGGCGAGTTCGGCGGCCGGCGTAATCTGATCTGGCGCTGCGGCCTCGCGAAAGGCAGGCTCCCGGGCTTCCGCTCAATGCGGCGACGACCGGCGAATGGCTGGTGGCCTTCGCCGAACGGGGCGACTGAAAGGCGTTCAACGTCGAGTTGGTGACACTGGCAATCGGCGCCGCGGGGCCGACGCGCCTGTTGCGCGTTGCCGGCTGGCCGCTGCTCGTCGCTGTTGTCCGATCCCATGTCCCAGAACGGCGGGACCCGCGGGTTCGATCTCTTGCGGCGCCAATCGGACGCCAACAGGCCACCCTTTATTGGAGTGGCCTAGGTTGCGGTATGGTTGCGGAACGTGGCGACCAACTCCTGCTGAGTCTGCTCCGGCACCCGCGCGTAGTGGCTGAACTCCATGGTGAAGCTGCCTTCGCCGCCGGTCAGGGATTTGAGTCGTGAGTGGTAGCCCTGGATCTCCTTGAGCGGCGCCTGACCCGAGACCTCCATCCGGTTGTGCGGGAGCATCAAGGTTCCGTTCACGATGCCGCGCATCGCCAACAAGTCGCCTGTCACGCCGCCGACGCAAGCGGGCTGTACGGTGACGGCGACGTCGACAATCGGCTCCATGAGGATCGGCGCGGCCCTGGATATCGCGTCGAGGAACGCTTTCTTGCCTGCCTGAACGAACGCGATTTCCTTGGAATCGACAGAGTGGTGCTTGCCGTCGTAAACCGTGACCCCGACGTCCTGCAGCGGGTATCCGGCGATCGCTCCCGCTGCAACGACCTGCCGAACACCGGTTTCCACGGCGGGAATGAACTGCGACGGGATCGCGCCGCCGACGACGGCACTCCGGAACGTGAAGCCCGTGCCCTGCGGGAGCGGCTCCACGCGCAGAAATACTTCGCCGAATTGGCCGGCGCCACCGCTCTGCTTCTTGTGCCGGTGATGGCCTTCCGCCGGCAGGGTAATCGTTTCCCGATACGCGATCGACGGCAGCATCGTCTCGACGCGAATACCGTAGCGTTCGGCGATGTCCTCGAGCACCGTTCGCAGATGCAGCTCCCCCGTGCCGCGCAGCACGATCTCGTTCATCGTCGAGATGTGTTCCAGTCTCAGGGACGGGTCCTCCGCCTGCAGCGTGCGCAACGCATCCGACACCTTTTGCACGTCGGTGTCGTTGGCCGGCCGAATCGCAAGTCCATATATCGGCGCCGGCAGCCGAACGGCCTTCAGGTGAAGGTGATCCTCGTCGTGTGAATTGTGCAAAACGGCATCGTAGTGTGCCTCGTCGACCCGAGGGATCGCACAGATGTCACCAGGCACGCCGACATCCGCCCGAATCAATTCATTGCCATTGAGTTTCAGCAACTGGGTGGCCTTTACCGGCGTCCGCGCGTCTCCCACGTAGAGCTGCATTCCCGGGCGTATGGTGCCCTGGTGAATTCGAAAGACCGCGAGCCGACCCTTGTATCGGTCGACATTCAGCATCACAACGTGGGCGATGACGTGATCAGCCGGATCCGTCGTGATCCGCACCTCCTGAAGCTTCTCGCCTGCGCCTTGGAGGAACGTCGGAGGATTGCCTTCCAGGGGATTCGGCATCAGGCGTTCGAATACCTCGAGCAACTCGGGAACGCCGGCGCCGGTCTTCGCCGAAACGAAACAAATCGGCACGAGATGACCTTCCCGTAACGCTTTCTCGAAGGGCTCATGCAGCTGCTCCGGCACGAGCTCCTCACCCTGATCGAGGTAGAGCTCCATGAGTTTGTCATCAATTTCGACGACCTGGTCGACGATCTGTGCGTGCGCCGACTCCACGTCGCCGAAAGCGGTGGCGGCTCCGTCCGGTTTAAAATAGCAGTCGACGACGGCGTCACCGTCCGCGCCCGGCAGGTTGATCGGCAAGCATTCTGGCCCGAATGTCCGGCGGATATCCTGGACGAGGCGGCCGAGATCCGCCTCCTTCACATCTGTCTTGTTTACGATGATCATGCGGCAAAGTCGTTGCGCCTTGGCGGCCCGCATTACCCGGCGCGTGTCCGTATCGATGCCGGTTTGCGCATCGACCACGACTGCCGCCGTCTCCACGGCCGGCAATACGGACAGCGCGCGCCCTCGCAGGTCCCGATGACCGGGTGTGTCGATCAGGTTCACGTGGATTCCGCCATGATCGAAATGGCACACCGAAGGATGGAGGGAGTGGCCGAGCTCTCGCTCACGTCCGCGGAAATCCGAGACCGTGTTCCCGAGTTCCACGGCTCCGCATTGGGAAATTGCACCGCCGGCGTGTAGCAATGCTTCGGTGAGCTGCGTCTTGCCGGCATGACTGAGGCCAACGAGACAGATGTTGCGAATGTCAGCGGTTCCGTATGTCATGATCTCTGACCTCCCGTGTTGGCATATTACTGCAGCGCTACAAGGCTTACGTACGGTCGCCGGACTCGTTCAGGGCGCGCGTCAAGTATAGCTTGTCAGTCGAAGCTGTATTGCAAGTTCAGTCGCAAGCGGGTGATGAAGTCGTTGTCACCGGGCTGAACGGCCAAGGCAAAGTCTTTTCGCCGGTAGTAGTAGCCGGTGAGGTTCAGGACGGATTGCAGCGACAACGCGTAATCGACACCGAGCGCGTGTTGTTGGTAGTTCGTTCCGTAGGTCGTGCTGTAATGTGAAAACGCCGCGAGGACAGCGTCCTTTTCGGCGACGGAATAGCCATAGCCAAGTCGCCAGTCACCGGTATTGGAGAGTTTGCCGGCACTGGCATTGAAGGCGTAGAACAACGCACTAGAAAATGCACTCGATCGCGCCCACCGAGATCACCAATGTTCTTATCAATGCTAAACGCGACGGTCACATCCACGGCATCCGATCTGAGTGGGATGAGATGTAGGGTCCGACTGTCTTGGGGCTCGCCGCTCAACTTCGTGCCGTCCATCTGCAGCACAACGTGTTTGACACCATCCCCGATAATCGAGGCCCGAAGCGGCGCCGTGACGAAGCCCTGATTGATCACTTTGACTTTGAGTGCTGTTGCTGATCCGCAGGTGCTGGCTGCTGGCAGCGGCGCATTCAGCACGGCGCTGACCCGCGCTTCCGGGTTGATGGTCACGACGATCTGCGCATCACCAGAGGCCAAAGGGTCGACGTGATCCGCATGATCCTCGGCGCTAGACGCCACACTTCCCAGCGCCAGCAGGATCAGCAGCCACTTCATGCCACGTTGCTTTCGGCAATGATGCGGTCATAGGTCCGCCTGGCATGATCGTAAGCCTCGGCAGCGGCAGACCGCTCGCTTTCGCGGATCAAGCGATGCTTCTCTTGCCACAGTGCATCGACGCACTTGCGCAGCCACTCGGCGCTGCGCCGCGAGGCACGTATTGGATTGCCCCCAATTGCGATGAAGATCGGATGCGTGTGGCCCGAGGGCAGGATGCGAAGTGCCACCCACGAGCTGCGCTCGATCCGTGTTTTGAACGCCACTGGACGCGGCTTACCATCGGCGAGGAACTCCATCCGCTCGACCGGCTCGCCGTTGACAACCAGCTCAAGCGGTACGGCTCGGGTTTCGCCGAGCCGCGCATATTCGATATGCCAACTTGGATGAACATCGCGGGTGGTGCGAATGTTCTTCACAGGCTCAGGATCAAGCCGCGCCGCTACTTTTGCGCGAATATCGACTTGCTGTGGCGCTTTCAAAGAAACGTCCGAGCCTCCTTGTCGCTGACCGTTTACGGAGAATTCCAAGAAATGGCTTCTTCCGTCGCCACAGTACAGTTTGCCGGATTTGATGCCATTCAACCACGCCGCATAGCCTGCATCGTCTGTCGGTCGCTGATCGAGTTGGACGTAACTGCGCCCCATCCCGACCTGATCGTCGTAAAAACAGGGAAAGTCGGTTTCGCCGACCATTGCCAGTCGCAATCCGCAATTGAGCATGTGATACCAAGCGTTGAGCTCGGACGCGGGCTGCCCCTGACAACCTGAAAGGAAATCGCAGGCATCATGGGTGATATCGACAATCGCCTCGTTGGCGCCGATAGAATCGAAAGGCGGGATTTCATAGTTTGGAATGGCGCTCGAAGCTGTCTGCATCCCCAGGCTGCTATGCGCAAACCCAACCAGACAACTTTCGCTCTTTGCCCATTTCATGATCGGGAGGGTGAAAGAGGGCCAATCCTCAATAGATTGGGTGCCGGGGTAATCCTGTTGCTTTAGCTGCAGGAGGATGACATGGCCGCAAAGGCTGGATGGAAAGCCGGATACTTCCACTTCGTAGCGCAGCAGGCTCTGATTATCCTTAGGCGTGGACTTGGGTCTCAGCGCCGTGTTGTTGGCGACCTGTAAATCTGGATGTTCCAGTTCCGCCTTCGGGCTCACGGTATGACCTGAGAAAAATTGCCTCTGGTAATACCAACTTGGAGCCCAGTTCAGTGAACTGCCGATGGCCAGTCCTTCCCCTCGAACATGGCGGATCATGGTTTCTGGCGCCACGCCCTCCGTGGGATGCACGTAGTGCGCGCAGCCTGCGTTGTGAATATGCGTGTCGCCCGAATACCATCCCCATTGAGATGGATCAATCCAACGCTGCAGCTTGATCGTGATCTTCTGGCCGTCGCTCGATACCAGAATCCGCTGCGACTGCCGAACATATTCCGGTCCGCGCCAACTCGACACTTCGTAGTCGCCGTCGGGAAGCAGGACATTTTCATCGTCTGCCCGATAGATTTGCGGATGGAAGGCCATGTCGGGAGCGATCCGGCGGACCTGTGGCGGATAGACGTGATCGCGAGCATCTTTGATGATTAGCGATGCCATGCAACCGATCCCATCGCTGTCGAGTATGCTCAAGGAAACGTCTCGAGACGGCAGGCAGATAAAATCGGCCGACGGAGTGGCGAAAAATCCGAAGGGCGAATTAGATCCTTCGAATGCAACCGAGGCGATGCGCTGCCCTCGATCCCGGCTGAAAAGGTCGATTACCAGGTACTCGACTGAACTTCCGGATAGTGGTTGCGCATTCGCAAGTTCATAATAGAGCCACGCCTTCTCCAATCCGGGTGCCTTGTTGAGCGTATCGCCCAATGTGGCGCGCTGCTCGTCGCTCGACGTCTGCGTTATCCCGCCAGACAGGGCTTCAAGACTTTTTATGGATCCAGCGGCGTTGCCAAGGCGAATAAGGAAGGAACGCCACCCTTGTTCGACCAGTTCGAGCTTCGCTTTGCCCAATGTGGCCGTTCCTACTCCTTCGCCATCGAAGGACAGCTGCGCCAGCGTGTAGCGGTCGAGAATGGCCTCCGCAGCCACGACCGCCTGTGCATCGCCTTTTTCGGCGAACATAGCAAGTCGATCGGCGTCGGACTTGACGATCGGCTGCCCCGCTTCAGTCAAGGCAGCTACAGCCCGCATCACGCTGGCGAAAAAGGGTTGCGGAGCGATGCTGTCCACTTCCGCTGCTGCCCACGCAGGCAAGACCTTGAGGCCGGTTGCCGCACTCAGCAATGTCAGTAGCTGACGGCGTGAAAGGGTCGATTTCATCGTGCTCACAAATCTTGCTCCCACGAACCGGCGGCGGCTCTTGGTTCAGTTCACGGCGTTTTCCCACCTTATAGCGATGAATAGGCCTCACAGCCAGCGAGCTTCACTTGGCACCGGACCCGACCCGGTTATCGGGGCGATTCATCACGTTCAAAAGCCGAGTCGACCGTGAGAGGTCCAGCCGGAAATTGTAAGACGCTGTTCTTTAGGTCAAAAAAAAGAGCCGTCCCGAATTTCTCCGGACGGCTCGGGACATCGTGCTGGTGGTGATGGGTGGAATTGAACCACCGACCTGCGGGTTATGAGTCCGCCGCTCTGACCAACTGAGCTACATCACCGAATCCGGCCGCGGGACGGAAGGCCCCGCGAGGGGCGCAAATTGTCCGGTCGGCCTCAGGGCCTGTCAAGGCGCCGCCCGGGCAGGTGTCAAATGTTGAAGCGGAAGTGCATGACGTCGCCTTCCCTGACGAGGTACTCCTTGCCCTCCAGCCGCAGGCGCCCGGCTTCCTTCGCGCCCTGCTCGCCCTTGCCGGCGACATAGTCTTCGTACGCGATCACCTCCGCCCGGATGAAGCCCTTTTCGAAGTCCGTGTGGATCTCGCCCGCCGCCTGCGGCGCGGTGGCGCCCGCCTTGGTCGTCCACGCACGCACTTCCTTCGGCCCGGCGGTGAAGAAAGTCTGTAGCCCCAGCAATGCATAGCCCGAGCGGATCACCCGGTTCAGCCCCGCTTCCTCGAAGCCGAGATCGGCGAGGAACTCGGCTTTGTCGGCCTCGTCGAGCTGCGCAATCTCGGCCTCGATCGCGGCACAGATCGCAACGACTTCGGCGCCTTCCTGCTTTGCATGGTCGAGCACGGCACCGAGGTGCGGGTTGTCGTCAAAACCGTTTTCGTCGACGTTCGCGATGTACATCACCGGCTTGGCGGTGATGAGATGCAGGCCCTTCACGAGCTCCGCCTCTTTCTCGGACAGGCCGAGCGAACGCACGGGCCCGCCCTCGTCCAGGTGCGCTTTCACTTTGGCCAGCGTGTCGCGATGGAAAAGCGCGTCTTTCTGCCCGGTCTTTGCAGTGCGTTCCGCTTTCGCGAGTTGTTTTTCGATCGACTCGAGATCCGCCAACGCGAGCTCGGTGTTGATGATCTCGATGTCGTCGATCGGGTCGATGCGGCCCGCCACGTGCGTGACGTCGTCGTTCTCGAAACAGCGCACGACGTGTGCGATGGCGTTCGTCTCGCGAATGTTCGCAAGGAACTGGTTGCCGAGACCCTCGCCTTTCGAGGCGCCGGCGACCAGGCCTGCGATGTCCACGAATTCCATCGTGGTCGGAATCACCTTCTGCGGATTCGCGATGCCCGCCAGCACGGCAAGTCGCGCATCGGGCACCGCCACGACGCCGACGTTCGGCTCGATGGTGCAGAACGGGTAGTTCTCCGCCGCGATCTCCGCCGCGGTGAGTGCATTGAAGAGCGTCGACTTGCCGACGTTCGGCAGGCCGACAATGCCGCAGGTTATCGCCATCAGTCCGTCGTCTTCGTGTGCAGTTCTTTCATCGCTGCCTCCGGCCCCTTGTCGAGCAAGAGCGGCAGCACGGCAAGCGCTTCGTCGATGTTCCGCTCCACCGACGCTTCGACCTCGGCGTCCCCGCGCCTGAGGACATGGCCGGTCACCTGTTCCTTGTCGCCCGGATGCCCGACGCCGAGCCTCAGGCGCAGGAAATCCGGGCCGCAATGCCGGATGATGTCGCGGATCCCGTTGTGCCCGCCGTGCCCGCCGCCTTTCTTCAGGCGCACGGTGCCCGGCGGCAGGTCGATCTCGTCATGCGCGACCAGCAAATCGCCCGCATCGAGCCGGTAGTAGTCGAGCACGCCCCGAATCGGCTGTCCCGACAAGTTCATATAAGCCTGTGGCCTGACCAGCCATACGTCCTTGCCCTCGATCGTCGTGCGCCCGACTTCGGCGTTAAACTTCCGTTCGAGCGCGAGCGTTCCTCCATAGCGGCGCAGGAGCGCGTCGACGAACCAGAAGCCCGCGTTGTGCAATGTACGTTCGTACTGGCCGCCGGGATTGCCGAGGCCCGCAATGAGGCTGACCGATGCAGACATAGGGTGCGGATGTTAAACAAAAAGACCGCCTGGAGGCGGTCTTTTCACGACGTTGTCAACCGGGTCAGTTGCCGGTTTCACCTTCTTCATTCTCGGTCGACTGCGCCATCGCCGGAACCTCGCTGGCCGCGGGTGCTTCCGTCGGCACTTCCTCGACCGCCTGGACCTTGATCACATGGATCGACACGATCGCGTGATCGTGCTCGGGGCCTTGTGCGAGTTCGGGCAGCTCCACGCCCTCGGGGAGCTTGATATCCGAAAGGTGCAGCATCGCGTTCAGTTCGAGGCCGGATATGTCGACTTCGAGGTATTCGGGCAGGTAACGCGGCAGGCACACCACCTCGACGTCCGTCATCAGGTGCGACACGACGCCGCCGCCGATCTTGACGCCCGGCGCGACCTCTTCGCCCTTGAAGTGAATCGGCACGTTCATGCGGATTTCCTCGTCTTCGACGACCCGCTGCAGGTCGATGTGCATGATCTGCGGCTTCGCCGGATGCCGCTGCAAGTCCTTCACGATCGCAGCCTGGCTCTTGTCGCCGACCTGGATACTGAGGATGCTGGAGTAGAACGATTCGTTCTCGCTCTGCTGCATCAGTTTGTTGTGATCGAACGCCAGCGAGCGCGGCGCGCGGCCGCCGCCATACAGGATTGCCGGAACCTTTCCTTCGCGACGCAGGCGGCGGCTCGCACCCTTCCCCTGGCCGTCGTCCCGGAATTCCGCAATCAGGTCAACTTCTTCAGCCATGACTGGACTCCGTAAATGTTTGATTTCAGTGGATTTGCCGTTGACCGGCACCCGCCGGGCCGCGACCAGCCCGCTCGGGGCCGCGAAGTCTAACCGATCGGCCCTCCCCGCACCAGTAGGACCAATTAGGGTGACAGTGACCTTAATTCCGGTCGCGAAAGCCGAGTTGCTTGACGCGTGTACCTGGGAATTAAGGTAACTGTCACCCTAATTGCTGGCGTCGCGCCCATGGGGCGCTCCAACAGGTCAGTCGACGTAGAGGTCGGAGACGGATTCTTCGTCGGAGATGCGGCGCATGGTCTCGGCCAGGAGATTCGCAGCGGAAAGCTGGCGTATCTTGGGGCAGCTCCTCGCGTCCTGCTTGAGCGGAATCGTGTCAGTCACGACCAGTTCGTCGAGCGCCGAGTCCGTGATCCGCTTGACGGCCGACCCGGACAGCACCGGGTGGGTAATGTACGCCGCGACGGTCGCGGCGCCGCGGGCTTTCAGGGCGTCGGCGGCGTTACACAGCGTACCCGCGGTATCGACCATATCGTCGATCATGATGCAGTTCTTGTCTTCGACGATCCCGATGATGTTCATCACCTCGGACTGGTTCGCGCGGTCGCGGCGTTTGTCGATGATAGCGAGGTCGGCATCATCCAGGCGCTTGGCGAGCGCGCGGGCGCGGACGACACCGCCCACGTCCGGCGAGACGACGACCATGTCCTCGTATTTCTGTTTCCAGACGTCACCGAGCAGCAGGGGCGATGCATATACATTGTCGACCGCGATGTCGAAGAATCCCTGGATCTGGTCCGCGTGCAGGTCCACGGTCAGCACGCGATCCACGCCGGCCGCCCCGATGAGTTTGGCGACCAGCTTGGCCGTGATCGGCACGCGGGCGGAACGCGGCCGGCGATCCTGCCGGGAATAGCCGAAGTACGGGATGACCGCGGTGATGCGGGCCGCGGACGCCCGGCGCGCCGCGTCGACCATGACCAGCAGTTCCATCAGGTTCTCCGACGTCGGCGGGCTGGTCGGCTGGATGATGAAGGTCTCACGACCGCGGATGTTCTCGAGGATTTCGACGTTGATCTCGCCATCCGAGAACCGGCCGACGCTGGCCCGGGCGAGCGGCACGTGCAGGCAGCGGGCGATGTCATGAGCGAGCTCCGGGTGTGCATTTCCGGAGAAGACGGCCATCGTTGCGAGATCCACGAAACCCCCTGTCGTCAGGATGGCTGGGGCGGCAGGATTCGAACCTGCGGATGACGGGATCAAAACCCGTTGCCTTACCGCTTGGCTACGCCCCAAGAGACCGTTTTGAGCCGCGCGCATCCGCACGCGCTCGCGTGAGGGCCGCAATTCTGCGGGGCCGTCCCGGGGGTGTCAACGAAACACCGGTCAGGGTGCGAGCCGTTCGTGAAAGGTCCAGCGGTCGATCACCAGGCGCACTCGCGTCCTGGGATCCTGGGCAGTGAGCAGCGCCGGCATCTGTTGTCCGCCGCCGGCGTCCTGGTAACGGCCGACCGCAACAGTCCAGCCACGCTGGCGCAGTTCGGTGAGCGCGCCATCGGCCCCGAACTCGGTCTCCGCCGCGACCCTGGGGTCGGGAATGCCGAGGGCCCAGTAGCGCAGGCTGTCGACCGGGATCGTCCAGCCGTAGCGCTCGAAGAGCGCCGCTTCGACATCCGGCAGCACGGTCGTGACGCCGTCCTTGTCGGTGATCGCGGCTTCGTTGCCGTCCCCGCTGATCAGCACGGTGCCGACCCCGAGCGGGCCGCTGAGCCTGGCGTCGTACGCGCCGCCGGTCTGCTGCCAGCGCAGCCTGGCGTTGAAGCCATCACCCGCGTAGCTGACGCCGACCCTGCCGCTGAATTCGAACTCGTCGAGCCGGCCGAGCACGTCCGTGCGCGTGTCCCATGCACCGATGTCCGGGAGCTCGGCGCCGTGCTGGGTCGCACAGCCGGCGGCGAGGAGCACTGCGCAAAGTCCGCGCCGCACGCGTCCGCCCGTTCTGGCCGCCCCGCCGCCCCGGCCGGAGACTTCGGGCACTCGCGCTACTCGTCGAGGTCGGGAAAGATGCGGTCGCGGACGTCGGCGAGCAGTTTGCTGTCCGGTGTCTTCTCCTCCGCCTTCTCGAGAATTTCGAGCGCGTCGTCGTCGCGTTCCATGGCGGCCAGCACTTCAACGATGTGCGCGGCGACTTCCGGGTCATCGAACTTTTCGTAGGCCCGCTCGAGTTCCGCGAGCGCTTCCTCGTAGCGGCCGAGCTTGTAGAGGACCCAGCCGAGGCTGTCGATGATGGCCGGGTTCTCCGGATCGAGCTTGACGGCTTTGCGAATCAGTTTCTCCGCCTGCTTGTACTCGTCGGTACGGTCGGCCAGCGTGTAGCCCAGTGCGTTCAGCGACAAGGCACTGTCGGGCCAGCGCTTGACCGCAATTTCGTACTGGTCGATCGCATCCTCGAGTTCGCCCATGCGCAGGAGCAGTTCCGCGCGACCGAGGACGACACTCTCCGAATCCGGCCGGAACTCGGCCATCCGGTCGTAGTACTCCAGTGCTTCCGGGTAGCGCTCCAGGGCCGCGAGCAGCTGCGCCTTGGACTGCACCATGTCGACCGCGTAGGCCGGATGTTCGCGCGCAAACTCGTCGAGTTTGTCGAGCGCCATCGCCGGCGCCTTCTTGTCGATTGCGATCAGCGCGGCCGCGCGCCGCTGCGAGGTCACGGCATTGTCGCCCTCGGTGACCTGCGAATAGAGGCTGATCGCCCGATCCGTTTCGCCGTCGCTGTCTGCGATGCGCGCCAGGTAGAACAGCGCATCCATGCTGTGCTGGCCGCTGGCCAGCAGGTCCTCGAAGTCCTCGCGGGCGGCGTCCAGGTTGTCCTGGCGGAAATTGATGATCGCCATCAGCCGCAACGCATCCGGGTTGCTGCCGGTTTCGTACTGAATCTGGTTCACCTGGCTCAGCGCATCGTCGTCGCGCCCGACCGACAGCATCAGCAGGGCGAGTTCCATGCGTGCGCTCGGATCGGGCTGCGGGTCGTCGCCAATCATCCCCGCGACATAGTTGATCGCCTCGTCCTCCTTGCCTTCGAGCAGCAATATGCGACCGTGCAGGAGCTTGATGCGGATATCGAGCCACTCGTCCGGGCCCGACTCGAGCGCTTTCTCAACGTACTTGCGGGCCGCCTCGATGTCCTCAGCCTGGATGGCGGTGACGGCGGTTGCGTAGTTCGCTGCGGCGGAATCCGGGTAGGGTTTGGCGAGCGCGCGCATGACCTCGTAGGCCGCCTCGGTGTCCTGTTCCTCGCCGAGCACGCCCGTCAGTGACAGCAGCCGCTGGTCTTCGGGGCCTTCGCCGTGCGCCAGGAGTGCCTTGTAGGTCTTGGTGGCGCCGCGCGTGTCGCCGCTCCTGAGCTGCAGGCGCGCCAGGTGAAACAAGGCCTCGTCGTTGTCTGCGTCGAGTTCCAGCCAGCGTTCCGCCGACTTGATGGCATCGTCGTAGAATCCGTAACTGGTCCCGATGTTCGTGGCCTGGCGGGCGATTTCGACACTCTCGCTGGCCTCGGCCGCGAGGCGGTACTCACGCGCGGCTTCCAGGTAGTCCATTCGGTGCAGAGCGATCTCCGCCTGCAGGACATGCGCGCTCGCATCGGAATCGCGTACGTCGTCGCCGTAGGCGGCACCGGCGAAACTGAAAGTCAGGCTTGCTGCGGCGACCAGCGTTGCGGTCAGCCTCGAAAAGTGTGCTGTCATGATGTCCTTAGGGTTTACGGGTGCCGGCGGCGTCCCTGGAATGCCATCCGGACTGTGCCGGTATTTGCGACGTGATCATCGTCTCCATGGCCTATAGAGACAAGGAACTGCGTCGTCAGTTCGCTTATCATACGCGCTGCCAACGCATTTGCCTGCGGCTGCCGGGCAGGCAGCACGCCAAAGTCTGCTATGCCGCTCAAAATACTCGGGCTGAACCATAACACGGCACCTGTCGAAATTCGCGAGCAGGTGGTCTACGCCGGAGAGGACGTTGGGCGGGCATTGCAGGGCGTGCATGGTCTGCCCGGTGTAGACGAAGTCCTGCTGTTGTCCACCTGCAACCGGACCGAGTTTTATGTCATCTGCGACGACGCTGCTCACGAGCAGATAGCGGAATGGCTGCATGGCGACCGCAGGCTGTCCGCGGCGCTGGGCGCCGCCCTGTTCGAAAAATCCGGCGACGATGCGATCCGACACATCTTCCGCGTGGCCTGCGGCCTCGACTCGATGGTGCTCGGCGAACCGCAAATACTCGGCCAGCTCAAGGATGCCTACCGCGAGGCGGAGACAGCCAGCACGCTGGGATCGCAGCTCGGCCGCCTGTTCCAGCACAGCTTCTCGGTTGCCAAGAAAGTCCGCACCGACACCGAGATCGGGGCCAGCCCGGTGTCTGTCGCCTATGCGGCCGTGACGCTGGCGCAGCAATTCTTCGCAGGCTTCCGGCAGCATACGGCGGTTCTCGTCGGCGCCGGCGTCACGATAGAACTGGTGGCCCGGCACCTCAAGCGCAAGGGCATAGGGCGGCTGTTCGTCGCCAACCGCAATGTCGAACGCGCCCGGGCGCTCGCCCAGGAGGCTGGTGGCTACGCGGTGCCGCTTTCGGAACTCGCCGGCACCCTGCCCGAAGCCGACATCCTCATCACATCGACTTCCAGCCCGCACCCGGTGGTGACCGTCGATGCGATGCGCGATGCGATCCGGCAGCGCAGGCGCCGCCCCATCTTCGCCGTCGACATCGCCGTGCCCCGCGACATCGAGCCAGCCGTCGCGCAGCTCGACGACGTGTACCTGTACACCATCGACGACCTCGACAAGGTGATTCTCGAAGGCCAGGGCAGTCGCGAGGCGGCAGCGCTCGATGCGAACCGGATCCTCGACGACGAAATCGCGCGGTACCTGTCGATCGAACGCTCGAAGCAGGCAGCGCCGATCATCACGGCGCTGCGCGAACAGGGGGAGACCATGCGCGCCGAAGTCCTGACGCAGGCCCGCCGCCGGCTGGCGGGCGGCGCCGACCACGACGAGGTGCTCGAGTACGCGACCGCAGCACTGATGAAGAAACTCCTGCACTTGCCGAGCGTCCGCCTGCGCGAAGCCGGTGAAGCCTCCGACGAGGACACGATCGCCGTTGCGCGCGGCCTGTTCGGCGTCGACAAGGACTGACCCCGGCCCATGAAGGAGTCCATTCGCAGCAAACTGGAATCCGTGCGCGACCGCTTCGAAGAGATCTCGGGGCTGCTGGCGGAGCCCGCGGTGATCGCCAACCAGAACCGATTCCGCGAACTCTCGAAGGAATACGCGCGGGTCGAGCCGGTCGTCGAGCTGTTTCGCCGCTACGAGGCGCTGGGTCGCGAAATTACGACCGCCGGGGAGTTGGCGGGTGACGACGATCCCGAAGTGCGCGCCATGGGCGCGGAAGAGCTGGAGACGCTGACGGCGCGGCGCGACGAGCTTTCGCTCGAGCTGCAGAAAGCGCTGATCCCCGCGGACCCCTACGACGATGCGAACGTGTTCCTCGAGGTCCGCGCCGGCACCGGCGGCGACGAAGCGGCAATTTTCGCCGGCGACCTGTTCCGCATGTACTCGCGCTACGCGGAGCACATGGGCTGGCAGGTCGAGGTGTTGAGTGCACGCGACGGCGAGCACGGCGGCTACAAGGAGGTCATCAGCCGCGTCAGCGGCAACGGCATCTATGCCTGGCTCAAGTTCGAATCCGGCGCACATCGCGTGCAGCGCGTGCCGGCGACGGAATCGCAGGGTCGCATCCACACCTCGGCATGCACCGTGGCCGTGCTGCCGGAACCGGACGAGATCGAGGACGTGCCGATCAATCCGGCGGACCTGCGGGTCGATACGTATCGGGCCTCCGGCGCCGGCGGCCAGCACGTCAACAAGACCGATTCCGCCGTGCGCCTGACGCACCTCCCGAGTGGCATCGTCGTCGAGTGCCAGGACGAACGCTCGCAACACAAGAACCGTGCACGCGCCATGTCGCTCCTAAGGGCACGCCTGCTCGACATGCAGGTGACGGCGCAGCAGAACGAACAGGCGCGGAAGCGCAAGCTCCTGGTCGGCTCGGGCGACCGGTCGGAACGCATCCGGACCTACAACTTTCCGCAGGGTCGCGTAACCGACCACCGCATCAACCTTACCCTCTACAAGCTCGATGACATCCTGGCCGGCGACCTCGGCCCTGTCATCCAGCCGCTCATCAATGAGCACCAGGCCGACCAGCTCGCCGCCCTCTCTAATTAAGGTGACAAAAAAACAAAAAAAATGGGGTCAGAGTACTTTTTTAATCGCTTGCGCAGGACCTGCCGAGCAAGAAAATGGAATCGAAAAAGTACACTGACCCCATTTTCAGTTGGACAGGGCCTGGTCGAGGTCGGCAATGAGGTCATTCAGGTTCTCGATGCCGACCGACAAGCGGATCAGGCGGTCGTCGATGCCGAGCGCCTCGCGGTTCGGCGCGGGCACCGAGGCGTGGGTCATGATGGCCGGGTGATCCACCAGGCTCTCCACCCCGCCCAGGCTCTCGGCCAGCGCGAAGAGCTGGCAGCGCTCCAGGAAGCGGCGGGCCCGGTCGAGGTCGCCGTCTATGAAAAAGGTGACGATGCCGCCGAATCCCGACATCTGGCGCATCGCGAGTTCGTGCTGCGGGTGTGACGCCAGGCCCGGATAGATGACGCGCTCTACCCGCCGGTCGCGCTCCAGCCATTCGGCGACCGCGAGCCCGTTGCTGCAATGTCGTTCCATGCGCACGGCCAGCGTCTTCACGCCGCGCAGGGCGAGGAAGCTGTCGAACGGGCCGGCGATGGCTCCGATCGAATTCGAGAGATAGGCCAGCCGCTCGGCCAAAGCGGCATTCGCCGTGACCGCGATCCCGCCGATCATGTCGGAATGCCCGTTGATGAACTTGGTCGCCGAGTGCATAACGATATCGACGCCATACTCGATCGGCCGCTGCAGGCAGGGCGTCGCGAAGGTGTTATCGGCGACCACGAGTATGCCGCGCGCGGTCGCGAGTTCCGCGATCGCCTCGAGGTCGACGATCTTGAGGAGCGGATTGCTCGGACTCTCGACCCAGATCATCCGCGTGTTCTCGCGCAGCGCGCCCTCGATGACGTCCGGGTCCGTTAGGTCGACGAAGCTGAACTCGAGCCCGGCGCTGCGTTCCCGCACACCGTGGAACAGGCGGCGCGTGCCCCCGTACAGGTCGTCCATGGCCACGACGTGCGAGCCGCTGTCGATAAGCTCGAGTATGGTCGCCGTGGCCGCCATGCCCGACGCGAACGCGAAACCGTGCGTGCCCGACTCGAGGTCGGCGATGCAGCGTTCGTAAGCCTGTCGCGTCGGATTGTGCGTACGAGAATACTCGTAACCCTTGTGCCGTCCCGGGCTCTCCTGCACATAGGTCGACGTTGCGTAGATCGGCGGCATGATGGCGCCGGTCGTCGGGTCCGGCCGCTGCCCGGCGTGGATGACCCGCGTGTCGAATTTCCTGTCCTCGTCGCGCATGCTTCCCCTCAGATCTGCCGGCGCAGGTAGTTCAGCACATCGGAACGGGTGATGAGCCCCAGGAACTCCTCGCCGTCCATGATCGCGGCGTAAGGCTGCACCCGCAGCATCGCCACCAGGTTGTTGAGAGTGACAGACTTGTCGAGCTGGATGAATGCGGATTCCATCGCCTCCTCCACCGTTGCGGTCATGAGTTCCGGCCGCCCGAAAACGAACTGCAGGATCGTGTCCTCGGTGATGACGCCGACGATCCGGCCGTCGTCCATCACCGGCAACTGCGAGAAGCCGGCATTGCGCAAGCGGTTGTGCGCGGTCGTCAGCACGTCCCGCGGCCCGACCGTGATGGTCGCATGTTCGCCGTGCGGCCGGCCGATCAGGTCGCGCAGGTCGCCGTGCTCCGTGCGCCGGATGAAGCCCTGGTCCTCCATCCAGAAGTCGTTGTACAGCTTCGAGAGATACTTGTTGCCCGTGTCGCAGGCGAAAGTCACCACCGTTTTCGCCGTTTTCTGTTCGCGGCAGTAGCGCAGTGCGCCGGCCAGCAAGGTGCCCGTCGACGATCCGGCCAGCAGCCCCTCCCGTTTGAGCAGATCGCGCGCGGTGGCGAAGGATTCGGCGTCGCTGATCGAATACGCCTTGCGAACCTGCGAGAAGTCGGCGATGTCGGGAATGAAGTCCTCGCCGATGCCCTCGACGAGCCAGCTGCCGCCTTTGCCCAGGCGGCCTTCATTGATGTAGGCGGCGAGCACCGAGCCTTCCGGGTCGGCCAGCACGAGTTCGATGTCCGGCGCGTGTTCGCGCAGGTACTTGGACAGCCCGGAGACGGTGCCGCTCGAACCCACGCCGAGCACGATTGCATCGAGCTTGCCGTCCAACTGTTCGACGATCTCCGGGCCGGTCGTCGTCTCGTGCGCCAGCGGGTTGTCCGGGTTGCCGAACTGGTTGATGAAATACGCGCCGCGTTCCTCGGCGATCCGCCGGCCGAGGTCCTGGTAGTACTCCGGATGGCCCTTGCCGACGTCGGAGCGCGTCAGCACCACCTCGGCGCCCATCGCGCGCAGATTGAAGATTTTTTCCTGGCTCATCTTGTCGGGCAGCACGAGCACCAGCCGATAGCCTTTCTGCGCGGCGACGAGCGCGAGACCGAGGCCGGTGTTGCCGGCCGTCGCCTCGACGAGCGTGGCGCCCGGGGCGAGCTCACCGCGCTTCTCGGCCTGCTCGATCATGGAAACGCCGATGCGGTCCTTGATCGAGCCGCCGGGATTCGCGAGTTCGAGCTTTAGGAACAACTGGCAAGGCCCGGTGTCGAGGCGGTTGACCCGGAGCATCGGCGTCCTGCCGACCATCTCCAGTATGTTCGAATAGATGTGCATGATGCGGGCTTCAGTTTCCGCGTTTCATCTGAAATTATTGGCGAGTGTACGCGACCCGGAATACGCCTAACCAGCCTGCATGACGAACGCGCCCGACATAGCCGCGCTGCTCGACACCGTGACCGAACGGCTTGCCGCCGTAAGCGAGTCGCCACGGCTCGACGCCGAACTGTTGCTCGGCCGGGCGATCGATATGCCACGCAGTTACCTCTTCGCGCACCCGGAGGACGCGCCGGACGCCGCTGCGGTAGAACGGCTCGAACGCACGGTCGCCCGCCGGCTGGCCGGCGAGCCCATGGCCTACATCACGGGCACGCGCGAATTCTGGTCGATGGAGCTGATGGTGACCCCGGACACGCTGGTGCCGAGACCGGAGACCGAGATCCTGGTCGGGCTCGCACTCGCCGAGATTCCGCGACGTGCTGACTGGGCGGTGCTGGACCTCGGCACCGGCTGCGGTGCCATCGCGCTCGCAGTGGCCCGGGAGCGCCCGCTGTGCCAGGTAGTCGCGACGGATTCCAGCGCGGCGGCACTGGCGGTGGCCCGCCACAATGCGGGGGAGCTCGACCTGCCGAATATCGAGTTCCTCGAGGGCGACTGGACCGCGCCGGTGCGGGGGCGGCGATTTCAGGTCGTGATGTCCAACCCGCCCTATGTGCGCGAGGACGATGCCGTGCTCGCCGCCCTGCTCCGCGAGCCGCGCCAGGCGCTGGTCGGCGGGCCCGACGGGCTGGCCGCCATCCGTGTCATCGCGCGCGACGTGCCGGCCCTGGTGTCGCGCGGCGGGCTCTTGGTCGTCGAGCACGGCGCGGCGCAGGAGGCCGGGGTCGCCGGGATACTTCGCGGCCACGGCTACGAGGGGATACACTGCACCCGCGACTACGCCGGCCTGCCGCGGGTCACGGCAGCGCGTTCGCCGGACCGCCAGGCATGAATGCCACCGGGACAGAATCGACATGATCACGATCAGCACGAACCGTGGGGACATCAAGGTCAGCCTCTTCGACGACAGGGCGCCGATCTCCTGCGAGAACTTTCGCCGGTACGTGAGCGATGGATTCTTCGACGGCACCGTCTTTCACCGCGTCATTCCGAATTTCATGGTCCAGGGCGGCGGGTTCGACACCGATATGCGCCAGAAGCGGACCCGGGAGCCCATCAAGAACGAAGCGAAGAACGGTGAGACCAACCGGCGCGGTACGCTGGCGATGGCGCGCACTTCGGCCGTCGACAGCGCCACTGCCCAGTTCTTCATCAACCTGCGGGACAACGCGTTTCTCGATCACGGGACCCGTGACTACGGCTACGCGGTGTTCGGCGAAGTGACGGACGGCATGGACGTCGTCGATGCGATTGCGAAGGTGAAGACCGGCTCGCAAGGCGGGCAACAGGACGTGCCGGTCGAGGCGGTGGAAATTCTGTCCGTGACCGTCGACGAGTCGGCTGCATAGCAGTCCACGAACAGATGCGGATCGGGGGCCGCGACTGGAAACGCATGTGGTACGGGTTTCTCGAGCTTGCGCTGCTCGTCACCGCCGTGGTCTCGGTGCTGACCGTTTTCGACGACCGGCATCGCCTGCTCGAACTTTTCTCGCATTTCCGCCTGCAGTATCTCGCGGTGTCGGTGCTGCTGACGGTGGCATTTCTCTGGCTGCGCTGGCCGGGCCATGCCGTGTTCGGCGCAGCCGCGATTGCCCTGAACGCCTGGTTCGTGGTGCCTTGGTACCTGCCGGTGGAGCGCGGCGCGGCAGCGGACTCGGACCTGCGGATCCTGAATGCGAACGTGCTCGCGACGAACGGCAATTACGAGGACTTCCGGAAACTCGTCGAGGCGACGCAGCCGGACATCGTCATCATGCAGGAAGTCACCGATGCCTGGGTGCAGTCACTCGACGGCTTCAGCAAGCGCTTTCCGCACAAGGTGGTGGAGGCCCGCCCAGATCCGTTCGGCATCGCACTCTTCTCGAGGTTTCCGCTCGAAGCCAGTGCCGTTCGGCAGGCCGATCCGCGCGGCTATCCGGAAATCGTCGCCACCGTCGTTGCGAACGACTGGCGACTGCAGCTCATCGCCGCGCATCCGGCGAATCCCGTGGTGAACGGCGGCTACTACGCGCGCAACCTGCAGCTCGACGGGATTGGCGAACTGGCCCGGCGCTCGCCGATGCCGCTGGTCGTTGCAGGGGATCTCAACGTCTCGGTCTGGTCGCACCAGTACCGCCGACTTATCGCAAAAAGCGGTCTGCGCAATGCGCGCGAAGGCTTCGGCGTGGAACCGACCTGGCCGACGTTCTTCCCGGTCGCGATGATCCCGATCGATCATTTCCTGGTGTCCGAGGATATCGAGGTCACGGGCTTCAGCACCGGGCCGAACATCGGCTCCGATCACAGGCCGGTAACGGTCACGCTCCGGCCGCGCGAGGACGCAGGCTAGCGATATTTTACGCCCTGGACGGCAAGAGGCAGTTTCACCATCGTAGGCATACTGACGGGGAAAACTATGAAAGCGTATGGAGCAGAGTTCATCGGGACGTTCTGGCTTGTGCTTGGCGGATGCGGCAGCGCAGTGCTTGCCGCGGGCTTTCCTGAAGTCGGAATCGGCCTGCTGGGCGTCTCGCTGGCATTTGGTCTTACGGTGCTGACGATGGCCTTCGCCATCGGCCACATATCGGGCTGTCACCTGAATCCTGCGGTCTCGGTGGGCTTGTGGGCAGGCGGTCGATTCAGCGCGAGTCAGCTGCTGCCCTACGTTATTTCTCAGGTCGCCGGCGCCATCGCTGCTGGAGGCGTGTTGTTTATCATCGCAAGCGGTGCTGACGGCTTCGATGCATCAGCAGGTTTCGCTTCGAACGGCTACGGGAGCCAGTCGCCCGGCGGCTACTCGCTGCTCGCCGCCCTGGTTTGCGAGGTTGTTCTGACCGCGATGTTCCTGATTGTGATTCTCGGCGCAACCGATGCGCGAGCGCCGGCCGGATTCGCGCCGATCGCGATCGGACTCTGCTTGACCTTGATTCACCTGATCAGCATCCCGGTCACCAACACGTCGGTCAATCCTGCGCGCAGCACGGGCGTGGCGCTATTCGCGGGTGGCCCGTGGATCGCACAGCTCTGGCTTTTCTGGGTCGCCCCGATTGTCGGTGCCGTGATTGGTGCGGTCATCTACAAGTCGATTAGTAGCGAGAAATAGGCGGCGCGCCAACTTCGAAGCGCAGCACGACGGGACCGTCGAGATCCGATGGCAGGTTGCCCTCCCCCGCCCTGCTGAATCTCAGCGCGTCGGTGGAGTAGGCCAGACAACGGCGAGTGCGGGCCTACCCTCGATGCCGGGCGTTCAATCCGGTTTTTCGATCGTATCGATGATGTCGCTCAATACCGCCAGGACAGCGTAAGCCCCCAGGTCCGTGGCCGTATCGCAACGTCCTCCCAATCCTGCGGATCGTAGTAAGAACCCGCGAAGAACTCCCGCCGCGGCGCCTCGTTGGTCAGGTTGAGCACAAACAGCGATAGATCGTAATTGCCGTATCGTGCGCCAACCCGAAGATTCATTAGCCCGAAGGCCTCCTGCGGCAGCAGGCGCGGATCGTAGAACGGGTCCGTGGGGACCTGGGCGCCGACCCGACGCCACTCGTCGGACCACGTGTAGTCGATGCGGCCATAGCCGTCCCAGGCGCCGAAGCTGTGCTCGTAGTCGGCGGTCAGCGACAGTGTCTCGGGCGGGCCGGCTTCGGGCACCGCGGCGCCCCCGGCCTGGATCACCACACCGCCGGGCGAAGTGGCGTCCTCATCGTAGGTTGAATCGTTGTAGCCATAGGCGCCGCTCAACGTGAGACCGTCGGTCACCAGGACCTGGAAGGCGATGTCGAAGCCCTCGGAAGTGGCGTTGGCCAGGTTGTCGACGAAGTTGTAGGCGCAGTTCGGCAGGCTGACGTTGGACTGGATGTTCTCCCATTCGATGCGGTAGATGCTGCCATCCAGCACCAGTCGGCCGCCGAGCAGCTGACTCTTGGCGCCGATCTCGTAGCTCCAGACCGAATCGGAACCGTAGGTCTCCGGTTGCACCGGGTTGCCGCTCTCGTCCACGTACCCGTTTTCGATCAGGTCGAAGTCGCAGATCGCAGGCGCGCGCAGCGAGGCGCCTGCCGGGCGGAAGCCCTCGGCGACGTTGGCGTAGATCAGGTGCTCGTCGGTCGGTTGCCAGGAGACGCCGAACTTCGGTGTATAGGCAGTTTCGCTCGAGTTCGAGGCGGAGGTCGGGTAGGACGGCGCCATGGCGCCGCTGCCGAAAGTGCAGTCGTTCGGGTCGAAGCACGGGAAACCGAAAGGCGCATTGGCGTTGTTCTCCGGCCCCAAATACGCTGCATTGAAGTCGAGCTCCGTCTCCGAGGCGCGGATGCCCGCGGTCAACGTGATCGTGTCGGTCAGGTCGAAATCGAACTGCGCAAAACCGGCGAGCTGTTGCTCGTCCATGGCCCATTCGCCGAAGAACGTCACTGCGTTCGGCAGCGGGTTGTCGCCGAAGAAGTTCTGGTACGCCGTGGAGCCCGGCCCGAAAGGTTCGCCGTCGTCAGTCGTGTAGTAGCCGATGTCGAATGCCGTGGGATAAAAGCCCATCCATGTCTGGCCCATCAGGAAGTTGTGGTTGATCGGCTGGTGTGCCTTCTGCTGCAGGTCCGAGTAGAAAACCCCCGCCACCCAGCGCAGGCGTACGTCGTCGGCGGATTGCAGCCGTACTTCCTGCACCAGGTTCTCCTGCGCGTTGTTGTACTGCGACATGCCCTTCCAGCCCTCGGGAACATAGGTGCCCGTCGAGGTCACGCCGTCGGCCTCGAGGAAATATTCGGGAGAATAGAAAGTCGCGTAGCCCTTGGTGTAGTCGCCCCACTGGAATTGCTCACGATCGAAGTACGAGGTGTTAGAGAAGAGCTGGGCCCAGCCGAGATCCCAGTCGAGGGCCAGCGCGAAAAGGGTGAATTCGTCCTCGCCGCGCTGGTCCTCCGGTGCGGACATGTCGTTCAGTATCACCGTATGCGGCGTGTTTTCGAACGTATAGACCGTGCCGGGCGCACCCTGCACATTGTGCGGACGCGCGTAGTCCGCGTCGTCCACGTCCGACATCGAGAGTTCGTAGCCCGCGGCGCCGTCGTTGTTCTCGACTTTCTGGTAGAAGGCCGACGGGGTGATGGTCAGGTTGTCGGTGACGGCCCATCTCAGCGCCAGGCGGGCGGCCTGGGTCTCGGACCAGTTGATGTCTTCTTCATAGGTTGTGGTCGGCGTGAAGTTCACCGAGTCGCCGTAGCTCTCGCCCGTGGGGTCGACAATCTCGTAAGTGCCGCCGAGAGCATCGATGTAGCCGCCGTCGCGCCGGAAGTAGGCGCTGCCGCGCACTGCCACGCGGTCGGACAACGGCGTGCCGTAGGCGCCGCCCAACTCATAGGACGTGTCGCCGTTCTCGACGCTGCCGACCTCCGCGCGGGCTGTGCCGCTCACTGCCTCGAGGTCCGGCTGGGTCTGGATGAAGCGCACTGTGCCGCCTTCGGAGCCGGCGCCGAACAGCGTGCCCTGCGGGCCGCGCAACACCTCGACCCGCTCGATGTCGAACAGGCCCGGGAACGCGTTGCCGGCGCCGAAGCCCATGTTGCGGACCTGGATCGGGGTGTCGTCGATGTAGAGGCCCGTCGTGCCGGAGCCGGCGTCGGAGGAAATGCCGCGAATGGCGATCTGGCTCGATCCGGTGAACGACCCGCGGGTGAGGTTCAAGCCTGGTGTCAGGCGCACCAGGTCGTCGAACTGGCGCGCGCCCCGCTGCTCCATCTCCGCGTCGCCGATCATGCTGACGCTGATCGGCACGTCGGTTAGCGCTTCGCTACGCCGGGTTGCGGTAACGATGACTTCGTCGATCACCCCATCCGACTGCGCCGTAGCCTCAGGCGCCGCGACGGTGAGCATCGCCACGCCTGCCAGGGCACTGTACCCGAACGATTGCGGCACGTGCCGCCGTAACCCACCAAACATGTCGATCTCCTGGCCGTTGCCTAGTTGACCCCCTTGGAAATTTCGCTGATTCGCCGCGCGTGTGCCGGTCGAAACTCGACGCCGCAATCGAGCGCTCTGACGATACGCGCATACCGCTGTTTGCGGCAATAGGATGTTGCGATGGTCGTGATTGCTTTGTTCTTGTCGACTCACGTATCGTCATTTCGTACCCCGGTCAATGGCATTCATCGATGAATTACGCGCGTCGTATCCTATCTGCACTCATTGCCATGCTCGTCGTTGCATGCGGCGGCACCGACGAACCGGCAGAGCCCGCCGACCTCGTCCTGACGAACGCCTACGTCTATACAGCTGATGAAGCGCAAAGCGTCGCCGAAGCTGTTGCAATTCGCGGCGATGCCATCGTCTACGTCGGTAATGCAGCCGGTGCCGCAGAGCTTGTAGGTGACGACACCGTGATGCGCGACATGGGCGGGGCGATGCTGATGCCCGGCATACACGACATGCACATCCATGCGCTCGGCACGGTGGAACCGGACATGTGCGACCTGAAATCCGAGACCTATACGCTGGAAGAGCTGGTCCAGGTATTGAAGCAGTGCCTCGTCGACTTCGACGTCGCACCAGGCGAATGGCTGATCGTGTTGCAGTGGGCGTTCTCGAAGGGCAACGAGCCGAGCGAGGGTCTGCCGCATATCCGGGCGGCGCTGGACGCCGTGTCGACCGAGCATCCCGTTTTCCTTTACGGCGACGACGGCCACCACGGCGCGGCCAACAGTCTTGCGCTCGCCATGGCGACGGCCGAATCGGGGGAGAACGTACCGATCGACGCAACCACTCTCGAAGATGAGTACGCCGAGTACAAGCCCCTGATCGCCGTTGACGAACGCGGCCAACCGGCCGGTGGCGTCAACGAGGACGCCCGCATGCTCATCCGCCAGTCCTGGTTCGAGGACATGCTCGGCATGTCGGGCGATCTCGACAAGTCGGTTTCAGGGGCGGCGGCGATACTCGCCTCCCGGGGCATCACGACGATCCAGGACGCGCTGGTCACGCCGGAGTCGCTCGCAGCTTACGGGCGCCTGGAAGAGCGCGGCGAGATGAGTTTCCGCTTTCGCGCCGCGATGATGGAGCCTCCGACGGAGGATATCGCCGCAATCGACGCCCACCTCGAGCACCTGCAGGCGCTGCGCGAAAAGTACTCGGACTACAAATACGTCGCGGCCGACGGCGTGAAGTTGTTTGCCGATGCGGTGCTGGAGGGCAATCCCTACACATACCCGCCCACGATGCCCGTGGCCGCCACGTTGGACGGATTCCGGCAGCCTCTGTTCGAGGCAGGCGAAGAAGGCGCGCTCGATGTCGTCGGTTACGTGGACACCGACCGCGAGGTGTGCCGCGACGTTCAGGCGGAACCCGACACGTACGCCGATGTGGCTCGGGTCGACTCCTTCGTTGCCGAACACGGCTTTCATCCGCGCCAATGTATGAAGCACAGCGGCGTTCTCGAGCACGAGGAGGACTTCATCCGCGCGTACATCAGGAAGGCGACGGAAGCCGGATTCCACGTGCACGTACATGCCCTCGCCGACAAGGGCGTGCGCGTGGCCGTGGACGAACTCGCCAGGGTCAAAGACGTAGCGGACGCGAACGGCACGTCACAAAGCCTCGCACACGTACAGTTGGCACACCCGGACGACCAGAAGAGGATCGGCGAGCTCGGCATCTCCGTCGCCTTCACGTTCGTCTGGGCCACCCCGGGACAGCCCTACGACATGATGGTCATTCCGTTCGTCGACGAAGTGGAAGGAGTCGATGACCTGTACGATGCGGACGGCTACTACTTGCAGAACGTCTACCCGGCGAAGAGCATCCAGGATTACGGCG
The DNA here is from genome assembly GCA_963770585.1 of uncultured Pseudomonadota bacterium. Lineage (GTDB taxonomy): Bacteria > Pseudomonadota > Gammaproteobacteria > Steroidobacterales > Woeseiaceae > UBA1847. The sequence goes on along the minus strand of CAVYQH010000002.1, from coordinate 444,610 downwards.
GCAACGTCGTCAACGGCAGCGACGCACCGGTCGGCAGCCGCGACCCGATGCCCTTCGTGAGCCTGCAGCAGGCTGTTTATCGCAGCAACGGCGAGATCGTCTACAACGAAGCACAATGTCTCGACATCCACTCCGCGATCGCCGCCTTCACGATCAACGGCGCCCGCCTGTTCGGGCATGACGACGAGGTTGGCAGCATCGAGGTGCGTAAGAAGGCGGACGTGATCGCGCTCGACCGAAACATCGTCGAGTTGGCCGAGGCAGGGCGCGTGGACGAGATTGGCGAGACGCAGGTCACGCTGACCGTTTTCGACGGCAGGCTGGTATTCGATTCGACAACGGACGAACCTGCACAATGACCCCGTTTCATGCAAGGCCGGAACTACATAGTCCGACTCTATCGCCCGCGCGCCGAGGTCTTGAACGGCACGTGGAAATTCCCCGAGGCGCAGATGCAGTAAGAGTTAGATCAAATGTGTTGTTGTGAAGGTCCGCTCATGGTTGGTTGCTGTCGCTCACACCTTGTCAAGCCGACGACCGCTTCGACGGAAAGCTGACACTCGCCAAATCATGCAACGCATACCGCTGATGCCTTACCGAGCTGATTGCCGGATAACTCCGGGGTCACGCCGCTCTGGTCTTGAGTCTCTGGTTCTCAGGTCGCAATTGCCCCAGCTTCCCTCTGCCGTCAGCGGGTGCCTGATAGCCAACTATCCAGTGTTCAGGGTTCCAGCAGCCAGGATTGAAGCATTCCGTTCTGTGGCAGCCTGGTCTACCGCCAAGCCGTGTCTGTGTTGTGCGTCTCATGCTGTTCCGGTCCTCATGGTGGCAGGCCTCTCTGGATGCCAGTATCCAGCGGGTGGTGACGTGCTCTCTATTCCATGAGCTGCCTTTGTTCTGTCTCTATGCCCCAGGTGCCGGGTATCTGGGGAATTGCATCTGTGCTTCAAGAATCACTCAAGGTTACCTGACCTGTCCTCATCCGTAGCCGCATCAGGAGATTCGATGCTGTCGTACACTTCATCAGAAACTCGCTCCAACCATTGGGTCGGTTGATTGCCGGTTATCGCCAGGTAGGCAAATCCCGTTGTGGGCGCCGCACCATGCCAATGTTCGACACCGGCAAAACATTTGATCACATCTCCCTTGCGAACGATTTCGACTTCCTCACCCCTTTCCTGGTAGTAGCCGACACCCTCGGTGATCAGTAGTTGTTGGCCTGCAGGATGCACATGCCAGTCCAGTTTGGCCCTTGGCGCAAATGTCGCAAGCGCAATGTTGTAGTCAAAGGTATCGTCCGCGTCACTGACATGATTCAGCCAGACGTCCCCTGTATGGTGAACGTTCGGTCCCTTTTCGCCCTTCGGAAAGATCGATGCTTCCTGTGCGGCCGCCGGAATCGAGAGCGCGACACCGGCCAGGAAAGCCAAAGACAAGGTTCGCATGTTCATAGTCGGCTCCTGATGCAGCCTGCGTTGATAGGGTGATTCAAGGCGGCGCCCCCACTTCGACGCGCAGCACGACGGGACCGTCGAGATCCGACGGCAGGTTGCCCTCCGCGTCGAAGCGGTTCCAGTGACTGTTGGCGATGAAATAGAAGTCGTTGTCCGCGACCTGTCCGAGGTTCGGTTCGTCGAATTCCGCCAGGTTCATGGCGAGAATCCGGCTGCCGGTGACTGCGCTGCCGTCCGCCGAGAGCAGGAACTGCACCACGCGATTCGGCCGGATGCCGTTCTGGATCGCGATCAGGGAATTGCCATGGCGATACAGGCCGTCGATGCCATAGACACTCGTGGCCTCGTCCGCCGAAACCGCCTGCATGTCGCCGGACTTCAGCACGATGCGAAACAGGCCGCCGACGTAATCCGCGACATATAAGTGTTGGCCGTCGTCGGCCAGGGCCATGCCCTGCGGCGAGCGCAGCGGCCCCGGTTGCATGAACTCAGCGAGTTCGCCAGAGTCCGGGTCGAACCGGTACAGGGCTCCGCCCAACTGGTCGGCAAGATACACCTCGCCGTCCGTGCCGAACTCGAGGTCGCCGAGCGCCTGCGGCACGTCGGCCGGCGTCAGCAAGGCCTCCGTCCGCACCGACCCGTCGTTCACGGATACGGAAAACAATCCGCTGCGCCCCGCATCTGCCGGGTCTCTCGCCGCGAACTGCTCGATGGCCGAACTCACGAACCAGAGCCTGCCCTCGCGCAGCCGCATGCCGAATACGCTCCAGTGCGGTCCGGGCACTGCGGCGTTAGCTGCGCCCTCGCCTACGCGCCGGATCGCTCCATAACGGATGCTGCCGAGCCAGGCGCCGCGCGCGTCCGTGTCGACGGCGATGCCTTCCGGTATGAAGTCGCCGACATCGTGCCGCCACGCGATTTCCACTTCGCCGACCGGCGCCTGCAAGGCAGTAACGCCTGCAGCGTAGGCCTCCCATTCCGGTAGTGTCTTGAGCTGCGCGAACTCCGGCAGCTCGCCGACCCCGAACTCGATGTGCTGCGCAAGCAACTGTTGCAAAGTGTCGAGCGAGCCTGCCGCATCACCGGCGAGGACGCGAGCGAATGCCACATTGAACATCGCCGCGGGATATCCGGGCCTCGCCGCGAGCGCGCGATCGGCCGCTTCGCGCATGGCCCCGAAATTTTCGGCCTCGTAGGCGGCGAGCATTTCCGCGTGCGCGTCCGAATACGGATCTGCAACGGCCGGCGCACACGCCAGCGCCGGTAGCGCGGCGGCTATGCATCGCAGGGCGATCTTACGCCGCACTCCTCGCCTGCGGTTCGTAGCCGAGATTCGGCGACAGCCATTTCTCCGCTTCGCTGACCGACATGCCCTTGCGTTCGGCATAAGACTCGAGCTGGTCGCGGTCGATCTTGCCGACCGAGAAGTAGCGCGACTCGGGGTGCGCGATGTACCAGCCGCTGACGGCCGCCGTCGGAATCATCGCGAAGGACTCGGTGAGCTCGAGGCCGATGGCCGTCTCGGCGCCGAGCAGCGACCAGAGCTTCGCCTTCTCGGTGTGATCGGGACAAGCGGGGTAACCGGGTGCCGGGCGGATGCCGCGATACTGCTCCGAGATGAGCTCGTGGTTGCTCATAGCCTCCGCCGGCGCATAGCCCCAGAACTCGCGACGCACGCGCTCGTGCAAGTACTCGGCGAGCGCTTCCGCGAGGCGGTCCGCCAGGGCTTTCAAGATGATCGCACTGTAGTCGTCGTGCGCCGCTTCGAAGCGAGCGACATGCGCGTCGATGCCAAAGCCCGTGCTGACCGCGAAGCCGCCGACATAGTCCGCGACACCGGACGATTGCGGCGCCACGTAATCTGCGAGACAGTGCTGCGCCATCCCCTCGCTCTTCGCGCGCTGTTGCCTCAGGTGGCACAGCCGCATGATCGCCTGCGCACGTGCGTCATCGTACAACAGGATGTCGTCGGCGTCGTCGGAATTCGCCGGCCAGAAGCCGAATACGGCGCGTGCGCCGAGCCACCGCTCCTCGACGAGCCGGTCGAGCATCGCCGTCGCGTCCCGGTACAGCGCACTCGTCGCCTCGCCGACGACGGCGTCGGTCAGGATCGCTGGGAATTTGCCGTGAAACTCCCAGGCATTGAAGAACGGCATCCAGTCGATGTAGTCGCGCAGCACCGCGAGGTCGATGTCATCCAGCACGCGGCTGCCCGTGAACGCGGGTGTGGTCGGCCGATACGCCCGCCAGTCGAGCGCCGGACGGGCCCGCCGCGCAGCGGCCAGCGAGAGCTGCGGCGCGAGACGCGTGCCCTTGGCGTGCCGTTCGCGGCGCCGTTCGTTCTCGGCCCGGTTCTTCTCCACCAGCGCGGAACGTGTCGCGGCCTCGACGAGTGCCTGCGCGACGCCTACCGAGCGCGAGGCGTCCTTCACGTAGATCACCGGCCCGTGATATTTCGGCTCGATCTTCACCGCGGTGTGCGCCGGCGAAGTGGTAGCTCCGCCGATCAGGAGCGGCAGGTCGAATTCGAGCCTCTGCATTTCCGACGCCACGTTGACCATTTCGTCCAGCGACGGCGTGATGAGCCCCGAGAGCCCGATCATTTGCGCGTTCTCGCGGCGGGCCGTTTCCAGTATCCGGTCGCAGCTCACCATCACGCCCAGGTCGACCACCTCGAAGTTATTGCACTGCAGGACGACGCCCACGATGTTCTTGCCGATGTCGTGCACGTCGCCCTTCACCGTTGCGAGCACTATCTTGCCGTTGCTGCTCCGGCCGCCGTTCTTCTCCTCCTCGATGAACGGCACCAGGTGCGCGACGGCTTTCTTCATTACGCGCGCCGACTTTACGACCTGAGGCAGGAACATCTTGCCGTCGCCGAACAGGTCGCCGACGATGTTCATGCCGTCCATCAGCGGGCCTTCGATCACGTCGAGCGGACGCACGGCCGCGAGCCGCGCCTCTTCCGTATCCCCGACCACGAATTCGTCGATGCCCTTGACCAGGGCATGCTCGAGCCGCTTCGCAACCGGCCAGCTGCGCCACTCCAGGTCCTGCTTGCGGGATGGCCCGCTTCCGGCCTGGTCGCGATACCTCTCCGCGACATCGAGGAGGCGTTCCGTCGCATCCGGGCGTTGGTTGAGAATGACGTCCTCGCACGCGTCGCGCAGGTCGCGCGGCAGTTCCTCATAGATCGCGAGCTGGCCCGCATTCACGATGCCCATGTCCATGCCTGCGTGTATGGCGTGATACAGGAACACGGAATGAATTGCCTCGCGGACGGCATTGTTGCCGCGGAACGAGAACGACACGTTACTGACCCCGCCGCTCACCATCGAATGCGGGAGTGCCTGCTTGATCTGCCGCGTCGCCTCGATGAAGGCGAGCCCGTATTCGGCATGTTCCTCGATGCCGGTCGCGACCGCGAAGATGTTCGGGTCGAAGATGATGTCGGCCGGGTCGAATCCCGCTTTTTCCGTGAGAATTTCGTAACAACGCCGGCAGATCGCCACCTTGCGCTCCACGCTGTCGGCCTGGCCCTGCTCGTCGAAAGCCATGACCACGACCGCCGCGCCGTAGGCGTGAACCAGCCGTGCGTGCTCGAGGAATTGAGCCTCGCCTTCCTTGAGGCTGATGGAATTGACAATGGCCTTGCCCTGCACGCACTTCAGGCCCGCTTCGATGACGGACCACTTCGACGAATCGATCATGACCGGCACGCGGGCCACGTCCGGCTCGGAGCCGATCAGGTGCAGGAACCGCACCATGGCCTGCTCGGAATCGAGCATGCCCTCGTCCATGTTGACGTCGATGAGCTGGGCGCCTTCCTCGACCTGCTGGCGCGCGACCGCGACCGCCTCACCGTAGTCGTCGGCTTCGATCAGCTTGCGAAAGCGCGCGGAGCCGGTGACGTTGCAGCGTTCGCCGGCGTTCACGAACAGGGCGTCGCGGCCGATATTCAGCGGTTCCAGCCCGGCCAGGCGGCACTCGCTCGGCAGGACCGGTACGCGTCGCGGCGCGCGCCCGTCGATCACTGCGCGCAGTGCTGCAATGTGCTCCGGCCGCGTGCCGCAGCAGCCGCCGACCATGTTCACGAGGCCGCTCGCCGCGAACTCGCCGACGATGTCAGCCATCGTTTCCGGCGTTTCGTCGTATTCGCCGAACGCGTTCGGCAAGCCGGCATTCGGATGCGCACTGACCCGCGTGTCGGCGACGCGCGCGAGTTCCGCGATGTGCGGCCTGAGTTCCTTCGCGCCGAGGGCGCAGTTGAAGCCGATCATGAACGGTGCCGCGTGGCGCACCGAGTTCCAGAAAGCCTCGGGCGTCTGGCCCGACAGCGTGCGCCCCGACGCATCCGTGATCGTTCCGGAAATCATCACCGGCAGCCGCACGCCCGTGCCGCGAAACGCTTCCTCAACCGCGAAGATCGCTGCTTTGGCATTCAGCGTGTCGAAGATAGTCTCGATCATCAGGAAATCGACGCCGCCGTCGATGAGGGCGGTCGCGGCTTCGATGTAGGTGTCCTTCAGCGCGTCGAATGCGATGTTGCGAAAACCGGGATCGTTCACGTCCGGCGAAATCGAGGCCGTACGGTTGGTGGGCCCGAGCACGCCCGCCACGTAACGCGGCACGCCGGACCGGTGCGCGGCCTGATCGGCGCATTCGCGCGCGATCCGGGCGGCTGCGGAATTCAGTTCGCCGACCAGCGACTCCAAGCCGTAGTCGGCCATCGACGGCGCATTGGAATTGAACGTGTTCGTCTCGATGATGTCGGCGCCGGCGTCGAGAAAGCCCCGGTGTATCTGCTGGATGAGCGACGGACGCGTGATCGACAACAGGTCATTGTTGCCCTTGAGATCGCGTTCCCAGTCGGCGAAGCGATGGCCGCGGTAGTCCTCTTCGCTGAGGCGAAAACTCTGGATCATCGTGCCCATCGCCCCGTCGAGCAGCATGATCCGCTGGTCTAGCGTGTCGAACAGTTCCCGGATTCTTGTGCTGCGTTCCATGGCTGTGCCTCAGGCGGCGACCTGCTTCGGTCGCACGCCAAGCGCATGGCAGATGCCGTACGTCAGCTCTGAGCGGTTCAGGGTATAGAAGTGGAATTCGCTGATACCTTCCTGCTGCAGGCGGCGCACCTGTTCTATCGCGATGCTCGCGGCAATCATCTGCCGCGTTTCGTCGTCGTCCTCCAATCCACGGAAGCTGTCGGCCAGCCACTCCGGCACGGTCGCGCCGCAACGTCGCGCAAAGCGCTCGAGCTGCGGGAAGCGCGTTACCGGCAGGATGCCAGGCACGATCGAGGAGTCGATCCGGGCCGCGGCGCACAGGTCCCGGAAACGGAGGAACACGTCGACGTCGAAAAAGAACTGCGTAATCGCGCGATTCGCGCCCGCGTCGATCTTGCGCTTCAGGTTGTCGAGATCCGCCAGCGCGCTGGCCGCCTCCGGATGCACCTCGGGATAGGCACCGACGGAGATGTCGAAGTCCGCGATGCGGCGCAGGCCTGCAACGAGGTCCGCGGCGTATGCATAGCCGTCCGGGCGCGGCCGGTAATCCGTGGCGGCCGCGGGCGGGTCGCCCCGCAGGGCGACCAGGTGCCGGATGCCCATGTCCCAGTACTCGCGCGCGATGTCGTCGATCTCGCCGCGGGCGGCACCGATGCAGGTCAGGTGCGGCGCTGCGGTCAGCGCCGTGTCGCTCGCGATGCGGCTGACGATCGAGTGCGTGCGCTCGCGCGTCGATCCATCGGCGCCGTAAGTCACCGACACGAAGCGCGGTGCAAGTGGTGCCAAGCGCTCGACGGAACGCCACAATGTGTCGTACATCGCTTCCGTGTTCGGCGGAAAGAACTCGAAGGTAACCTGTACCGGCCGGTTGCTCATCGTGACCCCACCAGGCTGCCGTCAGGCGGCCGCCGTCGACTGGCCGGCGCGGGTTGCGACGGCGAGTAGCCAGCGAGGGTGTCCCGCGGGCAGCGGCTTCGGCGCGGCGAGGCGCAGTCCGGCGGTGCGCGCGTGCGCGGCGAAGCGCGCACGGCCGGCATCAACAGCGTTCGCGTCGACCGCAGACAGAAACAACAGGCGGCCGCCGGCTTTCAGCAACCGTCGCGCCTCGAGTACGACGGCCAGCGGATCCTCGGCATCGTTCAGCACGTCGTCGAGCACAACTGTGTCGAACTCCTCGTCGGCGAACGGAAGGGCATACATGTCGCCCTTGCGCAGGGTGCAGTTCGGCAGCCCGGCAAGCAGCACCTGTGCGCGCGCGAACCGCCGGGCATCGGCATCGATGTCGACCCCCACGGCGCGCTGGGCGCGCGATGCGAGGAGTTTCAGGATCCGTCCCTGGCCGCAGCCGATGTCGATGAGGTCGCCTAGCGGTGTGGAGACGGTCAGTTCCACGAGGGCCCGGTGCAGACTGCGGTCATCGTCGTCGCCTGCGCTGGTCGGCGCGGCCCCGCGCAGTTCCTGCAGGCGCTTCAGGTCGCGTTCGAAATCCGGCTCGTCGTCTGGGAACTGTGCCAGCAGCTGGCGCAATGTGGTGGCATTCCGCCCGCGCGCCGGCGCCCGGTAATACACGAAATGCCCGTCCCGGAAACGCTGCAGGAGCCGGGTGTCGCACAGGATTTTCAACTGCTGCGAGATGCGCGGCTGGCTTTGCGCGAGGATGTCGGCGAGTTCCGAAACGCTGCATTCGCCGCGCAGGCAAAGCGCGGCGAGGCGCAACCGCACCGGGTCCGCGATGGCCTTCAGCTGCGCCAGGCGCTGCTCCGTGTCCGGGTTCATAAAAATATAAATAAAAACTTATATAAGTGATCCGGAGTCTAGCAGCTCCGGCCGCCCATACCAAGCTGTTGGCCTAGTGCCGAGACCTACCGGTCGCGCGCATGGGGCGCTCCAACAGTTCCGCCTCTTTCCCCTCCTCGAGGTCGCGCCCATGGGGCGCTCCAACAGTTCCGCCTCCTTCCCCTCCTCGAGGTCGCACCCATGGGGCGCTCCAACAAAAAGGCCCGCTCCGGCGGAGCGGGCCTTGAGGCCGGTGGCCGGCTAGAACGAGGTGCTGAGGCTCAGGATGAGCGCGCGCCCCATGATCGCCTCGGCGGGGTAGATGCCGACCGGCATGTTGTTGACGGTGTTGCCGATGAACGCGTCGGCGTGGACCAGGTCCGGGATTGCGTCGAAGGCGTTTTCCACCGTCAGGAACGCACGCCAGGCCTCGGCGTTGTAGGCGACGCTGAAGCTGTGCGACACGAAGCTGCCGATGGAGGCCACGTCCTCGTCGGCCAGGCCCGCATCCGCGCGTTGCTGCTCGGTATCCTGCGCCTCGGAGAAGTAAGTCAGACGGTGGCTCAGATTCCAGTTGCCGAGATCGAAGCCGATCATCGACTGGACGCGCCACTCCGGCACGCCCAGCGAACCGACGAGCTGGTCGGAGGTTTCGATGAACAGGCCCTCCGTGTACTCGAGTGCCTTCGTGACGTCCACGTTCCAGGAGAACATCGACGACGCTCCGAACAATTCAAAGTCGGTGACCAGCAGGGTCGAGAAGCTGATGTCTTCGTAGTTCTCGATCTCGATGTTCGCAACCGACTCGTCGACGGTCAGCAGGAAGCGCTGATCCGGGGCGGCGGCCAGATTGCGGGTCACGCGCTCGCACAAGGGGTCGGACATGCCGACGCTCGTATAGCACTGTTGCAGGATGAATCCGGCTTCGGGTTGCGCGACGGCGTCCGTGATCTCGATGCTCGTGTAGTCCACCGACACCTGGAAGTCGAACGATTCCGTCCAGGGCTGCCCGAACACGAGACCGACCGTCCAGGAGTCCGAAGTCTCCGGCCGCAGATCGTCCGCGCCGCCCGACACCGTGCCGACGCTCGGCGCCCCGTCCTCGCCCAGCGTGAACGGATCCACGCCTTCGGAGATGCAGTTGTCGATGATCGTCTGCGTCCGGTCGTCTTCGCCCGGCGGCAATGCGATGCAAGGATCGATGAAGGCGTTCGTGAAGCCGGTCTGGTCCGCGATGAAGAGCTCCTTGAGATTGGGGGCCCGGAACGAGGTGCCGGCCGTGCCGCGGAAGCGCAGGTAGTCGGTGACATCCCAGTTGGCCGTGACCCGCCAGGTGTCCTCTGTCCCGAAATACTTGTCGTCGGACACCCGGTACGACAGGTTCAGCGTCACGTCCTGCGCGAGGAACACGTCGGTCAGCAACGGGATATCGAGCTCCCCGTACAGTTCGCTGATGTCCGTGCTGCCGATGGTGTCGCCTTCGGCCGACCGGCCCCAGGCGTTGTTTTCCTCGATGTTGATGTCAACGTCGGAAAGGATGCTGTCCTCGCGGTAGGACGCGCCGAGGAAGGCGCCGACCGGCCCGGCCGGGAGCTCGAACAAATCGCCGGTCACTCCAGCCTCCCAGGCCGTCTGCGTGACCTGGGTCTGGTTGTTCACGCGCGCTACCAGGTAGTCTTCCGCGCCGCCGAGACTGCCGTTCTCAAGAAAATCGGGACTGAACAGGTTCACGACAACGCATTCCGGCGCGAATCCGCCGAACAGGTCCTGCGGCGGGTTGACGCAGTTGTTAAGCGAGTTGGTCAGTCGGTCGTTGCGCACGATATCGAAACTGTTCGTACCCTCGCTGCGCGTGTAGCCGACCGACATGTCGTAGGTCCAGTTGTCGAAGGTCGCAAAACCGTCGAGGAAAGCGATGTCCCCCGTCAGGCCGAGGACATAGCGGTTGTAACCCACAGTGGTATCGTCGACGTCGCTACGCGAATCGCCGTCGTAGGCGACAGTGACGACGTCGGTGCCAAAGGGGTTGTACTGGTTGGCCGTCGGGACCAGCGGGAAGAACTGCGCATCGCCGCCGTTCGCGGCCTGCTTGCGGTTGGAATTCAGCACCTGGAAATAGACCGACGAATCGCCGAAAGCCTGCAGGTCGTAGTCGATGCTTGCGAAGGCCGACCACTTTTCGGTCGGCGCCCAGATGTCCGTACCCAGGAATGCGAACGCCTCGTTCCACGGCGCGAGCTCGAAATCGACGTCGCAGGAAAAGTCCGGCACCGTCGACCCGCCGCTCATCTGTCCCGGCGTGTAGCCGGCGAAGGTGCAGTCGGGACCGAAGGCTATGGTCTGGTCGAAGAATCCGTCCGGTACCTCTTGACGATCTCCGTTTTCGTCGATCGTGATGGCGCGGTGGCCGCCTTCCGTGAACTCCCGGTCCAGCGCCTGCACGCCGTCGCGCTCGTAGTACTCGCCGCCGATGAAGAAACGTGCGCGGTCGGACGCCGATCCGAACTGGATCGCGGCCGTCCGCTCCTCACCGCGGCCGGTATCCGGCATGCTGAAGGTCGCATCGAGCTCGATGCCTTCGAAGTCCTTCGGCGTGATGATGTTGACGACACCCGCTACCGCATCCGCACCGTAGATGGATGAGGCACCGGACAACAGTATTTCCGCGCGCTCGACGAGAAAGGTGGGGATGAGGGACAGATCAGCGAATACCGCTGCGCCAAAGTTGCCGGCGGCACCGATCCGGCGCCCGTCGATCAGCACGAGCGTGCGCTCTTCTCCGAGGCCCCGCAGCCCGATGGTCTCGGCGCCGGGCCCGCCATCGACGGTGAACCCGGAGAAGGACGAATCGACCTGTTGACCGCCGACCGAGGTCGCCGAGCGCAGCAGCGACGCGGAGTCGATGGCACCGAACTGGACCTGTTGATCGGCCTCGATCACCGCGAGCGGTGACGTGGACGTGAATGTGCTGTCGCGCTTGATGCGGCTGCCGGTGACGAGGATTTCCTCGACTCCCTCGGCCGCCGTCGCGGTCTCGGCCGGTGTCTCCGGCTCCTGCGCTTGTGCCATCGACTGGCCGATCAGCGCCGCAAGGCCGAAGCCTAAGCAGGTCGTCGCGCGTCTGCGCGTGCTCCGCGTGTCGTGGTTCATGATGTGCCCCCTATGCTCGAAAGGTGATTCCGGGTCGCCGGTATCGCCGATGCGGATGCCCGGTTGTTGCCGAAATCACACAACTGAAACCGAGGCATGCATCGGAAGGAATCAAGGTATCCCGGTTAGTTATGAACGGAACAGGGGCTGGCTGCGTCGCATTGGCGCGATTTCGCAACAGGATTGCGGCATACGGCACCGCAACCATGCCCGGCCGTTCGGTCGGGCTCGCTAAGCCGTTGATCAGGGAGGCCGAAGCAGGCCGCAGACCCCTTCCCCGGCCGCCGTTTTCAGCCCGGCATATGGACGCGGTTCATAGCCACAAAGTCTTGCGACAAGCGCTAATTACGGCGCTGTTCACTCCGAGCTTGCGGTTATAAGAGTCGGGCGGTGCCGGCACGCTTTATTGCGGCCGGTCCGGGCCGCTGACGACGTTGTCGGCGAACACCCGGGAGACGTCGACGGCATCGAAGATGCGCCGGCGCCCGCAATATTCGCAGGTGACCTCGACCCTGCCCTGCTCGTGCAACACGTCGCGCACTTCGTCTTCGCCCAGCATCCTCAAGACTTCTTCGGTGCGCTGCCGCGAGCAGCGGCAGCGAAAGGTCACGGGCCGTGCGGCGAAGACCCGCACGTCGTCTTCGTTGAACAGCTTGCCGATCAGGTCGAGCCCGCTGGCGTCGGGGAAGTCGGCAGCCCGGAGCGTGGCGGCGAGGTGACCGAGCCGGACCCAGTCGTCCGGATCGATCTGCAGTCCCGGCATCTGTTGCAGCAGCAATCCTCCTGCAAGGATCTCGTCGCTGACCAGTGCCACGTGACTCGGCAATTGCACCGAACGTTCAAAGTAGTTTTCCAGGCTCGCGCCGAGGGAGTCGCGCCCGACTTCGACGATACCCTGGTAGGGTCGTTCGCCGGCATCGACGGTGATGGCGCAATGCGCGTCTTGCAGGAGTTCGTCGAAGGTCCGGGCGGTGACGTCCGCGGCTTCGGTCGCCATGCCGCGCAATTCGAGCTGGCTCGTGCACTGCATGACGAGCATCCGCAGGTCCCCGGCGCCCTGGATCTGCATCGTGACGGCGCCGTCGAACTTGAGGCTCTGCGCAATGAGACCAGTGGCGGCGGCAGCGTGGCCGAGGGTTTCCTTGACGATCGGCGCGTAGTCCTGTTCCCGAAGCATCCGCCGCCACGCGCGGGAGAGATAGATGAGTTCCCCGCGCACGGGCAGCGCCTCGAACGCGAACGGGATGATGTGGTCGGCGAACATCGAAGCAGCGCTCAGCTCGACGAGCCATCCTGTGGCAGGCGATCCTTCAGCAGCCGGTTGACCACGCCGGGATTCGCTTTCCCCTGCGTCTCCTTCATGACCTGCCCGACGAAATAGCCGATCAGCCTGTCCTTGCCGGCGCGGTACTCCGCGGCCTGCAGCGGGTTCGCGGCGATGACTTTGTCGACCGCCGCCTCGAGCGCAGAACTGTCGGTGATCTGCCGCAAGCCCCGTGCGTCGATGACCCGGTCGGCGTCACCCTGGCCCGCCCACATCGCTTCGAACACTTCCTTGGCGATCTTGCCGGAGATCGTGTTATCCGCAATGCGATCGACGAGGCCGGCGAGCAAGCCCGGTGTGACCGGCGCATCGCTTATGTCGCTCCCGTCGCGGTTCAAGGCCGCGGTGAGGTCGCCGAGCACCCAGTTCGCGACTGCCTGCGGCATGGCGGCCGCCGCACGCGCGGCGGCCTCGAAATAGTCGGCAAGCGGCCTGCCGAGGGTCAGGATGCCGGCGTCGTCCGCCCGCAGCCCATATTGTTCGACGAATCGCTGCCTTTTCGCGTCCGGCAGTTCGGGCAGGGTCGCGCGGACCGCTTCGACATAGTCCCTGCCGATTTCGACCGGCAGCAGGTCGGGGTCCGGGAAGTAGCGGTAGTCCTTCGCTTCCTCCTTGCTGCGCATCGGCCGCGTCTCGTCACGCTCCGCGTCGTACAAGCGGGTTTCCTGCACGACGGTCCCGCCGTCTTCCAGGAGGTCGACCTGGCGCCCGATCTCGTAGTTGATGGCGCGCTCGACGAAGCGGAAGGAATTCAGGTTCTTGAGTTCGGCGCGGGTGCCGAGTTCCCGCTGGCCGCGCGGCCGGATCGAGACGTTCGCGTCGCAGCGGAACGAACCTTCCTGCAGGTTGCCGTCGGAGATCTCCAGGTAGCGGACGATCGAGTGGATCTTCCGCATGTAGGCCACCGCCTCCCTCGCGGACCGCAGGTCCGGTTCGGACACGATCTCGAGGAGCGGGGTTCCGGCGCGGTTCAGGTCTATGGCCGACCAGCGCGCGTAACGATCGTGCAGGGACTTGCCCGCGTCTTCCTCGAGGTGCGCGCGCGTGATTCCAATGCGCTTGTCGCGGCCGTCGTCGCCGACGATGAACAGTTCGCCATTCGCGACGATCGGGAGCTCGTACTGGCTGACCTGGTAGCCCTTCGGCAGGTCCGGGTAAAAGTAGTTCTTGCGCGCAAACACGGAGCGGCTGGCGATCGTCGCATTGACGGCGAGGCCGAATTTCGTCGCCATGCGCACGACCTCCTCGTTCAGTACCGGGAGGGTGCCGGGATAGCCGAGGTCGACCAGGCAGGCCTGCGAATTCGGCTCGGCGCCATAGGCCGTCGCCGCGCCGGAGAAGATCTTGCTCGCCGTCGCGAGCTGTGTGTGAATCTCAAGCCCGATCACGACCTCCCAGCGGTCGGCGTTCATGCGTAGGCCTCCGGCGTCCGGCGATGCCAGTCGGTCTCCCGCTGGTACTGGTGCGTGACGGACAGCAGCAGCTGCTCGGACCAGTGCGGACCGACGAGATGCAAACCCGCCGGCAGTCCGTCGACGAGACCGCAGGGCGCCGACAGCGCAGGGAGCCCGGCGAGGTTCGCACCGATGGTATAGATGTCGTTCAGGTACATCGTGATCGGGTCGTCGGTCTTGTCGCCGAGCCGGAACGCCGGCGTCGGCGTCGTCGGCCCTGCAATCAGGTCGACTGCGCTGAACGCGCGCCGGAAGTCCTCGCTGATGAGTTGGCGTACCTTCTGCGCCTTCAGGTAGTAGGCGTCGTAGTAACCGGCCGACAACACGTAGGTGCCGGTCATGATGCGGCGCTTGACCTCGGCGCCGAAACCTTCGCCGCGGCTGCGGCAATAGAGGTCGAGCAGGTCCTTCGGGTCCTCGGCACGGTAGCCGAAGCGCACCCCGTCGAATCGGGACAGGTTCGACGAGCATTCAGCAGGGGCCACGACATAGTAGGCCGGCACGCAGTAATCGAGGTTCGGCAGGTCGACTTCGGTGAGCGTCGCGCCCCGGGTTTCGAGCAGCCCGAGCGCCGCGTGCACCGCGTCGGCGCAACCGGCGTCGAGGCCGGGGTCGAAGTGCTGGCGCACGATGCCGACGCGCAAACCGTCGAGCGGCCGGTCGAGCCCCGCTGTGTAATCGGGGACCGGATGATCGATGGAGGTCGAATCGCGCTCGTCGAATCCCGCCATCACGCCGAGCAGCAGCGCGGCATCCTCGGCACTGCGCGTGATCACCCCCGCCTGGTCGAGGCTCGACGCGAACGCGATCATGCCGTAGCGCGACACCCGGCCGTAGGTCGGCTTGAACCCGACCGTACCCGTCATCGATGCGGGTTGCCGGATCGATCCGCCGGTGTCGGTCGCGGTGGCCGCGGGCACGAGCCGGGCCGCGACCGCGGCAGCCGAGCCGCCCGATGAACCGCCGGGCGAGCGCTCGAGGTCCCAGGGGTTCCTGACCGGCCCGAACCAGCTCGTCTCATTCGACGAGCCCATCGCGAACTCGTCCATGTTGGTCTTGCCGAGCACGACGGCGCCGGCAGCCGCCAGCCGCGCGACGATCGTCGCATCGTAGGGCGCGACGAAGTTGTCGAGCATGCGCGATCCGCAGGTCGTCCTGACGCCACGCATGCAGAAGATGTCCTTGTGCACCAGCGGCAGGCCGCACAAGGGGCCGCCGTTGCCGGCCGCGAGTCGCGCATCGGCCAGCGCGGCATCGGCGAGCGCCCGTTCGCCGAGCACGGAAATGAAGGCATTCAGGGCAGGATCGAGGCTTTCTATACGTGCGAGCAACGCGGCCGCAAGCTCGACGGCGGAGAACTCGCCGCCATCGAGACCGGCGCGAAGCTCGGTCAGCGTCTGCGCATGCAGCTCCGTCACTCGAGGACCTTCGGCACGAGGTACAAGCCGTCACTGACCTGCGGCGCGTTTTCCTGCAATAGCCCGCGGTCGTTGGTCTCCGTGACGCGATCGGCACGCAGGCGCTGCACCTCGTGCAGGGGGTGTGCCATCGGCACGACGTCGTCGGTTGGCGCGGCAGAAAGGCGGTCGACGAAGTCGACGATGCGAGAGAGCTTGTCGACAGCTTCGGCGAACTCGTCATCGGCAAGGCGAAGCCTCGCCAGCAACGCAATGTGCTGTACTTGGTCTCGATCGAGTGACACGGCGAAAAAACCCGGAAAATTCACGCCTGGAAACGCCTTCAGGCAGGCGCGCCCGCAATGATACACGCCGCCTTGTGCTATGTCCCGGCCGTTGCTAGGCTACGCCGTTAATCGTTTTGGACCCCTCCCCGCATGCTCAAAAGCCTTCTGGGTTATTTCTCCAATGACCTGTCCATCGACCTTGGTACCGCCAATACACTTATCTATTCGCGCGGCCATGGCATCGTGCTCAACGAGCCGTCGGTGGTTGCAATCCGGGAGGACAGCGGCCGCGGCGGCCGCGTCGTCGAGGCGGTGGGGCTCGAGGCCAAGAACATGCTCGGCCGCACACCGGGCAACATCACCGCGATCCGCCCTCTGAAAGACGGTGTCATCGCCGACTTCACGGTCACCGAAAAGATGCTGCAGCACTTCATCAAGAAGGCGCTGGGCACACGTTATTTCCGGCCGAGCCCCCGGGTGCTGATCTGCGTGCCCTATGGCTCCACGCAGGTCGAACGCCGCGCCATCCGCGAATCGGCGGAAGGCGCCGGTGCGCGCAAGGTTCATCTCATCGACGAGCCGATGGCGGCTGCGATAGGCGCCGGCATGCCGGTGCACGAAGCGCGCGGCTCGATGGTGCTCGACGTCGGCGGCGGCACGTCCGAAGTTGCGGTAATTTCCCTGAACGGCATCGTGTACGCCGCATCGGTGCGCATCGGCGGCGACCGCTTCGACGAGGCCATCACCAACTACGTACGCCGCAACTACGGCATCCTCATCGGCGAAGCGACGGCAGAACGCATCAAGCATGAAATTGGTTCCGCGTTCCCCGGCCAGGAGGTACTCGAAATTTCCGTCAAAGGCCGCAACCTGTCCGAAGGTGTCCCGCGCAGCTTCACGCTGAACAGCAACGAGATCCTCGAAGCCCTGCAGGAACCGCTGCAGGGCATCGTCGGCGCGGTGAAGGAAGCGCTTGAACAGACGCCGCCGGAACTGGGCGCCGACGTAGCGGAGCGCGGCATCGTGCTCACCGGCGGCGGCGCTCTGCTCCGTGACATCGACAAGCTGTTGATGGAGGAAACCGGCCTGCCGGTCGTCATCGCCGACGACCCGCTGACCTGCGTGGCACGCGGCGGCGGCCGAGTTATCGAGTTGATCGACGAGCAAGGCCCCGGGGTGTTCGGCCTGGAGTGACCCGTCCACAGCGCCACGAACGGAGCAAGCCCTGGCGCCAGACAATGGCCACGACGCGAGACAAAAGCAGCAACCCTGCAAGAATTCCGGCGTTGGGCTTTCGCGCGCTGGCACTGATCCTGCTGTCCCTGCTCCTCATGTATCTCGACCACCGGGAGCAGCATCTCGGGCAGGTGCGCGACACGATCGGCACCGCGCTGTATCCCTTGCAGCTGGTGGTCGATGCGCCATCCCGCCTCGCGGACTGGACCGGCGTGCGCCTCAGGTCCCACGACTCGCTGCTGAAGGAGAACGAGCAGCTCAAGCGGGAACAGCAAGTGATCCGCGCGCGACTGCTGACGAAGGACGCGCTTGAGGCCGAAAACTCGCGACTGCGGGAAATGCTGGACGCCCGCGAACAGGTCGAGGACCGGGTACGGGTGGCGGAAATCCTGGCCGTCGATTCGAACCCCGGCCGCCACAGCCTGATCATCGACGCCGGCTCCGGCGACGACATCTATGAAGGGCAGGCGATCGTCGACCAGGTCGGTGTCGTCGGCCAGGTGATTGAAGTGGGCCTCGTGACCTCCGAAGCGCTGCTCATCAGCGATCCGGGGCATGCGCTGCCGGTCGAGGTCAATCGCAACGGGCTGCGCACCATCGCCTATGGCACCGGTGAATTCGGCAGTCTCGACCTGCCGGGCCTCGCGAATAATGCCGACATCCGCGAGGGCGACCTGCTGGTCACCTCGGGCCTCGGTGGCGCGTTCCCGTCCGGTTATCCCGTCGCGGTCGTGAGCGACGTCACCCGGCTGCCGCAGCAGGCCTTCGCAAACGTGACCGCCGAACCGGTGGCCGCATTGAACCAGGTGCGCGAGATCATGCTGGTTTGGTCGACGCCCGCCGTCAGCGAAGAACCGCGGCAGACTGGCCGGCGCAGCGAGAACGAAGATACTGCCGGCGCGGAGCGGCCCGGCGAGGAGAATGGCGAGGAGAATAATGATGAGTAGGGAGCGCACATCGAGGCACCTGCCGTTCATCGTTACCGTCATCGTCGCGCTGACGCTCACGATCGTGCCGCTGCCACGCAGCGTGGAACACTTCCGTCCCGACTGGGTCGCGCTCATCATGATCTTCTGGAGTTTCAGCCTGCCGCGCAGTTACAGCGTCGGCATTGCCTGCATGGTCGGCCTGGTCCTCGACGTCGCGCAGGGCACCATGCTGGGACAGCATGCGCTGGCGCTGACGGTAGTCGTATTCCTCACGGTTCGTTTCCACCTCCTGATGCGGGTGTTCCCGTTGCTGCAATTGAGCGCGACGGTGTTCGCGCTGCTCGCCCTGTACCAGTTCCTGCTGTTCTGGATCAACGGGGTCGCCGACATCCGCACCCCGGCGATCACCTACTGGGCGCCGGTGGTATCGGGATCGCTCGTCTGGCCGTTGCTCTACAATTTCCTGACCGGCATCCGCTATCGCGTAGAGCTCCGCACCTGACGTGAGCCTGCTGGCGCCCATCAAGGACCATCATTCGGAGCGGCGGCTGTTCATCGCGCGAGTGATATTCGCGTCCGTGGTGGCGGCGCTGTTGCTCGGCACCGTGATCGCCCGGCTCGTGCAGCTGCAAGTATTCAACTACGAACACTTTGCCGAACGTGCGCAGGGCAACCGGATCCGGATCGAGGCCGTGCCGCCAATCCGGGGGCTGATCCTCGACCGCAAGGGCCGCGTACTGGCCGAGAACCGTCCGGCGTACCAGCTCGAACTGATTCCCGAACAGGTGGAGGACGTCGACGACACGCTGGCACGGCTCGCGGCACTGGAACTCGTAGCCGCCGAGGACATCGAGCACTTCAAGGCGCTGATCGCAAGCGGACCCCGCTTCAAGCCGGTCACGCTGAAACTCCGGATGTCCGACGAGGAGGTGGCACACTTCGCAATCCAGCGGCCGCGTTTTCCCGGCGTCGATTTCCGGCCGCGCCTCATTCGGCACTATCCGAACGGGCCGGCGATCGCACATGCCATCGGCTACGTGGGCGCGCTGTCCGAGGCCGACCTGCTGACGCTGGACCCGGCCAGATACGCCGGCACCGGGCAGACCGGCAAGACCGGCGTGGAAATGAGCTTCGAATCCGTCCTGCACGGCGATCCCGGTTACCGGCACGTGGTGACGAATGCACGCGGGCGGGTCGTGACGCAAACCTCGGGCGACATACTCGGTTCACTGCCGGCGGATGCCCAGCCTGGGCCAGGCTCCAACCTGTACCTGAGCCTCGACCTCGACCTGCAGCTGGTCGCGTACAACGCCCTGGCCGGGCAGCGCGGCGCCGTCGTCGCCATGGATCCCTGGAGCGGCGAGATCCTGGCCCTGGTCAGCACGCCTTCTTTCGACCCGAATCTGTTCGCAACCGGCATGAGTTCCAACGAGTTCAATGGCCTGCAAAACGATCTCGACCGGCCCTTGTTCAATCGCGCGGTTCGCGGGACCTATCCGCCGGGCTCGACCATCAAGCCGATGCTGGCACTGGCGGCGCTCACCACCGGCGCGACCAACCTGACGAAAAAGACCGTGTGCGTCGGCTACTTCCGGCTGCCGAACTCGACGCACCGATACCGGGACTGGCGGCCGCAGGGCCACGGGCGGGTCGACCTGCACGATGCGCTCGAACAATCCTGCGATGTGTATTTCTACCAGGTCAGCGTCGATCTCGGCATCGACGCCATGCACACCTATCTCGACCAGTTCGGGCTGGGCAGGCCGACTGGAATCGACGTACCCGGCGAACAGGAAGGCATCAATCCCTCTCGGGCATGGAAGGAACGGACCTTCCGGAATCCCTCGGATCAGCGCTGGTTCAACGGCGAAACCGTGATCGCCTCGATCGGCCAGGGCTACATGCTGGCAACGCCGCTGCAACTCGCGAGCGCGGCGGCGACGCTCGCCACCCGCGGCACGCGTTTCAAGCCGCACCTCGTCGCCGCATGGGAGGATCCGCTGACCGCGGAGCGTACGCTGGTCACGCCCGAGCGCACTGCGGATGTCGCGATCGACAATGAGTTCTATTGGCAGTCCGTGATCGATGCGATGCACGCCGTCATGCAGGGCGAGCGCGGCACAGCCCGCGCCGTCGGCACCGGTGCCCCCTACCAGATGGCGGGCAAGAGCGGCACTGCACAGGTGTTCTCGGTTTCCCAGGAAGACGAGTACAACGAGGACGAGATCGAGTATCGCCTGCGCGACCATGCGCTGTTCATCTCGTTCGCACCCGTCGACAACCCGCAGATCGCCGTCGCGGTGGTCCTGGAGAACGGCAGCAGCGGCAGCCGGGTCGCAGCGCCGATCGCGCGTGCGCTGATGGACCGTTATCTCGGGGCGGCCGATGCGACGTAGCGACTCGCGGCTGATCGTCGGCAAGGAAGCGCCGCTTTCCGGGTTCACGCGCCTGTTGCGGCAGCTGCACATCGATGGTCCGCTGCTCGGCGGCTTGCTCGTCATCTGCGGTTTCGGCCTCGCCGTGCTCTACAGCGCCGCCGGGGAGAGCACGGAAATGGTGAGCAACCAGCTCCTGCGGCTGAGCGCGGCCTTGCTCGCGATGCTGATCGTCGCGCAGCTGCCCCCGGATTTCCTGCGCCGCTGGACGCCGTGGGCCTACGGCGCCGGCCTCGTGCTGCTGTTCCTCGTGCTGGCGGTGGGCGTCGTCGGGCAGGGAGCGCGCCGCTGGCTGGACCTCGGCATCCGGTTCCAGCCGTCCGAGATCATGAAACTCGCGGTGCCGATGATGGCGGCCTGGTATCTCCATCAGCGCCCCATCCCGCCGAAACTGGGCCAGCTCCTGCTGCTCCTGGTGGCGATTGCCGCACCGACGGTCATGATTGCCAAGCAGCCCGACCTCGGCACGGCATTGCTGATCGCGGCCGCGGGGATCATCGTCGTGGTGCTGGCCGGCCTGCCCATCCGGCTGATGGTCACCCTGACGGTGCTCGCGGTCCCGGGCGCCATCGTGTTGTGGGAATTCATGCAGGACTACCAGCGGCAGCGCGTGCTGACCCTGCTGAATCCCGACAGCGATCCGCTGGGCGCCGGCTACAACATCATTCAGTCCAAGATCGCGATCGGTTCGGGCGGATTGTTCGGCAAGGGCTGGACGAACGGGTCGCAGGCGCACCTCGAGTTCCTGCCGGAGCGCGATACGGACTTCATTTTCGCCGTGATCGGCGAGGAGTTCGGCCTGCTCGGCGTACTGTCGCTGATCGGCCTGTACATGTTCGTCACCGGCCGCGGCCTGTGGATTGCCGTGCATGCACACGACACCTATTCGCGTCTGGTCGCCGGTTCGATCAGCCTGACCTTTTTCGTCTACGTGTTCGTCAACACCGCCATGGTGTGCGGCCTCGTGCCCGTGGTTGGCGTGCCGCTGCCGCTGGTGAGTTTCGGCGGCACGTCGATGGTGACGCTCATGGCAGGATTCGGTATTCTGATGTCGATCCACACCCACCGGAAACTCCTGCCGCACTGATGAAACGTATCCTGCCGGGCAGCGCGTTGCTGCTGACCTTCTGCACCAGCTTCGCCCTGGACACCGGACAACCGGAAGTCCGTTCCTTCATCGACGAAATGGTCGCCGAGCACGGCTTCGAGCGCGATGCGCTGATCGCGGTGCTGGCCGACGCGGAAATCAAGCAGGGCATCATCGATGCGATCAGCAAGCCGGCCGAGAAGACCTTCACCTGGGCCGACTACCGGAAGATCTTCATCACCCCGGAACGCGTCGCGGCCGGAGTGGTTTTCTGGCAGGAACACTGCAAGATGCTCGCGCGAATCTCGGCCAAATCCGGCGTGCCGGAGGAAATTCTCATCGGCATCATCGGCGTCGAGACCTACTTTGGCCGCATCACCGGCAAGTATCGCGTGCTGGATGCACTCTCGACGCTGGCATTCAAATACCCGCCGCGGGCCGATTTCTTCCGCCAGGAGCTCGCTCAGTTCCTGCTCCTCGTTCGCGAAGAGGACATGCTGGCGGGCGACGCGACAGGCTCCTATGCCGGCGCGATGGGCAGGCCGCAGTTCATGCCGTCCAGTTTCCGTGCGTATGCGGTCGACTCGACGGACGACGGGCGCCGCGACATCTGGAACGACTGGACGGACGTAGCCGGCAGCATCGCCAACTATTTCAATGCGCACGGCTGGCAGAGCGGCGCCGACGTCGTCGCCCAGGCGACGCTCGGCAGTGGCTGGAAGGGCCCGCCCCCAGCTCCGGCCAACACGCTGACGCCGCAGTCCACGGTAGCCGCGCTCAGCCGGGACGGGGTGGTCTTTGAGACCGGCCAGTCCGCCGACAGCGACGCCACCGTACTCGCCTACGCCGGCGCCGAAGGCCCCGAGTACTGGGTCGGATTCGACAACTTCTTCGTCATCACCCGCTACAACCGGAGTTCGATGTACGCCCTGGCGGTGTACCAGCTCGGCCAGGAAGTGGCGCAGGCGATGCGCAGTATTGCCGATGAATCCTAGCGTCCGCGTGCGCCACGCGGCGTGGCTTGCGTTGCTCGGCCTCGCCGCCTGCGGCGGCAGCGAGGTGCGTGATACGCCCCCGTCCGGCAGCGCCGTGATCCCGGACCTGCCCGGCAGCGCCGTACCCCGTGCCGAGCCGCCGAGCCGATACGGCAACGGACCGGTGTACGAGGTCCTCGGCAAGACCTACACGGTGCTCCCGACGAGTTCCGGCTACCTGGAGCGCGGGGTCGCGTCGTGGTACGGCGAACAGTTCCACGGCAAACCGACGTCGAGCCGCGAACCCTACGACATGTATTCCATGACGGCGGCGCACAAGACCCTGCCGCTGCCGACTTACGTCCGCGTGCGCAACCTGCGCAACGACACGAGCGTCATCGTCCGCGTGAACGATCGCGGACCGTTCGTCCACAATCGCGTCATCGACCTGTCCTATGCCGCGGCACTGAAGCTGGACATGATCGCGGACGGCACGAGCCTGGTCGAAATCTCGGCGATCAGCTTCGACGGCCCGGGCGGCGACCAGCCGACCCGCGCCACAGCGGCCGGCGCGGTCGCCCCGAGCGCTGCAACGCCCGCCCGTTCCTTCGTCCAGGTGGGCGCATTCGGGAATCGCGAGAATGCAGATCGGCGCAAGGCGCTGCTGGTCGACAACGGCTTCGACAACGTGCTGATCCATACCGATGCGGGAGTCACCCCGGCACTCTACCGGGTGCGTATCGGCCCCATACACGAAGTCGTGCAATACGACGTCGTCGTAGCCAAGCTCGAAAGCCTCGGCATCACAGATCCCTATCTCGTCCCGGAATGAGGGACGCTGCGGGGCTCCGCCCGGCGCCCGCGAATTGGTTACAATACGGCCCCTCGCAATTCCACCGTGGCAATCTGCATGCAAGTTCGGTCCCCGAAGTTTCTGATTTTGTTCGTGTTGCTTGCGCATGCCGGCCTGGCGAGCGCACAGGACCTGCCGACCCCGGCACCACCGATCATCGGCTCGAAGAGTTACCTGCTGACCGATGCGCGCAGCGGGCAGGTGCTGGCCGAGCACGAGCCCCACGAACGGCTGGCGCCGGCGAGCCTGACGAAACTGTTGACCGCCTACGTCATCTTCCAGGCACTGGCGAACCAACAGATCGGTCTCGACGACGAGGTGACGATCAGCGAGAACGCCTGGCGTACGGGCGGCTCGCGCATGTTCGTCGAGGTCGGGAATCGGGTGCCGGTGCGCGACCTCATGCTCGGCATGATCGTGCAATCGGGTAACGACGCCAGCGTGGCGCTGGCCGAGCATGTCGCGGGCACCGAGGCCGTGTTCGCCGAGATGATGAACCAGTCGGCGCAGGCGCTCGGCATGAACGAGAGCCACTTCCTGAATTCCACGGGCCTGCCGGACGCGAATCACTATTCGACGGCCCGCGATCTCGCCGTACTGGCGCGCGCGATCATCACGCAGTACCCGGACTACTATAAGTGGTACTCGCTTAGGGAATACACGTGGAACGGGATCACGCAGCCGAACCGCAACGACCTGCTGTGGCGGGACGATTCGGTCGACGGAATGAAGACGGGCCACACCGAGGACGCCGGCTACTGCCTCATCTCGTCGGCGAAGCGCGAGGACATGCGGGTCATTGCCGTCGTGCTCGGTACCTCGAGCGCCAAGGCTCGCATCGACGGCAGCCAGGCCCTGCTCAATTACGGCTTCCGCTTCTACGAGACGCGCCTCCTGTACAAAGCCGGTGAAGTCGTAACCTCGGCGCGCATCTGGAAGTCGGCCAATGAATTCACCGACCTCGGCGTGATCGAGGATATCTACATCACGATTCCGCGGGGCAGCTACGAGTCGCTGGAAATGGTGCGCAACATACCGGCCGTGCTCGAGGCGCCCGTCGCGTCCGGCCAGCCGCTGGCGGAGTTCAGCGTCAACCTGAATGGCCGTACCCTCGTCACCGAATCGCTACGCGCCCTCGCCGACAACCCGGAGGGCTCCCTGTGGCAGCGTGCCCGGGACGGCGTAACCCTGTGGTTCGAGTGAGGTCGAGGCGGCGATGAGCGACGATGACGCCCCGCTCTCGCTGATGGAGTTTCCCTGCGATTTCCCGCTGAAAGTCATGGGTCGGGACAGCCCGGAATTCCACCACGTCGTCCGCGCGCTGGTCGAAAAACACAGCGGGCCGGTCGCGGACGATGCAATCCAGACAGCGGTGAGCCGCAATGGCCGCTTCGTCTCGATCACCATCACAGTCAGCGCCACGAGCAAGGAACAGCTCGACGCCATCTACCGCGATCTGACGGCGCACGACGACATATTGATGGCCTTCTAGGCTCGCGCCTTGCCGGTCCTGATCAAATCGCTGGGGCTCACGGATTACGGGCCGGTGTGGCGGGCGATGCAGGCGTTCACCGACGCGCGCGACGGGCAGACGGCCGATGAAATCTGGTTCACCGAGCACCGCCCGGTCTTCACGCTGGGCGTGAACGCCGCCCGCGAGCACCTGCTCGCGCCCGGCGACATCCCGGTCGCGCAGGTCGACCGCGGCGGCCAAGTCACCTATCACGGTCCGGGGCAGCTGATGATCTATCCGCTGCTCGACCTCCGGCGTGCCGGCATCGGTGTCCGCGCGCTGGTGAGCGCGCTCGAGCAGAGCGTCGTCGCGCTCGCCGCGGCGCACGATGTTGCTGCGGCGAGCCGCTGCGATGCGCCCGGCGTTTACGCAGGCGGCGTCAAGTTCGCGAGCGTGGGCTTGCGGGTGCGCCGGGGCGCGAGCTTCCACGGAATGGCCCTGAACGTGCGCATGGACCTCGAGCCATTCAGCCGCATCAATCCCTGCGGCTTCGCCGGACTCGCAGTGACCGACCTCGCCGGCCTCGGCATCGATCTCACGCTCGAGTCCGCACGACGCGCACTGCTGCCGCAGCTCCTCGGCCGGCTGGGACTCGACGGCGCCGTGGAACAGGTCGCCTGACCTGCTAGTATCCGCGTTTTGGCCGTCCGGCCTCGCGTCGGAGACCACCCCGATCCGACCATCGCTTTGGCACCGAAAAATCTGATCATGGCCGGCTGGATCCTTGCAGCGTCGACCGCGCAGTCGGCAGACCTGCTTGCGTGCCGGAATTCGCTGGACGTCGCCCTGCCGGCTGCTAGCGATTTCGACGACGCCGACGACGAACTGGCCATCGAGATCGAGGCCGGCGAACTCGAAGGCAACTTCGGCGCCAACCCGGATTTTTCCGTCCGCGGCGGTGTGCTGCTGCGCCGCGGCCAGCGCGTGGTCGGGGCCGACGAGGCGCAGTACGAATCGGACCGGCGCGCCGTCATCCTGTCCGGCAACGTCCGCTACGAGGATCCGGTGACGGAAGTCGTGAGCGACGCTGCGGAATTCGCCTACGATTCCGGAGAAGTCCTGTTCTCGGGCGCCCGGTTTTCCTTGGGTACCAACAACGCCCGCGGCGGCGCGGACCAGGTGCTGGTCAACCGCGAAGGAGAACTCCAGCTCGACCGGGTCCATTACAGCACCTGCCCCCCCGAATCCGAGGACTGGGCGCTGCAGGCGGACGACATCGACCTCGACACGCGCGCGGGCATCGCGACGGCGCGCGACATCCGCCTGCGCTTTCTCGGCGTGCCCATACTGTGGGCACCGTTCATTTCCTTTCCCATCGGCGATGCCCGCAAGTCCGGCATCCTCACGCCGGAAATCGGCAGTTCCGGTCGCAGCGGCAACGAGCTGCGCGTGCCGTGGTACTGGAACATCGCGCCGAATTACGACGCCACCATCACGCCGCGCCTGCTCACCGAGCGCGGCCTGCAGTTGCAGACCGAGTTTCGATACCTGGGCGAAATCCACGACGGCGAGATCGTCGGCCAGTACCTGCCTGACGACGAGCAGCTGGACCGCGCCCGCCACCTGCTGTCGATCCGTCATCGCTCCCTGTTCGACAACGACGTGCGTGGCCTGCTCGATTTTCGCGAGGTTTCCGACAACCAGTATTTCGAGGATTTGGGCGGCAGCCTGAGTGCGTCGAGCACGACGCATCTCGACCGCCACCTGAGTTTCGACTGGTACAGCGACACGATGTACCTGTTCGCACAGGCGCAGGATTTTCAGACCCTGGACGATGCGATCCTGCCGGATGACGAGCCCTACCAGCGGCTGCCCCAGGTCCTGTTCCGTGGCCAGTGGCCGCAGGGGATCGCCGGCCTGCAGGCCGGCGTCGATGCCGAACTGGTCAACTTCGATCGTGAGGTCGGTGTGACGGGCTGGCGCGCCAATGTCGCGCCACGCCTCGAACTGCCGGTCGAAGGCAACGGCTGGTTCGTGAATCCCTCGCTCGCGTGGGACTACACCGCCTACCGGCTGGACGATACAGCGCCGGGCGCGGACGACGAACTCACGCGCAGCCTGCCGATCGGCAGTCTCGACACCGGGCTCTTGTTCGAACGCAACATGAATGGTCCCGAGCACCGAGTGCAGACACTCGAACCCCGCCTGCTCTACGTGCACGTGCCCTATCGCGACCAGGACGCGCTACCCGTCTTCGACACGATCGTGCCGGACCTCAACCTGGTCCAGCTGTTCCGCCGCAATCGCTTCCTGGGGGTGGACCGCATCGGCGACACGGACCAGGTGAGCGTCGGCGTCACGTCGCGCATCCTCGACGCGGACAACGGCGAGGAACTGGTGACCGCGACCATCGGCCAGACGCGCTACATGGGCGATCGCCGGGTGACCCTGCCCGGCGGCACGCCCGCCACGACCGAATCGTCCGACTACGTCGCCGAGGTGCGCTTCCTGCTGTACGAGCACCTGAACTTCGACTTCGGCCACCAGTGGGGAACGACCGAGAACGGCACGACGCAATCCGAAGCGCGACTACAATACCGGCCCGCGCAGAACAAGATCCTGAATCTCGCCTATCGTTTCCGGCGCGACTCGCTGGAACAGGGTGACGTGTCGTGGTCCTGGCCGCTCGGCGATCAATGGAACTTCGTCGGCCGCTACAATTATTCCTTCCGCGACGAGGAGATGCTCGAGCAGTTCTTCGGCATCGAGTACGAGAGCTGCTGCTGGGGCCTCCGGCTGGTGAGCCGCCGGCATATCTCGACGCGCGACGGAACCCGGGACTCTTCCGTCGGTCTGCAGCTCGTATTGAAGGGCATGACCAGCGTCGGCACGGCGGCAGACAAGTTGCTCGAACGTGGTATTCTTGGCTACTCCGCAGATCTTCGGTAAGTCAATAGTGTTAAAATTCAATGGCTTATGCGCGCTCTTGGCGCTATCGGCCGCGCCCGCCGTGGTGGCGGAAGAGTTGTCCGAAACCGGTGAATTCGTCGACGGCGTCGCGGCGATCGTCAATGAAGGCGTCGTGTTGAAGAGCAAGTACAACGACACGCTGGACATGATCCGCGAGCAGGCGGAGAAGAACGGCTTCCAGCTGCCGCCGCCTGACATCCTCAAGGAGCAGGTCCTGGAACGGGTCGTGCTGGAGGAGATCCAGCTGCAGCAGGCCGAACGCATCGGGCTGCAGATTTCCGACGAGATGCTGAACCAGATCCTGAACGACGTGGCAACGAACATGGGCGGCACGCTGGCCGAATTGCCCGAGATGCTGGCGAAGGATGGCATCGACTACCAGGAATTCCGCCGCCAGATGCGCGAGGACGTGACCATGGAACAGTTGCGCAGGATCCGGGTCGACCAGTCCATCGAAGTGTCGCCGCGGGAGATCGAACAATGCATCGCGGACCTCGAGAACAACGTCGTCGTTAATTCCGAGTACAACCTTTCGCACATCTTGCTGTCTCTGCCGGAGTCGGCGTCGACCGAGGAGATCGAGGAGACTGTCACGACCGCCCAGGACATCACCGAGCGCGCACGGACGGGCGAGGATTTCCGGCAGCTTGCCGCCCGTTACTCTAAGAGTTCGACGTCATTGGAAGGAGGCTCGCTAGGCTGGATGAAGGGTACCGAGGTACCCACGGTGTTCACCGACATCCTCGCGCCCCTGCAGAAAGGAGACGTGTCCGATCCGTTTCGCACGGCGACCAGCATCCACATCGTGAAAGTCAACGACATGCGCAGCGCGGTCGAGAAGAGCGAGGTGGACCAGGTGCATGCGCGCCATATCCTGATCACGCCGAATGAAATCATCGACGACGAGACGGCCAAGCAACAGCTCGACGATGCCTACCAGCGCATCGAGGGTGGCGAGGATTTCGCCGCGGTTGCGAAGCTCCTGTCCGACGACCCGGGCTCGGCGAACATCGGCGGCGACCTGGGCTGGACGGGGCCGGGCACCTTCGTTCCGGAATTCGACGCCGTCGTCAAGAAACTCGAAATCGACGAGCTCAGCCAGCCCTTTCGCAGCCAGTTCGGCTGGCACATCGTGCAGCTCCTCGGACGCCGCGTCTACGACAACACGGAGGATCTCAAGGAACAGAATTGCGTGACGCGCATCCGTGCAAGCAAGCGCGATGCGGAGACGCAACTCTGGATGCAACGGATCCGCGACGAGGCCTACGTCGAAGTCCGGATGTGAGTGCGCCGCCGCTAGTCGTCACGGCCGGTGAACCCGCGGGGATCGGCCCGGACCTGTGCCTCATGATCGGCGCGTCCTCGGACGCGCCCGCCATGCAGGTCATCGGCGACGCGGCGATGCTGCGCAAGCGGGCCGAGCGCCTGGGTATCGAGTTTCGCCTCGACGTACTCGATGTCCCGTTTCCGTCCCCGGTCCGCTGCGGCCGGCCCGACCCGGACAATGCCGCGACGCTCCTCGAGGGGCTCAGGCTCGCGGTCGCCGGCTGCCGCGAAGGCCGCTACCGCGCCCTGGTCACCGCGCCGATTGCGAAGAGCGTCATCAATGACGCCGGCATGCCGTTCACCGGCCACACGGAATTCCTGGCCGGACTGACGGACACACCGCTGCCGGTGATGCTGCTCGTCGCCGGCGACCTGCGAGTCGCGCTCGCGAGCACTCACCTGCCCTTGCGCGACGTGCCCGACTACCTCACCGCGGAGCGCCTGCGTGCGGTACTCACGGTGCTCGAGCGTGGCCTGCGCGAACAGTTCCGGATCGCGGCGCCCGGCATACTGGTCTGCGGGCTCAACCCGCATGCCGGCGAGGCCGGCCACCTGGGATCGGAGGAGCAGACAATCATCGCGCCGGTACTCGACGCGCTGCGCGCCGACGGGCTCGACGTGACCGGGCCGGTGCCGGCCGACACAGCGTTCACTCCCGCGGCCGGGCGGCACGACGCGATACTTGCGATGTATCACGACCAGGGACTGCCGGTGCTGAAGTACGCCGGTTTCGGCCATGCTGTGAACGTCACGCTCGGGCTGCCGATCATCCGCACGTCCGTGGACCACGGCACGGCGTTCGACCTGGCCGGCACCGGGCGCGCCGACCCGGGCAGTCTGCGGGCCGCAATCGCGCTCGCGGAGTCGCTCGGCGCGCCTGCGTGACACCGCACCGGCCGCGCAAGCGCTTCGGCCAGCATTTCCTGGCGGATCCGGCCATCGTCGATGCGATCCTCGCGGCAATTGCGCCCACCCCCGAGGACTGCATCGTCGAGATCGGGCCCGGCCAGGGCGTCCTCACCGATCGGCTGGCGCCCCGCTGCCGTGAACTCCATGCCGTCGAGCTCGACCGCGACCTGACGGCGGCGCTGCGCCGCCGCTATGCCGGCATGGCGCACGTTCGGATTCACGAAGCGGACGCGCTCAACTTCGATTTCAGCACCCTGGGCGAGCGGCTCCGCGTAGTCGGCAATTTGCCGTACAACATCTCGACACCGCTGCTGTTTCACCTGCTCGAGCATCGCAATGCGATCGCCGACATGCATTTCATGTTGCAGAAGGAGGTCGTGGACCGCATGGCCGCTGCGCCGGGCAGGCGTAGCTTCGGGCGGCTGACGGTGATGCTCGGCTGCCACCTCGAGATCGACGCCTTGTTCGACGTGGATCGAAACGCGTTCACGCCGCCGCCCGAGGTGATGTCCTCCGTCGTGCGGCTGTGCCCGCTGCCGCGGGGCACCCACGATATACGCGACGAGCGGATGCTGGCGCGCGTCGTTGCCGCCGCATTCGCCAAGCGCCGCAAAACGCTCAGGAACGCACTGAAGGACCTGGTGGCCGAGCCGGATTTCGCGGCCCTGGGCATCGATCCGGGCTTGCGGCCCGAGGCGGTCAGTGTGGGCCGCTGGGTGGCACTGGCCAATCGTCTTGCCAATTGTCTCGCAAATCCGCCTGCCGGGGAGACTCGCGCGGAGCCGGGTACAAATTCCGACATTCCGGCATGAACCCGTTAGAATAGACTGCGTCCATCGATAAGACGTGAAGCGCAATGACGGACAAGACGTGCGATATCCACATCAAGGTCGTTACTGACTATCTGGGCGAGCAGTCGGAACCGGAAGCGGACCGCTACGTATTTGCATATACGATCACGATTTCGAACTGCGGTAATGTCGCCGCGCGCCTGCTGAGCCGGCACTGGCTCATCACGGACGCGAACGGCAAGGTGCAGGAAGTCTCCGGCGACGGCGTCGTCGGCGAGCAACCGCACCTGCGGCCGGGCGAGGAATTCCGCTACTCCAGCGGCGCGGTGCTCGAGACGCCGGTCGGCGCGATGCAGGGCCTGTACCGGATGGAGGCGGACGACGGCGTGTTCTTCGACGCACCGATTGCGCCGTTCACGCTGGCCGTCCCCGGCCTGCTGCACTAAGCCCTCCGGCCGAGGATGGCGACTTACGCGATCGGCGACCTGCAGGGTTGCTACGACTCGTTCCGGCGCCTGCTCGACCTGACCGGTTTCGATCCCGCTGCCGACAAACTGTGGTTGTGCGGCGATATCGTCAATCGAGGGCCGAAGTCCCTGAAAACGCTGCGTTACGTGGTGAGCCTCGGCGATTCGGTCGTGAGCGTCCTCGGCAATCACGACCTGTACCTGCTGGCGCTCGCCGACGGTGCGATCCGGTATACCACGCGATTCGAGAGCGTCTACAAGCTCCTGAACGCGCCGGACTGCGCCGAGCTGATCGGCTGGCTGCGTCGGCGGCCGCTGGCCTGGTACGACGAAACGCTGGACACCCTGCTCGTGCACGCCGGCCTATGGCCCGGCTGGTCGGTCGCCAAGGCGCTCATGCGCTCGGTCGAGGTCGAGGAGGTTCTGCAGGGTGAGAAAAGCCGGTCGCTGCTGTCCAAGATGTCCGGCAACACGCCGCTCCGCTGGTCGGGCTCGCTGAAGGGCACGCGCCGGCTGCGGTTCATCATCAACGCATTCACGCGCATGCGCATGCTGACCGACGCGAAGAGCATGAACTTCGCGCATGCGGGCCCGCCCTGGCGCGCCCGCAACAATCTCAAGCCCTGGTACGCCTTTGAGAACGCCGAGCTGAACCAGACGCGCGTGATATTCGGTCACTGGTCGGCGCTGGGACTGCTCGTGTTGCCGAAGCTGATTGCCCTCGACACGGGCTGCGTCTGGGGTCGCGAGCTGACCGCGGTCCGGATCGACGAACCGGACCTGCGCATCTGGCAGGTGCGGGGACAGGACTAGAGCGATGCAGGCACTGAAAGCCTTCAACCTGGCGGAATGGGTCGACGCGCATCGCCGCGAGCTGAAGCCGCCGGTCTGCAATCAACAGGTGTTCGACGAAGACGACTTCATCGTCATGGTCGTCGGCGGGCCGAATTCGCGCGACGACTATCACATCGACGAGGGGCCGGAGCTGTTCTTCCAGCTGGAAGGCGAGATGCTCTTGCGGACGATCCAGGACGGCGCACGCATCGACATCCCCATCGCGGCGGGCGAGATGCTGCTCCTGCCGCCGCGCGTCCCTCACTCGCCGCAGCGCTATGCCGACACGGTCGGACTCGTCGTCGAGCGCAAGCGCCTGGATCACGAACTCGACGGCTTCGCCTGGTATTGCGACAACTGCGGCAACAAGCTGTACGAGGAATTCGTGTACGTCGATAATATCGTCGCGCAGCTGCCGCCCTTGTTCGATCGCTTCTACGGCTCGGACGCGAGTCGCCGCTGCAAGCGCTGCGGCACGCTGAAACCCAGACCGGACGACCGCCGTTGATGCGGTTCGAGGATCGCCGGGCCTATGCCGAGGACTGTGATCGGGCGGACCCGCTCGCCGCTTTCCGCAACCAGTTCAATTTCCCGCTCGAACGCAACGGACACCCGCCCGTGTACCTTTGCGGGAATTCGCTCGGGCTGCAACCGAAGCTCGCCGAAACCTACGTCCTCGAGGAACTCACCGCGTGGCGCGACCGCGCCGTCGACGGGCACTTCGACGCCGTTCGGCCGTGGCTTTCCTATCATCGCCGCGCAACGGCCGGTTTCGCCGAGCTGACGGGCGCGCGGCCCGGAGAAGTCGTCGCGATGAATACGCTGACGGTGAATCTCCACCTGCTAATGGCGAGCTTCTACCGGCCGACGCCGAAACGCTGGAAAATCGTCGTCGAGTCCCGGGCGTTTCCATCGGACCGCTACGCGTCGGCATCGCAGCTGCGAATGGCGGGCTACGACCCCGCCGACGGCCTGCTGGAATGGCCGGCGGCGAACGCCGATGCCTGTCTCGACATCCGCGACCTCGAGTCCCTGCTCGACCGCGAAGGCGAGCGGATCGCCCTGCTGCTGCTGCCCGGCGTGCAGTATTACACGGGGCAGGTTCTGGACATGGCGGCGATCTGCCGGCTTGGGCGCGACGCCGGTTGCCGCGTCGGTCTCGACCTCGCGCATGCGATCGGCAACGTCGAACTCCACCTGCACGACTGGGCCCCCGATTTCGCGGCCTGGTGCACTTACAAGTACTTGAACGCCGGCCCCGGCGCGATCGCCGGCGCCTTCGTCGCCGAGCGCCACTTCGGCAGCGACGAGATCGGGCAGCTGCACGGCTGGTGGGGGCACGAGGAGGCGACGCGATTCCGGATGCGCGCCGACTTCACGCCCGCCGCCGGCGCCGAGCAATGGCAGATGAGCAACCCGCCGGTCCTGTCTCTCGCACCGGTCATCGCGTCGCTGGAAATCTTCCGGCAGGCCGGGCTGCCGCGCCTGATCGAGAAGTCGAAAATGCTGACGGCTTATCTCGACTGGCTCGTGAACCGGCGTTTCGGCGGGCGCATCGGCACAATCACGCCGCCTCGCGAACGCGCTGCACAACTGTCGCTGGTGGTGCGCGATCCAACGATCGACGCGCGCGCCCTCTTCGAGGCATTGTGCGCCCTCAACGTCACCGGCGACTGGCGCGAACCCGACGTCATCCGGGTGGCGCCGGTGCCGCTGTACAACAGTTTCGTCGACGTGTTCGAGTTCGCCGAGCGGCTCCAAACCGCGCTCGGCCGCTGCCACTGACTCGGCGACCTGGATGCCGCTCGAAGCCATCAACATCATCGGCGCGGGGCAATGCGGGACGCTGCTCGCGCTCATGCTCGCGCGCCAGGGCTTTATCATCGACGTCTACGAGCGCAACCACGATCCGCGCATCCAGGATGCCGAAGCCGGCCGCTCGATCAATCTCGCGCTGGCCGCACGCGGCATCAACGCGTTGGCGCAGGCGGGCCTGTACGAGAAGGTCAAGCCGATGCTGGTGCCGATGCGCGGCCGCATGCTGCACCAAGCCGACGGCCGCACCGAGTTCATGCCCTACGGCCAGAACAGCAACGAAGTGATCTACTCGGTGACGCGCACGGACCTCAATCGCGTGCTGCTGACTGTCGCCGACGCCATCCCTAACGTGCGGCTGCATTTCCGCCAGCAGGCCATCGGCTACGACGCCCCCGACCGGACAGTGCACATGAAAGACCTCTCGGACGGCAGCCTGTACCAGGTGGAAGCCCTGCCGCTGATCGCAGCGGATGGGGCCGGTTCGACCATCCGCCGCTCCTTCGACGGTTCGGATACCTTCGGCGGCATCGAGTCGCTGCTGCGGCACGGCTACAAGGAACTCACGATCCCGGCCGGGCCCGACGGCCGGCATCAGCTCGCTGCGGACGCCCTGCACATCTGGCCGCGTGGCGGGTTCATGCTGATCGCCCTACCGAATCCCGACGGGGACTTCACGCTGACCCTGTTCCTGCCGAACGTAGGCGACCCGGGGTTCTCGAGCCTGACCAACGCCGCAAGCGTGACGCGCTTTTTCGAGACGCATTTCGCCGACGTCGCTTCGCTCATCAGCGACCTGGCACAGGATGTGGTCCACCGTCCTCTGGGCCTGCTCGGCACCGTGCGTTGCCGGCACTGGCACGATCGCGGCAACGTCCTGCTGATCGGTGACGCGGCTCACGCCGTCGTGCCCTTTCACGGCCAGGGCATGAACCTCGCATTCGAGGATTGCGTCGTATTCGACCACATCATGCGTACCGAGGGCGGCGACTGGGCCTACCTGTTCCGGCGCTTCGAGGAACAGCAGCTCGTCAACGCGAACGCCATCGCCGACATGGCGCTCGAGAACTACATCGAGATGCGCGATACGGTGCGGGACCCGAAATTCGCACTGCGCAAGGCACTGGCCTTCGAACTGGAGCGCCGCATGCCTGAATTCTTCATTCCCCGCTATTCCATGGTGATGTTCCATGCGGATATCCCCTACGCGGCGGCCCAGCAGCGCGGCGCAGTGCAGAAGAAGCTGATCGACGAATTCACGGATCAAGCCGAGCGGCTCGA
The DNA here is from genome assembly GCA_963770585.1 of uncultured Pseudomonadota bacterium. Classification (GTDB taxonomy): domain Bacteria; phylum Pseudomonadota; class Gammaproteobacteria; order Steroidobacterales; family Woeseiaceae; genus UBA1847. Next base: position 409,402 of record CAVYQH010000002.1, on the reverse strand, counting down.
GGACGTCGATTTCGAGGCGGCGGTCGCGGCCGCCAGACGCCGGTTGCCGCCGATCAACGACGTCCGGGTCGATCGTCACATTGAGCGCTGGTCCGTGGACGAAGCGTGAGTCCAATCGCAGGAACAACCTGACTGAGCGGCCGGTCCAATGACAGTTCCCGAGGTGCTATGGCAAGATTGCGCTCCTCGGCAAGTTTGAATGTCCGGAGAGCAGGGTATGATGCCCAGCAACAATGAAATCAGCGTCGTGCCAATATTCGCGACCCCGTTTGCGAGCATGGATACCGGCGCGGATGCTGGCTTCAACAACCGCCTTGCGCGGTTGTGCGAAGTGCATCAAGCAGAATCCGGACATCGGGCCAGACCGACTCAGGATCCGTTGATTTACCACAGCGATGCGGATTTCCTCGAACGGCCGGACGCGGAAATCAGCGAACTCAAGCGGATTGTGCTGGGCAATGCCTTTCGCACGATCGAAAGCCTGAACACGTTTTCCGCGTCGGACCTTCAAGACCTGCGCTTGGATGCGAACGCATGGTGCTCGATCGTGCAGCGCAACGGTCATGTCCCCTCGCAGCATTTTCGCGGTGCCGCGTGGGTGGGCGTGTATTGCGTGCAGGCCGGCGAGCCGGACAAGTGCGCCAGGAACGCCGGCGTCTTGCGAATCCACGAGACCCGGCTTTCGTCGATCTACCGTGACGCAAGCAACTGGGAGGCCCGGACGCCTTACCGCTACGGCCACTTCTCCTGGACCCCGAAACCGGGCTGGATGGCCCTCTTTCCGGCGCACATACAACACGAGATCTCCGTCGTTCGATCATCAACCCCGTTGATCCTGGTGTTCGCAGTGATTCGCTGCGTCAATACCAGCATCGGTGACAGAAGGTACGGCTAGGCCGCTGATGGAAGTGACCTCCGCCTTCGCGGTACCGATCGGCTACGACGCCCTGAACCCTTGCGATCGCCTGAACCGGCAGCTGGAAACACTATTCCTGGCGAGAGAGTCCGAGGAATACCGAAACCCCGCCCCGTCCCACACTCCGCAGCAGGAGATGTTCGAGAGCCGATTCAATCTCTTCACCTGGCCGGAGCCTTGCATCCGGGAACTACGCAGCTTCGTCATCAATGCGGTAATCCGGGCCGCAATGGCCGCTTCGGACATCACGGGAGAAGAGCTTGCCCGGCTGAATCTGAACAACCACACCTGGTTCCACATCACCCGGCGCACCGGCTTTTTCGTGGCGCATAATCACGCCCTGGCTTCCTGGTCCGCGGTCTATTGCGTAAAAAACGGGGCCGAATCCGATGGTTCAGCCGCGGGCGGGATTCTGCGCGTGTTCGATACCCGCACCGGCGCGGATGCTTTTGTGGATCCGGCCAACCAGCGCCTGCAAAAGCAATATGCGGTCGGCAACCTCGACATCGATCTGCGGCCCGGGCAGCTGGTGGTGTTCCCTTCCTATCTGTTCCACGAGGTGACGCCCTACTACGGCGCTGATACGCGAATCACCGTCGCAACGAATTGCTGGTTTACAACTTGACGTATGGGTGGAGGAACAGGCCGGCGGAACAGGTTCTCTTGAAAGCCGCCAACACCTGAATGCTACCTGGCGGTAAGTGGGATTCCCCGCTTCGCCTTCGAGACTCGCATCGCCTGCGTCGTGAAGGCTTCGATCCAGACGTTTGTAGACAAGGCAGGCAGGCCGTCGCTGCGGAACAAGTCCCGACCAGCCATAAGCTGCTCGTGCAGGTGCGGCAGTTCCGAATTGCCGGAGCTTCCGAGGCGGCCGATGCGCTCGCCGCCTCGCACGCGTTGCCCCGCTTCGACCCGCACGGAGCCTTTCTGGTGGAGCGCCCCATAGACGCGACCATGTGATTACGTCCCCTGCTTCAAGTTATTTCGAGGAACTACCGCGAGATCGAGCGGCGCGTCCCTGGGGCGGGCGGCGAGCCGGGCGCGCTGTTGCGCCATGTCGCGCTCGATTTCGGCGAAGATGGCTTTGAATTCGGGCTCGTTGCGGATTGAGGCGAGGTTAGGATCGAAGTCGCGGTGGTAGCGCCACAACTCCCGCCAACCGGCCTGCTCGGCCTCGCGCAACTTGGCGAGCGCCATGACCGTTTCACCGCGCAACGCGTGGATCGCGACGTCAGAGAAGCCTCGGCCACGGGGTCCCATTCTCGGAATCGTCTGAAGGTAAGCTTCGCTGCGATCGAGGAGTGCCTTGGCCCGCTCGCTCTCGCCCGTGTGCTGCAGCACGAGCGCCAGGTCGATCGCTGCAAACGCGTCACGATCCCTGAACGCTGGCAGCTCCTTCGCGAACAGTTCCGGAAAGGACTTTGCGTACCGGGTCCGTGCCGACGCGTAGTCGCCCTTGCGACGATCGTGGTCTCGGATCAGGAACACATATCGAGGGTCCAGCTCCGCCGCCCGTTGCGCATGCTCGCGCGCCGACTCCTCGTCGCCACGGTCGAGGTACAGAAGGGCCGCAACGAAGTTTGAGTATGCGGTCCCCTCGCCGATCGCCAGCGCCCGCGTGAGCCATCGTCCGGCCTCAGCATCATCCCCCAGCTCCCAGTACGTGATCGCCAGTCTACTCAGGACCTCAGACCTGCCAGGGTCGAGGCTGGCGGCCTTTTCAAACCAGGGAATCGAAGCGTCGAGTCGTCCGAATCCGCGCGCATGCACGACGCCGGTCGCCAGGTACGGGTTCGACATGGCCGAATTGATCTCGATTGCCTGCTGGTACGCGACGAGCGCGTCATCGAAGCGACCGACGTTCGCCCGTGCGTTGCCAAGCCAGGCGTTGATGATCGCCGACAGGGGATCGAGCACCACCGCACTCTCGGCCAGCACCAAAGCTTCTTCCCACCGACCGAACTCGGTCAAAATGATGCTCAACCATTGATGTGTGGTGGCGGAGTTGGGGTTGAGCGCGAGCGCCCGGCGTAACATCTGTTCGGCACGCTCGAACTGGCGCCGGTTGGACGCGATGAGTGCCTCAGACGCCCAGGCCTCGGCCAGATGGGAGTCCAGTTTCATCGCCGTCGCTACGGCATGTTCGGCATCGCTGAGCACGGCGTCCTTCGGGCGGCCGCCGTAATAGACCTGTAGCGTCAGCGCGTCCGCCAGTCCAACGTGTGCGAGCGCAAACTTTGGGTCTGCCGCGATCGCTTTCCGGAAGAACCGTTCGGCGCCGTCGAGTTCCGCGCTATTGCGGCTGGACATTTGCTGCTTGCCGAGCTGGTAGGCTTGCCAGGCCTCGAGGCTCTGCGTCGGGATTGCGCTGATACGCGTGCGCTGGGCCGGGGTCAACGTCGTCTCCAGCGCGCCGGAGATGGCTGACGCCACGTCGCTCTGGATGGCAAAGATGTTGGCGGCGGTGAGCTCCCGATCGTAGCGCTCCGCCCAGAGATGGGCGTCGGTCGCCACGTCGATCAGCTGCACATGGATGCGTACGCGGTCGCCAGCGCGCTGCACGCCGCCCTCCAGGATCTTCGTGGCGCCCAGTAGCTCAGCGATCTGCTGCAGGCTTAGTTCCGTATTTCGGAAACGATTTACGGACGTGCTCGAGATCACCTTGAGCGCGCTCACCTTCGAAAGCTGGGTAAGGATATCGTCGTGGATGCCGTTGACGAAGTAGGCGTCGTCCTCGAGCCGGCTCCGATTTTCGAAAGGCAGTACGGCGATGGACGGGCGCGTGTCTGTCGTGGAATTTGGCGACGGCGCTGGCGTCTGTGTTGCTGTGACCGTAGAGCTCGTTGCTGCCGGTGCGTCCCGATCTCCGTAGAACCAGAGAACGCCGCCGCCCAGAAGAACCAAGGCGACGAGCCACGCGAATTCGGGCCGGGAGATGCGCTGCTGGCCTCGATCACCGTGGTACCAGGCGAGCACGAGCACCGTCGGAAAGCCGATCAGCATGATCAGCGTGGCAATGCGCTTGCTCTGATACGGCCAGCCGAACACATCGGCGAGAAAGGCAAGGCCTTGAAGCACCGCCCACGCTCCGGCGATGTACGCTAGACCCCACTGCACCACCTTGCGGCGGCGCAGCTTGGCCAAGGCGCCTTCAGCCTCGCGCTCTGTCGGGGTGTTGGTCACTGACTTGCCCCCTCACGGCCGAGTCTAGACGGTTTGAAGCAAGAAGAGACAGCTACGGCTGTCGGGGCGGACACTCGGGACCCGGCAGGGCGCGAGCGGCGGTTATCGGGCAGACATTGTGATTCGTTGTACCGTATTTTCTGGCCGAAAGCGGTGTCTTCCTCACAGCACGTAACAGCATTCTCCGGCCGCCAGCGTCTACATGTCCAACGGGATCGCCCGGAAAGTGAAATGGCTGGGATTCTTATCTTCGGAGGACGCCAAGCAGCTTGAGCTTGCGACGGCCATGAGTCGTCATCGGCAACGGTAGCCGTGTGCGTAAACCTTGGGGGTGTTTGCCATCACTCAATCCTGGGGCGGATGTTCTGGTTGTGATGGAAGATGTTGTCGGGGTCGTACGTCGATTTCACGTCTACCAGCCGGTCGTAGACGGAATCCCCGTACGCCTCGCGAACCCGGTCACGGTCTTCATCGCCGCCGAGAAAGTTGACGTACACGCCTTCGCGGAAGGGGCCGAGGGCGGCGAAGAACGTCCTGGTCCAAGCGGGGTCGCGGTCCCCGAAGCCCTCGCCGGGCCGCCACACACTATCAAGGGTAATCGCGTGCGACGCTTGCCGGTTGCCAAACGCCGTCCCGCCCTCGGCCACCCGGCTTACCGCCCCCTTTAGATGGAACATCGCCACGTACGACCGCGGAGACGAGGAGGAGAACGCGTGCGAGGTGATCACGTCGATGAGCTTGTCGCGCAGCTCCGGGAGGTGAGTGGATTTCCAGTAATAGTTCCAACCGTGGACGACGGTCGAGTCGAGCGCGCTCTGGAATCCCACGTACGGCGTGGGCCCGACCAGATCGAGGAGCGGAGTCCGGGACGCGCGGAGCGGACGGAGCACCTGCTCGCCGTCCTCGATCGGCCCGGCATAGCAGGTACCCACCATCACCACCGGGCGCCAGTGAAGATCCTCGGGGATCACCGGTAGCGGCGGCGCAGTGCCGAACCTCACGACCGTGCCGAGCTCGTCGGGAGCCTCGCGGATAAAGTCGCGGTAGAAGCGGAGCACTTCTCGGGCGTCGCTCGCGTCCCAGAGAATGGGCCCGGCCAGGACGACAGGCCCGACGGAGTGGAGGCAGAACTCAAACGAGGTGACCACGCCGAAGTTGCCGCCGCCGCCTCGCAACGCCCAGAACAGGTCGGGGTGCTCATTCTCGGACGCGCGCAGCAGCTTGCCGTCGGCCGTCACGACGTCGACCGCAAGCAGATTGTCGACTGTGAGGCCGTGCTTGCGCATCAGCCAGCCGACGCCACCTCCGAGCGTGAGCCCAGCGACGCCAGTGTGACTTACGATTCCGCCGGTGGTGGCCAGACCGTGCGCCTGCGTCTCGTGATCGACGTCGCCCCACAGCGCACCACCCTGCACCCAGGCCCTGCGGCCGGCAGGATCGACCCGCACGGCCCGCATCTCCGAGAGGTCGATGACAATCCCGCCTTCGCAAACGGCGGTGCCCGCTACGTTGTGGCCTCCACCCCGTATGGCGATCTCCAGATCGTGGTCGCGGGCAAAACGCACGGCCGCAACTACGTCGGCGGGCCCGATACATCGAGCGATCAGGCGCGGGCGCCGGTCTATGGCGCCGTTCCACACAGCACGGGCGCTATCGTAGTCGGGGTGGCTGGCACTGATCATGCGCCCTCGGAAGCCGTCGATCCCCACGACGGATGGCTTCTTGCCCTCGCGGCGGACTTGCGCGGTCGTCGGTATCATCATCGTGTCCTCCTGCCTTGATGGCCACATCGCACCACTGCCAACCGCGACCGTAAAGTCTAAAAACTGGACTTCACTACCAAAGGCGGGCGCGCAATACTGACGTCGTGAGGACGTACGGCCAATACTGCCCCATCGCCCGTGGCGCTGAGATCTTCGCCGAGCGCTGGACACCTCTGATCATCCGAAATCTGTACCTTGGCTGCGACAGATACAGTGAGATTCTCGAGGGCGCGCCCGGACTCTCCCGCACTCTGCTCTCAAAGCGGCTGAAGCAGCTCGAACGGCTCGGTGTCGTCGAGTCGGCACCCAAGCCCGACGGGCGCGGGCACAACTACAAGCTCACGTCCGCGGGCCACGACCTCTTCGGGGTCTGCCAGTCGCTCGGCGAGTGGGGTGCGCGTTGGCTCGAGATCGCCCCCGAGAACCTCGACCCCTTTGTGGCTCTGTGGTCGATGTGCAACGCTCTTCGCCAAGACCGGCTCCCGGATCGACGCGTCGTCATTCGCTTCGACTTCACCGGCCGCCCGCGCCGTGAGCGCTATTGGCTGCTCATCGAGCTCGGAGACACCGAAATCTGCAAGACGTACCCAGGCCTCGACGAAGACCTCTTCATCACGGCGGAAGCCGAAGCCTTCGTCAAATGGCACGCCGGCCAGATCACGTGGGCGCAAGCCATCCGCGAGAACCGCATCCAACTCAACGGAACCCCCGCGCTGATAAGAGCCTTCCCAACCTGGAACGCACGCAGCATGTTCGCCCACATCAAGCCAGTCCCCCGCACCTCTATGGATATTCCAACTTGAGTCGCAAGTTCCTGGCCACAATCTCGGAACGGACGACACTGGCCGCCCAATACTCAATCCAACACCTGCGCGGCTTCGCTAAGCAGGGTATCGAGTTGCCCAGTTTCAACAGATGGAAACAGGAACGAGTAACGCGGAGTGGACAGAATTAACCCTTTCTCGGATTTCGGGGTCGAGTAGCGACTCGGACAATAGGCTTGGCTTACCGTTTGCGAGGGCCTGCACCTCGCAATTCCGTAGATGCAGCGATGCTTGGCCTGGCATTCACCATCGAATTGGCTCGCGAAATCCAGTTCCTTAAGCTCCTCCCGGAGATTAGTAACCTGGTTGTCCGTAACGTAAATTCGGTCCGTTGAGATTGAGTTTTCGAGCGATATCTTCACACCACGCTCCTTCTCTCCACCGGGAGTTTCTATCTCAATCGCCGAGACACTAGCGCGTGCGTCGGTGGTCTCGATCTCGCCGAGCACTTCCTGCCTAACAAGTATCGAATCGTCTGCTGAAGCAACGGCCTGCAGTTGGGTTGGTTCCGGAACAGATGTTCCCTCAGCAAACTGGCTTTTGACGGGGACGCTGAGAAAAGCACAAGTTAGCGAGACGAGAAACATGATCCTTGGGGCCTTCGCTGCTCTAGACACAGATTTCCCCCGGTGTTTACGCACGTTGGGTCAAAATGCCGAATGACCGGATAGGGCCATACGAGTCGGTCGTGATCATATACCCAGTGCGGCTGCCATCTACAGCAACGCAGTCACGATCCCACCGGTGCATTTTCAGTTCTTGGCCCTTTCATAAACCTGGAATTCGAAAGCGTGCGCGTGTCGCTCATCGGTCGCGTGCGATTCGCGAGAAACGAGCGCCCAATCGCCTTGATCCAGCGCCGGAAATAACGCATCGCCGGCGACAACGGCGTCGACGCGCGTGAGGTAGATGCGGGATGCGCGGGGCAGGAAATGTCGAAAAATTTCGCCGCCGCCGATCACCATCACCTCCTCCGCAGCGCCCGCGGCAGCGAGCGCCGCTTCGGGCGAAGCGACCACGGTTGCGCCTCTTGCCTCGAATTTGGCGCGGCGCGTGATGACGATGTTTTGCCGCCCCGGCAGCGCACGGGCAAGCGATTCCCAGGTCTTGCGCCCCATGATCACCGGCTTGCCGAGCGTCTGTGCCTTGAACCAGCGAAAGTCGTCGGGCAGGTGCCAGGGCAGCCCGCCGTCCACCCCGATGGCACCGTTCGCCGCAACCGCGGCGATCAAACTGATGTGCACGGCATCACACCGCGACGCGGGCCGCGATGTGCGGATGCGACTGGTAGTTCAGGATCTCGAAATCCTCGAAGCGGTACTCGAAGATCGAATCCGGCCGGCGGCGAATCGCGAGCCTCGGCAGCGGCAGGGGCTCGCGTCCGAGCTGTTCGTCGGCCTGCTCGAGATGATTGAGATACAGGTGGCAATCGCCGCCGGTCCAGATGAATTCGCCGAGACCCAAGTCCGCCTGCTGCGCGAACATGTGCGTGAGCAGTGCGTAGGACGCGATATTGAAGGGAACACCGAGAAAAATGTCCGCGCTGCGCTGGTAGAGCTGGCAGGACAGCTTGCCGTCCGCCACGTAGAACTGGAACAGCGTGTGACAAGGCGGCAGCGCCATTTCGTCGATCGCCGCCACGTTCCAGGCGCTGACCAGGATGCGGCGCGAATCCGGCGTCTCACGCAGTTGCCGCATCACGTTAGCGATCTGGTCGTGGCTGCGGCCGTCCGGCGCAGGCCAGCTGCGCCACTGCACGCCATACACGGGTCCGAGTTCGCCATTGTCATCGGCCCACTCGTCCCAGATGCGCACGCCGTTGTCGCGCAGGTAGGCGATATTGCTGTCGCCGGAGAGAAACCACAGCAGTTCGTGAATGATGGACTTCAGGTGCAGTTTCTTCGTAGTCACGAGCGGGAAGCCCTTGCCGAGATCGAAGCGCATCTGGTGTCCGAACACGCTGAGCGTGCCGGTGCCGGTACGGTCTTCCTTGCGGTCGCCGTGTGCCCGGACGCGGCGCATCAGGTCGAGGTATTGCCGCACGTCAGGCGTACGCCTCCTCTGGACGCCGATAGGCCAGGAACAACAGGATGACACCCGCAAGGATCATGGGCGCGGTGAGCGCGTGGCCGGTGGTGAGCCAGCCCCAGGCCAGGTAACCACCGTCGCCCATGTGGGCGTCCGGCACCCGGTAGAACTCCACCCAGAAGCGAAACAGCCCGTAGCAGAGGAGGAACATTCCCGACACCGCGCGATAGGGCCGTGGCTTTGCCGAGTAGAGGTACAGGATTGTGAACAGCACGACGCCTTCGAGCAGCGCTTCGTAGAGCTGGGTCGGGTGCAGGAGCTGGCCGTCGACCCGGAATCCCCAGGGTACGTCCGTGGGCTTGCCCCACAGCTCACCATTGATGAAATTGCCGATGCGGCCGAGGCCGAGGCCGATCGGGACGAAGGGCATCACGAAGTCGGTCAACTGCAGCATCGTCTTGCCGAGCTTGCGGCCGTACAGCCACATCGCGAGCATGACGCCCGCCAGGCCGCCGTGGAAAGACATGCCGCCTTCCCAGATCCGGAAGATGTACAGCGGGTCCGCGGCGATCCGGTCCCAGCCATAGATCAGCGTATACCCGATGCGGCCGCCGAGGATCACGCCGAGCATCGCGTAGAACGCCAGGTCGTCGACCTGTTCCGGCTTCACCGGTGAATCGGGCCGCGTGCAACGACGCCGTGCGAGCCACCAGCCACCGGCGAAGCCGAGGACGTACATCAGGCCATACCAGCGAATCGCGAGGGGTCCGATCGAGAAAATGACCGGATCGAAAGTCGGGTAATCGATCATGTGAGTCCGGGAAGAGCGTGCTTCGCCCAGTCTACCATCGCGGACCGGGTCAGCCGATGCGCTATAGTGCCGGGTCCGGATCCGAAGCCAAAAAAAGATGCCGAACGCGCTCGCCAGCGAATCGAGTCCCTACCTGTTGCAGCATGCGGACAATCCCGTCGACTGGCTGCCCTGGTCGGATGCCGCGTTCCGGCGCGCACGGGAAACGGACCGGCCCGTATTACTGTCGATCGGTTATTCGGCCTGTCACTGGTGCCACGTCATGGCGCACGAATCCTTCGAGGATGCGGAGACGGCGAACGTGATGAATGCCCTGTTCGTGAACATCAAGGTCGACCGCGAGGAACGGCCGGACGTCGACAGGGTCTACCAGGTCGCGCACCAGCTCCTGACACAACGCGGCGGCGGCTGGCCCCTGACGATGTTTCTCGACCCGGAGACGCGGCGTCCCTACTTCGGCGGCACCTACTTCCCGAAGGATTCGCGCTACGGGCTGCCGGCGTTCGCCGACCTGCTCGAACGTGTCGCGGCCTACTACCGGGACCGGCGCGACGAGGTGCGCGCGCAGGGCGGCAAGCTCGTGGAATTCCTGGGGCGGCTCGACAACACGCCGCGTGCCGGCGAAGCGAACTTAAGTGACACACCGCTCGCCGCCGCCCGCGAGACGCTCGGCCAGGTCTTCGACCGGCAAGCCGGCGGCTTCGGCGAGGCGCCCAAGTTTCCACACCCGACCAACATCCAGCGCCTGCTGCGGTACTGGCGCGGCACGGCACACGGGAACGACCCGGACATCGATGCGTTGTTCATGGCGACGCTCACGCTCGCGCGGATGGCAGACGGCGGCATCTACGATCACTTGGGCGGCGGGTTCTGCCGATACTCGGTGGACCGCTACTGGCAGATCCCGCATTTCGAAAAGATGCTGTACGACAACGGTCCGCTGCTGGCTCTGTACGGACAGGCTTTTCTCGCCACCGGCGACGAGCGTTTTGCCCGCATCGCGAAGGAGACGGCGGGCTGGCTGGCGACCGACATGCGTTCGCCCGATGGCGGCTTCTATGCGACTCGCGACGCGGATTCGGAAGGCGAGGAAGGACGCTACTACGTCTGGACGCCGGACGAAGTGCGCGCACTCGTCGAACCTGCGGAATTCGCCGCGTTCTCGGCCCGCTACGGTCTCGACGGGCCGCCGAATTTCGAGGACCACTGGCATCTCGCGGTGCGGCGTACGATCAGCGAAATTGCCGTCAACCAGCGACGCCCAGAAAGCGCAATCGAAGCGGACATTGCCGCCGCAGCGGACAAGCTGTTCGCCGCGCGGGCGCGGCGCGTGCCGCCGGCGCGCGACGACAAGCAAATCGCCGGATGGAATGCGTTGGCGATTCGGGGCTTCGCGATTGCCGGGCGCGCGCTCGGCGATGAAGCGCTGATCGACCTTGCCGCGGGCGCCGCCGATTTCGTGCACGCGAAGCTGTACCGCGACGGCCGCCTGTTATCGGTGTACAAGGACGGTCGCGCACGTTATCCGGCCTACCTCGACGATCACGCGTTCCTGCTCGACGCTCTCCTGGAGCTGCTGCAGGCGAGCTGGTCGGCGGAGCGGCTGGCCTTCGCGATCCGTATCGCCGACCTGCTGCTCGAACACTTCGAGGATGCCGAACGGGGCGGCTTCTGGTTCACGGCGAATGACGCCGAATCGCTGATGCACCGGCCCAAGCCAGTCGCCGACGAGGCGCTGCCCTCCGGCAATGGGATCGCGGCTTTCGCCCTGCAGCGTCTCGGCTTCCTGCTCGGCGAACGCCGTTACCTCGACGCCGCGGCGCGCGCGCTCCAATTCGCATGGCCAGCGCTCGTCGAATATCCGCACGCCCATATGACGCTGCTCGATGCGCTCGAGGAGCACCTGCATCCTCCCGAAATCGTAATCCTGCGCGGCCCGGTGGCGGAGATCGCCCGCTGGCAGCGCTCGGCCGCGCAGATGTACGCGCCGAGCCGCCTGGTGCTGGCGATTCCGGCGGACGAAAAGCAGCTGCCAGGAGCCCTCGCCGAGCGCAAAGCCCGGCCGGGAACGGCCCTCGCCTATCGCTGCAGCGGCACGGAATGCGGCCTGCCGGTCACCAGCTGGGAGGGATTGGCCGCCCAAATGACCGGAAAATAAGATATTTTTCAACTCGCACGGGCTGCCCGGCCTGTATATACTTCGTTTCGCCTGAGAGTTAGCGGGCAATTTATGTAATCCGTTCAGATGTTTCTATTCGTAGCACATCCTGTCTGTTTCATAAGTTAACGCAATACTTCCAGCACAACCGTCCCCTTCGTGGGATATTTTTTAGTCAATTGATTCAACAGGTATAGAAATGGCTACAGTTACAGGCACCGTAAAGTGGTTCAATGAAGCCAAGGGCTTCGGTTTCATCGCTCAGGAATCCGGCCCGGATGTATTCGCGCACTTCAGCGCAATCCAGGGCGGCGGCTTCCGCACGCTGACCGAAGGCCAGAAGGTCGAGTTCACGATCACGCAGGGCAAGAAGGGCCCGCAGGCCGAGAACATCGTTCCTCTTTAAACGGCGGCCGACGAACGGATTCCCGCTGATCTCGGCGACAAGCGCCGCGACAGTTTGACTCCAAACACCGAGGGCAAGACACTTCAGTCTTGCCCTCTTTTTTTGCCGTTCGGAAGCAGGCGCAGGTGCCCGCTGCGAGGAGAACAAGCCATGGCGAGCGAAGGCTATCACGAACCCGTCGAAGAACTTTCCGATGAAGTACGCGACATGCATCGCGCCATCGTCTCGCTGATGGAGGAACTAGAAGCCGCGGACTGGTACGGACAAAGGGTCGACGTCTGCAAGGACGCGGAACTAAAGGCGATCCTTCGGCACAATATGAACGAAGAAATCGAACACGCCGCCATGGTCCTCGAATGGATACGCCGCCGGAACGCCAAGTTCGACGCCGAACTGCGGGAGTATTTGTTCTCCGACGGACCCATCGCGCACGAATAGGTGCCGTCCGACACGCATAGCGCATGAGAGCAGGCAAGACCGTGGTCGTCCTGGGGGCCACAGGGCATTTCGGCTCACGGATTTGTCGCCGCCTGCTCTGCGAGGCCGGGCTGCGACTCGTCATCGCCGGCCGCAGCGAGACTCGACTCCTGGCGCTGGCCGAATCGTTGTCCGGGGCCAAGCCTGCCGCGGACATTGTCCCGGCGGTCATCGACCAGGACAGCGCGTGGCTGGCGCATGACCTCGGGCGCTTCGCACCGGATATCGTCCTGCACACCGCCGGCCCGTACCAGGGTCGCGAGCCCTCGGTCGCTCGCGCCTGCCTCGAGACGGGCTCTCATTACCTCGACCTCGCGGACGGACGCGAATTCGTGTCGAACTTCTCCGAGCTCGACGAAGCCGCGATTGCACGCAACGTGTTACTCGTGTCCGGCGCAAGCACCTTGCCCGGCGTGTCGAGCGCGGTGCTGGAGCATTGCCGTGGGCGATTCGCGTCGATACGCGCAATTGCAACCTGCATTGCACCCGCACACAGGACGCCGCGCGGCGCTGGCACGGTTGCGGCGGTGCTCAGTTATTGTGGACGGCCGTTCCAGGTAATGGAGGATGGCCGCTGGCGGTCAAGGTACGGTTGGCAGGATCTGTGTGTACGGCGGTTCCCGGCCTTGGGCCGCCGACTCGCCGCGGCCTGCGACGTTCCCGACCTCGCGCTCTTTCCCGACGCATTTCCGGATCTGGAAACGGCGACTTTCCATGCGGCGCTCGAAGCGCCTTGGGAACACGTCACGCTGTGGCTGATGGCGGCGCTCCGCCGCGCCAGACTGGTACGCGACTGGCGGCGATTCGCACCAACACTGCAGCGCGCCGCGTGGCTGCTCGAGCAGCTGGGCTCGGAGGACGGCGGAATGAGTGTCGCGATCGACGGAACCGGCTTCGATGGCCGGCCGCGCCGTGTCGTTTTCCAGCTCACAGCGCGACGCAATCACGGTCCCGAAATTCCCTGCACTCCTGCGCTCGTGCTGGCGCGCAGGCTCCTGCGCAATGAATTGCCACGCCGTGGCGCCCTGCCCTGTCTGGGCCTGATGAGTCTCGAGGAATTCTCCGCCGAGCTCAGCGAGTTCGACATCACGTGGTCCATCGACGATCATTGCGCGCCATGACGGCCTACAGCGCAGTCAAGCTCCTCCATATCCTGAGCGCCACTTTGCTCTTCGGAACCGGTCTCGGCAGTGCCTTCTTCATGTTCCGTGCATGGCGTGCGGGCAACGTCGAGATCTTGCATGCGACGGCTCGCAGCGTCGTCATCGCGGACTGGCTGTTCACCACCCCGGCCGTGATTATCCAGCTCCTGACCGGGGTCTGGCTCGTTGGACAACTCGGCATCCGCTGGCAATCGGCCTGGTTCCTGAGCGTCATTGGCCTGTACGTTTTCGTCGGCTTGTGCTGGCTGCCGGTCGTTCGCATCCAGATCCGGGTGCGTGATCTCGCCGCCGCCGGGGCGCAGCACCATGACTGGGATCATCTGATGCGGCTCTGGACCGCGCTCGGTGTGTGCGCATTCGGCGCTGTACTCGTTATCTTCGTGCTGATGGTCTTCAAGCCCGGCATCGCCACCTAGACATCGACTATTGTCCGGAAACCGCCATAGATCATGCGCTTCGCATCGAAGTGAGCGACCTTCGGGTCCCACGGCGTTTCGGGGTCGTTCGTCACTTTCTGCATGCCGGCATCGCGCGCCTCGCGGGACGGCCACAGGATCCACGAGAAGACGACCACCTCGTCGTCCTTGCACCTGACCGCCATCGGCAACGACGTCAACTTGCCGTGCGGGACGTCGTCACCCCAGCATTCCACGACCTGCAGCGCACCGTGTTTTCTGAAGACCACCGCGGCTTTCTCGGCCATCGTCCGGTAGGCTTCCTTGTTTTTCTCGGGCACCGCGGCCAAGAATCCGTCGACGTAGCTCATGCAACTTTCTTCCCGTTAGCTGTTTGATGTAACGCTCGAAAAAATGATCGATGCTGTCCGCTGCGACGGCCGCACCCCCTCGCCTTGGCACGAATGAATGCACCCTGGAGCACGGCCCGCGTAAGGATTGGTTAGGCGCACACGCGAAAAGTTCCCCGATCTGCGGTCCGCCTCATGCCGGGGTCGTAACTGACCGGCTGGTATGTGATCAAGAAACACAATGGCTTGCCGTATAATGCCGCGTCCTGCTGCAGTCCAAATCCGACATTCCGTACAAGGAACTCGATGAGCAATACCATCATCTACACCAAGACCGACGAGGCGCCCGCACTCGCGACCTACTCGCTGCTGCCGATCGTGCAGGCGTTCGCGCACGCTGCAGGTATCGACCTGCAGACACGCGACATCTCGCTCGCCGGCCGAATCCTCGCCGCTTTTCCGGAGCGGCTGACGGCTGGACAACGGGTGGGCGACGCACTCGCTGAACTCGGCGAGATTGCCAAAACGCCGGAAGCGAACATCATCAAGCTGCCGAACATCAGTGCGTCGGTGCCACAACTCACGGCTGCAATCCGGGAGCTGCAGTCACAAGGCTACGACATACCGGATTATCCGGAGGAGGCCACGAGCGACGCGGAACGCGAGACCCGGGCCCGTTACGGCAGGGTGCTGGGCAGCGCGGTCAACCCCGTGTTGCGCGAGGGGAATTCCGACCGGCGCGTCGCCGCGGCCGTCAAACAGTATGCGCGGAACAATCCGCACTCCATGGGCGCGTGGTCGCCCGATTCGAAGTCCCGCGTTTCAAACATGCGGGCGAATGACTTCTTCGGCAGCGAGCAGTCCGTCGTCATGCGTGCCGCGGGCAAGCTCAAGGTCGAGCACGTGGGCGCGGCGGGTGAGATCTCCGTGCTCAAGGAGGCAGTTCCGGTGCTGGCCGGCGAGGTCGTCGACGCGGCGCGCATGAGCACGGCTTCGTTGCGCGAGTTTTTCACGGCCGAGGTCGATGCCGCTCGCGCAGAGGGCGTGCTGCTGTCGCTGCATCTCAAGGCCACCATGATGAAAGTTTCGGACCCCATCATGTTCGGCCACGCGGTGACAGTCTACTATCGTGACGTCTTCGATCGCTATGCTGAGCGCTTCCGGGAACTCGGTATCGATCCGGACAACGGGATCGGAGACGTCTACGAGAAGATCCAGGATCTCCCGGACGCCGAGCAAAAGGAGATCGAGAACGCCATCGAAGCCGTCTATGCGCGCGGCCCGGCACTCGCGATGGTGGACTCCGGCAAGGGCATCACCAACCTGCACGTCCCGAGCAACGTGATCATCGACGCGTCCATGCCGGCGGCAATCCGAGCGTCGGGCAAGATGTGGGGAACGGACGGCAAGCTGCGCGACATCAATGCGATGATTCCGGATCGCTGCTACGCCGGTATCTATGCCGAGATCCTTCGTTTCTGCAAGGAGCACGGCGCATTCGACGTAGTGACGATGGGCAACGTGTCCAATGTCGGCCTGATGGCGCAGAAAGCCGAGGAGTACGGTTCGCACGACAAGACCTTCGAGATCGCCGCCGATGGTGCGGTGCGGGTGCTGAACGATGCCGGCGCCACGATCATGCAGCACACGGTCGCGGCCGGCGACATCTGGCGGATGTGCCAGACCCGCGACATCCCGGTTCGAGATTGGGTGAAGTTGGCCGTGGAGCGCGCGCGCCTGACCGGCGCAACGGCGATTTTCTGGCTGGACGAGCAGCGCGCGCACGACCGGAACCTGATTGCCAAAGTCGAGACCTGTCTCCCGGAACACAACACCGACGGGCTGGACATTCGGGTCATGTCGCCCGTGGACGCGATGCGACTGACGCTGGAACGCGTGCGCGACGGCAAGGACACGATTTCCGTCACCGGCAACGTGTTGCGCGACTATTTGACGGACCTGTTTCCGATACTCGAGCTCGGCACGAGCGCCAAGATGCTCTCGATCGTGCCGCTCTTAAACGGCGGCGGCCTGTACGAGACGGGTGCCGGCGGCTCCGCACCGAAGCACGTGCAGCAGTTTCTCGAAGAAGGCCACTTGCGCTGGGATTCGCTCGGCGAGTTCCTGGCGCTGGCGGTGTCGATCGAGGACCTGGCCCGGAAGACTGACAACGGCCGGGCGCGCGTACTTGCCGCCGCGCTCGACCGCGCCAACGGCCGGCTGCTGGAAGGCGACAAGTCTCCCTCGCGCACCGTTGGCGAACTGGACAATCGCGGCAGCCACTACTGGCTCGCGCGCTACTGGGCCGAGGCCGTGGCGGAGAATGGCGACGACCCGGCACTGGCCCGAAGTTTCCGGACTGCGGCAAAAGCGCTCGCAAAACACGAGTCGGTGATCCTGGGCGAGCTGGCTCTGGCCCAGGGGAAACCCGTGGATATCGGCGGTTACTACAACCCTGACGATCAGCGGGCATCCGCCGCCATGCGGCCCAGCCCGACGCTGAACCGCATCATCGACGCGCTGGCTCAGTAGGCGATCAGCGGCCCGCCGGTGGCCGGCACGACGTCAGAATGATCCGGGCCTTCGAAGGCCACGGGCACGGATACCGTCTCCATGCCGGCGTTGCGCAGCACGACGAAATGCAGGTGGGGCCCGCTGGAAAAGCCGGTGTTGCCGGAATCCGCGATGTACTGCCCGCGCACGACGCGATCGCCGGGACGTACGCGGATCGAATTCCAGTTGAGATGTGCATACACGGCATAAGTGCCGTCGTCGTGGAGTACCTGCACGACATTGGCCGCCGGTCCGTCCCGCCCGGGATCGAGACCGCTGCGGAAGTTGTCGGCGCTGACGTCGAATACGATGCCTTCGCGGGCCGCGAAGACGTCCGTGCCGATCGGCATCGCGATGTCGACGGCATGACGCGAATCTTCCGTCGTATGCGTCACGACATCCGGAAACGCCTGCGTCACCGTGAACTCATTCGAGATCGCCACGGGTACGCGGTACGGCCGGCTCGGTTGATGCTGTGCGCCTGGCTCGCCGTAACGATAGTCGAACCGGTAGCGCGCCACCGGCACCGCTCCATCTCCAAGCTTTGCGAGTTCCAGCAGGTCGAGGCGGCTTTGCGGCGCAAGGAGCCACTTGAGCACCTGATCCGGATGGGGGTACTCGAAACCTTCGAGCTCGGTGAACCGCAGCTCGAGTTCCACGGGTACGTGCAAGGGATTCCTCGCGATGAGCCGGATGCCCGCGCCGCTCGATTCCGAGCTCACTTCGATTCGTTCGGCGGCGCTGGCGCGGAGCGTCCGCACTTCGTCGACGGTACCGTCGCCCGGCGGGCGGTCGGCATAGACCCATTCGCCGTCCGCGCTACGGTACTTGTACAGCGACTGCGCCCACAGTGGTCCCGCCGCCAACAGGATCCCGAGCAGCATGCCGAACGAACGAAGCCATGCATTGCGCATTGGTTCAGCCATCGATCGTCGTTCGCACCCAGCCGTTTTCGGCGGTCCGGCGAATCTCGTAAGCAGGCCAGTAGTGATTGTCGAGTTTCAGCGTGATGACCTCCACCGCCCCGTTCCATGTGACCGTCGTCAGCCGCACGGGTGCCTGGTCCTTGCGGCCGGCAACGGCCGCGATGAAGGTCTCTAGGTCCGGGGTCGCCGTTTCGTCGACCTGCACGATGCGGCGCCCGGCCCAGAGTCCATATCTCGTTGCAGGCGATCCGTAACTGAAATACGCGACGTACACGCCGAATGGCGGAATACCCCGCTGCGCGGCCATCGGCCGATGCGGATCCTGCAGCAGGGCGCCCGCCCAGGACACGGCATGATCGATGTCGCGGCCGGACAAAGAAGCCGTCGCGACGGGGATTTCCAGCTCTTTGCCGTCGCGCCAGACGGCGACAGTCACAGCAGGCTTCTGCGTCAGGTCCTCGAGCGCACTGAATGAGGTCACGACGGTCCCGTCGACCGACAGCAGGATGTCGCCGTTGCGCAGGACGTTGGCCGCCGGCGACCCCGCAACCAGGCGCGTCACGACCAATGCGCGCCGGCGCAATGGATTGTCCTGCTCCAGCCGCGTGAGCCAGTCTTCGCTGACACCCAGATTGCGGGCCGCGAACAGAGGCGCATAGGTGAGGTCCGTCTCCAGCGAATAGAAGGGTTTCCCGCTGCGCATCGTTTCCACGAAATCCGTGACGATCTCGCCCGGAATCCCGCGGTTGACCTGCGAGGCCTCCCCGCCCGATGACATGTCGAAACTCGACCAGGTCGATGCAACGCGGCCGCGCTCGTCGACGATCACGCCATCGAACTCCTGCGGACCGTTGACCAGGCTCACGACCTCGATGTTCGAATCACGAAAGCGCAGAGTGCGAGACAGGGGCAGGATCAGCGGGTCGACGGAAGCCACAATGCTCTGCTGGTGCACCAGCTGGTGATCCGCCTTGATGCCGACCACCCACACCTGCTTCCCTGCCTGCAGCGGCGTCTCCGCAAACGTCGCCGCGCGCACCGGCGTATCGCCGATCGTCGCAGGGTCGTAGGACACTATCGCGAGATTGTGCAGCGGATGAACTTGTTCGATCTTGGCCTTCACTTCGAGTGATCCGGCGAACGTGATTGTCACGTCGCCGATGGCAATCGGCACGGTATTGCGATCGACCACGACCAGGCCCTGCTCCGTGTCCACGACGATGCCGGTCCCGTAGTAATGCCGTTCCGCAACCCCGGAGAGGGGATATGGCAGGTCGAACGTCACGACCACCAGCGAGGGCGCGATCGCGTTGACGCGCGGATCCTCGTACTCGGCAAAACGCGTGCTGCCGGTGACCGGCGGACTCGGCGCCGGGCCCGGACCGAGACTCCGGCATGGCCAGAGGCCGGTCTCGTCGTCCCGTTGGCAACGGTGCACAGGGAACCAGACCCGGTCCATTTCGAAGGGCAGCACGACGGTATTCTGCGGGTTGTCCATCGTGACGTAGTGGAGTTGGGCCCGGGAACCGTCCGCGAGACCGTCGAGCGCCTTCTCGAAATCGTCGAGCCCGCGAATCTCCGCCGTGCCGAAGCGCGTGATGACCGCACCTCTCGGCACCGCGGCTTTGGACATCAGGTAGCCGGGATTGGCGACATAAACCCCTTCGATCGGCAGGTTGTAATGTCGCGCCTGCTGGTAGGACAGGTTGTTGACATTCGCGTCGCCGACCTCGATGTACTCGAACGGCGTGATGCGGTGCAGGTCCGACACGGTCAGGGCCTGCACCACCGGCTTTCCGCCGCGTTCGAGCTCGAGTTCGACGGTTCCCCCCACGTGCTCGTCGAGAATCACCGCCAGGGGAACGAATTCCGTCACCAGCTCGCCGTTCACCCGGATCACGATGTCGCCGGGCTCGAGCTTGCCGTCGGCCGGCGACTTCGGGATCACCTGCTGCACCGTCAGCATGCCCGTTTGCTTCGGAAATGCCGTGCGAACTGCGTGCTCGCTGGCCTCGGTCAGGCCGAGCCGTTCGAGTTCGTCGAAGGGCTTGTAGTCGAACATGGTCTGCAGCGAGCCGCGCGACACGGGCTGCCCTGCCTGCAACAGGCCGAGGACGCGGTCGATCCGGTCCAGCGGCAGGAAGAAACTGCTCGCGGCGGCGCTGTTCGCCCCTGCATTCAGCGCGACCACTTCACCGTCGACGTTGATCACCGGCGACCCGGAGGATCCGCCCGAGGTGCCCGACGCAGCCTGGTAGTAGAAAGTGTTGAAGTCGTTGTAGTTGCCGTGCCCGTAGTCGGGAGCTTTGCGGTCCAGGCGTGCGATCGTGCCAGCCAGGATCGAGAGCTGTTCGCCGGCATCGTTGCCTACGACGCGAATCTCTCGGCCGATCGCGGCGCCGTCCGGCACGAGCGGCAACTCCGTCGGTTCGATGTAGCGGAGCTCCGCGGGGTCGTAGCGAAAAAAGCCGAAATCGTGCACCGGGTCGCGATACACAGGCGTCAGCCGCACTTCTTCGTTGTTCCGGAAGATCGCTTCGGCGACGACCGGCCCCGGCGTCACCACGTGACGATTGGTGAGAATCAGGCCGCGTTCCGCATCCACGACGAAGCCGGTCGCCTGGCTGGACGAGTTCCACTCCGTGTCGAAGGCTCGGGTGCTGTCCACTCGTATCGACACCACGCCCGACGCGATCCGGTCGAGCGTCCTCGTCCAGGCGCCGTCTTCGGCGGCGGGCGATTCGGCGGACACGAGCAAACATAGGACGAGGACGTGCAGGCGGCTCAGCGGCATGAATATCCCGTAGCGCTCAAGGATCCGGATGACCAGGGTCCGGACGAGTGTAGTCTGACTGAGACTCGCGTCGCGCGACGCGGTTCCCGGTTTTGCAGATTGCCGTCAGGCACGGCTCAGTCGGCACGGTAACGCACGTCCAGCTGCCGCGCGGCCTTAACGTCGTCGAGCCGGCGCACGGGCATCGTGTACGGCGCGTCCTTGTAGGTTACGCCGTTGCGCCGCGCATCGTTCACGATGGCGATGAGTGCCTCCACGAAGCCGTCCAGCGTCTCCTTGCTCTCGGTCTCGGTCGGTTCGATCAGCAGGCACTCGGGAACTAGCAGCGGGAAATAGGTCGTGGGCGCGTGGTAATTGCGATCGAGCAGTGCCTTCGCCACGTCCATCGCCGTGAGATCGTGGCTGCGCGCATCCTTGCGCAGGGTCACGATGAATTCGTGACTGGCGCGCCGGCCTGGAAAAGCGAGTTCGAAGCCTGCGTCCGCCAGCCTGGCAGCCAGGTAGTTCGCATTAAGCGTCGCGTATTCGGCGATGCGTCGCATTCCATCCCGTCCGACCATGCGCATGTATACATAGGCGCGCAGGAGCACGCCCGCATTGCCCATGAACCCGGACAAACGCCCGATGCTCTGCGGCACATCCTCTTCCGCCAGCCAGCGGTAGGTGAGCTGCTCGATGCCCGCGTCCGCGCCCACGATCGGTATCGGCAGGAACGGCATCAGGCGGCGATTGACCCCGACCGCGCCGGATCCGGGCCCGCCCCCGCCATGCGGCGTGGAGAAGGTCTTGTGCAGGTTCATGTGTATGACGTCGAAGCCCATGTCCCCCGGCCGGACCTTGCCGAGGATCGCGTTGAGGTTGGCGCCGTCGTAATAGAGCAGCCCGCCGGCATCGTGCACGAGCTTGGCAAGCTCCGCGATGCGCCGCTCGAACACGCCCAGGGTCGACGGGTTCGTCAACATGATGCCCGCGGTCCGCGGACCGAGGACCGCCTTGAGCGCGTCGATGTCGACGTCGCCGTCGCGACCGGTCGGTATTTCGCGCACGACGCAGCCGCACATCGTGGCCGTGGCCGGATTCGTGCCGTGGGCCGCGTCCGGAACGATGATCTCCCGGCGCTCGTGATCGCCGCGCGCATCATGATAGGCGCGGATCATCGCCACCCCGGCCAGCTCACCCTGTGCACCGGCCATGGGGGTCAGCGACACGGCTTGCATGCCGGTGACCGCCTTCAGCATTTCCTGCAATTCGTACATGCACGCCAGGAAGCCCTGGCCATGACTGACGGGCCCCAGCGGATGGCGGCCGGCGAAACCGGGCAGCAAAGCGAGCTGATTGCAGGCACGCGGGTTGTATTTCATCGTGCAGGAACCCAGCGGATAGAACTGCGTGTCGATCGAAAAATTCTTCTGCGACAGGCGCGTGAAGTGACGCACTGTCTGCAATTCCGATGCCTCGGGCAGCCGCGGGCGATCCTTGCGGAGCAGTGCTGCGGGAATGTCTGCGCCGAGTTCGCCGGCTGGCGCCTGTGCGAACGCCCGGCGTCCTGCACGCGATTTCTCGAAGATCAGTTTGTCCGGCGTCCTGTTCATGTTCTACCTGTCGATGTCGATGCCCAGCGCGCGAAACGCGGCGGCGTAGTTCGGCTCGGTGGCGATGTCGTCCAACTGCTCCGTGTGCACGATCGTATTGTTCTCGTCGATCACCACCACGGCGCACGCGAACATGCCGGCCAGCGGCCCATTCATGATTTGCACGCCGTAGTTCTTGCCGAAGCCGGCGTGCCGGATCGCGGACAGCCCGATGACTTTCTCGAGACCGTGCTCCGACTGGAAGCGCGCATGTGCGAAAGGCAGGTCGTAGGACACCATGAACATGGCGAGATCGTCGTACCCCGCGCCATAGCGCTCGAACTCGGTCACCGACTTCGCGCACGCACTAATATCGACGCTGACGAAGATGTTCATGATCTTGCGCATGTTCATCCAGTTGGCGAGCGATACGTCCTGCAGACGCGAGTTCACGAGCTTGATGTCCGGGGCGCGGCTGCCGACGACCGGCAGCGCGCCATGGGTACGGTAACGCGTGTTCTCGTAGGTGATGTCGCCCATCGCCCCCTCAGCCTCGCGCGGACCGCGCGGCCCCGGCGGCGAACACGGCGCGCATCGCTTCGACGTAGGCGTCGATGTCGTCGTCGGACTTGGTTTCGGTCGCGCACACCAGGAGCGCGTTGCCGAACTCGGGCCGCCACTCGCCGAGATCCAGTCCGCCGAGTATGTTTCGCGTGGCAAGAGCCTCGAGCACCGGGCCTGCCGGCCGGTCGAGACGCAGCGCGACCTCGTGGAAGTACGGGCCGTCGAAGAGGCGCTCGATGCCGTCGATGCCGCACAGCCCGGCGACCAGCCGGGCGGTGTTGCGCTGCGATGCAGCCGCCACCTGCCGCAGCCCGTCGAAACCGAGCAGGGACATGTAGATGGTGGCCGCGGTGACCATCAGGCCTTGGTTGGTGCAGATGTTCGACGTCGCTTTCGAGCGTCGAATGTGCTGCTCGCGGGCCTGCAGCGTCAGCGTGAAGCCGGGATTGCCGTCCAGATCGGTCGTGCGGCCCACGATCCGGCCGGGCATCTGGCGCACGTGTTGTTCCTTGCAGGTCAGGAATCCGAAATACGGGCCGCCGGAAGACAGGGGCACGCCGAGCGGCTGGCCCTCGCCGCAGGCGATGTCGACGCCCGCGCCGCCCCAGTGACCCGGTGCCTTGAGCAACGCGAGCGACGTCGGGTTCACCACCGCGATCGAAACCGCGCCCTGTTCCGCGGCCCAGTCGGTGAGGCGGTCGACGTCCTCGAGCGTGCCCGGGAAGGTCGGCTGCTGGATCACGACGGCGACGGGCTCGGCCCCGGCGGGCAGCCGGCGCAAGTCCGCATTGCCGGAAAGAACGTCGGGGGCTAGCCATTCGAAACTCAGGCCCTGGCTGCCCGCAATCGCTTCGCCGACCCGCGCATAGACCGGATTGACGCCCGGCGCGAGCAGGACGCGGCGCGAGCTCGCCCTGCGGTTCACACGCACGGCCATCAGCGCCGCCTCGGCGAGCGCCGACGCGCCGTCGTACAACGACGCATTGCTGACGTCGAGCGCCGTCAGCCCGGTGACCATGGTTTGGAATTCGTAGATCGTCTGCAGCGTGCCCTGGCTGGCTTCCGCCTGGTACGGCGTGTAGGCGCTGTAGAATTCGCCGCGGGTCGCGATGTCCCAGACTGCGGCGGGAATGTGGTGTTCGTAAGCACCGGCGCCGATGAAACAGAGCGGCGTGCCGTCGCGGGCCGCACGCTCGCGCATGAGGCGCGCGACCTGCATTTCCGTGAGCGCCTCGGGTACGCCATCGAGCGAGGCAATCCGCAGCGCCGCGGGTATCTCGTCGAACAGGTCTTCGATCGACGCGGCGCCGATCGCGGCCAGCATCTCCTCAGTGTCCTTTTCCGTGTGCGGAATGAACGGCATATGAGCTCGTGCGCCTCAGGCCTCGAGTTCGTCCAGCACGGCCTGGTATTCGTCAGGCGTCAGGAGATCGCCCTCGTCGATGTCGCCCTCGGGGCGGATGCGTACGATCCACCCGTCGCCGTACGGATCGGCATTGATCTTTTCCGGGTCGTCGGCGAGCGCGTGATTGACGGCGATGACGGTGCCCGAAACCGGGGAGTACACGTCGGAAGCCGCCTTCACGGACTCCACCACGGCCATCTCGCCCTCCGCGTCCAGTTCCTGGTCGATCTCCGGCAATTCCACGTAAACGAGGTCGCCCAGCGCATTCTGCGCGTGATCCGTGATGCCGACCGTCACGCTGCCGTCATCCTCGCGCCGCAGCCACTCGTGGTCGCTGCTGTAAAGGAGATCTCCTGGCAATTCACTCATGGTCTTGTCTCCGTTGCTGGCTTGTCTCTTTGGCGGCGCCACCCGCGACGTCGATCCGGATTTTTCCGTGCCGCACGAACGGCGTCGGGACGATACGTACGTCATGCAGTTTGCCGCGAATCTCCGCACGCGCCCGGCTGTAATCGCCGGCGGGCAGCCGTGCGAGCGCGATCGAACGATCGAGCGTCGGCGAGTAGCCGCCCGAAGTGATCTCGCCCTCGCCCTTGCCGTCGACGACGACTCGCTGGTGGCGGCGCAGCACGCCCTTGCCTTCCAGCAACAGGCCCACGAAGCGCCGCAGCTCGCCGGCGCCGCGTCGCCGCTCGAGCGCGGCGCGTCCGATGAAATCGCGATCGGGCGGCTGCCAGGCTACGGTCCCGGCAAGGCCGCATTCCAGCGGTGAAACGGACTCGTCCATGTCGTTGCCGTACAGATTCAGCGCGGCTTCCAGGCGCAAGGTGTCGCGGGCCCCCAGACCGCAGGGCGTTACACCGGCCGCCAACAGCTGGTCCCAGGCCGCCTGGGCGCGCTCCGCGGGCAGCACGATTTCGAATCCGTCTTCGCCGCTGTAGCCGGTACGGGCCACGAACAGTTCGCCCGCATACATGGCGCTGAACGGCGCAAGTTCGAGCGCTGCCGCCCGCCACAAGTCCTCGACGATGGGTGCCGCCAGTGTCCGGGCGGCTGGCCCTTGCACGGCGAGCATCGCGAGTTCGCTGCGTTCGTTGACGCGGACTTCGTAGCGCCCCGCGTGCTGGCGCAGCCAGGCGAGGTCCCTGGCGCGGGTCGCAGCGTTCACCACCATGCGGAAGTTCCACGGATCGAAATGATAGACGATCAGGTCATCGATCACGCCGCCTTCCGGATTCAGCATGCAGGAATACAGGGCCTTGCCGTGGCTCTCGAGCTGCGCGACGTCGTTCGCAAGCAAATGCCGCAGGAATTCCCAGCAGCGGTCGCCGCTCAGGTCGATGACCGTCATGTGCGACACGTCGAACATCCCCGCATGCCGCCGCACCGCGTGGTGTTCCTCTTTCTGCGAGCCATAGTCGACGGGCATGTCCCAGCCGCCGAAATCGATCATCCGGGCGCTTGCGGCAAGGTGCTTATCGTACAGCGGGGTCTTGAATCCCATTCCTGCTCCAGAGTCAAAATCGGTGCGACGCGGCGGCGCCCGATACCTCCGTGACGGCAGCGGCACGCCGTACCGGAAATTCCCGTTTCGCGGCGGCGGCGCGTTCGACGGGAGTTGCGTCCGCAATGAAGATCTCGTCGATTCGCCTGAGCCGGCCCAGAAGGCCGGTCGAATTCGCGATCTGGATGTTCAGGCCGGGGCGCGCGTTCATTTCGAGGATCAGCGGGCCGAGCGTCCTGTCGATGACTGTGTCGACACCCAGGTATCCGAGGCCAGTAACTTCGTAGCAGCGTGCCGCGGCCTCGAGTATGAAGTCCCATTGTGGAATGTACAGGCCTGCAATCAGCGCGCCATTGTCGGGATGTTCGTCGACGGGCTCGCTCTGGTGCACGCCGGACAGGGTCGCGCCCGTGCTCATGTCGACGCCGGCACCGACAGCGCCCTGGTGGAGGTTCGCTTTGCCATCCGACGACCGTGTCGGCAGGCGGACCATCGACATCGCCGGGTAGCCGCGATAGACGATCACGCGTATGTCGGGCACGCCCTGATAGCTCACTTCGTCAAACACGGGATCGAACTTGACGCAGTACTCGATCAGCGCCGTGTCCGGATTGCCGCTCAGGCTGTATTGCCCGCCGACGATGTTCGATATGTGATGCTCCAGTTCGTCCCTGCCTACCAACACGCCGTTCGACAGCCGGAACGTGTCGCGTTTGCGTTTGCTGCGTCCGGTGACGACGGTGATTCCGTCGCCACCGCTGCCCTGCGCGGGTTTGATCACGAAACTCTCGTGATCGGCGACGATTGCCGCGAAGTTGCGGACCTCGCCCTGGTGGCGTATGACGCCGTACAGGTCCGGCACCGCCATGCCTGCTGCGAGTGCCAGCTCCTTGGTCAGGACCTTGTCGTCCACGCGCGGATAGAACTTGCGCGGGTTAAGTCGCATGATGTAGTCGCTGTTGCGCTGGTTGAGTCCCAGCACGCCGGCCGCGCGCATCCTTTTCGCGATCCCGAACATTACGGGCTCGCGAGTACCTTGAAGCGTGTCAGCTCCAGCAGGCGGTAGCCGGTGTACCGGCCGGCGAGAACCGCAAGCGCCAGCACGAGCAGCAGCATCTCGGGAAACGTGAAAATCAGGTGTTCCAGCCAGTCGAGGCCCATGCCCAGGTAGCACAGCACCGCCGTGACGAGGCTGCCGAACGCGGCACGCAGCGCGTCGACCGGGCCGCGCTCTTCCCACATGACGGACATGCGCTCGATCGTCATGGAGATGATGACCATCGGGAACAGCGCGACGGACAGGCCCGTCTCCATGCCCAGCTTGTTGGACAGCAGGCTGATGAGGAGCATCAGCAGCACGACTACGATCAGAACGGACGCAAGGCGCGGCACCAGCAGAAGCCGCAGCCGCTCGAGCAGGAAGCGGATGGTGAGGCCGAGTGCGACCAGCAGGGTGAACAAGGCGATGCCGCGCACCAACTGAGTCTCGCGAAAAGCGAGCGCGATCAGCACGGGCATGAACGTGCCGAAGGCTTCAATGCCGATGAAATTGCGCATCAAGACCATGACCAGCGCGCCGATCGGGATCATCAGCAGCACGCTGTAGACGGCCTGGGTCTGGATCGGCAGGTCGTACAGTGACAGGTCGATGATGCGGCGGTCGTCCCGGGAGGCATGCGCCTCGGCAATCGCGATGGCTTCGACCTGGTTGCGCTGCACCGCGAAATCCACCCGGACTTTGCTGCCGCCTTCGACATTGACCAGTGGCTCGTTGCCACGCCACCAGATGAAAAAATGCTCGGGCAGGCTCTCCGCACCGGTGAGCGGATCGTAATAACGCCACTGGTCGCCGTCGTGCACCTCGAGCCAGGTCAACGCCTCCGCGTTGCGCAGCCGTTCCGAAAGCTCGAAGCCGTGCACCATGCGTGCCGGGATCCGGGCCGCGGCGAGCAGGGTCGTCGCGGTCTCCGCGAACTGCGTCGGCGTGTGCACGTTCGACAACAACAACTGGACATTGGCGTCCGGCGAACGGTCGTTCATCCGGTGCAGAAGCTCGGTCGTGAACGACGCGGTGTCCGCGGACTGGTCGCGCACGTCCGTGACGAGCACGTCGACTGCGGTGCGGAACGGTTCAGTGATGACCGGCGGCGGGGGAAACGGCGGCGTCGTGTCCGACTGGTCGACGTCCGGATCCTCGTATACCGAGATACGGTAATAGAGCGCCTGCGGCCCGTCCGCTCGGCGGATCGCCCATTGCGCCTCGCGACCGCTACTCGCGTAGTTGAGGTTGAAACCGTAGTCCCGCGATACCGGATTCTCGTTCAATACCTGGAAGCCCGGTGTCAGCGTCGGCACCAGCAGATTGACCTTGATCGAACCGGGGCCCGAGTCGAAATGCACCGCGGCTTCGATCGTCCACACGGGTGTTTCGCTGTTCTCGACCAGCGGGAACCCGAGAACACGCCATTTGTACAGGAACAGGGACAGGCCGATCAGCGTAAGCAGAATTGCCAGCACCAGTACGTATTTCTGCTTCATCGGGCCCCGAGGCGGCTCGTTGTTATTTTCCGGCTGCGCTGCCCAGCGCGACACCGGCCATTAGTTGACGGATCGGACCACTGCGATTGAAAACGGTCATGCCGGTCCGGCGCAGCTCCCCGAAGAATGCCGAGTCTGAGGCAAACAGGCGATTTAGACCAGTGAGGAAGAGCAGCATCGCAGCATTCTCCCCTTTCCTGGAACGCTCGTAGCGGCGCAGGACGAGCCGATCGCCCGGATACTCGCCGCGCGCGAGCGCGTCGTCGATCACACGCGCCAGCACCGATGCGTCCGCGATCCCGAGATTCGCGCCCTGCCCGGCGAGCGGGTGCACCGAGTGCGCAGCGTCGCCGAGCAAGGCGAGTCCGCGGCACACGTAGTGCCGCGCATGACGGGCGACGAGCGGAAAAGTGCCGCGCGACCCGGCGGCACGGAACGCACCGAGCACGCCGTCGGACAGGCCGGTCATTAGCCGGCCGAGTGCGGCGTCATCGAGTGCAAGGGCAGCCTGTGCCTCGTCGGGTGTCGTTGTCCAGACGACCGACACGCCGCCGTCCGCCAACGGCAGAAGCCCGAGCGGACCCGTGGCGAGGAAACGTTGCCAGGCTGTGGCACGATGCGGATGCTCGGTGCGGAAGTGTGCGACGAACGCCGTCTGCCGGTACGGATGCTCGCGCACCGGCAGGGCGGCCATCTGGCGGAGCGGCGACTCGGCGCCGTCCGCGGCGACGATCAGGTCGAAGTGTTGCACGGCGCCGTCGCCAAAGCGCACCGCCGGCCGCACTCCATCGAGGTTGACCGCATCGATCACGGAGGCAAATCGCAATTCCACGCCGAGCGGCGCGATTGCAGCGAGCAGCGCGTGGCGCAGGACATTGTTCTCGACGATGTAACCGAGGTGCGGCACCGCGAACTCTTCTGCATCGAAACGCAGCGTCGCCGCACCATCCGCATCGGCCGCGGCGTCCCACACCCGCATGTGATCGAAAACACCGCAGCGCTCGGCCGGGACGCGCTGCCACGCGCCCTCAGCTTCGAGCCACGCGGCCGAACCCGCGGAAATCGCCGACACGCGCAATTCCGGTTCCGACGAGGCTTCGAACGCGGGCGGCGGGCCGGCATCGGTGACGGTCAATCGCAGTCGTCCGGCATGCCGGCTTCGCGCCAGAAACAATGCGGCGCCGAGCCCGGCAATGCCGGCGCCGGCAACCAGGATGTCGGCATGACGGCTCATCGCGGCGCCACGCCACGTGCCAATCGCGGCAAACGGCCTGCCAGGCCCATCGTATGGCGGGCGAACTGCCGCCGCACGCCGGGGACCAGGTCGAAGGCGAGCATGCCGACGTCGCGGAGCGTGCGCAGTGGCCGCCGGCTGGTCGTGAACAGTTGGGCGAGCCCGTCCGTGAACGAAACCAGCTTCTTCTGGTCCGACCGGCGCCAGCCGGCGTAGCGCTCGAGCACCGCTGCGTCGCCGATCCGCTGCAGTCCGCCAGCGCCGTCCAGGACGTCGACGATGCAATCGACGAGCGCGGCCACGTCGCGTAACCCGAGGTTGAAGCCTTGCGCGGCGACCGGGTGCAGTCCATGCGCGGCATTGCCGACCAGCACGCTGCGCGGTCCGGTGATGCGCAGCGCCTTGCTCAGGATCAGCGGATACTTGCTGCGCGCTCCGGCGTGCTTGAAACCGCCAAGGCGTGTCCCGAAGGCCGATTGCAGCTCCTTGAGGAATGCCTCATCGCCGAGTTCACCGATGCGCGCCGCGTCCTGATCGGCCACGGTCCACACGCAGGCCGTACGGTCGCCGACCATGGGCAGCAAGGCGAGCGGCCCCTGCGCCGTGAACCGTTCATAGGCCGTGTCGCCGATCGGCTGTTCCGTTCGAAGGTTGCCGACGATCGCTCGTTGCGCGTAGTGCCGCTGCTCGGCACCGATCCCCAGCAGGCCTCGGACCGGGGACTGCGCGCCGTCGGCGACGACAAGCAGGCGCGCCTCCAGTTCGAAGGATTCGTCCGCATCGTCCATGACGCCGACGCGGATGCGCTCCGGGCCTGGCCGGACCGTTACAATCCGCGCCGGGCGAATTTCGTGCACGTTGTCGCGGTGGCCGACGGCGTCCTGCAGCACTTCGCCCAGCACGCGGTTGATGACGACCTGGCCGAGCGCGTCTACGCCCTGCTGGCCGGCGTCGATGTGCGAGAAGCCGAACCGCCCCTGGTCGGATACATGGATGCGGCGGATCGGCGCCGCGACCGGCGCGATGCCCTGCCAGAGGCCGAGGGCCGTGAACAGCCGCTGGGAGCTGCGCGACAGCGCGGTCGAACGGTCGTCGAAACTGGGCTGAACGACGGCGCTGCGCGTGGCCGGCTCGACGACCGCAACCGCGAGGCCGAGCGGCGCCAGGGCGAGCGCGGTCACGGTCCCGACCATTCCGCCGCCGGCCACGATCACGTCGAATTCGGTACGCCGGGCCATGCTCAGGTCGCCATCAGCGACTCGATTGCGTCCGGTTCTTTAACCAGTCCCTCGCTCAGCACATCGGGCCCGGTGCGGGTGACCAGCACGTCGTCTTCGATACGGATGCCGATATTTCGAAACCGAGCCGGAACCTTGCTGCTCGCCGGCAGGTAGATGCCCGGCTCCACCGTCGTCACCATGCCGGACTCCAGCAGTCGCCACTGTTCGCCGATCTTATAGTCTCCGACGTCGTGCACGTCCATGCCGAGCCAGTGGCCGGTTCGATGCATGAAGTACGGCTGGTAGGCGCCGTCACGGATCAGTCGGTTCAGGCTGCCGTCGAGGAATCCCAGCTTCTTGAGCCCACGCGTGATGACCCGCACGGCGGCGTCGTGCGGGTCGTTCCAGTGATTGCCGGCACGCGTCTTGTCGATCGCCGCGAGCTGTGCATCGAGGACGATGTCGTACACCGCTCGCTGTTCGGATGTGAAGCGCCCGTTCACGGGCACGGTGCGGGTGATGTCCGATGCGTAATAGTCCAGTTCACAGCCGGCATCGATCAGAAGGAGGTCGCCTTCCTGCAATTCGGCGTTGTTGTCCACATAGTGCAAGGTACAGGTGTTACGGCCACCCCCGACGATGGGGTTGTACGATGCCCACGCGTTGTGGCGCCGGAATTCATGACGAAACTCCGCTTCCACCTCGTATTCGAACAGGCCCGGCCGGACCAGCCTCATAGCCCGTTCGTGCGCACTGACTGCGACCTTCGCCGCACGCCGCATGGCAGAGACCTCCGCCCGGCTCTTGTAGAGCCGCATGTCGTGGAGGATGTGATCGAGCGCGATGAATTCCTGCGGTGTTTGCACGCCTTTCGAACCACGGGAACGCAGCGAATTGATCCACTCGGCGATCCGGCTGTCGAAATCAGTGTATAGGCCCATCGTGTAATACACGCGGGAGCACGATTCGATCAGTGCGGGAATGATGTCGTCCGCGTCCGAAACCGGGAATGCGTCGTCCGCGCCGAAGATCGCTATGGCGCCGTCGGGGCCGGTCCGGCTCCCGTCCCAGAGCTCCTTGTCGGGGTCGCGCTCGCGGCAGAACAATATGTACTCGCCGTTGGCCCGGCCCGGCGCCAGCACGGCGACGGCGTCGGGTTCGGCAAAACCGGTGAGGTAGTAGAAGTCGCTGTCCTGGCGGAACCGGTATTCCACGTCGCGGCTGCGCAGGCGCACCGGGGCGGACGGCAGGATGACGATGCCGTCCGAGCCCACCATGCGCATCAATTGTTCACGGCGCTTGCGAAACTCGTCGATCTTCATCGGCCGGTGACCGGCCGGGCGTCGGCCAGCTCTTCGTAAACGAGTTGCGCCGCGACGCGCAGGTATTCGACGATTTCGGCGTAGGCTTCTTCCTCCGTCTCGTCGTCACCGTCGCCGCCCGTGACGGCGCGTGTCATTTGCAGCATGTCGACGATGATATCCGCAATCGGCTCGGCGGCAAGCCGCTCCTTGAGCTCGCCGGTTTGCGCTTCTTCACCGGAGACCAGGCCGTGCAGGAATCCCTCGCACCACTGCGCCAGCGCCTCCGCTCGCCGCACGGCCGATTCGTCGTCGCCGGGCAGGAGCGGAGTGAAGCCGGACCGGCGTTCGTCCAGCGCTTCACCGGTTTCCTCGATCTCCGCGCCGAGGAGCATCGCGCATTCTCCGCGCGCCGCATCCGAAAAGTCGCTGTCTTCGAGTATCCGCGCCACGGTATCGGGTCCCGCGACCCCACCGGCCACCGACAGGCGCGCCGTGATGAAACCGTGAGCCTGGGCAGCATTCCAGCTCGCGCGGCAGCGGCGCAATGCCGAATCGAGATATTCGTAGTCCCGGTCGCTCGTCATCCCGGTTCGAGGTCAATGCATCAAATGCCAGCATGATCCCATGACGGCCGGAGTTTGGCGATTGATTCTCCTCCCCGGCGTGACTATATTGGCCGCATGGTGAAGGACATGATTTCCGTATTCGAACACGAACTGAAGAGGCTCGAGCAGCGCGTCGATTCCCTGGTCCGTGTTTGCGACCAGCTCCAGGACGAGAACAAGTCGCTGAAGCAACGGCAGGATGTCCTTACGGCGGAACGTGCCACCCTGCTGCAGAAAAACGAACAGGTGCGTGCGCGAGTCGAAGCGATGATCGGCCGTCTCAAGGCGATGGAACAGGGGTCGTAAATGAACGAGCAATTCGCGAATGTCAGCGTGCGGATACTGGACAAGGAATACCAATTCTCCTGCCCCGCCAGCGAGCGCACCGATCTGCTGGATTCCGCCGAGGCACTGAATGCGAAGATGCGCGAGATTCGCGACACCGGCCGGGTGGTGGGACTCGACCGAATCGCCGTGATGGCCGCGCTGAACATGGCCAACGACCTCCTCCACGCACAGGCCAAGGACCGAGTCATGGAAGGGGACTATAGTCAGCGCCTGAAACTGATTTCCGACCGGGTCGAGCACGTGCTGGGAGGCACGAGGCAGCTCGATCTCGGCCAGCGGTAAGAATTGACGCCTCCTGCGGTGTTCGATATCGACCTGGATACCTTTCGACCCTAACGTATTACCACGGGGTTGTGCACTGCAGGCAGCATTTGTGCAAGACCGGTTTACCGGAAAGCCTGTTGCTACTGCGGCTTACCCCACTTGTTGCTCCGGATCGAGAGCGACGGCTCGGTAACGGCACCGGCGGGAGGCGTCACCTTTCCCGCAATGCGCGGCGATCAGAACACGACGCCGCGTCGCAGACCCAATGAGCGCCCGAACCCAGAGTGAACAGCGCCGCTCCGCGCTCCGGGCGCGCCGCGGCCTCGAGGAGCAGGTACGCCTGCGCGCTTCGCGCCGTATTTCCGACATATTCCTGCACTCGCACCATTTCTACAGTGCGCGACGAATAGGCTGCTATTTCTCCACGCCCGATGAAGTCGACACGAGCGCCATCCTCGCGCGCGCCTGGCAGGCCTCCAAGCAGATCTATTGCCCGGTTGTCGTCGGCGGGCGACAACTCCGCTTCGTCGCGGTCACGCGCGAATCGCGCCTGCAACGGAGCAACTTCGGTCTGCTGGAACCGGTGGAAGGTGACGAGATACGCCCGCTCGATCTCGATGTCGTGGTCGTCCCGGTCGTGGCATTCGACGGAACGGGCCGTCGCATTGGCATGGGTGGCGGCTATTACGATCGAACTTTTCGCGCGCTCGCGAATCGTCGCGAGTGGTTGCATCCCAAACTTGTAGGCGTTGCATTCGATTGTCAGAAAGTGCCGAAAATAAAGGCAAATCCGTGGGATATCGCACTTTCCGAGGTACTTACCGAATCGAGTTGAAGGCCCGTTGCGTTCCGCGTGATGACATGTGAGCGATGCAAGCCCGCAGTCGTCCGAAAGGTTTCGCGAGTGCTGCAGCGATGCCTGCACGCACATCTGAGACACGTGTCACGTTTTGCTCCGGCGTACCGGACCCTGCTGCATGATTTGTCGCGCGGCTAACTTGCTGGATTTTTTGCTTTTGTTGTATATACTCAGCCTCGGGTACCCACACGGAGAGAAACATGGCTACCACGAAGAAGAAGTCTGGCAAGAAAAAAGCTTCAAAGCGTAAAGCGGCGAAGCGGAAAGTAGCGAGGAAAGCAGGTGGTGCGAGACGCAAGGTTGCTCGCAAGAAGGCCAAGAAAAAGGCCAAGAGGAAGGTCGCCAAGCGCAAGGTGAAGAGAAAAGTAGGCAAGCGCAAAGCGAAGAAGAAGGTCGCCAAGAAAAAGGCGAAGAAGAAGGCCAAGAGAAAGGTAGCGAAGAAGAAAGCGAAGAAGAAGAGGGCCAAGCGTAAGGTCAAGCGCAAGGTGAAGAGAGCAGTGTCGAAGCGCGTTTCGACGAAGATGGCACCGGTGCTAATGTAGGCCTTGCTTCTGTTCGCTGGAAAGTGCGGAACCCGACGGCTCCGCAACCTTCTTCCAGGTACAGCAAAAGAGCCCGCTACTGCGGGCTCTTTTCGTTTCCAGACTCCTGATTTTCCTTGAAATCCGTGATCCAGCGCATGGCGCGTCCAGAGCCGATCCGCTAAGCTCGCAATCCCCGTGGAGACCGCTGTCGCCCGCTGATGGATGCCAACGAGAAAAAACTGCTGGTGGCGAAAGCCGCGCTGGAACTCATCCCGCCCGGTACGACACTTGGCGTCGGCACGGGCAGCACCGTGAACCAGCTCATCGGCCTCCTGCCGGGCATTCGCGACCGCATCGACCGAATTGTGTCGAGTTCGCGTGCGACGACCCGGCTGCTCGGCGAGCAGGGTTTCGATGTCAGCACGCTGAACGAAACGGGCGGAGCCGTCGACGTGTATGTCGACGGCGCCGATGAAGCAACCAAGCGTCTGCACCTCATCAAGGGCGGCGGCGGTGCGCTGACGCGGGAAAAGGTGCTGGCCTGCGCGGCACGGCGCTTCGTCTGTATCGTCGACGACAGCAAGCTCGTAGGCATGCTCGGAACCTTCCCGCTCCCCGTCGAGGTCCTGCCCATGGCCCAGGAGTTCGTCGCGGCCAGGCTGGTCAAGTTGCGTGGCAGACCGGTGTGGCGAAATGACTTCGTCACCGACAACGGCAATCACATCCTGGATGTCCACGGGCTGCAGATCGCCAACCCGATCGAGTTGGAATCCCGTCTCAATCAGATTCCCGGCCTCGTCTCCGTCGGCCTCTTCGCGAACCGGACCGCCGACGTTCTGCTGATCGGCGCGGCCGACGGCGTACGAGAGCTTCGCGCCTGAGCCCGGGCGGCCTTTTCGGCCGCCTGCAGCAAATCTCCCGACAATATCTGGTCCGCCGGCATGGCGGCGCGCCGCAGGCCGGACTACGCCTACGGTACTCGCCCAGTCGTCGCCCCAATCGCGCGCCCCGGCGCACGACGTGCTCGTCGCCCTGATTCCCGCAAACACCTCAGATTTCGACAAGGCACTGCGCGCATCGCTCGATCCGATTCCGGAGGACCAGCGCTTTCCGGGCCGTTCGATCGGCCGCCGTATTGCGGAGCAGATCCTGGCCTGGCGACTCAACGACGGTTTCGCGGACGCGAACCCGCAGCCGCCGCCATTTCTGCCGTCCATGCTGCCGGGAATCTGGAGGCGGACGCTGAGCGGTCCCGCGCTGTACGCGAACATCGGCAGGGTGACGCCGTTCGGATTACCGAGTTCGACCTACTTCCTGCCGGATCCGCCGCCGCAACTGGAGAGCAGCGACTACGCGCAGGACTTTAACAACGTCAAGTCCCTCGGCTCCGCAACGAGCACGACGCGCACGTTCCGCCAGACCCGCCTGGCCCAGCTGATCGCCGGTGCTCCCGGGCCGTACGTCAACGTCACCAACCCGCTGCGCGTGTGGTACAACGTGGCCGCGGAAGTCTCTCGGAACGAGTCCCTGTCGCTGGTCGACATTGCACGTCTGTTCGCCCTGGTCACGGCAACGGTGTTCGACAGCCTGCAGACGTCGCAAACGAGCAAATTCATCTACCGACTGTGGCGTCCGGAGACGGCGATCGCTGCCGCGGACATCGACGACAACGACGCCACCGCCGCTGACCCGTCATGGGTACCCTTGCTGACGACGCCGCCTTACCCGTCGCACTCGAGCAACGCGTCCTGTCTCGGCACCGGCGCGTCGCGCATGCTCGCCAACGTCCTGGGTACCGATTTGATGCACTTCCACGCCACCTGGTACAGCAGCAACGACTCGCCGACGATCGTACACTCGCAAACCTACAACAGCTTTTCCGCGTTCGCCCGCGACTTCGGAAGCAGCCGGATCTGGGGCGGTATTCACTATCGCTTCGAGATCGACGCCAGCGAGCATAGCTGCGTACAGGTTGCGGATTACCTGTTCGACCATTACATGCTGAAAAATCGGCCGATGAACTGAAGCCGCTTCCAGCGCAACCGTGGCGGTCCGCCTGTGGCGGTCCGCGCTACCCAGCCAAACAAATACGGGCCCGAATGGGCCCGTATTTGTTTGGCTGGGGGAGAGGGATTCGAACCCCCGTTGACGGAGTCAGAGTCCGTAGTCCTACCACTAGACGATCCCCCAAACAGGGATCCGGCGTGTTTAGCGCTTCGAGTACTGCGTCGCGCGTCGTGCCTTGCGCAGGCCGACTTTCTTGCGCTCGACTTCGCGCGCATCGCGGGTCACGAAACCGGCTTTCCGAAGGGCCGAGCGGAGCGCCTCGTCGTACTGCATCAGGGCCCGGGTGAGGCCGTGGCGAATAGCGCCGGCCTGGCCGGTCGTGCCACCGCCCGTCACCGTGGCCTTGACGTCGAAGCGATCCTTGAGATGCGTCAGCTCCAGCGGCTGGCGCACGATCATCTGCGCCGTCTTGCGTCCGAAAAACACGTCCAGCGGACGGTCGTTGATGCTGATGTTGCCGGCGCCGGGCGTCAGGAAAACGCGCGCTGTCGA
The DNA here is from genome assembly GCA_963770585.1 of uncultured Pseudomonadota bacterium. Classification (GTDB taxonomy): domain Bacteria; phylum Pseudomonadota; class Gammaproteobacteria; order Steroidobacterales; family Woeseiaceae; genus UBA1847. The sequence continues at coordinate 372,156 of CAVYQH010000002.1, read as the reverse complement.
CGTCTTGCGCCGACCGGTGCCGTAGTAAGTCTCGTTCATGCTGCTGGCCTCGATGTGGTCTCAGTTACGCGCGTCAGACTTTCAGTTCCAGGGGGATCGGCTGTTGCGCAGCGTGCGCATGCTCGGGGCCCGCGAACACCCGGAGCTTCGCCAGCAGTTTCCGGCCGAGCGGACCCTTCGGCAGCATGCCACCAACCGAATGTTCGATGACCCGTTCCGGGTGCTGCTTGAGCTGCTTCTCGAGCGAAATCGACTTCAGATTGCCGATATAACCCGTGTGATGCCGGTAAACCTTGTCCCTGAGCTTGTTGCCGGTCACGCGAACCTTTTCCGCGTTGACGACGACGATGTAGTCGCCCGTGTCCACGTGCGGCGTGAAGGTCGGCTTGTGCTTGCCCCGCAGACGGCGCGCAATCTCCGTCGACAGGCGGCCCAGCGTCTGGCCGGTCGCGTCGACGACATACCAGTCACGACGAATGTCTGCCGGCTTCGCAGAAAAGGTCTTCATAATTATGGTTCCGGATTGGTGGAAACTTCCGGCAGACCCCGGGCTCCCGCCCCGGCCTGCCTTGCACCCGCTCGACCAAAGGCCTGCCGGGTGGCGGAAAGGCGCGAAATTCTACTTGACGCCCCAGACCATTGCAATGAAAGGTCCGATTTTCCGGCAGCTCCTGCCCGGCGCTTCCGTGAATGCTCAAGTTACTGTTTTCACTGCGGTATTTGTCACGGGTAATGACCGATTGCCACATCATCAGGCACGCGAGCGAAGCCACCGGCCCGGTCCCCGCCGTTTCCGGCCATTGCTATACTGGCCGGCATGCCGGAGCGCCACCTGACGTCGTTCGACCGCCTGCTCGCCGCATTCGACAACGCTCTGAAGTCGATTGCCGCGCCGGCGGCTGGCGCACGACCGAATCCCGCGGCCGGCGTCCCGGACGGCGAGCTCGATGCCGCGGAGCGGACTCACGCCGCCGGGCTCATGCGCGTGAACCACGCCGGCGAGATCGCCGCGCAGGCTTTATATCAGGGTCACGCCGCCGTGGCCCGCGACGTCGCGACCGAACGGCAGTTGCGCAAGGCGGCGGACGAGGAATTCGATCATCTGGCGTGGTGCGCAGAACGGCTGAGCGAACTCGGGGCGAAACCGAGTCTGCTCGCCCCGGTTTGGTACGGCGGTGCATTCGCGATCGGCGCATTGTCCGGCGTGCTCGGGGACCGCTGGAGTCTCGGCTTCATCGCCGAAACGGAGCAGCAGGTGTGCGCGCATCTCGACCGGCATCTTGCCGATTTGCCGGAAGCGGACGCCCGCAGCCGTACGATCGTGGCAAGAATGCGTGACGAGGAGGCGGCGCACGGCGCCGACGCCCGGCACGCCGGTGCGGCGGAGCTTCCTGTGCCGGTCAAACGGCTGATGGCGTTGACGGCCCGCGTAATGACCGGCACGGCCTACCGTCTTTAGATATCGAAAACTCGGACGTTTCTCGCCTGCCCGTAGAATCAACTGGTTACAGACTCATGCAGGCAGCGGATGCGGGGTGGATTTGCGCCAGAAATACAGGTGCTAGTTCGGCAGGTACATCGCGCTGAGTTTGTCGAGCCCGGGCAAGTCCATGCCCGTGGATTTCACGGCCTTCACGAACTCGCGCTTCGCCTGCGCTACCGTGCGCCCAGGGCCGGGCTTCGCCTCCAGGGTTGGAGGATCGGTCGTCGGGTCCAGGTAGATCTCGTCGCCTGCAATTGATTGTCCGCGAAATGGCATGCCCGGACGATACCGGCCCAGGGTCGCGAGCGCTGTGCGCCATGTCACGCGCGTTCGTTGAGCTGGTGCTCGTCAAAGATCCGATCTCCTTGTCCGATTCCGCATAAATGCAAAAATGCGTGATTCCGCGCCAGTCCCGGACGGCTAAGCAACTTTAAGAACACAAACGGCCAGTTACGGGCATGCTATAAATGGCTGACGGAGCACTGGAATTGCTTGGACGCCGGTCCAAGCGCAATTTTCCGGGGAGATTCAGGCTTTTGCTCCTGAAATCACGGACTTAGCTTGCCCTCGCAAGCGAACTGTATTAAAAGGAGGGGCGCCTCGGCGATGAAGGATCCTTCGATGCAGACGAATGCCAAGACCCTGAGCGACGTGCCGGCGATCAATCGTTTCCTGAGCTACTGCCGGGTACGAACGGTCCCGTCCAAGACGGTGATGATTCACGCCGGCGACCTGCCCGACGTTCTCTACTATATCGTCGACGGCTCCGTCGAGGTCATGATCGAGGACGAGGACGGGAACGAGATGGTCCTCGCCTACCTGAACAAGGGCCAGTTCTTCGGCGAAATGGGCTTGTTCTACGAGCAGCCCACCCGCAGCGCCTGGGTGCGCACGCGCTCGGAATGCGAGATCGCGGAGATGACCTACCCGCGGTTTCGCCAGATTGCGAGCGAAAGTCCGGGCCTGGTCTTCGAACTCGCGACCCAGCTCGCGACGCGTCTCGATCGCACGAATCGCAAGCTCGGCGATCTCGCGTTCGTCGACGTCACCGGCCGGGTTGCGCACGCCATCATGGATCTGTGCACCGAACCCGACGCCATGACGCACCCGGACGGGATGCAGATCAAAGTCAGCCGGCAGGAACTGAGCCGGCTGGTCGGCTGTTCGCGGGAGATGGCGGGCCGCGTCCTGAAAGTGCTGGAGGACCAGGGACTGGTGTCCGCCAGCGGCAAGACGATCGTCGTCTTCGGCGCCAGGCCCAACCGCAAGCTCTGACACCCGCGCGGCCTACACCGCCCGATCGATCTCCCGACGCATCGCGGAAATGGTCGCCGCATAGTCGCGACTTCCGAATATCGCGGAACCCGCGACGAACATGTCGGCACCGGCGGCTGCGGTCGCCCCGATGTTGTCGACCTTGATCCCGCCGTCGACCTCGAGCCGTATGTCGCGCCCGCTCGCATCGATGCGGGCGCGCGCCTCGCGCAGCTTGTCGAGTGCGGCACGGATGAAGTGCTGTCCGCCGAAGCCCGGATTCACCGACATGATCAGTACGAGATCGACCTTGTCGAGCACATGATCCAGCCAGTCGAGCGGGGTGGCGGGATTGAAGACGAGTCCGGACTTCACGCCGGCGTCGCGGATCAGGCCCAGGGTACGGTCGACGTGCCGGCTCGCCTCGGGATGGAAGGAGATGTAGTCCGCGCCCGCGGCGGCGAAGTCCGGAATGATACGGTCCACCGGCTCGACCATCAGGTGCACGTCGATCGGCGCCTCGATGCCGTATTTCCGCAACGCCGCACAGATCATGGGACCGACCGTCAGGTTGGGCACGTAATGATTGTCCATGACGTCGAAGTGGATCACGTCCGCACCGCCATCGAGCACGGCCGCGACCTCCTCGCCCAGCCTGGCGAAGTCGGCGGATAGTATCGATGGGGCAATCAGAGGCGTCACGGCTGCATCCCGGATTCGAAACCCGAATGTACCTGAGGCGTGCGACCGGTGACAGACGCCGTCACCGGATCGAACGCCGAACCCGGAGCAATTCGTAGGCGCCCAGCACTTCGCGTGTGCGCCGTTCTGCTTCCGCCATCGCCACGCCCGTCGGATTGCTGCCGGCGATCTTATCCGGATGGCTGCGGTTCAACTGTCGCCGGTACGCGCGCTTGACCTCCTCGTTGGTCGCCGTCGCCTCCACACCGAGCGTCGCATAGGCCGCGCGCAGTCGTGCGGCGTCGGCGTCGCCGGCGGGCGACCGTCGGAAGCCTTTCTGCGCACGAATCATTGCCTCCAGCTGAGCGAGGTCGACGCGCCCGATGCCGAGTTCGGTGCATATCATCGAGATCGCGGCGCGCTCGTCCCGGCCGACGCGGTTCTTGGCGAGCGAGACCTCGAGCAGCAGTCGCAGGAACACCCGGCGTTCGTCGTCCCGGCGTGCGTCACGGCGCGCGAGCTCGCGCGCGGCGGTCTCGAGCCGGAACGCCGCGCCCTTGCCTTCGTTGAACCAGTTGATGGCTTGCCGGACCTGCGCCGGGTTGAGGCCGATGCGATGCATCACCGAACGTGCGGCGCGAATCTCGTCTTCGCTCACACGACCATCGATCTTGGCGAGGTGGCCCATGCAGCGAAAGAGCGCCCGCACGAATGCATCGGTCAAGCCCACTACCTGTTCGCCCTGCTCGCGAAAGCGCCGGAAATGCTCTTCGAATCCGCGATCGAACTGGTGCCCGAGGAGCAGCCCCAGCAGGACGAAGAGCGGTTTGGTCGTCGCGAGTCCCGCGAGCGTGCCGATGATTTTGCCCCAGTACAAACGATGATCCTGTCCGGCGCCTGCCATGCATCCTAGCGCCTCGCGCTCGCAATGCCTACGCGTCCGCTTGCCAGCCATCCGGTGAACGACGATCATCCGGGGCACCCGATCGATTCCCGCTGCCGCCATGAACGACGCCGTCTACAGCACCGAAATCACGGGTCTGCCGCTCATCGGCCGCGGCAAGGTGCGCGACATCTACGCGGTCGACGACGAGCACCTTCTGATCGTGACGACCGACCGATTGTCCGCTTACGACGTCGTGCTGCCGCAGCCCGTCCCGGGCAAGGGCGAGGTGCTGACGGCGCTGTCGCTGTTCTGGTTCGGCATGATGTCGGACCTGGTGCCAAACCAGCTGACCCGACTCACCGTCGACGACGTGCTGCGCAATCGCGCGGAAAGCGAGCGCCTGCGCAGCCGTTCACTGGTGGTCCGTCGGCTGGCACCACTGCCGGTCGAAGCGGTCGTGCGCGGATACCTGATCGGGTCGGGATGGCGCGACTACCTCGCCGCCGGCCGCACCAGCGGCATCGAACTTCCGGCCGGTCTCGAACAGGCGGCGCGTCTGCCGCGCACGATATTTGCGCCGTCCAGCAAGGCGGCCGCCGGCCGGCACGACGAGAACATCAGCTTCGACCAGGTCGTCGAGCTGATCGGCGCGCCGCTCGCGGCGCGCGTGCGCGATACCGCGATCGCCATCTATGAACGTGCAGCCGCCTATGCCCGGGAGCGCGACATCATCATCGCGGATACGAAGTTCGAATTCGGGCTCGATGCCGACGGACGGCTGTACCTGATCGACGAAGTGCTCACGCCGGATTCGTCCCGCTTCTGGCCGGTCGACGGCTATCGCACCGGCATCAGCCCGCCGAGTTACGACAAGCAATACGTGCGCGATTATCTCGATACGCTCGACTGGGACAAGACGCCGCCGGGGCCGGACTTGCCGGACGAAGTGCTCGCACAGACGGCATCCAAATATCGGGAAGCGCTCACCCGCCTCGCGGGCTGATGCTGCCGCTCATCCTGCGCCTGCGCCAGTCGTCGACGATCCGCGCAAGTTCGGCGACCCCGTCGGTGACGGCGGCCGGGCCCGGCTGCAGGATCAGCGCAGACTTCAGTTCGTAGACATCGCCGTTCTGCAGCGCCGGGATGCCGTCCCAGCCGGCACGCGCACGCACCAGGTCCGGCCGGAATTTCTTGCCGCACCATGAGCCGATGATGATATCGGGTGCGCGGCGCACGACTTCCGCCGGGTCGGTGATGATCCGCCCGCGGGCCAGCGCGGACACAGCAAGTTCCGGGAAGCAGTCCTCGCCGCCCGCGATGCCGATGAGTTCGGAGACCCAGCGTATTGCGCTGATCTGTGGCTCGTCCCATTCCTCGAAATAGACGCGTGGGCGCACGCCGCCGGCCTGCGCGTGCCGCAGCCGCTCGAGTTCGGCTGCGAGCGCGTCGGCGTAGTCGGCCGCTTTGCGCTGCTCGCCGATCAGGCCGCCGAGCGTGCGGATCATGTGGAAAATACCCGCGACCGAGCGATGGTTGAAGACGTGCACGTCGACGCCGGCGCGGATGAGTTCGGCCGCGATATCGGCCTGCATGTCGGAGAACCCGAGGACCAGATCGGGTTCGAGTTCGAGTATGCGGCCGATCTTCGCGCTGGTGAATGCGGAGACCTTCGGTTTTTCCTTCCGTGCCCGGGGCGGCCTGACCGTGAATCCCGAAATGCCGACGATCCGCCGCTCCTCGCCCAGCGCGTACAGCGTCTCCGTCGTCTCCTCGGTCATGCAGACGATGCGTTCGGCGTAGCGCGAAAGGACCATCCGCACATTCTGCGACAGCCGGCGCGGCCCGTATCCAGCACCGCGCGGCGGGCATGTACAATGCGCCCCATGATCGCAAACTTGAAGCGCCGGCTGGACACCCTCGTCTGGAGCGAAACGCTGTCTCAGTACGGGACGGCCGGCAAGGCGGGCGCAACGATCCTGCGCTTCGTGTATTCCGTGGTGCGCGACATCGCGACCGGCCAGCTAACGCTGCGTGCCATGAGCCTCGTCTACACGACCCTGCTCTCCGTGGTTCCCCTGCTTGCTTTCAGTCTCGCCGTACTGAAGGGGCTGGGTGTCGACCAGCAGTTCGAAGCGCAACTCACGACCTTCCTCGAACCCCTCGGCGCGCAGGGCGAACAGATCACGGAGCAGGTCATGGCGGCCGTCCACAAGGTGAACTTCGGCGTACTCGGCAGCATCGGCCTGGCGTTCTTCCTGTACACCGCGATCGCGATGGTGCAGAAGGTCGAGGAGAGCTTCAACTACGTCTGGTACGTCACAGAGTCGCGAAGCTTCGCGAGGCGTTTCACCGAATACAGCCTGGTGCTCGTGTTCGGACCGCTGTTCATGATCCTGTCACTCGGCATACTCGGCACGGTGCAGAACGACGAGCTGGTGCAGTACCTCATCGCCAACCAGGTCGTGGGACCGATGCTCGTAGTCATGAGCAAACTGATGCCGTTTGTGATCATCATCGGCGTTTTCACTTTCCTGTACATATACATGCCGAACACGAGGGTGAAATTCGGTGCAGCGCTCATCGGCGGTTTGACCGGCGGCGTGCTGTGGGGCACGGCGAGCAGCCTGTTCGCAGCCTTCATCGTCGGCAGCGACAGCCGGGAGAAAGTCTACGCGGCGTTCGCGATCGCCATCGTGACGCTGATCTGGCTGTACCTGAACTGGCTCATCCTGCTCATCGGCGCGCAGGTCGCATTCTACGTGCAGAACCCGGCCTACCTGCGGCTCGGGCGCCGCGAGCCACGGCTTTCCTGCTCGATGCGCGAGCGCCTTGCGCTGAACATCATGTACCTGGTCGGTCGCGAGTTCCGCGAGCCCGAAGGCGGCATCAACGTGCCTCGGCTGAGCGAGACCCTGCGCATTCCGTCCCTGACGCTCGCACCGATACTCGCGGGACTGCAGAGTGCGGGACTCCTGACCTGCCTCGAGAACGAGAACCTGCAGCCCGGCCGGGACATGGGCCGCATCACGCTGAACGACATCATGTCGGTGGTGCGCGTGCAGGGAGAGACAGGATCGCACCGGGTTCCGGCCTGGAACGCACCCGTCGACGCCATCGGCCGGCAGGTCGACGGCTCCGTGAACGAGGCGCTGAGCGGCCGGACCCTGTCGGACCTGGTGGACGAAGCCGCGTAGCTCAGGCGCCAGCGATCGTCATTTCGCCCACCAGGATCGAGCCGCAGCGTATGCCGCCGCGCAAGTCCTGGTCGCTGCCGATGCGTTCGATGCGCCGGTACAGCTCGCGCAGATTGCCGGCGATAGTGATTTCGTGCACCGGGTACGCGATCTCACCGTTCTCGACCCAATGACCCGCCGCGCCGCGCGAATAGTCGCCGGTGACCGCGTTCAAGCCATGACCGATCAGCTCCTCGACCAGGAGCCCGGTACCCATTTCGCGCAGCAGCTCGTCGCGGCCGCCGCCGTTGCCCGGCACGAGCAGGTTGTGCGTCCCGCCGGCGTTGCCCGTCGTCTCGAGACCCAGGCGCCGCGCCGAGTAACTGGACAGCACGTAGCCCTGCAGGATGCCGTCGCGCACCACGTCACGATCGCGGGTCGCCACACCCTCCGCGTCATACGCCGCGCTTGCCATCGCTTTCGGGATGTGCGGCCGCTCTTCGATCGCGACGAATGCGGGCAAGACCTGTTCGCCTGCCGCGCCAAGCAGGAAGGACGCGCGGCGGTACTGCGCGCTGCCGGCGATCGCGCCGATCAGATGGCCGATGAACCCGCGTGCGATCTCCGGCGCCAGCACGACAGGTGCACGCATGGTCTTCGGTTTGCGCGCATGGAGGCGCGCCAGCGTGCGGCGCGCGGCTTCGCGGCCGACGGCGGCCACGTCGTCGAGCTCGCCTGCGTCCCGCGCGGCGCTGTAGTGATAGTCCCGCTGCATGTCGCCGTCCTCGCCGGCGAGCAGGACGCAGGTGATGCTGTGGCTGCTTTTCGCGTAGCTGTGAATGAAGCCGTGACTGTTGCCGTAGGCTCGGATGCCGCGATGGCTGGTCACCGTGGCACCTTCCGAATTATTGATGCGGCTGTCGCTCTCGAGCCCCGCCCTCTCGCACTCGACGGCAAGGTGTATCGCCTCCGGCGCATCCAGGCTCCACGGATGATCGAGATCGAGGTCCCTGGGGTCGCGGCACATCTGGTCTGCGTCGGCAAGTCCGGCGTATTTATCTGCCGCCGTGTAGTCGGCGAACGAGCAGGCCTTCGCGACCGCCTCACGAATTGCGGCGGCGGAAAGATCGGACGTGCTCGCGCTGCCCTTGCGCGAGCCACGATACACGGTGACCCACACACCGCGATCATTCGTGTACTCCAGATTCTCGACTTCGCCGAGACGGGCGGTCGCCGACAGCCCCAAATCGTGACTGGCGCCAACCTCGGCCTGGTCCACGCCGCGTGCCCGCGCCTCATCCAGCGCCGCCGCCACGACGTCCTCGAGTTCGTCCGGTCCCAGCGGCCGCGCCGTGCTCACCTCGTTCATCGTCTTTGCCCACACTCCGTGCTAGTGTGCGGTGCCGCACATTGGCGAGGTAGCTTAGCCGGTGACCGATGCAAAACCCAGCAAAAGCCAGCGCAAGCGCACGGAGCTCGAACTGCAGGCACTCGGTGAACGGCTAATCGGCCTGCCCGACGAGCTGCGCCGATCGCTCGCGCTGGACGAGCGCCTGGAGGAAGCGATCGAGACCGCGCGGCACATGACATCGCACGAGGCAATCCGCCGGCAAAAGCAATACATCGGCAAGCTGATGCGTAACGTCGATCCCGCGCCGATCCGCGCGCTGATCGCCGATCGCGACGCCGCCGCCGGGCAGGACAAACGCCTGTTTGCCCTCGCCGAGCGTTGGCGCGAACGCCTGCTGGGGTCAGGGAGTGCGCTCGCGGATTTCGAAAGCGAATTCGGTGCCGGCAGCGCGCCGCTCGAACGGCTGCTCGCGGAGCTTGCGCATGCGTCGAATGAACGCAGTGAACGCCGCCTGCGGCGTGAGCTGTTTCGCGAGATACATGCGGCGCTGGTCGCTCGGTCGGCGGATGGGTAGAATTTCGCGATGAACAGCTTGGTCGGCATCATCATGGGCTCGCGTTCCGACTGGGACACGATGAAACACGCGTCGGACACGCTCGAGACACTCGGCGTACGGCATGACGTCCAGGTGGTATCCGCCCACCGCACGCCGGACCTCCTGTTCGAGTATGCCGAGACCGCGGTCGCCCGCGGCCTCAAGGTGATCATCGCGGGCGCCGGCGGTGCCGCACACCTGCCGGGCATGGCCGCCGCCAAGACGCGGCTGCCGGTGCTCGGCGTGCCGGTGAAGTCGCGCATACTCAACGGTCAGGATTCGCTGCTGTCGATCGTGCAGATGCCTGCAGGAATTCCGGTCGGCACGCTCGCCATCGGACCGGCCGGTGCAGTCAACGCCGCATTGCTGGCCGCCGCGATAATCGCGCTGGAGGATGCCGACGTCGCAAGCGCGCTGGAACGGTACCGTCGAGAACAAACCGAGCGCGTGCTGGCGGACGCCGACCCCAGGATCTGACCGGCGCCCATGCGGATCGGAGTCATCGGGGCTGGACAGCTCGGCCAGATGCTGGGCCATGCGGCGCGGGCGCTCGGGCACGAATGCCGCTTCCTCGATCCCGCGGAGGACCCGCCCGCCGCTTCGGTAGGAACGACGATTCGCGCCGCCTACGACGACAGAAACGCGTTACAAGACTTGGCGGCCGTTTCGGACGTCATCACCTTCGAATTCGAGAATGTACCGGTCGATGCCTTGCTCACGCTGGCGCCGGGCACGGCCATTTATCCATCGCCGGACGCGCTGCGCCTCGCACAGGATCGCCTGTCGGAGAAACGGCTGTTCGAACGGCTGGGCATACCCTTGCCACCCTACCGTGTCGTCGATGCTCGCGCCGACCTCGACTCGGCCGTCGCGAAGCTCGGCTATCCCACGGTGCTCAAGACGCGGCGCTTCGGCTACGACGGCAAGGGGCAGTTCGTCATCCGCTGCGCCGACGACCGGGATGCCGCATGGGCGACGCTCGGCGGCCGGCCCCTGATCGCGGAAGCCTGGGTGCCCTTCGAGCGCGAGCTCTCGATCGTCGGAGCGCGCACCCGTGACGGCAGTACCTGTGCGTGGCCGCTGACGGAGAATCGCCATGCCGACGGAATACTGCGCGTCTCGCTGGCGCCGGTTGCAGATGTGGCGCTCGAACGCGTCGCCGCAGGCTACCTGAAGAGCCTGCTCGACGAGCTCGACTACGTGGGCGTTCTGGCGCTCGAGCTCTTTGCCTCCGGGAACAGCCTGCTCGCCAACGAGTTCGCGCCGCGAGTACACAATTCGGGACACTGGACGATCGAGGGCGCCACGACCAGCCAGTTCGAGAATCACGTTCGTGCCGTCTGCGGTGCGCCGCTCGGCCGGGCGGACTGCCGCGATTTTGCCGGCATGGTCAATTTGATCGGATTTATCCCGGCCGCCGTCCGCGAGGTCGCCGACCCCCGGGTGACGCTGCACGACTACGGCAAGACCGCGCGCGCCGGCCGCAAGCTCGGGCACGTTACCGTGGTCGCCGGCGACGCCGCCGAACGCGATCGCCTGGTCGCGCAATTACAGGCTCGGGTGCGCCAAGCCGAGGACTTGCAAGCGATTTCGCCATAGCCGGCACCGTGCAAATGCAGGTAAACTGGTGTGAATTGCCGCGTATCCCCCTCTGCCGACGCGCGGCGCTGGCGCACTTATGTCCTATCTCAATCACTTCAAATTGCGCGAACAACCGTTCCGGCTGACGCCGGACCCGGAATTCGTGTACCTGAGCAAGCAGCACGCCCGGGCCAAGGCGTATATGGAGTCGACGATCTGGCTCGCCGACGGGTTCGTGGTCATCACCGGCGAGATCGGGTCGGGCAAGACGACCCTCGTGCAGTCCTTTCTCAAGGACCTGGATGACGACGTGCTGTACGCCGTCATTTCCCAGACGCAGCTCAATCCGACCCAGTTCCTGCAGGCGATCCTCACGGAGTTCGGCTTCAAGCCGTTCAACATGCGCAAGGTCGAGCTGCTCGACATGCTCAACATGTTCCTCATCGAGCAGTATTCGAACGGCAAGAAAGTGGTCCTGGTGATCGACGAGGCGCAAAACCTGTCGCACAAGGTGCTCGAAGAGGTGCGGATGCTGTCCGGCGTCGAGACGCACAAGGAGAAGGTGCTGCGGATCATCCTGGCGGGCCAGCCGGAACTCAAGACCACGCTCGAATCGCCGAATCTCAAGCAGTTGATGCAGCGGATACGCCTGCGATTCCATCTCGGGCCACTGAGCCGCCAGGAGGTCCAGGAGTACGTGCAGCACCGCCTGCTGATTGCCGGCAACGAAAATCCCGCCCTGATCTCGGTCCCGTGCTACGAGCTCGTCTACCGCTACACCGGAGGTCTGCCGAGACTCGTCAACACGTTCTGCGACACGGCGCTGCTGTGCGCTTTCGCCGAGGAGGCGCGGACCGTCGAACCCGCGCATTTCCTGACCGCGGCCGAGGAACTCGGCTGGCAGGAATACCAGGCCGGGCCCGGCCCGTATCACGCGCTGCCGCCCGTTGCGGCCATCAACCACAATGACAAGGTTGCGCAAATCGAAGTCCGCGCCAATGGCGAACAGGTGTCGGTCCACACCTTTCCGAAGGGCCGGGTGATCATCGGCCGGGCACCGGACAACGAGATCTACATTCGCAGCAAGTTCGTCAGCCGCCATCACGCACAGCTGATCAGCGACGACGACGGCTGCCTGATCGAGGACCTCAACAGCACGAATGGCATGTTCATCGAGGACCGGCAGGTCAAACGGCACCGGCTGCGCGACGGCGACGTCGTTTCACTCGGCGTGCATCAGCTCGTCTACCATGACCTGCGGCCCGAAGCGGCACGGGACGACGAGGCTTCCGCCGCCGGCTAGCCGGCACACCCGGCCTAGTCGCGGATTCGCGTCGTGCGGCCATTCCTGCGCGCATCCCGCCGCTTGAGCAACACCACCAGCCCGCCCGCCAGGCAGCACAAGCCCAGCGTGGAGCACACGACGGGCCAGTAGCCGTGATTGACGTACATCGACGCGGCCAGGCAAATCACGCCGACACACAAATAGAAGTACGGCAGACTTTCGTAGATCGGCTTCGGGATCCACAGGGGCATGCCGTCACCGGGCTCCGGCCGGTCTCCGAGGGGAATCCGGGTGATGCCGCTCAGACATCGGCGGTCCCGCCGATGGTCAGTTCGTCGATCTTCAGCGTCGGCTGCCCGACTCCCACGGGCACCGACTGGCCGTCCTTGCCGCAGGTGCCCACCCCGGTGTCGAGCTCGAGGTCGGTGCCGACCATCGAGATGCGCCGCAGCGCGGCCGGACCGTCACCGATCAACATCGCACCCTTCACCGGCGCGGTGATCCGGCCTTTTTCGATGAGATAGGCCTCGCTCGCCGAGAACACGAACTTGCCCGAGGTGATGTCCACCTGGCCGCCGCCGAAGTTCGGCGCATAGAGACCCTTGTCGACCGACCGGATGATCTCTTCCCGCTCGTGCTCGCCGGCCAGCATGTAGGTGTTGGTCATGCGCGGCATCGGCACGTGGGCGTAGGACTCGCGACGACCGTTGCCGGTCGGCCGCACACCCATGAGCCGCGCATTCAGCTTGTCCTGCATGTAGCCGCGCAATACGCCGTTCTCGACCAGGACGTTGTACTGCCCCGGCGTGCCTTCGTCGTCGACCGCCAGCGACCCGCGCCGGCCGGGCAGCGTGCCGTCGTCGACGATCGTGCAGAATCTCGAGGCGACCGGCTGGCCGAGCCGGCCACTGAACGCCGACGTGCCCTTGCGATTGAAATCGCCTTCGAGTCCGTGGCCGACCGCTTCGTGCAGCAGGATGCCGGGCCAGCCCGCGCCGAGCACCACCGGCATCGTGCCGGCAGGCGCCGGGATCGCATCGAGCTGCACGATCGCCTGCCGGACTGCCTCGCGCGCATAGGCGAGCGGCAGGTCGCCGTCGAGGAAGTAGTTGAGGTCGGCGCGCGCGCCGCCACCGGCGTAACCCTGTTCGCGCTTGTCCCCGTCTTCGAGGATGACGCTGACATTGAGGCGCACCAGCGGGCGGATGTCGGCGGCCAGGGTACCGTCGGAGCCGGCGACCAGCACGAGATCCTGGTTGCTGGAGAGGCTTATCATCACTTGCGTCACGCGCGGATCGAGCGCTCTCGTGGCCGCATCGAGCTCACCCAGGAGCGCGGTCTTCTGCCGGTCGGCGACACTGGTAGTGGGGTCCTCCGGCGAGTACAAGGTCCTGCCGCTCGCGCGCTGCCAGGCCGGCAAAGCCTTGCTCGCGCCACTGCGGGCGATCGCCCGTGCCGCTTTCGCCGCCTGTTCGAGCGCCGGCAGCAGGAGCTCATCGGAGTAGGCGAATCCCGTTTTCTCGCCGCTCACCGCGCGCACGCCCACGCCCTGGTCCACGCTGAAGCTGCCTTCACGAATGATGCTGTCCTCGAGCGACCAGCTCTCGTGACGCGAGACCTGGAAATACAGGTCGGCGTAGTCGATGGCACCGCTCATCACGGCGCCGAGCGTCCGGCCGAGCTGGACCTCGCCGAGTCCGGCCGGTTCCAGCATGCGCGACATCACCGATGCCAGGGAATCGGTACGGTCGGCGGTCGTCGTAGCGGAACTCTTGGTCGTCATGTCAGCCTGCGATTGGCGAGTGCGGGAAAGTCGCGCCTCAGGCGCGTAACCTGGGTGTTGTCGATGTCGGCCGTGACGAAACCGTTCCCGTCCGGCAGTTCGTGCACTACTGTACCCCAGGGATCAATGATCATCGAATGTCCCCACGTCGTGCGCCCGTCCGGGTGCGTGCCCCACTGCCCCGGCGCTATGACCCAGGCGAGGTTCTCTATGGCTCTGGCCGCGAGCAGCGTGCGCCAGTGCGCCTTGCCGGTCACGGCGGTGAATGCAGCTGGTACCGTGAACAGGCTCGCGCCCTCCGCCACGTAACGCCGGAAAAGCTCCGGAAAGCGCAGGTCGTAACAAATACTGAGGCCCAGCCGGCCGGCCGGCGTGTCGACGAGTACCGGCGCGTCGCCCGCGCTCATGGAATTCGACTCCCGGTAGGATTCCCGGGAAGCCGCCAGGTCGACGTCGAACAGGTGGATCTTGCGATAGGTGGCGCGGCTCACCCCCGCGTCGTCGACTACCACGCAGGCGCCATACACGCGCTCCGGATCCGGGGACCGTAGCGGCAGACTGCCGCCGACGATCCACAGGCGCAGGCGTCGGGCAGTATCGGCGAGAAAGTCCTGGATCGGACCATGGCCCGGTTCTTCGGCGTGCTGCGCCTTGTCGCGAGCCTGCCGCGGCATGAGGGCGAAATTCTCGGGCAGTACGACGATCCGGCAGCCGTCGTCAGCCGCCTCGCGGATCAGCGAACCGGCGAGCGCGAGATTGGTGCCGACGTCGGCGCCGCTCGACATCTGGATGGCTGCAATGCGCACGCTCATGACCGCATTCTAAGTCCAGTTCCGGGCTGCCGCGTGGCCGGCGGCTAGTCGTTGCGGGCTGCGGCGAGGCAGCCGGCGCGCGCCGCGCTCGCGGCGAAAGCCTCGGCGTCCGTCGCTTCGACGACCGGGTTGTCCCAAGGCCCGCTCATGCTGTAGTAGATCTGGCCGACCTCCTTCAGCGGTTTCTTGAAAATCTGCGAGAACAGGAAAAGTGCCGCCGCAACCTGCGGGCCGGCGGCGAGCGCACCGACGACGGGCAGCGTGTTGCCGAGATTGGCGTTGACGACGGCCGCCTGCGAGTAGTTGCCCGCCACCAGGTCCGCCTGCCCGGTCACGCCGATGTCGGCTGCGGGCCCGACCAGTGAGAGGTCGCAGGTGTAGGCGGAGCCGTCTTCCAGGCGGAACGTGCCGCTGATCTCGTCGAAGCCGAAGCCTTTCTGGAACACGTCGCTGAAATCGAGCGACAGGCGCCGTGGCAGCGCGGCGATGCTCAGGAGTCCGAACATGCGCCCGGCGCCCGGCTCCACTTCGTTCAGTTGTCCGTTGCCGAGCTGCACCTCGACCTGGCCGTCGAGGCTTTCCAAGAATCTGCGGTTCGGCCCGCCCGACCATTGCATGTCGAGACCGATGCGCATCCGCTCGCCCTCGATACCGGGGTGGTAGCCGAGCCGTTGCATCGTCGTCTCGATGTTCGAACTCGTCAGGGTCACCGCCAGCCGGCTGTGCGAGCCGAGCGGGTCGCCGGGGTCCGAGGACCAGCGGGCCTGGCCCTCCACCCGGAAGCTTTCGTCCGTCGCCACGATCGGGTCGGCGACGAGTGCGTCGCCTGCATGGACGAACTCGGCTGTGACGTTGCCGAAGCGACGGGTGCCAATACCGAATTCCCGGGCGCGCACGGAGATGGCCGGGAGCAACCGCGGGTCGAGCCGTGCCGGAGCGGTATCGTCGGCCACAGCCGCGGGACCGTCGTCACCGGTCAGGAGCAGGCGTTCCATGTCGAGCACCAGCGTTTCCTCCGGAGAAAAGTCGTACGGTACGAACACCGAGCCCGAGACCTCGTCGCCCTCGAGTTGCACGAGCCAGTCGCGGGCGCTGCGGTCCACCTGGAAACGATGGTCCTCGAGGCGCTGACCCGCCACATGCAGTGCACCCACCTGGATGTCGACCGAGCGTATGCGCGCGCCGGCACCAGACCCCGGCCCGTCGCCGCGCCCCGCAGCGAGCCACTCGTCGATTTTAAGTTCCTCCACCGCGCCGCGCACTTGCAGCCCGCGCACGTCGGGCTCGGACGCCGGGAATCCGCCCAGCGTCAGCATGCCGCGTTCGAAATCCCAGCCGCGTTCAAGCGGACTGAAGACGAGGTCCCACGCAAGCCGCCGGCCGAGCGCGCCCTGCGCTAGGATCTGCGCCCCGCCCGGTACGAAAACCAGGGTGCCGGCGAGCGTTTCGCTTGCGGACGCCGGCTTGTCGAAAGGTACTGGCAGATCGACGGCGAGGCCCTCGAGGTCCGACTCGACGCGGATCATGAACGGCTCGCGCGGTTCGTGTTCGGCGCTCGGGAACCGGACCTCCGCCGTGAAACCGGTCTTGCCGTCCAGGCGGCCGGCGAGCGGCAGTCCGAGTTCCTCGACCAATGCCGTGGCGGTGGCAGCGCCGCGCACTTTCGCCAGGACGCGATAGCCGGGCTCCGACGGGCTTCCGTCGACGAGTTCGATGCTCAGCGGGGCGCCGAGGAGGCGGCCCGCCAGCGCTTCGCTCTCGATGTGATCGCGTTCGACCGTGACGGCGCCGGACAGCGCGGAGAACGGCGCGTCGAATCCTGCGACGGTGAGCGCTCCGTCGTTGCTCGCAATGCGCGCCTTGAACGCGAATTCGCGCCAGCTCCGGATCGGCACGGTGAGGTTCAGCGCCAGCGTCGCCGGCCCGCTCGCGGACACCCGATCCAGGTGCCCGCCGAAGGCCTGCGCAATCGGGCTCTGGGATGCGAAGGCGTGCAGGCTATCGAGCGTGCCCGACGCGCTGGACTCGATGGTCAGCACGGGCCGGCGCAGATCCGCGATGTCGACGGCGGCGTCCTCCGTCGTGTTGCCAAGCGTGACCGACCGGTTCTCCCGCGTGTACAGGTGCGTGTTGTCGAGCACCACGTCCATCGATGCCACACTGACCACCGGGAACCGGGGGTGATACTTGAACTCGAGATCCGCGACCCGGCCTTCGATCAGCAGCCGGCCCTCGCCGCCGTCGAAGGGAAACGCGTCCAGCGGTCCGTGCAGGTAAGCCGTGCCCTCGGGAATGCGTCCCGCCAGCAGCGCATCCTGGAACCAACGGTACAGCGCCTCGGACAGCACCCGGCGCGGGATGAAGCGCTTGGCTGTGGCGATGTCCGCGATGCGCCAGTTGCTGGCCAGGTCGACGACCGGCGCCGCGTCGCCGTCGACGCTGATCTCGATGTTGTTGCGGCTGTCGAGGAGTGCGTTGGTTAGCGTTATGTTGTCGGAAAGTATCGTCGTCCGCGTCCCGCTGCGCCGCCACACGACAGTCCCGTCGACGCGATCGAACTCCACCGGTTCGGGCACCCAGCCCGCGAAATCCAGCGTGACGCCGTAGGAATCGATGGCGAGCAGGCCGCCGTCGCGATCCGCCCTGAGCGTACCGGAGAAGCCCCGGAGCCCTGGCCGGCCGTCGACCGCCGCGACGCCCGCACGCAGTAGCTCCGCCGACACTGTGTAGTCGGGATTGTCGCTGCCGAGTTCGCCGAGCGTCATCACGAGGTTCTGCACGACGCCGTCCGGCTGCCAGCGCTCGAGCAGCGCCCGTTCGCGCTCCGCGAGCCAGGGGGATATCGCGTCCGCATCCGTGAAATCCAGGTGCGCGGCGCGCAGTTCGAGGGACTCGACCGCGCCGTCGGCGCCGCTGCCCGCCTCGATAAGAAGGGACGACAATGGCCACGCGCCCTTGCGACTGCCGAAGCGGAGTTCGTCGACCGAGAGCAGCCAGCCGTCCGGCTTGTGATCGTAGGCCAGGCGCCCGGCGAGATCGAATTGCGGCCCGCCGTTCAGCGCCAAATCCTCGAGGGTCACGGCCGCCGTCAGCTTGTCGAGCCGTCGCCCGGATACGGAGAAGTTCAGATCGACGTCGCCGCGGCCGGCACTCAGCCGGCGCGCCGGATCACGATAGAAGGCCGACAGCCCTGACAGTTGCAACGCCTCCGCATGCGCCACCACGTTCCAAGGCGCGTCGCGATCGCCAGCACGCGCAGCCTGCGTGCCCGAGGCATTCAGCGCCGTGCCGAGTTCGGCCGGCAGTACGGCATCGAACTCGAAGGTCGTGCGTTGCACGTCTCGTTGCACGTGCACGCGCGGCACATCGACGCGGGTGCTCCGCGCATCGCCGCTGCGCAGGATGTCGATACCGATGTCCTGACCGATCAGGGTCAGTTTGTCGACGGCCCCGGGTCTGTCCGGGAACAGATCCTCGAACGTGACGCCCTGGAAAAGCCACTCGCCGTCGGACTCCTCGCGCAGCTCGATCGTGCTGTCCTGCACGCGAACCGTGTCCACCACGAGCTGCTGTTCGAACAAGAGCTGCGGCAGGGACACGATGATGCCCACCTCGCCCGCTGCAATCAGCCGCGCGCCGGACGCGGGACGCGCAAGTTGCGCGTCATAAGAAGTCAGTTCGGGGCCGCGCAAACCCCAGCTGGCGTCCATCCCGGCGAATCCGACCTGCATGCCGATCGCCTGGCTCGCCCAGGCTTTCAGTTCGTCCTGGTGCTCCGGCAGGCGCGGCAGGAACAAACGGAACAAGCCGAGCAGGATGGCTAGCAGGATCACGACCGCCGCGCAGGCGTAAGCCAGCGACTTCAGGATGCGACGGATGATGTCGGACATGCCGTGTGTCGCCTACACCAGGACGACGTCGAACTGGTCCTGCAGGTACAACGCCTCCGTCTGGAGCCGTATGGCCTTGCCGGTCTGTTCCTGGAGATCGGCCAGCCCGGCGGCCTGGTCGTCGAGCAAGAGCTCGATCACGTCGGGATGCGCCAGCACGATCGCCTCGTCGAAATCGAACTGGCGCGCCTGTCGGATCACTTCGCGAAAAATCTCGAAACAGACGGTCTCCGCCGTCATTACGAATCCGCGGCCTGCGCATACCGGGCAGTCTTCGCACAGGATGTGCTGCAGGCTCTCTCGCGTACGCTTGCGCGTCATCTCGACGAGGCCGAGCGGCGACAAGGGCGTCACCTGGTGACGCGCATGGTCGCCCTGCATCGATTCTTCCAGCACCCTGAGCACGCTGTCCCGGTGCTCCTGGTCGTCCATGTCGATGAAATCGACAATGATGATGCCGCCGAGATTCCTGAGCCGGAGCTGGCGTGCGATTGTGACCGCCGCCTCGAGGTTGGTGCGGTAGATCGTTTCCTCCAGGTTGCGGCGGCCCACGTAGGCGCCGGTGTTCACGTCGATGGTCGTCATGGCCTCGGTCTGGTCGATGATCACGTAGCCGCCGGACTTCAGCGGTATCTTGCGATCGAGCGCTTTCTGGATCTCTTCCTCGATGCCGTGCAGGTCGAAGATCGGTCGTCGCCGCTCGTAGTGCATCAGGCGCGGTTCGACGTTGGGCAGGAAGGTCCGTGCAAACTCGCTCATCGCCTCGAAATCCTGCCTGCTGTCGACCAGTATCTGCTCGACTTCGCCGGTGACCAGGTCCCGCAGGACGCGCAAAGGCAGCGAAAGGTCCTCGTGCACCAGCGAGCTTGCTCCGCTCGACCTGAAGCGCTCCTGAATGACTTCCCATAGTCGCACGAGGTACCTCAGGTCGGCGCGCAATGCATCGGTGCCGGCACTTTCGGCAACCGTTCTGACAATCGCGCCGCAACCGAGTTCGTGCTCGGCCATGAGTTCCCCGACCACTGCGCGCAGGCGTTCCCGTTCGCTCTCGTCCTCGATCCGGGACGACACGCCGACGCCGGCGCCGCTCGGCAACAGCACGAGATGGCGCGCGGGGAGCGTCACGAAAGTCGTCAGGCGGGCTCCCTTGTTGCCCAGCGGGTCCTTGACCACCTGCACGAGCAGTTCGTCGCCGTCGCGGACCAGTTTGCTGATCCCGGGTTCCTCGTCGCCGGAAGCGGCGTCGTCCGGACGCGCGATGTCCGACGCATGCAGGAACGCGGTGCGCTCAAGCCCGATGTCGACGAAGGCGGCCTGCATGCCCGGCAGCACGCGCTGGACGCGGCCCTTGTAGATGTTGCTGATCAGGCCGCGCCGCGCCGCGCGCTCGATGAAGACTTCCTGCAGGATGCCGTTCTCGAGCAACGCGGCCCGGACCTCGCTCGGGGTCACGTTGATGAGAATCTCTTCCCTCGCCGACTCGTCCATCATGCGGATCCTTGTGCGCCCGGTAGCAGGTCGATCCCCGCGTCGCGCAGCAAGGCGGCGGTCTCGAACACCGGCAGTCCGACGACGCCGGAGTAGCTGCCCATGATAGACGCCACGAACAGGGCGCCAAACCCCTGGATGGCATACGCCCCGGCCTTGCCGGCCGGCTCGCCGGTCCGCCAGTAGCGCCGGGCTTCCGGCGGGGCGATGTCGCGGAACCGCACCTCCGTTCGGCTCACGGCTTGCAAGACGCGCCCACCGGCGCGTACCGCGACGCCGGAGTAGACGAAGTGCACGCGTCCCGAGAGCCGGGCCAGCATGGCGAGCGCATCACGCTCGCCGGCCGGTTTGCCGAAAATCTCGTCATCGAGAACCACCGCGGTGTCCGCGCCCAGCACGACGGCGCCGCCCGAGGCAGCGACCACCGCGGCTTTGGCACCGGCGAGCCGCAGCACCATGGCCTCGGGTGCCTCATCCGGGCCGCGGGATTCGTCGATTTCGGCGGGCCGTACCACGAACTCGGCGCCAAGTGCGCGCAGGATGTCGCGTCGGCGCGGAGAGGCCGAGGCGAGTATGAGCTGGGGCTCACCCACGATGCGGCCGCCGCTCAGTCGCGATGGTAGGGATGGCCGGCGCCCAGCGACCAGGCGCGGTACAGCTGTTCGGCCGCAAGCACCCGCGCGAGGCCGTGCGGCAGCGTCAGCGGCGACAACGACCAGCAGAAGTCGGCGCGTTCACGAACGACGTCGGCGACGCCGTCGGGACCGCCGATCACGAAACACAGGTCGCGGCCTTCCGCCTGCCATTCGGCGAGGCGGAGCGCGAGCTGGCGACTGGAGAGCAGCCGGCCGCCCTCGTCAAGCAAGACAATGCGTTCGCCGGCAGAGAAGCGTTCGAGAAGTCGCGTCGCTTCGCTCGCGATCGCCTTGTCCGGCGGCTCGTGCCTGCCGCGGCGGGCGGCCGGCAGCGCGTCGAGACGGAAACGCCATTCCCGCGGATAGCGTTCTGTGTAGGAACCTACGGCATCGTCGACCCAATCCGGTTGCCGGTCACCGACGGCGAGCAGGCGCAGGTGCATGCGAAATTCCGGATATCAGCGGTCACGGGCAGCGACACCGCTGTCGACCGGGAAAGACCACAGTCTTTCGAGATTGTAGAAGTCGCGCACCTTGGGCAGCATGACGTGCACGAGCGCGTCCCGGAGATCGAGCAGCACCCATTCGCCGCTCTCTTCGCCCTCGACGCCGATCGGTTTCACGCCGGCCGCGCGCGTGCGTTCGGCCACCCTGTCCACGACGGCTTTGACGTGACGGTTGGACGTCCCGCTCGCGACGATCATGTAATCCGTGACGGTCGTCATGTCTCGTACGTCCAGCTTGACGATGTCGCGGGCCTTCGCGTCGTCGAGCGCTTCGACGATCAGTTGGCAAAGTTCTTCGCTGTTCATGCAATCGGTGCTCGTGTCATTTCGATCGATTCTCCTTGTGGGAGTGAATACCGGGAACCAGCCCCGGACCGGGTTACAGGAATTGTTCGTCCAGCCTGCCGTAGCAGCGCGTCGTCGCGATGACCCGGCGCACTTCGTCGGGCATCAGGAACCGCGGATCGCGCCCCGCTTCCACGAGTTCGCGGATTTCCGTGGAGGAGATCTCGAGCTGCGTGACCGCATGTATGTGAATTCGGCCGTGGGTCGACTCGTGCAGGTCGTCGACTCTGAGCGTGCCGCGTTCGTCGAGCAGGTCGCCCAGCGGGCCGGTGTCCGGCGCGCGCCAGCCGGGCCGATGCGCCACGACGATGTGCGCGACCGACAGGATCTCGTTCCAGCGATGCCAGCGCGGCAGGCCGAGGAACGCGTCCATGCCGACGATCAGGCCCAGCGAGCGTTGCGGTAATTCGCTGCGCAGTTCGAGCAGTGTGTCGATCGAGTACGACGGACCGCTGCGCCTGACTTCGCGGTCGTCGGCGACGAAGCCGGGCTGGCCGGCGACCGCCACGCGCACCATTTCGTGCCGCTGCTCTGCATCGGCATACGTTTCACCGCGATGCGGCGGGTCGCCGCAGGGTACGAAGCGGACTTCCGCGAAGCGCAGCGCCTGCAACATCTCGAAGGCCGTGCGCAGGTGACCGTAGTGCACCGGGTCGAACGTGCCGCCGAACACACCGATCGGCTTCATGCCGCGCGCCGCCCTCCCGTCGCGAGTTCCAGCACGATGCCGGTGAGCAGCTGCCACGGGTCGCCGGGCCCCTGGCCTTTCGCCGCCGCGTCGGCGGTGCCCGCCGCGCGCAACAGGTCGAAGAATCCGCTGCGTGTATGCCGCGAAAGTGCGCTGCGCAGGAGCGCCTGGCGGGACTGCCACACGTGCAGCTCGCGCATGGCGTTGCCGACTTCGACCCGCCTTGCGATCCGGTCGGCGAGTTCGGCCAGCTGGCGCAGCTCACGGGTCAGTGACCAGGTCACCAGCACCGGCTCCACGCCGGTCGCCTGCAGGCCCGAAAGAATCTTCAGGGCACGCCGCGGGTCGCCACCGAGCGCCGCATCCGTGAGCTTGAATACGTCGTAGCGGCTGCTGTCGGCCACTGCTTCGCCGACCTGGTCGGCCGTTACCCGGCCCGGGCCCAACAGGAGTCGCAACTTCTCGATTTCCTGCGCTGCGGCGAGCAGGTTGCCCTCCACCCGCTCTGCGATGAGGGTGACCGCCGGCTCTCCGGTTCGAGGCCGGCGCGACGCATGCGTTCGCCGATCCACGCCGGCAGTTCGCGGACGTCGACCGGGCGCAGCTGCAAGCTCGCGCCCGCAGCTTCGAGGCGCTTCACCCAACTGGCCGACGCGCCCTGGCGTTCAAGTTTGGGCGCGACGACGATCAGCATCAGATCGGGACCGAGCCGGGCGACGAAGTCCTCGATCGCCTGGCCTCCGGCGCGGCCGGGTTTGCCGTAGGCAGCCGCAGTTCGACGATGCGCTTCTCGGCGAACAGGGACAGGTTTGCGCCCGCCGCGGCCAGCTGTTGCCAGTCGAAGCCCGTCGCGGCGACGTGCAGTTCGCGCGCACCGAAACCCCGATCACGCGCCGCCGCGCGGATCTGGTCCAGTGCTTCGTCGACCAGCAGCGGTTCGTCGCCGGTCACTAGGTAACACGTCGCCAGACTGTTCTTCAGGTGAGCGGGCAGCTGGTTGCTCTGGAGTTTCATTCGGCTGCGGGGGGCGCGGCGCTAATCCAGTTGCTCGAGGTTGACCGACTCGCCTTCCAGCAGTACGGGGATGCCGCTGGTGATCGGGTACAGGACCTTGTCGTCGTCCGTGACGAGTGCCTCGGCCAGCGTCTCGCGCAGCACGGCGCCATCACGGTTCGAGAGTTTGCCCGCGCCGATGGCTGCGTTCACGCGTCCGAGGAGATCGCGTCTCGCGACGGACAGGCCCTTGTGGGTGACCGGGCAACGCAGGATTTGCAACAGGCGTTTTTCCATGGTGCGTAGCGTCCGATCAGACCACGCATCCGGTCCTATTACAAGCCACCCGCGCGCGTTTCGGCGGCCACGAGCAGCTCTGCCAGATCGGCGTTGCCGCATGCCCGGGCCGCCTCGATGGCAGCCGACAGGTCCGCATCGGCGGGCCGGAATCTTTCGTCCAGCAGGCGCAGCCGAAGCATGAGTTTGACCGCGCGCACGGTATCGCCCTGTCTGAGCAATGCGGCCACGTGCTGCTGGCCGAAATTCAGCGCCGGTGCCTTGTCCGCCCAGCCGCACATCTGCTCCTGGTACCAGGTGCGGGCGGTGTCGGGATCCGGGTCTTCGTCGAGCCGCTTTTCGAGATGCAAGAGCGCGCCGGTGTGATTGCCGCGACTGAAGAGCGCATAGGCATGATTGAGGCGAAGCTCGCGCTCCCGCTCGAGCCGCCCCTTTCCATCTCGACACCAATGGTTTCGTCCACCGGGATTTCGATTGCCTCGAGCAGGCCGTGTTCGCGGATCAAGCCACCCACGAGCGCGTGCACTGCGAACATCAGGTACAGCACGAGCAAGTGGCCGAGCCAGGCGATGGGGAGCGAGGCGGCGGCCACGATGCCGACGAGGCCGAGCATGGGCGGGGCCAGCAGGTACGTAGGGCCGAAGCTCCGGACCACGCGCAGCAGCGCCGCGGGATTGAACGCCTCGAGCGGCGCATGCGTGACGACGAGCACGGTGATCATGGCCGGCAGCAGCAATGCGCCCGACGCGCCGACGCCGGCGGCGAGCAGCGGATGCGCGCCCCGCAGCACGAGCACGAGTCCGGCGAATGCCAGCGCGGGAACCACCGCGAACAGCGTCCATGCGTGACTCCCGAGCGTGAACAGTTCGACACCCGGCGGCTCGACGTCGGTGCCGGCGGCACGGGCCTCCGCCACGGTGACGAGAAAGCGGAACATCGCCGGGACGACCAGGATTCCGAGCCACAGGCCGAAGATGCCGGCCCGGGCCGCGAGTGCCATGAGCACGTAGAACGCGAGCAACGCGAAAGCGCAGGCCGGCGAACGTGCCGGGAAGCTCAGCTCGGCGAAGAGCTGCTCACGGTTCACGATCGACCACGCGCGGCACCGGGTCGTAACCCGAACCGCCCCAGGGATGGCAGCGCAGCATGCGGCGCGCGACGAGTGCCAGACCGCGAGAACGCGCCGTGCGTCTCCAGGGCTTCGAGCGCGTACGCCGAGCAGGTCGGCTGGAAGCGGCAGCGCATGCCGAGCCAGGGCGACAAGGCCGCCTGGTACGCGCTCACCAGCGCTTTCAGCGGCACGGCGAGCGCGCGGGACGCCGCGGTCGGCATCATGCGGTCTCCAGCGCCACGCCGGCGTAGCGGCGGATGGCGGTGAGCATCGAGTTGAGGCCGGTGCTGCGGGTCGGACTCAGGTGGCTTTCCAGTTTCATCGCCTTTACGAAATCGGCGGGCGTGTCGAGAATCTCCTGCGGCCGCTTGCCGCTGTAGATTCTGAGGAGTACTGCAATCAGGCCCGACACGATCGCGGCGTCGCTGATCGCCTGGAACTCGAGCCGGTCGCCGGCTTTCCGGGGCACGAACCAGACCTGTGCCTGGCAGCCGCGAATCCGGTAGTCGTCAGTCTTGAATGCGTCGGGAAACGGCGGCAGGCGGCGGCCGAGGTCGATCAGGTACTGGTAGCGATCCGCCCAGTCGTCGAACAACGCGAATTCCTCGACCAGTCGTCCTGGGCGGCCCGGACCTCGTTGCGCATGGGCATCTGGGTCGAGCTCAGGCGCGGCGCCATACGGTGCCGTCGGCCGTGTCCTCGATGCGGACGCCGCGGGCCGCGAGCTGTTCGCGAATCGCATCCGCGGCCGCGAAATCCCGCAGGTCTTTCGCGGCGCGCCGCTGTTCCAGCAAAGACTCGATATCGGCCGGCGCCATGCCGAGTTCGCCGCCGCCGGCGAACCAGGCATCGGGTTCCGTTCCGAGAATGCCGAGGTACTCGCCGCTCGCGATCAGCGACGCCGCAAGTCGCTCCCGGTCGGCCGCGCATTCGGCCTTGTTCAGCGTTTTCGCCAGCGCGAACAATTCGGCCATCGCCTTCGGCGTGTTCAGGTCGTCCTCCAGCGCTTCGACGAGCGCTGCGGGCGGTTCCGCCGAGGCACGCGCCGCTACACCGACCGCGATGCCCCGCAAGGCACCGTACAGCCGGTCGAGCATCCGCCGCGCGCTCGCCAGCGTCTCGTCCGACCAGTCGAGCGGTTGCCGGTAGTGCGCCGACAGGAGTGCCAGGCGGATTACCTCGCCGGGGACCTGCTGCACCAGGTCGTGCACGAGCAATACGTTGCCGATGGATTTGGACATCTTCTCCTGGTCGATGCTCAGGAATCCGTTGTGCAGCCAGAAGCGCGCGAACTCCGCGCCGTCGTGAGCGCAGGTGGACTGCGCCAGCTCGTTTTCATGGTGCGGGAACACGAGGTCCTGGCCACCGGCATGAATGTCGATCGTCACCCCGAGATGCTTGCGGGCCATCGCCGAGCATTCGATATGCCAGCCCGGTCGGCCACGGCCCCAGGGCGAGTCCCAGCCCGGGAGATCGGGCGTCGACGGTTTCCACAACACGAAATCGCGGGGCGATTTCTTGTACGGCGCCACTTCTACGCGGGCACCGGCGATCATGTCCCGCAGGTTGCGCTTCGACAGCGCGCCGTAGCCGGGATGCGACTCCACGTCGAACAGCACGTGCGCCTCGGCGATGTAGGCGTGTCCCCTGGCGATCAGCGTTTCGATCATCGCGATCATTTCGCCGATGTGATCCGTGGCTGCGGGCTCGACGTCCGGCGGCAAGACCCCCAGTGCCGCCATATCCTCGTTGTAGGCCTGCTTGTATTTGGCGGTGATGTCGCCGATCGGTCTGCCGGTTTCTGCTGCCGCAGCGTTGATCTTGTCGTCGACGTCAGTCAAATTGCGGGCGAAAGTGAGCGCGTAACGCCGCCGCAGCAGGCGGGCGAGCAGGTCGAATACCACCGCAGGCCGGGCATTGCCGATGTGCGCGTAGTTGTAGACGGTCGGGCCACACAGGTACATTGTGACCCGCTGGTTCGGGCGCGGCTCGAACGGCAGCTTCCGGCCCCGGCGGGTATCGTGGAGCATGATCGTCATGAGTTCAGGGCGCCCTCGAAAAAGACATCAATGATAGCAACAATGCCCGCGTGGCTCGCCGGGGAAGGGACAATCGCGAACGGTTCGGGTATCCTGCGCGGCCCTTGAGGCCCAAGGAGGTTCCGGGATCATGTCCGAAGCAACCGTCAGATTCGAGGCACGCCGGTCCGTCGAACAGGTCGAGGAAGGCGACAGCCTCGCTCCGAAGTTCGACGATCGCGGGCTGATCACGGTCGTAACGACCGACGCCCGTACCGGCGAACTGCTCATGCAGGGCTGCATGACCGCCGAAGCCCTGCGGTTCACGATCACGAGCGGCGAGGCACATTATTACAGTCGCAGTCGGCAGGCCCTTTGGCACAAGGGCGCCACCAGCGGCTTCGTGCAGAAGGTCGTCGAACTCCTGATCGACGACGACCAGGACTGCATCTGGCTCAAGGTCGACGTCGCCGGAGGCGCGAGCTGCCACGTCGGCTACCGGAGCTGTTTCTATCGGCGCGTGCCCACCGGTGCCGAGTTTGCGGGCGCGAACAGGGAAGGACACGTCGACCTCGTGTGGACGGAACGCGAAAAGGTCTTCGACCCTGCCGAGGTTTACGGCGACGCGCCGAATCCCACGCTGCTTTGAACCGCGGCGAGTCAGCGCCGTCGGCGCATCCGGTGACGCCGCCGGCGCGCCGCCGGAGTCTCCGGCTCGCGCTGTGCAATGGCGTGCACCTGCCACGCATATTCGATCGCCCCGATGAGCCAGAACAGATAGCCCACGAGTTCGATGAATTCTTCGAGCCCCAGCTTGACTGCCCGCTGGTAGCCATCGCCCATGATGGACTGCCACAGCGGTTCATGGCCGACGAGGTGCACGAAGGAGAACAGGATGACGGCGCCGGCGAACATCAGCACCAGTCCGGGCGACGGCCAGATCCTGGCCAGTGCGAACTGCAGCCGCCGGCGCTGGCGCACCAGGTAGGCGATGATCAGCGCCGCGATCACCACCGTAACCACCTGCCCGAAATTATCGGCGACGTAGCGATCGAGAAAGTAGTCCCATTCCCGCACGATGAAGATCGCCGCCAGGCCGCCGAAAGGCAACGCCAGGGCGCGCTGCAGCGGATGGAAACGGGCGACCCAGGCCATCAGCATGCCGCAGACGGCGAGCACGAGCGGCTGCATCAGCTCGATCGGCGAGTACTCGCTGGTGCCGAGCGTATGGTCCGGGCCATTGAAGATCTGCAGTTTCAGCGAGCCGGGGTAGTTCGTTTCGAGAGCCGTAAGCCCCCAGGTGACGAGCGAGATCAACAGGAAGTATGCGAGGTACCGTAGCGCGGCCATACGGGACTATACACTGCGTGCAGCTTGCACCATAAGCTCTTATAAACAATGAGTTTTTCAGCCCGAACGCAGGCGGACCGCGAGGCTCCCTCCGGGCCCCACGAGACGCTGCGCGACGAGCCAGGCCAGCGCATCGGCAGCATCCTCACGGAACCAGCGTTCCGCGCTGCCGAGCCGGAAGCTGTAGCCCCAGGCGTCCATGTCCTGCATCACGCGCGCACGCCCCCCGTGCGGAACGATGTGATCGGCCAGCAGGACCTGCAGGTAGCACACCGCCGCTTCCTCGAGGTCGTCTCCGCCGGCGTCGGTGTCCAGGGCTCGGCGCCGCGCCTCGCTCATGCAGATGATGTGACTCGTTTCGTGCAGCAGCGAATGCAGCGGCGTATCCGATCGCGCGTACACCTGCATGCCGATCACGCCGGCTTCCGGTTCGCCCCAGTAGCTGCCCGGTATTGCCGCCTCGTCGGCAACCACCCTGAGCCGTATGCCGAACAGTTCGAGCAGCGCGCGCGGCGCCTCGACGCCGATCCCGGCCAGTGTCAGGACGCCGCCTGTGGCGTTCGCTGTGCACATCGCCTAGCGTGCCGACGCCTGTTCCAGGACGATGCGCACGAGGTCCTCGACGATGCGCGCGCGCAGCACCTCTTCCTCGCGCTCTTTGCCCAACACCAGCGTCGGGTCATAGGTATAGTCGCGCGTCAGCGTCAGGTCCTGCACGGGCACGGTGACTGCACCAGCGTGCGATATGCCGTAGTGCACCGTGTAGTAGACCTCGTATTCCGTCGGCACGTTGCGGGCGGAGACCGACAGTACGCGCTGGTCGGTTTCGTCGACCAGGATGTCGATCACAGCGCCGTCGGCCGCCGGCGCATCGAGGAGTTCGACGCCCGCGGCCTGCAGTTCGCGGCGCAGTTCACGGTAGAACAGGCTGTGCGTGTCCGCGGCCCGGACGTAGGTGCGCTGCATGCCGGGCGGCAGTGTCAGTGCGTCCTGCAGGTGGAAGCCGCAGCCGCCGGACAACAGGGCAGATGCGAGCAGGCCGGCCACGCGGCATGCCTGGCGCCGCCCTTCAGACAACGATGTTCACCAGCCGCCCGGGCACCACGATCGTCTTGCGGATGGCCTTGTCGGCGACGAAGCGCCGGACATTGGCGTCGGCGAGCGCGGACGCGATGACCGCCTCCCGGGCGGCGTCCGCCGCCACCGAGACGCGTCCGCGCAACTTGCCGTTGACCTGGACGACGAGTTCGACCGTGTCCTGCGCCAGTGCCGCAGGGTCCCCGGCGGGCCAGCGCCGATCGATCAATGCGTCGGCGTGTCCCAGCACCTGCCATAGCGCATCGCAGATGTGCGGCACGATCGGCGACAACATCAGCACCACCGCATCGAGGGCCTCGCGCACGACGGCGCGCCCCGCCGGGCTATTGTCGTCGATACGCCCGACGGCGTTGATGAGTTCCATCGCGGATGCCACGGCCGTGTTGAACGAATGCCGGCGGCCAATGTCGTCGGAGATCTTCTCGATCGTCTGGTGCGTCTTGCGGCGCAGCTGCTTCTGGCCGTCATCGAGCTTCGCTGGCTCCAGGATTCCGGGCAGACCGGCCGCCACGTGCTCGTGGACCGCGGTCCAGAATCGCTTGAGGAAGCGAAAACTGCCCTGCACGCCTTCGTCCGACCATTCGAGCGCCTGCTCCGGCGGCGCTGCGAACATCATGAACAGGCGCACCGTGTCTGCACCGAAACGGTCGATGAGTTCCTGCGGATCGACGGTATTGCCCTTCGCCTTCGACATTTTCGCGCCGTCCTTCAGCACCATCCCCTGGGTGAGCAGGTTGGTGAACGGCTCCGAATCGCGGACGAGTCCTTCGTCGCGCAGAACGCGCTGGAAAAAACGCGAATAGAGCAGATGCAGGATTGCGTGCTCGATGCCGCCCGTGTACTGGTCCACCGGCATCCAGTAGTGCACGCGCGCGTCGAGCATCTTGTCGTGCGCGTCCGGGCAAGCATAGCGCGCGAAATACCAGGACGACTCGACGAAGGTGTCGAAGGTATCGGTTTCGCGCCGCGCATCCCGACCGCAAGCGGGGCACCGGGTCTCGTAGAAGTCAGGCATGTCTTTTAGCGGCGAGCCCACGCCGGTGAACTCCACATCCTCCGGAAGCACGACCGGCAACTGGTCCTCCGGCACCGGCAGGGCGCCGCAGTTGTCGCAGTAGATGATCGGGATTGGCGCACCCCAATAGCGCTGGCGCGACACACCCCAGTCGCGCAGTCGGTAGTTCACCTTGCGCCGGCCCGTGCCGGCCGTCTCGAAGTATTCGGCGATGGCGTTGAACGCGCCGTCGAAGTCGAGGCCGTCGTAACGGCCGGAATTCACCAGCACGCCATGCGCGGTGTACACCGCTTCCTCGACGTCGAATTCGCTGCCGTCGGCCGGCGCAATCACCTGCCGGATCGGCAGGCCGTGCTTTTTCGCGAACTCCCAGTCGCGCACGTCGTGGCCGGGCACCGCCATGACCGCGCCGGTGCCATAGCTCATCAGGACGAAGTTGGCGACCCACACCGGCACGGGTTCGCCGGTCAGCGGGTGTGTGGCGTCGATGCCGAGCGGCAGCCCTCGCTTCTCCATGGTTTCGAAGGTGGCTTCGGTCGCGTCCGTTTTCCGGCAGTCCTCGATAAACTGCGCAATCCGCGCGTCCTTTCCGGCCGCCGCTTGCGCGAGCGGATGTTCCGCCGCGACCGCCATGTAGGTCACGCCGAACAGCGTATCCGGCCGCGTCGTATAAACGGTCAGCGCCTCCGCCGCGCCGGGCACCGAGAACGGCAGTTCCACGCCCTCCGAGCGGCCGATCCAGTTGCGCTGCATCGTCTTCACCGGCTCGGGCCAGCCGGGCATGCGATCGAGTTCCGCCAGCAGTTCCTCGGCATAGCCGGTGATCTTCATGAACCATTGCGGTATCTCGCGCCTTTCGACGAGCGCATCCGAGCGCCAGCCGCGACCGTCGATGACCTGTTCGTTCGCGAGTACCGTCTGATCGACCGGGTCCCAGTTCACGACCGCGTTCTTGCGATACACGAGGCCCTTCCTGAACATGCGCGTGAACAACCATTGTTCCCAGCGATAGTACTCGGGCTTGCAGGTCGTGATCTCCCGGGTCCAGTCGTAGGCGTAACCCATGCGCTTCAGTTGTCCGCGCATGTGATCGATGTTGTCGTAGGTCCACCTGGCGGGCGGGACGCCGCGCTGGATCGCGGCG
The DNA here is from genome assembly GCA_963770585.1 of uncultured Pseudomonadota bacterium. Taxonomy (GTDB): domain Bacteria; phylum Pseudomonadota; class Gammaproteobacteria; order Steroidobacterales; family Woeseiaceae; genus UBA1847. The sequence goes on along the minus strand of CAVYQH010000002.1, from coordinate 340,694 downwards.
TTTTCCGCGGGCATGCCGAAGGCGTCCCAGCCCATCGGTTGCAGCACGTGGCGGCCCTGCATCCGCTGGTAGCGGGCGATGACGTCGGAAATGGTGAAGACCCGGACATGACCCATGTGCAGCTTGCCGCTGGGATACGGGAACATCGTGAGGCAATAGAACTGGTCCGCGCCCGGCGTCTCGCCGACTTCGAAGCAGCGGGAGCTGTCCCATTTCTCACGGGCCGATTTTTCGACCAGTTCCGGGTCGTATGTTGCGGTCATGCCTGGTTCTGCAAAGGTAACGCGGGTCCGGCGTCGCTGGCCGGTGCGGGTGCGCCGGCGGCCGGGGCCCTGCAAAACGGGGAAGCGTACAGGAAGCAGCCGGAAATGGCAGCAGCCGGCCGGCGGACGATCACGAGGCCCGGCGGCGCGTGGCGGCGAGCAACAGCAGGCAGAGTGCGACCACCGGCCCGTTGCCAAAGGCGGCAAACGGGGTCGTGCCGGTCCTCGGAAGCAGGGTGCCCGTCATCGTCACCGCCGCGAATTGGCCACCCGTTTCGAGGAGCCGCCCTTCGTGATCGATGAATGCGCTGATCCCGGTGTTGGTCGCGCGGATGGCCGGCCGTCCGACCTCGAGCGAGCGCATGCGCGCGATCTGCAGGTGCTGTCCGGCCGCGATCGAGTTGCCGAACCAGCCGTCGTTGCTGACGTTGACGAGCAGGCCGGCATCGGGCAGTGCATACAGCTGCTCGCCGTTGTAGGCGTCCTCGTAGCAGATCATCGTCGCGAGTCGTATGCCGGCGCGGGTTTCGAGCAGGGGCTGCACTGCATTGCCGGCCGCGAGGTCGCTGTACGGCAGCGACATCAGTCGCATCCACTCGCGCACGCGTTCCGGTACCGGAAAGTACTCGCCGAAGGGGACCAGGTGCCGCTTGCGATATACCTGCGGCGCCTCGCCGTCGACGAGTACCACGCTGTTGTAGACGCGTCGCTCGCCACGTTCCTCGACGTCCTCGAGTATGCCGAACATTATCGTCTGCCCGCTCTCGCGGGCATCCGAGGCGAGTTGCGAGACGAAAGCGCGCTCGCGGGAGAGGAGCGACGGCACTGCGACCTCGGGCCAGACGACGAGATCGCTGTCGCGGGCGATGCGGGTCTGGTCGCGGTAGAAATCGAGCGTCGCCTGGCGCAGCCCGGGCAGCCACTTGCGATCCTGTGAGACACCGGCCTGCAGGACCGTCACGGTGAGCGGATCGTCGTGCTCGCGGGTCCAATCGACGTATGCGAGCAGCCATCCCCCAAACCACGGCAGGATGGCAAGGAGCAGAGCGACTTTGCGCCGCCGTCCGTCGGTGAACAGCGCCGCCAGGACGGCTGCGCTGCAGAGCACCACGGCAAACGACGCGGCGTACACGCCGCCGGCCGGCGCCCAGCTGCCGAGCGGTGTACCGACCTGCGAATAACCATAGGCGAGCCACGGGAAGCCCGTCGCGACCCAGCCGCGCAGCCATTCGACGAGCACCCAGACCGAAGGCGCGACGGCGACGAGCAGCAGGGGCTCGCCGTGCGCCAGGAAGCTCGTCAGGTAGCCGGCCGCGTACAGCCAGCACGCCATGATCAGGGCGAGCCCGACCATCAGCAGCAACGCGACCCACACCGGCGCCTCGCCGAAGATCACGACGGAGACGTAGATCCAGTAGGTGCCGGAAAGGAACAGCCCGAAGCCGAAGCCGAAAGCGTGCCATGCAGCCTCCCGCGGAGCCTGGGTCAGGGACACGAACAGGAGCGGCATGAGCAGGAGCGGCGCGAGCAGTGCCAGCGAGAAAGGTGCGAAAACGAGCGTCGTCAAACCGCCGAGCAGGACCGCAATTGCACGAGTCAGCCACGGACGGTCGGCCGGCAATGTCAGCAGCTTCGGGGCATAGGCCATACCCTCAGGCGGATTCGCGCTGGACTTGCAGCGACTCGATGCGCCGGCGGTCGGCCTTGGTCACAGCGAAATTGAAGCCGCCGAAACTGATCAGTTCATTGCGCCGCGGCAGTCGCCCGAGTTCGTGCAGGACGAGGCCGCCGATCGTGTCGTATTCCTCGTCGTCGAGGTCGCAGTCGAAGTATTCGTTGAAGTCGTCGATTCGGGTCAGTGCCCTGACCGAGTAGCTGGGCCGACCATTGCGTTCGCCGTCCGCGCGTATGAACTCCGCCTCCTCGGTATCGTGCTCGTCGTCGATGTCGCCGACGATCTCCTCGAGCACGTCTTCGATGGTGAGCAGGCCCGCGACCCCGCCGTACTCGTCCACGACGATAGCCATGTGGTTGTGGCTGTCGCGGAACTCCTTGAGCAGTGCATTCAGGCGTTTCGATTCCGGGATGACCGACACGGGCCGGAGCAACTTTCCGAGCGACAGGGCGCGGGCGTCATCGCGGCCGAAGTAGCGCAGCAGGTCCTTGGCGAGCAGCACGCCCAGTACTTCGTCGCGATCTTCGCCGATCACGGGAAAGCGCGAATGCCCGGAATCGACGATGGTCTGCAGGATCTGTTCGAACGGCTGGTTCAGGTCAATGATCACCATTTGCGAGCGCGGGATCATCACGTCCCGGACCTGCGTGTCCGCAACCTCCAGTACACCGGTCAGCATGCTCTTTTCGTCGGGATCGAGCTCCGATTCGGATTGCGTGATCAGGTCCTGGATTTCTTCGCGGCTCCAGGGTTCGCCCTTGACCGCACGAACGATGCGTGCGACCAAGCTGGTGTGCCCTGTGCCGCTGCTACTTGGCGGTTTATCGTTCATCGAACCCGGAAACTTGCTGGGCGCGGTCTCGTGAGACCGGCGGAGCGCCATTGTAGCATTGCGAAATCATCGTTCACTATAGGGGTCCGGCACGCCGTTCACCGCCAGAACCCGCGTTTCCAGCGTTTCCATTTCGGCCGCTTGCGCATCGCTCATGTGATCGTAACCCAGCAGGTGCAGTGTGCCGTGCACCACGATGTGCGCCCAGTGATCCACGATCGCCTTGTGCTGTGCCAGCGCTTCGTCATGCAGCAGCGGTGCGCAGATCACCAGGTCGCCCAGGGAGCGAGCCGCGTTCGGGGGCAGGCCCGCGACCCGGACGGCCGGGAAGGAGAGCACGTTGGTCGGGACGTCCTTGCCGCGGAATTCGCGATTCAGTTCGCGCATTTCATCGGCATCGACGATGCGCACCGACACGTAGCCGGAACTGCGGCGACCTGCGCCGTCCAGCGTGTTGCAGATCCATTGGCGAATTTCGCTGTCATCCGGGATGCCGGGGGCGTCGCTGGCCGTTTGAATGTCGATCTCGGTCGAGCGGACCGCTCCCACGGCGGCACTCAGGCCGGATCGCCGGCGGCTTCGTAGGCCTCGACGATGCGTTGCACCAGCGCATGCCGGACGACGTCGCGTGGCGAGAAAAACGTGAACGCGATGCCTTCCACGTCCTTCAGCACTTCGATCGCGTTCTTGAGGCCGGATTTCTGACCGGCCGGCAGGTCGATCTGCGTGATGTCGCCGGTGACGACGGCGCGCGAGTTGAAGCCGATGCGGGTCAGGAACATCTTCATCTGTTCCACGCTGGTATTCTGTGCTTCGTCCAGGATGACGAAGGATTCGTTCAGCGACCGGCCGCGCATGAAAGCGAGCGGCGCCACCTCGATCACGTTGCGTTCAATCAGGCGCGTGACGGTCTCCGCCCCGACCATATCGTACAGGGCGTCGTACATGGGGCGCAGGTAGGGATCGACTTTCTGCGACATGTCGCCGGGAAGGAAGCCGAGCCGTTCGCCCGCCTCGACCGCGGGCCGCACGAGTACGATGCGCCGGACCTGCTCGTGGTCCAGCGATTCCACGGCGGCCGCGACCGCGAGATAGGTCTTGCCCGTGCCGGCCGGGCCGATGCCGAATGCAAGGTCGTGTTGCCGGATGCTGTTCACGTACAGCGTCTGGTTTTCGCCGCGCGGCCGGATCATTTTGCGCCGCGTATGGATCACGAGATCCTCGGCCTCGTTGTCCGGCCGCTCGCCGCCCACGGCAGGCCGACCTTGCTTCATTGCCGATTCCTGCAGGTGAATGTGCACGCGCTCAGGGTCCAGGCGTTCGTGTTCCGCGAGCCTGAACAAGGATTCCAGCAGGTCGCCGCCGGCCTCTGCCGCAGCGGGCCGGCCAGTGACGCGAAAGCGATTGCCGCGGCCCGCGATCTCGACGTCGAGCCTGCGCTCAATTTGCCGCAGATGTTCGTCGAACTGGCCGCAAAGATTGGCGAGGCGGTCGTTGTCGGCGGGTTCGAGGACGATTTCCCGGGAGATCTGCAATGCGTTCAAGATGCAGACAGATTACGCCGCGGCCTCTTCACTCGCAAGACGACCGCGCAGCGAATTCGGTAACGCTTCGGTGATGACTACGTCAATGAATCGGCCGATCAGCGAGACTCCGCCGTCGAAGTTGACCCAGCGCATGTTCTCGGTACGGCCGGTTACCTGCCGCGGACTCTTCCTTGACAGACTTTCGACGAGCACGCGCTCAGTCGAGCCGATCATGCGACGGCTGATGTCCATCGCCTGCCGGCTGAGGCGTTCCTGCAGGTTGCGCAGCCTGTCTTTCTTGACCTCCATGGGCGTGTCGTCCGCGAGGCTCGCTGCGGGCGTGCCCGGACGCGGGCTGTATATGAAAGAGAACGACTGGTCGAAACCGACGTCGGCGACGAGATTCATCAGCGCCTCAAAATCGGCATCGGTCTCTCCGGGGAAGCCGACGATGAAATCCGAGGACAGCGAAATGTTTGGCCGTGCCTTCCTGATCTTCCTTATCTTGTTCTTGTATTCCAGCACGGTGTGGCCGCGTTTCATCGCTGCCAGTATGCGATCGGAGCCGTGCTGCACCGGCAGATGCAGGTAGGATGCCAGTTGCGGCACGTCCGCGTACGCTTCGACGAGGCTGTCCGTGAACTCGACCGGGTGCGAGGTGGTGAAGCGTATCCGTTCGATGCCGTCGACGGCCGCAACGTAGTAGATGAGCGTCGCGAGATCGGCGATCCCGCCGTCGTGCATCCGTCCGCGGTACGCATTCACGTTCTGGCCGAGCAGATTGATTTCACGCACTCCCTGTTCGGCGAGCCGGGCGGCTTCGGTGATGACGTCGTCAAGCGGTCGGCTGATCTCCTCGCCGCGCGTGTAGGGCACGACGCAGAAGCTGCAGTACTTGCTGCAGCCCTCCATGCAGGACACGAACGCCGTCGGTCCGTCCGCGCGCGGCTCGGGCAGGCGGTCGAATTTTTCGATCTCGGGGAAGGAAATATCGACCACGGAGCGGCCTGTGGCCCTCGCGTCGTCGATGAGTTCCGGCAGGCGATGCAGGGTCTGCGGCCCGAAGACGACGTCGACGAAGGGGGCGCGTTTCGTGATCCCCTCGCCTTCCTGGCTCGCGACGCAGCCGCCGACGCCGATCATCACGCCGGCGCGGCGTTCTTTCAGTTGCCGCCAGCGGCCCAGCTCGGAGAACACCTTTTCCTGCGCCTTCTCGCGAATGGAGCAGGTGTTGACCAGCAGCAGGTCCGCTTCCTCGGCACACTCGGTCAGCTCGTAGCCATGCGACTCGCGCAGGACGTCCGCCATCTTGTCCGAGTCGTACTCGTTCATCTGGCAGCCCATGGTCTTGATGTACAGCTTCATCGGCGTCTCGCCGGGCGCGTCAGCCGGATCAGAACGGAATGTCGTCGTCGAAATCGTCTATCGGCGGCGGGTTCTGCGGCCCGCTCTCGCTGCTGCGCGAGCTGCTGCCGCCACCGCCGCTGCTGCCACCGCCGCCGCCACCTTCGTGGGCAGGGCCGCGGCCGCCGAGCATCTGCATCTCGTCGGCGATGATCTCGGTCGTGTAACGATCGTTGCCGTCGCGATCCTGCCACTTGCGCGTGCGCAGCTTGCCTTCGACATAGACCTGAGAACCCTTGCGCAGATACTCGGCGGCGACCTCCGCAAGGCGGTTGAACATCGCGACCCGGTGCCACTCGGTCCGTTCCTTCTGCTCTCCGGACTGCTTGTCCTTCCAGGATTCGTTGGTGGCAAGCGTGAAATTGGTGACCGCCCCGCCGGAAGGCATGTAACGGGTTTCCGGGTCCTGCCCGAGGTTTCCTACGAGTATTACCTTGTTGATGCCACGGGCCATGTGCGGTCCTCTGTGCGTGACTACGGGGTTCTGTGGCTCAGACGGCCGCGTGCGGGGCCGCCGAGGGGGCACTATTCTAGACGCTCGCTATGCAAAATGCAGTCCGATTTCTCGCGCTTTGCGGCCCAAAAGCGAGCTCCGATCGGGCGCGTCAATCCGTCGTCGCGGCCCTGCCGCCGCCCAGCCCCAGAAGGGCCAGCCAGAGCGCGGCGATGAGTGCGCAAACGAGGAACACGGTACCCGGATTGCCACCGGCAATGAAGCGTCCGCCGATGAGCCCGCCGGCAAATGCGCCCAGGAACTGCGCGCTCGAATACACGCCGAGCGACGCGCCACGGGCTTCCTCGTCAGCGAGCACCGACAGCCGCGCCGGCAGGCTTGCTTCCAGGAAATTGAAGCCCGCGAAAAACAACGCGAGCGCCGCGAAAACGGCCGCGACGGAGACGGCCGCGAGCCCAAGCAGGAGTTCCCCGGCGAGCAAGAGCATGACTGCGATGCCGATCGTCCGCGGCCGGCCGCGGCGTTCGTCAGCGAGGATGAGCGGCACCGTGCCGGCCAGCGACACGACAATCGCGCCGACATAAATCTGCCAGTGCGTCGTCGGCGCGAGTTCGAGGCGCCGGCCGAGCAGGAACGGCAGCGCGACGAAACTCGCCGTCAGGATCGCGTGCAGCAGGAAGGCACCTGCATCCAGTTGCAGCAACGCCGGCCGCAGAGCCGGCCGCAGGTCCACCCGACCCGGCTGTGGCGGCGCGCCCGGCGGGACCGAAAGCACGAGCCCGGCGGCCAATGCTGCGATGGCGACGCCGACGCCGAACAGCGCGGGCACGCCGAAATGCGCGGCGACCCAGGGGCCGATCACCATGGCGATCACGAACGACATGCCGATACCGATGCCGAGGACCGCCATGCAGCGCGTTCGTACCTCGCTGCGGGTGCGGTCGGCGACCAGAGCCGTCAAGGTCGAGGATATCGCGCCGGCGCCCTGCAGCAGGCGGCCGGCGACGACGCCGGCAACCGAGTCGCTCAGTCCCGCGATCGCGCTGCCCGCGGCGAATACGACGAGTCCGCCGATGAGCACGGGCTTGCGGCCGATGCGATCGGACAGCGCGCCCAGTGGAATCTGCAGCGCGGCCTGGGTGAGTCCATAGCCGCCGACCGCGAGGCCGATCATGAGCGGTGTCGCGCCATCGAGCCCGGCGGCGTACAGGGACAGCACCGGCAACAGCGCGAATAGGCCGAGCATGCGCAGCATCGACACACCCGTAACCAGGGACAGTGCCCGCCGCTCCGCCGGCAGCAGTTCGACCACCGCGGAATTCGCGGGCAATGAATTGCCGGTGCGGGAAGCGATTTCGTCGGCCATACGTTCTGCAACCTGTTCGTGCTTGGATTTTGCGCCGGCGTGATCGGGCGGCGTATATTAGCAGGTTCGTTACCGCTCCCCGTAAACCGCATGGCTTCCCGCGAAAAAACCATCGACGTGCGTGGCGCGCGCACGCACAACCTGAAGAACATCGACGTGTCGTTGCCCCGCGACAAGCTGATCGTATTCACGGGCCTGTCCGGTTCGGGCAAGTCTTCGCTGGCGTTCGACACGATCTATGCGGAAGGTCAGCGGCGTTACGTCGAATCCTTGTCAGCCTACGCGCGGCAATTCCTGTCGATGATGGAGAAACCGGACGTCGACCACATCGACGGCCTGTCGCCGGCGATCTCCATCGAGCAGAAATCGACCTCGCACAACCCCCGCTCGACCGTGGGAACGGTAACGGAAATCTACGACTACCTGCGCCTCCTGTTCGCGCGCGCCGGCACGCCGCGCTGCCCGGATCACGGCACGACGCTCGAGGCACAGACCGTCGGCCAGATGGTCGACCAGGTGCTGGCACTGCCGGAAGGAACCCGGCTCATGCTGCTTGCGCCGGTCATCGACGAGCGCAAGGGCGAGCATGTGGCGCTGATGCAGGACCTCATGGCGCAGGGTTACGTTCGCGCGCGCATCAACGGGGAAGTCTACGAACTCGATCAGCCGCCGCGGCTCGATCTCCGGCGCAAGCACACGATCGAAGCGATCGTCGATCGCGTCCGGGTGAAGGACGACCTCAGGCTCCGGCTGGCGGAATCTTTCGAGACGGCGCTCAGGCTCGCGGACGGGGTCGCGAAGATCGCGTGGATGGACGAGCCGGACCGCGAGGAAATCATCTTCTCGGACCGCTTCGCCTGCAACATCTGCGGCTACAGCCTGACGGAACTGGAGCCACGCCTGTTCTCGTTCAACAATCCCTCGGGCGCCTGTCCGGGTTGCGACGGACTGGGCGTCAAGCAATTCTTCGATCCCGCGCGCGTGGTAGTGAATCCCTCACTGTCGCTTGCCGGCGGCGCAATCCGCGGCTGGGACCGCAAGACGACCTACTACTACCAGATGATCCAGAGCCTGGCGGCTCACTATGACTTCGACATCGAGAAGCCCTACAGCAAGCTCAGCCAGAAACTCAAGGACGTCATCTTGTACGGCAGCGGCAGGGAAAAGATCGAGTTCCACTATTCGAACGCGCGAGGCCTGGAAGTCAGGAAACTGCATCGCTTCGAGGGCGTCATCCCGAACCTGGAGCGGCGCTACCGCGAAACCGAGTCCGGCGCGGTCCGCGAGGAACTCGCGCGGTTCCTGAACAGCCGGCCCTGTCCGGATTGCGTAGGCACGCGCCTCAACCGGGCGGCGCGCAATGTGTTCATCGCCGACCGTTCGCTGCCGGACTTGACGAACCTGTCGGTGGGCGACGCACGTGCGTTCTTCGCGACGATGCGCCTCGAAGGCTGGCGGGCGACCATCGCCGACAAGATCGTGAAGGAAATCGGCGAGCGCCTGGGCTTCCTGTCCGACGTCGGTCTCGATTACCTGTCGCTGGATCGCAGTGCCGAAACGCTGTCCGGCGGGGAGGCGCAGCGCATCCGGCTCGCGAGCCAGATAGGCTCGGGCCTCGTCGGCGTTATGTACATCCTCGACGAGCCGTCGATCGGCCTGCACCAGCGCGACAACCAGCGCCTGCTCGGCACACTCACCCATCTGCGGGACATCGGCAACACGGTAATCGTCGTGGAGCACGACGAGGAGGCCATCCTCGCGGCGGACCACGTCGTGGACCTGGGCCCGGGGGCCGGCGTGCACGGCGGACGCGTCGTCGCCGAGGGCGCGCCGGCGGCCATACGGCGCAACCCGCAGTCGCTCACCGGCCAGTACCTGTCCGGCAAGCGCTCGATCTCGATCCCGATGGAACGCACGAGGCCGGATCCGAAACGGCAGATCGAGATCATCGGGGCGAGCGGCAACAACCTGAAGGGCATCGACGTCGCCATCCCGGTGGGCCTCATGACCTGCGTGACCGGCGTGTCAGGCTCGGGCAAGTCAACGCTCGTGAACGACACGCTGTACAAGGCAGTGGCCGACGTGCTCAACCGGACCAGCCGCAACGCCGCCGCGCACGAGGCGCTCCGCGGCATCGAGGATATCGACCGGGTCATCGACATCAGCCAGAGCCCGATTGGCCGCACGCCGCGCTCGAACCCGGCGACCTACAGCGGCCTGTTCACGCCGATCCGGGAACTGTTCGCGGGCACACAGGAATCCCGCTCCCGCGGCTACCAGCCGGGCCGCTTCAGCTTCAACGTCAAGGGCGGGCGTTGCGAAGCCTGCCAGGGTGACGGCGTGCTCAAGGTGGAGATGCATTTCCTGCCGGACGTGTACGTGCCCTGCGACCTGTGCCGCGGGCAGCGCTACAACCGGGAAACGCTGGAGATCCGTTACAAGGGCAGGAACATCCACGAGGTCCTGGAGATGACCGTCGAGGATGCGTTCGCGTTCTTCGCCAACGTGCCGGTGGTCGCGAAGAAGCTCGAGACCCTGATGGACGTGGGCCTGACCTACATACGCCTGGGCCAGAATGCAACCACGCTCTCGGGCGGCGAAGCACAACGGGTCAAGCTCGCTCGAGAGCTGTCCAAGCGCGACACGGGTAACACGCTCTACATCCTCGACGAGCCAACGACCGGGCTGCACTTCCAGGACATCGAGCAGCTGCTCGGTGTCCTGCACCGGCTGCGCGACCGAGGCAACACGATCGTCGTCATCGAGCACAACCTCGACGTCATCAAGACCGCCGACTGGGTCGTCGACCTCGGCCCGGAAGGCGGCGACGGCGGCGGCCGGGTGATCGCAACGGGCACGCCGGAGGCGATCGCCGCGAACAAGGCCTCGTTCACGGGCGAATACCTGAAACCCTTGTTGAAGAAAAGAGCCGCCTAGGCCAAGTTCCCGGACGCCTTGCCCGCAAAGGCTGCCAAGGCGGTCGCAACCGGCCTGCTTGACATTTTGGTTGAATTGTTATTCAATCAATACATGACTGATTCATCGAAAACGAGGCGGCGCGGCTACCGGCTCGGTCGCCGCGGCGAAGCCGCGGACGAGACGCGCCGGCGCATCGTCGAGGCGACCTTTCGTCTGCACGGGGAACGCGGCATTGCCGACACGTCGATGAAAGACATTGCGGAGCGCGCCGGGGTGAGCGTCGGCACGGTCTACCACCATTTCCCCACCTACCCTGACGCCATCGCGGCCTGCGGTGCGTATACCGCCGAACAGGTGCCGGCGCCGACCGAGGCGCTGTTCAAGGGCAGTGAGACTCGCGCGGAGCGCGTCGAACGGCTGGCCGCGGCGCTGTTCGATTACTACGAGCGAATTCCCGCGCTGGCGTCGGTCAGGCGCGACCGGCATCTCGCCGAGATCCTCGAACGCGTGGTGCAACATGAAGCCGCGAATCGGCAGGCGCTGGCTGCGCGTGCCATCGGTGCGCGCAAGCGCGACAGGCGAACGATGCTGGTCGCCGCACTGCTGGACCTGGACGTGTATCGCGCGCTCCGCCGGCAGGATTTCGGTGCCGCCGCGGCAGCCGCGCAGGTCGCGGCACTGGTGAATGCCTGGCTCGACCAATCGACTGACTGAACACATCGCATCCCTGAAGGAGCACTCGTCATGCAAACCCGCATCAATGAAATTTCGGATGGCATCTATCGCCTGTCCACGCTGGTCCCTGAAGTCGCACCGCCGGCCGGCTTCGCATTCAACCAGTTCCTGGTCATGGCCGACGAACCGCTGCTGTTTCACTGCGGACACAAGGCCATGTTCGAGAACGTACGCGCCGCGGTCGAACGACTGATGCCCGTCGAGAAACTCCGCTGGATCTCGTTCAGTCACCTCGAGGCCGACGAAAGCGGCGCCATGAACCTGTGGCAGCAGGCCGCGCCTCACGCGCAGGTCGCGCATGGCCAGCTCGGCTGCGACATATCGCTCAACGACCTGTCCCTGCGCACGCCGCGCGCGCTGGCGGACAACGAGGTGTTCGATCTCGGCGGCCGGCGCATACGCTACCTCGCCACGCCGCACGTTCCGCACGGCTGGGACGCGGGGCTCATGTACGAGGAAGTGACCGGAACGCTCCTGTGCAGCGACCTCCTGGGCCAGGTCGGTGACGGCCCGGCGATCGCGGCCGGCGACATAGTCGGACCGGCGCCTCGAGTCCGAGGCGCTCTTTCACTCGATGAGCGTTACGCCGGAGCTGATCGCCACACTGCATCGCCTGGGCGCGCTCGAGCCGAAAACGCTCGCGATCATGCACGGCTCGTCGCTCAGCGGAAACTGTCGGGGCGCGCTGGAAGCATTTGCCGGCGGCATCGCGCGCCAGGTCCTGCAGGCCGCCGCCTGAGACGCGGCCCTGTCAGCGCAGAGGGACCGTGCCTGCGCTGCGCTCACGGACGAATCGGTCGAGCGCCTGCGCGAAACGCGCAGGCGCTTCGGGGTGCATGCGCAGGTACAGCGAGGGCTCGATCAATTCGAGTTCCATCAGGAGCCAACGGCCGTCGTCGCCACGCACGAAGTCGGCGCGCGCGTAGGCCGGTTCGGGGCTGACGAGTTCCAGCACGCGGTCGCCGGTGGACTTGAGCGCAGCCTCGGCTTCCGCCGGCAGAATGTCCGCGCCGTGTTCCTCCTGCACGCGGAAGTCGCCCTGCTTCGGCACCTTGCGAATGGCGTGGCTGAGTTCGCCACCGAGATAGAAGAGTGAATACTCTCCGTCAGTGACGATCGAGCGAATGAAAGGCTGGACGAAGAACGGCCGGCGGTCGAACACGCGCGCGAGGTGCCGGCTCAAGGCGCTGTCCAGCGGTCGCTCGAGCACGTAGGTGTCTGCGGCGTTCGCACCCACCTGCGGCTTGATGACCAGGCGCTCCGTCGCCGGGTCTGCGAACCAGCGCGCCGGCAGCGTGTCGTCGTAACCCCCGTACCAGCTGCTCGGCACGATCGCGGCGCCGCGCCGCTCGAGTTCGGCCAGGTAATGCTTCTCGAGGTTCCAGCGCACCAGCGCAAGCGGGTTGACCAGCACGGCTCCCGAAACGTCGATCGTTTCGAGCACGGCGAGAGAAGCCGCGGGGTCCTCGAGGTAATCCCAGGGCGCACAGATGTAGACGGCGTCGTAGCGATTCCAGTCCGTGCCCGCCTCCCGCCAGGGCACGCAATCGACCCTCCAGCCGAGCGCCTCCAGCGGCGGGATGCCCGGCGGCATCCGTCACGAATGTGCCTTCGTCCCGCATGGTGAGGAACGCGCAGCGGCGCATGGCTTTGTGCGGGCGGGCACCAGCCATCAATCGCTCCCGAAGCTGCCGGTCTCGAGGAACCGGAGCGTGAGGTCGATGCTGTCCTGCGCGCGCATCATGAAGGCGTGCGAATGCGCAACGACGACGAAGTCCTTCATGCCTTCCAGTTTCGTGTCCTCCACCGACACCCGGCCATCGTCCGGATCCGGCAGGAACGCCGAGGTGACCGGGTCAATCGTCCGCGATCCCGCGATGATCCCGACTTCGAAATCGGCCGGTGGCAGAGCGAGCGGTACGCTGTCCTCGCCCTTGCCGAGCTGGCGTCCGACCGGTCCGTTCAACCAGTCGTATCCGGGCGCTCCGCGCAGGCGATCGGCCGCCAGGCTGCCCTGGCTCGGCGGGCCGAGCATCACCACCCGCCCGAGCTCGGGGATGTCGTGCGCGACCAGGTACTGGCGCAGCAGTATGCCGCCGAGCGAATGGGTAACGAAATGTATGCTGCGCAGCTGCGGCCGGGCACGGCAGTCCGCCAGGCCGTCCTCGACCGCGAGCGGCGCGAGCACCTCGATCGGATTCTCGCGCGACGGATAATCGACGTTGGCGGTTTCGAAACCGGCGGCCTCCAGCGCCCGTTGCATCGGCTGCATCGAAGCAGCGGATCGTACCAGCCCGTGCAGGAGCACGACGCAGTCGGCCGCCTGCGAAGGCAGCGCCGCACTGCAGGCGAGCAGCACGGCCGCCGTCCTAGCGCGTGGGCGCATGTCCAAGGGCGGCGAGCTGCCGGTCGTGCCGGCGCGGCAGCAACGTCAGGGCCGCCAGCGCGCCGAGCAATGCCAGGAACATGTCGGACTGCGTGTCCCAGACGTAGCCCTGGGTGCCGAGGAAAGCGTCGGCCGCGTCGCGCGACAGCAAAGCGACCCACCATTCGATGAGTTCGTACAAGGCGCTGATGCCGAGGCACAGGCCGACAATGTAGAGGTTCATCCAGCCGCGGCCGTTGAATACGCCGAGGCGCAGCGACAGTTCGCGCGCGGCAATCGCCGGCACGAAGCCCTGCGCGAAATGCCCGAGCTTGTCGTAGTTGTTGCGCGTGCCGCCGACGAGGTCTCGCAGCCAATCGCCCGCCGGTACCTCGGCGTAGGTGTAGTGGCCGCCGACCATGAGGATGACGCCGTGCGCAAGAATCAGCAGGTACAGCAAGGTCGTCAACGGAAAGCGTTGTCGGGTCGCGAGCAGTACGGCGGCCGCAAGCACTGCCGGCAACACCTCGAGCACCCAGGTCGGATAGTCGTGTGGCCGGACGCCCGACCAGATGAGCACGGCGAGGAAAACCGCCGCCCAGGCGATCGGCCTTGCCTTCATTCCACGCCCGTCCCGGCGAACGCTGGACTCATGCGCCCGGCGCCGGGCGTGAGCGGAAGAAGCCGTCGCGCACGAAGCACCGCCAGGTCCAAGGCAACCAGGCTAGCAGCGCGAGACTGAGCCACAGCGCCCAAACGAGGATGAGTGTCTTGTACACCCACATCGGCAGCGACCAGGCCCATGCAATCGGCGTCAGCAACTCCGTGCGATCGGCAAACCAGGTCAGGTACTGCCCGGTCGAGCCGTTGCCGACGACGTGCATGTCCGGCGTGCCGAGCAGGCCCAGCGGCAGGCTGACGACGATCGCGAGCAGGGCGAGCACGGTGAGCGCGATCACCACGGCCTGTTGCAGGTTGTAGTGCCACCAGGTGCCCGCCACGCGCCAGCGATCGCGCGCGCCGACCACGACCAGCCACAGCGCGACGAGCGCCGCGACCATCCAGTTGAAAGTGCTGAAGCCGAGGCCCAGCAGCAGCCAGTGACGGAAGCGCAAAGGCGTCCACGGGATACGCGCGAGCAGGAACGCGAACAACACCAGTGCCGCGAGTTCCGACCAGTACAGCACCGAGGGCCCGAGCTTCGGTCCCTGCGCCAGGAGCAGCCAGCGGCTGCCCGGCACCTGCAGGTCCAGCGTAATGTTGCCAGCCGGTGCGCCGAGGTCGATGGCGGGCACGCCGCTCGCGAAGCCGACGGGGCGCGGGTCGCGCCAGGCGACCTCCACGACGTGCTCGCCGGGCAGTATCGGCACGGTGAGGACACCGTCTTCGAGCTGCAGAGCTTCGCCGCGGTCGTCCAGCTCGACGCTCACGAGTTCCGCATCCGCTGGCAGGCGGATGGCGTGCTGCGCACCGCGCGTGCTGCGATACGCGAGCGACAGGCTGCCGTCACGCGAGCGCTCGCCCTGTGCGATCTCGACCGCGACGGAATCGAAGGCGATGGTGCCGCCGGCCACGGCGTCGGGCCGCGTGGCCGACAGCGTCAGGCTCTCGCCGGCCCGCGGGTGGAATTCCGCGGACCGCGCGCCGTCGGACGTTTCGCCGGCAAGGCTTTCCGGCACGCCTTCGAAAGTGACGTGCCAGATGCTGCCCGCAACGACCCGCCAGGTTTCTTTCCACGGCGCCTCGGCGGCCGCCTGCAGCACCAGTGGCGAGGTGCGTGGCAGGCGCGACTGCCAGCTCACGCTGTCCTGGCCGGGCGCCATGGAAATCAGCATCTCGCCGTCGCTGACCGGCAGGCCTTCCGCCAGCACCGACTCACCCGGCAGCAGGGGCACCCGCAGTGTCAGCGCACCTTCGACCGGCGCCTCCCGCGCGACCGTAGTCATCAGTGTCCAGTCGAGTCCCATTTCGATCGTCCGCGCGATGTGCGCAAACGGCGGGAAGCGGCTGCTCTCCCAGCGTTCCGGCGCGGACGTATCGCCTTCTGCCGCGACGCGCGTGAACTGCAGCGCGCCGGACAGCAGGCGCCGGTCGCGCAGGCCGGCGACCTCCCAGCCTTCCACCTGCACGTCGACCACCCGCGGCGGCGCGGGAAAGGCGATCTGCAGGCTGTCGGAATCGCCACTCGCGCCGCGCAGGGTGACGGCATGCCGGCCCGGCACGACGCGCAGCCACAGCGCCTGGTCGGGTCCGCGCAGCACCTCGGCCGAGGTCGCGTTGTCGACCAGGATCGCGTCCGGCCGCCAGCCGTCCGGCGTGCCCGGCAAGGGCACGGCGACTTCAGCCAGCGCATGCACCATGAGCCGCAGGCTGAGCGCTTCGCCGATGAGACTCACCTCGGCGGCAACGATCTCCGCGCAACGCGGCGCGCATTCCGGGGCTTGCGTCAGTCGCTGCTCGAGCTCATCGAGTATCTCAGGCGACGGCGTGTCCGCGCGCGCGTCGATCGCGGGTATGCCGATGCAGGCCGCCAGCAGCACGACGCCTGCGCTGCGTGCGATCGCCAGGCCGCCCGGCAGCCGCCAGCGGCGTCCCGACACCCGTGCCGCGATCATGGCGGCGAACAGCAACAACAGCGCGACCTCGGCGAAGCGGAGCACGCTGACCGCCCAGCGCGGCAGGACCAGGAGCTTGAGCGTCTGCGCGGCGTCGACCGGCCCGTTCCAGCGCAGATGCGCGGCGTTCCACTGCCAGCCGGGAATGCCCGGCCCGGTCTGCACGGTCGCGTTCGGTGCATAGCGCGGAAAATCCGTCGACGACACTTTGTTGGCCGTCACCACGATTTCCTCCGCTGCAGGCGCCTTGGTCGAGCGCTCCATCTCCATGAGCACCGCGCTATCCTCGCCGTAGCTCATGGAATCCGCGGGCGATGCCGCCGGTGCCGTCTGCGCAGGCATGCCGCCGCCCATGGTTTCGAACTGCGGTTCGAGCTGCGGATAGATGGCGATGCGCAGTTGCTGTGCGATGAATGGAACGAGCGCGGCCAGGAGCAGCAGGGCGCCGAGCCCCAGGTAGGCGCGCACGAAGTTCCTGAGGCGGCCGACCGGCGCGACCCGCAGCAGCGCGACCGCGAGCAACAGGTTGAGCCACAGCCAGGTCGGCGCGGCGAGTTCATGGAAGCTCAGCACGAGCGCCAGCAGCGCAACGATGCCTGCCGCATGTCCGAACAGGCGCCACGCGGCAATGGTGATGAGCAGCAGGAGGAAGAAATCGAGCAGCTGCCAGCGACCGGCCCAGCTGCCCTGCACGACGTCCGCGCCCGGCGCAGCGAGCAGCTTGCTGCCCGGCGGCAGGAACAGAGTCGCCACGACGCTCGAGAAGCGCGCATCCCAGCCGGTCACCGGCAGGCTGCGGAACGCACCGCTGCGCGTGGTGGCCTCGAGATTCACGTCGGCCTGCCGCAATTCCACACCGGTCTCGCCTTCGGCGTCGCCGGCGGTCACGAGCAGGTCCGCGCCGTATTCCGTCGCGCTCGCGAGCGCGTACGGCGGGCGCATGTCGAGACGCCAGTCGCGCCGCATCCGGCCGCTGACGCTGTCGCGTATCGTGTAGGCGGCGCCGTCGAAATCGAGCCACATCGAGCGTTCGAGGCTGAGGTCGTTGTCGACTTGCGCGAGTCCGCGGCTGCGCTCCTCGATCTTCAGCGTATCGCCGGGTTCGAGGCGGAAGGCCGGGTATTCCGCCCAGTCCGGCGGCACGTCGGCCTGCCCGGGATCGACGGGTGCATCGCCGGACGCCGCCGTCACGCGCAGGCGGTCGTTGGAACGATAGCTCCAGATCTCCTCGGCCGGCAGGTTGTTGCGTCCCTCCGGCATGACTACGGCGGGTTCGACGCCGGCTGCGCGCGCAAGCAATGTGATTTCCCAGGTGCCGGGCCGCACCTGCGCATGCAGGCGGCCGTCGGCCTCGAGCCGTACCGGCAATTCGCTCGTGAGCGCGAGCGGCACGTAGCCCGGCGGCAGCAGCGGCCCGAAGGTCTCCTCGCGGATTGTGCCGGCCACGTCGAGCCGGAGCACGGTGCCCAGGCGCAGCGGCACATCGTCCATGACGAGCCGGTAGACGCTCGTCTCGATCGAGTCCGGCGTCTGCGACGGCTGGCGCCGGTCACCCAGGAACACGCCGTTGCGATCGAACACCGGTCGTGCCACGCGTTCGCCGTTCACGACCAGCGCAACCAGCCCGCTCTGCGGCGGCACACGCAATACGCCCGGCGTTTCATCCCAGCGGAACCGGCCCGCCAGCCGGTGGTTGCCGGCAAAGGCGCGCACGCTCGGCACGCCGTCGTGCAACACGACCGTCGCCGGTTCACCGTTCGCCGTGACCTGGTCGGGCCAGTGCTCGGTGTCGCCGGGCAGCGGCAGCCAGGCTTCGCCCGCGCTCACCCGCCAGCGTTGCACGAAGCGTCCGCCGTCGGCATCGACTTCGAGTTCCAGTGCCTGCGGCCATGCACACAGGTAGTCCGCGGCGCCATCGGGATTGCGATCGAAGTATGCCGGGCACTGCCGGAATTCCTGTCCCTGCAACACCCAGCCGCGCCAGTCCTCGAGTTCTTCCGGGACATGGACAGGCTGCGCGCAGAGCGAAGCTGCGCTCAGAATGAGGCCCGCGGCCACGGCCGGCAGCCAACCCCTACTCGACGTCATGCGTTCCCCTTCCCGTTCGCCGATCGACACACTATACGTGAACGCGACGGCCCGCCGAACCGGGTTCCGTGTATCCTTGGGCCCTCGTTGCAGCTTTCGCTTCCCCCGCGTTCCGGCTCATGTCCCTCCTGCGCTTCGAAGACGTCTCACTGGAAATCGGTGAGCAGAAGATACTCGCGGGTGCCGCCTTTTCGATCGAGACCGGCGAGCGCGTTTGCCTGATCGGCCGCAACGGCGCAGGCAAGTCGACGACTTTCGCGATCATCAGCGGCGAGCTCGAACCGGACCAGGGCGAGATCACGCGCCAGGCCGGGCTCACAATCAGCCAGCTTGCGCAGACGCTGCCGGAAGCCATGGCGCTGACCGTCCGGGAGGTCGTGCGTTCCGGCCTCGACGAGGTCGAGGCCCTGCTCGCCGAGTTCCGGCGGCTGTCTGCCATGGACCTCGACCGGCACGGCATGCGCGCACTCGAAGGTCTGCACGCGCGCATCGACGCGCGCGATGCCTGGAACATCGAGCAGCGTGTCGAAACGACGATCACCGAACTCGGCCTGCCGGCGGCCAAGCGCATGGATGAACTCTCCGGCGGCTGGCGCCGGCGAGTGGTGCTGGCGCGCGCCCTGGTGCAGAACCCGGACCTCCTGCTGCTCGACGAACCGACCAATCACCTGGACATCGCGACGATCCGCTGGCTCGAAGAACGGATCCACGGCTTCAGGGGCAGCGTGATGTTCATCACCCACGATCGGGCGTTTCTCGAACGGCTCGCGACGCGCATCGTCGAGATCGATCGCGGCCGGCTGAGCAGCTGGCCCGGAACTTACAGTAACTTCTTGAAAAGAAAGGATAATGAACTAGAGGCCGAAACAGCGGCCAACGCCCGTTTCGACAAGGCGCTCGAACAGGAGGAGGCCTGGATACGCCAGGGCATCAAGGCGCGGCGTACCCGCAACGAGGGCCGCGTGCGGGCGCTCGAGCGCATGCGCGAACAAAGGGCCGGGCGCGTGTCACGCGAACCCGGCGCCCGCATCCATATCGAGGAAGGCGCACAATCCGGGCGCAAGGTCATACGCGCGAAGAACGTGTCGTTTCGCTACGACGAGCCGCTGATCGAGAACTTTTCGATCCGCATCATGCGCGGCGATCGCATCGGGCTCATCGGCAACAACGGCGTCGGCAAGACGACGCTGCTCAGGCTCTTGCTCGGGGAGCTCGAGCCCCTGTCGGGCACCGTCAAGTTCGGCACCAACCTGGAGATCGGGTATTTCGACCAGCTGCGGCAATCGCTGGACCCGGACAAGTCCGTCGCCTACAACGTCGCGGAAGGCCGCACCTACATCAGGCTGAATGGCAAGGACCGGCACATCGTCGGCTACCTCAAGGGTTTCCTGTTCTCCCCGAAACGCTCGGCGACGCCGGTCAAGGCGCTGTCGGGCGGCGAGCGCAATCGCGTGATCCTGGCGAAGCTGTTCACGCGGCCGGCCAACGTACTGGTGCTCGACGAACCGACCAACGACCTCGATATCGAAACGCTCGAAGTGCTCGAGCAGAAACTCTGCGAATACCAGTCGACGCTCATCGTCGTCAGCCATGACCGCACCTTTCTCGACAACGTCGTGACCAGCACGATCGTCTTCGAGGAGGACGGCCACATACGCGAATACGTGGGCGGATATTCCGACTGGCTAAGGCAGGGCCACCAGCTCACCGAGCGCGACCGCCCGGCCGACTCCGCGCTGCGCGCGGACAGCGTGCAGACGGCGCACCGCGACAGCCTGCCGAGGAAGCTGAGCTACCGGGACCAGCGCGAACTCGACCTGCTGCCGGCCGAGATCGAGTCGCTCGAACGCGCGCTGCGCGAGTTGCAGGCGCGGATTGTCGCACCCGGCTTCTACCAGGATGAACCCGGGCTCGTCCGGGAGACGCTCGACAATCTGCGCGCCACCGGGAACCGGCTGGAGGAGCACGTCGAGCGCTGGTCGGAACTCGAGGCCCTCAGGGAATCGCTGCAGTCGAAGGGCTGAGTTCGAGCGGGCGCGTCAGGAAATAACAGGTCCCGGCCAGTTCCGGGTAGACCGGCGGAAATTTGGCACTCCTGAAGCCGAGCGAGCGATAGCAGGCCACTGCCGGTTCATTGTCCCGGTACACGTACAGGGAAGCCTCCTCGTAGGGCCAGCGCTCGCGGCCGACCGCGAGCAGCGCCGAGACGAGGCGTCGGCCGATGCCACCGCCGCGGCGCTGTGGGGCAACGACCAGCCGGGCCAGGTGGATACGGCTGAGGTGATCGTACAACTGGCCGAATGCGACCATGCTGGCCGATGTGTCGCGAAGCGCGAATCCCGCCAGGGAATCCCAGCGTGAATCAGCGCGAAAGCTGTCGTCCGTCCACGGATAACGAAACGACGGCCCGCCCCAGATGCGCACGCTCGCCGCGTCGTCGAACCAGCCCATCAGCACGGACCGGTCCTCGTCCGTCACGTTATCGAGGCGCCAGTCCGGCGTTTCTTCAGGCATCGCCGGCACCGTCCTCCGGCAGGACGAAGCGCAATACCGCGTAACCGACTGCGCCGGAGAGTAGCGAGCCGAGCAGGATCCCGAGGCGTTCGTCGAACAGGACGGCCTCGTCGAAAGGCCGGTCGTCGAACGCGAGGCCGCTCACGAACAGGCTCATGGTGAAACCGATACCGGCCAGGATCGCGACGCCATACAGGCCGGCCCAGCTCGCGCCCTGCGGCAGCCGTGCCAGTCCGAGGCGAATGGCCGCCGCGCAGAAAAGGAAGACGCCGAGCTGCTTGCCGACGAACAATCCCGCGGCAATGCCGAGCGGCACGGGATGCAGCAGAGCCGAGGGATCCGTGCCGGACAACGCCACGCCGGCATTCGCGAAAGCGAACAGCGGCAGCACGCCGAATGCCACCACGTGATGCAGGTCATCCTCCAGTTTCTTGAGCGGCGAGTGGCCGGCTTCGTTCGGATCGTGCATCGGGATGAAGATGGCCAGCGCGACGCCGGCGAGCGTGGCGTGCACGCCCGACTTCAGCACGGCCGTCCACATCACGAGGCCGACCAGCAGGTACGCAGCGATCGAGCCCACGCGACGCCAGGCCATCAGCGAGAGCACGACGAGGCAGGCTCCCGCGACGGCCAGTGCGAGCAGGGACAGTTGGGTCGTGTAAAAGATCGCGATGATCACGATCGCGCCGACGTCGTCGAAGATGGCGAGCGACGCCAGAAACACCTTGAGCGATACGGGTACGCGCTTGCCGAGCAGCAGCAGTATGCCGAGTGCGAACGCGATGTCGGTGGCTGCCGGAATCGCCCAGCCTCGCAGGGCCGCCGGATCCCCGCGATTGAATGCGACGTAGATTGCGACCGGCACCACGATCCCGCCGATGGCGCCCAGCGCGGGCAGGAGCACGTTGGCGGGCCGCGACAGCTCGCCCTCCAGCAGTTCGCGCTTCAGCTCCAGGCCGATGGCGAAGAAAAAGATCGCCATGAGCCCGTCGTTGATCCACAGGATGAGCGGCTTGGCGATGTGCAGCGCCCCGATACGTACTTCCACCGGTACGTCGAGCAGCAGGTCGTAGAACCGCGCGAGCGGCGAGTTCGCGACTAGCATCGCCACGACGGAAGCCAGGATCAGCAGCAGGCCGCCGGCGGATTCGAGCTTGAGGAAATTGCGTAGGGTCGCCTGCACCGGACCTGCGCCGCTCAGTCCCCGGTGTTCGGCATCGTTTCGGCGAAGAATCGATCGAAGGCGCGGTGCACGACCTCCGGCGCAATGCCCAGGGATTCGACGGCCTTATTGAAGTGCGCCATTTCGGCGGCTTCCCGCCTGCCGTCGGCGGCGATGACCCTGAGCGCCATGTACGCGAGGTCCTCCTTGTCACCGTCCCCGAGGCCGCGGGCGACTTCGACCAGCCCCGCGCCGAGCGTCGGCTCGTCGGCAAGTTTGTCGATGGCCGAAGTCAGCAGGGCCAGAGCCTCCGCGCCGCTGACGCCACAGTATGCCTCGAGCAACTCGAGCATCGTCCCGGCTTCCTGCGCCTCGATGCGACCGCTGCCCCTGGCGATGAATATGAGCAGCGCCGCGATCAGGAAGCCGGCTTCGCACTCGACCGGGCCATTGGCGGTCGCGACGACCAGTCGTTCGCCATCCGCGGGACGCAGTGTGTTCGATTTCATTGCGACATGCCTCTCCATCCGTTGCGGTTCAGTGCGACGTTCCGTACAGGCGGTCCCCGGCGTCTCCCAGTCCGGGCACGATGTACTTGTTGGCGTCGAGGTGCTGGTCGATGGCCGCTGCATAGATGCGCACATCCGGATGCGCCTGTTCGACCCGCGCCAGTCCCTCGGGGCAGGTGACGATGCAGACGACGACGACCCGGCTTGCGCCGCCCTCCTTCAGGGAGTCCACCGCGGCTACCGTCGAGCCCCCGGTCGCGAGCATCGGATCGACGACGATGCAGGTCCCGCCGCGAATCTGCGGCGGGAATCGCCGGTAGTAGCGCACCGGCTCCTTGCTAACCTCGTCGCGATACAGCCCCATGAAACCGACACGCGCCTCGGGAACCAGGTCGAGGATGCCGTCGAGCATGCCGAGCCCGGCGCGCAGTATCGGGACGACCACCAGCTCGGTGTCGAGCACGCGGCAGACCGTCTCCGCCAGCGGCGTGCGTACCCGCACTTCGCGGGTGGGCAGCGTCTTCAGGGCTTCATAGCACACGAGGCGTGTGATCTCGGTCGCCAGTTGCCGGAACTGCCGGTGCCCCGTCTCGATGTCCCGCAGCAGCGCGAGCTTGTGCTGGACACAGGGGTGATCGATCCGTTCGGCCATGGCTACTCCTGCTGCCTGTTGTTCTGCGACGGTCGCCGCCCGCCGGGAAACGAGATCTATCCTGAACGATCGGCGCGTCCCGCTCAACGAACATCCGGTGGCGAGCCTGCCGACTGCCGACTGCTCAGCCTGGCCCGAGCCGCAGGATCGGGCGGTCGGCGTCGATCTCGACCGTACCGAAGCCCCCGCGCAATACGTACGGGCCCTCGTCATGCCGCTCGAGGTCCGCGATCGCCCCGGCGCCCAGCCGGCGGACGATCGTCTGCAGGTCGGCGCCATCGTCGCTGCCGTCGAGCCGGATGGCCGCACAGCAGGGAAACACGATGATCGCCGGACGCATGCAGGCCTTTTCGCGGCGGCGTGGCGGTTCGAAGAACGGATGCTCCGGCTTGAGCGCGAGATCGACGTCGACCGACAGCAGGTCGCGATCGAGCGCCCAGGACACGACGAACGAACGGTCCACGTCGGTCCCCGCGAACTCGCGCAGTTCGCGCCAGCCGACCCTGCTCACCGGCCGGACTCCGGCGCGGGCTGTGCGGGCCGACTCCTCGCGGACTGTGCTTGCCAGTCGACGCCGTACAGGCAGGCGTCACGCTCGTCGCCGGGCACCCGCAGCATCCGCTCGAAGGACAGCCCGAGCTTGTTGATCAGCGACCGGGAGGGCGCGTTGTCAGGCGCGACGATGGCGGTCAGGCGCGTCAGGCCGAGATCGTTGCGCGCGTGCGCGATCACCGCATCCGCCGCTTCGCACGCGTACCCGAGTCCGCAGTACCCGGGCAACAGCGCAAAACCGAGGTCGGCATCCGCGAGGCCTTCGCGCCGAAACAATCCGCAGATCCCGGCGGGCGAGCCGTTGTGCAGGGACAGCAGGTAGGGCCCGTAACCGTAGCACTCGTACAAGGTCAGTGGCCCGGCAATGAGCGCCTGCCGCGCGTCTTCTTCGGTGCGGAGCCCGCGGTCACCGACGTAGCGCACGAATGCCGGGTCGGTCCAGATGCGCAGCATGAACGAGGCATCGTTCGGTGTCAGCCAGCGCAGATGCAGCCGTTCGGTCGTCAGGGTCGGCCGGGATTCCACGTGCGTCCCATATGTCGCTAGCTGCCCGGCACGCCGTCGAAGAAATCGACCACGCCGGTCTTCAGCGAGTATTCCGCACCGACGATCAGGAGTCCCTCGTCGCGCACCAGCGCCTCGATGATGTCGGATCCGTGCCGCAACGCGTTCACGGAATAGCGCACGTTGGCCCGGACGGCCTTGTTGACGAGCTCCTCACGATCACCGGCGTCCTCGAGCAAGCCCTCGACCGACGGACGGATCCGGTCCACGATCGAAGCGATATTGCGCGACTGGCTTTCTGCCGGCCGCGTGAGTTCGTCGACGGTCGCCTGGATGGCGCCGCAGAAGGTGTGGCCGAGGACCACGACCAGGCGCGTGGCGAATTTCTGCGCGGCGAACTCCACGCTGCCGATCTGCGACGGCTGCACGATGTTGCCCGCCACACGGATCACGAACAGTTCCCCGACGCCCTGGTCGAACACGACTTCGGTGGGTACCCGCGAATCCGAGCAACCGAGGACGGCAGCGACCGGGTTCTGGCCGTCGACCGCATTGCGCCGGTCGGCATCCGTGATCTTCAACGTCGTCTCGCTCTTCACGAAACGCTCGTTGCCTTCGCGCAGGCTCGCCAGCGCGGCAAGCGCCTCCTGGCAAACCCAGTCGCCGCCGCTCGCACCCATGTGCCTAGCCGAGGCTCCGGATGCCAATGGCACGCCGGATCCGGTCGAGGAAGGGCGCCGCGATCCCGCGTGCCCGCTCCGCACCTTTCCTGAGTTCCGCCTCCACGACGCCCGGGTCGGCCATCAGGCGTTCGAACTCGGCGCGCGCCGGGCCGATGTGCTCGTTGATGTATTCGAACAGCAATTGCTTAATCTCACCCCAGGCGATTCCTTGCGAATAGCGCGCCGAGAGCGCAGCGGCCTCGGCTTTCGTCGCGAACGCCCGGTAGATGTCGAACAGCGTGCTGCCTTCCGTATCCTTCGGCTCGCCGGGCTCCAGGCCGTTGGTCTTGATCTTCATGATCAGCTTGCGCAGCTCTTTTTCCGGGCCGAACAGCGGAATCGTGTTGTTGTAGGTCTTCGACATCTTGCGGCCGTCGAGGCCTGCCAGCACCGCGGTGTCGTCATCGATTACCGGCTCAGGCAACACGAAAGTCTCGCCGTAGTGGTGGTTGAAGCGCTGCGCGATATCGCGCGCCATCTCCACATGTTGCTTCTGGTCACGGCCGACCGGGACCCTGGTCGCGTTGAACATGAGTATGTCCGCCGCCATCAGGATGGGATAGCTGTACAGCGCCATCGTAATGGCCTTGTCCGGATCGCTGTCGCCGCTTTCGAGATTGGCCTGCACCGCCGCCTTGTAGGAATGCGCGCGATTCATGAGACCTTTCGCGGTCATGCCGGTCAGGATCCACGTGAGTTCCGGAATCTCCGGAATGTCCGACTGGCGGTAGAACGTCGCGTTGTCGGTATCGAGTCCCAGCGCCAGCCATGCGGCGGCGATCTCGAGCGTCGACCGGCTGATCATGTCCGGATTTTCGTTCTTCGCAAGTGCATGAAAATCCGCGAGAAAATAGTAGTTCTGCTTCGCCGGATCGCGGCTCGCCGCGATCCCCGGCCGAATGGCGCCGACATAGTTGCCGATGTGTGGCGTCCCGGTCGTCGTGATGCCCGTCAGGTAGATGTCTTTCGCCATGCCTCAGTATCCCGCCGCTTGCCCGTCCTTGCGTACTTCCGAAGCGCCGTGCCACACACCTTCTTCAGGGTCGCGCAGGATCGCCTGGTAGCCGCCGAAGGTGCCGTTGCTCTCGCCGAGCACGTGGCCCATCGCGCGCAGGGACGCGCGCGTCGCCTCGCTGAATCCGTTTTCGAGGTGCACGACGCCGCCGTCGCTCATCGAGCTGCCGGTCGGCTCCGAAGAGCCGAAGTGGCGCATGCGCGCCGCATCGCCCGCTTCCTGCAAGTTCATTCCGAAGTCCACCATGTTGACGACGATCTGCACGTGGCCCTGCGGTTGCATGTCGCCGCCCATGACGCCGAAGCTCATGTACGGCTTGCCGTCCTTCATTACGAATGCCGGGATGATCGTGTGGAACGGGCGCTTGCCGGGTTCGAGCGCGTTCGCGTGTTCCGGGTCGAGGGAGAACAGCTCGGCGCGGTCCTGCAGCACGAAGCCGAGGTTGCCCGGCGTCATGCCGGACCCCATGCCGCGGAAGTTGCTCTGGATCAGGGACACCATGTTGCCCTGGCGATCGGCGACGGTGAGGTAGGTCGTGTCGCCGGCCTCGAGCCGCGGGTCGCCCGGCGCGTAGGATTTCGCGGCCCGTTCCGGATCGATGAATCGGCGCCGTTCGGCCGCATAGGACTTGGATATCAGGGCCTCGACGGGCACGTCGGCGTAGTCCATGTCGGCGTAGTAGCGCGCGCGGTCCTCGTACACCAGTTTCTTCGCCTCGACGAAGGTATGAATGTATTCCGCGCTGCCGAAACCCATGGCGCGAATGTCATAGCCTTCGAGGATGTTCAGCATGGCCAGCGCCGCGATGCCCTGGCCGTTCGGCGGCAGCTCGAACACTTCCCAGCCACGATAGGTCGTCGCCACCGGTGCCACCCACTCCGAGCGATGCGCGGCCAGGTCTTCGTAGCGCAGCAAACCGCCCTGCTCGCGCATGTACGCGTCGATCCGGCGCGCGATCTCGCCCTTGTAGAACGCGTCGCGGCCGCCGTCGGCGAGCATCTCGTAGGTGCGCGCCAGCTGCGGGTTCGCAAACATCTCCCCCTCGACGGGCATGCTGCCGTCCGGCATGAACGTACCCGCGAATCCCGCGTATTGTACGAAGCGCTGCGCGCTCTGCCCGAGGTCGTAGGCGATGACTTCGGACACGGGGAAGCCGTTTTTGGCATACGCGATTGCGGGCGCAAGCAACTCGCGCATCGGCAGACGTCCGTACCGATCGTGCATCTCGAACCAGCCGTCGACGGCGCCCGGCACACTGACCGGCAACGGTCCGAAAGGCGGAATGGCGTCGAGTCCCTGCTCTCTGAACCAGTCGATGGTCATGAGCGCTGGCGCGCGGCCCGACGCATTGAGTCCCGCGAGCTCCTCTTGTTCCGCATCCCAGATGATCGCGAACAGGTCGCCGCCGATACCGCACATGGTCGGCTCCATCAGGCCCAGCGCGGCATTCGCCGCAATCGCGGCATCGACGGCGCTGCCGCCCCGCTTCAGGATGTCGAGCGCCACCTGCGTGGCGAGGGGCTGGCTGGTGGCCGCCATGGCATGCGGCGCAATGACCACCGATCGCGATGCCTGCGGCATCCCCGTCACGCGGTCATACCCCGGAGTCTGTTCCGCCATGCCGCCCCCTCCCGCCAGCAGCATCGCCGCTCCGACGACGCCTGCAATACCCCTGGTCATAGTCGAATTCCGTGTGACGCAAGGCCGCCAATGATGCCTAGTTTGCCTGCCCGGGGAAACCTGCCGCCCTCGCCCGCCGGCGGGCTGCCCGGTATCATGCAACGCATGCCCGTCAAGTCCCCGGCCCGCCAGCCCGAACTCGGCGCACTCTACGCGGATCATCTCGCGACGGTTTGCGTGCGACACGACAGCGTGCTCGACAAGGCCGGTGCCGCGCACGTCGTGATATTTTCCGGCGCGCCGGCCTACGCCGTTCCTCGACGACCAAGCGTATCCGTTTCGCGCGAACCCGCACTTTCTCGCGTGGGCACCGCTCGCCGGCCTGCCGTTGTCGTACATCGCCTACACGCCGGGGGAAACGCCGGTGCTGGTGTACTACCAGCCACGGGACTACTGGCATCCGGTGCCCGGCGCGCCATCCGGCTTCTGGTCGGAGCATTTCGACGTGCGGGTCGTGCACGATCCCGGCGAGGCCGCGCGACACCTGCCCGGTGAGCGCGACAAGTGCATCCTGATCGGCGAGCTCCGCGAGCCTGCCCAGGCCTGCGGCATCGAACGAGTGAATCCGCGTACGACGCTGAACAGCCTGCACCTGGAACGGGGCCGCAAGACGCCGTACGAACTCGAGTGCATGCGACTCGCGTCGCGCCTCGGGGTCGCGGGACACCGGGCGGCGCAGGCCGCCTTCGACGAAGGCCTGCCCGAATTCGACATCCACCAGCGCTATTGTGCCGCGGTCGGCCTCACCGACGATGAACTGCCGTACGCCAACATCATCGCCCTGAACGAGCACGGC
Organism: uncultured Pseudomonadota bacterium; assembly: GCA_963770585.1. Taxonomy (GTDB): domain Bacteria; phylum Pseudomonadota; class Gammaproteobacteria; order Steroidobacterales; family Woeseiaceae; genus UBA1847. The sequence continues at coordinate 312,346 of CAVYQH010000002.1, read as the reverse complement.
GCCATCCTGCACTACACGGACCGCGATCGCGACGCGCCGGCCCGGCGTCATTCCTTCCTGATCGACGCCGGAGCCCAGCAGTTCGGGTATGCCTGCGACATCACCCGCACCTACGCGAACGGCGATGGCCGCTTCGCCGGCCTGATCGAGCGCATGGACGCTCTGCAGCAGTCGGTCAGTGCCCGCGTCCGCGCCGGGGTCGATTTCCGCGAGCTGCACATCGACACGCACCGCCTGCTCGCAGGCGTGCTGGTCGATGCCGAACTCGCTACCGGCTCGGCCGACACCTTGCTCGCGACCGGCGTCACCTCCGCGTTCTTCCCGCACGGCCTTGGGCATCTTATCGGGTTGCAGGTGCACGATGTCGGCGGCCATCTCTCCGACGCCTCGGGGACCCGAATCGATCCGCCGAGCGGCCATCCGTTCCTGCGCCTCACCCGGGTCCTGGAGGAGGACATGGTGGTCACGATCGAGCCGGGGCTGTACGTCATAGACCTGCTTCTGGAAAATCTGCGCGGAACGCCTGCGGAAAATCACGTCAACTGGCGCACTGTCGACGCACTGCGCGGTTTCGGCGGCATACGTATCGAAGACGATGTACGGGTCCTCGCCGGCGGCAGCGAAAACCTCACTCGCGACGCGTTTGCCCTTTAGTCGGGCAAAGACCCCCGGGCGCTGTCCCATGGCGGTGCAATGCCGTCGCGCCGGGATTCATCTTGGCCGCGAAGCTCACTGGAAAAACAATGAGTTAGCCTTGGCCCGGCTCGTCCGCATGCAATCCGGCGGCTGGTACGGTTCGTGCAGGATCTGCTTGTCTATGACACCCCACAACAAGAACATTTCATTGCGCGGTCTGCGGACTTTCTGCGTAGCTGCGGAGCAGCAGAGTTTTCGTGATGCGGCCGATCTGCTGTTCATCACGGCCTCGGCGGTCAGTCACCAGATCAAGAATCTGGAAATTGAGCTCGGCATCAAGCTGTTCGAGCGCGGCAGCCGAAACATCAGCCTGACGGCGGATGGCGAATCACTGTACAACGACGTACGTCCGATCATCCGGCAGCTCGACGAGGTCGCCATCCAGCACAGTGCCGGGCGTTCCCGCAGCGTCCTGCGGATTTCCGTCCAGCCGTTCTTCGCGAGCGAGCTGTTCGTCCCCAAACTCATCGAGTTCCGCCGCCTGCATCCCGAACTGGATATTGTCGTGGACACCAGCGACGAGTCCCCCGAGAAGCATCCCGGGAACGCCGATGCGTCGATCCGGGTGTTCCGGGCGCCGCCGGTCGGGCTCGCGTACGACGAGCTCTTTCCATTACGCCTGATTCCCGCCGGATCTCCTGAATTCCACGATTCCGTGAAAGTCCGCGCCGGCAATATCGTCAGCAGTTTCCCGCTCATCGTGCACGAGACACGGCCGCGAGCCTGGAAACAGTGGGAGCGGATTTCCGGCATCAGGCTCCCGCGCATTACCGACATCGTGCGCCTGGATTCGATGATTGCCGTCGCCCGTGCCGCCGAACGCAGCCTAGGGGCCGCGCTCGTTCCGACGCAGCTGAGCGATCGCTGGTTCATGTCGTCGAGCCTCGTGCCCTTGTTCGACAACGAACTCCTGACTCGCGATCGTTACTACTTCGTTTGCAACAAGGCGGTACAGCGGCAGACAAATGTCAGGATCCTGCGTGACTGGGTGTTACAGAATTTCAGGGGTCCCGGTTGAAGAATATTCACCGATGCCTTCAATTCTTTTCGTTTGTGCCTCTGCGGTGCCGTCCGTATTGTGGTCTGCGACACGAATCCTGCGGAGTCAAACGCAGCGAACCAGATCGCGCAAACGGTCATTGAATCCCCCGGAGCCTCCGGCAGTGACCAACAAGGGCGATCCGCACCCCCCTTGCGGATCGCCCTTTCTTGTTCGCTGAACTTTCCCTGCGCGCGCGATTGCCGCTATGCTCGGCACATGATCTTCCGCGACAGGACCGTCATCGTTACAGGCGCATCGGCCGGCGTGGGCGCGGCGACGGCACGCAAGTTCGCGGACGCCGGCGCCAATCTGCTGCTTGTCGCACGCGGCGAGCGGCAACTCGAAGCCGTCGCCGAAGAATTGCGTGCGCGGACACGAGTCGAATGCCTGGCGATGGACGTCGCCGATGCAGAAGCCTGTGGCAACCTGTTTCGCAAGGCCATCGCAGATTTCGGACGGATCGACGTGTTGATCAACAATGCCGGCTGTCACGTGCGTGGGCCGGTAACGGCGGTGACGCCCGAGGACATCGGCCGCATGATCGATGTGAACCTGAAGGCACCGCTGATGTTGACGCGCATGGCGTTGCCGCATCTGAAGGACAACGGCGGCGGCGCGGTCATCAACGTCGGCTCGCTGGCGGGCCGCCTGCCGGTGCCGGGGAGCGCCACTTATTCGGCCAGCAAGTGCGGGCTCAGGGCCTTCACTTATGCCATCGCCGAGGAAATGCGCGACGCCGGCATCAAGTTCGCAGTCGTCTCGCCGGGCCCGATCGACACCGGATTCATCATGGACGATATCGACAGTGTCTCGGACCTGACCTTGTCCCAACCGCTGAGCAGCGCCGAAGCCGTCGCCCAGGCGATCCTCGACCTGTGCGGCAACCGCCAGCGGGAACTCGCCATGCCGCCCGCGAGCGGTGTGCTGACGACGGTGAGCTACCTGTTTCCGTGGCTCGGCCGGCAAATGCGACCGGCGCTCGAGCGCCGCGGACAGCGGGTAAAGGCGGAGCTGAAGGCAGCCGCGCGCGACAAGGCGCCGCAGGCAGGGGCCGTCAGAAGCCGAGATACTTCTTGAGCTTCTTGAGCCAGGACGATTCCCAGCCGTATATCTCGAGTCCCACCGTACCGAGGTCAATCTTGGGCAGGTGCTTGTCCGGCTGGATGTCGTCGTTCGCCGATACGTCCTCCGGCCGCAGCTCGAGCCGTCCCTTGCGCGCGTCGAAACGGGAATTCAGGCCGTCGACTTTGAGGCTCAGGTACGGCAGCACGCCGTCCTCGACTATGTCGTCCAGGAACACCGCGTCCGGGTCGAAACTGTCCTTCGCCAGGATTACGCAGTCGTCGAATGCTTCTTTCTTCTTAATGGTCGAGTCCTCCGCCAAATCCGCGACAACTATAGGTTTTGCGGAACTCGCAGGCTGTGAGCCGACTCACAGGACCGGGCGTTTTGCATAATCTGCCGTACGCACTGGCGATGCCCGCGACGATGCGCCAGGGACCAGGCGACATGACCTACGATGACGTACGCGTGCGCTTGCGCGTGAACGGCCGCGGCCGCGCCCAAAACCAGCTTGCCAGTACGAGCGCCCCGAAGATCGTGTAAACGAGCGCGAAGACCCAGGCCGGTGCCTGGTAGTAGAGCAAATCCTCGAGCCAATGCGCCATGAAAGCTCCGCGGTAGACCGCGTCGCCGGCACGCTCCCTCAAAGCCATCTCCCAGACGGTCAACGGACAGACCCGGCCGAGCCAGGCCTGGACGACGACATAGCCTATCGCCACCAGGTGCGCGAATCGAAACCAGGGATTGCGCACCCATTGCCAGCGCAGGAACGCGCCAACGATAGTCAGAGCAAGGCCGGCGACGACGAACAGTACGAATGACGCGTGCAGCAGCAACAGCGCATCGGCGGCAAAGCGAAAGTAGAGTGGCTGATCCATGGCACAAGTCTGCTCCGACGCGGACAACCGGTGCCTGGCCCCCGTTCCAGGCGAGGCAGTTTGGCCGGATTCGGCTATGCTACTGGATGCCCGGACCGAATTCGGGCAGAAGCAGGCCCAACAATCACACCCTCGCGGGTGGGAGGTATCGATTTGTGCGGCATCTGCGGAATCGTCCTCAATGACCCTGCGGCCCGCGTAGACGAGCAAATTGTCCGCGCCATGACGGCGACGCTGGTCCATCGCGGACCGGACGATGAGGGTTATTACTTCTCCGACGGCGTCGGCATCGGCATGCGCCGCCTCTGCGTCATCGACCCGGAAGGCGGACAACAGCCGTGCACAGACGAGAGCGGGAAAATCGTCGTAGTTCAGAACGGCGAGATCTACAATTTTCGGGAACACAGGGACCGGCTGAGCGCCAAGGGACACCGCTTCACGTCCCGTGTGGACACCGAAGTCCTGGCACACCTCTACGCGGAGGAAGGCGAGCGTTTCGTCACGAAGCTGAATGGGATGTTCGCGATCGCAATCTGGGACGAACGCAATCGCACGCTGCACCTCGCTCGCGACCGCTTCGGCATCAAGCCCCTGTACTACAGCGTGCAACCCGATGGCATCTATTTCGCCTCGGAACCGAAGGCGATTCTGGCGGCAGGCGTGCCGCGAGCGATGAGCTTCCCGGCTCTGAGCCAGTTCCTGGGCTTCAACTACATCGCCGGCGAACAGAGCATCTGGGAGTGCATGCGTCGCGTCTTGCCGGGCTGCCAGCTGACTTTCAGAAACGGACAGATCCGGACGAGCCGCTACTGGGACCTGCCCGTCAACGCGCCCTCGCTCAACGGCAAGAAGCCGCGCATCGAGGCGCTGGAGGAGGAACTCGTTTACCGCCTGAAGAAGTCCATCGGCGGGCAGATGGTCTCGGACGTGCCGCTGGGCGTATTCCTGTCCGGCGGTTCCGATACGGGCACAGTGACTGCGATCCTGAGCGAATTGGCCGATGCGCCGGTCAAGGCGTTCTCGGTCGGCTTCGAGCAGGACAGCTTCAACGAAATTCCCGACGCGGCGAAGACCAGCGAGCGATGTGGCGCGGAACACTATCCGCTGGTCGTCAGGCCCAGGCCGAACGAGGTGCTGCCCAGGCTGTTCGACATGTTCGACGAGCCGCACGGTGACTCGACGTCCATTCCGAACTGGTATATCGCGAAATTTGCGCGCCAGCACGTGACGGTGTGCCTCGCGGGCGACGGCGGTGACGAAGTCTTCGGCGGGTACCATACCTACGTCGCGACGCAACTGGCGCAAAAGTACCAGCGGCTCCCGGGGCTCTTGAGCAGGACGATCATCCCGGCGATCGTCGAACTGCTGCCGGTATCGCATGAGCGCGTTAGCTTCGACTACAAGGCCAAGCGATTCGTGCGCAATGCGAACAAGGACCTCCTGCGGGCGCACACCGGTTGGAAATCGATATTCAGCACCGAGTGGAAGCGCGAGATTCTGCGGCCGGAAGTCGTCGCGGCCCTCGAGGCGCAGGACAACCTGGACTCGTTCCCCAGCAAGGGCAAGCTGTTGCAGCACGCCGAGCCGGGCGGGTTGCTGGCGCAGCTTCAGTATTGCGACCTCAATCACTATCTCCCGGAGAACAACCTCTCGCGGGCGGATCGCATGTCGATGGCAGCCTCGCTTGAGGTGCGCGTGCCGCTACTCGATCACGAGCTTGCGACTTGGGTGATCAACCTGCCGCCGGAGTACCGCGTGAACGGCTCGCGCAAGAAAGTCCTGCAGAAGAAGTCGATGGAATCGCGCCTGCCGCGAGAAATACTGTATGGCAGAAAGCGCGGCTTCAACGCGCCGATGCCCGGCTGGCTCATCGGGGAGATGAAGGGAACGATGCTCGACCTGCTGTCGGAGGAGACGCTCGAGCGCCAGGGCATATTCCGTCCGGAGGCTGTACGCCGGTTCATCGATCAGCACCTGGCCCGGCAAGACGACCACAGTCGACAGATCTATGGCTTGATGATGTTCAGCGGCTGGTTTGATCGCTGGAAAGCCGAACTCCCGAATGCGTGAATCCTGGATCAACCATCCGATCCGGGTTGTCAAGATCGGCTTGGTCGGAATCGACATCGGGGCTCTGCTCGCGGTGGCCGCGCTGGAAACGTCGCGTGCCGGCGCCGGGCTCGAGACTCTCTCGGATCGCTGGCTATGGCTCCTGCCATGCGTGGCGTTTGTGTTGCTGTATCCGAGCCTCCTGTTTGCATTCGGGCTTTACGACCACGCCGGTCGGCCATCGCCTCGCACCCGTCATCCCCTGACGCTCGTACTGGCCGTCGCGCTGTGGACCTGGGTGGTCGACTTTGCGCTCCTCGGGCCGGATGCCGCAGCAAGACTGTGGCCGGCTGCGTTGCTCATCGGTGCGGCCGTCGGAGGGCTGCTGTGGGTGCTTCGGTGGCTTGCCATGCACCCGTCGAGATTCGCACGAAAAACCGTCGGCATATTGCTACTGGGTTGGGACCAATCAATGGAAATGCTGGTACAGGTCCTGCAGACCCATCCGTACCGTAGGCAAGCAATTATCGGGATACTCGCTTCCTCCGATGGCGGACCGGACCTGCACCGTCCGGATCCCAATCTCAGGATTCCCGAACTTCGGGCCAAAGAAGCGCGGGCCGCCCTGTCGCAGGGCCGCGCCGGCGTGCTGGCCCTGCCCGCTGCGAACCGGCTGTCCGCGTCGGCACGGGAACTGCTCCACGACCGGCCTCGGGGCGTGCAGGTGCGCAACGCCTTGACGATCTGCGAGAGCCTCGTGCACAAGGTACCGGTCACGGTAGTCGGCAACCAGGCGCTCGACCCGGCGCTACACCTTCGCGAGCCCAGGCACGGCCCGGCCTGGGAATATGCGCATCGCTCGATGGACATACTGATCGCCGGCGCACTGTTGATCTTGTTCGCACCGGTGATGGTGTTTGTAGCTGCAGGCTCTCTGATCTTGCAGGGCCGACCGGTCATTTTCGCCCAGGAGCGGATCGGGGTCGGAAACCGGACCTTCACGATCTACAAGTTCCGCAGCATGAAGGTACTCACGCGGTCGCGTCAGGAGTGCGAGCTGATGACGACCATCGGTGACTCGCGGCTGACACAGTGGGGCAGATTCCTGCGCCGGTTGCATCTCGACGAGCTTCCACAACTCTGGAACATCCTACACGGCGAGATGTCGCTTGTCGGTCCGCGCCCGATCAGCAAGGAGCTCGACTTATACATCTCCAGCCGGATTCCTTACTGGGAACTTCGATACCTGGTTCGACCTGGGGCCACCGGCTGGGAGCAGGTTTCCTCGGGCGATTCGCGGAATCCGGCTGGACACTGCAAACGCCTGGAATTCGACCTGTACTACATTGAGCACGCGTCGATCATGCTCGACATCTACATCCTCCTGAAGACGCCGGGGGTGCTGTTGCGCCGCCGCGGGGCGCGCTAGTTGCAAGACCGGGCAAACTGGCTTAGGTATTTTCACCTCTGTCCGCTACCCGCCTGCACCGCTATTCTGATTCCATAGTACTAACGGCTTGGTTTCGTAGGTAATCGTCATCGGAGCTGGGTAGCAAGGGGACGGCCGTGACAACGTTTGTTCGATACCTGTCCGCGATGTTTGTTGCCATCGCGTTCCTGCACTGTAACTCCGCGCATGGGCAGCGTGCGAATGCCGAAGTACAAGGACTCTTGACAGGCGATGGTACGACGCTGGTTCGGTCCGGTCGGTCAGTCGCGGTTGACGGCGATATGGCGGTAGTCAGAGCTGTCGACGTTGCTACCCAGAAGAACGTGATACTAATTGTGGCTGACGACTTCAATCACTGGTTGCCGGCCGTAGGATATTACCCCCTCGCCAAAACTCCCAATCTCGATGCTCTTGCGAAAAAGGGTGTTTTGTTTGCGAATGCATCGTCTGCGTCTCCTGTATGCAATGCTTCGCGTCAGGCTCTTTGGTCCGGGCTTAACCCTGCCCGCACACTGATTGATCGTAATAACGATCCGTATATTCGTGACGTCCCAGGATATTCTGATGTGCTTACAATGAATCAGTATTTCCTGCAAGAAGACTACTACGTATATGGCGGAGGCCGGCTATATCACTCCTCCCGTATGGGTCTGGAATATACTGATGGGGACAACTGGTCTGATGTGTATGAAGGTCTAATAGGCGCCCCCAAAGGTGAATATTACGGTTGGCAAGCTGAAGCCGATAACGGCGAGATCCAATGGAGCGCGTCAGCCGCTCCTATAGAAGAGGCAAATGACACCAAGCTCGCCATGCATATAGCGAAAAAGATCTCTACTTATGCTCGGTCAGAGAACTACGACAAGCCCTTTTTCCTGGCAATCGGCTTTTTTAGACCCCATCTGCCCTGGCATGCGCCCAAGCAGTTTTATGATCTTTACGATACCGACAAAGTCGAGATACCAAGAGGTTATTTCGACAATGACTTATATGATATCCCTGGTGCGCAAGCCACCGAAGAGCATCGAGAAATTGTTGATAAGTCCAAGTGGCCAGAAGCCATTCGCGCCTATCTTGCTAATCTCTCCTACGCTGACTATAACGTCGGAATCGTTCTTGATGCCTTAGAGAGCAGTCCGTATCGTGACAATACTATCGTTGTATTCACTGGAGATCATGGATGGCATCTGGGAGAGAAACATCGCTGGAAGAAAGCCACTCTCTACGATCAGGCAAGCAGAACCACGATGATCATCTTTGATCCCGGTCGTACCACAAATAGTGGCATCAGTGAGAAACCGGTAAGCCTGCTGGACATATACCCAACAATTGCCAGTCTCGCCGGATCAAGCGTCCCTCAGCATCTGGATGGGCGAAATCTGGAGCCTTTACTTGACTCCCCAAATGACCCGGATTGGAATTTTCCGATTTTGATGCGATACGACGGAGTTAATGTGCTTAAGACCAACGAGTGGCGATTCGTCGACAACGGCAGCAAGAGCCAGCTTTACGATATGGTGAATGATCCTCATGAGTTTAATAATCTATACGAGGACCCGCTGTATTCAGGAAGAGTTCGGTTACTACAGCAACAGGTTCTTGCGCTTAACTACGTTGACGATGCGCCGCTGGTCACGCTGACCGGACCCGAAACGTTGGTTCTTCCATTTGAAGACACGTACACCGAGCTAGGCGCATCGGCCCAGGACCCGGAAGACGGTGACCTTTCCGAACAAGTCACGATTGACAATCCCGTTGATACCAGTACGTCCGGTACCTACATCGTGACCTACACGGTGGAAGACTCCGCCGGCCACCAGGCACAGGCCGGGCGTAAGGTGATCGTCGCAGAAGCGCCTCCGCCTCCACCACCGGTAACCAACGGGGGCGGTGCTGTGTCCCCCTTTGAGCTACTCGCATCCACGCTTGTGCTGCTGGCAATTGGTGGGCATCGACGAATGTCCGGTTCTGGACTCTTTCGGCTTCAGGCCTGCCGAACGGGCGTACGGTCCTAAGAAAAAACCGGGCACGAGGCCCGGCTTCTTCTAGTAGTGACAAGCGGCAGATTGTCTGTGGATCGTCTTACGTGCTGGCCGCGGCTGCTTTCGCTTCGGGACGCTCCGTAAGCATGACGATCGCCATCGGCGCCGAATCGCCAGGGCGCGGCCCCATTTTCAGGATGCGCAGGTAACCGCCCGGACGCGCCTTGAAGCGCGGACCGAGATCGTTGAACAACTTGCCGACGACTTCCTTGTCGCGCAGGCGATCGAAAGCCAGGCGGCGATTGGCCACACTGTCTTCCTTCGCCAGCGTGATCAGCGGCTCGACGACGCGGCGGAGTTCCTTGGCTTTGGGCAGCGTCGTCCGGATCGTTTCGTGCTTCAGCATCGATGCCGCCATGTTGCGGAACATGGCCTTGCGATGCGAGCTGTTGCGACCCAGCCGGCGGCCGGATTTTCTGTGGCGCATTGTCTTATCCTAGAGTTTCGTTACATGCCGAGCTCGTGATCCGGGCGCAGGCTTGCCGGCGGCCAGTTCTCGAGCCGCATACCCAGGCCAAGGCCGTGCCCTTCGAGCACTTCCTTGATCTCGGTCAGCGATTTCTTGCCGAGGTTCGGTGTGCGCAACAGCTCCACTTCGGTCCGCTGCACCAGGTCGCCGATGTACATGATGTTCTCGGCCTTGAGACAGTTCGCCGAGCGCACGGTGAGTTCCAGTTCGTCGACCGGCCGCAACAGGATCGGATCGACCTGGTTGTCGGCCTGCGCGCCGGTGCCTTCTTCCTGGCCCTGCAGGTCGACGAACACCGACAGCTGGTCCTTGAGGATGCTGCCGGCCCGGCGGATCGCCTCTTCCGGGTCGATCGTGCCGTTCGTCTCGATCTCGATGATCAGTTTGTCGAGGTCCGTACGCTGTTCCACTCGGGCCGCTTCGACGTTGTAGGTCACGCGGCTCACCGGACTGAACGACGCATCGAGCTGCAGACGGCCGATCGGGCCCGTCTGTTCTTCGAAGGTCGGCCGCTGCGTGGCCGGTCGATAGCCGCGGCCGCGCTCGACGCGCAGGATCATGCTCAGCTCACCCGCGCTCGTCAGGTTTGCGATGACGAGACTCGGATTCATGATCTCGACGTCGTGGTCGAGCTGGATGTCGCCGGCCGTTACGGTGCCGGGGCCTTTCTTCGACAGCCGCAGTTCCGCCGAATCGCGGGTGTGCATGCGCACGGCGACCTGCTTCAGATTCAGCAGGATGTCGACAACGTCTTCCTGCACACCCTCGATGCTGGTGTACTCGTGCAGGACACCCTCGATCTCCGCTTCCGTGACCGAGGCGCCCGGCATGGACGACAAGAGAATGCGTCGCAGGGCGTTGCCCAGCGTGTGACCGAATCCGCGCTCGAACGGTTCGATGGTGACCTTCGCCTGCAGTGCGTTGATCGGCGCCACCTTGACGACGCGCGGCTTCAAGAATTCGCTTACTGATTCGTGCATGGGTAAAAACCCTCCTGACTACTTCGAGTACAGCTCGACGACGAGGTTTTCGTTGATATCCGGCAGTATGTCTTGACGATCCGGCAAGGACTTCAGTACGCCCGTCATCTTCTTTGAATCCACTTCGACCCAGTCGGGCAAGCCCACCTGGCTCGAGACTTCGATGGCACTCTGGATGCGCAGCTGCTTCCTGGCTTTCTCCCGGATACCGACCGCGTCACCCGCTTTTAGCTGTGCCGACGGGATGTTCACGATCTTGCCGTTCACCTCGATGCTCTTGTGGCTGACGAGTTGCCGGGCCTCGGCACGCGTGGCAGCGAAGCCCATGCGATAGACGACATTGTCCAGCCGGCCTTCCAGCAGGCGCAGGAGATTGTCGCCGGTCGAGCCCTTGAGCTGCGACGCGCGTTTGTAGTAGCCGCGGAACTGCCGTTCCAGGATGCCGTACATGCGGCGCAGCTTTTGCTTTTCGCGCAACTGCACACCGTAGTCCGACAAGCGCGGGCGCCGTTGCGCGGCGCCGCCGGGCGGCACGTCCAGCTTGCATTTCGACTCGAGCGGCCGTACGCCACTCTTCAGAAACAGGTCCGTGCCTTCGCGGCGGGACAGTTTGCACTTTGGTCCAAGATATCTTGCCATCTGCTATTGCCTCTAAACTCGGCGCTTCTTCGGCGGTCGACAACCGTTGTGAGGAATCGGCGTTACGTCCTCGATGTGTTGAATGCGGAAGCCAAGGCCGTTCAAGGCGCGCACGGCCGACTCGCGTCCAGGACCCGGGCCACAGACCTTCACGTCCAGGTTCTTGACGCCGAATTCGAGAGCGGCGCGTCCGGCCTTGTCGCTGGCCACCTGCGCGGCAAAAGGCGTCGACTTGCGCGAGCCGCGGAAACCGCATCCGCCCGCCGTCGCCCAGGACAGGGTATTGCCCTGCCGGTCCGTGATCGTGACGATCGTGTTGTTGAAGGAAGCATGGATGTGCGCAACCGCGTCCAGCACATGCTTTTTCACCTTCTTTTTCTTTACTGCTGCTTCAGCCATTCTGTGTCTCTTCGTTTCGCTAACGTTCTTGCGGCGCTTCCGCCGTACTTACGATGCCTTTCACAAATCCTCGCGCCGCAATCGCGTCCATGGGGCGCTCCTACGATGCCGTGTCATATTTCCTCGCGCAATCGCGCCCATGGGGCGCTCTTACGATGCTTCGTCACATTACTTCTTGATCGGGCGGCGCGGGCCCTTGCGGGTGCGCGCATTCGTCCGGGTACGCTGGCCCCGAAGCGGCAGGCCGCGACGATGACGAATTCCGCGGTAGCTGCCCAGATCCATGAGCCGCTTGATGTTCATTGAAACCTCGCGCCGCAGGTCGCCTTCAACTGTGTACTTCGCGACCGCAGTGCGGAGATTCGCAACTTCCGGTTCCGCCAGATCCTTGACCGGCGTTTGCGGCGCCACGCCCGCCGTCTCGCAGATCTTGCGCGCGCGGGAGTTGCCGATGCCGTAGATCGACGTGAGTGCGATCACGATGTGCTTGTTCAGCGGAATGTTGATGCCTGCTATACGTGCCACTGGCGTAATCCCTCTCTGTTAGCCCTGACGCTGCTTGTGCCGCGCGTCGGTGCATATCACCCGCACTACGCGATTGCGGCGGATGATCTTGCAGTTTCTGCAGATTTTCTTAACCGATGCTCTGACTTTCATGAGCTGTCTCCAATTTCCGCCGACGAATCAGCGTACCTGGCCACTCTTGCCGTAGTTGCGCAAGTTGGCTTTTTGCATCATGCCTTCGTACTGGTGACTCATGGCGTGAGCCTGCAGCTGTGCCATGAAATCCATCGTGACGACGACGAGAATCAAGAGTGACGTTCCGCCGAAGCTGAAAGGCAGCGACGGGTAGAACATGCGGATCAGTTCCGGCAACAGGCAGACCGCGGTGATGTACAGCGCGCCCCAGAACGTCAGGCGGGTCAGCACCTTGTCTATGTAGTCCGCCGTGTTCGCGCCGGGCCGGATACCCGGCAGGAACGCGCCCGCCTTCTTCAGGTTGTCCGCCGTGTCCTTCGAGTTGTACATCAGCGCCGTATAGAAGAAGCAGAAGAAAAGGATCAGCGCTGCATACAGCAAGACGAAGATCGGCTGCCCCGGTCCGAGGTTCGCGCCCAGCGACTGCAGGAATCGCTGCACCGGGCCCGGGTCCGCCGACTGCCCGAAGAACTGGGCGATCGTCGCCGGGAACATCAGGATGCTCGACGCGAAAATCGGCGGAATGACGCCGGACATGTTGATCTTGAAGGGCAGGTGCGTGCTCTGCGCTGCAAACATTCGGCGGCCTTGCTGCCGGCGTGCGTAATTCACGGTGATGCGCCGCTGAGCACGTTCCATGTACACGACGAAAACGATCGCGCCTATGCCGCCGATGAGCATGGCGATTGCGGTCGCCGGCGACATTTCGCCGTTGCGCACCAACTCTGCCGTTCCGGCCACGGCGGCCGGCATTCCGGCGACGATTCCGGCCAGAATGATCATGGAGATACCATTGCCGATGCCGCGCTCGGTAATCTGCTCGCCGAGCCACATCAGGAACATCGTACCCGTCACCAGTGTGATGCAGGCCGTGATCAGGAAGCTCGGACCCGGATTGACGACGAGGTCCGGCTGGCTCTGCAGCCAGGACGCCGCCGCAACTGACTGGAAGCTGGCCAGCAGGACGGTACCCCAGCGTGTGTACTTGATGATCTGCCGGCGGCCCTGTTCGCCTTCTTTCCGCAGCTGCTGCATCGATGGCACGATGTGGCTCGCCATCTGCATGATGATCGACGACGAGATGTACGGCATGATGCCGAGCGCGAACAAACCGAAGCGCGAAAGCGCGCCCCCCGAGAACATGTTGAACAGGCCCAGGAGATTACCGGCCTGCTGGTCGAAGAAGGACTTCAGCGCGACCGGATCCACCCCCGGCACCGGGATATAGGTACCGATGCGGAACACGACCAGCGCGCCGAGCAGGAACCAGATCCGAGACTTGAGCTCGGCCAGTTTGCTCGCCGCTTTCGCCAGGTCTGCCGGGTTTTGTTGAAGCTTTCGTGCCACGCTCTTTACCGTTCGCCTAATCCGTAACCGTTATTCGATGCTGCCGCCGGCCTTTTCGATAGCCGCTCGCGCGCCCTTGGTCACCGCGACACCCTTGAGCTTCACGGCTTTGGCCAGTTCGCCGGACAGGATCACTTTCGCCTTCGTGGCAAACGCCGGGATAAGGTCCGCGGCTTTCAGCACATCGAGGTCGATGATCTCCGCCGACGGGATGGCAAGTTCGTGCAAGCGCACCTCGGCCGTATACTTCGCCCGCTGCGAGTTGAATCCGACTTTGGGCAAGCGGCGCTGCAACGGCATCTGACCGCCTTCGAACCCGACTTTGTGGTAGCCGCCGGCGCGGGCGCTCTGACCCTTCACACCGCGGCCAGCCGTCTTGCCCTGGCCCGCAGAACTACCGCGGCCGACACGTTTCGGGTCTTTCTTGGCGCCCTTTCCGGGCGACAGTTCATTGAGACGCATGTCAGGCTTCCTCCACCGAGACCATGTACGCAATCCGATTGATCATGCCGCGATTCTCCGGCGTGTCCTTGACCGTCACGGTCTGATGCAGCTTCCGGAGGCCGAGGCCCGTGGCACAAGCCTTGTGACTCGCAAGCCGGCCATGCCTGCTTTTGATCAGCGTCACTTTGATGTCTTTCGTGCTTGCCATGGTTCAGTCTCTGGTTCGATCCTTTCCGATCGCGGCCTCAGGCCACGATTTCCTTCACTTTCTTGCCGCGCTTCGCAGCGATCGCCTGCGGCGATTGGATGCTCGACAATGCCTTCATGGTCGCCCGCACGACGTTGATCGGATTGCGCGAACCATAGCTCTTCGCCAGCACGTTGCGGACGCCGGCGCATTCGAAGATCGCGCGCATCGCACCGCCGGCGATGACGCCCGTACCTTCAGATGCCGGCTGCATGTACACCATGGTCGCGCCGTGACGGCCTTGCTTCGCGTATTGCAGCGTTTCGTTGTTCAGAACGACATTGATCAGGTTCTTGCGCGCGTTCTGCATCGCCTTCTGGATGGCAATCGGCACTTCGCGCGCCTTGCCATACCCGAAGCCGACCTGGCCGCGACCATCGCCCACGACCGTCAGCGCCGTGAACCCGAACTGACGTCCGCCCTTGACGACCTTCGCGACACGATTGACGGTGACCAACTTTTCGATCAGGTCATCGTTAGACTGGTTCTGCTCATTTCTTGCCATGCTTGATTCCCAAACGGTCCGCCGGACCGTCGTTCCTGATCCGTTAGAATTTCAGTCCCGCTTCGCGCGCCGCGTCGGCCAGCGCCTTGACGCGTCCGTGATAACGAAATCCCGAGCGATCGAATGCCACCGTATCAATGCCTTTCGCCTTCGCTTTCTCGGCGATCCGCGCACCGACGATGCTTGCCGCCTCGACATTGCCGCCGTTCTTCATGCCCTTGCGCACTTCTACTTCCAGCGTCGACGCGGTAACCAGCACGCTGTTGCCGTCGCGCAGCGACGATCTGCGCGTAGATGTGCCGTGGCGTACGGTGCACGGTCAGGCGGTCCACGCCGAGTTGACGAATCTTCGCGCGAGCCTTGCGGGCACGGCGAATGCGATTCTGCTTCTTGTCCAGTTTCATGGCGGTTAGCTCGTATGTCTGTTGATGGCCGCGAATTACTTCTTCTTCGCTTCCTTGATGATCACGCGCTCGTTGGCATAGCGAACGCCCTTGCCCTTGTACGGCTCCGGCGGGCGGTAGCCGCGAATTTCCGCAGCCACCTGGCCGACGACCTGTTTGTCCGCGCCGCGGACGACGATCTCGGTCTGGCTCGGTGTCTCGACCGTGACGCCCGCCGGCACCTGGTGAACGACCGGGTGCGAGAATCCCAGCGAAAGGCTCACCTTGTTGCCTTGCGCCTGGGCGCGATAACCCACGCCGACCAGCTCGAGCT
This sequence comes from uncultured Pseudomonadota bacterium, assembly GCA_963770585.1. Lineage (GTDB taxonomy): Bacteria > Pseudomonadota > Gammaproteobacteria > Steroidobacterales > Woeseiaceae > UBA1847. The sequence continues at coordinate 296,681 of CAVYQH010000002.1, read as the reverse complement.
TGCGCTCATAACCCTTTGTAATGCCTTTCACCATGTTGGCGAGCAGGGCCCGCGTTGTGCCCGCGATCGCCGTCGAAAAGCGCGAACCGGAACGCGGTGATACCCTGAGTACGTTGTCCTCGTGCTTCAACTCCACTTCGTTGTTGAGCTCGAGCGACAGGCTGCCCTTGGCGCCTTTCAGCGTCACGACATTGCCTTCCTGCCTGAATTCGACGCCTTTCGGCAGTACCACCGGCGCCTTAGCAATTCTTGACATAGTCCTGGTCTCTTTGGAACGAGGCGCTGTGCATCAGGAAACGACGCAGATTACTTCGCCACCAATTCCTTTTTCCCGCGCCTGGCGGTCGCTCATCACGCCCGCTGACGTCGAAACGATCGCGATCCCGAGGCCGCCGAGTACCTTCGGCAGATCCTGCTTGCGGCGATAGATCCGCAGTCCGGGCTTGCTGACCCGCGCGATGCTGTCGATGACGGGCTCGCCTTTGTAGTACTTCAGCTCGACGTTCAGGGTGCGAGCGGCGCCTTCGCCTTCCAGCGCATAGTCCGCGATGTAGCCTTCGTCCTTGAGAACCTCGGCAACCGCAATCTTGGCCGTCGATGCGGGCATCGCAACCGTAATCTTGCGCGCCTTCTGGCCGTTGCGAATGCGCGTCAGCATGTCCGAAATCGGGTCCGTCATAGTCATGTTCTGTCTCCGCTTACCAGCTTGCCTTGGTCAGCCCGGGAATTTCGCCCCGCATTGCCGCCTCGCGCAGCTTGCTGCGCCCCAGGCCGAACTTGCGGTACACGCCGCGCGAGCGCCCGGTAATCGCACAACGATTGCGCTTCCGCGTCGGGCTCGAATCGCGGGGCAGCGCATTCAGTCGCGCCTGGGCGACCTCGCGCTCTTCGTCGCTGCTGTTGAGGTCGCGCACGATCGCCTTCAGCTGCAAGCGCTTCTTGCCGTACCTCGCGTTCAGTTTCTGCCGCTTGAGTTCGCGTTGGATCATCGATGTCTTTGCCATAAGGTCTCTTGTTTCTTTCGGTTGCCGAAGTCCGTAATCGCGCCCATGGGGCGCTCCTAAGCTGCTTCGTTACGCTATTTCCTGAACGGGAAGTTGAACGCTTCCAGTAGCGCCCGGCCCTCGGCCGGATTCCGCGCCGTCGTCGTGATCGTGATATCCATGCCGCGCAGTGCATCGATCTCGTCGAAATTGATCTCTGGAAAAATGATCTGCTCGGTGACACCCATGCTGTAATTGCCCTGCTTGTCGAACGACCGCGGATTCAGTCCGCGAAAGTCGCGTATGCGCGGTATTGCGATGCTCACGAGCCGATCCAGGAACTCGTACATGCGCTCGCGCCGCAACGTCACCTTGCAGCCGATCGGGAAATTTTCGCGAATCTTGAAACCCGCCACCGACTTGCGGGCGTTGCGGACAATCGGACGCTGACCCGAGATCTTTTCCATGTCCGAACGGGCGTTCTCGAGGACCTTCTTGTCGGCCACAGCCTCGCCGACGCCCATGTTCAGCGTGATCTTGGTGACTCGCGGGACCTCCATCGGATTTTTCAGGCCGAGCTTCTTCTGCAGCTCCGGCGCCAGTTCCGTCCTGAATAAGTTCTGTAAACGTGCCATGTGTTTATCTCTGCATCACCTGTAGTAGCAGGCCGTAGCCGCGGGCGCATGCACAGCCCGCTCCTGCGTCTCAAATATCTACCGCGCCACCGCTCTTGAAAACACGCACCTTCGAGCCGTTCTTCTCCATGCGGAATCCCACCCGTTCGCCCTGCTTGGCCTTCGGGTTGAAAACCATGACGTTCGAGTGATCGATCGGCATTGCCTTGTCCTTGATCCCGCCCGGTTCACCGACATTGGGGTTGGGCTTTACATGCTTCTTCGCGAGGTTGATTCCCTCGACGATGATGCGTCCGTCCGGGAAAACTTCCAGCACGGTGCCGCGACGGCCCCGGTCCTTACCGGTCCTGACGATGACTTCGTCGCCTTTTCTGATCTTGTTCATGCTTCCTGTCTCCGTAATCGCGCCCATGGGGCGCTCCTACGATGCTTTACCGTGCTTCCTGGCTCCGTAACCGCGCCCCTGGGGCGCTCCTACAGTACTTCGGGCGCCAGCGAAATGATTTTCATGAACTGGTTCGAGCGCAGCTCGCGCGTTACCGGCCCGAATATGCGCGTCCCGATCGGCTCGAGTTTCGCGTTGAGCAACACGGCGGCGTTGCCGTCGAATCGGATCAGTGAACCGTCCTTGCGGCGCACGCCCTTGCGTGTGCGCACGACGACAGCATTGTAAACCTCGCCCTTCTTTACCTTGCCGCGCGGTATGGCGTCCTTGACGCTGACCTTAATCACATCGCCGACGTTGGCGTACCGGCGCTTGGAGCCACCGAGCACCTTGATGCACTGCACGCGCCGCGCGCCGGAATTATCGGCCGCATCGAGAACTGTCTGCATCTGAATCATGGCTGCATTCCTGAATGATTAGCGGTCCGCCGCGCGTTCGATGACGTCGACGACAGTCCAGGACTTGTTCTTCGAAATCGGCCGGCACTCGGCGATCGCAACGCGGTCGCCTTCCTGACAGTCGTTCGCGGCATCGTGGGCGAGCAACTTCGACGTACGCCGGACGTACTTTCCGTACACGGGGTGCTTGATCATGCGCTCGATGGCGACCGAAACGGTCTTGTCCATCTTGTTGCTGACTACCCGTCCAACGAGAGTACGCTGATTCTTCTTTTCTTCACTCATTTCCGTTTCCCGCTACTTGCCATCGACTGCCGAGTTCTTCAGTTCGGCAAGTACTGTCTTGATCCGTGCAATGTCCTTGCGCACGCGTCCGTGTTCGGAGTGTTGCGTGAGCTCACCTGTCGCCTGCGCCATGCGCAGCTTGAACTGCTCTTTGCGCAGTTCCATGAGTTCCGCGCTGAGTTCCTCAACGCTCTTCTTTCGAAGTTCCGATGCCTGCATCACATCACCTGTCGCGTCACAAACGCGGTCGGGAACGGCAGTTTCGCCGCTGCGAGCGCGAAAGCCTCCCGCGCCACTTCCTCCGTCACGCCTTCCATCTCATAGAGCATCCGTCCCGGCTGGATCTGGCACACCCAGTATTCGACGTTGCCCTTGCCCTTGCCCTGACGCACTTCCAGCGGCTTCTTGGTGATCGGTTTGTCGGGGAAAACCCGGATCCAAATCTTGCCGCCACGCTTGATGTGGCGCGTCATCGCACGACGCGCAGCCTCGATCTGGCGAGCCGTGGCCTGGCCGCGGCCGATCGCCTTGAGGCCGTATTCACCGAAAGAAACCGAACTTCCGCGATGTGCGAGACCGCGGTTGCGTCCCTTGAACTGCTTGCGAAACTTTGTACGTTTGGGCTGTAACATGACCTATTCCTGCCTGTCGGAACTCAGGACCGCGCCGCTGCCGCAGCTTCGGCCGGTTCCGCCGCCGCCGCTTCGGGCTTGTCGAACACCTCGCCCTTGAATATCCAGACCTTCACGCCGATCACGCCGTAGGTCGTCTTTGCCTCTGCGAGGCCGTAGTCGATGTCCGCACGCAAGGTGTGCAGCGGCACACGGCCTTCCCGGTACCACTCCGTGCGGGCGATCTCAGCGCCGTTCAGCCGGCCACCTACCTTGACCTTGATCCCCTCGGCTCCGGCCCGCATCGTGTTCGTCACGGCGCGCTTCATCGCACGGCGGAACATCACGCGCCGTTCGAGCTGCTGCGCGATACCTTCGGCGACAAGCTGGGCGTCCAATTCCGGCTTGCGCACCTCGTTGATGTTGATGCGCACATCGTTGATGTGCATGCGGATCATCGCGGCGACTTCGGCGCGCAGTTTCTCGATGTCCTCACCCTTCTTCCCGATCACGATGCCCGGCCGAGCCGTGAAGATCGTGATGTTCACTTTCTTGGCAGGCCGCTCGATCGTGATCCGGCTGACCGACGCGTCCTTCAACTTCTGCTTGATGAATTCGCGCAGCTTAAAGTCCATCGCGACATACCCGGGGAACGTCTTCGAGTCGGCGTACCACTTCGATGTCCAGTCCTTGACGATGCCAAGGCGAATTCCGGTTGGATGTACTTTCTGACCCATATTCCTTACTCGTCGCCGACTTTGATCGTGATGTGGCTATTCCGTTTGAGGATGCGCGCGCCGCGGCCCTTGGCCCGCGCACTGTAGCGCCGAAAGGTCGGGGCGCCGTTCACCTCGATGTTCGATACCTTAAGCTCGTCAATGTCTGCGCCGTGGTTGTGCTCCGCATTGGCGATGGCAGATTCCAGGATCTTCTTCACGATGCGGGCGCCTTTCTTCGGCGAGAACGTCAGGACGCGCAGCGCCTCGTCCACCGACTTGCCGCGAATTACATCGGCGACCAGCCGGCATTTTTGCGGCGAGATTCGCGCGTATCGAAGGGTTGCTGCAACTTGCATGAACTGCTCCTTCCCTTACTTGGTCTTGCGATCGCCGGAATGTCCGCGGAACGTCCGGGTCACGGCGAATTCGCCCAGCTTGTGGCCGACCATGTTTTCGGAAATCAGCACTGGTACGTGTTGACGGCCGTTGTGCACGGCAATTGTCAGCCCGACCATGTCCGGCAACACCATCGAACGGCGCGACCAGGTCTTGATCGGCCGGCGATCGTTGGACTTGTTCGCGTCGGCAACCTTCTTAGCGAGGTGCGTATCGACGAACGGTCCTTTTCTTACACTGCGTGGCATAAATAATTCCTGTCGCGCCTGTACGGCGCTCCTGCTCCTATTTCTTCTTGCGGCGACGCACGATCATGCTGTCAGTGCGCTTGTTGCCGCGCGTCTTCGCGCCTTTCGTCGGCTTGCCCCAGGGACTGACTGGATGCCGGCCGCCCGAAGTCTTGCCTTCGCCGCCGCCGTGCGGGTGATCGACCGGGTTCATTGCAACGCCGCGCACGGTCGGGCGTATTCCACGCCAGCGCATGACACCGGCCTTGCCGAACTTGCGGAGGTTGTGCTCGCCGTGACCGATCTCGCCGATCGTCGCGCGGCACTCCGTGTGCACGCGACGCATTTCGCCGGAACGCAGGCGAACCGTTGCATACGCACCATCGCGAGCCGCCAGCTGCGCCGCGCCACCCGCCGAACGAACGAGCTGACCGCCCTTGCCGGGCTTCATCTCGATGTTGTGGATCACGGTACCGACCGGAATCGAGCGGATCGGCAAGGCATTGCCAGGCTTGATGGCCGCTTCCTCGCCGCTCATGACCGGCGAACCCTGTTCCAGACCCTTGGCGGCCAGTATGTAGCGGCGCTCGCCATCGGCGTACTTGATGAGCGCGATGTGCGCGCTGCGGTTCGGGTCGTACTCGATCCGCTCGACCACGCCGGGGATACCGTCCTTGTCGCGCTTGAAATCCACCAGTCGATAATGCTGCTTGTGGCCGCCGCCCTGATGCCGCACAGTGATCCGGCCATAGTTGTTGCGGCCGCCATTGGACGTCTTTTTCTCGAGCAGCGCGGAATACGGCTTGCCTTTGTGCAGTCCTGGCGTCTTGATGCTGACGACGAAGCGGCGTCCCGCGGAGGTCGGCTTGGCTTTGTGCAATGACATGTTCGCGATTCCTTACCTGTTCCGGCTTATTCTGTGCCCAGGACCGCGTCCAGCGAGCTGCCTTCGGCTAGCGTCACGTAGGCCTTCTTCCAGTCCGAGCGCCGGCCGCGGACCTGGCCGAAACGCTTGTTCTTGCCCCGCACGTTGACGACGGTCACGCCGGCGACGCTAACGTCGAACAGCAACTCGACGGCCTTCTTGATGTCGTTCTTGGTGGCGTCCTTGCGGACCTTGAGCACGACCTGGTGGTTCTCGGAGGCGGTGTGCGCCTTCTCTGACAGGTGCGGGCCACGTACCACGTCCATCAGCCGTTCCTGCCGCGTTGCCTGACTCATGACAGCCGCTCCTCGATCAGTTTCAGCGCCGGCAACGTGATCAGCACCTTCTCGAAGCGGATCAACACGACCGGGTCGATGGATGTTGCGTCGCAAACGCCGACGTTCGGCAGGTTCCGTGCAGCCAGGAACAACGTTTCATCGAAGGCCTCGCTGAGCAACAGCACGTTGCTGAGTTCCATCTCCCTGAGCTTGCCGGCCAGCAGGCGCGTCTTGGGCGCTTCCAGCGCCAGGGACTCGACGACGACCAGGCGATCCTGGCGCACGAGCTCGGAGAACACGGAGCGCAGCGCCGCCCGGTACATCTTCTTGTTCACCTTCTGGCTGAAATCACGTGGCTTTGCGGCAAACGTGCGCCCGCCGCCGACCCAGATCGGGCTGCGGATCGTGCCGGCACGAGCACGGCCGGTGCCTTTCTGTCGCCAGGGCTTGGACCCGCCGCCGCTCACCGCAGACCGGCTCTTCTGCGCCTTGGTGCCAGCGCGTGCGCCCGCCAAATAGGCCGTCACGACCTGGTGTACAAGCGGCTCGTTGAACCTGGCGCCGAACGCCGCTTCCGCGACTTCTACGGAGCCGCTGCCTTCCATCTTCAGTTTCATCGCCGCGCCCCTCAGCTCTTCGCCTTGACAGACGGACGAACAATTACGTGACCGCCCTTCGCGCCAGGCACCGCGCCACGCACCAACAGAAGGTTGCGCTCGCTGTCGACCCGCACGACCTCGAGGCTCTGTACGGTACGGCGCACGTTGCCCATGTGTCCGGACATTTTCTTGCCGGGAAACACGCGACCCGGAGACTGGTTCTGGCCGATGGAACCCGGCGCCCGATGCGACAGCGAGTTGCCGTGTGTTGCGTCCTGCATGCTGAAATTGTGGCGCTTGACCGTGCCGGCAAAGCCTTTGCCGATCGAAGTGCCGATAACATCAACCTTTTGGCCTGCTGCAAACAGGTCGACTTTGATTTCGTTGCCGAGCTCGTAGCGCGCCTCGTCATCGTCCTCGAGCCTGAACTCGGAGATGACCTCGCCGGCCTCGACATTAGCTTTCGAAAAATGGCCTGCTGCGGGCCGCGACACGCTCGACGCTTTGCGGCTGCCGGCAGTGACCTGCAACGCGCGGTAGCCGTCGATCTCGACGGTCTTGACCTGCGTGACCCGGTTCGGTTGTGCCTCGATCACGGTGACCGGAACCGATGTCCCGTCCTCTGTGAAGACACGTGTCATGCCGCACTTGCGGCCAACAAGACCCATCGTCATGTTCAAACTCCACGCTGACTGCGATTGGCCAGCGCCAAACTCAAGAAATCTCTTTGCACCGCCGGGATTGCGGTTGACCCCGGCTGATGTGTCGCGCTTCCTGCGCCGGATTGTTTGTCCCTGTCATGTCGGCACGTGCGCGGGCAGCCATAAGGCACCGGTTAAACGTGCGGGACATGCTGTGTTCAGACACGCGAAAGGGCCAGCTACGCCTAAGAACTTCGTGTTCTCTAGAGCTTAAGCAGCTGACCCATTGGTCCGGTCCGATCGTCTGTTCGGCCCGGTGATTCCGGGATTTGCCGTGCCGCCCTCGGTTGCCTGGCGACTTGAAAATCCAGCGTCACGAAGCTGATGCCTTGTGAAGCTGCTTGCGAATCCGGCCGACTCCCGGCCCGGCCTGATCCGGCGAGCCCGCCATTTTACCTACCGGCAGCCCGAATACAAGCACTTGCCGGAAAAATTCCACGGCCGCCGCCGCCGTACTCCAGTTAGCCAATTAAGTTATTGTTTTCGTTAGCTAAAATGCCGCCGATGCCGGCCGGCCTCGCACCGGGCTGCCAAGCCCGAATGCCCGGCGGGTCGTGTGCCACCGGTGAACCGGAACAGACCCTCGGCGCGGGCGCCCGCGTCAGTTCAACTTGATCTGAACATCCACCCCAGCTGGCAATTCCAGTTTCATCAGTGCGTCCACGGTTTTGTCGGTCGGATCGACGATGTCCATGAGGCGCTTGTGCGTCCGGATTTCGTACTGGTCGCGGGCGTCTTTGTTGACGTGCGGCGAGACCAGTATGGTGAAGCGCTCTTTCTTCATCGGCAGGGGAATCGGGCCCTTGACCGTTGCGCCGGTGCGCTTCGCGGTGTCGACGATCTCCCGCGCCGAATTGTCGATCAGCCGGTGATCGAAAGCCTTCAGACGAATACGAATGTTCTGGTTGTTTGCCATTTGTCTATGTCCTATTGGAGCGGGCGATGCCCGCGACTGGTTCGTGCTTTGTCGGCTGCTCGCCGGACGCCGCACGATTCCGTATTTGTTCCATTCCCGGCTTCTGCGCCGCTCCTACAATCCTGCCGTCCTCGTGCCCGACGGCGTATCTACTTGAGAATCTTGGATACCACGCCGGCGCCCACGGTCCGTCCGCCTTCGCGGATCGCAAACCGCAGCCCGTCTTCCATCGCGATCGGCGCAATCAGCTCCACCACCATCTGCACGTTGTCGCCCGGCATCACCATCTCGGTCCCCTCCGGCAGTTCCACCGCGCCCGTCACGTCCGTCGTCCGAAAATAAAACTGCGGCCGGTAACCCTTGAAAAACGGCGTGTGCCGGCCACCCTCGTCTTTGGTCAGGATGTACACCTCCGCCTCGAACCGCGTATGCGGCGTGATCGAGCCCGGCTTCGCCAGCACCTGCCCACGCTCCACTTCCTCGCGCTTGGTACCACGCAGCAACACGCCTACGTTGTCGCCCGCCTGGCCCTGGTCCAACAGCTTGCGGAACATCTCCACGCCCGTGCAGGTCGTCTTCGTCGTGTCCCGAATGCCCACAATCTCAATCTCGTCGCCGACCTTCACAATCCCGCGCTCGATACGCCCCGTCACCACCGTGCCACGGCCCGAGATCGAAAACACGTCTTCCACCGGCATCAAAAACGCACCATCAATCGCCCGCTCCGGCTGCGGTATCCAAGTGTCCAGCGCCTCCACCAGCTTCAGTACCGACGGCACCCCAATCTCCGACCCGTCTCCGTCAAACGCCTTCAGCGCCGAACCCGTGATGATCGGCGTGTCATCGCCCGGAAACTCGTAGGTCGACAGCAGGTCCCGGACCTCCATCTCCACCAGCTCCAGCAACTCCGCATCATCCACCTGGTCCGCCTTGTTCATGAACACCACGATGTACGGCACGCCCACCTGCCGCGCCAGCAAGATGTGCTCCCGCGTCTGCGGCATCGGACCGTCCGCCGCACTCACCACCAGGATCGCGCCGTCCATCTGCGCCGCACCCGTAATCATGTTCTTCACGTAGTCCGCATGCCCCGGACAGTCCACGTGCGCGTAGTGCCGGTTCTCACTCTCGTACTCCACGTGCGCCGTCGCTATCGTGATGCCTCGCGCCTTCTCCTCCGGCGCATTGTCAATCTGGTCGTAGGCCCGTATCTCCCCACGCCCCAGCTTCTCCGCCATCACCTTCGTCAATGCCGCCGTCAGCGTCGTCTTCCCATGGTCCACGTGACCAATCGTCCCCACGTTTACGTGCGGCTTCGTACGCTCAAATTTTGCTTTGGACATTTTTCTATATCCCGGGTTGTGTTCTTGGAGCACGCCATGCGCGCCAATGCAACAAAATCGCGCCTATGTGGCGCTCCTGCGATGCTTCGTCACCCTCATTGACCAACCGCCGCCGCGACGCTCTGGGGTACTTCGGCATACTTCTCGAATTCCATCGAATAGACGGCTCGGCCCTGGCTCATCGAGCGCAGGTCGGTTGCATAGCCGAACATCTCGGCCAGCGGCACCTCCGCGCGAATGACCTTGCCTGCCGGCGTGTCCTCCATGCCCTGCGGGAGACCGCGACGGCGATTCAAGTCGCCCATCACGTCGCCCATGTAATTTTCCGGCGTCACGACTTCAACCTTCATGATGGGCTCGAGCAGGGCCGGGCTGGCTCGTTCCATACCGTCGCGAAATGCCATGCTGCCCGCGATCTTGAAGGCCATCTCACTCGAGTCGACGTCGTGATACGAACCGTCATACACGGTGACTTTGACGTCGACAACAGGGAAGCCGGCGATGACGCCGTTCTCCATTTGCTCCCGCACGCCCTTGTCGACGGCGGGAATGTATTCCTTCGGCACGACGCCACCGACGATTCCATTGACGAACTCGTATCCGGAACCGGGTGCCGCCGGCTCGATGCGCAAGTAAATGTGGCCGTACTGACCCCGTCCGCCTGATTGCCGGACGAACTTGCCTTCCTGTTCGACGGTCTTGCGGACGGTCTCGCGGTAGGCGACCTGCGGTTTGCCGATATTGGCCTCGACCTTGAACTCGCGCTTCATGCGATCGACGATGATGTCGAGGTGCAGTTCGCCCATGCCAGAAATGATGGTTTGGCCCGACTCCTCGTCAGTATGGACACGGAAGGACGGATCCTCCTTAGCGAGCTTCGAGAGCGCGACGCCCATCTTTTCCTGATCTACTTTGGTCTTCGGCTCGACGGCCACGGAAATTACGGGCTCCGGAAACTCCATCTTCTCGAGCGTGATCACCTTTTTCAGGTCGCAGAGGGTGTCGCCGGTCGTCACATCCTTGAGCCCGACCGCCGCGGCGATGTCCCCCGCGAAAACTTCCTTGATCTCCTTGCGATCATTCGAATGCATCTGAAGGATGCGGCCGATACGTTCCTTGCGGTCCTTGACCGGGTTGAACACCATGTCACCGGAGTTCAGCACGCCGGAGTAGACCCGAAAAAAAGTCAAGTTGCCGACGAACGGGTCGGTCGCGATTTTGAACGCCAGTGCCGAGAACGGATCCTTGTCGTCCGGGTGCCGCTCTGCTTCGCGGCCGTCCTCGTCAATGCCCATGATGGCGGGCACGTCAATCGGCGCGGGAAGGAAGTCGATCACTCCGTCGAGCATCGCCTGCACGCCTTTGTTCTTGAAGGCCGAGCCGCACATCGTGACTACGATGTCGTTGGCGAGCGAACGCTTGCGCAAACCCCTGCGGATGTCGGCCTCGTCGAGCGTGCCGGTTTCGAGGAAGCGCTCCAGCAATTCCTCGTCGGCCTCCGCGGCGGCCTCGATCATCCTCTCGCGCCAGATCTCGGCCTCGGGTCGCAGTTCCTCAGGTAACTCCCGGGCCTCATAGGTCATGCCGAGCGTGCTGTCGTCCCAGTAGATCGCACGCATGCGGATCAGGTCGATGACGCCGACGAAGGTTTCCTCGGCACCGATTGGCAGCTGGATGGGCACCGGGTTCGCTCCGAGGCGCTTCCTGACCTGCGTCACGACGCGCTGGAAATTGGCGCCGGTACGGTCCATCTTGTTGACGAACACGAGCCGGGGCACGTTGTACTTGTTGCCCTGTCGCCAGACCGTTTCGGTCTGCGGCTCGACGCCGCCGACGGAACACAGGACCGTCACTGCGCCGTCGAGCACCCGCAGGCTGCGCTCGACTTCGATCGTGAAATCGACATGGCCCGGCGTATCGATGATGTTGATGCGGTGCGTGTCGAACTGCTTGTCCATGCCGCTCCAGAAGCAGGTGGTCGCGGCGGACGTGATCGTAATGCCGCGCTCCTGCTCCTGTTCCATCCAGTCCATGACGGCCGCGCCTTCGTGGACTTCGCCTAATTTGTGCGAAACACCGGTATAGAAAAGGATGCGCTCGGTCGTCGTCGTCTTGCCCGCATCAATATGGGCCATGATGCCGATATTGCGGTAACGCTCGATGGGGGTAGTACGTGCCACGACGGTATCCTGGTCGTTCGGGGAACCAGCGAATTACCAGCGGTAGTGCGAGAACGCCTTATTGGCTTCTGCCATGCGATGCGTGTCTTCTTTCTTCTTCACGGCCGTACCGCGATTTTCGGCGGCGTCCATCAATTCGTGTGCGAGCCGGTGGGCCATCGACTTCTCGCTGCGGCTGCGCGCGGCGTCGATCACCCAGCGCATGGCAAGCGTCTGCCGGCGAGTCGGACGAACCTCGACAGGCACCTGGTAGGTGGCGCCGCCGACCCGGCGGGACTTCACTTCGACCATAGGCTTGACGTTATCGAGGGCGCTCTCGAGAAGTTCGAGTGCCTTGTCGCCGCTCTTCGTCTCACGCTCGGCGATCCGGTCGAGTGCGCCGTAGATGATGCGCTCGGCAACCGACTTCTTGCCGTCGACCATGATCATGTTCATGAACTTGGCCAGCAGGTCGCTGCCGTACTTCGGATCGGGCAGGATGGTCCTCTTCGGGGCCTGGGATCGTCTGGACATGGCTTGTGTACTCTAGTATTCGTCGTTGCCACACGCGCCAGCCGGTGCCGGCACGTGAGAATTCGGCTTGCTCAGGACTTCGGCCGCTTGGTGCCGTACTTGGAACGGCCCTGCTTGCGACCGGATACGCCGGCGCAATCGAGTGTGCCGCGTACCGTGTGATAGCGGACACCCGGAAGGTCCTTGACGCGGCCGCCGCGGATCAGCACAACGCTGTGTTCCTGCAGGTTATGCCCCTCGCCGCCGATGTAACTCGTGACTTCGTAGCCGTTCGTAAGGCGCACACGGGCTACCTTGCGCATCGCGGAGTTCGGCTTCTTCGGCGTCGTTGTGTACACGCGAGTACAAACACCGCGTTTTTGCGGCGAGGATTCGAGCGCCGGCACCGTGCTCTTGACGCGTTTGGTCGAACGCGGCTTGCGTACTAGCTGGTTTACTGTGGCCATGGGCCTTCCGTCTCTCTTTCGTTGATCCAGTCGGGCATCTGCAAAGGCGAATGCGCGCCCGACGGCCAAACCACACCGGCTCGGTCGTCGGGCTTGGGGCGATTCTTCATATGGCAGGAGCAGGCCATGTCCGTGCATTGCGATGCTGCTGCAGTGCCGGTCTGCACCGAGGCCGTCGCACCAGCGGGGCGTTCCTGCTGCCGTTTTTGCCCCATAAATCGGGGCCCGCGCTAGGCGGGCCCCGGGGTTAAGGGCGGGCATTGTATTGACGGGCGCCAAGGCCTGTCAAGCAAGCCGGCGCGCCGCTTCTGCCGGCCCGCCGGGCCCGTCACCCTCGTCCGGCTCAGGCGTCGCTGGCCGCTTCTGCCTCGGCCTCCGCACGGGCCGCGGCTTCCTGCGCCACGGCGGCGGCCTGCGTCTGCTCGAGTTCGACCAGTTGTTCCGCCAGGTCCTGCTCCCGCGTGCGGCGGCGCTCGGCGTGGTGCGCGAAGCCCGTGCCCGCCGGGATCAGGCGGCCGACAATAACGTTTTCCTTCAGGCCACGGAGCTCGTCCTTAAGGCCGCGAACGGCGGCTTCGGTGAGCACGCGCGTCGTTTCCTGGAACGAGGCGGCGGAGATGAAGGATTCCGTCGCCAGCGAGGCCTTGGTGATGCCGAGCAGGACCGGCTCGATGCGCATCGGATCCTTGCGCCGCGCAGCGAGCTGTTCGGCGACCTCGAGGAAGCGGGCTTTGTCGATCTGCTCACCTCGCAGATAGGTCGACTCGCCCGGCTCCATCACATGCACCTTGCGGAGCATCTGCCGGATGATGACCTCGATGTGCTTGTCATTGATCTTCACACCCTGCAGGCGGTAGACGTCCTGGATTTCCTTGGCCAGGTACTCCGCCAGCTGCTCGACACCCTGCAAGCGCAGGATGTCGTGCGGGTTCGGCTCGCCGTCGGCAATGACTTCGCCGCGCGCCACCTGCTCGCCTTCGAAGACGTTCAGGTGCCGCCACTTCGGAATCAGTTCCTCGTGACTCTCGCCAGCCTCGTCCGTGATAACCAGGCGGCGCTTGCCCTTGGTTTCCTTGCCGAAGCTGACCGTGCCGGTGTACTCGGCCATGATTGCCGGGTCTTTCGGCTTGCGGGCCTCGAACAGGTCGGCAACTCGCGGCAGACCGCCGGTGATGTCGCGCGTCTTCGATGATTCCTGCGGAATACGGGCGATGACGTCACCGATCTCGACATTGGCACCGTCCGACAGGCTGACGATGGCGCCGACCGGCAGTGCATAAACCGCCGGGATGTCGGTGTTGGCAAAGAAGATGTCCTTGCTTTTGTCATCCACCAGGCGCGCGACCGGGCGCAGATCCTTGCCCGCGCTGCCGCGGCTTTTCGGATCCAGTACCACAACCGAGGTCAGGCCCGTGAATTCGTCCACCTGCTCCGTAACCGTGACGCCGTCAATGAAGTCCTGGAACTTGATCTTGCCCGCGACTTCGGTGATGACAGGGTGGGTGTGCGGGTCCCAGGTCGCGACGACCTGGCCCTGTTTCACTTCCGCACCGTCCTCGACCGTGATCGTGGCGCCGTAGGGCACCTTGTAGCGCTCGCGTTCGCGGCCCAGCTCGTTGATTACGGAGATCTCGCCGGAACGTGACACCGCGACCAGGTAGCCCTTGTGGTGAGCCACGGTCTTGATGTTGTTGAGCTTCACGACACCGTTCGACTTCGATCTCGATGTTGTTCACAGCCGCGGAACGAGACGCCGCGCCACCAATGTGGAACGTGCGCATCGTGAGCTGCGTGCCCGGCTCGCCGATAGACTGCGCGGCTATGACGCCGACGGCTTCGCCGATGGCGATCCGGTGACCGCGGGCGAGGTCGCGCCCGTAGCACTGCGAACACACGCCGTAACGGACTTCGCAGGTAATCGGCGAACGGACCATGACCTGGTCGATCGAGAGATTCTCGAGGCTCTTGCACGGTTGCCTCATCGAGCATCGTGCCGGCGTCGAAGGCCACCTTGTCGGTGCCCGGCACCAGCACGTGCTTCGGCCAGAACACGGCCGAGCACACGCTCGCGCAGAGGTTCGACGATATCGCCGCCTTCCACCAGCGGGGACATCGAGATGCCCTGGCGGGTCTCGCAGTCCGTCTCGGTGACGACGAGGTCCTGGGCGACGTCAACCAGGCGCCGCGTCAGGTAACCGGAGTTCGCGGTCTTGAGGGCCGTGTCGGCGAGACCTTTGCGGGCGCCGTGCGTCGAGATGAAGTACTGCAGTACGTCCAGGCCTTCGCGGAAGTTGGCAGTGATCGGCGTTTCGATGATCGAGCCGTCCGGCTTGGCCATCAGGCCGCGCATGCCGGCCAACTGGCGAATCTGCGCCGCGGAACCGCGGGCGCCGGAGTCTGCCATCATGTAGATCGAATTGAAGGATTCCTGGTCGACTTCCTTGCCGGTTGCATCCTTCACCTTCTCAGTGCCGAGCTTGTCCATCATGGCCTTCGCAACCTGGTCGTTTGTACGCGACCAGATGTCGACGACCTTGTTGTAGCGCTCGCCGTGCGTGACGAGACCGGACGAATACTGGTCCTGGATCTCCTTCACTTCGGCTTCGGCCACATCGAGGATCTTCTGCTTGCTGTCCGGCACGACCATGTCGTTCACGCCGATCGAGATGCCGGCGCGAGTCGCAAGCCGGAAGCCCGTGTACATCAGCTGGTCGGCAAACACCACGGTCTCCTTGAGGCCCAGCTGGCGATAGCAGACGTTGATCACGTTCGATATCGCTTTCTTGGTCATCGGCCGGTTCACGAGGTCGAATGACAGACCTTCCGGCAGGATCTCGGACAATAGCGCGCGGCCAATTGTCGTTTCGATCGTGCGATTCACACGCACCATCTCGCCCCGCTCGTTTGTTTCCGACAGCGGTACTCGCACCTTCACTTTCGCCTGCATCTCGACCGCGCCGGACTCGAAAGCGCGCCGGGCCTCGTCGATCGACGAAAGGAACATGCCCTCGCCCTTCGCATTGATGCGTGTGCGGGTCATGTAATAAAGGCCGAGTACGACGTCCTGCGACGGCACGATGATCGGATCGCCGTTGGCCGGCGACAGGATGTTGTTGGACGACATCATCAGCGCGCGAGCCTCGAGCTGGGCTTCGAGCGACAGTGGCACGTGCACGGCCATCTGGTCGCCGTCGAAGTCGGCGTTGAACGCCGTGCAGACGAGCGGATGCAGCTGGATTGCCTTGCCTTCGATCAGCACCGGCTCGAAAGCCTGGATGCCGAGCCGATGCAGCGTCGGCGCCCGGTTCAGCAGCACCGGATGCTCGCGAATCACCTCTTCGAGGATATCCCAGACCTCGGCGCCCTTCACGTTCGACAAGCCGTTTGGCGGCCTTGATCGTGGTAGCTTCACCGCGGAGCTGAAGTTTCGAAAAGATAAACGGCTTGAAGAGCTCGAGCGCCATCTTCTTCGGCAGTCCGCACTGGTGCAGCTTGAGCGTCGGGCCGACCACGATGACCGAGCGGCCGGAGTAGTCGACGCGCTTTCCGAGCAGGTTCTGGCGGAACCGGCCCTGCTTGCCCTTGATCATGTCGGCCAATGACTTCAACGGCCGCTTGTTGGTACCCGTAATCGCACGGCCGCGACGGCCGTTATCGAGCAAGGCATCCACCGACTCCTGCAGCATGCGCTTCTCGTTGCGCACGATGATATCGGGTGCGTTCAGCTCGAGCAGCCGACGCAGGCGGTTGTTTCGATTGATGACTCGCCGGTACAGGTCGTTCAGGTCCGAGGTCGCGAAGCGGCCGCCGTCGAGCGGCACCAATGGACGCAGGTCGGGTGGCAACACCGGCAACACGGTCAGCACCATCCACTCGGGCTTGTTGCCGGACTCAATGAACGATTCCAGCAGCTTCAGACGTTTGGACAATCGCTTGATCTTGGTTTCCGAACGCGTGCCATCGATGTCCTCGCGCACCTTCAGCACTTCGCGCTGCAGGTCGATGGTCGCGAGCATTTCGCGCACGGCCTCGGCACCCATTCGGGCATCGAACTCATCGCCGTATTGCTCCAGCGACTCGAGATACATCTCGTCGGTCAGGAGCTGGCCGCGTTCGAGCTCGGTCATGCCCGGCTCGACGACCACGAAAGCCTCGAAGTACAGGACGCGTTCGATCTCGCGCAGCGTCATGTCGAGCATCAGGCCGATGCGGCTCGGCAGCGACTTCAGAAACCAGATGTGCGCCACCGGGCTCGCCAGCTCGATATGCGCCATACGCTCGCGGCGCACCTTGGTCTGCGTCACCTCGACGCCGCACTTCTCGCAGACGACGCCACGGTGCTTCAGGCGCTTGTACTTGCCGCACAGGCACTCGTAGTCCTTGATCGGGCCGAAGATCTTCGCGCAAAACAGACCGTCGCGCTCCGGCTTGAAGGTCCGGTAGTTGATCGTCTCCGGCTTCTTCACTTCGCCGAAGGACCATGACCGGATCATGTCCGGCGAACGCCAGTGCCAGATGCGGATCGCGTCGAAATCGTCGGCCGGGTTCTGGTACTTGAAAAGCCTAAGCAGATCTTTCATTAGTCTGTCTCCAGCTCGATGTTGATGCCTAGAGAACGAATCTCCTTCACCAACACGTTGAAGGATTCCGGCATGCCGGCGTCCATGTAGTGTTCACCATCGACGATGTTCTTGTACATCTTCGTGCGACCTTGCACGTCGTCGGACTTCACGGTCAACATTTCCTGCAGCGTGTAGGCGGCGCCGTAAGCTTCGAGTGCCCACGACCTCCATTTCCCCGAAGCGCTGGCCGCCGAACTGCGCCTTGCCGCCCAACGGCTGTTGCGGTGACCAGAGCTGTAGGTCCGGTCGAACGCGCATGCATCTTGTCATCGACGAGATGGTTCAGCTTCAGCATGTACATGTAGCCGACCGTAATCGGGACGATCAAATCTGTCGCCCGTGCGGCCATCGTACAGCGTCGTCTGTCCCGACTTCGTCGAGACCTGCCAAGCCTGAGCAGGTCTTTGATCTCGCCTTCCGTCGCGCCATCGAACACCGGCGTCGCGGTCGGCACGCCGTTGGTCAAGTTACCCGCCAGCTCGATCAGTTCGTCGTCGGACAGAGACTTGAGTCCTCTTCCTTGCCGCCCGTCTTGTTGTACACAGTCTCCAGAAAGGCCCGAATCCGGGCGGTCGATTCCTGCGCCCGCAACAACTCGTCAATCTTCTTGCCGACGCCCTTTGCGGCCCAGCCGAGGTGGGTTTCGAGCACCTGCCCGACGTTCATGCGCGAAGGTACGCCGAGCGGGTTCAGCACGATATCGATCGGGTGTGCCGTCTTCAAGGTACGGCATGTCCTCCACCGGAACGATCGTCGAAATAACACCCTTGTTTCCGTGCCGGCCGGCCATCTTGTCGCCCGGCTGTACCCGGCGCTTCACCGCAAGGTAGACCTTGACCATTTTCAGCACGCCGGGCGCCAGGTCGTCACCCGCGGTGATCTTTGCCTTCTTCTCGTCGTAACGGCGATCGAATTCTTCGCGCTGCACCGTCAACCGACCCGACGCTTTTTCCAGCTGCTCGTTCGCCTCGTCGTTCTTCAGATCGTATCTCGAACCACTGTTCACGTGGCACCTCGTCGAGATAAGCCTTCGTGATCTTGGCGCCTGCCTTGAGCTTGTTCGGACCGCCCTGCGCGACCTTGCCGGTCAGCATGCGTTCAACGCGCTCGTAAATGTCATTCTCCAGGATGCGCAGCGTGTCGTCGAGATCCTTGCGTACGCTTTCGAGCTCAGACCTCTCGATCGACAGTGCGCGAGCGTCCTTGTCGACGCCGTCGCGGGTGAACACGCGGACGTCGATGACCGTGCCGTCCATGCCCGGCGGCACACGCAGAGACGTATCCTTCACGTCGGACGCCTTCTCGCCGAAGATCGCGCGCAACAGTTTCTCTTCCGGCGTCAGTTGAGTCTCGCCCTTTGGCGTCACCTTGCCGACCAGGATGTCGCCGGCCTTCACTTCGGCGCCGATGAACGCTATGCCCGCATCGTCGAGTTTGGCCAGCGCGGCATCACCGACGTTCGGGATGTCGGACGTGATGTCTTCCGGCCCGAGTTTCGTGTCGCGCGCGACGCACTGCAGCTCTTCGATGTGGATTGTCGTGAATCGGTCCTCCTTGACGACACGCTCCGAAATCAGGATCGAATCCTCGAAGTTGTAGCCGTTCCACGGCATGAACGCGACCAGCAGGTTCTGACCGAGCGCGAGCTCGCCCATGTCGGTCGACGGGCCATCGGCCAGTACGTCACCCATTGCAATGACATCGCCCGACTTCACCAGTGGCCGCTGATTGATGCAGGTGTTCTGGTTCGAACGTGTGTATTTCGTCAGGTTGTAGATGTCGACGCCGGCTTCTTCCGCGCTGGTTTCGTCGTCGTTGACACGCACGACAATACGCGAAGCGTCCACGGAATCGACGATGCCGCCGCGCGCCGCGACGACCGTAACGCCCGAGTCGACGGCCACTGCACGTTCGATGCCGGTGCCCACCAGCGGGGCCTCGGCACGAAGCGTCGGCACGGCCTGGCGCTGCATGTTTGAGCCCATCAGCGCGCGGTTCGCATCGTCGTGCTCGAGGAACGGAATCAACGCCGCGGCGACCGACACGATCTGGCGCGGGCTGACGTCCATGTAACTGATGTCCTCGGGGTTCGACAAGCGTGAATTCGTTCTTGTGCCGGACGGATACCAGGTCCTCGACGAAACGTCCGCTCTTGTCCAACTCGGAGTTCGCCTGCGCAATGACGTACTGGCTTTCCTCGATCGCCGACAGATATTCGATGTTGTTGCTCACACGCCTGTCGACGACCTTTCGGTATGGCGTCTCGAGGAAACCGTATTCGTTGGTACGCGCGTAGACAGCAAGCGAATTGATCAGCCCGATGTTCGGACCTTCCGGTGTCTCGATCGGGCACACCCGGCCGTAGTGCGTCGGATGAACGTCACGCACTTCAAATCCCGCACGCTCGCGCGTCAGGCCGCCCGGGCCCAGCGCGGAAACACGGCGCTTGTGCGTCACTTCCGACAGCGGATTGTTCTGATCCATGAACTGCGACAGCTGGCTGGAGCCGAAAAATTCCTTCACGGCAGCCGCAACCGGCTTCGCATTGATCATTTCCTGCGGCATGAGGCCTTCGGTCTCGGCCTGTGTCAACCGCTCCTTGACGGCGCGCTCGACACGAACGAGACCGACGCGGAATGCGTTTTCCGCCATCTCGCCGACCGACCGGACCCGGCGGTTGCCGAGGTGATCGATGTCGTCAACCGTGCCGTAGCCGTTGCGAATGTCGATCAGGGTCTTCAGCACGTCGAGAATGTCGTCGCGATCCAGTACGCCTTCACCTGTTGATGTATCGCGCCCGACGCGGCGATTGAACTTCATGCGGCCCACGGCCGACAGGTCGTAGCGATCTGAATTGAAGAACAGGTTCTGGAAGAGGTTCTCGGCTGCCTCTTTGGTCGGCGGTTCGCCGGGACGCATCATGCGATAGATTTCGACCAGCGCTTCCAGACGCGTCGTCGAAGGATCGATATTCAGCGTATTGGAGATGAACGGACCACGATCCAGATCGTTGACCCAGAGCGTACGGATCGTATCGACGCCAGCGGCGATGATCTTGTCGACCATGTCGCTCGTGATCTCTGCGTTCGCAGCAGCTATCAGTTCGCCGGTCGCAGTATCTATGATGTCGTGCGCCAGGATCTTGCCGTCGAGGTACTCCTTCGGCACGCCGAGGCGGTCGACCGCGGACTTTTCCATGTCGCGCACGTGCTTGGCGGTGATGCGCCGTCCGTCCTCGACGATCAGCTTGCGGCCGAGCTTGATGTCGAACGTCGCGGTTTCGCCACGCAGGCGCTCGGGCACGAGTTTCATCTCGACGTCGTTGCTCGAGAGGAAGAATTCGTTGGTCTCGAAGAACATGTCGAGCATTTCTTCGTTCGACATGCCCAGTGCACGCAGGATGATCGTTACCGGCAGTTTACGGCGGCGGTCGATGCGCGCAAAAACGCAGTCCTTCGGGTCGAATTCCATGTCAAGCCAGGAGCCACGATATGGAATGATGCGAGCCGAGAACAATAGTTTGCCGGAACTATGCGTCTTACCCTTGTCGTGATCGAAGAACACGCCAGGAGATCGATGCAGCTGCGACACAATGACGCGTTCCGTGCCATTGATCACGAATGTGCCGTGATCGGTCATGAGCGGCATTTCGCCCAGGTACACTTCCTGCTCGCGAATGTCCTTGACCGGTTTCGGGTTCCCGCTGGCTTCCTTGTCGTAAATGACGAGCCGCACCTTGACGCGGATCGGCGCCGCATAGGTGAGACCGCGCATCTGGCATTCCTTCACATCGAATACGGGCTCGCCCAGGCGATAGCTGACGTATTCGAGCGCCGCGTTGCCCGAGTAGCTGACGATCGGGAACACGGAGCGGAACGCGGCGTGCAGACCCTTGTCCTCGCGTTGTTCGATCGTCTTGTCGGTCTGCAGGAAATTCTTGTAGGAATCCACCTGGATCGACAGCAGGTACGGGACATCCAGAATCGTCGGACGCTTGCCGAAATTCTTGCGGATGCGCTTTTTCTCAGTGAATGAATAGGCCATTCGAGAATACCCTCAGTTGATTACGGACAGGAAACACAGACACAGGCAGGCAACCAGCCGCTCACGCGGCCGGCTGCCTACCCGACATCTGGCCCGTCGGGTCGATTGTCTGCGAAAGCGTTGCCCAATCGTTTACTTGAGCTCGACGCTGGCGCCGGCTTCTTCAAGCTGTTTCTTGATGTCTTCCGCTTCGGCCTTTGCTACGCCTTCCTTGATCGTGGAAGGTGCACCTTCGACCGTGTCCTTGGCTTCCTTGAGGCCAAGACCGGTAAGGGCGCGCACCACCTTGATGACTGCGACCTTGTTGGCGCCGAAGCTGGTCATGACGATATCGAACTCGTCCTTTTCCACCGCTGCGTCCGCGGCGGCGCCGCCCGCGGCCGGACCGGCAGCGATGGCGACGGGAGCGGCGGCGCTTACACCCCACTCCTCCTCGAGCATCTTCACGAGTTCGACCACTTCCATGATCGGCTTTGCGCTCAGTTCCTTGAGCAGTTCCGCATTTGACATTGCCATTTCAATATTCCTCTTAAGCTAGAAACCTGAGTCAGGTAATACGTTCGATCCCTGGTTCGCCCTTGCGGACGAGCCTCAGCCGGCCCCCTGCTGCGCGCGTGCGTTCAGCGTGCGTGCGAGCATCGCGCAGGGTTCGGCAAGCGTGCGTACCAGTTTGGACATCGGTTCCATCAGCACGCCGAGCAGCATTGAGCGGGCCCGATCCAGCGTCGGCAATTCGGCCAACTTCGCGAGATCGGTTCCCGGCAACAATTGCCCGCCGGCTGACAGCGACACCGCCTTGAGAGCTTCGTGCTCCTTGGCAAAGTCCTTGATGACTCTGGCAGCGGCGCCCGGATCATCCTTGGCGAAAGCGATAAGCAGCGGCCCTTTCAGTGTGTCTTGCATACACTCGAAGCTGGTGCCTGCGATGGCGCGACGTGCCAACGTGTTCTTGACGACACGCAGGTACACGCCGGCGTTGCGCGCTTCTTTGCGCAACTGCGTCATCTCTGAAACAGTGAGCCCGCGATACTCGGCCGCAACGGCCGTTACCGCATCCACTGCAACCGCGTTTACCTCTGCGACAAGAGTTTTCTTGTCTTCGAGTCTCAGTGCCATGACTACTCCTGGCATACGGTTACCGTTAAACAAACGGACGAAGCGAACTCCGTCCTCCCAGAGCGGAAACATCCGTTTCCATGTCGGATGGCTACCGTTGCCAGCTCCAGCTAACTCAGGTTTCACCATCTGCGTAGGCTAAACATTAAGATCAACGGTCAGGTTGATCGCCTACGGTCTTCGACGATTGCCGCGTCCTAGCGGCGATTTGCCGGCCCGCCAACGAGCGAAACGGCAAACTTTAGTGCGCCATGATCTTTCGATCAGGCCTCGAAAATTGCGCGATCGACCGAAATGCCCGGGCCCATGGTCGACGAAATTGTCAGCTTCCGGATATAGATGCCTTTAGCCGACGCGGGCCGCGACTTCCTGAGGTCGGCCAGCAGCGCGTCTATATTCTGTTTCAGTGCCGGGACTTCGAAGTCCACGCGTCCGATCGGGCAATGGACGATGCCGGCTTTGTCGGTGCGATACCGCACCTGGCCCGATTTCGCATTGCGCACGGCGTTCTCGACGTCCGCTGTCACCGTGCCTACCTTGGGGTTCGGCATGAGTCCGCGCGGACCCAGGATCTGACCGAGCTGTCCGACGATACGCATCGCGTCGGGCGTAGCAATGACGACGTCGAAATCGAGTTGCCCGCCCTTCACCTTCTCGGCCAAATCGTCGAAACCGACGATGTCGGCCCCGGCGGCCTTCGCCTTCTCGGCGTTCTCGCCCTGCGCGAACACCGCGACACGAACCGTCTTGCCAGTGCCGTTCGGAAGCACGGTGGATCCACGGACCACCTGGTCTGACTTGCGCGGATCCACGCCGAGATTGACGGCGACGTCCACACTTTCCTGGAAACGGGCCGTAGCCAGCTCTTTCACCAGTGCCAGCGCGGCGTCGAGATCGTAGGTCTTCGTCGGATCGACCTTTTCGCGCGCGGCCTTTCTGCGCTTGCTGACGGCGGCCATCAGTTCACTCCCTCGACGTCGATGCCCATGCTTCGCGCCGTGCCCGCGATGGTGCGGACGGCGGCTTCCAGCCCCGCTGCAGTGAGGTCCGGCATCTTGGTCGTCGCAATGTCCTCGAGCTGCTGGCGATTGACCTTGCCGACCTTCGCTGTGTTCGGCGTGCCGGAGCCTTTCTTGACGCCTGCCGCCTTTCGCAATAGCACGGCCGCGGGCGGGGTTTTCGAAATGAAGGTGAAACTGCGATCGCTGTAGACCGTGATCACCACCGGAATCGGCAAGCCCTGCTCAATACCCTGGGTTTCCGCGTTGAATATCTTGCAGAACTCCATGATATTGACGCCATGCTGGCCCAGCGCGGGGCCAACAGGTGGCGACGGGTTCGCCTGCCCGGCCGGCACTTGCAGCTTCACGTAGCCGGTTACTTTCTTTGCCATCGTTGTCTCCCGAGTTCAATCGCTATGCCTGACATAGCTCCTCGTATTAGTGCGCCCGACAAGGCGCGTCTCTGCTATCAACCGCCGCGGTCGCGCCCACGGGGCGCTACATCGACGCTTCAACACCTTGGTCAGCCCGCGGTCACGGTTGCAGCCGTGCCTGCGGACTCATGCTTACGACTTCTCGACTTGTCCGAACTCTAGTTCGACAGGCGTCGAGCGACCCAGAATCTGTACCGCAACCTGGAGGCGGTTCTTGTCGTAATTCACCCCCTCGACGACGCCGCTGAAGTCATTGAACGGCCCGTCTATGACGCGCACCACCTCACCCGGCTCAAACAGGACTTTCGGTCGAGGTTTGTCCACACCTTCCTGCACGCGCTGCAGAATATTGTTCGCTTCCTTTTCGGTGATCGGCGCGGGCTTGTCGCTTGAACCGCCAATGAAACCAAGCACTTTCGGCACCTCTTTCACCAGGTGCCAGGTTTCGTCGTCCATTTCCATTTGCACAAGCACGTAGCCCGGGAAGAACTTGCGCTCGCTGCGGCGCTTCTGCCCTTCACGCATCTCGACGACCTCTTCGGTAGGCACGAGGATCTCGCCAAACTTGTCTTGCAAGCCCATGCGCGCGATGCGTTCCTCGAGCGCCGCTTTGACGCGATGTTCGAAATTGGAGTACGCGTGAACGATGTACCAGCGTTGTGTCACTGAAAATTTCCCTGGTGATTAATGTCGGGGTTGCGATGCTGTCGCGAATCAGCCGACCAGCCGGTTCGTCAGCCAGAGCAGTCCCGAGTCAAGTGCCCAGAAGAACAGGGCCATAACCAACGTGAAGACGAAGACCGCTATCGCCGTCTGCGTTGTCTCCTGACGGGTGGGCCATACGATCTTACGCCACTCGACGCGAGCACCCTGAATGAACTGGCGCAGCCTGCGACCCTGCGTGCTTGTCATTGCGATGCCAATGCCGATGCCTGTCCCGGCGAGCACCATCATGACGCGCAGCGCGAGCGCCAGCGAATTCTCGTAATAGTAGTAAGCGAACAAGCCGCCGATCAGTGCGAGAGCAGCGAGCAGCAGCTTCACTGTGTCGAGCGCGCTGGATTCTTTGATTTCCGTTTGTGTCGCCATAATTGCCTGAATTCATTGCCGACGCGGTAACCGCCGTCGCCTGCTCGGTGGCAGGCCAGGAGGGAATCGAACCCCCAACCTGCGGTTTTGGAGACCGCCGCTCTGCCAATTGAGCTACTGGCCTTTCTCGCTTGACCTTCGAATGCTGAAGTGACAAAGCCGAGCGCGAGAAACTCTTGTGCGCCCGGCTATCTGTTACCGCTTACTTGAGAATCTTGGATACCACGCCGGCGCCCACGGTCCGTCCGCCTTCGCGGATCGCAAACCGCAGCCCGTCTTCCATCGCGATCGGCGCAATCAGCTCCACCACCATCTGCACGTTGTCGCCCGGCATCACCATCTCGGTCCCCTCCGGCAGTTCCACCGCGCCCGTCACGTCCGTCGTCCGAAAATAAAACTGCGGCCGGTAACCCTTGAAAAACGGCGTGTGCCGGCCACCCTCGTCTTTGGTCAGGATGTACACCTCCGCCTCGAACCGCGTATGCGGCGTGATCGAGCCCGGCTTCGCCAGCACCTGCCCACGCTCCACTTCCTCGCGCTTGGTACCGCGCAGCAACACGCCTACGTTGTCGCCCGCCTGGCCCTGGTCCAACAGCTTGCGGAACATCTCCACGCCCGTGCAGGTCGTCTTCGTCGTGTCCCGAATGCCCACAATCTCAATCTCGTCGCCGACCTTCACAATCCCGCGCTCGATACGCCCCGTCACCACCGTGCCACGGCCCGAGATCGAAAACACGTCTTCCACCGGCATCAAAAACGCACCATCAATCGCCCGCTCCGGCTGCGGTATCCAAGTGTCCAGCGCCTCCACCAGCTTCAGTACCGACGGCACCCCAATCTCCGACCCGTCTCCGTCAAACGCCTTCAGCGCCGAACCCGTGATGATCGGCGTGTCATCGCCCGGAAACTCGTAGGTCGACAGCAGGTCCCGGACCTCCATCTCCACCAGCTCCAGCAACTCCGCATCATCCACCTGGTCCGCCTTGTTCATGAACACCACGATGTACGGCACGCCCACCTGCCGCGCCAGCAAGATGTGCTCCCGCGTCTGCGGCATCGGACCGTCCGCCGCACTCACCACCAGGATCGCGCCGTCCATCTGCGCCGCACCCGTAATCATGTTCTTCACGTAGTCCGCATGCCCCGGACAGTCCACGTGCGCGTAGTGCCGGTTCTCACTCTCGTACTCCACGTGCGCCGTCGCTATCGTGATGCCTCGCGCCTTCTCCTCCGGCGCATTGTCAATCTGGTCGTAGGCCCGTATCTCCCCACGCCCCAGCTTCTCCGCCATCACCTTCGTCAATGCCGCCGTCAGCGTCGTCTTCCCATGGTCCACGTGACCAATCGTCCCCACGTTTACGTGCGGCTTCGTACGCTCAAATTTTGCTTTGGACATGTGCCTTTCCTGCTGCGCTGTGATCGATTGAAGAACTTGTATGCAAATCCAAATCTTTGACTGGAGCCCACACCCGGGATTGAACCGGGGACCTCTTCCTTACCAAGGAAGTGCTCTACCCCTGAGCTATGTGGGCATGTCCGTGGTGGCTCCGGCCTTCCAGTCCTGGAGCGGGTGATGGGAATCGAACCCACATCATCAGCTTGGAAGGCTGAGGTTCTACCTTTGAACTACACCCGCCTGTCACTCAGTAACGCCTGTTTTTCAGGCGTACAAAAATCCTGACAGTCGAATGCATCCAAACCGTCCGGACATTTGATTTGTGTTCCGTAGTGAATCCGCCAACCCGGTTTCACGTTGTCGTAATGTGTCTGCGGAAAATCGTGTACCTAAAAGGCGCGAGACTGAAACCCTGCTATACTCACCGCCACCCTCTTCCCGTCTTTCGACCGAAAGTCGTGGTGGAGGGGGTAGGATTCGAACCTACGTAGGCTAAGCCAGCAGATTTACAGTCTGCCCTCGTTGACCGCTTGAGTACCCCTCCGCGGACACAAGCCGGCTATTGTCTAATTCCACTTACCTGCCTGTCAACAGCCGCACAGCCGACATTTAGGCCTGGCGCGGCTTCCGCCGGCCCCCCGATGCTCCCCGGGAAGCCGCCGACCGGACGGGACCGATCTTGATCGACCAGTGCCATGGCTCGTAAATGAAGCCCCATGGATTACCGCGGGGATAGGTCATCGAGAAGCCAAACCGCCGGGCATTCCCGGTCAGCCAGACATATGCCGGCGTCGTCTCGAACTCCTCCGTCAGCGGCCGCGAACCGGGAGTCGCGATATCCACGGCGGCCCCCGTGTGGTGTTCGCTATATCCGGGAGCAGCATTGACCTTCAGTACTTCCTCGATCGCCTGTCCGCTGCCGAGCTTGTTGCGAATCAGACCCGCCTGGTATTCGACACTGCGAAAGCCCGACACCAGCAACAGCCGGATACCATCGGTCGCGGCGGCCGCGACCATGTCCGCCCAGCGGGCCGCAGCCAGGGGTGTAAGCCTCTGGATGCGGCCGACAAGATTCGGGCCGACGTCGACGAGGTCGGCGGCCTCCTCGTAAGCCGGTGGATTGCCGGTCCGCCCGTAGCCGGGCGGGATGCCGAGTTCCTGGTGCAGGTCGCGTATCATGAGCAGGGTTCCAAGCAGGCGCGATTGTCCCACATAAATTCCATGAGTGAAGACCGGATATTTGCTGAAGAAAAATTCGGCAACGAGCCCTTTCGCTTCGATGAGACCGTGGCCCGCGTATTCCCGGACATGCTGCGTCGCTCCGTCCCCGGCTACGCGGCCACGCTCGAAGCCATCGGTTCGCTGGCCAGCCGTTTCGTTCAGGCAGGTACCTGCTGTTACGACCTCGGCTGTTCCCTCGGCGCGGCAACTCTGGCCATGCGCCAGGGAATTCGGGCGCCGGACTGCCACATCGTCGCCGTTGACAATGCCCCGGCAATGATCGAACGCTGTGAGCGGCTGATCGCCGAAGACGATGCCGCATGCGCCGGCCGGCCGCCGGTCGACCTCAGGCTGGAGGACCTGCGCGACACGAAGGTGCGCGATGCCTCGCTCGTTGTCATGAACTACACCTTGCAATTCGTCGCACCCGCCGGACGGGACGCACTCGTGCGCAAGATCTTCGACGGCCTCGTACCGGGCGGCTTGCTGTTCCTGTCGGAGAAGGTCGTGGACGAAGAACCAGCGATGGAGAGCCTGCTCGTGGATCTGTACCACGAATACAAGCGGCGCAACGACTACAGCGCCCTGGAGATCGCGCGCAAGCGGGCGGCGCTCGACAAGGTGCTGGTTCCGGAGAGCGTGCCCGCCCACCGACGGCGCCTGGCCGCCGCCGGCTTTGCCAATGTTGCGGTCTGGCTGCGCTACTTCAATTTCGTCTCGATGATTGCGATCAAAGCGGGCCCTGGCACTTGAGCCGAACAGCGGGGCTTGCGGACGCACTGCGCGGTACCGCCCTGGAAGGCTGGCCTTCGCAACTCGAACCACTTCTGACCGAGCGCTACTCCGCGGCGTTTCATGGGAACTACCCGCATTGGTCCGCCTTGGTCGACAGCATCGACGGACTACGCAGGGAACCCGCGCGCCTGCGCGAAGTCCTGCTCGCACTGTCACCCTGGCGCAAGGGCCCGTTCGAGTTCGCTGGGGTCCGCATCGACGCCGAATGGCGGAGTGATCGGAAGTGGACCCGCGTCGCGGGCGCCATCGACCCGCTCGCCGGACGCCGCGTGCTCGATGTCGGGTGCGGCAACGGCTGGTACACGCTACGGATGCGGGAGGCCGGCGCACGATTCGTGCTGGGCATCGATCCTATGCTGCTCTACGTGATGCAATTCCTCGCGGTAGCTGCTTTGCTCGACACCGCAGGCATCTGCGTGCTGCCGCTACGTCTGCAGGAGATCCCGCCAGCGTCGCACGCTTTCGACACCACGTTCTCCATGGGCGTGCTCTATCACCAGCGCGAGCCGCTCGACCACTTGAGGCAATTACGTGACACGCTGCGCCCGGCCGGCCAATTGGTGCTGGAGACTTTGGTGCTGCCCGGGAATGAACCGATGACCGCGACGCCGTCGGGTCGTTACGCACGCATGAAGAACGTGTGGCTGCTGCCGACCGTGCCGGAACTCGAGAACTGGCTCGACCGGACCGGCCTGGTAGACGTGCGGATCGTCGATGTGACGCCGACCAGCACCGACGAGCAGCGCCGAACCGAATGGATGACTTTCGATTCGCTGGCCGCGGCACTCGATCCGCACGATCCGGGCCGAGCCGTCGAAGGATGGCCGGCCCCGCGCCGCGCCCTGCTTACCGCTGTTTCGCCTTAGCGCGGGCCCTGGCAGCAACCCCGCATTCGCAGTTGCGGCCCTCGAGCGGGCGTTCGCGTTCTCGTGCACTGCCCGTTGCGGCGACCGCCCGGTACGGCTGGTCACTTGCCGGCAGGCTGCAATGCCGGTAATTTCTGACGCGACAGAAAATTCAGTACAGGTGGCGCCATGCAATTGTCTCCCGCCGTCGAGAAATACGTCCTTCACTGGGGCGAAATGGGCACGCGTTGGGGCACGAACCGTACGGTGGCGCAGATCCACGCCCTGTTGTACTTGTCGCCTCGGCCGCTGCGCGCCGACCAGATTTGCGAGCTTTTGTCGGTCGCGCGATCCAACGTGTCGACCAGCATTCGCGAACTGCAAAGCTATGGACTGGTCCGCATGGTGCACGTGCTCGGCGACCGTCGTGATTACTTCGAGTCCGTCCACGACGTGTGGGAGTTGTTCCGGGTGATCATCGAACAACGCAAGCAGCGCGAACTCAATCCGACGCTCATCATGCTGCGCGAATGCGCTGCCGAGGTCGAGCGCGAACCCGGCACGGATGCCGTCACCAAGTCGCGCATCCGAAACATGCTCGACTTCGTCGAACTGACCAGCAGCTGGTACGAAGAGATTCGCAACATCCCGACGTCCACGCTCACCAAGCTCATGAGACTCGGCACCGGAATCACGAAACTCGTGAAACCGGGCCGCAAGCGCCCCGATTAGTCGACCGCTTCGTCCCCGGTCCCGGCCGGCGGCATCGTGCATGCCGGCGCCGGGCTGATCCGGCCGCCAGTCGCTTCTCGCAGGAACCATATCGATTCGGCGAGCGCCGCGGACTCCGGCCCGCCGTTCAGGACGTCGGGCGG
Organism: uncultured Pseudomonadota bacterium; assembly: GCA_963770585.1. Taxonomy (GTDB): domain Bacteria; phylum Pseudomonadota; class Gammaproteobacteria; order Steroidobacterales; family Woeseiaceae; genus UBA1847. The sequence continues at coordinate 266,643 of CAVYQH010000002.1, read as the reverse complement.
GCGTCGGAAATAGCCGCCGGGCAGGTATTCCCAGGTCGCCGGTTCGCCTTGGGCACATTCGCTGTGCCGGTAGTGCCCAGCGACGAGATAGCCCTCACGTTCGACGCTCGATGCCTCCCAGAGCACGGACACGCCGGGTTCGATGCGCCGCAACCAGGTACGTGCGCCGGTACCGGGATCGGCGCGCAGCTCGCGCTCGGACACACCTGGCACTATCGCCTGCCACTCGACCAGCGCGCTGTCTAAGATCAACGGCGAGCGCATTACCGACCGCTCGTCGAGTTCATCGAGGAAATACAGTAATTGCGCACCACCGTCCGATTCCAGGCGGAAACCGAGGCTTCCGGGCGGCACCCAGGCATAACCGCCGGGCCCCAACGCGAATTCGCCCACCCGCAGTTCTCCGGCCAGCACGTAGATTTCGAGCGCTTTGCCCGGCTCACCACCGGTCGTCCCTTTCCAGTCCGGCGGTATCACGACCTGCCCGGCAAACTCTCGCGTACGCGGGTCGCTCGAGAATTCCCGAGCGCGAATGCCGGGAAGCGCGGCGAGGAACTGTTCTTCGATCTCGCCGGTGTCGACAAAGGCCGGGTATGGCAGGTCGGGTTTCGAATGCTGTCCCGAGCAGGCCGCCAATGCGGCGGCCAGGGCAAGCACGACGAGCGCGCGCGAGATCAAAGGTCCGGTCATGGCATCGCGGTTAAAAAAGCCGCCCGATAACGGGCGGCCAAGTGTGCAGAGGATGCGCCAGGCGCGGCACAAATCGCAATCGACAATGCGCGACGTCAGTGTCGCGTTACCGTCAGCGTGTCTGTCCCCGGTCGGCGAATCGTTGGTTCGCGGGCCGTATCAGTTCGCAGCTCCGATACGTATCGTGACGTGTTGAGAGGAAGCACGTGGCACTACCCTCGAGCCATGCGTCCGGCATGGTGTCCCGCCCCCGTCGCCTGTTGCATCTCATCTCCGTGCGTACCAGTTACGGTACGCGCGCGATGCTACTACATCTTGTAGGGAAAGGCGAGAGGTGCACTAGATGTCGTGCACATGCGTCCGCAGACGCCTTGTCGGCATGAAACGGGTACAGTTTGCGCACTCGAATCGGGGAGCGTCAGACTTGGGTGCGGAAAGCGCTGCAGCCGGCCGGGCCCGGTACCAGAGCATCGGACTCCTGCTTGGCCCCGTCATTGCGTTCGCGATGCTGCTCGCGGGCGCGCCGCCGGCGCTCGAAGGCGCCGCCTGGTTCACGGCTGCAATCGGATTGCTGATGGCGATATGGTGGGCAACGGAAGCCGTGCCGATCGCCGTCACATCATTCCTTCCGTGACCTCGACGAGCGCCAGCGCACGCACTTCCAATACGCGCTGCTGCTGGGGATCGCCTACGCGGCGACCATCGGCGGCATAGCCACGCTGGTCGGTACGGCCCCGAACGCGATATTCGCCGCGTTCATGAAAGACAACAACGGAACCGAGATCGCGTTCGCCAATTGGCCCCTGGTCGGCGTGCCGGTGTCGGCGCTGATGCTGCCCCTGGCCTGGCTTACGCTGACGCGCGTGGTATTCCAGGTCGACTTCCGCACCTCCGATGAGGGCAGGCAGGAACTTGCTCCTCCGTTGGGACCACGCGGAACGCCTCCCCTGGGGCGTGCTGATCCTCTTCGGCGGCGGTCTCTCGCTGGCCCGCGTTGTGTCGGACACGGGCCTCGCCGAATGGATCGGCACGAGCCCGCAGGGCCTGGGTACGCTGTCACCGTTCCTCGTCGTCTTGATCACGGGCACGATAATCATTCTCATCACCGAGCTCATGAGGAATACCGCGGTGACCACGACTTTTCTGCCCGTCGTCGGCGCGATCGCGGTCGAGTCGGGCCTGGATCCTTTACTGGTTACGGTGCCGGTTACACTGGCGGCGAGCTGCGCGTTCATGTTGCCGGTTGGCACGCCGCCCAATGCGATCGTGTTCGGGTCAGGCCTGCTAACGATCCCGAAAATGGTGCGCGCCGGTATCGTCCTGAATATCATCGGTATCGTGATCGTGACGGCCGCGGCCTACTTGCTTGCGCCGCGCGTCCTGTAACCGGAGAGCCACGTGACCGAGGAATACACCGTCAGTCGCAGGAATGAAGTCCGTCAGTTGCGCCAGAAAGGGGCGTACGACAAGGCGACGGTGCACTCGGTGCTCGATGCCGGCCTCGTAGCCGCCGTGGCCTTCATCCAGGATGGCACACCGGTCGTCGTGCCGATGCTGTATGGCCGCGAGGGCGAGACCATCTACCTGCACGGCGCGCGCAAGGCGCGCGTGATCCGGCTGCTGGAACAGACGGAATACGCATCCCTGAACGTCACCCTGCTCGATGCGCTGGTGCTCGCGAGGTCGGCATTCAATTCGTCGATGAACTACCGTTCCGTGACGGTGTTCGGAACACCGACGTTCGTCGCAGAGCGCAAGGCCAAGCTGCACGCCATGCAGGTGATCGCCGAGCACACGATGCCCGGCCGCTGGGCGGAGCTGCGCGCGCCGCTGGAGAAGGAGATCAAGATGACCGGCGTCATTGCGTTCGCGATCGAGCATGCGTCGGCGAAGATCTCCGGGAAGCCGGTGCCCGAAGACGAACCTGAAGACTACGAGATCCCGGTGTGGGCGGGCATTCTGCCGCTCGAATCGCGCTACACCAGCTTGGTCGATGCGGATCGGCTGATCGACGGCGTCGCGCCGTCGGCCGCGGTGTTCGCCCTGCAGGGCAGGAAATTCTAGGAGCCCCCCGTCTCGATTCCGCGGGCAATACTCGCTGCGATCAGATCAGAGTAGCGATACCTGCCGATGCTCGGCTTCGTGCCGCAAGAGGGCGGCCTTGGTATCGAGCCCCCCGCCGAACCCTGTCAGGTCGCCGCCGGCACCGATAACGCGGTGGCACGGCACGATGATCGGCAACGGGTTGCGACCGTTCGCCGCGCCGACTGCCCGCATCGCTTTCGGTCGCCCGATGCGTTCGGCCACGTCGCGGTACGACGCCGTCTCGCCATAAGGGATCTTCCGTAGTTCCTCGAGCACTGCGAGCTGGAACGCGGTGCCCGTGAGCCGGAGCCGCAAGTCGAAATCCGTTCGCTCGCCGGCGAAATACTCGTCGAGCTGGCGCTTGGCGGCCGCGAAGGGTTTTTCATTGTAGATCCAGTGCTGCGCCGGTTCGCGCCGCATCGCGCCCGTCGGAAAACTCACCATTTCGAGCGCCTCGTCGTCGCCGGCCAGCAGGAGTTCGCCCACCGGGGAATCGTGGTAACAGTAGTACATAGATCAACCTCCGGAATTCGCCGGGGAATTCCACAACAACAATGCCGCATAGGCGCGCCAGGGCCGCCAGGCCTCCGCGCGGGCCAGGAGTTCGGCGGGTTTGAGTCGCCGGCCATCGCCGTCGAACGCGCGCAAAAGGCCAAGATCGGACGCCGGAAAGGCATCCGGGTATTTCAATGCGCGCATCGCGATGTACTGCGCGGTCCAGTCGCCGATACCGCGCTGTGCAGTCAGCGCAGCCACGAATGCGTCGGGGTCCTGCGCCGTGTCGAACGAGACTTCGCCGTTTTCGAGCGCGCGGGCAAGCCCGCAAATCGCGGCAATGCGCGCGCTCGTGATGCCGAGGGCGTCGAGCCGTGCCTGCGCCAGTACGCCGGGCGCCGGAAAGACGTGCGTGAGGCCGAAGCGCCCGAAGCGCTGTGCCAGGTCCGCATCGAGGAGCGCGCCATGGCGCGCGACGAGCCGTCCCGAAAGCGTGCTCGCGGCCCGCACCGTCACCTGCTGACCGAGTATGGCGCGCACGGCAAGCTCGAAGCCGTCCCAAACCCCCGGTACGCGCACGACGGGACGGCGTCCGAGCCTCCGCCGGAGCGACGAATCGGCCGCGAGCGTGCGGCGAATCTCGAGCACGGGCGCGTCTAGATCGAACATCTCGCGCGCTCTCTGCACGACGAAAAACAGGTCAGTCGTCGCGACGCCGTCCACCCGAAGCCGCAGGCAACTGCGCTCCGGAATTTCGTCGACGGCGAGCACGCCGTGCCGGCCCTCGAAACTGATCGTGCGCCGGTAGGTATCGCCTTGGACGGACTCGACGCCGGGGATGCTCCGCCCCGATGCGAATTCGAGCAGTTGCCGCCAGGCGAATGGTCTGCGATAGGGCAGTTCGATCTCGAGCGTCGCATCCTGCCGGGCATCTTGCGCGAAATGCTTGCGCAGCTCGCGTGGGGAACGGCCATAGGTCGCCAGGAATGCATCGTTGAAGCGCCGGATGCTGCCGTAACCGGCTGCGACGGCGATGTCATGCAGCCGGAGTCGGGTCTGGTCGATCAGTCGCTTCGCGAAATGCAGCCGTTGCGTGTGCGCGACGGCCAGCGGGCTCGCACCGAGATGCGTACGAAACAAGCGCCGGAGGTGGCGGCTGGTGACGCCGAGGCGCTCCGCGAGCTGTTCGACGGAGCCGTCGTCCAACGCGCCGTTTGCAATTAGCCGGAGTCCGCGCCGGACCGTCGTCGACGTACCGTGCCAGGCAGGCGTGCCCGGCGCACATTCCGGGCGACAGCGCAGGCACGGGCGGAATCCCGCCTCGCCGGCGGCCGCCGCGCTCGCAAAGTATTCGACGTTCTCGCGCTTCGGCGGATTCGCGGGACAAACGGGGCGGCAGTAGATGCCGGTCGTGCGGACTCCCACGAAGAACTGCCCGTCGAAGCGGGAGTCCCGGGACAGGCGTGCACGTTCGTAGGCGGCCGTCGTGTACATGCGCCCAGTATAAGCCCGGCGGCCGGTAAAATTGGCCAGAATCGGACCTCTAGTCGGGCCGGCTACCTGCCGATGCCGCCCATGCACAGGTACTTGATGTCGAGGTAGTCGTCCAGGCCGTACTTCGAGCCCTCGCGGCCGTGTCCCGACTCCTTGACGCCACCGAACGGCGCCATAGGGTTCGAGATGATGCCCTCGTTGATGCCGACGATGCCGTACTCCAGCGCTTCGCTGACCCGCCAGATTCGCCCGATGTCGCGCGAATAGAAATAGGAAGCGAGCCCGAATTCCGTGTCGTTCGCGATGGCGATCGCCTCTTCTTCGGTCTCGAACCGGAACAGCGGCGCGACCGGGCCGAAGATCTCTTCGTTGAAGACCCTCATGTCCGCGTCGACGTTCATGAGCACCGTAGGTTCGATGAAATTTGCGCCAAGCCCGGAACGGCCACCGCCCTGCGCCACCTTCGCACCGTGTTCGACGGCATCCTCAATGAACGCGTACACGTCGTTCGCCGCTTTCTCGGTGATCAGCGGACCGACGACTACGCCTTCATCGGCCCCGTTGCCCATCTTGAGCTTGCCGGTCGCCGCAGCGAATTTCTTGCAGAATTCGTCGTAGACGCCAGCTTGCACCAGGATCCGGTTCGCGCACACGCAGGTTTGGCCGGCATTGCGGAACTTGCAGATGATGGCGCCCTTCACTGCCGCATCGAGATCCGCATCGTCGAACACGATGAACGGCGCATTGCCTCCCAGCTCCATCGACGTACGCTTCATCGTGTCGGAGCATTGCCGGACCAGCAGCTTGCCGACCGCGGTGGAGCCGGTGAACGTCAGTTTGCGCACAATCGGATTGCTGGTAAGTTCACCGCCGATCTCCTTCGTGACGCCGTTGACCAGGTTGATGACGCCGTCGGGTATGCCTGCGCGGGCGGCGAGTTCCGCCATCGCGAGTGCAGACAGCGGCGTTTCGTTCGCGGGCTTGCATATGACAGTGCAGCCGGCGGCGAGCGCCGGCGCGATCTTGCGTGCGAGCATCGCATTCGGGAAATTCCAGGGCGTGATACAGGCAACGACCCCGACCGGTTGCTTGATGACGACGAGGCGCTTGTCCGGCGACGGCGATGGGATGGTGTCGCCGTATACGCGCTTGCCTTCCTCGGCGAACCATTCGATGTAGCTTGCGCCATATGCGATTTCACCGCGCGATTCGGCAAGCGGCTTGCCCTGCTCGGCCGTCATGATCCGCGCCAGGTCTTCCTGGGCCTGCATCATGAGGTCGTACCAGCGACGCAGGAGCATCGCACGCTTCGTCGCTACCGTGTCACGCCAGGCGGGCAACGCGGCGCCGGCGGCCTCGATTGCGCGGCGTGTCTCCGCCGTGCCGCACTTCGCGACCTTCGCGATGGTTTCCCCCGTCGCGGGATTCGTGACGTCGAAAGTGTCGCCACCATCCGCGTCGATCCAGCGGCCGCCAATGTAGGCTTTCGACTTGAGCAGTCCCTGGTCTGAGAGTTTCATGGCCATTCCTGTGCAGGATAAAGTGAGCCGGACCTTCCACACAGCATAGGAAGAATCCTGCCAGGCGGCAACGCGGGAATCGGCGGCCGGCAGATGTGGAAAAGGGCCGGATTCCAATGGAGTCCGGCCCCGGGGGCGCGCCGGGATGGACAGGGGGAATCCAATCCGGCGCCATGCTCTTAGATCTTAGTGCGTCAGGCGGCGCTCCTCTGCTTGCCGCCTGTGACTAGCCAGTGCTCGAGGTCATCCGCACCGCCGATATGCTGGCCGTTGACGAACACTTGCGGATAGCTCGTCGCCTGGGCGACGGCGCGCAACGTGCGATCCGTGTAGTCGCGATTCAACACCAGTTCCTCGAATTCATAACCCGCATCGCGCAGCAAGCCCTTCGCCCTCGCGCAGTAGGCGCACCCTGCGCGCGCGAACACCGTGACGTCTGCCGGCTTGTCGGAGTCGGGTGCAATGTGCTCGAGCATGGTGTCAGCATCCGAGACGAGGAACGGGTCGCCCGGCTGGTCTGGCTCGATGAACATCTTCTCTATCATGCCGTCATTCACGAGCATCGAATAACGCCACGAGCGTTTGCCGAAGCCGAGGTTGGCCTTGTCGACCAGGAGTCCCATGCCCTCGGAAAAGTCGCCGTTGCCGTCCGGCAGGAAGGTAAGGCGATCAGCCTTTTGCTGCAGCTTCCACTCGTTCATTACGAACGCGTCATTCACAGACACGCAGATAACTTCGTCCACGTCGTGATCGCGAAACGCCGGGACGAACTGGTTGTAGCGCGGCACGTGCGACGACGAACAGGTCGGTGTAAAAGCGCCCGGCAGCGAGAACAGCACCACCTTCTTGCCCTTGAACACGTCTGCCGACGTCCGGTCAATCCATTCGTGGTCCTTGCGCGTCTTGAACGTCACGTTCGGGACACGTTGTCCCTCGATGTTTTTCAGCATTTCAAACTCCGTCAGCGTCTATATGTGTCGAAAATCCAGTGTGGTCATGCGAGCATGCTGCGCAGCATCCAGGCGTTCTTCTCGTGCGTCTGCATGCGCTGGGTCAGGAGATCGGCGGTCGGCTCATCGTGGCTCTTGTCCACGACCGGAAAAATCTCCCGCGCGGTGCGAACTACAGCCTCCTGGCCAAGAACGAGCTGCCGCAGCATCTCCTCGGCACTCTCGCCGCCTTTCGCCTCCTCGACGCTCGCGATCTTCGCGAACTCCGAATACGAGCCCGGTGCCTTTACGCCCAGTGCGCGGATTCGTTCGGCGATCTCGTCCACTGCGGCCGCAAGCTCCTGGTACTGCGTCTCGAACAGCGTATGCAGCGTGTTGAACATGGGGCCTTCCACGTTCCAGTGGTAGTTATGGGTCTTGAGGTACAGCGTGTAGCTGTCCGCCAGCAATCGAGCCAGCCCAGCCGCAATTTTCCTGCGGTCCTTGCCGTCGATACCGATATTGACCTCCATGCTGCTACTCCGGTCTGTGTGTATTGACGTCACTATCGCAAAACCAGCACAATTAACAAAATGCTTTAATCTTGTTACAGCAATCGATTTTTTAGATAATTGCGCTATCCTACTGTCAGACAACTGGAATATTTCCTGGCGCTGGTCGACACCGGCCACTTCGGCCGGGCGGCCGCGTTCTGTTTCGTGTCCCAGTCGGCACTGTCGAGCGGGATTGCGGAGCTCGAGCAGGTCCTCGGCGTGCAGCTCGTGGACCGGACGAACCGCCGGGTCACGGTCACGTCGATCGGTCAGCGTATTGCCGTGCAGGCGCGGCTGTGCCTGCAGGACCTCGACAGCCTGGTCGAGCTGGCGCAAGGTGCCGGCGAACCGCTGGCCGGCGAACTGCGCCTCGGGATCATCCCGACCATAGCGCCATTCGTGCTGCCCGAAGTGTTGCCGAAGCTGCGGCGCAAGCATCCGAAACTGCAGCTATATCTGGCCGAAGGCCAGACCGACAAGATCTACCGGCAACTGATGGCCGGAGACCTCGATGTCATCCTGCTGGCGCTGCCTTGGGAAATGCGCGGGGTCGAGACCGAGGAGCTGTACCGTGACGGTTTCTGCCTGGCCTATCGCGACGGAACGAAACGCGTCGATCCGGAGAACTACCGCATCAACCGACTTGATGCGGACAGCGTGTTGTTGCTCGAAGACGGACACTGCCTGAGGGACCACGCGCTCGCCGCCTGCAAGATCAGGAACAGCCAGAAGGTGGCGCCCTTCGCCGCGAGCAGCCTGCTCACGCTGGTCGAGATGGTGGACGCCGACCTCGGCATTACATTCCTGCCCGAAATGGCGCGCGATACCTCGATCCTGCGCAATACACGGGTGAAGCTCGCGCCCCTTGGCGAGGACAGTTACCGGACGATCGGGCTCGCCTGGCGCAAAGGCAGCCGGCGGGCGGACGAGTTCAGGATGCTGGGCCGCTTTTTCGGGGAGAACCGCTGAGTAGCAAGGCTAGCTTCTGCGGCGGCCGATTTCGATGCCGAGCGGGCCACGCGGGATCACGACTTCTATCGGCGTACCGTCACGCACGAGTTCAACGACGACCGGGCCATCGCCCCGCATCGAATGTTCCATCAGGTCCCGGGAGTTGTAGACCCGCTCGCCGCCGTAGCGGACGATTTCGTCTCCCGGTTGCAGGCCGGCCTCGGCAGCGGGCGATGACGACATCACGCCTTCGACGGTAACCGAGGTCGAGCGGTTGTTGGCCCTGAGGTATTTTTCGTACTCGGCATCGCCGATCTCCGCACGCAGCACCTCGTCCGGATTCTCCAACTCGGCCAGCCGTTCCTCGGGATTCTCCGCATTGCGCGCCTCGTAGAAGGCCTGCATCTGCGCGAAGCGCAATTCGGATTCACGCTGCAGGATGTAAGCGGCGCGCTCGGCGCTCAGGCCTTCCTCGACCAGCTCCTCGCTGCGTTCCTCGAAGGTATCCCGCTCACGCAGGCGCGACGGCAGCGGCGGAAGCGTCTCTTCGGTCACGCCTGCCGCCTTGGGCGCCGGGGCCCCGGACTTCAGGCGATCGAGTTCCGTGTACAGTGCGACCAGTTCATCCTCGAGCACGCGGCGCGCCTCGCGCTCGTCGGAAACCGCCTCTTCGAGCGCGGCAACGCGATCTTCGATGGCGGCGGAAGCATTGAATTCCGGTGGCTCGACCGCCGTCAGCGGCACCACGGATTCGGGTTCGCCGGGCATCAGGAACGCCGCCGCGGCAGCTATGCCGGCTGCGAGGATGACGGCTGCGGCGATCAGGCTCGCGTTCATGACTATGGATGGTTGCTCGCTCGGATTATCCGACTATAGCGCGTTTGCGATCAAGGGTTCACCCGCAGCCCGGATTCGCCACGATCAGTCGGCCTCGGCCGATTGCGGACAGCCGGCGTCACGCAGTTTCCCGGTCGCTTCAGCGGCATGCTCGCTGCCCATTGCGACGAAGAGCGGGGTCGCTTCGGCCCAATAGCGGCAGGCTGTATCGAAGTCGCCGGACGTCTCGGCGATCTCGCCACGATTGAACAGGATAACGGGCAACAGTTCCGTGAGCCCGGAGTCCCGGGCGAGCTGCTGCGCACGGCCGAGCCGCTCGTCCGCCTCGGCCCACTGCTCCCGCGCACCGGAGATTGCGGCCAGGTTGATCATGTCGTAAGCAATGGACGAGGGCCACTTGAGCCGTTCGCCGAGGCGCACCGACTCGAGGAGCAAAGGTTCGGCCACCTCGAGATCCCCGCGCTTGAGCGCCACCGCGCCGAGATTGCCGACGACGATGGCCTGTCGGGGAAGGTTGTCCTGGGCCTCGTAGATCGCCAGCGCCTCGTTCAGCCGCGCAACGGCAGTATCGTAGTCCTCGGCGGTTGCGGCATTGGAGCCGATCGCGCTCAGCACCAATGCCCGCAAGGCATCGTCGTCGTATTCCACGGCGAGCTCGAGCGCCTCACCGAGCAGGCGGTCCGATTCGCGGAGGTCGCCCTGCGAGCGCCGCAGCAATGCCAGCGCGTGTATGGCGTAGACGCGTTCGGCGAGGTCCCCGCTGGCCTCGGCCGCGGCCAGCGCTTCCTCTAGCAGTCTCGCCGCCTCGGCATAGTTGCCGCGCTGCCGGGCGATACTACCGAGCCCTTGCAGGGCGGAGGCCCGCACTGCGCCGTCCGGCTGCAAGTCGAGCACCGCCTCGAAATTGCGCTGCCCTTCCTCCTGGCGGCCGGCACGCACGAGGGCATGACCATAGGCTTCGAGCAGCGCCGGGTCGTCCGGCCGGTGCGCGACTGCCTGTTCATAGCACTGCACGGCTTTTTCTATGTCGAGCGTGTCGTAGAGCGCCGCGGCCTGGGCCCAGCTATCGGCCGCGGTGGAACCCGTCGTGGCAGCCGCATCACCCTGGGTTTTCGCAAGCTTTTCGAGCGATTCAGCCGCGCCGGCAACATCGCCACCGTTCATTTTCTCGAGTGCCGCCTGCTTCTCGCGGTTGCCGGAGACGACGATCGCTTCGACCGCGTTGCGAATGGCGGCCTCGGACTCGATGTCGAGACTCACGCCGGACGCCGCAGCCTGGTTGCGCAAGAGGGTGACGAGCTCGTCGACTTTCTGGTCGGTATCCTCGATCGTGCTACGGGTCTGCTCCACGAGCTCACGCGTGTCGTCGGACTTAAGCGCCCCGAAGATTTCCGAGAGGTTTGCCACGAGGGCGAGCAGCGCACTTGTTATTGCCGCGATCGCGCCCCAGCCGATGACCTTGCGCCGCAGGCTGTGCTTCGCCGCCGGCACCGGGCTAGGCTCCGCGGCGGGGTCCGGCGGGATATTGTCGATTTCGTCGCTCATGGCGCGCGTGCTTCGTCACCGTAACGCGGGCGGCGCCATTATAGGACACGGTGCACGCGAAAAACCTGCCCTGCCGGGACGTCGTGGCGGTTAAACTTCGCGGGGGACGGACGGCGGTAAGGAGGGGAGCGACATGCCTTGGTGGGGATGGCTGGTGATCGGCGCGCTGCTGATGGGCGCCGAACTGATGGCCGTGGACGCGGCCTTTTACCTCATGTTCATCGGTTTCTCGGCGGTCGTGGTCGGACTGCTGGGGCTGCTCGGTGTGGCAATGCCGATCTGGGGCCAGTGGGTCGCGTTCGGCATCATCGCACTGGTCGCGATGGTACTGTTCCGCAAGCGCCTCTACACACGCATGCGCGGCAGCACGCAGGAGATGCGAAACGCATCGGTCGGCAAACTCGTGCAGGTGACGGAGGACGTGGCACCCGGACGCAGCACACGGGTGCAGATGCACGGCAGCTACTGGACCGCCCAAAACACCGGCGCCTCTGTGATACCGGCAATGAGCCAAGCCCGGGTGGTCGCGACGGAAGGCATGAACGTCAACATCGTGGCCGACGAACCGGCCGCTACCCCTGCGCAGGAGATCTAGTCCATGGTCGATTCCGCATTCGTCGTCGCGCTGGCGGTCGCAGTCCTGGTCATTTTCATCATCTTCAAGACCGCGGTCATCGTGCCGCAGCAATCCGCCTTCGTCGTCGAACAGCTCGGCAAGTTCAGCCGGGTACTGAAGCCGGGGTTCAGTATCCTGATTCCGTTCATCGACAAGGTGGCGTACAAGCACAGCCTGAAGGAGCACGCGGTCGACATTCCGGAACAGGTCTGCATCACGAAGGACAACGTGCAGGTCGGCGTGGACGGTGTTCTCTACCTGCAGGTGCGAGACCCGGAACTGGCTTCCTACGGCATCGGCGATTACCTGTTCGCTATCTCGCAGCTCGCCCAGACGACCCTGCGCAGCGAGGTCGGCAAAATCGATCTCGACAAGACCTTCGAGGAACGCAGCACGATCAACCTGGCGATCGTCGACGAGCTGGACAAGGCCTCGGAACCCTGGGGCGTGAAAGTCCTGCGCTACGAAATCAAGAACATTACGCCGCCGCAGGACGTACTGACGGCCATGGAGAAGCAGATGCGCGCCGAGCGCGAGAAGCGCGCCCTGGTATTGCAATCCGAGGGCGAGAAGGAAGCAGCGATCAACGTGGCCGAGGGCGAGAAGCAGCGAGTCATCAAGGAATCCGAGGCCAACCAGACACAACAGATCAACGAGGCGCGCGGCGAGGCGGAAGCCATCCTTGCGGTCGCCAAGGCGACGGCCGAAGGCCTGCGGATGGTCGCAAACGCGCTGAGCCTGCCCGGCGGCGAAAAAGCAATGCAGCTCAGGGTCGCCGAGGACTACCTGGAACGCTTCGGTGCGCTCGCGAAGGAAAACAACACGATGATCATCCCGGCGAATCTCACCGACCTGGCCGGCATGATCGCTGCGGCGACCACGGTGCACCGCGAGTCGCAAGGCGCGGCGCGCTGAGCGCCGCGAATTGTAAGCTGGAAGGCCGTGATGTACTCAGATTCCCATCTTGGTCAGCAGGTCGGCGATCTCGTGAGCGAGGCGCTCGGCCGTCGGGTGCGAGGCGGCAAAGCGCGACTCGAGCTCGCGGGCGCTGTCGCTCAAGGATTCTTCGGTGTCGTCGGCGGCTTCGAGCCGGTCGCGCAATTCGGCAAGCCTCTGACGCGTCTCGGCGTCGAGGTCATCCGTACGCGCGAGTTCACCATCGAGCTCCTCGAGCAACTGCCTGATTCGTATGGCGGTCATTAAGGTTATCCCCCGGGCACATGCCCCGCACCCGCCAATGATCGTGCGCCTCCCTCGGCAGATCAAGGATCGGTGCAACCGTTTTTCCGGCCCAGCCGGTCCAACATGTCACCACCGCGTTGCGTGCCGCAGCGCCTGAACAAGAGTCTGTATGCGCATCTATGTCATTACTCTGGCCGACGCTCAGGCGCGGCAGCAACAAGCAGAATCGCAGTTGCAGGGCTTGGGTCTCGATTTTCGCTTCTTTCCGGCAGTTATCGGCGAGGAAGCCATCCGTTCTCCGTTGTGCAAAGTCGACGAAAGTGAATTCCTGCTGGCAACCGGCAGGGGCATCACGGCTGGGGAAGTGGGCTGCTATACGAGTCACAGGCTGCTCTGGCAATACTGCGTGCACCTCGGAGAGCCGGTACTGGTCATGGAAGACGACTTCCAGTTGTCCAAGGATTTTCCGCAGGCGTTGCAGCTGCTCGGCGAGGAGATCGATGAATACGGTCTAATCCGCCTGCAATCCGAGCGACGTGCGCGGAAGAAGCGGGTCAAGCCATTGGGCAATTTCACGCTCTGGCGCTACACGAAAGCGCCGCACAGTGCCATGTGTTACGGAATTTCCCCGTCTGCGGCGGAGCGCCTGCTGGCCAGTTCGGAAACCATCACAGCACCGGTCGATGTATACATGAAGCGCTTCTGGCGGCACGGCCAGAAGATGTACGGCATCACGCCGTATGCGGTTACCGAAAGCCAGCTGAGCATCGGCACGCAAATAGGCGGTCGAATCAAGGCGGCCAAGAGCCTGGGCACGCGAGCGAGTCGAACGATCGCCCGGCTCCAGGAGTTTGCCGCCCGCATAACCCACAACCGGCGGGAACCCGGCTAACGCGGCGACCCGTCCATGCGGCCCGGCGCCGGGAAACCTAGCCGCGAGACGCCGGGTGGATGCCCCCTATATAGAGTGAGAAATACTGATGCGCCATCGCTGCCGGCGTGAACCGGATGCTGTCGCGCAGGGCGTTGCAGCCCATCTCCCGCAGCAAACCGGGATCATCGAGGCAGCGTTCAACCGCCGCGACGATCGCGTCCGATGAGTCGCGCTCGAGCAACAACCCGTTGTGTGCGATGCGGACGGTCTCCGGAATGCCGCCGACATTCGACGCCAATACGGGTATCCCGCCGCGCAATTCTCGTGAAAGGCTGACATGTGCGACATGCATGAGATCGCGGGCCCGTTCGTCTTCCATGCGGCTGGAACCATGGACGAAAGGTACAGCAAGAACCGGTCGGCTCGCGCGCACCGACCGATAAGCCCGAATTCGACCGTCAAACACGTTACCAAACCGGAAGCAGGCCGATCGAAAGCCTGCGTAACACGCCACAATACTGACGGGAGAACTACCGTGAATCCAACCTTACAACTGCGACCGCTTGTCCTGGCTGTCGCCCTGGCCTCGCTGCCTCCGGCAACAGGCGCGACAGAGCCCTGCGGCGATTTCGGCGAATGCAAGGTATTGATCGAGATCAACGCCACGGATGGCGACATCGGATTCCATTTCCTGATGGACGGCGACGAGCTGCGCGGCGCCGCCCTGTTCAATCCGAAACACAAGCGCATCTTTAGCTACAAGGTTCGCAGGGAGCTGCGCGAACAAACCCTCACCGAGACTTTTGCCGAAAGCGCGGAGCCGCTGTGCTTCGACCCCACCCTGGACGACGATCCCGAGAACGACGACGAGGACTTCGTCACACTCGAGGACTTCATCGAGCGATGGACACCGGGGACCTACCGCTTCGTCGGCGTCGACGAGAACTTTGAGCGATCCTTCGGCTCCTCAGAACTGACTTTTAACCTGCCAGCCGCCCCGACGGACCTCGAGTTTGAGTTGGAGCCGGACGACGACAGCTTCGAAGGCTCGATCTCCTGGGCGCCCGGCGACGATCTGGGCGAGTGCTCTGCCGGCATGGAATTGCTGCCTATGCCGCCGGCCGACGTGCCGATCGCCGCCTGGGAGGTGGTCTTCGAACCGGAAGTCGACGGGCGCGAAGGCTTCACCTACGTCGTGCGGATCCCGGGAGATGCGGAGGAACTCGAGGTCGAGGTGCCGGACGACTACCTCGAATCCCTGCCCCCGAACACGCCGGCGAAGATTGAAGTCGGCGCGATCGGCTTCGACGACAACGCGACGTTTTCCGAAGAAGGTGAAATCTGCGTGAACGAAACGCGCAAGAACGGCTGCGGATTCGAGGATGAGGACTAGCCGTAACGCTCGGGTCCTCCTGGCGGCGGGGCTCTGTTGTGGCCTCGCCCCTATCGTGGCCGGCGCGAATCCGGTCGGCCCTGCCGCCGCTTGCGACGACAACCGTGTGCGCATCGATGCCGGCATCGAGCAACGGCAGGCACTCGTCGAAGCGATTGCGGCGGCCTGCGGCCTGCGGCTGGTCCAGCAGGCGGATCTCGACGGGGCAACGCGGCTGCCGGCCGGCGCCTTGCCACTGGCGGACCTCGTCGAGCGGTTGCTTGCGGATGAGAGTTACCAATTGCACGTTACCGGTAGTTCGGGCGCGCGTCGCGGCGCACTCTGGATATTCGCGGACGGTGCTTCGATTCCGCCGGAGGCCCGGGAGCTCATCGAAACGACGCTGCTGCAGGCCGAATTCAGTGAACGTCGGGCAGCGGTGCGCGAGCTCCGGCGCTTGGCGAACGCCGACGCCGTCCGACTGCTGAGCTTTGCACTGGCGGATGCCGACGAGCGCATCCGCGA
Organism: uncultured Pseudomonadota bacterium; assembly: GCA_963770585.1. Lineage (GTDB taxonomy): Bacteria > Pseudomonadota > Gammaproteobacteria > Steroidobacterales > Woeseiaceae > UBA1847. The sequence goes on along the minus strand of CAVYQH010000002.1, from coordinate 250,974 downwards.
AGCCGCCGCGGAGTCCCTGGCAGCCATCGGCGGCGACGAGGCGCTTGCCGCGCTCGCCAGTGCGGGCGCAAGCGGTGACTCCGCGGCGCGCGCCAGTGCGGCGGAGATGATCGCGCTGTCCGGCGGCGAATCGGCGCTCGACTACCTTGCCAACGCGATGAACGATCCCGACCCGCGCGTTCGTGCCGCGGCAGTACAGGCCCTGGGAGACCTCGATACCGCCGGCGCCCTGGCGCTCATCCGTCGCGCGGCCGAAGGCCCCGATGTGTCGGTGCGCCGGGGCGCACTGGACGTGCTGGAGGAACTCGATGACGATGCGATGTTCCGCGCCGTGTTGCCGGTTGACTAGACATAACAAAGAGTTCGCGGCAACAGGCAGGCGTACAATGGACCGACCGATTGCGGGTTACCCGTCCGTCCAAGATACGGGTACAGGAACCTCGAACGCATGCCGGCCTACCTGGACGACAAACGACTCGCGAAACAGTTGCTGGCCGGCGACGAGCCGGCGTTCAACCGGTTTTTCGAGGACTACTTCGCAAGGCTTTATCGCTTCGCGCAGATGCGACTGCCTGACGATCCGGAGGCTGTCCGTGACGTCGTGCAGGACAGCCTGAATCGTGCACTTCGCAAGATGCACACGTACCGGGCAGAAGCGGCAATGTTCACTTGGATTTGCGCAATCTGCCGTCACGAGATTTCCGACTGGCTGGCGCGGCAACAACGTTATCGAGATCACATCGTGCTGATCGAGGACCGGCCGGAAATCCAGGCGGCGCTCGACTCGTTCGAGGCGCCGGCCGATGCGCAGCCGGACGAGGTCTGTCACCGGGCGGAGACACTACGGCTGATACAGGTGGCACTGGATCGCCTTCCGGCGCGCTACGGCGACGTCCTGGAGTGGAAGTACATCGAAGGCCGGTCCACCAGGGACATCGCAGCGCGGCTCGGTATCGGCACGGAAGCGGCACAATCACTGCTGGCACGGGCGAAGCGTGCGTTCGCCGATGTTTACGGGACGCTCTGTGCGGCACTATACGACGACGTTCGCAGGGTCCGTTCATGAGCTACGACGACAGGGAACAGGCGGCCAGTGATGTCGACCGTGTGGGGCACCTGCTCAAGCGGGCCTTGCCGCGGCCTGCCCCGCCTGCCGACGACACGCGGCGGATTCGCGACTCGGTCCATTCCGAGTGGCGCGCACTAACGACGCGCCGCCACCGTCGCCGTTGGTCGTATGTGGGCATGGCCGCATCGCTTGTCCTCTGCGCAATTTTCGTGGCCCGTATGACCGGCACCGACGATGCGCTGCCGATCGATGTTGCGCAGATCGAGAAACGCTTCGGCTCCGTTTATCTCGTGCACGAAGATGCCGGCCTCATCGAGCTGGACGATTTGCAAATCCTGCAGTCCGACCTGATCGTGCAAACGGCGAAAGCCTCCGGCCTGAGCTTCGTGCTGGGCGATGGCTTGTCGGTGCGGCTCGACGAAGATTCCCGCATTGAACTGATCGCTCCCGACATGCTCTATTTGCAACGCGGCCGGGTCTATGTCGATGCGCCCGCAAGTGGTCCGCCCATTCGGCTTACGATACGCGCCGACCAGGGCTCGGTCACTCATACTGGCACGCAGTACATGGTGACGATCGCGGGTGACGAGCTGACCGTCAGCGTCCGCGACGGCGAAGTGCACATCGACGGACGGTACTACGACTCGGAAGCGGCCAAGGGCGAACGGGTTACGCTGTTGGGTTCGCACCGCCCGGTCGTCGACCGGCTTGCCACGCACGGCGGGCCCTGGCGCTGGACGGAAATGCTGTCGCCGCGGCTGAGCATCGACGGCATGGCGGCCGGCGAATTCCTGCAGTGGGTGAGCCATGAGACCGGCTACCGCATCGTCTACGATGATGCAGAAGCCCGGCGCATCGCGAACAACACGGTGCTCAAGGGTGTCGTCGACCGGAATCCCCTTACGGAACTGCAGCTCCGCCTCCTGACCATGGATCTCGCCCATGAAATCGACGACGCGCGTGGGCTGATCCGTATCCGCGTCTCCGGCAGTGCGCGCTGACGGGCGTGCGCTGCCTGCTCGCACTCATCGGTCTGCTCCCGACGGTACTCGTCGCCGCGGACGGCGGCAGCTACCTCGGACGCCCGGTGGCGCAGGTCATCGACGAGTTCCGGGAACAGGGGTACCCGTTCGTCTACAGCACGAACCTCGTCACCAGCGAGCTCGTCGTCGGCGTAGAGCCTAGCGCCGGCGAGCCACTTGCCATCGTCCGGCAGATCCTCGAACCGCAAGGGCTGACCGTGCGCGTCGAAGCCGACGTGTACCTGATTGTGCGCAGAACCCCGGTAGTGAGTCCCGCCGTCGCGCCGCCGGCGGACACAGCAGTCGCGCCGGCGGACACGGCGGCCGCGCCGGCGATCGAGGAGATCGCGGTCTCCGCGAGCCGTTACTTGATCGGCAGTGACATCGCGACGTCGCGATATTTCATGGACCAGCAGACGATCGAGGCGACGCCCGACTTCGGCGACGATCCCTTGCGCGTTGTACAAAGACTTCCCGGCGCGGCGGCGAGCGGCGCGTCGGCGAAGACTCATTTCCGCGGCGGCGAGGAAAGCGAGATCGGCATCATGCTGAACGGCCAGCGGCTGTTTGATCCATTCCACGTGCGTGACTTCCAGAACATCTTCAGCGCCATCGATTCGCGTGCCATCGAAGGCGTCGAGGTGTTCACCGGCGGCTTCCCTGTCCGCTACGGCGACCGCATGAGCGGCATGATACTGATGGAATCGCTCGAGGCGCCGTCCGAGCCGCACAACGAGGTCGGAATCAGCTTTTACAACACGTCGTTCCTGACGACCGGCGGGCGCGAGGACAAGCAGTGGCTGCTCTCGGCCCGGCGCGGCAACCTGGATCTCGTGATCAATCCCAGGTTCGGATCGCCCTCCTTCGCCGATGTCTTCGGCCGCTTCGGCGTCGAGTTGTCACCCGCGATGTCGGTGGCCGTCAATGCGCTCTACGCCGACGACAACGTCGATATCGTGCTGGAATCCGACCCGGAGGACCTGCAGCAGGTCTCGAGCGATACCCGCAACGTCCAGGTGTGGCTGGAAGCGGCCAATCGCTGGTCGGACACCCTGACAAGCCGCACGGTGCTGTCGGCGGTATTGTTCGACAACCAGCGCCTGGGCTCGATCGACGACGTGGAGAGCCTGGTGGGCTCGGCGCACGACGCCCGGGAGGCAACACAGTTCGGGTTTCGCCAGGACTTCAGCTACGCCGGCTCCGACAGGCACCGGCTCGAGTGGGGACTCGAATTCCGGCGCTCGAAAGCCGACTACGCGTATCGCAATCACGCCGAGTACTACGGACTGTCGGCGATTTTCGCGAACCAGCCGGACACGCTGGATACGGTCGTCGACGCCGCGCCCGAAGGCGCCAGTTACGCACTCTATTTCGCCGACCGCTGGAAATTCGACGAGAAAACGTTGCTCGAATGGGGCCTGCGCTGGGACGACCAGACCTACACCGGGCTCATGTCCGACTCGCAGTTGAGTCCGCGCATGAGTCTGCTCCGGCAAGTCGGCCAGGACACCGAGTTCCGCGTCTCGTGGGGGCGTTACCACCAGGTGCAGGACATACACGAACTGCAGGTGGAGGACGGGATTGCGCAGTTCTGGCCCGCACAGAGCGCGGACCATTGGATCGCGGGACTGCGTCACAACGTCGACGACCTGCATACGCTGCGCATCGAGGCGTTCCAAAAAACGATGCACACCGTGCGCCCGCGATTCGAGAACCTGTTCGATCCGCTTAGCGTAATCCCAGAGATCCAGCCCGACCGCGTGCGCCTCGACCCGACCAGCGCGAGTGGGCGCGGCGTGGAGGTGTCATTCGCTCGCGAGGGCCCTAGCACGGATTGGTGGGCGACGTATACCTGGTCCGAAGCCACGGACCGGCTCGATGGGCGCGACGAGTTGCGAAGCTGGGACCAGCAACATGCCATGCAAGCGGGCGTGCACTGGAGCAACGAACGCTGGGACTTCTCCCTGGCCGCCGGCGTGCATTCGGGGTGGCCGCTGACCGAACTCACGCTGGTCGAAACCGGTACCGACGATGACGGCGAAGCCCAGTACGATGCGGTCCCGGGCCCCAGGAATGCGGATCGCCACCCTGTTTATGCGAGCCTCGATTTGCGCATTGCGCGAACCTGGGAACTGCGCAACGGTTCGCTGATGGCTTTCATCGAAGTGACCAACCTCACGAACCGGCGGAACGAATGCTGCCTGGACTGGGATCTCGACGAAAACGATGACAGCGGAGACGTATTCCTGGAACGCGGCATCGAGTACTGGTTGCCGCTGCTGCCAGCGGTGGGCGTGCTGTGGGAGTTTTGAACTCTAGTTCCAGTTGTCGATCTTGATATCGTTCGGATCCGGGGCGCCTTGTCCGGTTTCCAGCAGCTGTTTCAAGCTCAACAGAAATACCGCCCACTTGGTGCTGCAGTGGTGCATGAACTCCACCGGCTCCCGCCAGCCTTCGTGCGTGAATAGAACAATCGCGTAGTCGCCTTCTTCCCTGAGGACCCATCGGACTTTCGTGCCGATCCATTCCGCGGGCCCGTCGACGACTTGCCACAGGACTTTCTTGCCGGGTTCGAGCTCCAGGACCTTTATGTCGAACCCGCCGGCCCCGAAGCGAAACTTCAGTACCCCGCCAACCTTGCTTTGCCCTTGCGTGTTGGTCGTCCACCAGCCAGCAAGTCCATCGCGGGTCGCCAGCGCCTTGTACGTCTCGTCGATGGGTGATTTGATTCCGACACGATGCAGGATGTCAGCCATGGTTGTCTCCTTGCAAATGGATTGAAATGACTGCGTATAAGCGTCACATGGCCGGCGCGACGGCCGGGAGTAACAAGTTCGTCGCGAATCGGCGGGTCTTGGGAAGTCCGGCTGGCGAGTCGTTCGCTTGACGGCATACGAATGGACTCGCTGATCACGGCGGCTGCGCGCGCTCTCGCGGCCGGGGATCCGCTGGCTGCGCTTAAGCGAGTCGCGCTGCGCGACGATCCGCCGGCACTTGCGCTCCGGGGCATCGCGATGGCACAGCTCGGTGATTTCGATCGCGCGCAAACCCTGCTTCGCCGTGCCGCACGAGCGTTCGGCACCGGCGAACCCGTTGCCCGTGCGCGATGCATCGTGGCCCAGGCCGACATCGCGCTCGCCTCACGCGACCTGGGCTGGCCCGCGAAAACGCTGGATGCGGCGCGGGCAACACTTGAGGCGCATGGCGACCGGGTGAACGCGGCTCATGCGCGGTATCTCGAGGTCCGGCGCAATCTACTTACCGGCAGTCTCGACGAGGCCGAACGCGGGCTCGGTGAACTCGACCCCTCGGCTCTTCCACCCGCGCAGCAGGCTGTCCACGAACTGCTGGCTGCCGGCATCGCGATACGACGCCTGCAAACGAAACCGGCGCGCGCCGCGCTCGCCCGGGCCGAACGCGCGGCGGTTCATTCCCGGATTCCCGCCCTGGGCGCGGAAGTCGAGAGTGCATCCCGCATCCTGGCGACGCCAGCCGCCCGGCTGATCCGGCACGGCGAGGAGCAGGTCCTGTTGCTGGAGGAGGTCGAAACGCTGTTCGGCTCGAAGACGCTCGTCGTGGATGCTTGCCGCCATGTCGTGCGTGCATCGGGTACCGTGGTGTCTCTTGCAAAACGACCCATCCTTTTCGCGCTGGCACAGTTGCTGGGGGAGGCCTGGCCCGGCGACGTGCCCAGGGAGACGCTCATCGCGCACGTATTCCGTATCAGGCGCCCGGATGACTCGCATCGCGCGCGTTTGCGCGTCGAAATCGGGCGCCTGCGTACGGCGCTGCGGCAGCTTGGCGACGTGCACGCGACGTCGCGGGGTTTCGCGCTTGTGCCAAAGGGACGGAGCGAGGCCGTCGTTCTGGCGCGGCCGGTCGACGACGAACATGCGGACGTGCTTGCCCTCCTCGCCGATGGCGAAGCGTGGTCGACCTCGGGGCTCGCGCTGGCGCTCGCTACCAGTCAGCGCACCGTGCAACGGGCGCTTGGCTCACTCGCCGAAGCTGGCAAGGTGCAGAGCTACGGCCGCGGACGGGCCCGTCGCTGGATAACCCCGCCGGTGCCGGGAATCACGACGACATTGTTACTCCCCGCTCCGCTGCCGGGTGACTAGGATAGGCGCACGCCCAAATCAGAGGACAAGAACATGCATCAGTCAGTCGCCGAGATCATTCGAGAGTACGGGCCCTTCCCGGGTGTCGATCAGGTACACGGGGTATCTTATGACGGCCGGTATGTCTGGTTTGCCACGGGGGACAAGCTGAACGCCTTGCAGCCGTCGAGCGGCAAGTTGCTGCGCTCGATCGACGTGCCGGCTCACGCCGGAACGGCATTCGACGGACAGTACCTGTTCCAGATCGCCGAGGACCGGATCCAGAAGATCGATCCGAAAAGCGGGGACGTGGTTTCGACCATCCCCACCCCGGGCGACAGCAACTCGGGACTGACATGGGCCGAAGGATCGCTCTGGATCGGCCAGTATCGCGACCGGAAGATCCATCAGATCGACCCGGAATCCGGGAAGATACTGCGCACGATCGAAACCCGGCGCTTCGTCACGGGAGTCACCTGGATCGACAAGGAGCTATGGCACGGTACCTGGGAAAACGACGTCAGCGACCTGACGCGTGTGAATCCCGACACGGGAGAAGTCCTGGAGACGATTCAATTGCCGAAAGATATCGGCGTGTCCGGACTCGAGTCCGACGGCAGCGATCGATTTTTCTGCGGTGGCGGGAAAAGCGGCAGGGTGAGAGTTGTTCGGCGGCCGAGGCGTTGATGATAAGCCGCTCAATTCGATGCTGAGGTTGGTGCCGGCACCAGGAGTCGAACCCGGGACCTACTGATTACAAATCAGTTGCTCTACCGACTGAGCTATACCGGCACAGTGTCGTGATCGAAAGGCGGATGGCCTGGTCCTTCGCGCCCGTTCCCGGCCACAGGTATCGGGTGGCCGCATTCTAGCGCTCCGCCGGGCAGGTCGCACGATCCCTGAGCAACACCCGTTCTTCACCATAGAGCTCGACGATCTCTGCGGCACCCTGTACCGGCGGCAGGGCAAGGTCGGCCCAGTACACGGTTCCCTCCGTGGTTCGGGGCGCAACCTCCGCGTTCAGCCCCAAGGCCCGCGCCTCGTCCGCCACGCTTTGCGCGCGCTCGAGGTCGCCGAACACGCCGAGCGAAATCTTGAGGCCCTCGTCCTCCGTCTCGATGGGATAGGCGTCGGTCAGCCCGCCTTCGTGCAGGGTCTCGACGATTTGCTGGCTGGCGGCGCGGTCCGGGATATCGCGAACCTGCACCCAGTGGCCGACAAATACTTCGCCGAAGGTGGAGCGCACGCGCGTAGTCATCTCCTCCGCGGCGTAGCGCACCGCGGCTTTCTCCGCATCGCCCCGGTCGCGGAACGGACCGACGCTCACGCAGGAACGCCCCACCACCGCGACGAGATCCGAGGTCCTCCCCTCACCCAGAACGGCGCCCACGCTGGCGGGATCGCCGCCGCGAGGCTTTTGCGCCAATTCCATCGGCGGGCCCAGCTCCGATTCGTCGAGGACCGCGACGCCCGAGTCCTTTTCCGCCGGAGAGTACCGGCCCCACAGGAAGTACATGATGTTTGCAAGGAGCAGGATCAGAAGCAGGTTTTTCACGATGACGGCCTGCCGGATTCGAACACCTGCAACATGCCCTCGAGGACGAGGTTCGGTCGCTGCAAAGCCGTCGTGTCGAGCGCATGGAGGACGCGCGCCGCATCTCCGCCGGTCAATACGACGGGCGCATTCCTCGCTTGCGTGCGCAGCGTGCGCAGCGCCCGCTCCACCGCACCGGCGACAGCTCCGGTTGCACCGCTCTGCACGGCCGCACGGGTACCGCGCGCGAACATCCGCATGCCCGAAAAGGCCTCGGACTTGCCGGGCGATGCCGGCGGAATCTGTGCCGTGTTCTGCGCCAGCGCCGCCGCCATCAGGCTCGTACTCGGCAGAATCTGGCCGCCGAGATGCCGGCCGCGCCGGTCCAGCGCGTCGATCGTGACGGCCGTGCCGGCATCCACGACGAGGCAGGCTCTGCGCAGTTCGGTCCAGGCGCCGACGATTGCCATCCAGCGATCGACGCCGAGGCGTCGCGGCTGGGTATAGCCGTTCGTTACGCCGCAGGCCGCTTTCGTCGTTTTCACGAAGTGCACTTCGTGACCGAACTGTGCTCCGATCACACCCGCGAGCCGCGTGCCGAAAGATACGCCGGCCACGTTGCTCGCGACGACCGCGTCGATCCTGGCGGGCAGCCGCACTGTCAACGCTGCAATCCCGCGCTCGCGCATACGTTCCTGCGTGACGTGGCCGGTCTGCACGACCTCTCCGTTCTCGCCGACGCCCCATTTGAGGCGCGTATTGCCGACGTCGAGCAATAACACCCTCACGATGCGTCCACCGACAGGATCGTGCCCGACACGACCGGCACCGTACCGTCACGCGTCTCGACCAACAGGGCGCCCGAACTGTTGACGCCACTTGCCGTGCCCACCACGCGTTCCTCGCCGGTCGCTACTGTAATCAACCTGCCGGCAAGCCAGTCCAATGCGCCATAGCGTTGCACGAAGCGCTCGAATCCGCCGGCCTCGTATTCGAGCATCGTGCGCCGCCAGCCGATGATCATTGCGGCGGCAAGGGACTCGCGCGTTGGCGGCTCGGACACGAGCGAGCGCAGGTCGACTGCGCGGGCGGCACCGCCGGACACGAAATCCTCGTCGATCCGATCCGGCAGGCCGATATTCAGCCCGATGCCGGCGACGACCAGCGTTTCGTCACGCCGCTGGACCTGTGTTTCGGCCAGGATGCCACCGAGCTTGGCACCGGCAACCATGAGATCGTTCGGCCACTTGAGGGCGACGCCGCCGATGCCAAGTCCGGCCAGTGCTTCGACGGCACCGACGCCGAGCGCGAGCGCCAGCGCGGACAGCTTGTCCGGCGGCTGCGCAAACGTGTGTGCGAGCGACAGGCACAGGCTGCGCCCGGGTGCCGACAACCAGCGGTTTTCATTGCGGCCGCGGCCGGCAGTCTGGTGGTCCGCCAGCGCGACTCGAAACCGACCCCGTTCGGGAGTCGTGCGATCACGCAGATAGGCGTTCGTGGAGTCGATGCGCGCAAATACTTCGAGCTTTTCCACGTCGGTAATCACGTTTGCGTCGAGCTGCGCGCGAATGGCTGCCTCGTCAAGCGTCGTCATCGATTCCCGGCTTGCCATTCGCTACCGTCACGCGCCGCCGGAACACCATCAGCTTCTCGTTGCGGTGCTCGTTGCCCGCACGCATCCGCCGGATGTTCGAGCGATGGCACCAGGCGATGAAGAGTGCCATCGCTACGCTGTAGACGAACAGCGGCTGGTCCCCGGGTAGGCGCGTGATCGCGAGCCAGACCGGCAGGAACGAGGCGGCTGCAATGGTCGCCAGGCCCACGAAGCCGCTCATCGTCAGCACCCAGGCCCACACCAGCAGCATGGGCAGGATCAGTATCGGGCCGAGCACCAGCATCGTGCCGAGGAAAGTGGCCGCGCCCTTGCCGCCCTGAAAGCGGTGGTACAGCGGCCAGACGTGGCCGACGACGGCGCCCGCCGCGCAGCATAACGCGAGCCAGGTACGGGAAATCGTCGGGTCCGTCGGCACGAACGGCAATTCGAGAGCCGGCACGACGCCGGCCGCGATTGCGCCTTTGCCTATGTCGATGACGATCACGCCGAGCGCGAACCACGCGCCCTGCGTACGCAAGGCGTTCGTGCCACCGGCATTGCCGCTGCCCATCGTGCGAATGTCCACGCCGCCTTTCAACCGGCCGATGATGAGCGAACCCATCAGCGATCCCAGCAGATAGCTGAGCAGGAATTTGGTACCAAGTTCGAGCATGCTGCGCGTGCGCCCGCTTTTGCGCCCCCGACGGGCCGCATTGTAGCATCGGCCGTTACCCCGCCGAGGGCCGCAATGGCTGACGCGCCGCTGCACCTGTTGATCAATCCGGCTGCCGGGCGCGGTCGCGCCGGCAGGCGACTCGCCCGAATACTCTTTCACCTGCAGCAGGCCGGTCTCAGAACCGACGTGCATCTCAGCATCGGCCCCGGCGACCTCGAGACCAAAGCCCGTGCCCTGCTTGCCGACGATGTAATCTTGCTGGTTGCGGGCGGTGACGGCAGCGTGCACGAGCTCACGAATGCGGTCCTTGCGGTGCGGCCAGAGGCTCGAATCGGCGTTATCCCGGTCGGCACCGGCAACGACTTCGCGAAAGCGGCCGGCATCCCGCTCGACTGGGAGTCGGCGACTCGACTGCTTGCCGACCGCGTTGCGGGCGGCGTTCGCGCGCGCAGCGTGGATGCCGGCCGCATGAACGAACGTTATTTTGCGAACGGTGCGGGAATCGGGCTCGACGCCGTGGTGACGCGTCTGGCACAAAGCTATGCCTGGCGCATCGGCGAACTCGTTTACCTGGTTGCCGTCCTGCGCACCCTCGTGGACGGCGTGCCGACACCGGACCTGCGCATCCGGAGCGACGAACTGCTGTGGGACGGCCCGCTCACGCTTGCCAACGCGGCAAACGGTCCCTGGGTCGGCGGTTTGTTCCACATCGCGCCGAAGGCCGATCATGCCGACGGCGAGCTGGACCTGCTGGTCGCGGGCCCGGTCAACCGGCGCCGCATCGTCGCGCTGCTGCCGAAACTGGTGCAGGGACGGCACGTCGACGAGCCGGAGATCCGGCACTGGCGGGTGAAGTCCCTGACCATCGAATCCAACGAGCCGGTCGCCTCTCATCTCGATGGCGAGGTGCAGCCGCTCGCTACGCGCTTCGAGATCGCGGTCCTGCCCGGCGCCCTACACCTGGTTTGAGGTCGAGCGGCTGCGCGCGCCGAGCCAGATCGCGAACAGCGTGACCCCCGCACCGGCGAACTGCATGGAAGTGAACGGCCGGTCGAAGAACAACACGTCCCACACGAAACTCAATGTCGGCTGCAGGAGCAGCGCGATACCCACATCGGTCGTCGATACCTGCGGCAGGCTGCTCGCAATGAGAATCATGCCCAGCCCGTGCGAGAACAGCCCGTAGGCGAGCAGCCAACCCGCGTCGGCGCCCGTCGGGATCGCAAGCGACTGGCCTTCCACGAGCGCCGCTGCACCGAGCATTGCGGCAACCATGAGCGACATCATCGCGATCTCGCGCACCGGCAACTGTTGGTCCGCTCGCGCACGCAGTGCCCGCATCGTCAGCAGGTAGCCGGCGTAGGCCACGGCCGTAAGCAGCCCGAAGACGACGCCGAGCCGGTAGTCGCCGGGCAGAGTCTGCCAGTCGAGCCCGACGATCATGCCGAGGCCGGCAAGCGCAAGCGGCACGGCGACTACCTGTGCCGCATGCGGCCGCTGCTGGTAGTGCAGGATGCCGGCCAGCATCAGCAGAAACACCTGGAAGTTCGCAAGCAAGGTCGACAATCCCGGCCCGACATACAGGATGCTGCGATGCCAGAACCAGAGATCGAGCGCGAAGAAGACCGCGGCAACGAACAACATGCGCCAGGCCGACGCCGGGAACTGGACCCTGCGCCGCCGCAAGAGCAGGTACAGCGTCAGCGCCACGCCGCCGAACCCGGCGCGGTAGAAACCGCTCGTGGTCGCCGACACGCTCGTAAGCGACACCCATACGGGCGACAGGCTGATCAGCGCCGCGCCCGCGAACAGTCGCCACTTCGGCCTCGCCGTGAACATGTCCTCAGCCGTCCAGCCAGATGCGCCGGCGCGCTACACTGTCGCTGTCGGCGTCCGTCACGATGGTGAGATAGATGGTTTCGGCCGGCGTTGCAGCCGGCGAAATCGACAACGTGAGGAGCTCGTCGCCGCGGAAGACGACGAGTTCGAGCCTTTCGCCCGCGCGGCAGGCACGCAGACGTTGTGCGAGGTTGCCCGCCGTGAGCGCGAATCCGTCGAGCGCGACCGCCTGGTCGCCGGGCGCGATACCGGCACCCTCGGCCGGACTGCCGGAGTCTATGACGTTGAAATACGACTTGCCGTCCCGCTCGGTCAGCGTCGCGCCGAACGTCAGTGGCGATGCCTTCGGCGGGTCGACCCGGTCGCCGCCCTTGTCGTCACGTTCGGTGGCGGGTCGGCGCTGAACGGCGATACCGAAAGTACCCAGCAGCGAATCCAGCGGCAGCTCTCCCGTGCCGCGCACGGCGGCGTCGAAGAAGTCGCCCAGATCCAGGCCGGAGACTTCTTCGCACAGCGCTTCGAAGGCGTCCTCGAACATGGTTCTGCCGGTCTCACCGTAGCGTTCCCAGCAAGTGCGCATCACGTGGTCGAGCGAGCAGGCCCCGCCAGTGTCGAATCGCAGCTTGAGGTCCAGGCACAACGCGATCAGCGCGCCTTTGGCATAGTAGCTGACGACCGCGTTGCCGGCATTGGCATCCGGCTTGTAGAACTTGATCCAGGCATCGAAACTCGACGCCGCGACGCTCTGGCGCTTGCGTCCGGCGCCGCGCTGCACGCGCGTCATCGTGCGTCCCAGCAGCTTCAGGTAGCGATCTTCGCTGATGAGCCCGGAGCGCAGGAGCTGCAGGTCGTCGTAATAGGACGTGATGCCCTCGAACACCCAGAGCGTCTCCGTGTACGCTTCGTTCGCGAGGTCGCTTTCGGCGAGCGCCGACGGGCGCATGCGCTTGACATTCCAGAGGTGAAAGTACTCGTGGCTCACGAGTCCGAGTAGCGTACCGTAGTTGTCGTCGACCTCGCCCTGCCCCTTGTACGGCAGATTGTCGCGCGCACACAGCAGGCTCGAGGACCAGCCATGCTCGAGCCCGCCGTAGCCCGCGCCAGGCGCATGTAACAGGAACAGGTAGCGGTCGAGATCGGCGGGCGCGCCGAGCAGCGAGAGATGCTGGGTGCACAGCGTCCCGAGGTCGCGGCACAATCTGCCCATGTCGCAGCGCGTGCGGCCGCGGATGGCGATCGCGTGGGGGATGCCGGCTGCTTCGAACTCACCGATGTGCAGGTTGCCGATTTCGACGGGATGGTCGATGAGTTCTTCGTAGCTGGCGGCGTAGTAGCTGCCGAAGCCGTAAGGCTCCGCGCCGTCGCGTCGCATCGACGTTGCCACGCGCCAATCCGTCCCGAGTCCGCCGGGCGGCGGCAATATCTCCAGCTCGCAGGCGGCGGATGACTGACCCGCAACCAGCGGAAAGACGCAGGCGCCATTGAAATAGGCGTGGGTGTGATCGAAATGCGCGCCGCGCACACCGGGCTCCCAGGCGTAAACCTCGAGCATGACGGTCAGTGGCCGCTGCGTCGGGCTCGCGCGCCAGCTGCTCTTGTCGAATTTCTGGAGCGGCACCGCGATGCCGTCGGCCTCCGCTCGAATCGAGACGACGTTGCGGGCGTAGTCGCGGATCAGGTAGCTGCCGGGAATCCATGCCGGAATCGTGAAACACTGGCCGTCGGGATCCGGGTGTTCGACCGTCACTCGCACTTCGTACAGGTGCGCGCCGGGATCGTGCAGCGTCAGGCTGTAGCGGTGCGCTGCCAAGCGACGTTCAGGCCTTGTTCCGCAAGGGTTCGACGAGTTTGAGCGTGAGGCATTTCGCGGAACCGCCGGCCTTCAGGAACTCGCTCAGGCCGACCTCGACGACCTTGAAGCCGTTCAGCATCAGGCGTGCTTTCAGCGGGTCAGAAGCTTTGTTCAGGAATACGCGATCGCCGAGATTGACAGCATTGCAGGCAAAGTTTCCGGCGTCCATCGTGTCCACGACAATGCGCTTGTGCGATGGTATGCGGCTTTCGATCGCGACGCGCGAATCGTAGTCGAAAGCGGGCGGGTGATACATCAGATAGCCTTCGGCCAGCGGACAGAAGCAGGTGTCGATGTGATAGAAGCGCGAGTCGGTGAGGCGGATGGATACGACCTCGACGTCGAAGAAGTCGCGGATCTCCCGGTGTGCCTCGATCTCCGTGCGAAATCCGTATCCGGTCCATAGCCAGGGTCCGCCTCGATCGAGCAGGCAGTCGCCGGCGCCCTCGAAGCCGATCTTCTCGTCGAGGTCAAGGAGCCGGAAGCTGTTCTCGCGAAACCACTTCTTGAAATGTGCCTCCTCCGGTCGCCGTTCGTGCGGCATGAAATGGCTTGCGATTGCCTTGTTGCCGTAGACCACGCCGGCGTTCGCCGTGAAAACCATGTCCGGCAGATCCGCGCTGCGGTTCGATCAGGACTATGTCGGCATGTTCGGCCAGCGTGTCGCGCAGGTTCGTCCACTGCCGGTGCGCGAGGTCGGGATTCATCGCCCCCTCGTTGCCGGCCATCCACGGATTGATGACGTACTCGACCGAGAAGTGATCCGGCGGACACATCAGTATGCGATCTCTGTGACTCATGCCCTCCCCGGCAGGTGAATTTCCGCGAGCATGCACCGGACGCTGCCGCCCGCGGACTTTTCGATGGTGTCGATGGCGCAGTTGACGAGTTCGCCGTTGGCCCTGAGGCGTTCGCGTTGTTCTTCGGTGAGCGAATCATACGCCTGTTGCGACATCGCCACGAGTCGGCCGCCCTCGCGGCCGCGCAATTCGAGCATGTTGCCGGCGAAGCGTTCGAGCTGCTCGAAGCTAATCGTCAGAACCTCATGCCCGGTTCGCGCGAAGCTGTCGAGGACCGCTCGCCGCTGGCCCGCATCGGGGATCGCGTCGATACAAATCACGGCGAGCCGTTCGCCCACCATCATCAGCACGTTGGTGTGGTAGATCGGCCGGCCGCTGCGGTCCACCGCTTCGAAGGCCACGACCTCGTAGTCCAGGCGTTGCGCGAAGTCTCCCAGCGCGTCGAGCTGCGTGCGCGAGGACAGGCAGGCGTAGGCAATCCGGTTCACCCGGTCGAGCACCAGGCTGCCCGTGCCCTCGAGAAACACGCCATCCCGTTCATGCCAGCTCAGGTCCGTGATTTCGCTGACGTGGAAGCCATGTTCGCGTTCCAGGCTTTCGATCACATCCATTCTCCGTTCCTGGCGCCGGTTCTCGGCCTCCATGGGATACAGTACGACGCGGCCGTCGGCATGGAAGCTCACCCAGTTGTTGGGGAACACCGCATCCGGCGTGTGCGGCTCGGGCGTGTCGACAAAGACACAGACCTGCACGCCACTCGCCTCGAGGGCGGCCACCAGTGCGTCAAACTCGGCCAGCGCGCGGGCCTGCAACTGGGCCGGCGCGTCCGCCGGCACCGACTGGAACGCGTTGGAACCGAGGGTCTGCGGATTGCTCTCGAAGCGCACCGGCCGGATCATCAGGACCGCGGGGGCGCTTTGCGCTTCTTGAGTTTGTGCTTCCGGGATGCTCATTTTACAGTCCCATTCGTGTGTTTCGACAAACGCCCTGACATGTCAGCCTTCAAAACCGTAATTTCGAATCCCGCCTGGGTGTGCTTTACCTGGTTCGGCATGACCGCCGGCATTTCGCTGCTGGCAACGCCGGTGCGCTTCACTGCGCCGACTGTCACGCGCGCCATCGGGCTCGATGTCGGCCGGGTCGTTTTCACGGCGCTGAACAAGGCGGAGCTGGTGGCGCTCATTATATTATTGATCGTGGTGCGCGCGTCAGGGCGGGCTCGTACGTGGTGGGCGGTGTGCGGCGTTTTGGCACTCGTCGTGCTGCTGCAATCGGCATGGCTTTTGCCAGCGCTGGTTGAACGGGCAGCGCTCGTCGTTGCGGGCGGCGAACCTCCGCCGTCCGCGCTGCACGGCATCTATGCGTCGCTGGAGCTCGCGAAGCTGGCCCTGCTGGCCGGCAGCGGCTTCTACGCGCTTAAAACCTGAGATGACTGGCGCGCCGCATCCGGAGGCTACCCTCCGCACCGACGGCCATACGATACGGATCCTGCCGTTTACACCGTCCGCCGGCCCCGTGGCGGTGATCCAGGTCCTGCACGGACTCGGCGAACACGCGGGGCGCTACGCGGATTTCGCCCAGGTTGCCGGGCGGCGCGGATTTTCGGTCGTTGTGCACGACCATCGCGGGCACGGGCCATTGCGCGGGACGCCGGGTTTCTTCGCAAATGAGAAGGGCTGGGACGTCCTGTTGTCGGATGCGCTTGCCGTCAACGAGTGGATTGCCGCACGTCATCCCGGACTGCCGCTTGCCCTGCTCGGCCACAGCCTGGGCTCCTATCTCGCGCAGAATTTCGCGATGCTCCACGGCAGCCGCCTGCGGGCGTTGCTCCTGTCCGCTTCGACCTGGCAAAAGCGATCACAACTGTTCGCCGGCAACCTGCTCGCACGCGTCGAATGCGCGCGCGTCGGTGCGGAGAATGTCAGCCCGCTGTGCGACCGCCTGGGCTTCGAATCTTTCAACCGCCGCTTCGAACCCGCACGCACGCCCTTCGACTGGCTGTCCCGGGACGAATCGGCGGTGGACCGCTTCATCGAGGATCCGCTTACGGGCGGTCCGTTCACGGCGAGCCTGTGGCGGGATGTCACCGACGGACTCTTGCGGATCTCCACCGACGCGGCCGTGCGCTGCGTGCCGCCGGACCTGCCGATCCTGATCTCCGGCGGCAGCGACGATCCGGTCGGCGGCGACCGGGGCATGCGAAAACTCGCGCTGCACTACACTGCGACCGGCCATGCACACCTGGACGTGAAGATCTACCCCGGCGGCCGTCATGAAATGCTCAATGAGACGAACCGCGACGTCGTCGTGTCGGACTGGCTCGGCTGGATCGTTAAGGCCATGCGCCTCTAGCGCGCTGTTGGAGCGCGCCACGGGCGCGACTCGGAACTGTTGGAGCGCCCCACGGCCGCGACTGCGCGAATTGGTCGCGCGCATGGCGCGCTCCAAACAGCGCGCTCCAAAAAAAAGGCCCCACCGAGGCGGCGGGACCTTCGTGAGCAGGCTTCCGTGCCCGCGTCGTGTGGTTACATCTGGTAGCGGAGACGCAGGTACCAGAACGCCCCGTTGTAGCCCCACGGGCGTGTACGAACTGTACAGGTTACCGACACCGGCGGCCGCGTTCGGATTTTCCTCCGGCGTCGTGTCGAGCGCGTTCATTGCGCCTACGACGATCATCAGGCTCTCGGTCCAGTTGTATGCAGCTTCGAGGTCCAGCGTGTATTCGCCGCTGTACGTCATCACGTCGTCGTTGTCATACCAGTCGTCGTAGGAGCTCACTCGCGCCAGGAAACGCCAGTCGTTCCAGAAGTGGTTCGCCGAAAGGTTCCACCGAGTCTCCGGCAGGCCTTCCTCGATTTGCTTGATACGCGTATCGTCGACCGTATTCGGATTATAGGCGGTGATCTCCGTCGTCGTGTTGTTGAACGCCAGGCTCAGGTCGGTCGTGGCATTGCCCCACTCGAGCCCGTAGGTGGCTACGACGTCGAAGCCTTCCGTCGTCGTGTCAAAGTCGTTCGTGAAGAAGCGGAAATTGACCAGGCTGCCGGCACCCGATACGCCCTGTTCGATCAGGTCGTCGATTTCCTGCTGCGTCAGTTCGAAGTTCTGCGACAGGTTCAGGCGATCGTCTACATCGATGCGGAAGTAGTCGATCGTGACGTCCAGGCCGCCGACATTGAAGAACGTGCCCAGCGTGAAGTTCGTCGAATCTTCCGGCGCCAACGGTTTGCCCCCGCGCAACGCCGCGACCGGGTAGGTGGCCGGGATGGTACCGTTATTCACGAGTTCGTCCGTCACGAGGTCGAATTCCGTCGACACATTGAACGCGTTGGACTGACCCGGCGTCGGTGCCTTGAAGCCCGTGCTCACCGTGCCGCGAACGCCGAAGTTATCGGTGAAATGCCAGTTGGCCGCGACCTTGTAGTTGGTGGTCGTGCCGAAGTCTTCGAAGTCCTCGTAGCGGACTGCGGCGCCGAGCAGCAGGCTGTCTAGCGGTGTCCATTCGGCGTCGACGTACACCCCTATGTTGCGGCGATCGAACTTGCCGCCAGCCAGGTTGCTGAAGCCGGGGAACCCGTTCGACGCAGCACTGAAACCCTGTTCAGCCAGTGGACCGACTTCGAAGGATTCCTGCTGTCCGACGGTGACCTCGAACTCCTCGACCCGGTACTCCGCACCAAACGCGACGAGGAGGTCGTCGGTCAACGAATAACCGAAATCGGCGTTCAGCATCTGTTCGAGCTGCGTGTACGCACCCGGGTCGAAGTTGACCGGGCTTGCCGGACCGAGCGACGCATTCACCGTATTGTTGATGAAGAAGTCCACATCGTTGCGGCCGACACCGGCGCTCAGGTCCCAGGAGAAGCTATTGTCGGCCTCGCCGCGGAAACCGGCACGTAGCGCCTCGTCACTGACGTCACCGCCGAAGCGCGGGGTGAAGCCGCCCGGGAACATCTCCTGGAAGCTGAAGCAATTCTCGTCGGCAAACACCTGCGCGAGCGCAACCGGATCTGGCACGTTGTCCGTGACCGAAACGATCGGGCAGCCCGCCGAGCCGTCGAGTACGCCATCCTGCGCGTCGAGCATGTCGCCGATCAAGAGCGTCGCACCATCGTCATTGCTGAACACGGCAGCGCGGGTGTTCGGATTGCGGAAGTAGAAGCCGCCCTCGACGGTCTTGGTCGAATAGTTGCCGAAGGCATAGGCCTCGCTATTGTTGCCGAGATCGATGCCGATGTTGCCCCAGAACTTGATGTCGTCGGTGATCTCGGGCGAGCCCCAGATCTGCGCCGGATCGGCGACGAAGGTGTTGCCGGCCGCATACAAGGCGGCTGCATCATCGCGCTGCACCGAGCGGCTCGTCGAATCGGACTCGCCATACTCGAAGCTGAAGTTCGCGAACCCGGTTTCCGTCAGCGGCAGGCCGAGGTTTGCGGCCACCATGTAAGTTTCGCCGTCACCTTCGCTGTACTCGCCGTACTTGCCTTCCACTTCGAGACCGTCGGTGTCGTCCTTCAGGATGAAGTTCATGACGCCGGCGATCGCATCGGAGCCGTACTGCGCCGCTGCGCCGTCGCGCAGGACTTCCACCTGCTTCAGCGCGATGGACGGGATCGCGGAAATGTCCGGTCCCTGGGCGCCGTTCGCGACGCCATTGCCGAGCCAGTAAATGACGGCGGCACGATGACGGCGCTTGCCGTTGATGAGTACCAACGTGTGGTCGGGTGCGAGGCCGCGCAGGTTCGCCGGCCGTACGACCGTCGCTGCGTCGCTGATCGGCTGCATGTTCACGTTGTAGGACGGCACGATGTTGCGGAGCAGGTTCTGGAGGTCCGTATCGCCCTGGTTCTCGAAATAGGTGCCAGCGAGGACGTCAACCGGCGCCGGCGAGTCGTCGATCGACCTCGCTTTGGAGCGCGTGCCCGTCGTGATAATCTCCTCGATGCCCTCGTCCTGCGCCAATACCTGTTGCGGAATCGCAACAGAGAGCGCCGGAACCAGCGCGAGCAGCATCCCCCGGGACCTGCGAATTTTGCTATACACGTGTTGATCTCCTGTTTTCATAGTGTCCATGGAGCTTTAGGTCGGACCGACTCTGGTCGCTCCGGTTCCGTCCATTTTCTTCACAACCAACCGCTCATGAACGAATACGCAAATTGGCGTTGCGAATTTACGACAAACACAACGGGCTCAACTATTCGCTTTTGGCATAACGCCGTCAATAGTTTCACATGTGACTAAAGTGCCTGAATTGGTCGGCCAGCCATTCGTCCTCGCGCCCGTCGACGAGGCGCAGGCCGGCAGCTTCGAACCGGGCCAGCGCCGCCGCATCCGGCGTTGAGAAATACCGCCCGGTGGCCGGCGCCTGCGGTTGCGCCGTCCACCGGCCCACCGCCGGCGAGCGCATCGATCGCGGAACCGACGAGTTCGAGCCCTGGCGGGTACAGCGCGAGCAGGTTGCGCAGGTAGGACGCTTCGCGATCCGCGGGCCGGGTGGCAATACCGATGACAGGGCCTGTGTCGATGCCCTCGTCGACGATCCGGTGCAGCGTGCAACCCAGCGCTGCCGCGCCTGCCAGGAGCGCCCAGAAGGTTGCCATGACGCCCGGGTAGTGCGGCAGGAGGCCGGAGTGCAGGTTCAGGACGCCGTGGCGCGGGATCGCGATGGCCGGCTCGCGAAGTATGCGGCGGTAACGTATCGACACGATGAGGTCGGGCGCCGCCGCCGACAGGAGCGCCAGACCTTCTGCTGTGTTGGGAGCGGGCAGCGCCCGTGCGCCGGCGACAGCAGGCGGCACCGCGCCGGCGGCACGCCAGGTTTTGCACAGTGCCCGGTCGGCGGCCGCCAGCGCCGCGAGGCCGGGCGGTGCGGTCGCAGCGGTGAACAGCGCGCCAGAGATGAAAGCGCAATAGGCGTGTTCCGGCCGCGTGGCGACAATGCAGCTCATCGCAAACAAGCTCGCGATATCGTCGTGCCCGAGCAGCACGATGTTCATGATGCGGACCCGGTGGTTCGTTGCATTCGAGTGTCGGCCAGCCGACACTGGCGCGCAACTGCGAAGGAGGACTGCTATGCAGGCGACGTTCGATTTCAGCGGGAAGCGCGTGTTCGTGTTCGGCGGTACGAGCGGCATCAATCTCGGCATTGCCCGTTGTTTCGCCGAAGCAGGCGCGGACGTCGCCGTGGCCAGCCGTTCGCAGGACAAGGTCGACGCGGCTGTCGCTGGCCTGCAAGCGCTCGGCTCCCGGGCCGCCGGCTACGCATTGGACGTACGCGATGTCGAGGCCGTGCGCCGCGCGCTTGCGGAGCATCAATCCGGCGCCCCGCCACTGGACGTGCTGGTCAGCGGCGCAGCCGGCAATTTCCCAGCCTTCGCAAATGACATGTCCGCAAACGGTTTCAAGGCCGTCGTCGACATCGACCTCATGGGCAGCTTTCACGTACTGCAATCCGCGTGGCCGTACCTTGCCAAACCTGGCGCCTCCGTGATCAACATATCGGCGCCACAGGCATGGCTCGCCATGCCCATGCAGAGCCATGTCTGTGCGGCCAAGGCTGGCGTCGACATGCTGACCCGCACGCTGGCGCTGGAATGGGGAGCAGCCGGTGTCAGGATCAACAGCATCGCCCCCGGCCCCATTGCCGACACTGAAGGCTTCCGTCGCCTGATTCCGAATGAAAAAGTCGCCGAACGTGCCAGGCGCAGCGTTCCGCTCGGTCGCTTCGGGACGGTCGCGGACATTGGTCGCGCGGCGTTGTTTCTGAGTTCGGACGCCGCCGCCTACATCAGCGGTACGGTCCTGCCTGTCGATGGCGGCTGGTCGGTCGCTGGCGCGAGCGCTGCAGGCCTGGCCGTGTCGCAGCAGCAAGTACAGCAATAGCCGGCCGCGGCCTTGCCGCATGGATGGTCTCCGATGGGGCCGCAAGCCGGTACCGGTCTACCCGACAAACTTTCCTATCGCTTCATCCAGCGAGTAGAAATTTGCCAATAGCCGGTAATCGTCCGCGAGGATGACAGCGAGCATGTCCCTGTGCCCGGTGTTCAGGCTCTTGGCGCGAACATCGGGCCGGCCTTTGTTGCGAATCGGGATACGTACGTCATACTTCGTGCGCTCCTGCAAATACGCTTCGAGATCCTGCAGCCGCTCGATTGGAAACACATGTGTGAACCAGTCGAGATCGTCGCCGAGGTATTGCGTAAAACCGCCGGTGTGCCGGGCCACGGGAATTGACTGGCTGCGATACTCGTTGAAGTGCTCGACGAACTCCGCAAATGTAGGTGAGCTGCTCAGGCCGAGGGAACCGAGTTTCTCGACCTCATGGTGCCGGTCGAACATTTTCCGATTCACCTTGTTGGACCAGGCAGAGTGCAATCTGGCCAATGGATCCCTCACCACCGCGATACGCTCGTAGTCCGGCGGGATCACGATTCCCGGATTGAAAATCTCCGTGCGATAGCCAACCTCGGTCTGCAGGGTCTCGCCAAAGATGCTGAGTCCCAGCTTGCGGCGTACGCGGGCACTCCATGAAAGTTTCCTTGGCCAGGCGCGGCCGTGGTTGATCTCCCAAAACAGTGCTTTCAGACTGGTACAGGCGGCTTTCGGAACTGGGAAGTAGACTGTTCGTGCTCGGTCACAAATTATCGCCATATAGTTACTGACTCAACCAACCGCAGTTGCCGGATGCCATACCCCAATCCGGTGCGATGCCGCATGCCGAAGCGGCACTCGCATCAGCCGTGCCGACGTCGCGGCAGGCCGCGTGAAATCCGGGTCTCGATCGTGCCTTTCGAAGTGTAGCGACCGATCTTTATCGGCGCCGACACGAAAGCTCATGTCCGGGCCCATTATTGTTAGATTCTCGGGTTGCGCTGTTGGGGCGGCCTAATCTTACAGACCGGTCCTACGCTTAGCAACGAAACCTGAGGCCGGATGCAGGTCCCGCGCGTCTGCATTATGTCTGCCTGTCTGATCGATTCACGATCTCATTCGTCGACGCAACGAAAAGATAATTGTTGTTTTGTGACGTGAGTCACGCAGGCCTTTTCACAACCTCAATGTTCATCGTTATGTCGCATTTCGGAGACATCGTGACAAATCGAATTTCTCGTTCGACTATTCGCTCGCGGGAAGTCGGGATCGGGGACTGGTTCGAATTCATGCCTGGAGCTCGCGCTCGCGATAGTTCGCTTGGGTAGCGTGTTATGCGATGTCGGGAGAGGCGCGATAACCGCTTTTGATTGCAGATACTTGTCGTCGGTGGCGTTCCCTGCGCTGCTACGGCCGAGGTCCGCGTCATATTTTTCAAATCTGTTGAATTCGGAGATGCCTGTGACTACTGGCCTAATTCGGCGCGCACTCGCTTGCGCGGCCACTTGTATCGTATTTGTTTCATGGCCAGCTTCGGCCGAACATCCTTACCTCGACGACGCCAACAAGAAAAAACCGCCTGAGAACGGCAGTTTGCCTGTTCTCGTGCACGATTTTCCTCGGGTCCTTACTCACGAACTTATGGGCGGCGTCACCGCCGAGGATATTTCCAAGTACGACTTCATCACGTCGCACGGCGGGGCCTTTACGTCGGTCGAGCGAACCCAGGAACAGTTTTCGCAGGATACGATGATGCTGCGGCACATATCCGGCCGCGCCTATCAGGGCTACAATTTCAGCGCGTGTTCGATCTCCAGCGGCCTCGCGTTCGAAAGCACGACCGCATCCAGCCAGGGCGGTCCCAACGCGGACGGCTGCGGCATTTATGCCGGCCACTGGCTATACAAGGCAGGAACGCGCCTGCGCCAGAGCATCGGCGCGAATGACCAGACCCTTGCCGTAGAGAACGCCTCACGCATCCAGAACGGCACTTACGTCGTCATTTACAACTCGCCGGCAGGATCGTTCAACAATGCCGAGCACGCACGCGTGACCGCGGTCAACACCTCCAACGATACGATCCAGGTCGTGCGCGGCTTCAAGTCGGGCAAGTCGAATCATGCATCTGGATCGATCGTCGCGCAGCACGTTCTCGGCCAGGGAACGCACCAGGCACTCTGGGCCTACAACATGTCCGCTCGGTCGCCGCGAGATGCGAGCGGGCAGTCATTCCCGGAGTTCTACGCGGACTGGATCGGTCGCAACTTCTTGCGCTCGGGCAACGGCACACGCACGACCGCGGAGATCGCCGGCGTAATGTTCGATGCCGACTTCTACTTCGAATACAATGGCTATAACGTCGACGCAGATAACGACCTGACAGTCGACAATGCCATGGGCCCGGGCGGTCAAAACTGGCTGGGCGACGGGCTCGATACGTTCTACCAGCGCGTGACACAGCGCTTGTCGGGATACTACGTGATTGTCGGCGTGCACGATGCGCGCGGCTTCGATTCGGCCCAGGGCGGACAGATGGAAGGCTGGCTCGACTACGGGAACGGCGACTTCACTCCCAATCCGATCTATCCGAAGCTCTCGAAGATCATGACTTCGTACCTGTTCAACATGGCGGAACGCAGCCAGGGACCGGCGCTCGTCATGAATCTCACGAAGACCCCGACCAAGCTCTATCCGGGACACTCCAGCAATGTACCTTCGAACGCTCCGTTCCGGCTCGGACTCGCGACGACGCTGATCGACGACGGCTATTTCGGCACGCACACTCTTCAAGAACCGGATGCGTGGTACGACGAGTACGCGGTCAACGTGACGCCCGGATCGGCGAATTTCGGTAAGGCAGTCAACAAAGGCGACATGGAAGGTATCCACCAGCACAACGGTTGGCTGGGGCAGCCGCGCGGGGCTTTCAAGCGTATCTACAACGACGCGGATTTCGCGGCCTCGCGAAGCCTCATCGGCAACAACACGTTCGACAGCAACCTGACGAACTGGAGTGCTAAGGGCGTCACGATCAGTCGTGTAGCCACGGGCACCCAGGATGGTGCCGGAGCGTTGCATGCATCCCGTATGAATTCGTTCTCCAACGATGAGTACTACGCCGCCATCAACAGCGCGACGGTCAGTTTGAACAGCGACATCACCTACACGCTTGTGTTCTCGGCTCGCGCATCCAAAGTCCGCGAGATTCGCGTCGAGCTGGGTGGTGACTCCTACCGCATCCCGGTCGGTGTGACGTGGCGGCGCTATGTACTGGCATTCAACCCGAAGAGTGGCAACACGAAGGCGAGCTTCCTCGTCGGTCGTGAAGACTCGGAATTCTGGCTCGATTCCGTGTACCTGTTCGCCGACGACGCGAACGTCTTCCGCCGGGATTTCGACAACGGCGTAGCACTCGCCAATGCGACCGCACGGGCTCGCACGATCCAGGTCGGCTCTGGCTTTCGCCGCATCGACGGAATCCAGGACCGGACGGTGAACAACGGGCAGGCGGTGACGTCGGTGACATTGCAGCCCTATGACGGCATTCTTCTCGTGCGCACAGGCGGGCAGACTCCGCCCCCGACCGGCGACGGCATGATTGGCGACCTGGTCTGGCGGGATGCGGACGGCGACGGCATCCGGGACGCCGGAGAGCCCGGCTGGGCGGGTGCGACGGTACGGCTGCGGCAATGCAGCGGTAACGTGCTCGCGACGACGACGACGAATTCTCAGGGCGATTACGCATTCGAGAATCTCGACGTCGGCAACTACCAGGTCGAGTTCGTCAAACCCAGTGGCGCGAACTACAGTCCGTACCAGGTAGGAAATGTCGCCACCAACAGTGATGCTAATCCGGCAACCGGGCTCACCGCCTGTACGTCTATCTCGTCCGGGACGCCGGAGCGCCCCGGTGTCGACGCCGGCTTCGTACCCTCAGCGAGTGGTTCCGGGAATGCCAGCATCGGCGACTACGTCTGGGACGACAGGAACCGCGACGGCATCCAAAACGGCACCGAACCGGGTGTCGGCAACGTCCGTGTGCAGCTCCGCAGATGCAATGGAGTGCTGATCGACGATACGAATACGCGCAGCAACGGCACCTTCTCGTTCGACGGGCTGGCGGCCGGCAGCTACATGTTGCGCTTCGTGGCGCCGAGCGGGGCAACTTTCACGCAGCCTCGGGCAGGCAGCGATATTGCGAAGGACAGCAATGCGGACGCAAGCGGCAATGTCCAGTGCACGGATATCGGGGCCGGCGAGAAGCGCATATGGATCGACGCAGGGTTGCGCTTCTGACGGCCTGAAGCCGCCATTCTAAAGGCAAGAAAAAGCCGGAACGGGTCGACACCCGTTCCGGCTGTTTTGTTCCGGCGTGCTGCGGGTTACTGCGTCAACAGCGTGAAGTTTCCAAGCTGAATCGCGCCGTTCTTGAACGCGGTGTCGATATAGAAGTCCTCCGTGCCGGCGATGGTTGCCGATGCGAAGGTGACACCGTTCCGCTGGTACTCGAGCAAGGTGCCGGTAACCCGGATAGCCACGGTGTCGCCGACCGCCATAGCACCACCGTTGGCTAGCCAGGTACCTCCCTGGCGTGCGTTGAGCGTGCCGGCCGAGGAGCGCAGTCCGAACTCGATGTCCGTGATTTCCGGCCCGGTTTCATTCACACCAATGCCCACGACCCACGTCGTGCCGGCCGGGTTCGAGGTGACCGTCCAGCTCACGGTATAAGAGCCGGCCGCACCCATCGAGGACAGCGCCACCGAGTTGATGGTGTTCGTCCAGCTGTTCGGCGTACCGGTGTGCGAGAGATTGTTCGAGGTCGACGAAACACCACCGGCCTGATTTAGCCAATTGACAATGGGCTGGCTCGAAGGCGGATCGACGGGACCGCCATTTTCGCCGAAGACAGTCACGTCGAGCACGACCGTACCGCTCTTGAAGGCCGTGTCGACATAGAAGGCCGGGCTGCCCGCGAAAGTACTCGAGTAGACCATGGCTCCGTTGCGCCGGTACTCAATCGTGCCATCGCTCACGAAGATCGATACGACATCGCCACTCGCCAGCGCCGGACCGTTCGTCTGCCAGGTGCCATTTTCATAGACCGCCATCTGGCCGTTCGATCCGCGGACGCCGTAGTCGACGTCGCGGAAGTCCGCGCCGCCTTCAGTCACGCCGAGCCCGGCGACCCAGAGCGTGCCGGCCTGGTTGCCCTGAATCTCGAAGCGCACCTCATAATCGTTCGTGAAGCCCAGATCGGCCAGCGGCGTCGAATAGACGGTGCTGTTCCAGCCCGTGCTCGGACCCAGGTAGGTGATACGGTTGCCAGCGGTCGTCACCGGGCCCGCATGCCCCAGCCACGTTTCGACGTCCACCGTGACTGGACCGTCGACATCATCGTTCAAGATGGTGCCCGTGGCGGTGCCGTCCACGACGTTGGCGTTGGCGACTCCGGCCAGCGAGACAGTAAAGGTCTCGTCCGCCTCCTCGTCACCGTCTGCGCCGAGCGTGACGACGACCGTCGTCGAGAGACTGCCGGCCGGAATAGTAGCCGGCTGCGAAGCGAGCGGCGTGTAGTCGCCGTCCGCGGCAGTGGCCGTGTCATCCGCCGTCGTGGCGGTGAAGGTCACGTTGGAAGCCGAGGTCTGGTTCAGGCTGACCGTGAAGCTCAGCGTGCCGTCGTCTTCGTCCGCGGAATCATCCGCGATGGTGAGATCCGGCGGCGTGGCATCGTCATTCCGAATCGTACCCGTAGCGGTGCCGTCGATTACGTTCGCGTTGGCGCTGACGTTGGACAGCGTCACCGTGAACGTCTCATCGGGCTCGACGGCGCCGTCGGCGCCGAGCGGGACGACCACGGTGGTCGAGAGGCTGCCGGCTGTAATGTTGCCCGGTTGGCCAGCAAGCGCCGTGTAGTCTCCGTTGGCCACGGTCGCCGTGCCATTGGCCGTCGTGGCGGTGAAGGTCACGTTGGAAGCCGAGGTCTGGTTCAGGCTGACCGTGAAGCTCAAAGTCCCGCTGTTCTCGTTGGCCGACGCGTCTGCGATAGAGAGGTTCGGAACGCCCGTGTCGTCGTTCAGTATCGTCGCCACGGCCGACCCGTCACCCAGCGTGACGTTGCTGCCCACGTTCGACAGGTTGACCAGCAGCGTTTCGTTGGCTTCGACCAGGAGGTCGACGCCGAGCACGACCGTGATCGTCGTCGCGAGGCTGCCGGCCGGAATGGAGTACGGCTGGTTGATGATTGCCGAGTAGTCCCCGGACGAGAAAGTCGCCGTCTGTCCCTGCGTATTGACGGTGAACGGCGTGGCGTCGGCGGCGACCTTGTTGAGTGACACCGTGACATTGATCGCACCCGTGTCCTCGAAGGCTGATGCATCGGCGATCGTCAGTACCGGAAGCGGACCGTCGTCGTTGATGATCGTACCGGCCGCCGAGATGTCAACCGGACGCGCGTTGCTGCTGATACTCGAAATGTTCAGCAACAAGGTTTCATCCGGTTCCGCCGCGGCATCGACGCCGACCTGCACGGGTACCGCCACGGACAGGCTGCCCGCCGGAATCGTAAAGGGCGAGGAAATCAACGAGGTGTAATCATTGCCCGAGACCCTGGCCGTGCCGTCCGAAGTCGCCGCCAGGAACGTCACGTCCGCGGCGGTTGGTTGTGCCAGGGAGACGATGAAGGTCAGCGAACCCGTGTCCTCGCTGGCCGATGCGTCGGCGATGCTCAGGTCGACCGGAGGTTCCTCCCCGCAGCCGATGAGCGTGATCAGATCGATGGGTTTCGTGATGCGCTTGCCGCTCGCGCCGACGATGAAGTGCCGGATGTCCTGCCGGGTGAAATCGACACAGGCCGAATTCTGGCCGGTCGTGCTGAAATCGAAGCCCTTGTCCTGCGTGAACGTCACGCCGACGTTCAAGTTGATGCGCGTGGCGGGACTGGTATTGACGGAATCGCCGCCAGCGAGGCCGACGCCGGAGACACCGCTGAAGGGCGAATTGCCGGTGATGGTCCCCTGCGTGCGCAGCGCCGTGTCGGAGCGGCCGCCCTTGGCCCGGAAATGCCAAGTATCGGTGCCGCAGTCCTTCCAGAGGAACGTAGCCGGACCGAAATTCAGGTCGTACGGTGGTTCGCCGCATTCGTCGCCGGGCAGCAAAGTCGTGAAAACGGGCAGACCGTAGGTCAACGGGGCGATGTTGCCGCCCTCGGTCGCGACGAACAGGCGGTCCGCGGCGACGCCGTTGAAGTTGTCAACGTGCCCGGACGGCCATCGGACCTGAACGTTCGCAGTCGTATTGCCGGCTAGGCCGAAATGCAGCCATTGCTGGTTCTGGGCCCAGCGCGTGTAGCCGCCGTCCTGCTCGCGCAGCTGGGTCACGCCGCCGGCCGTTACATAGACCTTCGCACCCATGCCGTCGCGATTCGAAGCGACGCCCTGTAGCTTGATCTGGAGCCAATGATTCGAATTGCCGAGGTTGTGCAACAGAATGTCCGGCCCGCCCTTCCCGAAGGGGTAGTAAAGCAGGCCGTTGGTGACGAACAGGTCGAGGAAGCCGTCGAGATCGTAGTCCCCGAATACCGCGCCTTCCGCCACGCCGACATCGAAGCCGACGCCCAGCGGACCCTGAGCACCGGTGTTACCTCCCTGTTGCGTGAAGTTGCCGTTGCCGTTGTTCAGGAACATACGGTTCGGGATGTTCTCGGCGCCGCGTCCGCAGGTGAGATAGATGTCGACGTCCATGTCGTTGTCGAAGTCGCCAGCCGCGCCGCCGCCGCAGTTGACGGGTACGTTCAGGCCGGCGGGAGTGTAGTTCCACCCGGATGCCGTGTTCATGTACAGCCGCGGTGCGATCGGATTGTCGCGGTTGTTCAGCGCGATGTGCGTCAGGTTCGTGATCGCCTGCGTAGACTGCGCGATGACGTAGGCCTGTCCTTCGTTGGGCAGGTTCACTTCGTAACGGTTCTGGCTGCCGTTGTAGGTCATGCACGCGCGCCAGTCGTCATTCGCGCTCCCCGTACAGCCGGAGGTGCCGGGCGCGATGTTGACCACGTAGGGCGGGGAATTCCTGCTGAGCTCACGGTTCCAGACGGTCATCGTGATGGAGCCGGTCGTCTGGATAGCGAAACCGTAGTTCGCCGGGTCGCCGTCGTCGCGCGCGATCCAGCCTTCCACCCGCGTGTTGTTCTCGAACGCGGCGCCCGTCGGCCGCGTGGCGCCCCGGATCATGAGCACGTCGTAGCGCAGGTTGCGGTCGAAATCGCCGATAATCGTCGAGTTGACGTTGCCGAGCGCCGGTAAGGTGGCCGTGACGTCGGCGAAGGGGATGCTGCCGTAGTCGTACGCGAGGTTGGGCCACACGCCACGTTCCACGCAGATGATCTCCAGCCGGCCGTCGTCGTTGATGTCCATGAAATGGACGTAGTTGATGTCGCCGTTGACGCAGCCCTGGCCGGTTCCGGACTGCGTCGAGTAGCGGCCCTGCGAGTTCTGGAAGCGAAACCAGTTGCCCGGGGAGAGGCCCATCTGGAACACGTCCAGCTTGCCGTCGTGTGTGAAGTCGACGAAGCCCGCGACACGCGCGGCAAAGTCGCTGCGTACGCCCAGGAAGTTGGCGTTCTCGATGAACGCGCCGTTCCCCTGGTTAACCCAAAACTGGGCATCACCGGTGACGCTGACGCCCATGAAAATGTCTTCGTCGCCGTCGTTGTCGAAGTCGCCGAAGGACACGCCGTGTTTGTCGTCGGTCGGCTGGGCGATCCACCGGCCGTCGTCCATCTCGTACGCGATGTCCTCGAAGACACCGGTGCAGGTATTGCGATAGACGCGCGGGTAGTCGCGGTGACCCTGCACGAAAATGTCGAGGCAGTTATCGCCGTTCATGTCTCCGATCGAGGCGCCCCAGCTCTCGGTGAAGCCGGAAAATCCCGCTTGCTCGGAAACGTCTTCGAACGATACCTGCGCATTTGCTCTTACGCTGAGAGCGACGAGTGCCGTCGCAAATAGCGCCCACAGCAGACCCGGGACCGAGTCCCGGAGAGACGGAATCGAAAGTGTCACAGAGGTTTCCTTTGGTTAGCTGACGGCGGTCCCTGCCGCATGGCGAGTGATTGCCTGAGTACCTTCCTCGTACTGCGCCGGCCACGTTCCCAGAGGGCCGCCACGCCCTTACCCCGTTGCAAGAAATCTGCCACCGCTCCCAAGTATTTGAATTTTCAATTCGACGGAACCAACAGCGGCCAGTGTCCCGGCGAATGTGTACAAATTGCCGACGTGCCGGGCCAGCGGCACCGGCGTCTAGCTTGAATGGCAGTCGACGCGGCTCGAGCTGTGGTCATTTTTTGGGTCGGCAGACGCGGGCAGAACCTGCGGAACCGTCAAAAAAGCCGGCATTTTGCTGTGGTACACGAGCTACAGGCGATCAGCTGTGGGCATTCTGTCAAACCAGAGCAGGCAAAAAGTGGCTGAAAAGGTCGAAAATGAGCAGGCCGGGCTCTGCGGCGGTGTTGCGGTAATGCATCGGGGTCGTGGGTCATCGCCGGCATCCACGCGGCAGGGGTTTCCGTGGTGCTCGGACGGCGGATTCGCCGGAATGTCGGAGGCGAAGTGACTTTGCAGCCTTTCAACGGCAAGATCGCGCAGGGCGCCGCGGACATGGGATCGCGGCATTTCGGGAGCCTCGCCCGACCTGGCCAGCGACAAGGAGTGGAGCATGCATAGCAGTATCGGGAACGTTGCCCGGCGATCGTCACGGGCCGCAGGTTTGCGGCGGCATTGCCGGTCTATGGTCTTGCTGGCATTGGTGCTCGGCATGCCGGCGACCGCGCTTGGTCAGAGGAAACCGGAACCTGACATCGAAGTGACCCCGTTCGCAGGCTATGGCTTCAATGGCGAATTCGAGGCCGACGAAACGGATGCGAGTGTGAACGTCGATGACGGCGGGACTTTTGGGCTGATACTCAACGGGCGGGACACCGCGGTCACCCAATGGGAAGTGTTTTACGCACACCAGTCGACCGCTGCCGATACGTCCGCGGTTCCCGGTCTCGGCGCCGATACCGATGTCGAATTCGACATTTTTCAGTTGGGCGGCACGTATCGATTTGAGGGTGATTCGATTCGCCCATACATCGTCGCCGGAATCGGCGGTACCTATGTCAACCCCAAGTCTACGGGACTCGAAAGCGACACCTTCTGGTCCTTCTCGATCGGCACCGGCTTGCAGTTCTTCGCCGATCGTCGATGGGGCTTGCGCCTCGAAGCTCGCGGCATCGGTACGATCGTGGACTCCGAATCCAGTATTTTTTGTGTTTCTGCCGGCGGTGCCGCCTGCTCGTTCCATCTGGAGGGCACGGTGCTCTGGCAGATGCAGACGTTCGCCGGCGTCACGTTTCGATTCTGATCTCGAGTCGTCCCGGAGGTGGGCTCTTCAAAACAAAAAAGCCGCAGCTCATCGAGCTGCGGCTTTTTCAAATTAGAGCCTGGCGGTGTCCTACTCTCACATGGGGAAACCCCACACTACCATCGGCGCTGAGCGTTTTCACTTCCGAGTTCGGAATGGGATCGGGTGGTTCCCGCTCGCTATGGCCGCCAGGCAAACCGGTTCAACAATCTGGAAATCTCTCTGACGCGTTGTCGCGTTTGTAACATGTCGCAAAAGCGTTTTGGTGTTATATGACCAAGCCGCACGAGCAATTAGTACTGGTTAGCTACATCCATTACTGGACTTCCACACCCAGCCTATCAACCTCGTAGTCTTCGAGGGCTCTTCAGGGACCTCGAGGGTCCGGGGAAATCTAATCTTGAAGGGGGCTTCCCGCTTAGATGCTTTCAGCGGTTATCCCGTCCGTACATAGCTACCCGGCAATGCCACTGGCGTGACAACCGGAACACCAGAGGTACGTCCACTCCGGTCCTCTCGTACTAGGAGCAGCTCTTCTCAAATTTCCAACGCCCACGGCAGATAGGGACCGAACTGTCTCACGACGTTCTAAACCCAGCTCGCGTACCACTTTAAATGGCGAACAGCCATACCCTTGGGACCTGCTACAGCCCCAGGATGTGATGAGCCGACATCGAGGTGCCAAACTCCTCCGTCGATGTGGACTCTTGGGAGGAATCAGCCTGTTATCCCCGGCGTACCTTTTATCCGTTGAGCGATGGCCCTTCCATACAGAACCACCGGATCACTAAGACCGGCTTTCGCCCCTGCTCGACGTGTCTGTCTCGCAGTCAAGCACTCTTATGCCTTTACACGCAACGTACGATGTCCGACCGTACTGAGAGTACCTTTGTGCTCCTCCGTTACTCTTTGGGAGGAGACCGCCCCAGTCAAACTACCCACCATACACGGTCCCCGGTCCGGATCACGGACCTAGGTTAGAACTCCGAACATGCCAGGGTGGTATTTCAAGGTTGGCTCCACGCAGACTAGCGTCCACGCTTCAAAGCCTCCCACCTATCCTACACAGGCATGTTCAAAATTCAGTGTAAAGCTATAGTAAAGGTGCACGGGGTCTTTCCGTCTTGCCGCGGGTACGCTGCATCTTCACAGCGATTTCAATTTCACTGAGTCTCTGGTGGAGACAGTGTGGCCATCGTTACGCCATTCGTGCAGGTCGGAACTTACCCGACAAGGAATTTCGCTACCTTAGGACCGTTATAGTTACGGCCGCCGTTTACCGGGGCTTCGATCAAGAGCTTCGCCCGAGGGCTAACCCCATCAATTAACCTTCCGGCACCGGGCAGGCGTCACACCCTATACGTCCACTTTCGTGTTTGCAGAGTGCTGTGTTTTTAATAAACAGTCGCAGCCACCTGGTCACTGCAACCCCCACCGGCTCGGAGAGCAAGTCTCGTCACCAGCAAGGGCGTACCTTCTCCCGAAGTTACGGTACCAATTTGCCTAGTTCCTTCACCAGAGTTTTCTCAAGCGCCTGAGGATTCTCTCCCCACCCACCTGTGTCGGTTTACGGTACGGTTTCGCGTTACCTGAAGCTTAGAAGATTTTCCTGGAAGCATGGCATCGACCACTTCCCGGTACAAAGACCGGTAGTCTCGTATCTCGACATTGAGAGCCCGGATTTGCCTAAGCCCTCTGCCTACGTACTTTCTCCGGGACAACCAACACCCGGTAGATCTAGCCTTCTCCGTCCCTCCATCGCAGTAACGCGAAGTACTGGAATATTAACCAGTTTCCCATCGACTACACCTTTCGGTCTCGCCTTAGGGGCCGACTCACCCTGCGCCGATTAGCGTTGCGCAGGAACCCTTGGGTTTTCGGCGTGCAGGTTTTTCACCTGCATTATCGTTACTCATGTCAGCATTCGCACTTCTGATACCTCCAGCGTGACTCACGACACGCATTCACAGGCTTACAGAACGCTCCTCTACCATGCAATGCCCCGAAGGACACTGCATCCGCAGCTTCGGTGTACAGCTTGAGCCCCGTTGAATCTTCCGCGCGGGCCGACTAGACCAGTGAGCTATTACGCTTTCTTTAAAGGATGGCTGCTTCTAAGCCAACTTCCTGGCTGTCTATGCCTTCCCACTTCGTTTCCCACTTAGCTGTAACTTTGGGACCTTAGCTGGCGGTCTGGGTTGTTTCCCTCTTCACGACGGACGTTAGCACCCGCCGTGTGTCTCCCGTGATTGAACTTCCGGGTATTCGGAGTTTGCATCGGGTTGGTAAGCCGGGATGGCCCCCTAGCCGAAACAGTGCTCTACCCCCCGGAGTTATACACGAGGCACTACCTAAATAGCTTTCGAGGAGAACCAGCTATCTCCGGACTTGATTAGCCTTTCACTCCTATCCACACCTCATCCGAAACTTTTTCAACAGTTCCCGGTTCGGGCCTCCAGCAGGTATTACCCTGCCTTCACCCTGGACATGGATAGATCGTCCGGTTTCGGGTCTGCTCCCAGCTACTAAATCGCCCTATTCAGACTCGGTTTCCCTACGCCTTCCCTAATTGGTTAAGCTCGCAACTGAAAACAACTCGCTGACCCATTATACAAAAGGTACGCAGTCACCCGGCCGAAGCCAGGCTCCCACTGCTTGTACGCACACGGTTTCAGGTTCTATTTCACTCCCCTCTCCGGGGTTCTTTTCGCCTTTCCCTCACGGTACTTGTTCACTATCGGTCAGTAAGGAGTATTTAGCCTTGGAGGATGGTCCCCCCATGTTCAGACAGGGTTTCTCGTGCCCCGCCCTACTCTTCGTTGCTCCTCAAACTCGTCTTTCGTATACGGGGCTATCACCGTCTATGGCCGAACTTTCCAGAACGTTCTACTAGAGTTGTTTGATTGATGGCAACTGGGCTGGTCCCCTTTCGCTCGCCACTACTCAGGGAATCTCGGTTGATTTCTGTTCCTACGGCTACTTAGATGTTTCAGTTCACCGCGTTCGCTTCCTGCACCTATGTATTCAGTACAGGATACTCAGCAAGCTGAGTGGGTTTCCCCATTCGGAAATCCCCGGGTGAGCTCGTTTGTCAGCTAACCGGGGCTTATCGCAGACTACTACGTCCTTCATCGCCTCTTACTGCCTAGGCATCCACCATGTGCGCTTAGTCGCTTGACCATATAACCCAAAAAGCTCCGGCTCGCCCTATTCGAACTTCGCTTTGTCGGTTGCTAACTCACTCCGGCCATGCACCAAACGGTACATCCCATCGTTCGCTCGCAAACCTTCGCGCAAATTACGAATATTGCTTCACCGAACACTTTGGCTCGGCAGAACCGAACCAGGCGAATCGCAAACTCGCTGTGTTCCTTTTGTGCTCACAGCTCGTCCGCCATCCTGTTCGTCCGTAGACGAACCGTGTCTTGCGACATGTGCAAATGCGACAACTTGATTGAATTTTGACTTGCGTCAAAACCCGCTCAATTCGTCAGAAAGAAATCCAAATTGTTAAAGAGCAACATCGCATCGACCTTCGACGCGATACAAATCTCAATCCATCAGCAACTATGTGCCTGCGAAATGGTGGAGCCAGACGGGATCGAACCGACGACCTCCTGCGTGCAAGGCAGGCGCTCTCCCAGCTGAGCTATGGCCCCATGGCTGGTTCTATCGTCAGAATCCTGCCTGTACCTGAATTGGTGGGTCTGGGAAGATTCGAACTTCCGACCTCACCCTTATCAGGGGTGCGCTCTAACCAACTGAGCTACAGACCCGAAGTTTCGCGTTGCCTGAACATCGTCGAACCGGGTCCAGGATAGTTACTGATTCAGATAACTTGTGAGGGCGCTCGCGCCTTCGTTTTCGAAGGCTGAGTTTACTCTTTAAAGGAGGTGATCCAGCCGCACGTTCCCGTACGGCTACCTTGTTACGACTTCACCCCAGTCATAAGCCACACCGTGGTAAGCGTCCTCCCGAAGGTTAGACTACCTACTTCTGGTGCAACCTACTTCCATGGTGTGACGGGCGGTGTGTACAAGACCCGGGAACGTATTCACCGCGACATTCTGATTCGCGATTACTAGCGATTCCGGCTTCATGGAGTCGAGTTGCAGACTCCAATTCGGACTACGACAAGCTTTTCGGGATTAGCTCACCATTGCTGGTTGGCAACCCTTTGTACTCGCCATTGTAGCACGTGTGTAGCCCTGCCCATAAGGGCCATGATGACTTGACGTCGTCCCCACCTTCCTCCGGTTTGTCACCGGCAGTCTCCCTAGAGTTCCCGCCATTACGCGCTGGCAACTAGGGACAAGGGTTGCGCTCGTTGCGGGACTTAACCCAACATCTCACGACACGAGCTGACGACAGCCATGCAGCACCTGTTTTCAGGGCCCGAAGGCACTCCCGCATCTCTGCAGGATTCCATCAATGTCAAGGGCAGGTAAGGTTCTTCGCGTTGCATCGAATTAAACCACATGCTCCACCGCTTGTGCGGGTCCCCGTCAATTCCTTTGAGTTTTACCGTTGCCGGCGTACTCCCCAGGCGGAGAACTTAACGCGTTAGCTGCGACACCGGGAGACTAAGTTCCCCCGACATCTAGTTCTCATCGTTTACGGCGTGGACTACCAGGGTATCTAATCCTGTTTGCTCCCCACGCTTTCGCGCCTCAGCGTCAGTATTGGCCCAGGAAGTCGCCTTCGCCACTGGTGTTCCTTCCGATATCTACGCATTTCACCGCTACACCGGAAATTCCACTTCCCTCTACCATACTCTAGCTAAGCAGTATCGAATGCAATTCCCAGGTTAAGCCCAGGGCTTTCACATCCGACTTACAAAGCCGCCTACGCGCGCTTTACGCCCAGTAATTCCGATTAACGCTTGCACCCTCCGTATTACCGCGGCTGCTGGCACGGAGTTAGCCGGTGCTTCTTCTGTAGGTTACGTCAAGACACAGGGTTATTAACCCTTTGCTTTTCTTCTCTACTGAAAGTGCTTTACAACCCGCAGGCCTTCTTCACACACGCGGCATTGCTGGATCAGGCTTTCGCCCATTGTCCAATATTCCCCACTGCTGCCTCCCGTAGGAGTCTGGGCCGTGTCTCAGTCCCAGTGTGGCTGATCGTCCTCTCAGACCAGCTACGGATCGTCGCCTTGGTAGGCCTTTACCCTACCAACTAGCTAATCCGACTTAGGCTCATCCAATAGCGCGAGGTCCGAAGATCCCCCGCTTTCACCCGTAGGTCGTATGCGGTATTAGCTCGGGTTTCCCCGAGTTGTCCCCCACTATTGGGCAGATTCCTAAGTATTACTCACCCGTCCGCCACTCGCCGCCAGGAAAGCAAGCTTTCCCGCGCTGCCGTTCGACTTGCATGTGTTAGGCATGCCGCCAGCGTTCAATCTGAGCCAGGATCAAACTCTTCAGTTTAAAGCTGTGAGCTTCAACTAGAGTGAAATCCCTAAGCTAAATTACTTGGAATTCAGTTAGGTATTTGCACTCGATTTTGCCTTGGCAAACTCGGGCGCAAGCACCCACACAAATTATCTGATTGAGTTGTTAAAGAACGTCCCCTCCGAGGCCGCCAGCGGGCGCCGACGTTTAGCAGGGGAAGACCGCCAAGTATACAGGCCGAGCGCGGCTGTTGACCAGCCCTGCGGCCTAATCTGTATTGTCCTGGAGGTCTGCTGGTGGACACCGTGCCCCCAGCGAGCAGCGCATTATAGCGGCGAAACCGAGGTCGTCAACTTTTGCTTCGCCAATTTTTGAAAAGCTCTGTGAATCAAAACCTTACATTAGTTCAGACGACGTCCGTACGACCAGCGTCCGCCCCGGCGTACACCATGTATACGTCGGCGCGGCGATACTCCGATGGCCGCGGCGGCACTGCGTGCCGGAAGCCCTGCGATTCGTAGAGGCGCAGAGCCGGTGCGAGACTCGAATGCGATTCGAGGTACAGGCGATTTCCGCATGCGAATCCGAATCGGTCGATCGCGGCCGCAAGCAACAGGCGTCCGATGCCCTGTCCCTGGCTGCGACGCGTCACGGCCATCTTGGTCAATTCGAAAACTCCGTCGCCATGATGCTTGAGGGCGACCGTGCCGACGACATCACCGGACCGGCGTGCCATCAGTATAAAGCCACCGTGCGCGATGATTTCGCCGAAGGGATTCGACAGCACGCGTTCGTCGACAGGCTCGATAGCGAAAAATCGCTCGAGCCACTCGACGTTGAGGTCGCGAAATGCGCCGGCATGTTCCTGCGAGAAGTCGACGATTTCGACCGCAGCGTGATCAGTTCGGATCGCCACTGCCTTGTTGCCAGTCCCGGAACGCATCGGACGCGACGAACTCCCTCAGGAACGGGTCCTTGGACAGCGTCTCCATGTCGAGCTGATACTCAAAATCGCGGTTCAGCGTCTTTAGCGCGTCGGTTGCAGCAGCATGATCTCCGGCCGCTACCTGTGCCCGGAACAAAGACCACCAGCCGAGCTCGAGATCCGGTTCCTGTTCCGTCGCTTTCTTTGCCGACGCGAGGGCGGTGTCGACCTGGTTCAATACGAGTTCCGCCGACGAAAGACGTGCGTTCGTTAGCGCATCATCGACACGTAGCTTGTCACGGACTCGCACCAGCGCCTCGTAGGCCTTCTGGTATTGCTGGCCCGGGAAATAGTAGTCGAGTAACGGCAATGCGAACAGGACGTCCTGCGGATAGTACTTGTCGATTCCCTCCAGAACCCTGCGCTGGTCGCGGCGTTTGCGTGCCTGCCGGGTCGCATCCAATCCGAGTTTCCAGACCACTCGCTGCCGGCGCATCTGCTCATCCATGGTATCGACGATCTGCCAGTAGCGGTCGAGCTTGGCGTCTCGCGTCGACTTGAGAATTTCCACGATCTGGAATAGTTGCTCCTGTTGCACTGACGGAAAATCGACCAGCTTGCGCGCCGCATTCTCGTTCGGCTGTTGCGCGATCATCGCCAGCCCGATCCAGTCGGTGAAGCGGTGGCCCCAGCCGTAATCGGTCCAGTCGAGCACCTGCAACCGATTTCCGTCCACAAGCCGCAGGTCGTATTCGAAGTAATTGGCCTGGAAAAGAGGCAAATCGAAACGCACGACCGCACGACCGCGATCTCCGCGCGATTCCACCACGAGCAGGCGCGCGTGAATGCCTTCCTCCGCCTCCGCCTGGTATTGGCTGCGAATGAAGTTCTCGAATTGGCCCGGCTCGGCCATGCGCTCGCTGAAATCGCGTTTCATGCGCTGGTCGATCAGTCGCAGGCCGTAGATCTGCTCGAGCATCGCATCCGCGTCGATTGCGGAGACGAGCCGGGCAAAGGAATTTCTGTTCAGGTCCTCGACGATTGCGTTCATCTCATCCTGAAACGCCTGCATACGGGCGGCCTCTTCCTGCTCTGCGACGTCGCTCGCTCCTTGAGTCGCAGCCGGTGTCGCGAGTATTGCCAGGCATACTGTCGCGAGGATACGGATCAAGTAAGGCTCACCTTTGCAAAGCGCCGACGACCGACCTGGTAGACGTTGGTCGTACCGGCGCCAAGCATCAGCCCCCGGTCATCGACGCGCTCGCCGCCGATTCGCACGGCGCCTTGTTCAATCAGCCGAAACGCTTCCGACGTGCTGCCGACGAGACCGGCGCCCTTCAGAAGGTGGGCAATCCCCAACCGCCCGTTGTCTGTCGGCAATGTCACTTGCGGCATGTCCTCCGGAATCGCGCCCTGCTGGAAACGCGCTATGAACTCATCCCTGGCGGCCAGCGCCCGGCCACGGTCGTGAAAGCGTTCGACGATTTCCATTGCGAGCTCGAACTTGGCGTCCCGCGGATTCAGTCCCGCTGCGACTTTCTTCCTGAGACCGCCAATCTCACCCAGGGTTCGGAAACTCAGGACCTCGAAATATCGCCACATCAGATCATCCGAGATGGACAGGAGCTTGCCGAACATCTCGCCGGGCGGCTCCGCGATGCCGACATAGTTGCCGAGTGACTTCGACATCTTCTGCATGCCGTCGAGGCCTTCGAGCAGCGGAGTCGTCAGCACGACCTGCGGCTTCTGGCCGAAAACCTGCTGCAATTGCCGGCCAACGAGCAGATTGAATTTCTGGTCCGTGCCACCGAGCTCCACATCGGCGCGCAACGCCACCGAATCGTATCCCTGTACGATCGGATACAGGAACTCATGTATCGAGATTGGCTGGCCGCCGCTGTAACGCTTGTGAAAATCGTCGCGTTCGAGCATGCGTGCGACTGTGTGGTGCGAGGCGAGCCGGATGAGGCCATCGGCTCCCATACTGCCCATCCAGCTTGAATTGAACTCGACCCTGGTCCTCTCCGGATCCAGTATCTTGAAGATCTGCGCCTCGTAGGTCTTCGCGTTCCCGGCTACTTCCTCGGGCGTCAACGGAGGTCGTGTCGCGTTCTTCCCGGACGGATCACCGATCATGCCCGTGAAGTCGCCGATCAGGAATATGACCTCGTGGCCAAAGTTCTGAAACTGGCGCATCTTGTTGATGAGCACGGTGTGTCCGAGGTGCAGGTCCGGCGCCGTTGGGTCGAAGCCCGCCTTCACGATCAACGGTCGACCATCGTTCAGCCGCTCTTCGAGACCGTCGGCAGGCAGAATTTCATCCGCACCGCGCGCGAGTTCGGCGATTTGTGTGGCGATGTCGGTCATCAACGGCGCCGGGCGTGCGGCGAAAGGTCAAGGGTGCGAACTGTAGCATTCTCGCGGAAATCCACAAACCGAAGTTAACGCCATGAGTTTTAAGAGCTTTCTTTGACCTCTCCGATAGCACGGGTTAGAGTAGCCGCATTCGCAACAGGAAGTGACCCAGACGTGCACCGCAGGCCCAGTCCATTGCTTCATGACTACAAGCCGTCTGCTCCCAAGAAGAACAAGAAATCCAAAGCGCTGCAGTGGTTTGCCGTCGGTCTCGGTATTCCCATGGCAGTCTTGTTGCTGCTCAGTGTGTGGGACGACGATGACGCGGATCCCACAGCCGGTCGGACCCCTGCGCTTTCGGCCAGCGAAGATGCCGACCTGAATTACGACGAACTGGCCGCTGCCGAAGGACCGGTCGAACGTCTGCCCTACGTGCGGCCGGCCCTCGAACCGCTCGTCGAACAGCACACGATCGACATTACGGTCGGTCGCGGCGACACAATGGACAAGATCTTTCGAAAGCACAATCTCAATCTCGGTCATCTCGCCGCGATTGCGAGGCTCGAGCAACCGGCGAAAGTTTTCCGCAGAATCAAGCCCGGCGACGAGTTCGAAATCGTTCACGAGGACGGCAATGTCGTCAGCATGCATTCGATTCTCGGCCTTTCGTCGGCGCTGGAAGTGGATCATGGCGAAGAGGGCTTCAAAGCGACTATCATCGAGCGCCCGGTCGAGGTCAGGAAGCGGATCGCGCATGGCGTGATCGATTCGTCCTTGTTCGTGGCTGGTGCCGACGCCGGACTGTCGGACAAAGTGATCATGAATATCGCCGGAATATTTGCGTGGGACGTCGATTTCGTCCTCGACATCCGGCAGGGCGACAACTTTCTCGTCCAGTACGAGGAGATCTGGCAAGACGGCTCCTACGTCACCGACGGCGAAATCATCGCGGCCGAGTTCAACAACGATGGCGACACCTATCGTGCCGTCCGGTTCATCGATGAAACGGGTTATTCCGATTACTTCACGCCGGAGGGCGAGAGCGTGCGCAAGGCGTTCATCCGTGCGCCTGTGGACTTCTCGCGGATCAGCTCGAACTTCAATCCCAATCGGCGTCACCCGATTCTCAACACCATCCGCGCTCACCGCGGCGTAGACTACGCGGCGCCCAAGGGCACACCGATCAAAGCCGCGGGCGACGGAAAAGTCCTATTCCGCGGCGTCAAGGGCGGCTACGGTAACACTGTCATCCTGCAACACGGCGGCAACATCACGACCTTGTATGCCCATATGTCGAGTTTTGCGGCGAAGGCCAGCGTCGGCACGCGAGTTCGCCAGGGGCAGACTATCGGCTTCGTGGGCGCCACGGGACTCGCCACGGCCAGCCACCTGCACTACGAGTACCGATTGAACGGTGTACATCGCAATCCGCGCACGGTGCCGCTGCCGAAAGCAGAACCGATCGAAAGCAAGTACCGGGACGCCTTTCTTTCGTCCGTACCGGAGATACTCGCGGAACTCGAGCAGTTCAAGCGTACGCAACTCGCTGCTGCGGTCGCCGCGACGAACTGACCCGGCTTGCGCCTGTGGCCGAACGTTTCATCGGTCTGATGTCAGGCACGAGCGTCGACGCCATCGACGCCGTCATTGCCGAATTCGGGGAGTCATCCCTGAACCTGCTTGCAACCCGCAGTCATCCGTACGATCCAACTCTCCAGGCCGACCTGCGCGATGCGATGGCAAACCCCGGCACCCTGGGATCCGACGATCTCGGCGCACTGCATATTCGCGTCGGCGAGGCATTTCGGGACGCGGCCAATGCCGTGCTGGCCGCCGCAAGTCTCACTCCAGAGGATGTGCGCGCCATTGGCAGTCACGGCCAGACGCTGCGCCATCGGCCCGATGCGCCGCACCGTTTCACCCTGCAGATTGGCGATGCCGCAACCATTGCCGCCGGCACCGGCATCGACACGGTAGCGGACTTTCGCAGCATGGACGTGGCCCTGGGCGGACAAGGCGCGCCGCTGGTGCCGCCGTTTCATGCCTGGTTGATGCGGGATCCCGCGGAGGACCGTGTGACGCTCAACATCGGGGGCATCGCGAACATCACCGTGCTGCCCGCCGTAGGCGATACAACGGGCTTCGACACCGGCCCGGGCAACACGCTGCTCGATGCGTGGAGTCGAGCTGCGTTGGGCCTGCCTTTCGACGACGGCGGTACCTGGGCAGCCGGCGGCAGCGCAAACACGGCATTCGTCGCAAGCGCGTTGGCCGATCCCTGGTTCGACAAGGCACCCCCGAAGAGCACCGGGTTCGAGTATTTCAACTTGGACTGGCTGGTCAAGCTGCGGCCAGGGGGGCTGGCCGGGGCAGACATGCAGGCCAGCCTTGCCGAGATCAGCGCCCGCAGCATCGCTGCGGCGATTCGGCGCTGGGCGCCCGCCACATGCCGCGTGTTTGCATGCGGTGGCGGCGTAAGGAACGTCGATCTCATGCGGCGGCTGGCCGAACACTTGCCTGACGTGCGGCTGGGAACCACGAGTGAAGCAGGCCTCGATCCGTCGTGGGTCGAAGCGGCCGCCTTTGCCTGGCTCGCCCGCCAGTACGTTCGTGGACTGCCGGGCAACCTGCCCTCGGTCACCGGCGCGCGTCGCGCCGCGATCCTCGGTGCCGTTTACCGGGCCTGAGTTCGGTTACTCGCCGGCGCAGAATTGAAAGTGAGCTCGTAGCCCACGTTGCGCAGAGTTTTGTGTTCCCGCTGCAGGTCGGCGGCGGTCAGCGGATTGGCGGCCAGCCATTCGGAATCGAAACTCAAGTGCAGCCCGGAATCGCTGACCACAATGCCGATGTCCGGCAGCACGACGTCGTTGCGGCTGCGGTTGAGCAGCACCGCCAGGCGCAACAACATCACCAGCCGCAACGCGTCCTCGCGCCATGCGCGGGGCAACTGCTTGCGCTGCCTCGTATTGATCTCGTGCCGCTGGCTGCCGATCAGGAACGCGAGCAGTCGTTGTTCCGCGCGCGGAAAGCCAGGCATGTCTGCATTTTCCGCAACGTAGGCGCCGTGGCGATGAAAGCCGTCATGCGAAATGTCGAGGCCGATTTCGTGCAGGCGGGACGCCCAGCCGAGCATTTTCGAATCGAGCTCCGACGTCAACTGCCATGCGTGCGCGCAACGGTCGAGCAGGGATTGTGCAGTGACTGCGACCCGCGCCGCCTGCCGCATGTCGACGTGGTACCGCGCCTGCATGGCTTGCACGGTGCGCTCGCGCGCGTCCTCGTGCTGCAGGCGCCCGAGCAGGTCGTAAAGCAGCCCCTCGCGCAACGCGCCATCGGAGATTCCCAGTGCTGGAATACGCAACGCATTCATGATTTCAGCGAGAATCGCGAGGCCCCCTGGCCAGACCTGTGCACGGCGCTCCGACAACTCGTTCAGGACCAGACGCTCCACGGCGTCGAACTCACATACTTTCGCGATGAGCGCTTCAACGGTAGCCAGCGTCAACTGGCCGGATTCCTGCAGCCGCAATGCGCGCGCTACCTGCTCCGTCGCCAGGATCGTGCCCGACGTGCCGATCGCCTCGAATACGCCGGCGCCGCGAAAGAATGCTTTCACCGGCCGCAATTCGAGCCGCGCGGCGACGCGGGCGCGATCAAAGGCTTCGCGGCTGATCCTGCCGCCCGGGAAGTATCTCTCGGTCATGGAAACACAGCCGAGATGCAGGCTTTCCAGTGCAAGTGGCTTGGCGCCTTCGCCCAGTATCACTTCGGTACTGCCGCCGCCGATGTCGATGACCAGCCGCTGCCCGTCGTTGGGCGGCAAGCTGTGGGTGACGCCCGTATAGATGAGGCGGGCCTCCTCAATGCCGGAAATGACCTCAATGGGGTGGCCGAGCGCGGCTTCGGCTTCGCCCAGGAAAGTCGAATCCTCTCGCGCGCGTCGCACGGTGCTCGTGCCGGCCGCACGTACGCTCTCCGCGTGCATGGAATGCAGGCGTTCGCCGAACTGGGACAGGCACACCAGCGCGCGCTTGCGCGCATCTCTCGACAGCGTCCCGTCCTCGGAAAGCCCTTCGGCAAGCCGCACGGTCTCGCGCAGCCTGTCGATGATCGTGAGCTGCCCGTGACGCAGCTCGCCGACGATCATGTGGAAGCTGTTGGAACCAAGGTCGACTGCGGCGATGACCTGCGGCTCGACGGAACTCACGTCAGGCTGCAACCTTCAGGCAGTAAACGATTGTCCGCACCCGCACGTG
This sequence comes from uncultured Pseudomonadota bacterium, assembly GCA_963770585.1. Lineage (GTDB taxonomy): Bacteria > Pseudomonadota > Gammaproteobacteria > Steroidobacterales > Woeseiaceae > UBA1847. The sequence continues at coordinate 206,294 of CAVYQH010000002.1, read as the reverse complement.
GTGGTTGCGTTCGGATTCCGGATTACGAACTGCGCGCCTCTCAAATCCTCGGTGTAGTCGATTTCGGCGCCCATGAGGTACTGCACGCTCATCGGGTCAATGAGCAGCGTGACGCCGCGGTTTTGTACGAGGCTGTCGCCTTCCTCGACTTTCTCGTCGAAGGTGAAGCCGTATTGAAAGCCGGAACAACCGCCTCCGGAAATGAATACACGCAACTTGAGGTCCGGGTTGTCTTCCTCCCGGATGAGTTCGCTGACCTTGTCGGCGGCCGCATCGGTAAACACGACCGGTGGCGGCGGTGCATTGTCGAAGTGTTGCGTTTCCATCATTTTACTCATCCTGCCGGCGTTCAGCCCTTGTTGCTGCGGAGCGGGGTCACCGATTCGTCGAGCCTTGCCGTCGGCGCGAGCAACGGTGACTTGCCCTGGGGTTGGTGAACGAGCTTGCCGTTGATCTCGGCGCCGATCGCCATTTCGATCAGATTGTAATACACATTGCCAATGACGCGGGCGGTGGATCCCAGAATAACGCGCTTGTTCGCGTAGACGTCGCCTTTGACGACGCCGTCCAGGAGGACGAAGGGCACGGTGACGCCACCGTCGATCGTCGCGCCCTCGGCGAGGCTCAGGGTGCTCTCGCTGTCAGGATCCGCGGAAACATTGCCGTGCACGACACCATCGACGTGCAGGCCGCCGGCGAAGTGCAAGTCGCCGCTGACGCGGGTGCCCATGCCCACGATCGTATTCGCGACATTCTGTTTATGTCTCTTTCGGCCCAACATGTCAGTCTCCGGTCAGTGCGGCGCCGCACCGCGGCGGCGCGTACGATTCAGCCCAGGCTCGAAAGCCAGGCGTAGCTTTCCTCGATGCTCTCGATCGATTTCGTGCGCGATTCGACTTCCACGGTGATGCGCTCCGGCTCGAAGCCGTCGGGCAACACGACCTGCCTGTCGAAATTCTGGAAATAGCGGAACGAGAACGCCCACTGGGATTCCCCGTCCGTCGGCAGCAACTCACGATACTGGTAGGACTTCTGTTCGCCGTCCTGCAGGCCGGCAATGCTCAGGCTCACGTCGCCCGAAACCTTGCGGTCGTGCTTCATCGCCTGCACGAGCACCAGCCGAATATTGTACTCCCGCTCCTGCTCGCCGCGCGTCAGACGGAAATCCTGCACACGCAGCCCGGAATTACCGTCGGCCGGGGAAACGATGCCGCGGTAGAATGCGATCGCGTCCTGCTGCTCCTGGATCTTCACCTGCAGTTTTTCGAGCGATTTCTCGACTTCGGCATACGCTTCTCGGTCGATGCTGCGATGCGTCTCGAGCAGCGCGATCTGCTCGCTCAGGGCGAGCTTGTCCTGTTCGAGCGCGTCGATGTGGTCCTCGAGTTCGCCGCGCTCGTCCGCCGCCTCGAGCACGTCGTAGCCGGAACGCAATCGGCCGAACTCGAAGCTCAGATATGCAGCGCCGGTGACCAAGGCAAACAGGACGATGCGCACAAGCGTGCCCTGCGTCCTGCCTATCTTATAAGCCACTGATTTTTTAGGCACTTTAGCTCAGGATCTGATCGTCGAGCCCACAGAGGCATTATGTTACGCGCGGACCTGGGGAAACAGAAGTGCGCCACGTCACGTTCCCCGCCATTCGCTCGCCTGACGCGCGGTGCTCGTTTATGCTCGCCCGCTATGAACGGCCTTGCGCCTTATTACCTGGTCCTGAAGGCCCTGCACGTGGCGTTCATGGTGACCTGGTTCGCCGGGCTCTTCTACCTGCCTCGGCTGTTCGTCTACCACGTCGATTTGCGCACGGACGCTGCCGGCCGCGTACGCTTTCACACGATGGAAAAGCGCCTGTTCGTAATCATGACCATCGGCGCAGTGCTGACAGCGATATTCGGACTCGCGATGCTGCTCGCGAACCCGACCCTGCTGGACCGGCCGTGGTTTCTGCTCAAGGTCGCGCTGGTCGCCGGCCTCGTCGTCTATCACTTGCGTTGTTACGCCTGGATCGGGCGGCTGGCACGGACGACGGCACCCGCGAGCACGAGATGGTTGCGCTGGTTCAATGAGATACCGGTCTTCTTCCTGCTCACGATCGTCCTGCTGGCAGTGATCAAGGCGCCGTAGCAGCGCTCAGCCGTCCGTTTTCCAGGCCGTGTCCGCATTGCCGGAGGCCGCATCCGACTCCGGCAGGTCCAGCTCCGCTCGCTCGAGCGCGATACGCCAGCGCTTGGGCCACCAGCGCGGCGGCTGCGGCATGCCTTTCGGATAGGCGGTGCGCCCCAGTTCGTGCAGTGCACTCGCATAGACCCGTCGCTTGAACCAGATGACCTCGTTGACGGGCCGCCAATAGCTCACCCAGCGGATGCGATCGAACTCGGGAATCCCGCCAAGATCGAAGCGAACCTTGTCGGCCGACGTCCGGAGTTCGAGCATGAACCACCGCTGCTTCTGGCCAATGCAGCGCGGCGTGGAGTCTTTTCGAATGAAGCGCTCGGGCAGCCGGTAGCGCAGCCAATCGCGGGTCACACCGAGCAGCTCGACGTCGTCGGGCGTCAGCCCGACTTCCTCCTCCAGCTCGCGGTACATTGCCGATTCGGCAGACTCGCCTTCCTGCATGCCACCTTGCGGGAACTGCCAACCCTTCGACCCGACGCGCCCGCCCAGCATCAGCTTGCCGTCATCGTTGGTGAGGATGATGCCGACGTTCGCGCGGTATCCGTCCTCGTCGATCCAGTCGTTGCTCATGGCAACCGATGATTGATCCGTGATTGTCGCCAACTCTAGCGATAGCCCGCGCGTTCGGCCAGTTTCCGGGCATCCTCGTGCAACCAGCCGGTCACGGCAGCATCGGCGGCCGGCAGGCCGGTCTCCGCGACAGCGCGCGCAGCATCCGGCAATGGCGCAGTCGCCGCCAGCCATTCGAGGAGTTCGCCGGCGGCTTCCGGGCGATTCGCGTGACGCGCGATGCCGGCTGCGATCAGCGTGCCGGCGGGCATTGCGGGCGTGCGGTATCGGACCGTCCGAGTGTCGCCGGCGTCGTCCGGGGGCCGGACCAGCATGCCTGCTGCGCAGCGCCCGGCGCTGATTGCCTCGAGCAGCCCGGCCTCCGACGAGAAAACCGGATTGGCCAGGTTCGCCAGCCAGCCGCGTACGATTCGTTCGGCCGGCCGTACGCCGTGTTGGCGGATCAGTTCGGCAAGCAGTTCTTCGCCGCCCGGCAAGGCGAACGACAGGAGACAGGTTCGCCCGTTGAGCTTCGCGGCCCCGAGCCCTGCGTAGTCGAGCAGCGCATTCGCGCCGGGGTCGCGGACGTCGTAGGCGATGACGACCGGTCGCCAGGTCAGGGCAAGCCACGCTCCGCCGGGGTCGCGCAGCCGTGCGGGCACCGGGGCGCCTGCGATCGTTTCGGGCAGCGGCCGCAGGAGTCCGTCGTCCGCTGCGCGGGTCGCGGCCTCGACATCGGCGAGCACCAGGAGATCGGCATCGCCACCCGGGCCGTGCGCGTCGGCGCCGTCGCGATAGACGACGAAGACACTCGCACCCGCTCCCTTCTCCCAGGCTGCGAACACCGGCCCCAGAAGGCTCTCGAGTTCTGCCGGCACGACGGCGACCAGCGGCGGCGTGCCCGGCGATTCCATGACTTCGGATGGCTGCGGCCGTCCGTCGCAGCCGCGGGTCAGCATCACGGCCGCGAGCGTGCAAAGTCGCACCGACATCATGTTGCCTTCTCGACGATCACGCGGTCGCGACCCTCGGACTTGGCGTTGTACAAGGCGACGTCGGCCCTTGCGAGCAATGACTCGCCCATCGTTTTCAGGTCCTTCGAGTGCGGCGCCGGCGAGGCCGCGGAAATTCCGATCGACACTGTGACCGGCACAGGCCCGCCGGATGGTAAATCGAACGGCGTCGCGGCAACGGCCGCACGGACGCGTTCAGCCAGGCGTACGCCGTCGGCGGTCCCGGTGGCGGGCAACAGCACGACGAATTCCTCGCCGCCGAAACGCGCCGCGACATCACTCGCCCGTACCTGCCCTTCAATGCGCTGGGCGAATTCGCGCAGTACGGCGTCACCCGCCGCATGACCCCAGGTGTCGTTGATCGACTTGAAATGGTCGATATCGAGCATGAGACAGACAAGCCGGGTGCCGTCGCGGCTCGCCCGTGCCAGCTCTTCCCTGAGCCGCACCTGCAGGTAGCGGCGGTTGTGCCAGCCCGTGAGCACGTCGGTGAACCCGGATCGCAGGAGCCGGGCCCTGTTGACGACGTTCTCGATGCAGTACGACGCAATCACGCCGAGATGGGCAAGAAAATCACTGGCATGTCGCGGCGTGTATCGGTTCGCGTCGTTGCTGCCGAAATTGAGGCTGCCGATCAGCTTGCCCCGGTGCTCGAGGGGCAGGATGGCGATGCTCGCGAGGCCTGCTGACGGCAGGACTAGCTGGTGGTCGCAGACCAGGTACGGCCCGAGCCATGGGCGACGCAGGTGCACGTACTGGGGCGCAAGACCGACGAGCGTCTCCACGAAACGCACATCGGCGAGCGGATCGGCCGGCGTGCCCGCGGCCAGCAGCAGGTGCCGAATGTCATGGTCCGGATCGCAGAGGACCAAACTCACCTGCTGCAAGCCGTAGCTCAGGCGCATGCCCTCGGTCAGCTCGCGAAACAGGGACGGCATGTCATCCGCCTGCAGCAGCCGCATTTCGCGTTGCTGCGAACGGCGCAACTTGTTGTTGTTGCGGGCGACTTCGTCACGCAGCAGGCGGAGCTCGTGCTCCTTCGATTCCAGCTGGCGGCGAATATCGTCGGTAATCCGCATTCGTCAGAATCCCTTCCCCCGATGATCGATTCTTTTACCAGAATCGCCGTGCGCCGTCGCGCAGGCGCTGCGCACTCCGGGTCACGGAGTTCAATCTCGCTGTGCGAGATACTTGCGGCCGCGCTCCATCATGTTCACGAAGCCCTGTTCGTCGCCAGCGGCGACCAGCTCGCGCAAACGGCCCGCGGCATCGAGCAAAGCATCCAGTGGCCCGAGACCGAAGCGGTTCAGGCGCTGGATTTCGAAGTACAGGTGCGGGTTGTCGCGTGCGACGGCGCTGGACACGAGCAGCTGCGAATCGAAGGTCGTCGAGGACATGCGGGCCAGCTTCGGCGCCGCCTCGCCGCTTTCGGCGAGCGCCGTGAAGAATGCAATGTTCAGTGCATGCGAGAGGCCGAGCACATAGGCAATCAGGCGATCGTGATCCTCCAAGCTCATGTCGATCTGCTCGGCCATGGTCGCACCGAACAACTCCTTGGCCGCGGCGGTCGCCGCGGCGTTGCCGACGTCGCAGAAGATCAGGTGCCGACCGGAGAGCAAGCGCGTGTCGGGCCCGAACATCGGGTGCAGCGAAGTCACCTTGCAGCCAGCGTCGCGCAGTTCGAACAGACCGTCCAGCAACGGCGTCTTCAGCGAGCCGATATCGAAGACGAGCCCCGGGGGCTTCAACGCGGCGAGTTCGGCGAGAATCCGGCCGGATACCGCGAGCGGCGTGGCAACCACGACGACGTCGAAGTCGACTCCCGCCTTCGCCCAGCTGGCGAAGCGCCCCGGCCCGTTTGTCACACCTGGATCCGCGATCGTCGTTTCGAAGCCCTGGGATGCGAAGAAATCGACGAACCAGCCGCCCATCTTGCCCGCGCCGCCGATGATCAGCGCGCGGCGCCCGTCGCCGCGAGCCTCGGCAACCACCCGATCGCGTTCCTGGCTGGCTAGCGACGACAGGATCAGCTGGCGCAGGATGCGTTCCGCGAGGTCCGGGTCTACCGCGAGTTCCCGGGCCCGCGAGCGCGCCAGGTCGAGGACCTCCTTTTCCCGGGCGTAGTCGCGGGTGGCCGCCCCTTCCTCGCGTTTGTTGCGGCCGATATCCGCCACGATGCGCTGGCGCTCCGCGATCAGATCGACGATGCGCCGGTCCACGTCGGACAGGCTGTCTCTGAGGTTTTTCAGGCTCATGCCGGGCTCATCGGGGCTTCGCACGGGAAAGCCGGTCTTTTACCGCCTCGGTTGCGGCTCGGCAAGCAGCCGGTTGTTGGCCTGAAGTCTTCATGCCAGTATTCGGGGCCCGATCGACTACGCCCTGCTGAGATCGACAAGCCATGAAAACGCGCGCCGCCGTCGCCTGGGAAGCAGGCAAACCGCTGGAAATCGAAATGCTCGACCTCGACGGACCCCGGAAGGGCGAGGTCCTGATCCGCAACGTCGCGTCCGGCGTCTGCCATACGGATGCCTTCACGCTGTCCGGCGACGACCCGGAAGGCCTGTTCCCGTCCGTTCTCGGGCACGAAGGCGGCGCAATCGTCGAGGAAGTGGGAGCGGGCGTTCGCTCTGTCAAGCCGGGTGACCACGTCATTCCGCTGTATACGCCCGAATGCGGCGAATGCAGTTTCTGCACCTCCGGCAAGACCAATCTGTGCCAGGCGATCCGGGCGACTCAAGGCAAGGGACTGATGCCGGATGGCACGTCTCGTTTCAGCATCGGCGGCAAGCCGGTGTATCACTTCATGGGCACGTCGACCTTCAGCGAATACACGGTGCTGCCGGAGATTGCGGTCGCGAAGATCAGCGAGGATGCCCCGCTCGAAAAAGTCTGTCTGCTGGGTTGCGGCATCACCACCGGCATCGGCGCCGTGCTGAATACCGCCAAAGTCGAACCCGGCGCCACGGTGGCAGTGTTCGGGCTGGGCGGCGTCGGCCTGAGCGCGATTCAGGGAGCCGTGATGGCGAAAGCCGGCCGCATACTTGCGATCGACATCAATCCGGACAAGTTCGAGTTCGCCCGCCAGCTCGGGGCAACCGATACGATCAATCCCAAGGACTACGATCGGCCGATCCAGGAAGTGCTGGTCGAACTCTCGGGCGGTGGTGTCGATTACTCTTTCGAGTGCGTCGGCAACGTCAAGCTGATGCGTGCCGCGCTCGAGTGCTGCCACAAGGGCTGGGGCGAGTCCGTCATCGTCGGCGTCGCCGGTGCCGGCCAGGAAATTTCGACCCGGCCGTTCCAGCTCGTTACCGGCCGGGTATGGCGCGGTACTGCGTTCGGCGGCTGCAAAGGCCGGTCGCAGCTGCCCGGAATGGTGGAGCAGTACATGGACGGCGCGATCAAGATCGACGAGTTCATCACTTTTACGATGCCGTTGGACGATATCAACCGGGCGTTCGACCTGATGCATGAGGGCAAGAGCATCCGGTCGGTGATTCACTACTGATTCGGCGGATGCGGCCGCCGGACGCCGTCCGGACCCCTGCCACGGAAGAGTGCGGTGAGCGATACGTACATGGCGCCGGTGTTGCCCGAGGTTCTGCCGGATCACCCGCTGGACTGGGCGCACGCGTGGCTCGTGCACGCCGGCGACAACGCGGTGCAGCGCAACACCAATGCGATGACGCTTTCGACCGTGGGCGGCAACGGCGAGCCATCCGCACGCGTGGTGCTGTGCAAGTCCTTCGTGTGCGATCCCGGTTACCTGGTGTTCTATACGAACTACAAATCGAAGAAGGTCGCCCAGCTGTCGGCCAATCCGCAGGTCGCCCTCACCTTCCACTGGGACGCCTTCGGGCGGCAGGTCCGCATGCAGGGCCTCGCGGTCCGCTCGCCGGCGACGGAAAGCGATGCCTATTTCGCCACCCGGGACTGGGGCAGCCGCCTCGGTGCCTGGGGCAGCGACCAGAGTGCCCCCCTGGAATCGCGGGCGGCTCTGTTCCGCCAGATCCGCGAGCGCGCGGCGACGCTGGGCGTCGACGTGTCGGACGACCTCAGCTCACTGAAATCGGGCGACCTGCCGGAGATCCCGCGGCCGCCACACTGGGGCGGTATTCGCGTCTGGCCTCACCGCATCGAACTATGGATCGAGGGTGCGGACCGGATACACGAGCGAGCCGCATGGACACGAAGCCTGGAGCCCGCGGGCGAACACGCCTTCGAACCGGGTCCCTGGTCGGGCATCCGTCTGCAACCCTGACGAGCCAAACGATGCACCGTTACCTCACGGAACACGACGTGTCCTGCCCGTTCTGCGGCGAAGCGATCACCCTGCTGGTCGATGCGTCCGCCGGCGCGCAGTCGTATGTCGAGGATTGCCAGGTCTGCTGCCGCCCTATGCAGGTGACCATCGACGCGGACGACGGGGAAATCGAGAGCCTCAAGGTCGACTGTGCGAGCTGATCGCAGGGTCCTCATATTGCTCGTCGCAATGGCGTGCCGGCACACGGCGGCCGACGTATATCTCAATGAAGGCACGAATATCAGCGCCGACGTCGCGCCGGACGGCCGCGTGGCCATCGACCTCCTGGGCTCTCTCTGGGTCGTGCCCACCGGCGGCGGCGCCGCGAGCCCGATCGCGAGCGGCGAAAGTGCCGCGCGGGCGCCGCGCTGGTCACCGGACGGCAACCGGCTCGTCTTCGAAGTCAACCGGGACGAGCGGCCCGGACTCCGCTTGCTCGACCTGGCTGCGGGCGTGACCAGCGCCATCGGCAGCGACGAATTCGCGGACCGCCAGGCCGACTGGCACCCGGACGGAACCCGCATCGTCTTTTCGTCGGCGCGCGGCGCGACCGGTTTCGATATCTGGGAAACCGACGTGGAAACGGGACTCAGCTGGCGCCTGACCGAGGAGCCCGGTGACGAACGCGAGCCTGCCTGGTCGGCCAACGGCCAGCACCTGCTCTACGTGCACGAGCAGGACGGCGTCCACTCGCTGGTGTTGCTGCAGCGCGGTCATGCCGCGGAGGTTCTCGCCTCGGGCGCGGAAGCTATCCGGGCGCCATCATGGCGGCCCGACGGCAGCCTTGTGACCTGGCTGCAGGAAAGTTTCGGCGGCTGGCAGGTCAACATGACCATCCTGTCCGAACCGCGACTGACGCGCACGTTGATGCACAACGAGGACTTCTTCCTCGCGCCGGTCGCGTGGCTCGATCGCGAACAGATGGTCTATACCGCCGACGGGGTGGTGCGGTTGCGGCGCTTCGGCTCCTGGTCGTCGCGTACCTTGCCCTTCATTGCAAACGTCGGCGCCGCCAGCGGATTCGAGGCCGGTGACACCCGCATTCGCGAATTGCCCGCCACGCCGGAGCCCGAGGGGCGCCTCATCATCCGTGCCGAACGTATCTACGACGGGATCGGCGCAGACTACACGCGGGACCGCGACATCGTAGTCGACGGCGGCACGATCGCGGGCATCGAAGCCCGTGTCGCGCGAGACGACGGCATCCTGATCGATCTCGACGACGTGACCGTCCTGCCCGGTTACATCGACGCTTATGCCGGTTTGCCGCGGCCGGCGGAACCCGCCACCGGCCCCCTGTTGCTCGCCTTCGGCGTGACTACGGTGGTCGCCGACACCGCGGACGCGACCCTGCTCGACGAACTCTGGTCCGGCAAGGCGGTGCCGGGTCCGCGCGTATTGCGGGCGCAGTCGCTCGCGGATGCCGGCGGCGACCCGCCCTATCCATGGCTGCTCACGGTCGGCGGCGACATAACCGAAGCTTCGGCGGCGCGGCCGGCGGTCCAGGAATGGCAGAAACGGGGCATCGCGGTGCTTGCCGACAGCTGGCAGGCCGGTCTCGGATCCGGAGCCACGTTGTTGCTCGGCACGAACACGCGTCCGACGTCTCCGGGCGGCTTTCACTACCAGGACGTGCAGCTCGCCAGCGGCATCGGCTCGCTCACCTTCGTGTCCGGGCTGGCCGATGCCGGTACGGCCGGCCTCGACGAGATTCATGCCGTGCGGGCCGGGACCATGATCGCGCCGCAACCGGCAGTCGGCCGGCGCTTCGTGGACCTGCCCGATCTCCGGGCGGCCGCGCCCCTGCTGGTACTCGGCAGCCAGCCGAACGGACTACCGCCAGGTATCGCACTGCACGCGGAGTTCCGTGCGCTGGCGAGTACGGGCCTGCGTGCCGACCAGGTGCTGCGCAGCGCCGGCGTCAACGCTGCGGCCGCGCTGGGCGTGGGCTTCCGGCTCGGCCGTATCTCGACCGGCGCCGTCGCCGACCTCGTGATCGTTCGGGGCGATCCGCTGCACGACATCGCCGATGCACTGAACGTCGTCGGCGTCGTACGCAACGGCCGCTTTTTCAGCGTTTCCGGTCTTCTCGATAAAGCGATTTCTGCGCGAGTTGTCGAATAATTTGACAAACGTCGCAGGCACCACGGCTTGCGGCGTCCCGGGTACAAAGCGGCCAGGCACGGGGCCGGCGAACAAATCTTGGGCGGACAACCTGCCCAGCCGGTCCCGCCACGCGGCGGATCTCGAACTGCGCGGGCAGCAGAGGTTGACCAGGAAGCAAGCGCCGGGGATGCCGGCCAGGTGTCGACCGACTTTACAATAGTATGTCGAGACCTGGCGAGTGCCCGGCGCAAAATCGGGCAAGACCCGCGGATTGTTTGCCTTTCGCCGGGATTGGCACAGCTCTTGCTTTTAATGCTTTGCCCAAGCGAAGTGTAACTGCAACAGACTAGCGCTACGGAACAGGAAAGGATTTAGACGCCAGAAGAACAACAATTCAATAAAAAGATCCAGATCCAATAACTACAACTCATCTGTATCCGGCTACTGAATTTGCAGTTACCTCTTTAATATAAAGAGAGAGAATTGGCCCCGTTGCTTCCGCCACGGGGCTTTTTATTTTCCGCTCCCGGTCTGTCCCTTGCGGACCCCGGCACTTTGCGCCGAAGATGCGGTCACAGGATGCGGGGCCAAGCCCCCAACTTGCTGATTGTCAGGGGTCATACACATGAAAAATCTCGGATTCCTCGCCACGGCAATTATCGGCGGCCTCGGGGCATCGGCGCCGCTGGCGGCTGCGCCGGAAGGCGACATCTACGAACAGGCGGTCGCCGCGGACGATCGGCTGCCGGGGGACTACGAACGCGATGCGGACCGCAAGCCCGCCGCCGTGCTGGCCTTTTTCGCGATCGAGCCCGGCGACACGGTGCTCGACCTGTATTCGGGGGGCGGCTATTACACAGAACTGCTTGCCCATGTCGTCGGCCCCGACGGCCAGGTGGTTGCGCACACGAACAAGCCCTATCTCAATTTCGTCGGCGAGGAATTCGAAGCGCGCCATGCGAACGATCGCCTGCCGAATGCCAAGGTCCTGATGGCCGAGAACAACGAACTCGACCTCGAGCACGCCAGCTTCGATGCGATCCTGCTAGTCCTCACTTACCACGACGTTTACCACTCCGACGTCGAGCATGGCTGGGCGCCGATCGACAAGGAAAAGCTGCTCGCGGAACTGTACGGCAGCCTCAAGCCCGGCGGCACGTTCGGCGTGGTCGATCATGTAGCCGCCGCCGGCGCACCGCCTGAGACCGGTCACACGCTGCACCGCATAGACCCGGAACTCGCGATCAACGATATCGAGGCCGCCGGCTTCGAACTCGAAGACACCAGCGACGTCCTGAAGAATCCCGACGACGACCACACCAAATTGGTTTTCGATCCCGCAATCCGCGGCAAGACGGACCAGTTCGTCCTGCGATTCCGGAAGCCGGACTAGATGCGGCGCACGCTCGTCCTGCTTCTGGCGCTGTGTCTTGGCGCCTGCGGGCGCGAGCCCCGCGACTTCGACGAGGCAAGCATTTCAGACCTGCACGACGCGATGCAGCGCGGCGAATTGCGCGCAGAGGAACTCGTGCACTGGTATCTCGATCGCATCGAAGCGCTGGACGGGAGCGGCCCCGAACTCAGGAGCCTGATCGAGGTCAACCCGGATGCGCTGACGATCGCCCGCTCGCTCGACGACGAGTGGCGTCGCTCCGGGCCGCGCGGACCGCTGCACGGCATTCCCGTCGTGCTGAAGGCCAATATCGACACGGCGGACAACATGCACACCAGCGCCGGTTCGCTGGCGCTCGCCGACCACGTGCCGCCGCAGGACGCCTTCCTGGTGAGTCGCCTGAGAGACGCCGGCGCGATCATCCTGGCCAAGGCCAACCTGAGCGAGTGGGCCAACTTCCGTTCCACGCATTCCACGAGCGGCTGGAGCAGCGTGGGCGGCCAGACCCGCAATCCCTATGACCCGACCCGCAACCCCTGCGGCTCCTCCAGCGGCTCCGCGGTCGCGGTCGCCGCCAACCTGACAATGGTGTCGGTCGGCACGGAGACGGACGGTTCGATCGTGTGCCCGGCGGGCATCAACGGTATCGTCGGCATCAAGCCGACGCTGGGGCTGGTCAGCCGCAGCGGCATCGTCCCGATCGCGCACAGCCAGGACACCGCAGGCCCGATGGCGCGGACGGTACGCGACGCGGCGATCCTGCTCTCGGCGATGACCGGTGCCGACAAGGACGATCCGGCGACGGCCGCAGCGCCCGACGACCGGACCGACTACGCCGCCGGGCTCGCGGCGGACGGCCTCGCCGGCAAGCGTGTCGGCATCGTCCGGTCTTCGTTCAGCGCCACCACCAAACCCGAGATCGTGGCGCTGTTCGATGCCAGCGTCGAACTCATGCGCAAGCAGGGCGCGGAACTGGTCGACGGCATCGAACTCGACACCGCGAATGCGAGCGACCTGGAATACGAAGTCCTGCTGTACGAATTCAAGGCGGACCTTGCAGCGTATCTCACACGCAGCGAAGCGCCGCTGCGTTCGCTCGACGAGATCATCGCCTTCAACGAGGCGCATGCCGAGACGGTGATGCCCTACTTCGGGCAGGATGTCATGGTCGCGGCGAACGAAAAAGGCGATCTCGAGAGCGAGGAGTACCGGGAGGCGCTGGCGGGCAGCAAGCGGATCGTGCTCGAAGCGCTGGACGAAGCGTTCGAGGAACATTCGCTCGACGCCCTGATAGCAATCACGAACGGCCCGGCCTGGAAGACGGACCACGTCGTGGGGGACCACTTCACGGTCGGCAGCTCCTCTTATGCCGCCATCTCCGGCTACCCGGCCGTGTCGGTACCGGCAGGCTTCGTCTCGGGCTTGCCCATCGGCCTGTCGTTCATCGGCCGGCCCTGGTCCGAACAGTCGCTGCTCGGCATCGCCTACGCCTACGAACAGGTACGCAATGCGCGGCAGCCGCCGGGTACGGCAGACGCCGCCGCGCCGGATCACACCGGGTCATAGGACCGGCGACCGGCCGATTCTGCGTACTGGTCGATGCCCGGAGCCGGCCGCGCTGTGGCTCAATCCGGGCATGTTCAAGGCCGTCCGCATCACCCTCCTGTTGCTGATCCTGCTGTTCGTCGCAGTTAATGCCTGGCTGACGAAGGCCCGCAGCACCGACTGGAACAACAGCCTGTGGGTAAAGGTCTATCCGATCAACGCGGACGGGTCCGATGCGACCGCGCAATACATCGCCGGACTCGGGTCCCGGGATTTCGCCGAGATCGAGGCGTTTGCCGCCCGCGAAGCGGAGCGCTGGGGCCGCGGTCTCGAGCAGCCGGTGCGCATGGAAATCGGGGCGACGGTCACGGGCCAGCCGCCGCTGCTCGAACGTGACCCGCACATGCTCGCGGTCGCGTGGTGGAGCCTCGAGATGCGCTGGTGGGCCGGGCGGGTCACGGACGGCCAGGATCGCATCGAGCCCGATGTCAGCATTTTCGTCCGCTACCACGATGCGGGCGGCACACCCCGACTCGATGATTCCGTCGGCGTGCAGAAGGGCATGTTCGGCATCGTCAACGCCTATACGGGTCGGCGTTACGGCGGCACCAACAACGTGATCATCGCGCACGAGCTGTTGCATACGCTCGGGGCGACCGATAAGTACGAACCCGGGACCGGCCAGCCGCTGGTTCCCGACGGGCTCGCCGATGCCGCCCGCCTGCCGATCTATCCGCAGGCGTCCGCCGAGATCATGGCCGGCCGCATCGCGCTCGCGGCCGACGATGCGGTGATCCCGCAGAGTCTGCAGTACGCCGTGATCGGCGCCGCGACGGCAGCGGAAATCGGCATGACCGGCGACTGACGCGACCGGTCAGTCCACACAGCCGCACAGGCGCTCCAGGTACCAGGCGTGCAAGGCGCGGTTGGCCGCGAGCACCGAACGGACCTCGAGACCCGGTGTCCGGCCATTCAAATCCGTGAACACACCGCCGGCCTCGCGCACAATGATGGACAGGGCCGCGATATCGAGGACGTTCACGTCCGACTCGATCACGGCCTCGATCTTCCCGGCTGCCAGCAGGTGATAGTGGTAGAAGTCGCCGTATCCCCGGGTCCGGTCCGCCCGGGCCAGGATCTCGCCGAGCCGCGGCCAGCCGTCGCTGGTCGCCAGCGACTTCAGGTTGCCCGTCGACACCGCGGCCTGCTCCGGAGCAGCGATGTCGCTGACCCGCAGTCGTATTCCGTTGAGCCAGGCGCCCCGGCCTTTCTCTGCCCATGCAAGCTCGTCCATCATCGTTCCGGAGGACACGCCGAGCACGATTTCGCCCGCGTGCATCAGCGCAATCTGTGTCGAGAAGAACGGATACTGGCGCACGAAACCCTTCGTGCCATCGATGGGGTCGACAAGCCAAAGAAAGTCACGATCGATGCCGCTGCTGCCGGTCTCCTCCCCGTAGAAACCGTGGCCGGGGAAGCGGCCGAGGATGATTTCGCGGATCGCCTGCTCGCATTCGATGTCCGCCTGGGTCACCGGCGTGCGATCGGCCTTCGTCCGTACCCTGAAGTTGCCACGATAATAGCCACGACTTATTTCTGCGGCGCGACGCGCCGCCTCCAGTGCCGTTTCGAGTTCCGCAGAACGCCTGCTGTCGTCTTTGGCCATCGGTATCGGATCCGGCTCGGTGTACCGCGCCGCACTATGCGCGGCGCGGCTGCAAAGCTCAAGCCGGTGCCCTGCTAAACTGTCCGTTGCCGATGCGGCCAAGCCGCGCCAGCGGGATGCGAACATGGGCAATCGATTGAGCAGGATCTACACGCGGACGGGCGACGACGGCACGACAGGCCTGGGTGACGGCAGCCGCGTGGCTAAGGACAGCGCACGAGTCGAAGCCTACGGGACAGTCGACGAAGCCAACAGCGCCGTCGGCGTCGTGCTGTCATGGGCATCGGTGCCGCAGCCGGTCCGCGACTGCCTGACGGAAGTTCAGCACGACCTGTTCGAACTCGGCGGCGAGCTCTGCATTCCGGGCCATGCCGCGATACGCGACGAGTTCATCGACCGCCTCGAGAACCGGCTGGACGCGTTCAATGCGGACCTGCCGCGCCTCAAGGAATTCATCCTGCCCGGCGGCGGTCCCGCCGCTTCGGCCTGTCACCTGGCGCGCACGATCGTGCGGCGCGCCGAGCGCAGGGTCGCAACGCTCGCTGGACTGGAAACCGTCCGCCCGGAAGCACTGCGTTACCTCAACCGGCTGTCGGACCTCCTGTTCGTCATCGCGCGGGTCCTGTCACGCGCGGAACACGGCACGGAAGTGCTTTGGCGACGGGATCGCTGAGTCGCGGCAGCGTCAGACGGTCCAGCCGTAAAGCGTCAGCGCGGCGACGAGGACGACCCAGATCAGCAGCTGGCGAAACACCAACCGGTTCGCAGCGGTGGCGCCGTAGACCCCGCGTTCCTGCAGGTTGTCGTCTTCGTGCTCCTCCAGGTCCATCGCGCCCTTGCCGACCGTCGAGAGCAGCGTCTCGTTGGCCTCGGCGGTCGACACCCTCGGCGCCTCGCGCGCAGAACGCCAGGCCTGCAGCGCGCCATCGAAGTGACCGGCAAACGCGTAACCGATGGCGGTAAAACGTGCCGGAATCCAGGCCAGCAATGCATGCAGCTCGATCGCCGCTTTGCGGGTGGCGGCGCGCGAGGCGGGCTCCTCGCCGGTCTGCCGGGCGCTGTTGAAGACCGCGCGGCGCCGTATCAGATCGGTGACACGATAGGCCCACGCGCCTAGAGGCCCGATCGGGCCGAGTGCCACGAACCAGAAGATCACGGCGAACAGCCGGTTGTTCGCCTGGACCAGCACCGCCGATTCGACCGCATGGATGCGTGCCCGCGGTTCCACGGGTACGTCGCCCTCGATCAGCGCGCGCGAGGTCTGACGGACCGACTCGTCGTCGTCCCGTTCGATCGCCGCGCAGTATGCGTCGACGTCTTCGCCGATGTCGTTCGGGCCAAGCGAGAAGAACAGTACGGTGATGGCGAGCAGGAGGTAGGGAAAACCGAGCAGCGAATCGCCGAAGGCGAATGTCACGAGCGCGACCGGCAGCACGAGCACTGTCACCAGCAGCGCAACTGGCACCATTGGCGGCCAGTGCGAGAACGACGCCATGCGGTCGAATCCCGCGTCGATGATGCGGTCCATCCAGCGCATCCGCCGCCAGTGGAAGTACTGCGTGGCCAGGCGTTCGATCAGGAGACTGACAAGCAGCGCAATCAGGTTCATTCGAGTCCTTCGTAAAAACGCAACCAGTCGAAAGCTGGTCCCGGGTCCGTCTTGCGCCCCGGCGCGATATCGCTGTGGGCCGCAAGTTCCCGGCACGAAATCGAAGGATAGGCCCGCGCGAGCGCCGCGACAACTCGCGCCAGCACGCTGTACTGGCGCTCGTCGTAAGGCGTCTCGTCCTCGCCTTCGAGCTCTATGCCGATCGAAAAATCGTTGCAGCGCGAGCGGCCGCGAAATGCCGACGGACCACAGTGCCAGGCACGCCGATTGAACGGGACGAACTGCAGGAGTTCGCCATCGCGGCGAATCAGCGCGTGCGCCGACACTTCCAGTCCGCGTATACGGTCGAAGTAGGGATGTGCGTCCCAGTCGAGTGAGTTCGTGAACAGCGCTTCGATCTCGGGGCCGCCGAAGACCCCGGGAGGCAGGCTGATGCCGTGAATCACGAGCAGTGCCGGTTCCGTCCCGGGGGGCCGCTCGTCGTGATTCGGGCACGCGACCTGCCGGGCAGGCGCGATCAATCCGCGTGCGGTGTCGACCGAGAATTCAGGGAGCAAGGGCAGCCGCCTTGAGGCATGATTCGGGGCACATGGGCACGAGGCTATTTGTTTCCGAGCGACTCGGCAACGACCGGGAAATCCTGCTTCGCGGTGAAGCCGCTCGCTATCTCGGCCGGGTCCTGCGTCTGAAGGTCGGCGACCGCATCGCCGTGTTCAACGGTGACGACGGCGAATGGGAGGCCGGCATCGCTGCGCTGGCCCGGGACACCGCGACGCTCCGCATCGCCGGGCCGCGTGCCGCGGCGACGGAATCGCCGCTACGCGTCCATCTCGTGCAAGGCGTTTCGCGCGGCGAACGCATGGACTTCGTCGTGCAGAAGGCGACCGAACTCGGCGTCAAGCGCATAACGCCCGTCTTCACCGCACACGGCGTGGTAAGACTGGATGAGGAGCGCGCCGACAAGCGCCGCGAGCACTGGCAGCGGATCGCCGAAAGCGCTTGCGAGCAATGCGGTCGGATCCGGCCGCCGCTCGTCGACCAGCCGCTGCCGCTGGCCGCCTGGTTCGGTTCCGGTGCAGCGGCCGACAGCACGCAGCTGGTCCTGGCCCCCGGCGCCGCGCAGCCGCTGACGGACATCGACGCGCTCGGCGCGAAGCTCTGCCTGCTCGTCGGACCCGAAGGCGGGTTCAGCGAACCTGAGCTCGAAGACGCCGCCTTCGCCGGCTTTCGCCGTGTCTCGCTGGGACCGCGCGTGTTGCGCACCGAGACCGCGGCGCTCGCCGCGCTGGCCATCGCCCAGGCGACCTGGGGCGACCTGCGCTGATTTCAGGCGTGCAGGGACTCGCGGGCGAGCATCAGCTCGAGTTTTTCGAGGTCGGGGATCAACGGGAACTCATTGATCATCTTGACGCGACAGTGCACGGGCGCGCTTTCGGGCCAGCCGTCGCTGGCTTCGAATTTCAGCACATCGCGATTGATGCGCACGAGCTGCGGAAAACCCTGGGTCGTCACGCCGTAGTATCCGTTCTTGAGCTTCCCGGTGCTCGCGACGAAGACGACGATGCGCGTGCGGCCGGTCGGCGCAGGTACGTCCTTGCCCAGCGTACCTTCGTAGGAGACGATCGGAAGGTCCCGGCCGTTCCAGGTGACGGTGCCGAGCAGCCATTCCTCGCCGCCCTCGCTCTTCTTCGGCGGCGCAAAGCGAACGACCTCGGCGACACAGGTGCGCGGCACGATCAAGCGGTCACCGGTCAGCGGAATGAGCAGGCTGTAGATTTCGTCGGCAGCGGTGTTCACGCGAGCAGTATCCCCCGTTCCTCGAGCTGACGCCGGATCGCGTCGAGCAGCTGCGCATCCTGGTAGGGCTTGCCGAGGTAGTCGTTGACACCCAGTTCGATCGCGCGGGCGCGGTGTTTGTCGCCGACGCGCGAGGTGATCATGATGATCGGCACGTCGGCTACCCGGTCGTCATTGCGCACGTGCGATGCGAACTCGTAGCCGTCCATGCGCGGCATCTCGATGTCGAGCAGGATGACGTCGGGTATTTCGTCCTGCATGACGCTGATCGCATCCAGCCCGTCCTTGGCGGTTAGGACGCGCAGTCCGCTGCGGTGCAGGAAGCGCTCGGTTACGCGCCGCACGGTGATGGAGTCGTCGACCACCAGCGCGACAGGCCGCTGATCGCCGGGCGACGGCGCGGCTTTCTTGAGCTCGACTACCGGCGCGCCGGTGCGCACCAGCGCGTTGATGTCGAGGATGAGCACGATGCGGCCGTCGCCAAGGATCGTGGCGCCCGAGATGCCGCGGATGCCGGCGAGCTGCGGGCCGACGGATTTCACGACGATCTCGCGGCTCGTGAGCATCTCGTCGGTGAGCAGTGCCGCCGAGTAGTCGCCGGCGCGCACCAGGATCACGGATATGTATGCTTCGTCGGCGGGCAGGCTGGCCGAGGGACCGCCGAGGTACATGCCAAGGTGGCGGAACTTGTAGGACTGCTCGCCATACTGGAAGCTCGGCTCCGGCTGGCTCATCAGCGTCTCGAGTTCGGCGCGCGGAATGCGCGCGACGCCCTCGACCGAAGGCAGCGGCAATGCATACACCTCATCGCCGGTGCGGACGATGAGCGCCTGCGTGATCGCGAGCGTGAACGGCAGGCGCACCGTGAAATTCGTGCCCTGTCCCGTCACCGACGAAATGCGCAGCGAACCGCCGAGCTTCTTCACTTCGTTGGACACTACGTCCATGCCTACCCCGCGGCCGGCGGATTGCGTCACGGAGGTCGCGGTGGAGAAACCCGGCGTCAATATCAGCGCCATGATCTCTTCGTCGCTGGTCTTGTTGCCGGGCTGCAACAGGTCACGCTCGTAGGCCTTGCGACGGATCGCGTCGACGTCGAGTCCGCGGCCGTCGTCGGCGATGTCGATCACCATCTCCGAACCTTCGCGGTGCAGGCGAGATCGTGATGCGGCCGCCCGCGGGCTTGCCGTTCTTCTGGCGCGTATCCGGGTCCTCGATGCCATGCACGACCGCGTTGCGCAGCATGTGCTCGAGCGGCGGCAGCATCTTGTCCAGCACCTGTCGGTCCAGTTCGCCCGAAGCGCCCTCTACGGCCAGCTCGGCCCGCTTGCCCGCTTCCGTCGCCGCCTGCCGCACGAGCCGGGTCAGGCGGCCGACATGGCGTTCGAAGGGCACCATGCGCGTGCGCATCAGGCCATCCTGCAACTCCGCTGTAACGCGCGACTGCTGCACGAGCAGGCCTTCCGCTTCGGTCGTCAGGTTCGAAAGCAGGTCCTTGAGACTCGAGAGGTCGCTGGCCGATTCGGTCAGCGCGCGTGACAGCTGCTGGATAGTCGAATAGCGATCGAGTTCCAGCGGATCGAAATCCCGCGCCACCAGCGTGTCCTGGTGGCCGTGCATGATCTGCGCTTCGGTCTCGATCTCGAGCTTGCGTAGCTGTTCGCGCAGGCGCGCGACGGTCTGCGCGAGTTCCTCGACGTGGAACTCGAAGGAACTCACCTGCTGCGACAGCCGCGAATGGTAGATGCTGATCTCGCCGGCGGCATTCAGCAGGTCCTCGAGCAGGTCGGCGTCGATGCGCGCGAATTCCTGGCGTTCCGCGCCGCGCACCGCGCGCGGGTCTGTGGCCGCCCGCTTCGCTGCTGCCGGCTCGGGTTTCGGCTCGGACTTCCGCGCCGGTTCGGGCTCGCGTTCGGGTTCGGCCCGGGCCAGGACGGCCGCGGCGCGGCTGTCCACCGGCACCACCGGCTCCGGCTCGGGTTCCGGCTGCGGTTCGGGCTCGGGTTCCGGCCGCGATTCGGGCTCGGGAGTCGCGGTTCGGGCCGCTTTGCGAGGCTTGTCCTCGTCGAGCGGCGAATTCACGATCACCATGCTGATCGTGTCTTCCGGTTCGATCGTGAACTCCGCGGGCGTTGCGACTTCGTCCGCCGCCGGTGCGGTCTCGACCGCACTGTCGTCCGCGAATTCGAAGCCCGCGTTCGCCTGCTGTATGCGATGCTCGAGGTCCGCGGCGGCCCGTACCGGCTTTCCAGCCATCACGGTATCCCGCATGCGGTGCAATTCGTCGATGCTGCGCTGCAGGAGTTCGGCCACGGTAGTCGACGGCGGAACGCGACCGTCGTCCACGGAGATGAGCAGCGTTTCGATCTCGTGACTCAGGTTGCCCATGGCCGTGATGCCGGCCATGCGGGCACCCCCTTTCAGCGTGTGCAGGTGCCGCTTCAGTTCCCCGACCGCCGCGCGGTCCCCGTGATTGGCGGCCCACTGCGCGAACGCGGCATCGGCGGACTCGAGGAGTTCCGCAGACTCTTCGGTGAAGATTGCGGCGATTTCCTCGTCGTAGTCGGCCACCTCGGGCTGCGACTCGGCGGCGCTCGGCTGCGACGCTTTCGCCTTCGCTGCCGGTGCTGGTGCCGGTACGGCCTGCGGCGCCGGTGTTTCGGGGGCCTCGTCGGGCTCCGGGGCCCGGACCGCGTTCGACAGTTTCGCGAGGTGCTCGATCAGCAGCGTATAGTCGGCACGCTTGCGGTTCGGCTTGTTGATGTCGGCGACGATTGCGGCTATTGCCCGCGCCCCTGCGCGCAAGCCGTCGAGACCGGAGCGCTCGAAGCCGACCTGGTAGTCGTACACCCGGCGAACGAAGCGGTTCAGTGCACCGGTGACGGCGACGCCGCGCTCGACGTTGGCCATGTTCGCGCTGCCATGCAGCGTATGGCAGGCGCGGTGCAGCTTGTCAGTGACGTCGAAGGGCGGCGCATGGCCGTCGCAGGCCGCGAGATACTCGGCAATGACCCTGAGATGCCCCGCGGTCTCCTTGGCGAAAATGTCGAGCAGGACCGGGTCCATCTCCAGTGCCGGCTCGTCGCGCGGCGGCAGAGCGGCCGGCGGCAGCGCCGTCAGGCTTGCGGCATTGGGGTCGCCTTCCGCGAATGCATTGGCCTTCAGGATGAGCTGCTCGATGTACGCCTTCGGCGGCGTGCCCACTTCCAGCTGCTCGACAAGTTCCGGCACGGCCTGTGCGGCCGCCAGGATGAACTCCAGTATCGGCGGCGTCCGCACCAGCGTGCGGTTAATCAGCCGGTTCAACAGGTTCTCGATGCTCCAGCAAAACTCGCCAATCCGTTCGGCACCGACCATGCGGCCACTGCCCTTGAGCGTGTGGAAGGAGCGGCGCACGGTGATGAGCGTTTCCATATCATCCGGCGAGTCCGCCCATTCCGGCAACCTGCGCTCGATCGTCGCGATCTCTTCCTTCGCCTCCTCGATGAACAGCTCCAGCAGTTCGGGATCTAGGTGTTCCGCGTCCGGCACGACCACCTTGAGGGATTTCACCGCCACCGTAGGTGCCGGGTCGGCGGGCGCTTGCGCCGCGCGCGCCGCGGCTTCGACCTCGGCGCGCGGAATCTTCATCATCGCGGACGCGGGTTGATCTTCGGGGTGTTTCTCCAGCCGGTTAGTGACTTCGCGCAAGACGGCGAGGCAGGCTTCGGCGTTGTCGAGCATGTACCAGGGTTCGGCGCGTCCCGCCTTCACCGTCTCCATGTAGTACTCGATGCTGACGATCGCGTCGGCCAGGCGGTCCGTTTCCTTCTGGCTCAGCTGTTTCGGCCCGCCGCCTTTCAGCATGAGCACGATGAGCTTGCCGATGCGATCGACGACGTCCATCGCCCGCATCTTGTTCAGCATCAGGAGGCCGGCCTTGATACCGCGGATCAGCGACGGGATGCTGTCCATCCCGTGCGACGGGGCCTGCTCGGTCATGCTCTGGCTGACCGTCTCCT
This sequence comes from uncultured Pseudomonadota bacterium, assembly GCA_963770585.1. Lineage (GTDB taxonomy): Bacteria > Pseudomonadota > Gammaproteobacteria > Steroidobacterales > Woeseiaceae > UBA1847. Next base: position 184,137 of record CAVYQH010000002.1, on the reverse strand, counting down.
TGATGCGTGCGAGGTTGATGATGCATTCGCGCATCACCGACTCCGCGACCTGCCTGAAATCAGCCGCCTCCGCCGGCGGCATGCCCGCACCCTGCGCCGGCGGGCCGGTATCCTGCGGCGCCGTGAGCCGGATCAGTTGCTGGTCGAGCCGATCCTCGACGCGCAGCAAAGTCGAGGCGATGTCGAGGATCATCTGGTCATTGGCGACGCCGCCGCGCTCGATCACCGACTTGAGGCGATCGATCTCGCCCTCGATGTCGCTGCGCAGTTCGCCGAGGCCCAGCACCCCGAGCGTGTCGGAAATCTTCTTCAGGAGTTCCAGCTGCGGCACGAGTTCGGAAGACTTGTTCATGCCGGTGCGCACGAAGATGTCCAGCACGTCCTTGACCCGCGCGAGGTCCTCCTTGATCGCTGCGGCGACTGTCTTCATGAGCTTGGCGCTCGGCGCCGACAGCGCATCGCGCGCCTGCTCGACCTGGGTGTCGCCCGGCAACAGTTCCGACAGGTTGAAGGCCGCGCGGATCTCCGCGATGCGTGGCCCGGCAGTGGCCGAGCGCGCCACGTAGAACAGGAGATTGTTCAGGAGGTCGTCGATGGGGTGCTTGTCGAATGCGGCCGGGCCCTCGTCGATGACGTACTTTATCTGTCGGTCGGCCTGCCCGAGCAGGCGTTTCAGGGCGACCGAAGTCTCGAGGCCGCCGTCCTGCAGCGCTTCGAGCACGCCGCCGACGACCCACCAGAGCTGGTACATGTCGTCGCGGGTGGCCGCGTTCTCGAGCGCGGACGCGACCCTCGCGAGCGACTGCACGTGCGGGCGCGAATCGCCGCCCTTGATCCAGCCGAGCAGCGCGAGCTGGAATTTCGGCCTGAGCCGCGCCGCAACCTTGACGGGTTCACCGCCAGCGAGCGCGCGGTCGCCGACCTTGACCTTGTTTCGCTGCGGCGACAGGTTCAGTAGCAGCAGCGTGCCTTCCGACAACAAGGGCTCGCCGCGCGCGGCACGCAGGTCGTTCAGCATCGGCAGCAGCACCAGCGCGATGTCGCGGCCGCCGCCCAGCAACCGTTCGATGTAGATCGGCAGCTGCACCATCGCGCGGGTCAGCGCGTCGAGGCCGTCGTCGCGGCCCTTGCCGGCGCGCAGCGCGGCGAGGTACTTGCAGCAGAGCTCCATTTCCTCGACGAGCAGGGCCGCGCCGTAGGTCTCCGCGATCTGCAACGCTCCGCGGGCCTGGTGCAGGAGTTCGCCAGCGCGGGTGAGCGCCGCCGAACCGCCGCGGCCGTCGACGCAGTCCTCGAGCGCGAGGTGCGCGCTGCGGATCGTCTCGTTCAGCTCGCCGGCGATGATCGCCAGCGCCCGAGCCGGGCTTTCGACGATATCGGTGCGCACTGCTTCCATGCCGGTTTCGCCCGTCATCTGCGAGTTCACAGTCCCTGTTGCAGCCACCGTCGTCTAGCCGGCACTCGCCTTCTTCGCGGCCGGTTTGATCGGCGCTGCCGCCGGCGGCGTCGTTCGCAAGGTCTGCGCCGGCATCGCTTCCTTGGGCAGGGTGAAGCCGGCGACGCCCTTCCTGAGCTGCGAGGCGAATTCGGAGAGCTTCGAAATTGCCGCCGCCGTCGCGGTCGTGGCCTTGCCCGTCTGCTGGCTGATCTCGCCGAGCCGCTTCGTGCGCCGGGTCACGTCGGCGGCGGCACTCGCCTGCTGCCGCGCCGAACTCGAGATGTTCTGGACGAGGCTTGCGATCTGGTTCGACACCTGCTCGATCTCGTCGAGCGCGGCGCCAGCGTTTTCGGCCAGGAGCGCCCCGCCGACCACGTCGGTCGTGCTGCGCTCCATGGAGACTACGGCTTCCTTGGTATCGGCCTGAATCGTCCGCACGAGCACTTCGATCTGCCGCGTCGCGTTCGTCGAGCGTTCGGCGAGGCGCTGCACTTCGTCGGCGACGACCGCGAAGCCGCGGCCGGCCTCACCGGCCATCGAGGCCTGGATCGACGCGTTCAGGGCGAGGATGTTGGTCTGCTCGGCGATGTCGTTAATCAGTTCCACGATGTTGCCGATTTCCTGCGAACTCTCGCCGAGGCGTTTGATGCGCTTGGACGTGTCCTGGATCGTCTCGCGGATGGCATTCATGCCGTCGATCGTGCGGCGCACTGCTTCGCCGCCTTTGTGCGCGACGTCCACGGAGTGCCGGGCGACGTCCGACGAACGTTCAGCGTTGCCCGACACCTCCTCGATGGACGCCGCCATCGATACGATTGACTCGGTCGCGGCATTGATCTCGCGCGTCTGGTTCTCGGCGGCCCGCGCCATGTGCGCCGCCGTGTTTTCCGTCTGCTTGGCGGCCGAGTCGACCATGATAGCCGTCTCGTTGACCGTGGTGACGAGCTTGCGCAGCTCCTCGATGGCGTAGTTGAAGGAATCCGCGATCGTCCCCGTGATGTCTTCCGTGACCGTGGCCTCTACGGTGAGGTCGCCGTCGGCCAGCGAGCCCATCTCGTCCAGCAGCCGGAGGATGGCCTGCTGGTTGCGTTCGTTCTGCTCCGCCTGCTCTTTGGCCTGCCGCTCGAAGACCGCGGATTTCGAATTGAGGGCCAGGAGCGCCAGCACGAGCGCCAAGCCGAGACCGATCAGGGCGAGCGGCAGCCAGGGGTTCGCGAGGAAGCCCGGCACCGGCGACGCAGCTCCCGCAACGGCGAAGCGCTCGTCGAGGATGCGTGCGGAAGCATTGTGCAGGCTGTCCAGCACCGGCGCGAGATCCGCCGCTTCGCCGGCCGCCGTCTCGATCTCGTCGACGCGGCCTTCCATTTCGGTGAGTGCCGCGAGCAGCGGTACGAGTACTTCCTCGCGGGCCTGCGCATTCAGCGGCCGTACGTCGAGGTTCGTGCTTTCCCCGGCGAACGCGTTCGCAACGTTGCGCATGAAAGCGGCATCGTCGGCGATCGAGGTCGCCCGTTGCAGCGGGTTCGAACTGGCGGCGAGCCCGGTGGCATTCGTCGCGAGCCGGGCGGCGCGCTGCTGGAATTCCTGGACAACGGCGGTGCTCGATGTCTGGCCCAGCAGCTCCTCTGAGAGTTCGAGCAGCGTACCGGCCTGGGTAGTAATGGCGGCCCCGGCGGACTGCAGGGCCTGCACCGGTTCACGCGCGGCCAGGATGGCGGACGCATCGGATTCGAGTTTCGCCCAGTTCTCGGCATTGCCGGGGACGGACGCCGCGCCGCGGCGCAATTCTGCGAGCCGGGTGAGGCTCGCGTCGAGCGCGGCATAACCGCCCTTGGCGCCGGCGAGCGCGCGTTCCGCGCGGCCGGGTATGGCCTGCGACAAAGCGGCGAGTTCCGGGTTGACGGGTGCGGATTTCGGCGCGCCGAGGAACACCAGCGCCGCGGCGACGAGCAGCGCGAACACGGTAATGATCGTCAGTATGCGAAAGACCGTGGAGGTGTCGGTTGTTTTAGCCATGGGATGCGACTCGATGTAGTGCGACTCGTGCCACGTTCATTCCGCGGCAGCCTGCAGAAACAAATTACTTTCGACGAGATCAAAGAGACTGAGCAGCGGCCAGGATTCGTCGCCGCGGTCATAAGACCCGGCGAGGAAGCGCTCGCAGCGCACGACCGTCTGCGGTTCCCGCGCGTTGTGTTCGTCAGCGCGGAAGCGCCTGAAACCGATGACCTCGTCGACGACGAGTCCCGCCGGGATCTCGCGGTGATTGACGGACACGACACGGGTATTGCGCCGCAGCGACGTGCGCCCGCTGCCGAGCAGTAGCTTCAGGTCGACCAGCGGCAACAGGTGTCCGCGCAGGTTCGCGATACCGAGGAGCCAGCGCCGGGCGCCCGGCACGCGGGTCATGGATTCCGGCAGCATCAGCACTTCGCGCACCTGGTCGCGGGCCGCCAGGAAGTGCTCCTCGCCAATGCGGAAACCGACGCCCACCCATTCGCCGACCCCGGCCGTGCCGCCGACGCCGGACTGGGCGGAAGCGCTCCGGCGCTCCATTTCGCGCAGAAGTTCGAACGGTTGCCGGACCAGCGACGCCAGTTCGACCACTTGAGTCATGCGCGGGCACCCATCAGGCGTCCATCACCGAATTGATCATCTCCACGAGCTGCTTTTCGACAATCGGCTTCACGAGGTACTCGACGGCGCCCTGGCGCATGCCCCAGATCTTGTCGGTCTCCTGGTCCTTGGTCGTAATGATGATGACGGGAATGTTCGAAGTGTCCGGGTCCTTACTGAGTTTGCGCGTTGCCTGGAAGCCGTTCATGCCGGGCATCACGACGTCCATGAGGATGCAGTGCGGCCGTGACAGCTTGGCCTGCTTCAGACCTTCCTCGCCGCTGTCCGCGACCAGCGTTTCGAAACCGTTCCTCTCGAGCATGTTCTGGAACAGATGCAACTCGGTCGGCGAATCGTCGATGATCAGTACCGTGGACATGGGCAAGAGGCTCCGCTCAGTTGATCTGGTTGGAATCGCACCAAGCAGCTCGTCCCTGGTGAACGGCTTGGTGAGATATTGCTCCGAGCCGACGATGCGGCCGCGGGCCTTGTCGAACAGGCCGTCCTTGCTCGACAGCATGATCACCGGCGTGCTCCTGGAACGTCTGGTTGTGCTTGATCAGCGCGCAGGTCTCGTAGCCGTCGAGGCGCGGCATCATGATGTCGACGAAGATGAGGTCGCGGCTGGTGGTCGGCGATCTTCGACAGTGCGTCGAAGCCGTCGATGGCGGTGAAGACCTGGCAGCCTTCCTTGGTCAGGAGCGTTTCGGCCGTCCGGCGGATCGTCTTGGTGTCGTCGATGACCAGAATCTTGAGCCCGTTCAGGCTGCGGGGTGAGTTGCTAGGCACCGGATACCCTCCACTTCCCGCCCGATGCGCACCGGCGCCCATACCGGTGGCTCATGCGGGCAAACGACTTGTACCATATTGACATAAGTCCTGCTACGACCCGGCCTGCAGAGGGCAAAATTCCCTTGAAAACCGGAGCTTGCCGTGCAATTTCGGAGCGGTATAGTGACCGTTCCCCAAGACCCGCCGGATCCGTTTCACCATGGCCCAAACCCCGCTTCGACTCGGCATCGTGATGGATCCGATCGGCTCCATCAAGCACCGAAGAAGGACAGTTCCTTTGCCATGTTGCTCGAGGCGCAGCGACGCGGCAGCCGAGATCCATTATTTCGAGCAGCGCGACCTGCGACTCGTGCGCGGCGAGGCCCTGGGTCGTTCGCGCCTGCTGTCGCGTCACCGACGATCATGACGCGCTGGTTTGCCCTCGGCGCGAGCAGGAGGTCACACTTGGCGAACTTGACGTGGTCCTGATGCGCAAGGATCCGCCCTTCGACACGGAGTACGTGTACACACCTACATCCTCGAGCGTGGCCGAGCTGGCCGGGGCGCTGGTCGTGAACGCCCCGCAGGCGCTGCGCGACATCAACGAGAAGGCCTATACCGCCTGGTTCCCGCAGCTGCTGCCGCTGACCCTCGTCACGCGCTCGATCGCCGACATGCGGGCGTTCGTCGCCGAGCACGGCGACATCGTGCGTCAAGCCGCTGGACGGGATGGGCGGACGCTCGATCTTCGTCGTGCCGCGCCGGCGACGCCAACGTCAACGTCATCCTCGAGACCCTGATCGGACAACGGCCGCCGCTACGCCGATGGCGCAGCGCTACCTTCCGGACATCAGGCTAGGGCGACAAGCGCATCCTGCTGGTCGACGGCGAGCCCGTGCCCTATGCGCTGGCCCGCATTCCGCACGGCGGCGACAACCGCGGCAACCTGGTCGATGGGCGCCGCCGGCGAGGGCCGGCCGCTGTCGGACCGCGACCGCTGGAATCTGCGCCGAGGTGGGTCCCGTGCTGCGTGAAAGCGGCGTGCTGTTCGTCGGGCTCGACGTGATCGGCGACTACCTCACCGAGGTGAACGTCACGAGCCCGACCGGCATCCGCGAACTCGACGCGCAGTTCGGCCTCAACATCGCCGGCCTCCTGTTCGATGCGATCGAGCGCCGCCTGGGCTAGCCTCGCGGTCCTGGCGGGCCTCGCCGCTTGCAACCGGGCGGACGATTACCGCCGCGACTTCGTCGCGCTCGGCACTTTGGTGACAGTGACCGTCTACGACGCGGACCCGGCGCGCTTCGAAGCGGCTGCCGCGGCGCTGGAACGTCATCTGCTGGCCGCCGGTACGGCCTGGTACCCGCGTGCCGAGGGCGAACTCGCCGCGCTCAACGCGGCGCTCGCCGCCGGACGCGACGCTACGGCAAGCCCGGCGCTGCTCGGCCTGCTGCAAAGCGCCAGAGATTACGAACGTCGCTCCGGCGGCCGATTCAACGCCTGCCTCGCACGGCTATCAGCGCTCTGGGGTTTCTACGACCTGCCCGACGCGCCGTCACCCGACCGGGCAGCTATCGCGGCCGCCGCCGCAACGTCACCCTCGTGCAGCCAGCTGGAACTCGATGCAAGAGCCGGCACGGTCCGCAGCGGCAACCCGCAGCTCGGCGTCGACGTCGGTGGCATCGCCAAGGGCACGCTGCTCGTGGACGCACGACGCATCCTCGCTGAACATGGCATCGACAACGCCATCGTGAACCTGGGGGGCGACCTGCTGGTCATCGGCCGGGTGGACGGCCGCGACGCATGGATCGGCATCCGTTCGCCGGTCGGAAGCGCACCGATGGCGGGGCTGGCCGTGCAGCCCGGCGAAGCGGTGTTCACGTCGGGCAACTACGAGCGCTACCTGACGATCGACGGCAAGCGCTATGCGCATATCCTCGACCCGGCCACCGGGCAGCCGGTCGAGCACACCGTGTCGGTTTCGGTGGTGCACACCGACCCGGTGCTGGCGGATGCCGCGGCGACGGCGCTGATCGTCGGCGGGACGCCGGCGTTCGACGAACTCGTGCTCGCGTTCGGGCTCGAGTACGCCATGCTGGTCGACGCCAAGGGTGACATGCGTCTCACTTCCGGCATGGCGCGCCGGGTACACTGGACCAACTCCCGCCCGGCACGTTAGGTGCTTGTCCGCCGGACACTTATGAAGGATCATGCGCGTGCTTGGGGAACAGCGCGTTTACGGCGATCCGCCGATCTGGCGACTTGATGGCAAACGACGCAAATGGAACTTGACCCGCTCGAGGAATTGCGGCTCGTGCAGAAGCCGCCGACCGATCGTCTGCCGGCGATGCTGTTTCTCGCCGCATTGATCCACGGCATCCTCATCATGGGCATCGCCTTCAACCCGGTGCTGTCCGACGCGTACGCGGATGTGATCTCGCTCGAGGTCACGATCGTCGCCGACCCCGACCAGGACATCGATAGCCCGGACAAGGCCGAGTACCTTGCCCAGGCGAGCCAGCAGGGCCGCGGCAATACGAGCGAACAGGTCCGTCCCGCGGCGATGCCGGCAAACTCATCGCCGATCGACAACCCCGGTACCGAGGACGGGCTCGCGTTCGTCGACGAGACCGAGCACCAGCGCAGTAGCGACGAATTCCTTGCCACGACGGCGGACCGCGACCGCAGCCTGGCGCAGGACCCGCGCCGCGACCCGACACCGGAATCCAGCACGGCGCGAGCGCTCGAGAAGGGTAGCGATGCGACGCTGCCCCTGCCGCAGGAAGACCGCACAAGCCTGCTGATCACCGACGACGACCCGCGCCAGCTAGTGATATCGGCGGACACTCGCGAATCGGACGTCGCCGAGTACCTCTATAACTGGAAGCGGCGGATCGAGGCGGTAGGCGCGGAGTATTTTCCCGGGCTCGGGCCGCTCGACGGACTGACCGGCAGCCCCACACTCGAAGTCAGCATCACGGCCTCGGGCGACCTCGCCGAGGTCATCATCCGCAAGTCCTCGGGTTCGGCGATCCTCGACCAGGCGGCGCTCGACATCCTGCGCCGCGCGTCTCCCTTCGACCCCTTCCCGCAGGCAATCCAGTCCGAGTACGACTCGCTGCGCTTCGCATACAAGTGGTTGTTCGCGGATGAACTCATCCCGCAGGCGGCAAGTCTCGGCGAAGGCTGAGGCCGTTCCACCCGGTTGTGCCCCGCGGCCGCACGGCCGATACTGTCGGCATGACGGCTAGCGCACTCGCCAATCACCTGCTCATCGCAATGCCGGGCATGCAGGACCCGAACTTCAGCACAACCGTCACGCTCGTCTGCGAGCACAACGAGGAAGGCGCGCTCGGCATCGTAATCAACCGTCCGCTGGACATGACCGTCGGCGGCCTGTTCGAGCAGCTCGAGCTCACCGGCACCGACGCGGACGAGGCGCATCGGCCGGTGGTGATGGGCGGTCCGGTCGGACCCGAACGCGGCTTCGTCCTGCACGACGCCGGGCACTCTTACGAGCATTCGTTGCCGGTGTCGAACGAGATCCGGCTGACGCTGAGCCGCGACATCATCGATGCGATGGCATCGGGCCGGGGCCCGAAGAAAGTGCTCGTGGCCCTGGGCTATGCCGGCTGGGAGGCCGGTCAGCTCGAACGCGAGATGCTCGCGAACTCCTGGCTCACGGTGCAAGCGACGCCCGAGATCGTATTCGATTTGCCGTTCGCCGAGCGCTGGGCCGCGGCCGCGGGCACGCTGGGCGTCGACATCAGCCGCATGAGCGTCGATGCCGGTCATGCCTGAACCGGCGCCTGCCGCCACCATCGTCGCATTCGACTATGGCCGCCGGCGCATCGGCATCGCGACGGGCCAGACAATCACAGGTTCTGCCGGCCCCTTGGGAACGGTGGCGAATGGCCCGTCAGGCCCCGACTTCGAGCGGATCGGCAGGCTCGTCCGCGAATGGCGGCCCGACCGACTCGTCGTCGGCCTGCCGCTCGGCCTCGACGGCAGCGACAGTGACATGAGCTTCGAGGCCAAGGCATTCGCCCGCGAACTCGCACGCTTCGAACTGCCGGTCGAACTCGTCGACGAGCGCCACACATCGTCGGAAGCCAGCGCCGCACTGAAAACCGCCCGCCAGTCCGGCGGCCGCGGTCGCGTTCGCAAGGAAGACATCGACGCCGCGGCCGCCGTCCTCATCGCGGAGCGCTATCTCGCCGGGCAGTAGGAGCTCACTGTCAGGCACGCTGTTGGAGCGCGCCAACGGACCCGACCGCGCTCAGGTCGACCCCCGAAGTGCGTTCCAACAGTCACTGGCGGTCGGTGTGCACCCGCATCAGCGGCGCCGCGGAAATGCCGTGCACGAACACGGAGGTCGCCACGACCACGAGCACGACGGACACGAGCGTCAATGCCAGTTCCTGCGGGACACCGTGCTGGATGGCGTACATCAGGTAGTAGAGCGAGCCGACGCCCCGGATGCCGAACCATGCGATCATCGACTGCGTCCACCACGCTTCGCCACTGCCCGCAAGCCCCACGAATACGCTGACCGGGCGGACGATCAGCATCAGCACGCCTGCGAAAACGACGTAGGACAGCTGCCAGGAATCCGAAAAGAGCATGCCGCCGACCAGGATCAGCAACGCGACCTCGAACAGCCGCTCGAGCTGCTCGACGAGATGCAACGACACCTTCGTCATGTAGGCGGGCTCTGCCCTGTTCGCCGACGTGGCCAGCCGCGCTTCAGTCCGGTGCAGCATGAAACCGGCTGTAAATACCGCGAGGAAACCGTAGCCCGACAAGAGCAGGCTCGCTCCATAGGAAAAGGCGATCAGGCCGAGCCCGGTGAAGTTGTTCATGATCTCGCCTTGGGTACCGCGTTCGGCGAGGCGATGCATCGCCCAGGCCGTCGCCTTGCCGCAGCACGCACCGACGAGGACACCAGCAAAGCACGCCCACGCGACGTCGATGAGCCACCAGCGGGCATGGGCATCGCCCAGATCATGTAGTCCGAGCAGGCCAAGCCCGAGCATGACCATGGGGAACGCGGTGCCGTCGTTCATGCCTGCTTCGCCGGTCAGCGAGAACCGCAGCCGGTCGTCGTCTTCGACGTTTCTGATCTGTACTTCCGACGCAAGTACCGGGTCGGTCGGCGCGAGTACCGCACCGAGGAGCACCGCTGCGCCCAGCGGCAGGTCGAGGAGCCAGGCCGCGGCGCAGGCGGTCATCGCGACCGTCAGGACCATGGACAGGGTCGCGAGTCGAAATGGCGCCCACCAGATGCGATGGCCGACCGGCGCCGCAAGCTTGAGCCCTGCCGCGAACAGCGAAACCAGCACGGCGATCTCCGTCACGACTTCGAGCACGCCGGACTGCTCGAGCGGGTTGATATGAAACCGGTCGCTTACGGTCGGGCCCAGCACGATCCCGACGATGAGGTAGACGATCGCCGTCGACAAAGGCATGCGCTGTATATGCGCGGCGCTCACTGCCATGAACAGCAGGACGGCACCGATGACGAGGAACCAGGCGGCAGTAATCATTTCATCTCACCTGGCAGCAGCGACATTTTTGGTCGCGCCCCGTGGGCGCTCCAGCAGTTTTCTCATGCCGTTACCTCGGCCTCAGACACCGTCGCCGGGCAAGCCGGCGCTCAGACCGCCGTCGACGACGAAGTACAGGTAGTCGGAGGGGGCTCACCCCCGCCCGACTTCTTAAGTACAATGCACGCCCGATGATAGCCGACCCCCGCGCCCGCCCCGGCACCGATGCCGAGCTCCAGCTCACGCCCGACGGCAATCTCCGGCATTTGCTGACACTCAAGGGCCTCGACCGCGCGCTGCTCGTCCGGCTGCTCGACGACGCCGAGACCTTCCTGAGCCCGTCGGGCGCCCTGCCGGTGCGCAGCGTCCTCCTGGCCGGGCGCACGGTCGGCAACCTGTTCTTCGAGCCCAGCACCCGCACGCGCGCGTCCTTCGACCTCGCCGGGCGGCGCCTCGGCGCCGACGTCCTGAACCTCGACGTCAACACCTCTTCGCGCAAGAAGGGCGAGAGCATCCTCGACACCATCTATACGCTCGAGGCTATGGCCGTGGACATCATGATCGTGCGCGACGCCGGCGCCGGCATCCCGGCCTACATTGCGCGGCACGTGCGGGGCCATGTCAGCGTCCTGAATGCGGGCGAGTCCGACGTCGCGCACCCCACGCAGGGCCTGCTCGACCTGCTCACCATCCGCCAGCACCGGCCGAATTTCGAGAATCTCATCGTCGCGATCGTCGGCGACATCCGGCATTCGCGCGTCGCACGCTCCGCCGCGCATGGCCTGCACACCATGGGCGTCGGCGAACTCAGGCTGGTCTCGCCGCCGCCGATGTCGCCGGAGGACGAGGACCTCGCGTTCGCCCGCGTCTTCCACGACCTCGATGCGGGCCTCAGGAACGCCGACGTCGTGATGGCCTTGCGCATCCAGAGGGAGCGCATCCAGGGCATCGAGGGCATGCCGACGGTCGACGATTACATCGCGCACTTCGGCATCAACGAATACCGCATGCGGGCGGCGAAACCGGACGCCATCGTAATGCACCCCGGCCCGATGAATCGCGGCATCGAAATTGAGGGCGCGCTGGCGGACAGCAGGCGCTCGGTCATTACGCAGCAGGTGACCAACGGCGTGGCCGTGCGCATGGCGGTTCTCGCGCACGTCGCCCGCGCCAACAGGATGATCTGATGGCGTTGCGCAAGGATGACGCACGCACCCGCGCGCAGAAGTACCGCAACACGATTTTCGTCGAGGGCGGCGAGATCCTCGAGGTGCAGGCTTTCCCCGGCGAGCAATTCGTGCAGCGCATTCGTGCACCGAAATGCGCCGCGGCGGCCAGGCCCGGCAGCTTCATCCACATCACCTGCGCGGACGCGCTGCCGATGCGCCGGCCGCTGTCCATCATGCGGGCGAACGAGGACTGGATCGAAATCCTGTTCAAGAACGTCGGCGACGGCTTACGCGCCTTGTCGCGCAAGCACGCCGGCGACGAAGTCAGCGTGCTCGGCCCGATCGGCCAGCCTTTCAAACCGGACCCGGCGCACCCGCGTTGTCTGCTCGTCGGCGGCGGCGTCGGCATACCACCGATGGTTTTTCTCGCCGATCGCCTGCGCAACGACAGGCGCTACCGGCCGCTCGCGATCCTGGGCTCGGAGCTACCGTTTCCGTTCGAACTCGTACCGTCGCGGCTCGCCGTGCCGGGCATCGATGCGGCGACAGTCAGCACCATGCCGCTGCTCGAAAGCTGGGGCATCCCGGCCCGGCTCACGAGCCTCGCAGGCCGACCGGGCTGCCACGACGGCTTCGTTACCGACCTTGCCGACCGCTGGCTCAGGCAGGTCAAGCCGGGCGACCTGGCCGAGGTCAAGATCTTCGCCTGCGGGCCGACGCCGATGCTGAAAGCGGTGGCCGCGCTCGCCGAGCGCTACGGCGTGGCCTGCGAGGTGTCGCTCGAGGAATTCATGGCCTGCGCCGTCGGCGGCTGTGCCGGCTGTGCCGTGCCCATCCGCACGCCCGGCGGCATGGCGATGAAACGCGTGTGCGTCGACGGTCCTGTGTTCGACGCTACGGCGGTGATCTGGTAGCGGCGTTCACGACCTGTGACAACTCGCAGCAGCTTTGTTACCAGCTGGTCGTTTTCCGTGTTGTCGCCTGTTTGCGGCCCGGTGTCTTTACATAAGCCTTAATCTGCAGGGAAAGCTCATCCACTACATGCACGAGCACAACAAAGCAGCCCGCCATTGAGCGGACGCAGTCCGAAATCCAACGTCGCATTACTTCCAAGTCAGCTGTTACAGTCCGCTAGATTGTTCGCTGCAATGCAATTATTAACCATTTGAAACAAACCGTTCAGGGCATTGCCACTGGCTGAAAACGCGAACGTTGCATCGCGAGTCGTCGCAATATCACACGAAATGTTCGTCACCATCGGCGCTCACCCCGGGGACGGAAGTTTGACAGGACCAAAGATGCCGGCTGATCGGAAGACCGTCGTTCTGCTGGGGGGTGCGGGCTTTGTCGGCCGGCGACTGGCGACCCGACTCGCAGTACTCCCTCAATGGCAAGTCCGTGTCGCGGATCTCACGGGAAGCGACTGGCATTCTGATGTGACGATACCCGCAACATTGATAGAACCTTTGCGCGGTGCCGATTGGGTTATCAACCTGGCGGCTGTCCACCACGACAACGTTCGGCCCACATCTCGATACTACGAAGTTAACGTAGACGGTGCTGCGCACATTTGCCAAGCCTGTCGAGATTTGGGTATTTCACGGCAGATATTTGTCTCATCCGTCGCCGTGTATGGCGACACAGAGGGTGAATTGGCAACGGAAAGCAGACCGCATGCTCCGTTCAATGATTATGGCAAGAGCAAGTCCGAAGCAGAAAGCGTGTATCGTCAGTGGGGTCGAGAGGACGCCCAGCGCACGCTGGTCATCGTGCGCCCGACCGTGATCTTCGGCGAGAATAACCGTGGGAATCTATACAACCTGATGCAAAGCATCGCACGTAAGAATTTCAAGATGGTCGGGGACGGACACGTCGTCAAGTCAATTGCATACGTGGAAAACGTAGCCCAGTTCCTCGTCCACTTGATTGAACAACCGCACAGCAACGAGGCTATTTACAATTACGCTGACAAACCGGACCTGACGACGCTGCAGATCGTGCAGACGGTCCGGGAAGAGCTTGGGTTGGCCGAACAGCGATTGCCGACTGCGCCCTACTGGCTGGCGTACGCTTGCGGACTATTGTTGGACGGTATTCGGAAAATGGTTCCTGTGCCAACTGAAATCAGCGCCCAACGAGTCAGGAAGTTTTGCACCGCTACACCCATTGATGCTGCGCGAGCGTTTGCTTCGGGCTATTGTGCCCCGATCCCAGTGAGCCAAGGACTGCGACAAACAGTGCGGTCCGAGTTTCCGCGATAAAAAGCAATTGCATGCAGATTGTTTTCTTTTCCCATTACTATTTTCCGGAAGGCAATGCACCAGCGTCGCGTACGCATGAGCACAGTGCTGCTTGGGCCGCCGCGGGTCATGACGTAACGGTAATAACCTGCGTACCCAACGTGCCGCTTGGCATTCCCTATCCAGGGTTTCGCAATCGACTGTGGCCCCAGGCGCAAATGCACGAAAACGTGCGTTTGATTCGCGTATGGACTTTTCTTGCCGCAAACGAAGGTAAGGTGCGTCGGACTCTCAATTATTTGTCCTATGCGTTTTCGGCCCTGGCGGCATATCTATTCCTGGTACGGCGACCGCACGTGATCGTCGCGACCTCACCTCAGTTCTTCTGCGGATGGGCCGGTGTCCTCGCATCCTGGCTAAGCAGGCGGCCATTGGTCCTCGAAATCCGCGACATTTGGCCGGAATCCATTGTCTCGGTCGGGGCCATGCGGCCGGGACTTGCAATTCGGTTCCTGGAATGGCTCGAGCGACGCATGTACCTCTCGGCGACCCACATTGTTGCCGTGGGCGAAGGGTACCGGCGAAACATTTGCAACAAGGCACCTGTATCCGATCGAACGAGTGTCATCACCAATGGTGTGGACTTGCATGTTTTCGTACCGCAAGTCGTCAACCGAAAACTTCAGGAACAATGGAATCCTGAACGAAAATTCATCTGTGCATACATTGGCACTGTCGGATTGGCGCATGGACTTGAAGTTGTCATCCGTGCTGCGGAACGACTGCGAACCGCGCAAAGACTCGACATCCTCATGCTTATCGTCGGCGACGGAGCTGAGCGGAAGAATCTTGAATCAGCGACTCGACGGCACCGCCTGGAACCATGGATTCGATTCACCGGGCGTTTGCCGAAGCACGACATGCCACAGATTCTGGCTTTGGCGCAGTGTTTGCTGGTTCACCTTCGCCGCAGTGAGCTGTTCGAGACGGTCATTCCGTCCAAATTGTTCGAGGCGATGGCTATGGAACGCCCAATCTTGCTTGCCGTACCCGGCGAGGCGGAACAGATCGTAAATCAGGCAAATTGCGGCATTGTGATCGAACCGGAAAACGATGAACAACTAATGCAGGCCATTATTCGTCTCAAGGAAGATTCGCAACTTCGATCCGAACTTTCTGCTTCGGGACGTGCATTCGTGCAGCGCCATTATTCGCGATCGGCTTTGGCCGATGAGTACCTGCAGCTGCTGCTGCGCGTTACAGGATCTGGCCATACAAATTGAGGAACTGGACTTACTCGACAGCCTTTCGGATCCGGACAGCCGAAGGCATCGCGATGAAGCGTGTCTGCGTTGACGGCCCGGTGTTCGACGCAGCCGTGGTCACTTGGTAGTCAGTCGCGCGGACCGACGAGGTCGAAAGACGAGCGAAACGATACCGGCGACCGAGCCCACTAATTCGCTTATCGCACCGAGATCCTGGATTGACATGACAACTCTCTGAGGCGCCGAAGGTAAGCGGATTATAGGAACGCGGACGCCCCGGGATCGAGCACTATTCCGGCGTGCTATTCCGCCATGGTTTCGCCGGAGCCGCCCATCTCGGCCGGGAAGTCCCTGAGCTTCGGCAGCCCGTCACGTACGCGCAACACGGACGACTCGTAGTTAACGTGCAGCGCGGGCCGGAATTCCAGCGTAGGCAGGATGGCGGCGAAAACGTCGGTAAAATCGTGGCCGGGGTGATCGGTCATGACGTTGCCGCCGCACTTGACGCAGGACATGCGATGCGAGGTGCCGGTCTTCGTGAACCTGTTCAGGTGCTGCTGGCCGCGGGTAACGGTGACGGCATCGCGTGCCCAGAGGGTAAACGCATTCACCGGTCCCGCGCTCCAGGCGCGGCAGTCCGTGCAATGGCAATAACCCATCGCGAACGGCGCTCCGCTCGCCCGAACTTCGACCGCACCGCAGAAACAGGTGCCCGTGTGTGACTCGTTCGCCGCCATTTCCGTGCTCCGCTGCTCAATGTGAGCAAGGATTTTATGGCGTCGCGCCGGGTTCGGCGAGCAAAACTTCGCGTCCGGCGCTCAGCCGCCGAAGTTGATCTTCGCCTCGAGGTTCGAGCGCGAGTCGGCGTGCGACATCGCTTCATCGAGTGTGATCGTGCCGGCCTTGTAGAGGTTCAGCAGCGCGTCGTCGAAGTTCTGCATGCCTTGCTCGCCGGACTCCTTGTGTGCCTCCTTCACCGCCGAGATGTCGCCCTTCAGAATCAGGTCCTTGATGTGCGGCGTGTTCAGCATGAGCTCGACGGCGGCGACACGTTTGCCGTTGCGGTTCCTCACCAGGCGCTGCGCCAGGATCGCGCGCAGGTAATGCGCCAGGTCCATGAACACCTGCTTGTGCTGGTCCTGCGGGAACAGGTTGATGATGCGGTCGAGAGTTTCCGGCGCGTTGTTCGAGTGCAACGTGGCGAGCACGAGGTGGCCGGTGCCGGCCATGTCGAGAGCCGACTGCATCGATTCACGGTCGCGGATCTCGCCGATCTGCAGCACGTCCGGGGCCGCGCGCACAGCGCTCTTCAGCGCCCGCGCGTAGGATTTTGTATCCAGGCCCACTTCTCGCTGGTTTACGATCGACTGCTTGTTCGGGTGCAGGAATTCGATCGGGTCCTCGATTGTGATGATATGCGACGAGGTCTTCTCGTTGCGGTGGTTGATCATCGCCGCGAGTGTCGTCGACTTGCCAGCGCCGGTAGCGCCGACCATCAGGATGAGCCCACGCCGGAGCATGGTCAGTTCCTGCAGCTGCTCCGGCATGCCGAGTTCGTCGAGCGTCGGCACCTCGTTCGTGATGTAGCGCAGGACCATGCCCACGTTGCCGCGCTGGTGGAAGATGTTCACGCGAAAGCGCCCGAGCCCGGGCTCGGATATCGCGAAGTCGATTTCGAGTTCTCGAGTGAAGACCTCGAGCTGCTCGTCGGTCATCAGCTCCATCGCCGCCTGCTTGACCATCTTCGGCGTCATCTCGAGCTTGTTGACCGGCATGATCTTGCCTTCGATCTTGATCTTGGCCGGTGCGTAGGGCGCGAAGAACAGGTCCGACGCCTTCTTTTCCACCATCAGCTTGAACAGCGGTTTGACGTTCATTGCGGCAACTCTTCCCTGGCTGGACGGATCAGAAAGTCCGTGCCGTGTCCTCTTCCATGATGCGCAGGCTTTCCGATTGCTGGTCCGCGACCGAAGCGTCCCGCTTCGAGTCGAGTTTCACCTTGAGCCGCAGTTCGTTCTTCGAGTCGGCGTTGCGCAAGGCCTCCTCGTAGGAAATCATGCTCTGCTCGTACAGATCGAACAGGGCCTGGTCGAAAGTCTGCATGCCAAGGCGCGTCGACTTCGCCATGATCTCCTTGATCTGGCCGACCTCGCCTTTGAAGATCAGGTCCTGGATGAGTGGCGTGTTGAGCATGATCTCCATCGCCGCGACGCGGCCGATGCCGCCTTCGCGCGGCAGCAGGCGCTGCGAGATGAAAGCTTTGGTATTCAGCGACAGGTCCATCAGCAGCTGGTGACGCCGTTCGTCGGGGAAGAAGTTGATGATGCGGTCCAGCGCCTGGTTGGCGCTGTTGGCATGCAGCGTCGCGAGGCACAGGTGGCCGGTCTCGGCGAACTGGATGCCGTATTGCATCGTCTCCTTGTCGCGGATTTCGCCGATCAGGATCACATCCGGCGCCTGCCGCAGGGTGTTCTTCAGGGCGGCGTGCCAGGTCTCTGTATCTACACCAACCTCGCGCTGGGTAATCACGCAGCCCTTGTGCGGGTGCACGTACTCGACCGGGTCCTCGATCGAGACGATGTGGCCGCGCGAATTCTCGTTGCGATGGCCGATCATGGCAGCGAGCGTCGTCGACTTGCCCGACCCGGTGCCGCCGACCACGATCACCAGGCCGCGTTTGTTCATAACGACGTCCTTGAGGATCGGCGGCAGGTCCAGGTCCTCGAGCGTCGGGATTTCCGTGGTGATGGTTCGCAGCACGGCGCCGACATAGCCCTGCTGGATGAAGGCGCTGACGCGGAAACGGCCGATGCCTTGCGGCGAAATGGCGAAATTGCACTCCTTCGTCGCGTCGAATTCCTTGATCTGCTTGTCGTTCATGATCGAGCGGACCATGATCGCGGACTGGTCGGGCGTCAGCGGTGTGTCCGTTGCCTTGTGGATCGTGCCGTCGACCTTGATGGCCGGCGGGAAACCGCAGGTGATGAAGAGGTCCGAGCCGTTGCGCTCTACCATCTTGCGCAGCAGATTCTGCGTCAGTCGTACCGCTTGTTCGCGTTCCATCTTGCCCTACTCCAACCGGGACTCGCAGGCCCGGGCTTAGAAATTGTCCTTGTTGACGGCCTTGAAGCGCGCCTCTTCCTTGGTGATGAGGCCCTTCGCCAGCAGCTCGGACAGGTTTTGGTCTAGCGTCAGCATTCCGACCGCCTGGCCGGTCTGGATCGACGAGTACATCTGCGCGATCTTGCCTTCGCGGATCAGGTTCCGGATCGCCGGCGTGCCGATCATGATCTCATGCGCGGCGATGCGGCCGCCGCCGATTTTTTTCAACAGCGTCTGCGAGATGACGGCGCGCAGCGACTCGGACAGCATCGCGCGGACCATTTCCTTTTCCGCGGCCGGAAACACGTCGACGATACGGTCGATGGTTTTCGCCGCCGAACTCGTATGCAGCGTGCCAAACACAAGGTGACCCGTCTCGGCCGCGGTCAACGCGAGGCGGATCGTTTCGAGGTCGCGCAACTCGCCGACCAGGATCACGTCGGGGTCCTCGCGCAGCGCGGAACGCAGCGCTTCGTTGAAGCCCAGCGTGTCGCGATGCACTTCACGCTGGTTGATGAGCGATTTCTTCGACTCATGCACGAACTCGATTGGGTCCTCGATTGTCAGTATGTGATCGGGCTTGTTCTCGTTGATGTAGTCGACCATAGCAGCCAGCGTGGTCGACTTGCCGGATCCCGTGGGGCCCGTCACCAGGACGATGCCGCGCGGGTGCATGCAGATGTCCTTGAAGATCTTGGGCGCGCCCAGATCTTCAAGGTTGAGTATCTCCGACGGAATCGTGCGGAACACCGCCGCCGAGCCGCGATTCTGGTTGAACGCGTTGACGCGAAAGCGCGCCAGCTTCGGAATCTCGAACGAAAAATCGGTCTCCAGAAATTCTTCGTAGTCTTTGCGCTGCTTGTCATTCATGATGTCGTACACCATGCTATTGACTTCCTTGTGCGTCAGCGCAGGCATGTTGACTCGCTTGATGTCGCCGTCGACGCGAATCATCGGCGGCACACCGCCGGACAGGTGCAGGTCGGAAGCGTTGTTCTTCACCGTAAACGACAAGAGCTGAGCTACGTCGACGGCCATATTTCTCCCTCTGGCGGATGGATTGCGCCTGCCCCGGACTTACCATAAGCCGGTGCGATTGCTGGGCCTAGTATAGCGAAGCACCCGGAGCAAAACGTGATTAGAGTCACGGAAAACTTGCGAAAAATCCGAGATTTGCTGACCGAATCGGCACTCGAAGCCGGGCGCGATCCGGCGTCCGTATCGCTCCTCGCAGTCACCAAGAAACAACCAGGCGGAAAAATCCGCGATGCCGCCGCCGCAGGGCAAAGGGACTTCGGCGAGAACCTCGTGCAGGAGGCTCTGCCGAAGATCGCCGACCTGTCCGGCAACGATCTTGTCTGGCATTTCGTCGGCCGGCTGCAGAGCAATAAAACACGCGCGGTCGCCGAACACTTCGACTGGGTTCACAGTGTCGATAGCCTCAAGCTCGCACTGCGGCTGAACGAGCAGCGCCCCGATGATGCTGCGCCGCTCAATGTCTGCATCCAGGTCAACGTCGATCACGAGCACCGCAAGGCGGGCATTTCGCCGGTCGACCTGCCGGAACTCGCTGAGGCCGTGAGCAGCATGCCGCGACTGCGACTGCGCGGCCTCATGTGCATTCCCGCCGTGCGCGAGGAATTCGAGGAACAGCGCAAGCCTTTCCGTATACTGCGCGAGCTGTCGGAATTCCTGGCTGGCAAGGACTTGAGGACCGACACCCTGTCGATGGGCATGAGCGCCGATTATCGTGCGGCGATATTCGAAGGCGCGACGATCGTGCGCATCGGTACGGCTGTATTCGGGGAACGCAGAAAATGAGCGAGGACATCGCCTTCATCGGTGGCGGCAACATGGCGGGTGCGATCGCAACCGGCCTGGTCGAAAGCGGTGTGCCGCCCGCCCGTCTTCGGATCGCGGAGCCGAACGCAAGCGCCCGGGTAACGCTGGCGGAGCGGCTGCCGGGCGCGACCGTCGGCGCGAACAACGAAGAGATCGCCGCGGGCGCCGCGCTGCTCGTGCTCGCGGTGAAACCCCAAGTGCTGCCCTTCGTGTGTCGCGGCCTCGCGCACACGGTACAGGCGCACCGTCCGCTCGTCATCTCGATCGCCGCCGGGGTACGCAGCGACGACATCGATGACTGGCTTGGTGGCGGGCTCGCCGTGGTGCGCGTGATGCCGAACCAGCCTGCGCTGTTGCGCAAGGGCGTTTCCGGACTGTACGCGAATGCAAGGGTCAGCGACGCGGACCGGCGGCGCGCGATGGACGTCCTGTCGGCGGTCGGCAAGGTGGTGACCGTCACGGACGAGAACGACATCGACATCGTGACGGCATTGTCCGGCAGCGGTCCCGCCTACTACTACCTGCTGACCGACTTTCTCGAGAAGGCCGCCGTCGACCTCGGGCTGGCCGCGGACATCGCGCGCACGCTGGCGCGCGAAACGGCGATCGGTTCGGCCGCCCTGCTCGAGCAGGCGAACGAAACCGGCGATTCGATCGAAACTCTCATCGTCCGCGTGCGCTCGCCGAACGGGACCACCGCCGCGGCACTCGATGCTCTCGAACAACGGGACACCCGTGCTATCTTTGCGGCCGCTATTCGTGCTGCACGGGACCGGGCGGAGCAACTTGCCGACGACGCGCACGACGAAGCAGGCGGCTGACACCAGGACGCGGGATCGCATATGGGCAACAGCGCAATCGGGGCCATCGTCTTCATCATCAATTCACTCGCGCAGCTGTATATCCTCGTATTGCTGTTGCGCGTGCTGATGCCGTTCCTGCACATCCCGTTCAACAATCCGCTCGCCCAGGGCATCGTGCGCCTGACGTCCCCGCTTGTGCTGCCGGTGCGCCGCCTGTTGCCGCCCATCGGCCGGCTGGACACGGCAACTCTCGTCGTCGCCTTCGGCATCCAGTACCTGACCATTCTCGTGATCATGCTGTTGTTCAGGCGCACGCCCGCGATCCTGCCGATTGCGGCCACCGCACTCATCGATCTCGTCATCCTCACCATCCGCCTGTTCATCTTCGCGATCATCGTGCGCGTCGTCCTGAGCTGGTTCGGCGGTGACGGCGGCTACAACCCGGCGATTGCTTTGATCGACCGGTTGACGGAACCGGTCATGCGGCCGTTCCGCCGCCTCGTTCCGACGATCGGCGGCATCGACATCTCGCCGGTGTTCGCCCTGGTCCTGCTGCTTGCCTTCACGATTCTCATTTCCGGCTTGAAGCCCCTGCCGTTCTAGTGGCACGTCGGCACGAGGACGACATCGCTCAGGCTGCTTGCGGACGGTGAATGGTTTATAGTCCCTGCAACGCGATGGCAACGCACCTTCGCGCGCCGAGAATCGGCGCAAACCCGGGGAGACCAGGAGCATGTTGAGCCACAGAGTCACGATCGCTTTGTCCCTGTTCTCGATGGTTGCCGGCTGCGGCGGGCCGGGGCCGGATGCAAACATCCCGGTTGCGCAGCCCGCCGGCGTGACATCGAAGGACATCGGCGACCACGTCGTGCACTTCAATGCGCAATCCACCGATCAGTTGCCGCCGGAGATCGCCAGCGCCTACAACATCGTACGCAGCAAGGAACGTGCGATGCTCACCGTATCCCTGATCGACGAAGCGAGCGGGCAACCTGTTGCCGGCGACGTCTCCGTGAAGACGGTAAATCTCACCGGGCAGCTCAAGAACGTGACGATGCGCCGTATCGACGAGCCCGGGGATCCGCCTGCCATCTACTACATCGGCACGACGTCGGTCGCCAATCATGAAACGCTGATCTTCGACCTGGTCGTGCGGCCAGACGACGCGAACACACCGTCGGAAGTCCGTTTCAAGCAGCAGTTCTACACCGATTAGCAGAAAATCCAGTGGGAAGCACAGGAAAAAAATCCGCTTTGCCTGTTTTTCCCCGGGAAAACTTGTGTTATCGTCGCGCTGCTTTTTCGCGGGCACACGCCCGTTTTCTTTTTCCCACGGAGTTAGTTCTTAATGGCAGCAAATACGAACAAGCCACCGACCAAGTCAGAGATCTTTGCGAAGATCGTTGAAGACACCGGCCTGACCCGCAAGGACGTCGCGGCGGTATTTGAGTCGCTGAATGGCCAGATCAAGAGGAACCTCGGCGGCCGGGCCGCCACAGGCGTATTCACGATTCCGGGCCTGCTCAAGCTGCGCGTCGTCAAGAAGCCGGCTCGCAAGGCTCGCCAGGGCGTCAACCCGTTCACGGGCGAAGAAATGATGTTCAAAGCCAAGCCGGCCAGCAAGGTCGTCAAGGCTTCGGTCCTGAAGGGCCTGAAAGACATGGTCTGATTCGACCAATAACGAATCTTGAAAAGCCGGGGCCCGCCCCGGCTTTTTTGTTGGCGCGCCTTACGGCAGCTGCGCGGCGACGAAAGCGGTGACAGCCTCGCGCAGGAGGACGAGCTTGCCGTGGAAGAAGTGGTCGACGCCCGGCAGCACCTGCAGGTCCGGGCCCGGCTCGAGGCCGTCGACCCAAGTGACGGTGTCGTCTACGTCGACGAGTTCGTCCGCGTCACCCTGGATGACGAGCCACGGGCATTCCGGTTGCCGCGCGAGGCCGCTCGCGAAGCGCTGCGCCGCGGGCGCAACGCTGACCAAGCCAGCGGGCTTGGTCTCGACAGCCGCACGAATCGCGATGGCGGCTCCGAAGGAGAACCCCGCGAGCCAGAACGGCCGGTCCGGGTAACGCTCGCCAAGCCAGGCCGCGGCGGCCAGCGCATCTTCGAGTTCGCCGTCGCCCTCGTCCCAGGTCCCCGCACTTTCGCCTACCCCGCGGAAGTTGAAGCGCAACGCGGCGAAGCCGAGCCCGACGAAGCTGCGCGCAAGGGTGTGCGCCACCTTGTTCGTGAGTGTGCCGCCGTGTTGCGGGTGGGGATGCAGGACCAGCGCGGCAGCGCGGGGCGCACGCTCGCCCGGCAGGTCGAGCACGGCTTCAAGAC
Organism: uncultured Pseudomonadota bacterium; assembly: GCA_963770585.1. GTDB lineage: Bacteria > Pseudomonadota > Gammaproteobacteria > Steroidobacterales > Woeseiaceae > UBA1847. The sequence goes on along the minus strand of CAVYQH010000002.1, from coordinate 161,026 downwards.
GCCCGGAGGGCCCGTCGAGAAACAGTTGTTCGGTCGCCGGTGCTTCGGCCATGGCGGGAAGTGCGCGGCTGGCCCGTGCGCACCCGGTTGCTGTAAATTAGCATCTTATAGATTTCCGGCGGCCGGCAGCAAGACGCCAGGCCGCGAGTGGGGACACCGGTGAGCACCCGCATCGACTTCGAGTCGCGCTATTGCGCGCACAACTACCATCCTTTGCCCGTCGTTCTGACCAGAGGCGAAGGCGCCTATGTCTGGGACGAGAATGGCAAACGCTATCTCGACATGATGAGCGCCTATTCCGCGGTGAGCCACGGTCATGCGCATCCGCGGCTCGTGCGCCTCGTCCAGCGACAGGTGGCGACGCTCAGCGTTGTTTCGCGCGCGTTCCATTCCGACAAGCTCGGCCCGTTCCTGGCTCGCGCCTGTGAACTCACCGGCCAGGACATGGCGCTGCCGATGAATACCGGCGCCGAAGCTGTCGAGACCGCCATCAAGGCGGCTCGGAAGTGGGCCTACACGGTCAAGGGCGTGCCCGCGAACAAGGCGGAGATCATCGCCTGCTCCGGCAATTTCCACGGGCGCACGATCGCCATCGTGGCGATGTCGGACGAACCGCAGTACCAGGCGGGCTTCGGTCCTTTCCCAGCCGGTTTCCGGCGCGTCGAGTATGGCGACATCGACGCGCTCGAAGCCGCAATCAACGAGCATACGGCGGCGTTCCTCGTCGAACCCATCCAGGGCGAAGCCGGCATCGTCGTGCCGCCGGCCGGCTACCTGGCGGCGGCGGCCGAACTGTGCCGCCGGCACAATGTCCTGCTGATCGCGGACGAGATCCAGACGGGTCTCGGCCGTACCGGCCGCCTGCTGGCCTCGGAACACGAAGGTGTCCGGCCGGACGGCCTCATCCTCGGCAAAGCGCTGGGCGGCGGGATTCTGCCCGTGTCCCTGTTTCTCGCCCGGCGCGAAGTGATGTCGGTCTTTCGCCCCGGGGATCACGGCAGCACCTTCGGCGGCAACCCGCTGGCCGCAGCTGTCGGGCTCGAAGCCCTGAACATCCTCGTGGACGAAAAGCTCGCCGAGCGCAGTGCGACGCTCGGCACCCTGTTGCTGGAGCGCCTGCGCGACATCGACAGCCCGCTAATCCGCGACGTCCGCGGCAAAGGCCTGTTCGTCGGGGTGGAGATCGATTCCGCTTACGGCGCGGCGCGCGCCGTATGCGAGGCGCTGATGCAACGCGGCATCCTGAGCAAGGAGACGCACGACACGGTCGTGCGTCTCGCGCCGCCGCTGGTCATCACTCGCGAGGAAATCGAATGGGCCGTACGGCAGTTCCGGGACGCCGTCGCGGAAATGGACCGGCTCCGGCTCGCCTCCTGAGGACGCGAACGCAAGGTAGCGGATGGCCGACGTCAAAATCCTGCACATCGTGCTGCTGACGTTGGCGACGCTCGTCGGGCTGGCGCTCGGATGGCTCGTGCGCGCCAGCCGCGCTGTCCAGGAGCACGAAGCAATCGATGCCGCCTGGAAGGACCGGCTCGAGGCGCAGCGCATCGAACACCGGCGCCTCACCGGGCAGCACCGCGCACTGCTGGAGCAGGCAAGCCGCCCCGAGGCGTCGCACGCGGACGCGTCGAACCAGGCGCGCGAACTCGCTGCCGCGCTGAAGGAGGCCTTCCAGCGCCGCGACCAACTGCAGCGACAGATCAGGGATATCCGCGGCAACCTCGAGGCCGCGCTGGCGGAACGACGGAAACTCGAGTCCAGTGTCCGGGAGCGGTCCGCGAGCGACAGCCAGCTCGCCGCGACCCTCAGGGAACGGGATGAAAAGATCTTTCGCCTGAGCCGCGAGCTCGACAGCTGGCAGGACCGTCTCCCGCCCCTGCTGACGCGTTTCAGGGACCGCGACGACGATGCGAAGCGCCTCGAAGCCGCGCTCGACCGCGCCAACGAACGCATAATGGAGCTCGAGACGGGCCGCGGCGCGGGCCAGACGCACGTCGAGTCGGTGCGCCGCGATGCCCTGTCCGGCGAGCTGAACGCTTCCAACGATGCCCGCGGCGAAGCGTCGGGATATTTCGCGCCGGCGCAAGGGAGCCTCGAATCGCCGCACTATTTCGACGCGACCTTGCGCTTCGATGCGGACGCAGCAGACCTGCACGATGCCCGCGACGACCTGCAGGCCATCAAGGGCGTAGGGCCCGCCATCGAAAAGACGCTGCACGAGCTCGGCGTCGTCCGTTACAGCCAGATCGCGGAAATGAGCGAATACGACATCAACCGGGTGGCTGAACGCCTGAAAGGATTCCGCAGCCGCATCTACCGCGAGGACTGGATCGGCCAGGCGCGCGACCTGATCCACCGCCGCGGGCGACATAGCCACTGACCGGGACGCGAATGCCGATGGTCCCTGCGCCGGGCGCCCGGCACGCCCTTTTGCTCACTGCGCTGTTGGCAATTGCAACGGCCGCGCTCACGCCGGCCGCCGCGCGCGCCGACCCGGCGGCCGCGGCGCCGGGAACCAGCGAGGCGCTCCGGGCTGTGTGCCGGCGCATGTTCGACTGGGTGCTGGCCGAGGAATTGCACTTCCAGGAATCTTCGGCGGTGCTGCGCGATTCGGCGCGGCCCGTGCTCGAACGGCTGGCGGAATTCGCGCACGACTGTCCGGCGACGTGGTTCTCCATCACGGGCCATACGGACGCACTGGGCGACGAAGCCTATAACCGGGCGCTTAGCGAACGGCGTGCGGCGGCCGTGGCGGAATTTCTCGCGGAACGCGGCGTCGCCCGGGAGCGGCTGCTCACCGCCGGCGCCGGTGCGACCCAGCCGGTCGCCGACAACAACACGGCCCACGGCCGCGAACGCAACCGCCGCATCGAAATCGAATTGCTTTGGCCGGAATGAACGGCACTTGCGCGCGTGCTCAGTCCGCCGGCACGCTGTCTCCGGCGTCCGGCGACTCGGCGCCGAAGAGCTCGACCTCGAACACGAGAGTCGAGTCCGGCGGAATCGGCCCGCGCCCCTCGGCGCCGTAACCGAGTTCCGGCGGGATCGTCAACTCGCGGATCTCGCCCACAAGCATGCCTGGCAGCCCCTGGTCCCAGCCGCGGATCATCTGCCCCGCACCGAGCGTAAACGTGAGCGTCTCGCCGCTGTCGAGCGAACTCCAGAATTTCTCGCCGCGTTTCCCGGGTGCCGTCTCGTCGTACAACCAGCCCGTGGTATGCACCGTCAGCACTTCGCCGGCCTCGGCCGCGCGGCCCTCACCGGCACGCAGGATGCGCACGTCGACTCCGCCGTATTCCGCGGCTTTCGCCGGAGACATCGCGGGCGACTTTGCGGGCGACTCCGCGTCCTTGCCGCCTTCATTGCCTCCGCAGGCTACGGCCAGGACCAGCATCGCTGCGAGCGCTATCCGGTTTCTCATGTATTCCGACCTTTTCGACCCATCAGGGGTAAGGCAGCGTACCTCATCCGGGCCGCCGACGGTGTCAGCCTTCGTCGACGAAGCCCAGTGAGGCGGAGTTGATACAGTAGCGCAGGCCGGACGGCTGCGGCCCGTCGTCGAAGACGTGTCCGAGATGTGCTCCGCAACGGCTGCAGTTGACTTCCTCCCGGATCATCCCGTGACTCAGGTCGGTCTGAACCTGCACCGCGTCGCCGGCCATTGGCAGCCAGAAACTGGGCCAGCCGGAACCGGAATCGTATTTCTGCGAGGAACTGAACAGCGGCTGCTCGCAGCACACGCAGACATAGGTGCCGTCGGCCTTGTGGTCGACGTATTTGCCGGTGAACGCCCGCTCCGTACCCTTGTTCTGCGTAACGTGATACTGCTCGGCATTCAGCCTGGCCCGCAGTTCCTGCTCCGAGGGTTTCGATTCGCTCATTTCTGTCTCCGCCGGATTGACGCTCGCCTCAGGCCCTTGCCGAGGCATTCGACTCGAGCAACAATCGGTTCACGCGCCGCACGTAGTCCGCCGGATTGTCCAACGGCGAACCGTCTGCCAGCAAGGCATGGTCGACCAGGATGTGAGCCAACTCGCCGAAGCGGGTTTCGTCCGCTTCCGCGGCGAGCTTCGCCACCAGCGGGTGGTCCGCATTGATTTCCAGTATCGGCCGCGATGCCGGCACGACCTGGCCCGTCGCCTCCAGCATGCGGCGCAGCTGAGGGTTGAGTTCGTGCTCCGCCGCGACGACGCAGGCGGGGGAATCGACGAGCCGCCGGCTCACGTTGACCGTCTCGACCCGCTCCTTCAGCAGCCTGCGCAGCTTCTTCAGCAGGCCTTTGTGCTGCTCCTCATCGGCTTGAACGGCCGGCCCGCTCTCTTCGCCGGGCAGATCCAGTTTCTCGCGACCCGCGTCGCTGAGCGCCTTGCCTTCGTACTCGCTCAGGTGGCTCGCGATCCAGGGGTCAATCGGATCGGTGAGCAGCAGGACCTCGATCCCGCGGCGCCGCAGCTGTTCGAGCTGTGGGCTCGCCGCCGCGGTCGGGTAATTGTCCGCGAGGAGGTAATAGACGCGGTCCTGTCCGTCCACCATCGAGGCGAGGTAGTCGTCGAGCGAGCGGCTCTGCGCGCCGCTGTCATCGGCAGTCGTGGCAAAGCGCAGCAGCCTGGCGATGCGTTCGCGGTTGGCGGGATCCTCCACGATCCCTTCCTTGATGACGCGGCCGAACTGCGTCCAGAAACCGGGATAGTCGTCCGCCGCCGCGAGCTTCGTCAGCATGTCGAGCACCCGGCGCGTCAATGCGCTTTTCATCGATTGCAGGTCCGGATGCTGCTGAAGCAGTTCGCGCGAAACGTTGAGCGGCAGGTCGGCGCAATCCACGACGCCTTTCACGAAGCGCAGGTACAGCGGCAGGAACTGCTCGGCATCGTCCATGATGAAGACCCGCTGGACGTAGAGCTTGAGCCCGCGCGGCGTTTCGCGGTTCCACAGGTCGAAGGACGCCTTCGCCGGCAGGTACAGGAGGCTCGTGTATTCCCTGGCACCCTCGACCCGGTTGTGGCTCCAGCGCAGCGGACCGGCTGGATCGTGTGCGAGGTGCTGGTAGAACTCGCGATACTCCGTATCGGAAACCTCCGAGCGCGAGCGCGTCCAGAGCGCCGTGGCGCTGTTGACGACGCGGCCGTCCGTCCCGGGCGCGTCGACGAGCGACACCGGGAAGCCGATGTGGTCGGAATACCTGCGAATGAGAGCATCGACCCTGTACGGGTCGGTATAGCCGGATTCTTCCTTCTTGAGATGAAGCGTGACGCGGGTGCCGCGCTCCGCGCGCTCGATAGTCTCGACCGTGAATTCGCCCTGGCCGTCGGACGTCCAGCGGACCGCTTCGCCGGGCGCGAGGCCCGCACGGCGCGTCTCGACGACAACGCTTCCGGCAACGATGAACGCCGAATAGAAGCCGACGCCGAACTGGCCGATCAGGCGCGCGTCCTTCCCGGCGTCGCCGCTCACGGCCTGCAGGAACTCGGCCGTGCCGGAGCGCGCGATCGTTCCCAGGTCCTCGATGACCTCGGTCCGCGACATGCCTATGCCATTGTCGCTGACCTCGACCGTGCCGGCTTCCTTGTCGAGTTCCACCGTGATGGCGAGCTCGGGCTGCTCCTCGAGCAAGCCGGGTGCCGCAAGCGCCTCGAAACGCAGCTTGTCCGCGGCATCGGAGGCGTTCGAGATCAGCTCTCGGAGGAAGATGTCCTTGTTGCTGTAGAGCGAATGGATCATCAGCTGCAAGAGCTGGCGAACTTCGGTCTGGAAACCGTGGGTCTCCACGGCGGCCGTCGTCGTCACGGGCGGTGCTCCTCGAATTGCGCGGCCGCGCGCAGCGGCTCGACGCCCACGACGATAGGGGCGCGTGGCGCGATTTCAAGGAAGGCGGCGGCGGGCGCCGCCGCAGGTTCAGCCAGCGCTGCGCTTCAGCCGAAGCGACGTGACCGAGCGGTACATCATCGTCACGAACATCAGGGTAACCGCTGCCATTGCGAGCGGCGGCTCGACGAGCGCAAGCAGGATGCATCCGCCGACAGTGGCGAGGAATGCGAGAGTGCCGATCACGAACAGCGCCAGGCGCCTGATCCGCTCCGCGTACAATCCGATGGCACCGACATAATCGTCGAGGTCGTCCCAATAGAGCAATAGGCGTTCCATGCCTGTTTCCGTCCTAACGAACAATCGACATCAGCGTTACGCCGCGCTTGTGCTCATCCGCCACCCCGTCGCGCTTGTCCACCGCGTCGAGGTTAGTTTGCTTGGCGTGGGCAATCGCACGGTGGAAGAGTTCCCAACGCTGCCGTGCCGAGTCGTTCTTGAACGAGTAGCAAGGGACGTCCGTGTCGATAGTCTTGCGCTTCATACGTTGACCGAAATGAATCCGTTCAAATAGCCAGTCCGTGAGCGGAATATAGGCCTGAAGTGCGCAATCCTCCGTGAGACACTTCACAGCTTGTCGACTATTTGTCGTGTTCGTGAACCAGCTCATGCATTGCATCCTGTGTCCGCGGCGTCCCGAGCATTTCCTGTCATCGCTGCGCTGGACCGCGACTTCCGAGCGCGCGATTGTGTCAGTCGAATATGACAAAAAAAAGTGCGCCAGTGGCGCACAAATTTCAAGTGTCTGTCGATTGCGACAGAACTATTCGTCGTCATCCTTCCACTGTCGCTTCACCTGCTCCGACCAGGATCGGTAGCCTTTCCAGGTATACAGGGACGGATCGACACCGGCGCGTCGCGTGCGCGGCGCCGGCGCCTTCGTAACCCAGCGCCGGTACTGCTGCCACCCGTCGGCATCGTTCGCTGCCGGTTCGGACGAGGGTATCGCAGGCTCCGCGTCGGCGGCCGACGCACTCTCTTCCTTGAGATCGTCGGCCCGTATGACGTTCTTGCTGTCAGGCATTGAACTGTCCAGGTCAAACCGTTGAGCAAATGTTAAGTACTTTGGGGCCGCGATCACAGGAACTGGATCACAATGCAAACTACTGTTTTTCGTTGTGAAATCAGAAGCTTGTGTTAAGCCTTTACTTAATGCGGTAGCAGGGCACGTACTCGTCGCTCGCAATCTTCATGCGCCGCTGCCGCACGAAGGCAGCGAGCAGTTCGTCGAGCAGCTGCATCGTACGCCCCGAGCCGTCGATGACGAACGGGCCGCGCCGGGCGATTTCGGCGGCCGTATCCTCCCGCACGTTGCCGGACACGATCCCGGAGAACACCCGCCGCAGGTTCACCGCCAGCTCGTGGGCCGGCTGGCCGTCGCGGATGTTCAGCGCCGCCATCGACTCGTGGGTCGCCCGGAACGGCTGCTGGAAGCCGCGGTCGATCCTGAGCCGCCAGTTGAAGTAGTAGGCGTCGCCGTGTTGCTCCCGGAACTCGCGCACGCGCTCGAGTCCGCCCTGCATGCTGCGCGCGACGCCGATCGGGTCGTCGATGACGATGCTGTAGCGAGAACGGGCTTCCGGACCCAGCGTGCCGACCACGAACTCGTCGATCTGGCGAAAGTACCCGGCCGCATCCGCCGGCCCCGTCAGGATGATCGGCAATGGCATGCCGCGATTGTCGGGATGCAGCAGCACGCCGAGGAGGTACAGGATCTCCTCGGCCGTGCCGACGCCGCCGGGAAAAATCACGATGCCGTGACCCAGGCGCACGAAAGCCTCGAGCCGTTTCTCCATGTCGGGCATGATCACCAGCGAGTTTACGATCGGGTTCGGCGATTCGGCCGCGATAATGCCGGGCTCCGTGATCCCGATGTAGCGCCCCTGCCGGATGCGCTGCTTGGCGTGACCGATCGTGGCGCCTTTCATCGGCCCCTTCATGGCTCCCGGGCCGCAGCCCGTGCAGACGTTCAAGCTGCGCAGTCCGAGCTCGTAGCCCACGAGCTTGGTGTACTCGTATTCCTCGCGGCTGATGGCGTGCCCGCCCCAACAGACGACCAGGTTCACCGCGGCAGGCAGCGTCAGCAGGCGTGCATTGCGCACCTGGTGAAAGACCGCATTGGTCGTACCTTCGTTGGTATCGAGATCGAAGCGGTCGTCATCGAGGATTTCATTGCGGGTGAAGACGATGTCCCGCACGACCGAGAACAGGAGCTCGCGTATGCCGCGGATCATCCGCCCGTCGACGAAAGCATGCGCGGGTGCTCCGGTGACGGACAGCTTCAGCCCGCGGTCCTGTTGCAGGAAAGCGACGTCGAAATGGCGATACCGGGTCAGCACGGTCTGGGCATCGTCGGTGTCGCTGCCGGAATTCAGCACGGCCAGCATGCAGCGGCGCAGCAGCGGATAGAGGCCGCCCGTGCCGCTCGAGCGTAGCTGCTCGACCTCGACGTGCGAAAGCACCTCCAGGCTGCCTTCCGGGAAGATCTCCGCGTCGACCGTTTCGTACAGGCGGGGCTCGGTGCTGGTTCCGTTCATTGAGCCCGGGCCTCAGGGCCGGATTTCGATCGGTGTGTTGTCGCCCGTCATCAGCCAGATATCGATCATGTCGGAGTTCGACAGGGCGACGCAGCCGTTCGTCCAGTCCTGGGTGCGGTAGTAGGTCTCGGATCGGGTCGGCGCATTCGGTTGCCCGTGAATCATGATCGCGCCGCCGGGATCGAGCCCTTGGGACCGTGCTTGCCGGATATCGTCGACGTTCGGATAGGACACGTGTATCGACAGGAAAAACTCGCTGTTCGAATTTCGGGCATCCAGGAAGTAGCGCCCCTCCGGCGTCCGGAAGTCGCCTTCCTTTTGCTTGTCACCGACCGGGTCCATGCCGAGCGCAATCCGGAAGCTGCGGAAGATCTCGCCTTCCCTGAGCAGGTGCAGCTGGCGATTCGCCTTTTCGACGATCACGAGATCGGCCAGTGGAAAGTCGCCGGCCGTCGCCGGCCAGCACGGCACGGCGATAGCCACCCAGATTGCGAGCCATGCCTTCAGGCGGCGGTAATCGCGCGTTACGCCCATGCTTCGTGTTCGTCCTCCGGTATCGAGGCGGCAAGCCTAACAAACTTGCATGTCAGCACAAACGTCCAGGCGCGCCTTGGCAACACGTCACGTTTCGGTATCAGTCCGGGCCGCTCGCGGCGAGCACCGGGAGTTGCACGCGCGTGCCCGGCAGCACGCGATGCAGGTTCAGTTCCGGGTTGTACTGACGGAACAGCCACAAAGGCACGCCATAAGTCCGCAGCGACAGCACCCAGACCGACTCGCCGGCGCCGATCACGTGGTCCTGCACGCCGGTGATCACGTGCTCGCGGAAAAAGTCATCCTGCTGGGCGCGGTGATACGCCACGCGGCGGCTTTCGAACGTGGCCGCGTCCACACCGTCGAATTCCAGCCGGATTCGCTGGCCCACGGCCACCGGCGCGCCGAAGGCGAAGCCATTGACGTCGCGCAGCCGTTGCGTGCGAATGCCGAGCCAGTCGGCGTAGTGTCCGAGCGTTTCGAGGGATTGCACTTCGATCGTACCGTCGTCCCGCACGCCGTAATCATTCGGGTCCGAAAGGAGTTCCGTCTGCTGCGGCGGAGCTTCCGCTGCCGTGTCGGCGACGGCCGGCTCGCCGCTCAATGCCGCCGGCGTCGATTCCGTGAGCTCGACGTCGGGGGCAGGTTCGGCCTCGACTGCGGCGACGACTTCCGCTTCGACGGCTTCCGATTTCACGACTTCGCTCACGGCGGGCTCCGGCCCGGCCGCCGGCAGCCGCAGCTGCTGGCCGGCGCGAATGCGATGCCGGCTGTCCAGCCCGTTCAGCGCTGCCAGCGTGGTGACCGTCGTAGCGTATTCTTCCGCGATCTGCGACAGCGTGTCGCCCCGGGCGATCGTGTAGAACATGTCCGGCAACTGTTCGGCCGCCCAGTCCGACGGCGGGATCGCGGCGACCAGGTCGGCGATCGGGGTGGCCAGAAGGCGGGCCGGCACGCGAAGGAGGTAATCGCGCGGCACGAGCTTGCTGCCTTGCCAGATCGTCGGCTGCAAGGCGCCGTTGTGGCGCGCGAGCTCGGCGCCGTCCACGGCGAGACGCCTGCCGAGCACGTCGGCCGCAATATAGTTATCGAGCCGCAGGCTCGCGTAGTCCTCCGGAGGTTCCGGAACCACTCCCGGGAAATAACGATCGGCGTTGCGATCGACCTCGAGCGCCGCGAGGAACGCCACATAGAAATTGCGCGAGGCGAAGCCGAAGGTCCGGCCGTCGTATTTGCGCAGGATGTCGACATAGGCCGTGTCGCCATACTCGTCCATGGCCCGCCTTACGCCCGACAGCCCGTGATTGTAGGCGGTGATCGCCATCGGCCAGTTGCCGGTGATGGAGTGGTTGTACGCGAGCAGGCGTCCGGCCGCCTGCGTCGCGGTGAACGGATCGTTGCGCTCGTCGAGTATGTGGTCGACGCGTACAAAACGCCGCGCGGTGCTGCGGGTGAATTGCCAGATGCCGGATGCGCCAACGTGTGATCGCGCCTCGGGATTGTACGAGGACTCCACGTGCGGCAGCGCCACCAGTTCCACCGGCACGCCGAGCGCGGTGAACTCCTGCTCGATGTAGGCGCGCCAGCGGCCGGAGCGCGCGAGTCCGGCGCGGAACCGGTCGGCGAGCCCGCGCTGAAAACGAATTCGGCTCGCGGCTTCGCGAAACGTCGCATTACCAGCGTCTTTGCCCCATAATTCGAGAACCTTGGCTTCGTCGTTCGTCAATTCGTCCCGCTTGCCGTTCGCGAGCGAATTCAGCGCCGCCAGAATCTTGTCGCGTTCGGCATCGACCTGGCGATGGCGCGTCCGGGACGGCAAGTCTGCGGGTACCTCGATTTCCCCGTAAACCACGCCGAGGTGGCGATTGTCGTGCAGGAGTCCGCTGTCGGAGTCGACCTCGGCGAAGATCCGTACCCAGAAACCGACGTCCGGCTCGAGTTCCGCCGGGCGCGGAAAAGTCTCCTGGGACAAGACGTTACCTGCGGCGAGCAGAACCGTCAGGAAACAAGCGCGGCGAATCCGGGTCACTTGGACTTATTCAAGTCGGCAGCGTATTTTATTGAATGGTTCACAGTTAACGACTGGTGATTTGCGTAGGCTGGCGATGCTAAAGAGGTTTCCCGGCGGTCGCAATTGCCCGGACGGATGAGACAGACACGGTCGCGATGACAGTCAAGCGAGCAAAATGCGTTCGAACTCACCTGCTTGCCGGGCTGCTGGCCCTGTTGTCCGCCGCCGTGGGCCGCGCCGACGAGCTCGTTGAGGAATCGTTCCAGAACGAGACGCTGGACGAAAACCCGCCCGCCGACGAAGCTCCCCTGACCGAGCCGGAAGGGGCGATGGCCGACGACGGCGGCGCTCCGGATTCCGGCGCCGACCTGTATCCGGCAGACGAACCTGCGTCCGCGCCGGTCGGCGACAGTGACGAGTCCGCTCCGGACGCGGCCCCGGAACCGCAGGATGCCTTCACGGAAACCGGGCCACTGCACGAGCAATCGGTGCCGCTGGCCGAGGCGGTGATCGAGGCCGAAGGTGCTGCAAAGACCCTGCACCTCCTGGGCAGCGACGTGCCGCCCGGCACGTCCGCGCGGCTCAGCTGGGCCGCAACCGAACAATTCGAAGGCGTGCCCGTGTCGACCCCGGTGCTGGTGATCAACGGCACAGTCCCCGGCCCGACGTTGTGTCTCACGGCGGCGGTGCACGGCGACGAACTCAACGGCATCGAGATCGTGCGCCGGGTGATGAATGACGTGACGCCGGACCGCCTGTCCGGTGCGATCATTGGCGTGCCGATCGTCAACGTGCAAGGCTTCCGCCGCGGCACGCGCTATCTGCCCGACCGTCGCGACCTCAACCGCTATTTCCCCGGCAACCCGCGCGGCAGCGCGGCCGCACGCATCGCCAGTTCGTTCTTCGCGAACGTCGTGGCGCACTGCGACGCCCTGATCGACCTGCACACGGGTTCTTTCGAGCGCGCCAATCTGCCACAGATACGCGCCGACCTTCGCGACCCGGACGTTGTCACTCTCACACAGGGGTTCGGTTCGACCGTCATCCTGCACAGCGCGCCCGGCGCCGGCACGCTGCGCTATGCGGCGACGGAAGCCGGCATTCCCACCGTGACGCTCGAAGCCGGCGGACCACTCGAACTCGAGCTCAATGAAGTGATGCACGGCGTGAAGGGCGTCGAAACGCTGATCAGCTCGCTCGGCATGGTGAAGCGCATACGCCTGTGGGGCAGTCCCGAGCCGGTCTACTATCGATCCAGCTGGATTCGCGCCGGCTCCGGCGGAATTCTGCTCGCTAACGTCAGCCTCGGCAGCACGGTGCGCCAGGGGGACCTGCTCGGCACGATCACGGATCCCATGAGCAATTCGCGCACGGAACTGCGCTCGCCGTATGCGGGTCGCATCATCGGCATGGCCCGCAACCAGGTAGTCATGCCGGGCTTCGCCGCCTTCCACATCGGTATCCAGACCGCCGACGCGCCCGCCGGCCCGCCTCGCGTGCTGGGCGGCAGCGACGACGGCGAGGGCATGGACGACACGGCCTACATCGACGGCATCTCCGAATAGCCGACTGGACTCGTCCGCACGCCGTTCATAAGCTCCGGTCCCGATGGGGGATCGAAAACCGCTCACTCGCTACCTGGCGCCACGATACTGGCCCGCCTGGCTCGGTATGGGCCTGCTGCGGGTCGTCGTCGCGCTGCCGCACGGCGCCGGCCTTGCGCTCGGCCGCGCGGTCGGCCGCATGGTGCATCGTATTTCGGCAACGCGTCGGGCCGTCGTGCGCCGCAATCTCGAACTCTGCTTTCCCGATCTCGACAGGGGCGAACGCAACGCGCTCGCGAAACGCCACTTCGAGGCGCTCGGCATGTCACTCGTCGAGATGGGCCTCGGCCGCTGGGCGTCGGATGCGAAGATCCGGCGCCTGATGCGGCTTCACGGCATCGAGCATCTCGACAGGGCCGTGGCGGAGGGCCGCGGCGTCATCCTGTTGTCCGCCCATTTCACCACGCTTGAGGCTAGCGGGCGCATGCTCGCATTCGAGTCGCCGCCCTTCGACGCGGTGTATCGCAAGAATCGCAGCGATTTCATCACGGAGTTGCAGCGCACCGGCCGCGAAGTGTCGGCCGAAGCGACGATCGAGAAGCGCGACATCAAGAAGATGGTGAAGAGCCTGCGCGCCGGCCGACCGGTGTGGTACGCACCGGACCAGAGTTTCTATCGCAAGGGCGCTGTCGTCGTCGAATTCTTCGGCGTACCCTGCATGCACACGACGGCGACGTCGGCGCTCGCCAGACTGGGCGACGCCATCGTGCTCCCCTACTTCCCGCGGCGTCTCGAAGACAACAGCTACGTGTTGACGATCGGTGCCCGCTTCGAGGATTTTCCGGGAGACGATCCGGTCGCCGACACTACACGTTACGTGCGCGCGCTGGAGCAGCACATCCGGCTCTGCCCGGAGCAGTACTTCTGGATACACCGGAAGTTCAAGAACCTGCCTCCTGGCTACCCGGACTATTACGCGGACCTGGACGCCTCGAAGTAGCCGGCCAGTAGCGCCGACCAGTCGGCGCGGCCGAAATAGAGATTCGGATGCATGGCGCGCAGCTTGCGAAGGCTGCGGTGCAGGCGCATGAGGGTCTGCTGCTGCCACGGGCCCGTCTCCCGCAGGCGTCCCTTGTCGAAATCCAGCATCCAGAGCCGGTCCTTCGCATCGATCTGCAGGTTGTAGGCGTTCATGTCGGCGTGATAGACACCCGCCGCGTGAAACTTCTGGATGTCGGCGCCGATCGAGCCCCAGTACGCCGCGTCGCGCGGCCGCTCGGAAATGACCTCTGCAAGGGCACGAATGCCCGGAATACGCAGCGTGATGATTTCGGCCGTGTAGAAAAGCCTGCGCCGGACGTAGCGAGCGGCCGCCGGACGGGGCACACGCAAACCGTAGTCCGCCATCTTCGCGAGCATGCGCCATTCGCGGAACGGGCGCGTGTCGTCCTCGCCTGTCCAGATGTAGCGGTCGCGAACGAGCTTGCCAGGCAGTCCGCCGCGTCGATAGTGACGCAGAACGAACTGCCGCGGCCGGTTACCGACGAAGAGCGTCGTGCCGCGACCGCCGGATCCAAGTTTGTCGCCGACCGCTTCCACATGCGGCCAGCCGCCCGGCGCAAAGCGCACGTCCGAGATCTGGTTGATGATCGATCGATCGTATAGGATGGCGCCGGTTGCAGTTCTCTCGACGGTCTCGGTCAACGCAATCGTCCTTCAAGGAACCTCTTGTCCCGGTCGTTCGCCACATCCGCGCCGCAAAGCATCTGCCTGGTACGGTTGTCGGCGATCGGTGATACCTGTCATGCCCTGGCCGTGGCGCGCAATCTCCGCGACAACTGGCCCGATACGCAGATCACGTGGATCATCGGCAGAACCGAAGCCGCTCTGCTCGGCGACACCGGCGACATCGAGTTTATCATTTTCGACAAGAACAAAGGCCGTGCGGCGTATTCCGAGGTACGCGCTGCGGTTGCCGGGAAGCGCTTCGACATCATTCTGTGCATGCATGCATCGATGCGCGCCAATCGACTGTACCGTCTGCTGCCAGGCAAGCTCAAGCTCGGATTCGACTTCGCCCGCGCCCGCGATTTCCAGTGGCTGTTCACCAACCGGCGGATACTGCCGGGACATCACGAGCACGCACTCGATGCCATGCTGGGATTCGCCCGGGCGATCGGCGCACAGCCGACGCCCCTGCGCTGGGACATCCCGCTCGGCGATGAGGACCGGGCGTTCGCCGCCCGCTACGTAACCTACCCGACGCTAGTGATCAGCCCGCTGAGCAGCCAGAGGCTGCGCAATTTCCGCAATTGGCCCGCCGAACGCTATGCGGAAGTCGCGCGTCACGCGCAGGCGCAGCACGGCTGCCGCATCGTACTCAACGGTTCCGGGTCGCCGCTCGAGCGCGAATACGCCAGATGCATCCTCGCGCAATCCGGGCCGGACATTGTCGACCTCGTTGGGCAGACCACGCTCAAGCAATCGCTTGCCGTGTTCGCAGCGGCGGACGCACTCCTGTGCCCCGACTCCGGCCCGGCACACATGGCCACGGCGGTCCGAACACCGGTGATCGGCCTGTACGCGAGCTCGAACCCCGATCGCACCGGGCCCTACGTTTCGCGCCAGCTGACTGTCAACCGCTATCCTGACGCCCTGGAGCGCTATCTCGGCAAGCGGGTCGACCAGGTCCGCTGGGGGCGCCGCGTCCGGCATCCGGCGGCGATGGAACTGATAGAAGTCGGGGACGTTACGGCGATGGTCGATCTCGTGTTTGCGTCGCAGGTCTAGCATAGCCCGGAAAACGAACCGCCGCGGCAAACGGAGTCGCGCCCCGACGCTCGCGATTACGAACGGAGAAAATCTCATGCGTTCGACGACCATCTGGATTGCGCTGGTGTCGATGTTCGCCTTGCAGCCGGTGCGGGCGGAGGACCCGCCGGCGGAAGAGTTTTCCGTCGAGATCCGCATCGATGCAGGGCAGTCGCTCGGCGAGCTTCGGCGGATATGGCGTTTCTTCGGCGCCGACGAGCCCAACTACGCCACGATGAAGGACGGCGAGAAACTGCTCGCGGCGCTCGGCAATCTGGTGCCTGGATCGGTTTACTTTCGCGCTCACAACCTGCTCACCAGCGGCGACGGCACCCCCGCACTCAAGTGGGGCAGCACGAATGCGTACACCGAGGATGCCGACGGCAATCCGGTCTACGACTGGAGGATCGTGGATCGCATTTTCGATACGTACCTGAAACGCGGCGTGCGCCCGTACGTCGAAATCGGGTTCATGCCGCAGGCGTTGTCCAGCAAGCCGGAGCCGTACCGCCCGAACTGGCGCCCGGGTTTCCGGTACGAGGCGATCGCCGGAGGCTGGGCCTTCCCGCCAAAGGATTACGCCCGGTGGGGCGAACTCGTGTACGAATGGGTGAAACATTGCGTCGAACGCTACGGCCACGAGGAAGTCGAACAGTGGTATTTCGAAACCTGGAACGAGGCCAACTATCCGGCATACTGGTACGGCACCCCGCAGGAATTCCTGAAGCTGCATGACTACACCATCGACGGCGTACGCCGTGCGCTGCCGACGGCACGTGTGGGCGGTCCGGACACGGCGGGTCACGGCGGCGAGTTCATGGACGACTTTCTCGAGCACGTGATCGGCGGCACCAACCACGCTACCGGCGGAACCGGCACGCCCACGGACTTCGTGGCCTTTCACGCCAAGGGCAATGCCACCTACATCGACGGCCACGTCAGGCTCGACATGCGGGCGCAGCTGAAAACGATCGACGAAGGCTTCGCCAGGATCGCTGCTATACAGCAAATGAAGTCCATGCCCGTCATCATCGGCGAATCGGACCCCGAGGGCTGCGCCGCGTGCCAGGGCCCGCACCTCGCGTATCGCAACGGCACCATGTACTCGAGTTATACGGCCGCCAGTTTTGCGCGCAAGCACGACCTCGCGGATCGGCACGGAATCAACCTGGAAGGCGCTCTGACGTGGGCATTCGAATTCGAGGACCAGCGCTACTTCGCGGGTTTCCGCGCCTTGGCGAGCAACGGTCTCGACCTGCCTGTGCTGAACGTGTTTCGAATGTTCAGCCTGATGCGCGGCCAGCGTGTGGAGGCGACCAGCAGCGGTGCTGTGTCCCTCGAGGATCTCCTGCAGCATAGCGTGCGCGGCAAACCCGATGTCGGCGCCTTCTCGAGCTACGATGGCCGCAATCTGTACGTCATGGCGTGGCACTACCACGATGACGACGTATCGGGTCCCGATGCCCGTGTCCTCATGACCGTGGACGGACTGGATGCGCGTGCGCAGGATGCCGTGCTCGCGCACTACCGCATCGACCAGCTGCACAGCAACTCGTATGCGTCATGGCAGCGGCTCGGTTCGCCCGTCGTACTCGACGAGGTGCAATACGCCAGAGTCGAACAGGAGGGTCGGCTGCAAAATCTCGGCCCGGTCGAGCCGGTGTCGCTCCGGCGCGGCACGGCAAAGCTGGAATTTCTGCTCCCGAGGCAGGCAGTATCACTGCTGATACTGACCGTTTCAAAACGCTGAGCGGCGCCGTCAACCGGCCCCGAGGCGCCTGCTCTGGCGTTCGCGCACGCGCTCGAAGACGTCCGCCGGTCCGATCTGACGCAGACAGTTGTGATGCCCCAGCGGACAGACCCGCTGCCGGCACGGGCTGCAGTCGAGGTCCAGGAAGTAGATGTCCTTCCGCGTTGTCAGGGGCGCGACGAATAGCGGCGACGTCGGGCCGTACATCGCGTGCACGTGTACCCCTACGGCGGCGGCGACGTGCATCAGCCCGGAGTCGTTGGTCACGACCTGCTCGGTGAGAGCGAGCACATCGATCGCGTCTGCGAGCGAGGTCTTGCCGCAGAGATCGACGAGCGAGTCGCCCGCTGCCGCAATTGCGGCAATCCGTTGACCCGCTTCGCCATCCTTCGCGGAACCGAGCAGCCACACGCGATACCCGTCTGCGATCAGCAGCCGGGCCAGCGTCGCGAAATGTTCGACCGGCCAGCACTTGGACGGCCCGAACTCGGCGCCGGGCATCATGCCGATGACGGGCCGGTCCACGCTCAGGTGCTGCTCCGCGACCAGGCGTTCCTGGTTCTCGACGGACACGGTCAGCACCGGCTCCGGCGCCGCCGGCAAAGCCTCGCCGCGCTCGACACCGAGTGTGAGGAAACGTTTGATGGTCTGGTCCAGCTGCCCCGCTTCGAAGGGGCGCATGTCGTTAATCAGGCCAAAACGCTGCTCGCCGCGAAAACCGGTGCGGCGCGGAATGCGTGCGAACCAGGGAATCAGCGCCGACTTGAAGGAACGCGGCAGCACGATGGCCTGGCGGTAGCGCCCGGTGAGCTCGCGGCCGATGCGCCGCCGCCTGCCGAAACCGAGTTCGCCGTGGCCGGTTTCGGCCGGGATGCCGTCGCGCACTTCGGGCATGCGCGCGACGATCGGCAGCGACCAGCCGGGCGCCAGGACGTCGATCGCGGTCGCCGGATCGCGGTCCCTGAGCAGGTGAAACAGCGACTGTGCGAGCACCATGTCGCCGACCCAGGAAGGCCCGACGACCAGGATGGCGTCGTTTTGCATGGCTCAGCCGGCGTGCAGCGCGTCCAGGTACTCGCGGACACCCTGCTCCACCGGCCGGAACTCATGCGAGCAGCCGGCGGCGCGCAGCCGGTCGAGGTCCGCTTCCGTGTAGCTCTGGTACGCGCCTTCGAGATGTGGCGGAAACGGGATGTAGCGAATCCTGCCCTTGCCATGCCAGGCGAGCACTGCGTTCGCGACCTCGTTGAAGGTCTGCGCACGGCCGGTGCCGGCGTTGAAGATTCCCGAGATGCCGGGGTGATCCAGGAACCACAGGTTCAGGTCGCAGACATCGTCCACGTATACGAAGTCGCGGCGCTGGCCTCCGTCCGGGTAGCCGCCGGTGCCCTCGAACAGCCTGACCTCCCCGCCGGACTTGAGCTGCTGGTCGAAATGGAAGGCCACGCTGGCCATCGCGCCCTTGTGCCGCTCGCCGGGCCCGTACACATTGAAATAGCGCAGGCCGACGACCTGGCTGTCCGGTCGGGTGGCGTGCCGCCGCACGTAGCGGTCGAACTGCAGCTTGGAATAGCCGTAGACATTGAGCGGCAGTTCGTTGGCCGGGTCCTCGGCAAATCGCTGCGACGCGCCGTACACCGAGGCCGAGGAGGCATAGATGAAGGGAACGCCGTGCGTGAGGCAGTGGTGCAACAGGGTTCGGGAATATCCGTAGTTGTTGTGCATCATGTAGCGGCCGTCCCACTCGGTCGTCGTCGAGCACGCGCCCTCGTGGAACACGGCGGAAAGCGTCTTTGCGAAACCGCGATCCTCGAGGCGCCTCAGGAATTCGTCCTTGTCGAGGTAGTCCGCGATCGCACAGTCCGCGATGTTGACGAACTTGTGGCCGTCGGTCAGGTCGTCCACGACGACGACGTCATCCATGCCGCGCGCGATGAGGTGCCGTACCAGGTTGCTGCCGATGAAACCGGCGCCCCCGGTCACAATATGCATGAACTTCTTACTCGTCGTCCGTCAGGAAATACTGTGCGCCGCAATACGCACACTTCGCTGCGCCCGTTTCCTCGATCGGCAGGTAGACCTTCGGGTGGGAATTCCAGAGATACATGCCGGGCATCGGACACGACAGGGGCAGGTCGCGCCGGCGGACCTGGTAACTATGCTGGGCGTTGGCCGGAATCAGCTTCTGATCGACCGTTCCTGCTCTGGCGGCCACGAAGATCTCCGAATGCGAGGACCGAGCGCGGATTATACGCACTGGTCCGGGCACCGGCTACGTGCCGAAAATCGTGGACCAGCAACGGTCGACGAGTGCGCGCTCGGCCTGGAACTCTCCGGTCGGTACCCGTGCAGGCTCGTCGTCGAGCGCGAGCCTGTGTACCCGCCTGCGATACGCGCGATAGGTCTCCTGGAGGTCCGCGGCCACAGGTAGCGGCAGTGCACCGCATTCGGCGAGCGCGTTCAGCTGGCGGACGTTGTCGGTGAACTCGATGACGCTCGGATGCGAAGCCGCATTCTCGAGCACGAGATACTGCACGATGAACTCGAGGTCGCCGATGCCGCCCTGCCCGTGTTTCAGGTTGAATTGCGTATCGTCGCTGTCGTCGAGTTCACGGCGCATACGCCGGCGCATGTCGAGGACTTCTTCCCGCAAACTGTCACGCCGCACCTGATTCCTGAGCGTCTCGTCGCGAATCCCGGCGAATGCGGCGGCAATACGGTTGCTTCCGGCCACCGGGCGCGCCCTCAAAAGCGCCTGGTGCTCCCAGGTCCATGCATTCTCTTCCTGGTAGCGCAGAAAGGCCTCGACATTGCTGACGAGCAGGCCCTTGCGGCCGCTCGGCCGCAAACGGGTGTCGATCTCGTACAAGGCGCCCGTGCTGGTACGCGTCGACAAGAAGTGCACGAGCCGCCGTACGAGCCGACCGAAAAAGGTCGCGTTGTCGACGGTTTTCGGCCCGTCAGTTTCCTGCTCGGAACCCCGCGAGTCGTGCAGAAATACGATGTCGAGGTCGGACCCGTAGGACAGCTCCAGGCCGCCGAGCTTGCCGTACGCGACGATGCCGAAGCCGGCTTCCAGGCGTTTGCCGTCGGCCGTGTACGCGGGCAGTCCGTGACGATCGACGAGTTCCCCCCAGGCGATGGACAGCGCGCGCTCGAGCACGGCTTCGGCCAGCCAGGTGAGAGCATCGCTGACCTGCATGATCTGCAGGCCGCCGCTGAAATCGGATACGGCGATACGGAACATCGTGGCACGCTGGAACTGCGCGAGCATCTCCATCCGTTCCTCGCTGTCGGCGCCGGGGCGTTGCCCGAGCCGGGCATCCAGCTGCGCGGCCAGCTCTGCGCGCCGGACCGGCGCAGTGAGCACGCCGGGATCCAGCAGCTCGTCGAGCAGCACCGGGAAGCGCGCCAGCTCGGCAGCGATATAGGCGCTGTCGGCACACAGCCGCACGAAGCGTTCCGCGGCCTCCTGGTTTTCGTTGAGCAGTGCGAGATAGGAACTGCGACGCAATACGCTCTCGAGCACGGCGAGTGCGCGCTGCACCGCACGCGCGGGATTCGTAACTTCCCTGGCGATGGCGAGGAGGCGGGGTACGAACAGCCGCAATCGTTCGGCAGCCGCGTCGCCGAGCCTCGCGATGGCCGTCGAACCCCGAAATGCCGTGATCGTCGCGGCGACGTCGGCGGCCGCCGCGTGGCCCGCGGCGTGCAGCGCCGCTTGCCAGTCGGCCGCGTTCGCGTTGTCGCGCCACAGTCGTTCGAAATCCTGCGCCGCCGCCGGGCGGCCGATGGCCGTCGGCGCGCGCAGCGCTATCGCGTCGAAGTGACGCCGTACAGAGTGGCGTGCACTTGCCAGGGCTTCGTCGAAGTCCCGGCTGTCGGCGTAGCCGAGCGCAAGGCATAGTCGGGCGCGATCAGCGGCGCCGGCCGGCAGGTCGTGCGTCTGCTGGTCGCGCATCGCCTGGACGAAATTCTCGACCCGACGCAGGAGACAGTAGGCGTCGCGCAGTTCCGCGACCGTGCCCTGAGCGAGGCCGCGCTCGCCGCCCAGGCGCGGCAGGACCTCGAGCAGCGAGGGCGTCTGCAGGTCCGGCCGGCTGCCGCCGCGCACGAGTTGTAGCGACTGGACGATGAACTCAATTTCACGGATGCCGCCCGGACCTAGCTTGACGTTGTTCGCCAGTTCACGCCGGTTTCCCTCGGCGGCAATCTGCCTGCGCAGGTCGCGCAGCGCCTCGAAAATGCCGAAATCGAGATAGCCGCGGTACACGAACGGCCGAATCAGTTCCTCGAACAATGCCGTCTGCGCGGCTGCCGGGGCCGGCGGCCCGACCGCGCGTGCCTTGACGTAGGCATAGCGCTCCCAGGTCCGCCCGTGCTGCAGCAGGTAGGTTTCGAGCGCGGCGAAGCTGGTCACCGGCGGGCCGCTGTCGCCGAACGGGCGGAGGCGCGTATCCGTCCGGAACACGAAACCGTCCTCAGTCACGTCGTCCAGCAAGTCCACGATGCCGCGCGCAAGCCGCCCGAAGTAAGGCTGCGCCTCGAGCGCCTTGTCTCCGTCGCTCTCTCCGTCTGCGGGATAGGCGAAGATGATGTCGATGTCCGACGAGAAGTTCAGTTCTCCGCCGCCCAGCTTACCCATGCCGATCACGAGCAGCGGAACCCGGTTGCCCGCCTCGTCGCGCAGCGCCCCGTAGCGTTCGGCGAGTCGCCGTTCCGTGTAGCCAGCGGCAGCGGCGAGCATGCGGTCCGCGACATCCGTGAGCGCCGCGAGCGTGTCCTCGACGGTTGCGCTACCGCTTGCTTCGCGCCAGAAAATCGACAACAGCTGCCGGTTGCGCTCCCGGCGCAGGCGTTGCTTGACGGCCGCGGAATCCTCGTCGCACATCGCAATCTCGACGGCGACACGGGCCAGCGCCTCGGGATCGTACGGATCGCCGAGCCGCACACGCCATTCGTCGGACCAGTTCTGTTCCCGCAAGAGCACGCCGGCGGCGAAATCGCTGAGGGCGACGACCCGGACCAGTGCCGAGGGCTCGACGTCCGGTGGCAGCGGCCGCTCGGCCGTGATGCGTTCCAGCCAGCGGGACGCCGGCGCCCGGAGGATCTCGGGAAGCCCGGCAACCTGTTCCCGGACATCCGGCGGCAGCGACATGCCCGGAAGTCTAGCCCGGAAGCCGCCGTGCCTGCGCGCCGGGCTCAGGCCGTGGATTCGGCGAACCCGCGCAGCTCCTCGAGTATGTCCAGCAAGGGACGAGGACGCCCGATCTCGTGGCCCTGCGCGTAGTCCACGCCGAGATCGGCGATCAGCTTGCGCGTCTTCGCGCACTCGACGTATTCGGCGACCGTTTCGAGTTCCATGACCTTGGCGACCTGGGTGATGGCGGCAACCATCGATTCCGATATGCGATTGTCCGTGATGTCACGCACGAAGCTGCCGTCGATCTTCAGAGTGTCCACGCGGAAGTTCTTGAGATACGCAAATGAACTGAGCCCCGCGCCGAAATCGTCGAGCGAGATCTTGCAACCCCGTTCGTGCAGCGAATTGATGAAATTCTGCGCCTTCGCGAGGTTGGAAACCGCCGCAGACTCCGTCACCTCGAAGCCGAGTGCCCCGATGGATACGGAAGAAGCCGCGAGTTCGTCCTCGATGAATTCCAGGATGTCGTCGTCCCCGAGCGACTGGCCCGACAGATTAATGGAAAAGAGCGCGCCGGACGCGTCGACGGAGTCCCGGTGTGCGCTGAGGCGTGCCATCGTGTTGCTGACGACCCAGCGGTCGATCTGCGGCATCATCTGGTAGCGCTCCGCGGCCGAGAAGAACGCGCTCGACGGCACGGTGGCGCCGTCGCGGTCGCGCATGCGCAGCAGTATTTCGAAGCGCGGCCGGTCGTCCACATGTTTGAGCGACGTGATCGGCTGCGCCAGGAGTTCGAATTCATCGCCGTCCAGCGCCTGTTGGATGTCCGCGACGAGCTGCATGTCGTCGTGCCGCCGAATGAGACTCTGGTTCGCGAGGTTGTAGACCTCAATGCGGTCGCGCCCGTGATCCTTCGCCGATTCGCAGGCCATGCGCGCAGCGGTCAGCGCGCGGGTCCCGTCGCCCTCGCCGGCCCCGAAGGCCGCGATGCCCATGCTGATGGTGACCTGCAGGGACTTGTCGCCTTCGAGGTAACGCAAGGCCTCGCTGCGCTTGCGAACATCCCTGGCATGCTTCAGTGCGGCCTCTTCGTCCGCGTGCGTCAGCAGGATGCAGAAGTCGTCGCCGGTCAGCCGCGAGACGACAGCACTCTTCGGCAGGTCGGCATCGAGCAGCCGGGCAAAGCGCATGATCACCTCGTCGCCGGCATTGCGCCCGAAGGTATCGTTGACGAGCTGCAGGTTGTCGAGGTCGAGGTAGATGACCTGGTGCGTGTCCGCGGGCCCTGCGAGATCCTTCCAGGACTCGTGCAGCTGCGCCTCGAAGCCGCTGCGGTTCATCAGCCCGGTCATCGCATCAAAGGACTGTTCGATGACATACTCGACTTTGCGCACGATATTCGACATGAAGCGCCGGTGCTTCTTCGTGAACGGCCGCTGGTTGACGCGCCCGAGCTGGGCGAGCACACCCTGCGTGTTGCCGTTGAGGTCCATGATCGGGCAGACCAGGGTCTGGTAACCCTGGGTTTCGATCTCGCTCGTGGCGCCCTCGGCCGGCATTTCGAATACGACCGGCTGATACTGGCCGTCCACCTGCGGCAGAATCTGCTCGACGAGGTATCGGTCGAGCACCTTGCGATTCACGTTTTTCCAGCTCGAATGCGTGGCACTGATGCGTATGCGTTTCGAGGGGATCAGGAGGACGCTGTAGCAGATGTTGAGATATCTGCCGCTCTGGCCGACCAGTTTCGCGAGCGCGGAGTTGCTGCGCGACTTGCCGTGGATCTGCTCATCGATGTCGTAGACGAACGCCAGCTCCGCTTCCGCCGCGTCGCGCTGCTGGACCCGGGCCTCGATCTCGCGGCGCAGGCTCAACGTCTCGGCGATGACGCCTATCGCTGGTGCGAGGACGGCGCCCAGCAAACTGGGATTGAACCATGAGGACTTCCCCGCATTGCGCGAGAACCCGACGACGAGCGAGCCCGGCTGCTCGCCGTCGTCGAACGGTACCGGCAGGACGAGCATCGTGCGGCCCGACTTCAGGGTTCGACGCAGATAACCCGGCTCCTCCGCAGCGGCGAATGCATCCGCGTGGAGT
The DNA here is from genome assembly GCA_963770585.1 of uncultured Pseudomonadota bacterium. Taxonomy (GTDB): domain Bacteria; phylum Pseudomonadota; class Gammaproteobacteria; order Steroidobacterales; family Woeseiaceae; genus UBA1847. The sequence continues at coordinate 136,734 of CAVYQH010000002.1, read as the reverse complement.
TCCGTCACAAAGTCATCGATCTCGTAATCGTCCGCGCCGTCCGACGACCAGGCGCATTGACGGTCGGCATGGTAGAAACGGAAGCATTGTGCGCGCGGCACCAGCGACTGTAGCAGCCGCTTGGCTTTGTTCAGGTCCTTCAGTGTCGCCAGGCTGTGTACATCAGCAGGCACGGTCAACCCCGCGTCGCCGCGATCCAGCCTGAACGATGCCAGTCCCCGAATCCGGGCGCTGTGACCCGGGTCTCAGCCTTTCCGCTTATGTCACCTGCGGCGGGGCTGGCGGGCTATTGGCTGGCGAGCCAGTCGTCGTCGGAGCCGTCGTTCACGCCTTCGAACAATGGCGTCGACAGGTAGCGCTCACCCGTGTCCGGCAACATCGCCAGGATGACCGTGCCTTTGGCGGCGTCATTTGCGATATCGAGCGCCGTGGCGAGCGTAGCGCCGGAGGAAATGCCGGTGAATATGCCTTCCTTCACCGCGAGTTCGCGTGCCACCGCGATCGCGCGTTCGTCGGTCACTGACTTCAGCTCGTCGAAGATTTCGCGATCGAGGACCGCCGGCACGAAATCCGGCGTCCAGCCCTGGATCTTGTGCGGCTTCCACTCCTTGCCGGCTAGCAGCGCCGCGCCGGCCGGCTCCGTTGCGACGATCTTCAGGTCCGGGCGAGCAGCTTTCAGGGTGCGCCCTGCACCGGAAAGCGTGCCGCCCGTTCCCCAGCCGGTCACCCAGTAGTCGAGGCGTTTGCCCGCGAAGTCACTGAGGATCTCCGGGCCCGTGGTGCTCGCGTGGTAGTCCGGATTGGCCGGGTTCTCGAACTGCCGCGCCAGGAACCAGCCGTGCTTTTTCGCCAGTTCCTCGGCCCGCCTCACCATGCCGCTGCCGCGCTCGGCCGCCGGCGTCAGGATGACCTTCGCGCCCAGGCCGCGCATGATCTTGCGCCGCTCGATCGAGAACGTTTCGACCATCGTGGCGACGAAGGGATGTCCGGTCGCGGCGCACACCATCGCCAGCGCGATGCCCGTGTTGCCGGAGGTCGCCTCGACAACGGTCTGGCCGGGTTTCAGCTGGCCCTTCTGTTCTGGCATCGTTGACGATCGCGAAGGCCAGCCGGTCCTTGACCGATGCCATCGGGTTGAACGCCTCGACCTTGACGTAGACGGTCACGTTCTTCGGCGCCATGCGGTTGAGACGGACTACCGGCGTGTTGCCGATCGTTTCGAGAATGTTGTTGTAGATCATCGTTCGTTCCTTCTCGTTCGAATGGGCGCGTTTGAGCGGGGAGCCGCGTTTATAGCAGATTCCGGCTTCGCGATCCGGGGTGCGTGCCTCCGCTTGGCAGAGCGTCGCAAGGCTGCCGGCGTTCGCGAGCACGGGACGCTCGCGCCGGCGAGGGTCGCGGAACTATGAACGGCCGGCCGGATGTTGCGAAAGCGCCCCTGCACTATAGGTTGGTCCCTTGAGCGCGCGAAAGCCGGACTGTTTCTCGCTATATAACTCTGTGTTATATGTAGACGCAAGTGGCTGGGAAATATGCACATAATCGGCGTGGCATGAACGAGATGGCCCGCCGGGGCGGCATTTTAGACTGATGCGTTATTAGACGACTTTCTTGCAACGAACCGGCGCAAGCGCGGTCATAGCCTTGAAGCGCGGGGGCATTTCGTTTTCGATGAAATTACAACAACTCAAGTATCTACTTGCGATTGTCGATAATGGGCTGAACATCACGGCGGCAGCGGAGCGGCTGTATACCTCCCAGCCGGGCGTCAGCAAACAACTGAAACTCCTCGAAGAAGAACTCGGTCTGCAACTGTTCACGCGCAAGGGCAAGAGCCTCGGCGGCGTAACGGCCGCAGGCCGCCAGGTGATCGACCGTGCCAGGCTGATCATGCAGGAAGTGGACAATATTCGCAGCCTGGCATCGGATTACTACCACGAAGAAGAAGGCACGTTGTCCATCGCGACGACCCATACCCAGGCGCGCTACGTACTGCCGGGCGTCATCAAAGCCTTCCGTGAACGATATCCACAGGTCACGCTGAACCTGCACCAGGGCACTTCCGAACAGATCGCCGACATGGTCGCCGCGAACGAGATCGACTTCGCGATAGCCACCGGCTCCCGCGATCTGTTTTCCGACCTGCTGCTGGTGCCGAGTTATCACTGGGATCGCAAGATCATCGTCCCCAAGGGTCACGAACTGACGAAACTCGACGGCAAGGCGACGCTGCACGACCTCGCCAGGTTTCCCCTCGTCACCTACGTATTCAGTTTCGGCGGCCATTCTTCGCTGAAGAAGGCTTTCGCCGACAAGGGACTGGAGCCTGACGTCGTATTCACGGCCCGTGATGCAGACGTCATCAAGACTTACGTGCGCATGGGCCTCGGCGTCGGCATCGTTGCCAGCATGGCCGAGGACTGCGACGACAAGAAAGACCTGGTATCGCTGGACGCATCCGGCCTGTTTCCACGCTCGACGACCTGGATCGGCTTTCGCAAGGAATCCGTGCTCCGGCGCTACATGCTCGATTTCGTGGAGCTCTTCGCACCGCACATCACGCCGGAACAGGTCGAGAAAGTGCGCCATGCGCGCACCCAAGAAGAGATCGACGCGTTGTTCGGCGGTTCCGACCTGCCGCTGCGCGGCGGCTGCCCCGACAGCATCACCGAAGCTGCCTGAGCGGCGGCCGGCTCAGGCCGTCTTGCCGAAATCCATCTCGTGCAGGCCGCACTCGCGCGTCAGCCCGAAGAAGCGCAGCTCGTCGCGCGTTTTAACATCCGCCAGCGAGCGCGTCGTATGGACGTCGCCGATCGACACGTAGCCCTTCTCCCACAACGGGTGATACGGCAGGTCGAATTTTTTCAGGTACTGGTACACGTCTCGGTCGGACCAGTCGGCGATTGGATGCACCTTCCAGCGTTCGCCAGAGGCATCGATGAACGGCGTGCGGGCGCGTCCCGTCGACTGCTGGCGCCGCAGGCCGGCGAACCAGGTATCCGACGCCGAGCTCTTCCAACGCGCGCTCCATGGGCAGGACCTTGTTTTCCCGGTTATAGGCTGCGAGTCCTTCGACGCCTTGCTCCCAGCGCCGGCCGTAAAGCGCTTCCTGCCAGGCGGAGGATCGTTCCGGCCTGTAGACCTTCAGGTTCAGGTCCAGTCGTTCGGTCAACTCATCGATGAAGCGATAGGTCTCCGCAAACAGATTGCCGGTGTCGATGACGACCACCGGTATGTCCGGCACCTGGCGCGTGAGCAGGTGCAACATGACCGCCGATTGCGCGCCGAAACTCGAACTCAGCATGTGTGTGCCCGGCAACGTCTCGAGCGCCCAGCGGATGCGCTCCTCCGCAGACTTGCGCCCGAGAGCTTTCTGGCAGACCTGTTCCGCAGCGCGGCGGCTCGAGTTTTCATTGAGTTCAGGCATGCCCCGCCTCTGCGGAATGGAAGTTGCGCCCGGCGGTCACTTCCCGGACCACACTGCTCCGGATCAGGAAATCGCCGAAATGCTCCGCGGGCCGCCGTTCGGCTGCAAAGCGCTGGAACAGGGGAGTCAGTGCCTCGAGAATCCCGGCTTCCCCGATGTTCTCGCGATACAGACAAGCCAGCCGCTCGCCGGCGAAACCGCCCCCGAGGTACAGGTTGTAGCTGCCCGGCCCTTTGCCGACGAGGCCGATCTCGGCGATATACGGCCGTGCGCAACCGTTCGGGCAGCCGGTCATGCGAATCGTGATCGCTTCGCGGTCCAGCCCGGCGTCGACCAGGCGCTGCTCGAGCCGGTCGACAAGCGACGGCAGGTAGCGCTCGCTTTCGGCCATTGCGAGTCCGCAGGTCGGGAAGGCGACGCAGGCCATCGAATGCAGGCGCAATGCAGACGCCTGCGTCGTGTTTTCGATGCCGTGCTCGGCAAGCACGGCATCGATCCGCGCCTTGTCCTGCGACCTGACACCGCTGATGGACAGGTTCTGGTTAGGTGTCAGCCGGAACTCGCCCTCATGCGACTCGGCGATACGCCGGAGCCCGCTCAGCAGGCGCCGTTCGCCGAAATCGGCGACGCGTCCGTTCTCGATGAACAGGGTGTAATGCCAGGTTCCCGCGTCGTCACGCTGCCAGCCGTACACGTCCCCGTTGCCGGTGAATGCGAAGGGCCGTGGCACGCCGGGTTCCACGCCGGAGCGCTCGATTACCCGCTCGCGGAACCAGTCGATGCCGTGATCGTCGATTGTGTATTTCAGCCGCGCATGCTTGCGATTCGTCCGGTCGCCGAAATCCCGTTGCGTCGTCACAACCGCCTCGGCAACGGCAAGCAATTCGTCCACGGTGCAGAAGCCGAGGACGTCGGCGAGGCGCGGATAGGTTTCCGGTTCACCGTGCGCCATGCCCATTCCGCCGCCGACCGTAACGTTGTAGCCCGTGAGCCGGCCACTCTCGACGATCGCAATGAACCCGAGATCCTGCGCATAGATATCGGTGTCGTTTCGCGGGGGTACGACGAAAGCCGACTTGAACTTGCGCGGCAGGTAGGTCCGCCCGTAGATCGGCTCGACCTCGGCATCCGGGTTCTCGTTCTCGAGCCGCACCTGCTCGCCGTCCAGCCAGATCTCGTGGTAGGCATGTGTTGCGGGTGTCAGGTGCGCGCTGAGTCGGCGCGCGTCCTCCTGCACCTGGCGGTGCACGGCACCGAGATCGTACAGCGTAGGCGCCATGACATTGCGATTGACGTCGCCGCAAGCCGCCAGGGTGTCCATCATCTCGCGATTGATGTCGGCAATTGCCGCCTTCAGCCGCGTCTTGATCACGCCGTGCAGCTGGATTGCCTGCCGCGTCGTCAGGCGTATCGTGCCATTGGCCTTCTCCCGCGCGATTCGGTCCATGTTAAGCCACTGGGCGCTACTGCAGATGCCGCCGGGCACGCGTGCGCGAATCATGAAACTGTAGGCAGGCTCGAGTCGCTGACGTTTTCGTTCGCTGCGAAGATCGCGATCGTCCTGCTGGTAAATGCCATGGAATTTCGACAGCTGAGTATCGTCCTCGGCCAGCGCGCCGGTCACGGGGTCGGCAAGGCTCTCGACCAGCGTGCCGCGCAGGTGCCGGCTCCCCGCCTTGATCCGTTCGACGTCGGAAAGTCCGCTGCCCATCAATAGACGTCCCGCCGGTAGCGGCCGGCGCGGCGAAGTTCCTTCAACCGTTGCCTGGCCTCGTTCGCGCCCAGCCGTCCGTGCAGCGCAAGTACCTCGACGAGGGCCGACTCGACGTCCCCTGCCATGGTCTTGGCATCACCGCAGACGTAGATCGATGCCCCGCCCTCGAGCCACCGGTACAACTCGGCGCCCTGCTCGCGGAGGCGCTGCTGCACATAAACCTTGTCGGCCTGGTCGCGGGAAAACGCGAGGTCCAGGCGCGTCAACGCACCGCTCTTCAGGTGCCGCAGCCACTCGAGCTGATAGAGGAAGTCGTCGCGGTACGAACGGTCGCCGAAGAACAGCCAGTTGCGGCCGCTCGCGCCGCGCTCCTCGCGTTCCTCGACGAAAGCTCGGAACGGCGCAACGCCGGTGCCGGGTCCGATCATGATGATGTCAGCGCCGTCGTCCGCCGGCAGGTGAAACCGGGAGTTCGGTTCGACGTAGACGGACACGGTGTCGCCTTCCGCAATGCGGTCGGCGAGGTGTGTCGATGCGGCGCCCCAGTGGTCGGAGCCGAAGGCCTGGTAGCGAACGGCTGCCACCGTGAGGTGCACTTCATCCGGGTTGGCGCGCTGGCTCGACGCGATGGAATAGGAGCGCGGACTCAACTTGCGCAGGCTCGCAGCGAACGCCTGAGCGCCGATCGAGAGCGGGTAGCGACGGACGATGTCTATCACCTGGTGGCTGTCGATCAATCGGGCGAGCTGCGTCTTGTCGCCGCTTGCAAGCAGTGCACTGAGCTGGTCCGCGCCGAGTTCGGCCCAGGCGTTCAGAAATCCGGTACTGGCGGCCGTGATCTCGAGCCTGGCTGTCAATGCTTCCTCGAGGCTGGATTGCTGCCCGTCCACGTCGACCAGCGCGTTGCCGTCCAGCCCGAGCTCGCCGAGCAACTCCCGGACCAGGGCCGGCGGATTGCGCACGATGACCGCCAACGCGTCACCCGGTTCATAGCGCAGGCCCGAGCCTTCCAGCGACAGTTCGACGTGACGGACGTCCTTGCTCGACGCGCGGCCGGTGATCTTCTGGTTGACCAGGACCTCGGCGGCGAAGGGCCGGGACTTGTCGTGTCGCGGTGCCGCGCTGACCGCCCGGAGCTGCGGCACCGTCGCACCGGCGCTGATGACCTCCGGCAGGCGGGCGAGGACGTCACCAATCCAGCCTGCTGCGCGATTTTCGTAGTCCACATCGCATTCGACGAGCGATTGCAGGCGTTCTGCGCCGAGTTCCGCGAGGCGTCCGTCGAATTCGCGGCCGGTCTGGCAGAAATTGACGTAGCTGCTGTCACCGAGCGCCAGCACGGTGTAACGCACACCCGCGAGCGACGGCGCCTTCTTGGACAGCAGGAATTCGTGAAAGAGTTCCGCGTCGTCCGGCGGATCGCCCTCGCCATGTGTGGATATGACGAAATTCAGCAACTTCTCGCGCTTCAGCTGCGACGGTTTGTACTCGGCAAGGTTTTGCAGATTGATGCCGAATCCTTTCTCGCGTGCCCGTGCGGCAAGCTGTTCGGCGATGCCCTTGCCGTTGCCGGTCTGCGATCCGTACAGGATGGTCAGCGTGTTGCCGACGTCCGGGGCCACTGCCGGCGTGGCAACTGCCGCGGCGTTGCGCCCGCTCGCCGCGGCCAGCCCGGCCGCGTAGCCGCTCACCCACTGCAGCTGGTCCGGCGTGAGCCCGGACAGTGCTTCCTCCAGCCGCTCGGACTGGCCGCGGTCCAGCGGCAGCGGGTTCAAAGAGGCTATGGACGCACGCATGGTCGATGACCGGTGGGGGCTGATCGGCCGGCGCGCTGCGCCGGGACGGTCGGCCAACCTTAGGGACCGGGACCGGACGGGGGAACGACTCGTTTCTTATCCGCTTATAACCGGGCGGAATATGATATTCCGAAAAGCGTAGCCGATTGATCCGGTTCGGTTTACATCACGCGAATGCCGCCGTGACGGCGCCGGATCTGGTGGTCGACCCACCACAGGCCAAGCAGGATGCCGGCGACGAAGCAGAGCACGGCCGCCCCGCCGACCCAGGAATACGGAAGGCTGTGGCGATAGCGAGCCTGCTGCAGGATGAGCGCCGCGTTCGCGGTCTCGAGTTCTGCGCCCCGGACGGCGGCCGCATCCCGCTCCATCCGGAGGTCGCCCAGTTCCTCTTGCAGGGCATCGAGCCGGGCGGCTGGCTCGGCGTACGCCGATTTCAGGTTCGCGAGCTCGGCAGCCAGCGCGTCGCGTTCCGCTGCAGTCTGCTCGACGATGAGCCGTGCGGGCTTCTCGGTCACGACAAAGCTGGTCTTCACGTAACCGGTGGCGCCGTCCGGGAGCCGCACGCGTGCGAAGTAACCGTCGCGCGACAGAATTTCGAACTCGTCGCCGCTGCGCAGCGTGCGAAACGGGGAATCGCTGGTGTCCGCCGCACGGTGCAGTCCGAGCGAGAGCACGTCTGTCACGTAGCCGGTCTCTGCGTGCACGCTGCAGGCTGCGAGGCAGGCGAGGAGCGTCAGGCCCCACCGCATCCGTTGTCGCCCAGACATCCGGCGAGTGTACTACAGCGCTCCCGCCTGTCTTGCGGTGCGCGGTCGGACCTTACAGGTCGTAGAGGTAACGCAGGAGCGCGGCCTGCACTTCTTCGCCCGCTCCCCTGTGCGCGTCCTCGTGATTGATCAGCGCGACGACGGCGAATCGTCGTCCCGACTGGGATTGCATGTAACCGGCGATGGCCGAGACATGGTCGAGGGATCCAGTCTTCAGGTGGGCCTGGCCGGTCAGCTTGCGATCATTGAACTTGGCGCGCAGAGTGCCGTCGTGGCCGGACAGGGCGAGTGACGCGGCGAACTCGGGCATGTAGGGCTGTTGCCAGGCAAAACGGAGGAGTCGATCGAAATCCCGCGCGTTGATGGTCGCGGTCCGCGAAAGTCCCGCGCCGTTGTCCAGCTTGATGCTGTCGATGCCCGGCAATTTTTTCTCCAACCAGTCGTCGACGACCGCCTGCCCTGCCTGCTCCGTGCCCGGCGCGCCGAAGGTCTCGGCTCCCAGCGTATACAGGATTTGGCGCGCCATTACGTTATTGCTGTTCTTGTTGATCAGCTTGACGATATCGCCCAGCGGCTCCGATGGAAACGCCAGGAACGGCTTTTCGCCGACCGGTGCCGTACCGGTGTGCCAGCTGCCGGCCAGTTGGTTTCCGCTTTCCTTCCACATGGCTGCGAACAGGCCGTAAGCGTAGGCATTGTGATCCAGCGCCGTCCGTGACAACGCATAATGCTTGCAGCGAACCGGGAAGCTGCCATCCAGCACCATCGTCGCGTAGTCGTCGCGCGGGATGATCGATATGCCTCGCTGGTAACCCTGGCAGCTGCTGTCGGCGAGTTCCAGCCGGTTTTCGACCCGCAGGTTCTCGAGGGGCGGCTCCAGAATGACGCGCACGGCGTTGGCATCACGATCCGGTTCGAACCAGTAGCGCACGACCTTGAGGTTCATCAGCAGCGCGTTCGGCGCGACGTTATAGGCCCGCAGCGGCTGCTGGTCGAATTCCGCGGGATCCGCATAGGGCACGTCGAAGTAGCTGTCGTCGATGACGAGGTCGCCCGAAATCTCGCGCAAGCCCATCTGCGTCAGTTCGCGCAGCATCCGCCACACGCGCTCTGTCACCAGGAAAGGATCGCCGTAGCCCTTGATCAACAGGTCGCCGTCGAGCCTGCCGTTCTCGAGTTCGCCCAGCGTGTACAACTCCGTCTTCCACTGGTAGCTCGGGCCGAGTATGTCCAGCGCAGCCAGCGTGGTGACCAGTTTCATCGTCGAGGCCGGATTGCGTGGGACTTCGTCGAGCCAGCGGACGACAGTCTTGTCGGTGCCGAGCTCGGTAACGAGGATGCTGAGCGAGTCTTCCGGAATCCGCCGCAATTCCATGACCTGCCGCACGGATGGCGGCAGGCGGCTGTCGGCCAGGGCCGCAGCCTGCAAGACCAGGCCGCTCAAAAAGGAGAGCAGGACCACGCCCGGCAATGTTCGAGATCGTTTGTACACAGAAGCCGCCAGAGTACCGCGCCCTGTCCCCGTCGTTACCCAATCCCGACCAAGAGGCGCGGTTTTCCAAAGCATACCGGCGAATTCCGAGGCGTCAATCAACGCGTGTCCGGTTTGTGAATTCCGTACGCCTTGATGCGATCGGTAAGTGTGGTCGGCTTCACATCGAGGAGTTCCGCGGCGCCGCCGGCGCCGGAGACCCGCCATTCCGACTGGGTCAGCGCGGCGACGATGTTGTTCTTCTGGAAGTCGCGCATGTCGTTTTCGGTGAGGATCCCGGGCCAGGGCCGCTCAGCGCCATCCGGATCCGCGCCCGGCGCACCGGCCGGTTCGCCGGCACGCATGTCCGGCATCGAGCGATCGAGCCGCAGCACTTTGCCCTCGGACAGGATCACGGCGCGTTCGATCACGTTCTTGAGTTCCCGCACGTTGCCGGGCCAGTCGTAGCGGCGCAGATTCCGGACCTGCGCCTTGGTCAGGGTCATGGGCTCGCGCCCGAAATCGCGGCAGGTCTGTTCGAGGAAATGCTGGGCCAGTTGCACGATGTCGTCGCCGCGCTCGCGCAGCGCCGGCACTTCCACGGGGAATACGCTCAGGCGGTAGAAGAGGTCCTCGCGGAACCTGCCCGCCACGATGAGTTCTTCGAGGTTCCTGTTGGTCGCGGCGATGATTCGCACGTCGACGGAACGTGTAACGTCGTCACCGACGCGCTCGAATTCGCTCTCCTGAAGCACGCGCAGAAGCTTGCCTTGCAGCTCGAGTGGAATCTCGCCGACTTCGTCGAGAAAAATCGAACCGCCATCTGCGAGCTGGAACCGGCCGACGCGGTCACGATGCGCGCCGGTGAAGGCCCCCTTGACGTGTCCGAAGAACTCGCTCTCGAACAGTTCCTTGGGGATCGAAGCACAGTTGACCTTCACCAGCGGACGGTCGGCGCGCGGGCTCTGCAGGTGGATCGCGCGCGCAACGAGTTCCTTGCCGACGCCGGATTCGCCCAGGATCAGTACACTGGCCGGAGTATTCGCGACCGCGCTCACGCGCCGCATCATGCGCTGCAGCGCCGGGCTCGTGCCGACGATCTTGCCGAAATTCATCGAAACGTTGACTTCCTCCCGGAGATAGTCCCGCTCGTTTTCGAGTTCATCGCGCAGGCGGGCGTTCTCGGCGAGCGCTTGCTTGAGTCGCCGCTCGGCGCGCTTGCGTTCCGTGACGTCCTTCGATGCGACCAGCATCCGGTCAACCCGGCCACGCGCGTCGCGATGCGCGATGGCGGAACTGACGACGTCGAGTTTGTCACCGCCCCGCGTGACCATCTGCCGTTCCAGGTTGTTAAAATCCCCGTCGGCGATCAGTTTGCGAAGCCGCTCGCCGCCGTACAGTCGCCGGTCTGCGCGGCTGAAGAAATCGGTGATCGGCCGCCCGATGACTTCCTGTCGCGTATGGCCGAGTTTCTGCAGCCAGTGGTCTGTCACCGTGCTGATCAGACCGTTGCCGTCCACGGTGTGCAGCATCGCGGGCATCGACCGGTACAAGGTGCGGTACTTGAAGTTCGCGCGAGCCTGGTCCGTGGCCTCGGTGTAGAAGGCAATCGTCCGCAGGAAGCGGCCGTCGGGTCCGTGCTCCAGGATCGCATCGGTGAGGCAATCGACGACGTCGCCGTTCTTGGCGAGAAAACTGATCGGTTTCTGCCGGAGGCGCCCGGTCCGGCGCAGTGCGGGCCGGAATTCCTCGGCGATCCGTTGCGCGCTCGACGTCGTGACGATGTCCTCGGGCCGCCGTCCCAGCAGTTCCTCGCGCGTGTAACCGAGCCGTTCGAGGAACGCGTCGTTCACGTCGAGATAAGCGCCGTCCTCGGCGATGGTGGTTGCCATCGACGGGGCCTTGCGGAACAGCCATTGATAATCTTCGAGTGTGAGCATGCCGGCCTTATACGGAATCCCGTAACCGCTGTCACGATATTTCGTGATTGCCGGTTTTCCGTATCCAAAGGCCTTGGCGTAGACATCTGATTTTATAGGAATTTCTGTTATGGCATGGGACCTGCAATGTATGACGCAGAAGGCGCAGGTTTTGCGGCAGGAAGGGCCTTGATTTAGCACGCCTCCGGCCGCAGATCGCCGTAAGGCAGGCCAGCACCTTGCACGTCCCCCCGACGATGCGCCGCTGCGCGGGATTCTCTCCCCCCGACCTTCCCGCAAGGCCGCACATCGAAGCCGGATACGGAATCCGGCTCAATAACGGGCCTGGAAGGCCCGGCGGCACCCCCCCTGCCGTAACCTGGGCGCCGGAGGAGCATTCGCTCGAATCCCTTCGGCGCCTATTTTTTTGCGGTTCACTTGTGTGTCTGATCGCGGCCGCGAAGCGCTTCCGCCCCTGCGGCCTGTCTGCGCGAAGTGTGTTCGCTGATTTTTTCGCGCAGTTTGCGCAGCCAGTAACGCGCCCAGGCGAACTCGATGGACAGTATCGCAAGGCCCAGCGGGATGACGACCAGCCCCGGTCCGGGCGTGACCAGCATGAACACACCGAGGAGCAGCACCGTGGAGCCCACGACAGCGATGACGATCCGTCGCGCGGCCTGATAGGTGATCCTGGCGATGCGTCCGAACATGAAAAGCGCGCCGAGCCCGGGAGCCCGCGTCAGGATTCCTTCGCGGAGGACAGGTTCTCCGCGAGGAAATCGAGCATGCGTTTCCAGGCGCGGGCGGCAATCGCCGTATCGAACCGGCGCTGCTTCGGATCGGCGAATCCCTGCCCTGCGCCGTCGTAGATTTCGATTTCCGCGGGTTTCCCGAGTCGGCTGGTCGCGGCCGCGAATGCTTCGACCGAATCCACGGGCACGCTGAGATCCGCGGCGCCGAACAGCCCGAGTACCGGCGACGCAAGGGTGGCAAGGCGGTCCGTATTGCCGGGAACCTGGCCATAGAACACCACGACGGCGTTGATGCGGTCCGGAAAACTCAAGGCCGCGTTGAGTGCGTATCCGCCGCCGAAACCCCAGCCCGCGATGCCGACCGACGGTGCACCGGCGACATCGACGAATTCGATCGCCTGGCGAATGTTCTCTTCCACGTCGGCGGCGTTTTCCACGACGCCGATCGTTATTTCCCTTGCCTTGCCCACATTGTTTGTCGTTGCGCCGCCGTAGAGATCGATAGCGAGCACCATGTAGCCGGCGGCGGCGAGCCTGTTCGCCGCAGTCCGCATGTCGTCGTCGAGACCCCACCAGTCGTGCACCAGCAACATGGCCGGCAAGGGCTCGGCCATGTCCGAGGGAAACGCGAAGTAGCCATAGACGAGTTTTTCCCCGACGTCGGCATAAGGCAGCGTTTCGGCATCGACGGGTCCTTCCGTTTCGGCCGCATCGGCCGGCTCCGGCGCCTGCGCCGACCCGGAGGGTGGTGCTACGTCGCTCACAATCGATTTCTCCGCCGTGCGCTTCTCGCAAGCGCCGAGTGCGAGCAGGATGACGCCCGCCATGAAAAACGCCGAACGGGCGGTCAGGGTTCGATGCATCAGTCTTTCCTGGTCTAGACACAGGGATCGGCGCAGTGTAATCCAAATCCACCGTCGGCCGTACACCAAGCCCGGTCGCGTGACCTTGGGCAAGTCAGTAGACTCGTCATGAACATTCCGGACACAGAGTAAAGTCCCGGCATGAGCATACTGGTCGAGTTCGTCATCTATCTCGTTGCCGCGATCGTCAGCGTGCCGATCAGCCGAGCGCTCGGCTTCGGCTCGGTACTCGGTTATCTTGCCGCGGGCATTCTCATCGGGCCATTCGGGATCGCGCTCGTGTCGGATTTCCGGGACACGATGCACCTCGCGGAACTGGGCGTCGTCCTGCTGCTGTTCATCATCGGTCTCGAACTGCAACCGTCGCGGCTCTGGGTCATGCGTCGCATGGTGTTCGGACTCGGCACGCTGCAGGTGGCTTGCACGGCCGTCACCATCGGTGTCGGTGCATGGTTACTCGGAACGCCGCCCGCGGCCTCGGCGGTCATCGGCGCGTCCCTCGCCTTGTCCTCCACCGCATTCGTATTGCAAATGCTCGCGGAGAGGAAGGAACTGGCCAGCAGTCACGGACGTGCCTCTTTCTCGATCCTGCTCCTTCAGGACCTCGCGGTAATCCCGATGATCGCGCTGCTGCCGCTGCTGGGCACGACGGCGTCCGGAGCGAACCTGGACCTGTTGCACCTCGCCAGAAGTCTGGGGCTCTTGTTGCTGCTGATCGCCGGAGGACGCTACCTGCTGCGGCCGGTGCTGAAGGTCGTGGCACGCACGGATACCCCGGAACTGTTCACGGCGACCGCGCTCCTGGTCGTGATCGGCGCGGCACTGCTGATGCAGCTCGCCGGCATGTCGATGATCCTGGGAGCTTTCATCGCCGGAATGTTGCTCGCAGACTCCGAGTACCGGCACCAGCTCGAAGCCGACATTGCGCCGTTCAAAGGCCTGCTGCTCGGCCTTTTCTTCATCACCGTGGGCATGTCGGTGGATCTCGTCCGCTTCCTGCAGGAACCGCTGCGCGTTCTCGCGATAGTACTCGGATTCATGTCGGCCAAGGCGGTGATCCTCGCCCTTCTGGCGAGGCGCTTCGGCATGTGCGATCGCAAGAGCGCTCTCAGGCTGGCGGCGGCGATGTCGCAGGGCGGCGAATTCGCATTCGTGATTTTTGCGCTTGCCGCCGAAAACGGCGCCCTGGACGATGCGATTGCAACTGACCTTACGCTTGCGGTGACCTTGTCAATGCTCCTGACGCCGGCGCTGTACCTGCTCGCCGAGCGAATAACCCGCGGCGGCGCCCGCCAGCCGGAGCCCGAATTCGATCCGATAAACGAATCGGGCAGCGATGTCCTGATCGCGGGTTTCGGCCGCGTCGGGCAGATAGTCGGACGCATGCTGCGCATGAGCGGCCGCCGTTTCACCGCGCTCGAATACGATACGGAGCAAATCAGCATCGTCCGGAGTTACGGCAACAAGGTGTACTTCGGCGATGCGCGCAGGCTCGACGTGCTGCGCGCGGCCGGTGCAGAGCGAGCCCGACTGTTCGTCATTGCGACAGCCGACATGGAAACTTCCGTGACCATCGCGGAAAAACTGAAACGGCATTTCCCGGAGTTGACGATCGTCGCACGGGCACGCAACCGGCGGCACGCTCACAAGCTGATGGATCTGGGCGTCCGGCACATCTTCCGCGACACACTGCGCTCGAGCATCGCGATGGGCGAACGGGTTTTCGAGGAACTCGGAATGCCGACCCAAGAATCGTCGAGACTCGGCGAACTGTTCCTGGAGCGCGACGAGAAACTGCTCCTGGAACAATTCGCGGTGCGCGATTCGGAGGAGAAATTGATTCAGACCGCGAAGGACACCGAACGCGAACTCAGCGACCTGCTGCGCGGCGACGTCCTCGATTCCAATCGCGACGGCGGTGATGCCACGTCCGAATCGCCGACCTGATTGCGACGGCTTCGTGATGCCGCGCCGCTTTGGTTGTGCCTAGTCGTCCTCTTCATCATCCCATTCACGCAGTTTGCTTTTGTCGACTTTTTTCCACTGTTCTTCGCTGACCCGCATATACTCGCGAATCTTGGCGATGACATAGATCAGCACGAGCACGATAAGAATCAGTACGGGCCAGAGTCCGTCGGGCATGGCATGTACCTCCTGGGCATCCCGGCCAGCATAGCACTCCGTCACCCAGACGACGGCAGCATGGCGGGTGCGGACGACCGGTATGACGAACAACGAGCGGCCGTCATGGCGTACCACGACGGCATTCATCCGCGAATCACTCGCCGACAACGACGTGGATTACACGCGCGGTCCGGTCGGGCGCGCGCTCGGATTGCTCGCAATTCCGATGATGCTCGAGATGGCAATGGAATCCGTCTTCGCCCTGGTCGACATCGTGTTCGTGTCCGCGCTGGGTACGGAAGCGGTTGCGGCCGTCGGTATCACGGAAGCCCTGGTCACGGTGCTCTACGCTATATCGATCGGCTTCGGCATGGGCGTTACCGCGATGGTGTCGCGCCGCATCGGCGCGAAGGATCCGGAAGGCGCGGCGCGCACGACGGGCCAGGCGATCTGGCTCAGTGCCGGCGTTTCGCTGTTCATCGGTGTGCTGGGCGTCGCGTACGCCGAGGACATGTTGCTATTGATGGGTGCCTCGCCGGCGGTAATCGAAACCGGCCAGGGCTATACGACCGTCATGCTCGGCGGTGCATTCAGCATCGTCTACCTCGTACTTCTGAATGCGGCCTATCGAGGCGCCGGAGATGCAGCCGTTGCATTGCGTTCGTTGTGGCTAGCCAACGGGGTCAACATCGTGCTGGATCCCTGCCTGATCTTCGGGCTCGGGCCTTTCCCCGAAATGGGCGTCACGGGCGCCGCCGTGGCGACGACGATCGGCCGCAGCACGGGCGTCCTCTACCAGCTCTACTACCTGGCGAACGGGCGCGGCCGGCTCGCCTTCCGGCTGCGTCATTTGCGTCCCGACCCGGCACTGATCCGGCGCATGTTGCGGATTTCCGTCGGCGGCGTGGGTCAGTTCCTCATTACGACCGCGAGCTGGATCGGCCTCATGCGCATCGTTGCGCTGTATGGCAGCAGCGCCGTCGCGGCCTACACGATCACGTTGCGCATGATCGAATTCGCACTTCTGCCGTCGTGGGGGCTCGGCAACGCGGCCGCCACCATGGTCGGCCAGAGTCTGGGCGCCGGGCTGCCGGAGCGTGCGGCCGCTTCCGCATGGCGTGCCGCCAAGTACAACGCGATCTTCATGCTCGGCGTCGGTGCCGTGATGCTCGCTTTCGCGCCGCAGGTGGCCGGCTGGTTCACCGAAGACCCGGAAGTTCACGGCTACGCGACGACCTGCCTGCGCATCCTGGGCCTGGGCTACCCGATCTACGCGGTCGGCATGATCATGGTCCAGGCCCTGAACGGCGCCGGCGAGACCGCAATGCCGTCGGTCCTCAATTTCCTGTGCTTCTGGCTGCTGCAGATACCGCTCGCCTACTGGCTGGCGAGGACCGCCGGCCTGGGACCGAATGGGGTGTTCATTGCTATCGTCGTTTCCGAATCCTTATTATCATTGTTGAGCGTCCTCGTGTTCCGGCGCGGACGCTGGCAACATCGCCGCGTCTGAATCACGCAACGTCTCCTTACAGGCCCCTGCAAGCATGGACGAACTTTCCACACTGGCTGACATGGCCGAGATACTCGGCGTCATCATCGTCATCGGCGGCGTCTTCTTCGCCATCATGCAGATGCGCCAGCTGCGACAGCAACGGCGCGAGATCGCGGCAATCGAGCTGTTCCGCTTCTTCGGCAGCCCCGCATTCGCCGACGCTTACCTGTGCGTCCTGCAACTGCCGGACGGGCTGGCCAAGTCGGACTTGCGTGCGCTCGGCCGCGACGTCGAAAACTCGGCGATGCTTATCGGCACCACGATGGAAAACATAGGTGTCATGGTCTATCACCGGATCGTGCCATCGGTAGTCGTGCGTAACCTGATGGGTAACAGTTCCGTCATCGTGTTCCGCAAGCTACAGCACTGGATACGCGGCACACGCGAGGAACTCGACAACCCGGGCGCGTTCGAATGGTTCGAGTGGCTTGCGAACAAGCTGGAAGAACTCGAACGGGACGAACAACCCGCCTACGTCGCCCACCGGGACTGGAAACCCAAGCACGGCACGCACCAAATCTGAACGGATGCGGGAGCCCGCGCTGATCGAAATCCGGAACGCCACGTTGTGGCGCGGCGCGACCTGTGTATTCCGCAAACTCGATCTCTGCATCGCGCAGCATGAACAGGTCGCTATCATCGGTCCGAATGGCGCCGGCAAATCGACGCTCCTCAAAGCGATCAACCGCGAAATCTACCCCGTGGCGCAGCCGAATTCGACGTTCCTGATTCTCGGGCGCGATCGCTGGAACGTCTGGGAATTGCGCCGGGAGATCGGCGTCGTTTCGCACGACCTGCAGCAACATTATCTGCCGTCGACCTCGGCGCGCGATGTCGTCCTGTCGGGCTTCTTCGCAAGCGTCGGTGTGCACGGCAGCCTGGCGGCCCGTGTTCAACCTGCACACCGGCGGCGCGCGCTCGCGGCGCTCGAACGGGTCGGGATCGGCGGCCGGGCCCGCACACCGCTCGGGAAGCTGTCCACCGGCGAACAACGGCGCTGCCTGCTCGCCCGCGCGTTGGTGCACGAGCCGCGCACGCTGATACTCGACGAACCGACGTCCGGCCTCGACCTTGCGGGCAGCTTCGCCTATCTCGCGGGCATCCGGGAACTGACACGAGACGGCTGCAGCATCGTACTGGTGACGCATCACCTGAACGAGATTCCGCCCGAGGTCGAGCGGGTCATACTGCTGGACGAGGGACGGATCGCCGCCGACGGCTCGAAAGCGGCTGTCCTGCAGCCCGCGGTGCTCGAGCCGGTGTACGGGACCGCCATGCGCGTGGCCGAGGTCGAAGGCTACTACCTGCCATATCCTGCGCGCGGCCCGGCGCCGAAGAAACGTGATCTGTGACCTGTAAGTGCCGGACGCCCGGACGTATTCTCGCGACATGCCGACGACGTTCCGCATCCCGCTGACCCTGCTGGCCCAGGCACCCTTAACCGCGGCCATAGCGGCAGGCGACCCCGTACCGACGGGCATCATGCGCATCGGGCCGTCCGTATTCATCTTCGTCATTGCCGCGGCGGTGCTGCTCACGCTCGTCGGCAGTGCCGCCGCCCGACCGTACACGCGCAGGCTCGGCGAACGCCTGGCCCGGCTCCGGATTGCGCGCGAACTCGCGCGTCGCAGCAAGCACGTCATGTCCGATGTGCTGCTTCCCGGCGCCTACGGCGGCATAGTCAAGATTGATCACGTCGTGCTCACGCCGGCCGCGTTGCTCTGCATTCGGTCCGTCCACGCGCACGGCATGTTGGCAGGCGGCGAGAACGAACCGCAATGGACCATCGTGGAAGGATCGGTGCGGCGCCGCTTCCTGAATCCGCTGATCCAGAACGAAGGCAGGGCCCGCGCGCTACGCAAGGCCCTGCCCGACATACCCGTCGAGAGTCTCGTGGTGATCACCGGCAAGCTACGCTGGTCATCGCCGCTACCGTCGAACGTGATGTTATTCGGTCAGCTCGACGACTATCTGACGAAGCAGGTGCTGGGACCGGCCCGTGTCAAGGATTCGACGGCGGTGTGGCAGCGATTCGAATCAGTCGTCCTTACCGACGCGGCAACGCGCAAGGATTTCGCAGCGCAGGTCAGTTTCTCCTGAGCGTTTTCGTGTGCCGGACCCGGTGCGCGAACTGACCTATACTGCGGGCTTCGCAACGCAGCCGTACCCGTGACATGAGCGCAGACCCGACCCCGTTGCGAAACGCCCTGCGTCGTCGTTACCTCCAGAAGACGACGGCCATCCTGCTCGCCGCTGTGGCGGCGATCCTGCTCGTCATCACGCTCCTGTGGCGCGACAGGGTGGCCCTCGACGACATCGCCATCACGACGGCGCCGAGTGACATCATTCCAGGCGAGGGCGTTACCGTAACCTGGTTCGGCGTGACCACCCTGCTGTTCGACGACGGCGATACACAGATACTCATCGACGGCTTCGTGTCGCGACCGACACTCTTCGACATCGTGTTGCGCCTCCCGGTCGCGAACGACGTCGCCGGCATCAACCGGTTCCTCATCGACTACGACATCAGCCGCCTGGCCGCTATCGTGCCCGTGCATTCGCATTACGACCACGCGATGGACGCGGGTGCAATTGCGAACCGGACGAATGCCCCGGTGCTGGGTTCGTCGTCCACCGCAGAGCTCACGCTCGGCGCGGACGTTCCGGACGACCAGATCATCGTTGCCGAGCCCGGCACGGACTATGACTTCGGCCGCTTCACGGTGCGGCTCATCCACAGCAGTCACGCGCCGGTCGGCTGGAACGGCAGCGTTCCCCTGGCGGGCACTATCGATCGGCGGGTCGCATTGCCGGCGCCGGTCACGGCGTTCCGGGAGGGAACGACCTACTCCGTGCTGGTGTCGCACCCGGCCGGCGAGGCACTCGTCCAGGGCAGCGCCGGCATCCTGCCCGGCGCACTCGACGATCGGAAAGTGGACACGGTGTTCCTGGGCGTTGGCATGCTGGAAAGTCTCGGTCGCGATTATATGGAGAACTACTGGCAATCGACCGTCACGGTAACCGGCGCACGGACCGTCGTCCCGGTGCACTTCGACGACTACACGCAGCCCTTCGGGACGATCCGGCTCGCACCCAAGATACTCGACGACTTCTCGGTCACCGCGCGAATCCTCGAGGATCTGCGACGCCGCTGGGACAACGACACGCGGCTGTACCTGCCGGCGTTCGGGGTGCCCATGCCGCTCTTGCCCGAGCCACCACCGGAAACCTGAGCCCGGATCAGTCGTCCAGTTCGTCGAGGCGCACGTCCCCGGCAATCAGCGCCAGCTTTCGATGCCGCGGCAGCCGCCTGACGCGGTACTCGAGCCGCTGGGCGCGACTGCGATCGCCGACGGTGCTGTGGAAAACGAGGTTCAGCGGCCCGCGCCCTTTGAGGTAGCGGGCACCGCGTCGCCCATGCCGGTGTTGCTCGAGCCTGGCGGCGACGTCCCGCGCAATACCCGTATACAGGCTGCCGTCACCGCACTGTACGAGATAAACGGAATAGCCCTCCCCGGCGTATTCAGGCATTGCCGCCGACGAGCACATCGCCGAGCACCCGGAAAGCACCCGCCTCGATGTTGCGGAGATTGTTCTCCGTCTCTTCGAACGTGAGCACGAACTCTCTGGCGTTGTCGAGTCCCGTAGCCGGCCGGTTGAGCACGAGCGTAAGGCAGTTGCCGACGAGCCGCGCCTCGCGCAGCAACTCGTGCCCACCGACCTGCTTCTCGTTCGCTTCGATGTACAGGGATTCGTCGAAGTCGTCTTCAACCGTGCGCATCAGGAGCAAGTAGTCGACGATGTCACCGGTGTCGGCGGTCGTCGCAAAGAACAACATCGTCGCATTATCACGTACGTCGAATGCGACGGTATCGTACATCCGATGATAGGACATCGTCGGCTCCGGTCGGTGTCGGGTGATTCAGTCTACGCCACCGTCTGCCCGGATTGCGAGTCGGCGGCTGCTGCCGCGAGCAGGTCGTCCTTGTCCTGCCAGATATCGCCGAGCCATTGATGAACCTTGCGCCGGAATACGCGATCGCGTTCGTAGTCGCCGGCTATCAGCGCCGGTTCGAGTTCACGCACGCGCACGTCGACGTCGACGTCCACCCGATCGCCGCACAACATGCCCCAGAAGCGCGGCACACCGCCGGGATAGGCGACCGTCACGTCCAGCACGGCGTCGAACAGCTCTCCCATTGAGCAGAGCGCCACGGCAACCCCGCCTGCACGGGGTTTCAGCAGGTGCCGGTACGGCGACTGCCGGGCAACACGCTTCTGTTCGCTGAAGCGCGTGCCTTCGACGAAATTGATGACGGCGGTCGGCGTCTGCCGGAATTTCTCGCACGCCTTGCGGGTCGCTTCCAGGTCGCGGCCCATCTCCTCCGGATGTTTTGCCAGGTACGACGGCGAATGGCGTTTCATGAACGGCATGTCCAGCGCCCACCACGCCATGCCGAGTACCGGAAACCAGACCAGTTCCTGCTTGATGAAGAACTTCAGGAACGGGATGCGGCGATTGAAGACAGATTGCAATACAACGATGTCGACCCAGGTCTGGTGATTGGCGAGCACGAGATACCAGCCGTTTTGCCTGAGCTCCTCCGCGCCGGAAGCGCGCCATTCCATCGACCCGCTGCCGGCCAGGAGCCAGCGATTGACCATCACCCAATTCTCGCCGAACCACATGAGCACCTGCGTGAGGCGGCGACGAAAGACCGCGATCGGCACGGCCAGCTTCACGAGGGCGAGAAGGAACAGCGGCGTGAACCAGACGAGGGTGTTGACGGTCAGGCACGCAAAACCGAGCACACCGCGCAAATTGCGCAATAGCAGTTTCAATCAGATCGTCCGGCCTTGTGGTCTGCCGCTATTCTAGCTCGTATAGTGCCGGGGCTGCGGCGGAATGCACGCCGGGTTCGGGAGAAATGAGAATGGCGCACAGGTTCAGCGCCGACGAAGCACTGGTGGCGGCGCGCGCGGCCGCGGACAGCGTCTACGCGGTGCTGCTCGCACGCGGCACGCTTGAGATCGGATACTACGCGCCTGTCGGCACCGACGCGCAAACCCCGCACCTGCAGGATGAGGTCTATGTAATCCGGTCCGGACAGGGCTATTTCCGCGTCGACGGAGAGAGCCGCCCCTGCTCTGCGGGCGACCTCGTGTTCGTGCCCGCAGGCGTGCCGCACGATTTTCACGATTTCAGTGACGGGTTCGCGGCCTGGGTGATTTTTTACGGCCCCGCAGGCGGTGAACGGTCCTGACGCGCCCGCCCGCGTGGTTTGTGACCGCGGCTGCGGTCGCCGCCGTTTTCGCACTGCTCGCGGTCACGGAGCCGGTCCCCCAGGATCCTGCGTATCATGAATTCGCCGACGGCCGCCGCCTGCAGGATATTCCGAACTTCTGGAACGTGCTGTCGAACCTGCCATTCCTGATCGTCGGGCTCCTCGGTATCGATCGTTCATTGCGGCCTGCCACGAGGGCGTCGGGCCTCGCTCCCGAGTACTGCGTATTCTTCGCCGGCGTGGTGCTGACCACGTTCGGCTCCGCTTACTACCACCTCTGGCCGTCGAACGCGACGCTGGTTTGGGACCGGCTGCCGATGACGGTGGCCTTTGCGGGACTGGTGGGCCTCGTGGCAGGCGTGTACCTGTCGCGCCGCCACGCGCACGCAGTCACCGTCGCGTGGCTGCTGCTCGGGCTGCTGTCGGTCGCCTACTGGGCCGCGACGGAGGCGCGCGGCGCCGGCGACCTTCGGCCCTATGCCTTCGTGCAGTTTGCCCCGCTCCTTGCCTTGCCCTTGCTGTTGCTCGACCGGTGCCGGCAGCGGGTCATGAACCGTTACTTCTGGCTGCTCGCCGCGGCCTATGCAGCGGCGAAAATCGCCGAGCATTTCGACTACGAAATATTCGCGCGCGCGCCATTGAGCGGTCACAGCCTGAAACACCTGCTCGCCGCCCTCTCTGCCGCGGTCCTCATCGCCGCCGTGCCGCACACGCCGGCGCGCGGGCCTGCGGAATGAGACTGAAGGTTTACCGGTTTCGGGACCGACGGTACCATCCGTCGCTCGATTACCGGTACCCGGGGACAAATCGAACCGATGGGCAACGCCATTCGCATCGACGGCAAGGCCAGGGCCGCGGCCCTGGCCGGGCAGATCACTTCCGCGAGCGCCGACCTCGTCGCCCGGCACGGGATCAGGCCGGGCCTCGCCGTGGTCATCGTCGGAGAAGATCCCGCGAGCCAGGTCTACGTTCGCAACAAGAAACGCACGGCCGAAGACTGCGGGTTCCACTCGGTACAGCATTCTCTGCCCGCCGACGCGAGCGAAACACGGTTGCTCGACCTCGTTCGATCGCTCAATGCCGACGCAGCAATACACGGCATACTCGTGCAGTTGCCGCTGCCCGCGCACGTCGACGAGCAAAAGGTGACGCAGGCGATCCTGCCATCGAAGGACGTCGACGGCTTCCACTACGTCAATATCGGAAAGCTCAGCGCCGGCGCGACCCGCGATGCATTCGTACCGTGCACGCCGGCGGGCTGCATGCTGATGATAGAAGACCTGCTCGGCCGCGACCTGTCGGGCAGCCACGCCGTCGTGATCGGCCGGTCGAATATCGTCGGCAAGCCGATGGCCGCCCTGCTGCTCGCTGCCAACGCAACGGTGACGATCACGCACAGCCGCACGCGCGACCTGCCGGCACTGTGCCGGTGTGCAGACATCGTCGTCGCGGCGGTCGGCAGGCCGAACATGGTCCGGGGCGACTGGATCAAGCCGGGCGCGGTCGTCATCGATGTCGGGATCAACCGCGTCGAGGTCGAGGAAAACGGGGCCACGAGCTCGCGGCTCATGGGCGACGTGGATTACGACGAAGTCGCCGGCCACGCCGCGGCAGTGACGCCGGTCCCGGGCGGCGTGGGTCCCATGACGATCGTCATGCTGATGTCCAACACGCTGCGCGCGGCGCGTCTGGCGGCGGGTATCGCAGGCTGAGCGTCGGAGGTGCGCGCCGCAGCGAAGGCAGTGATGGGCGCAAACGACGAGTCATTCCGCACGATCTGGCCGGCACCCGGCGATCCGTCGGTCGTGCAGGTCATCGATCAGCGCCGGCTGCCGCACGAGTACGTGGTGCTCGACCTGTGTCGCTGGCAGGACGGGCTCGATGCGATTCGAGGCATGGCGGTGCGCGGCGCCCCGCTGATCGGCGCGACGGCGGCGTGGAGCCTGTATCTCGCTGCGCGCGCCGGCGGCGCGGCCGAGACGCGTGTTGCCGCGCAGGCCCTCATGGCATCGCGGCCTACAGCGGTCAACCTTGCCTGGGCGATTCGGCGCATCCTGGCCATCGTCGACGCCACAACAGACGACGGGGCACTGCCCGCGCTGATCCGCCGTGACGCGGCCGCGATCTGCGAGGAAGACATCGCGATCTGCCTCGGCATCGGCCGTGCCGGACTGCCGTTGCTCACGCACATCGCGCGGCAGAAACGAGGTCCCGTCAACGTGCTTACACATTGCAATGCCGGTGCACTTGCAACGATCAACTGGGGCACGGCGACGGCGCCGATCTATCTGGCCCGGCAGCAGGGCATCGACCTGCACGTCTGGGTGGACGAAACGCGACCCCGTAACCAGGGATCGCAGCTCACCGCGTGGGAGTTCGCCCGGCGCGGCGTGCCGCACACGGTGATCGTCGACAGTGCCGGCGGCCACCTGATGCAGTCGGGCCTGGTCGACATCGTCATCACGGGTACCGACCGGACGACGCGCAACGGCGACGTCGCCAACAAGATCGGCACTTATCTGAAGGCGCTGGCGGCATTCGACAACGGGATTCCATTTTACGTCGCACTGCCGTCCACGACGATCGACTGGTCGTTGTCCCAGGGCGTCGGCAGCATCCCGATCGAGGAGCGCGAGCCCGGCGAAGTCAGTCACGTCACGGGACGCTACGGTGACCGGACCATCGCCGTGCGCACGACCGCCGAGGAGACACCGCTCGGCAACCCGGCCTTCGACGTGACGCCGGCGCGCCTCGTGACCGGCCTGGTCACCGAACGCGGCATCTGCGCCGCTACGGAAGCAGGATTACGGTCGCTGTTTCCGGAATTCGCCGCAGGCTGACGCCATGAGCACGGGCGGCATCGACGAAGGCTACGTCAAGTACTCAAGGGACTGGCGTCGGGGTCCGGCCCCCGACGCGGCAGTGACGCGGCTGCTCGACACCTGGCGCCGACGCTTGCACGCGGCGGGGCTGATCGGTCATTGCGCCGCCCTCGGAGTCGGCTTCGGCAATATCAGCATCCGTGCGCCCCGTGCCGGTGAATTCATCATCAGCGGCACGCAGACCGGACACCTCGCCGAAACCGGTCCGGAACACTACTCCCGGGTGACGGAGGCCGACGTCGCGCAGAACCGGGTGGTCTGTGTCGGTCCGGTACAGGCTTCCTCCGAAGCGCTGACTCATGCGGCGATCTATCGCCTGAGCGAGCGCATCAATGCGGTCGTGCACGCGCACAGCAGGCGGCTGTGGGAGCGCGAGCGCGGCAGGCTGCCGACGACCGCCGTGGATGTGCCCTACGGGACACCCGAAATGGCCCGGGAATTCGAACGTCTGTGGCGCGAGAGCGAATTCTCCTCGCGCGGTATCGCGGTCATGGCCGGACACGATGCAGGGCTGGTGAGCATCGGATCGACGCTGGCGGACGCCGCAGAGCGCATGCTCGGGCTGGTTCAGGGTTCCTGAACCGGCATCAGGCGGAAAAAGAAGCTGCGACAGGCCTTGATCGCCGGCAGCTCTTCGTCCTTGGCGAGCGGCGTCCAGGAAGAAGCGCGTATGGCATGCATGGCCGGCCGCTCGAAGATCCGGTGCGTGCTCTTGCGCACCGCAATGCGATACGGCCGGCCGCGGCGGTCGACGTGGTAGCAGACCTGCACCTCACCTTCCAGCCGATCGCGCAATGCGTCTTCCGGATACTGCGGCACGACCGTCTGCAGCGGCGTTCGCTCCGGCGTTTCCGCCTCGCTGCCGTCGTCGGCGGCCCCGGCAATGCCGCCCAAAAGGGCAAGCAGGACCGGGCTAGTTCTCATCCGAGCTTTCGTCCGCCTCGCGCCGGTCGTCGATGACGACCCTCGGCGCGACCGGGTCCGTCGCATCGCGCCACAGGCCGCGCGCCAGCTTCACGGAACGGGCATCCGGTGCGATGGACTCGGCGAGGCTGAGGTCGGCATCCGCCGCGGCATGGTTCCCGAGTTGCATGTAGACCAGGGCGCGATTGCACAGCGCACGCCAGTGTTTCGGATTCAGGCCCAGTGCTGCATTGCAATAGTCGAGCGCCGTGTCCGCCCGTGCCAGCCGCACGTAACCGGCGCACAGGTTCGACAGGCCGGCCTGCCGCTCGCGGCTGGTGGTGGCTGCGTCGAGCCCGAGCCGCGTCAGCCGGATGCCCTCCTCGATGTCCCCGGCCAGGAGGCGGCGAGCGCCGTCGGAGAGCGCCGGATTGCGCTCGCCGATGACGGTACGGGAATCCGGCTCGAGTTCATTCCGCTCCGCGGCGTGCAAGGTGACTGCCGCGAACAGGCACATCGCGGCGCTCCGCAATCCGAACTGGCGCATCCGCATCGATTCGTCTCCAGCCGGCCCGGGCGGCGCGGCGCGCGCCCCTATTTCAGGTACCGGTCGAAGAATTCGACCGTTCTTCGCCAGGCGAGTTGCGTCGCTTCCGGCTCGTAGCGCGGAGTCGTGTCGTTGTGAAAACCGTGGTTGGCATCCCGGTAGGTGTACTCCTCGTATTCGACGCCGTTCTTGCGCAGCGCAGCCTCGAACGTCGGCCAGCCGGCGTTGACCCGTTCGTCGAGTGCGCCGTGATGCAGCATCACGGGTGCCTGGATACGCGCCGCGTCAGCCGCCTCGGGGTGACGTCCGTAGAACGCCACGGCCGCCGCCAGTTCCGGCATCTCCACGGCGAGTCGCAGCGCCATGCCGCCGCCGAAACAGAAGCCGACCGCGCCGACCTTGCCCGTGCAATCGGGATGCCCGGCGAGAAAGCTCACGGCCGCCCTGAAATCCGCGGCCATTTCCTCGCCGTCGCGCCGGCTCTGCAGTTCACGACCGTCGTCGTCGTTGCCGGGATAGCCGCCGAGCGGCGTCAGCGCGTCGGGCGCCATCCCGAGGTAGCCCGCCAGCGCCAGCCGTCGGGCCACGTCTTCGATGTACGGATTCAGTCCGCGATTCTCGTGGATGACGACGATACCCGGGAGTCGGTGACCGGTGTCGGCGGGGCGGGCGAAGTACGCACGCATGACACCCGCGCCCTCCGGGGATGGGTACTTCTTGTAATCGACGCGGATCACCGGGTCCGCCGGATCGACCTGCCGGGCCAGTGCGTAATCCGGTGCGAGGCTCGCGAGCAGGGCGGCGGCGGACGTGCCGGCCGCGGCGAGGCTCGCGGCCCGGTCGAGGAATTGCCTGCGCGTCAGCGTTCCGTGTACGTAGCCGTCGAACAGCGCAAGTATCCGCGGATCGTAGTCCGATGCTCTGACCATGGCGACCTCCGGTCACTCATCGGTCGTTACGGTACCACGCACGTTGTCGACGGTCACACCGCCGCTGCCGCTTTCATCCACGACCACGTCGCCCTCGACGTCCGTGATGCGGATCGAGCCCGACCCGTCCCCCACGCGTACCGAGCCTGCGACCGTTTCGACCGTGATGCTGCCGGAGCCATCATCGATAAGGACGTCCCCGGTCGCGCCGGAGACCTCGACGGAGCCGGAGCTGTCCTCGATGTCGACGGTGCCCGCGTCCGAGATCGTCACGGAACCCGAACTGTCGTCGATCGAGACGTTGCCGCGTGTCCCGGATACGACGATGGAGCCGGAACTGTCGTCGATGTCGAGATGCATGCCGGCGGGCACCGCCACGGTCAGCTCTATCGAGCCGGCATCGCCGAAACCGGCGAAGTCATCAGCGAAGCTGGCCGCCAGCCGTGCATTCTCGCCGGCGCGTTGCAGGCTGAGCGTGGTGTGTGCCTCGATGGCCTTGCGCGCCTGCTCCGCATCGGTTTCGTCCACCCGGATGACCGCGACGACGTGAATGCGGTCGGTCCCGGCGATGCCCTCGACATGCAGGCTGCCGGGACCCGCGTCGATCTTCAAGAGCGACAGGCCGCCCGCCGGCAGATCGAGTTCCCGGCGTTCCTCGTAGCCGGCCGTCCCGGCGCCGGCGAAACCGGCGACGAACATCACCATGACCAGGAAAGCTCGCATTTCGTCCCCTCGCGGTGTACTCGTATGGATTGGATGCCAGCCGGGCGCAATCGGTTGCAGGATCGCTCAGCAAATGACGCGCGCCAGCGTTTCGCGGCTGATATTGGCGCCGCAAACGATGACCACGACCTTGCGGCCTGCGACGGCAGCGGCTTCCTTGAGCAAGCCCGCGATCGCGACGCCAGCCGCGCCTTCGATGAGCTGATGTTCCGCGTCCATGTACTGGCGCATCGCACCGGCGATCGCCACCTCGTCGACGAGCACGAATCGGTCGACGACAGCCCGGCACAGGTCGAAGGTGATGCTCTCGAGCTCGACCCCGCCGGCCGTGCCGTCCGACAGCGTCGGAAGGCTTTCGAGTTCGAGCACGCGGCCGGCACCGACCGACGCGGACATCACCGGTGAGTTCTGCGGCTGGCAACCATAGACGCAAACCTCGTGCCCGGACGTTTTCAGTACGCTGCCGACGCCGCTGACGAGGCCGCCGCCGCCCACCGCGATGAAAGCCGTATCGACGTCCGGCAGCTGGCCCAGGATCTCGACCCCGCAACTGCCCTGGCCGGCGATGACCTCGGCATCGTTATACGGTGAAACGTAGATCATGCCGTGACGCCGCGCATGCTCGCGGGCATGGAGTTCCGTATCCAGTCCGTCGGTGCCGAAGTAGCGCACGTCACCGCCCGCGGCCCGTATCGCTTCCACTTTGACCAGTGACGTGTGCTCCGGCACGAACACCACGCCAGGAATGCCGAGAGCGCGCATCGCATACGCAACCGCCGCGCCATGATTGCCGCTCGATGCGGCGACCGCGCCGGCACGCCGCGACGCACCGTCGAGCAGCAGCAGGCGGTTGAACGCGCCGCGCAGCTTGAACGAGCCGGTGTATTGCAGGTTCTCGAGCTTGAAGTACACCTCCGCGCCCGTTCGCTCGCTGAAGCGCGGCGAATGGTCGAGCGGCGTCTCCCGGATCCGGCCGGCGAGGCGGATCGCGGCCCGCCGGGCTGCCTCCGCCGTCTCGCGCAGGCGCTCAGCGTTCGACATGATAGATCATGTCGACGCCGGACTCTTTTTGTCCGGACGTCGCCTTGAGGCCGAAACCCTTGCCGAGGTCGTAACGCGCACTGATCACGTTATCCTGGTCGAACAGGCCGATCCCGTAGCTGACGAACAGTCGCGGCGCAATGTAGGTGCCGAAGTCGATGGCGCCGACGCCCTGTTCCATGTCGAAGTCGCTGCCCGTGACGAGCAGCGTCAGGGCCCGTTCGCGCGTCGTGCGCGGCTCCGTGTACGGCTCGACGATAGGGCGTTTTACGGTGCCGTCGACGAGTATCCCGGCCGTCTTGATCTGCGAATTGCCGAAGATCTCGCGTTCCGCGCGGATCCGCAGGTTGGGATTGTTGGCCTGCACGTTGGGGAACCGTATCGTGCCCTCGGTGATCGTCAGCACCTGGCCGTAGGCCTGCACGTCCCCGGCGATCTCGTAGCGGCCGTTGGCGACCGGGATGAGGTTCCGGTCCCATTCGAAGGTCACGGTACCCGTCACCGAGGCTTCGGCGAGGTCGATGTCGACGACGACGTCGTCGCCGAGCCCGACCTCGAGCTTGCCGTCGAGCACGATCGCGCTGCGCTGCTCTTCCTTCTGCTCGACCGGCAGCTCACCGGCCACGATGACCACGTCCGGACTCTCGCTGTGGCGGGTCGCAGGCAGACTGCGCGGCGAGATGCGCGCATGCGGCACCAGCACGCTGCCGTCGAGCCGGATGACGCCGTCGTCGAATCCGATCCGTACATCGGTATTCGCCGTCGCCTGCAGGTCGGGCACGTCGATCAGCCTCAGGTCCCGGCCCCGGAGCGCGACGACGAAATCCTCGCGAATGCCGCTGCCATAGCTCCCGCTGCTCTGCAGCGTGCCCTGGCCGTCGCCCGCCCGGAACTCGCCGGCGAGATCGAAATGTCGCCCTTCGTCGAACGTGGCCTCGAGCTCGATGTCCTCGAGCCGCAAGCCGATCGGCCGGTACTCGAGCACGCCGTCGCCGAGCGTGATGCTGCCGGTGACCGCCGGCGCGCCTGCCGTGCCGCCGATGTCGACCTTGGCTTCGAGGTGCCCGTCGGCCTGGTCGACGGTCGGCAGCAGCACGCGCAGCACGCTGAGGTCGGTCAGCACCGCGTCGACGTGACCGTCGATCGCGCTGCCGTCGAGGTTACGGATATCGGCGATCGAAAAAGCGCCGTCGACCTTGCCGGTATCCGGCAACGGCAAGTGCATCTCGCCGCTGGCAGCAGGGCGCCGTCCCGCACGTCGAAGCTGAACTCGCCTTCACCCGTGCGCACGACGAGGTCTTCGCGACCGTCGTTCCGGATCGAGCCGGGCGAGATCGAGAGCTGCTGCGGACGCGGCCAGCGGCCTGTCCGCTCTACTTCTTCCAGCGCATCTGTCCCGTGACGAGCTGATCGAATGCAAAACCCGTGTCGAAGAACTGATTGACGCGATCCACGGCGATGGAATCGAGGTCGGCGAGAACCTCGAGCCGGGCATTCGCGACCCAGTCCAGCTCCAGGCACAGGCGCGCCTCGATGGACCCCTGCAGGCAGGCGCGGGACAGGCTCAGCGAGTCGTGCGTGACCCGCAGAGCCGCCGATTCGACCAGGTGAATTTCACGCTGTTCCCCCTCGCCTTGCTGACGCAGTGAAAGATCGGTCAGCGTCCCGTCCCAGGAGGTCGGTGCGCCGGGATCGTCCAGGGCACCTTCGGCGGAGAATTCGAGATGCTGGTCGTCGAGTATCGATTTGAGTTCCACTGCCTGGAACCCCGGCGTGGCATCGATCACAAGCGTCGTGTCCAGCAATTCGGCATCGTCGAAGCCCAGGCGCCGGCTGCTCACCTTCGCCGCCAGCGCGGGTTCGCCGGCGCGCTCCGCCAGCCGCCCGCTGGCCTCGAGGTCGCCGGTCACGCCGTCCAGGTAGTGGCCGAGGTCGGCGACCTGCGCATCGAAGCTCACTCCGCCCGGCTGTTGCATGCCGCCGGTGAGTTCGAGCTCGGATTCACCGTGCCGGATGACGAGCCCGTCCGCCGACAGCCCGTCGTCGCCCAGTGCAATGCGGCCGTCGGCGCTGAGCGGCCAGCCGCGCGAGGCTTCCCGCGCACCGCGTCGAGCCGCGCATCGAACCTGAATGGCTCCAGCTTGTCCCGAGCCGCGCACGTGGCCGGAGACGACACCCGGCCAGTCCGGCAGCAGGGCATCCGGCCGGACGCCGGTGAGTTCGAGGTCGGCGGAAAACTCCCGCGCACCGCGCCAGCTCGCGGCGGCCGCGCCGCGCACGCGCCCGCCCAGAATCTCGCCCTCCGTGATGCGGCCCGCCGCCCGGTCACGGTCGCCTTCGGCCTCGAGACTGAAGCGTCCCGGCGGCAAGCCCGGGCTTGCGAACGCGAGCGTCCCTGCGGCCCGCCAATTGTCGATGTTGCCCGAAAGGCGTCCGCTGCCCGTGTTGCTCGCGAGCCGTGGCAGCGTTGCATCGAGCGGCCAGCGAAGCTCGTGCCAGTCGAGGTCCGCCGCCACCTGCCCGCTGTCCGCGTCGAGCGTGAAGCTGCCGGCCACTTCGGCGTCCGTGCCGGCGACGGAGAGCAGAGCCTCGTCGATCGCGAGTTCGGGCGCGGCGTAGCGGAGCTGGAAGCGGCCGCCCACGGGATGGCTTTCGGGCCAGGCATCCAGGAACCGGGCGAGCGCCAGCGTTTGGAGTTCGACGCCGAGATCGGCACGGAATCCTCCCCGCCAGCGGATTTCCCCCCGTACCGCCGCGGCCAGCGCTTCTCCGTCGACCGTGGCGCTCGCGATCCGGACCCCGCCGAAACCACCCTGGCCTTCCGCCGACAGCGCAAGCGGACCCAGTTGCTGCATCCCGATCTCACTCTGCGCCGTGTAGGCAAAGCCGCGCAGATCGCCGTCGATGCCTGCCGTCGCGTCGATGCTGTCGATCCGCGGCAAGAGGCCCGTCCCCGACCGGAATTCGAGTTCGGCGTCCAAAGGTCCGCTGCCGCGCAGTTCGAGTGTGCCGCTCGCACCCAGCCGGCGCTTGCCGATCACGGCCGTGACCTGTTCGATCTCGACACGGTCGGTCCAGGCGCCGGCGAGCGACGCCTGTTCGATGTCGATGGCGCGCGATCCTGCTGCGGGCGACACGTGCAGGCCGAGCACTTCGAGACCGCCGACGTGTAATTCGAACGGTAGAACCAGCGCCGCGAGCCGTTCCTCGAGACTCGGCCGCGGGCCGGAAGATGGTTTCTTGCGCACCTCGACCGAGACCTCCCGGGCCTCTGCATCCGCGACGTGGATCGCCAGCGGCCAAAAGCCGATGCCAATGCGCGCGGCGAATCGCGCGATCTCGACCGTTACGCCCTTGCCCGAGTAGCGGAACCCGGCTATCTCGAGTCCGGAGGCCAGGCTGCCGTCCACGGCGTCAGCCGCAATGCGGCCGTCAAGCGCATGCTCCACCTGGCTCCAGACGAACTGCGTGCCCGAGCTCGTACGCGTCGCCCACCACCAGGCCGTCGCGAACAAGACCGGCAACACGACGAGCAGTACCAGCAGCGCGCGACGCCAGCTCACAACAGCGGCGTCCCGATCGTCAGGTGCAAACGCCAGGGCTGGTCCTCGAAGTCGCGCGCCTGCGCAACGTCGATCCGGATCGGGCCCGCGATCGAGTACCAGCGCACGCCGACGCCGATGCCGAGTTTGAGCTCCGTGTCCGACCAGTCGTTGAACGCGTTGCCGATGTCGGCGAACAACGCCGCGGACCATTTGTTCGTCAGCCGGTACTCGAACTCGGCGCTGGCCGTGACTATGTTGTTCGAACCGATGTTGTTGTTGCTGAGCTGTTCGAAATCGTAACCGCGCACGCTCGCAGATCCGCCGGCCTTGAACCGGTAGAAGTTGGGCAGCTGTGTAACGCTCAGTTCCAATGGCACGCTATCGATTTCGACGGCTACGGTGTCGACGTCCGCGTCGGTATAACCGATCTCCCCGCGCAGCAGGAACTTGAGCTTCTTCCCGCGCAACCAACTGCGCCGCGTGGAGACATAGGCCTGTACGAAATCCACCTCGGAACCGAGCGCCCGATCGGCGGCGAAGATCCACGCCCGGTCGTGATAGCCGCGCGATTCGAAGGCCTGGCCGACGATGGCCACGATATCGAAGTCCGCGCCGACGGAGATCGCGTTGTCCGTGCCCGTTAGCAGGCCTTCGAATTCCGGATTGTTGATGAGCGTCTCGTCAAAGGGCTCGATCAGGCTATAAATGCGTTCGCTGCTCAGGTACTGGACGAATGGCTGGATCGAAGTCTGCTTGACGCCGGCACGAGCATTGAACAGCTTGAGCCAGCCCCCCTTTAGGTGCCGCTCGTCCACATTGCCGTTGGCGATCGTGAGAAAGTCCTCGTCCTCGTCGGTGCGTTTGAGCTCGAGGTCTTGGTTTTGGAAGCTGATCTTTGCATCGCCGACCCAGTACTCGCGGGGCCGGCTGCGCAGGGGTCGGCGATAGGTGCCGCGAATCGCGAACTCGCTGTTCACTTCCTGCCAGCCGGCGGCGATGTCGATGCGGTCGCCGCGGCTCGACATCGGGTGCCGGCTCCAGCTCGTCTGCAGGCGTATGCCCGTGTCAGTTCCGTAACCGAGCGCACCCTGGTAGCTGTTGCGGGTTTCCGTCGCCAGCTGCACGACGAGATTGACCTCCGGCGGATCGGCGGTGGTATCCAGCGCCTCGACCACCTCGACGTCGGTGAAGTAGCCGGTGCGCCACAGGTCCAGGCGGAAATTGTCCATGAGCTGCGCCGAGTACGGGTCGCCTTGCTCGAATCTCGGAATGTTTTCAACGATCCCCGGTCGCAGCACGTGATCGCCGTACTCGATGTCCCCCATGACATAGCGTTCCCCCGTGGCCATGTGCAATGTGATGTCCGCCGTATTATTGACGAGGTCGAGCGCCAGTTCGTGTGCGTCGTAGTTCGCGGCGAGATAGCCGACAGCGGCGGCGATGTCGAGTCCCCGTTGCTTCGCCGCCTCCCAGGCCACCTGGTCCAAGCGTGCGCCATCCGGCAGCGGCCAGTCCTGCAGCCAGCGCCGCAGTTCCTCCTGATCCCTGCCGGGACCGTCGATGCCAACCTCCATCCTGCGGATGAGCACCGGCGGACCGGCCTCGACCTGGAGTTCGATGACGGTGTCGCCGTCGTCCCGCCCGTAATGCCGGCTGCGAACGACCGGCCGGTAGTAGCCGTAAGGGCGCAGGGCGTCGCGCGTACGTATTTCCGCTTCCGCCGCAATCTTTTCGAGCACCTGCCGGCTGGACTCGCCGGACTGTCCGAGCCTGAGCACATCGTTGTGGTGCACGATGTTCTCGCGCAGCAACTCATCAACACCGACGACCTCGAAGACGAGGTCCGCTGCCGCCGGACCGGCCAGCAAGCAGGCAACGGTGAACATTCTGGCGCGTCTGTACAGGGTCGGCGGGTTCGGATTCGGCATCGTCGGGGAAGAGGGCTGGGTCGGGGCTGCTCGCAACCGAAAGTTTGACAATAAGTGCCGGACGTCGTTTGCAGGCGCATGCGATTCATTGACAGTTTTCGCCTTGCCGTGCAAGGATGCCAGTTCGTTGGAAAAAGGCACACCTGTTCGAAAGACAGGGTCGCAAAACCACCGGTCTAAGGGCACTGCCTAGGACAGCGGGGTTGCCGGAGACGTGCATGAATTCAGCTCGCCTGAGGAAAACCGGACGCTTTTCTGCGTCGATTCCTGCCACCATCCCCATCAACAGCATCAGGGCGCTGGCCGAGGTCATGGATCGTGGCGGCAGCGCGGCCTTGCCGATCCGGCCGCAGGGCGCCGCAACTTCGTCGACGGACTGCAATGCGAGCCCGATGGGCACCGTGGCGCAGCTCGCCGGTCTCGACCGCATCGTCAACATCGACACTTACAATCACACGGTTACCGCCCAGGCCGGTGTGCGCCTGTTTGCCCTCACGGAAGCACTTGCCGAACACGGACTCGAGCTGATCGGGAATCACGAAATGACCGGGCGGACGCTCGGCGGCGCCATCGCCGCCCCCTGCCTCGGCCCGTCTATCGGCACGGAGCCCGGCTCGCTGGCGAGCAGCGTCACGTGCGTCAAGATGGTCACCGGCGCGGGCAAGGCACTTACGGTCGATGCGGAGAAACGCAACCTGCTCGGCGCCGTGTGCTCTAGCTACGGCGCGTTCGGCGTGATAGCGGAAGCGACTCTCAATGTGCAGCCGCAGACCAACTTTTCGGCCAGCCACAGGAAAATGAGCATCGGCGATTTCTGCGCGGTCGTCGACCGCATTTCGAATGCCCCGGTCGGTTTCCGATTCGCGTTGATGCCACACAGGGACCGCGTGTACCTCGACCTGCGCCGCTATGCCGCCGACGCGGGCGATACCTGGAACACACCGTGGAAGATAAAGGACTGGGGCGAGAGCACGGTACTGCCCCAGGTGTGCAAGTCTTTGAGCCGCCTGCTGCCCATCCAGTCGGTACGCTATCGCGTCATCGACACCGTGACCGAAGCGACCCAGGGCATCGTCAACAGCCGCTTCGTCCGGACGGGCAACAACGGCACGATGCAAGGCCGCACCGCGAGCAGCATCAGGCGCATCCTGTATTCGACCTGGTGCTTCCCGGCCGCCGATTTCTCGCTGGTCGCGAAGGCGTACCGCGACTTATGCAAATCGACCTACGGCCGGACCGGTTACCGCTGCGACATACCGGCGATCGGCTATCGTATCGCGCGCGACGACACGAACCTGCTGTCGCCATCGCATGACGAAGCGATGATCGCCCTGCAGACCATGTCGACGCAGCTGGCCGGCTGGGAGGACTTCGTGATCGACCTCGCCGATTTCGCCGAGCACTGGGCAGGCGTGCCGATCTTCAGCCAGACGCGAGCGCTGCGCGCCGACTACGCCAGGCAGGCCTACGGCAACCGGCTCACGTTCTTCCGCAAACTGCGCCGCCAGCTCGATCCGGAGAATCGCCTGCTCACACCGTTCATGGCGCAGTATTTCCAGTAGTCCGCGGCAGGCCGCGTCGCGCGACCCGACGACGGCCGTACTACCCTGCACACGGCCCGCGACGCTCCGGTACGGACTGCCGGTGCGGAGTCCCGCGCCGACGCCTGATAACCATCGTGACCAGCAAGAGCCCGGCGAGCAACAGGCTCAGCGGATCCGCGGCACCACCGCCGTCCTCCACGACGACGACGTCGGGCGGTTCGATTGGATCGTCACGCTCCTGGTCCTCGAGCGGTAGAAAGCTGAGTTCGGAACTGCTCTCCGGCCCGATGTCGGCCACCAGGGAATCGTCCCAGGTGTCGTACAGCTCGACCAGGATGTCGTAGCTGCCGCCCGGATAGCCCTCCAGCAGTTCCGAGACGACGACGAAGTCGTCGTCGCTGGTGGCGCCGTACAGCGGGAAGACGTCCGTTGCGGCGTACTCGTACCAGGGGCCGCCTTCGCGGCTGAGATACAACACCGCGTAGACCTCGGCCGACTCGTAAATGGTGTCTGCGTCGAACAGGAGATCGACGCCGTAGAAATAGCCGTCGAGGTCCTCGTCGGCAAACAATTCCACGTCGACGGCGTAGAACCAGAAATCCGTGTTCGGCGTTGCGCTCTGCGCGTCCGTGCCCTTCTGCCGCTCGCTGCGCCGGCCGGGCTTTGCCGCAGCGCTCGCTCCGGTGGCGACCTCGTCGCGGCTGATACGGTCTGGCAGGTCTTGGTTCCTGCCATCCCTGGCGTAGTACGAACTCTCAGAAACCCGCAGCGCGTCGCCATCCGCAGCGCGCGCCGCCGGGCCAACGCAGAGCGACGCGAGGAATGCGAGCGCGAGCGACGCCCGTGCCGAAACCCAGTTGTGTCTGTTCATGCCGTCGTCCCGGATTCTTCCATCCTTGCCGTCATTGGACATCCGGGCGCATGAATCGAAGCTGAACCGTTGGGCAGCTCAGCGCCGGCGTGCGAACATGGCAGTGATGATTCAGAAGCACCGGGACGATGCGGTCGGCAAGGCTGTCAGCTGGCTGTCGCTCGGGCTGGCTGGCGGGCTCGCGCTCGACCTCTGCGCCAAGCAATTGCTCGACACCTATCCCCTGGTTCAATTTGTGTTCCTGCGCAGCCTGGCAGGGCTCGCCCTGTTCCTGCTTCTGGCTCGCATGCTCGGTGGCTGGCGGACGCTTGCAACGCGCCGCTGGCGCTGGCACGCCTTGCGCACGGTACTCGCCTGCGGCTCCATGTTCGGCTTCTTCTTCGGCCTGGCGAAAATGCCGCTCGTGAACGCGCTGACTCTGGGATTCACGGCGCCCCTGATGTTGACCGCCCTGTCCGGACCATTGCTGGGCGAATCCGTTGGCTGGCGGCGCTGGCTCGCGGTGCTGTCGGGATTCGCGGGCGTCCTGATCGTCCTGCGGCCGGGTACCGGTTTCCTGTCGTTCCCGGCGCTCGCCGTACTTGCGTCGGCCTTCTGTTACGCGTGCCTCGCGGTCACCGCCCGGCACCTGCACACCGAGTCCAGCTATTCGCTCGCCGTCTACGTCGTGGCGGGCCCGCTGGCGATTTCCGGAGTATTTCTGCTGGCCGAAGTTTCCTGGGTACCGCCGCAAGGACCGGCCTGGCTCTTGTTCGCACTGGCTGGCGCCTGTTCCGTCGTCGCCTGGCTCGGCATCGTCAATGGTTACCGACTTGCGGCGCCGGGCATACTGGCGCCGCTCGAATACCTGACGCTGGTCGGCGGCGCGATCGCCGGTTATTTCCTTTGGAACGAAGTGCCCGATGCCTGGGTAGTCGCCGGCGCCGCGGTCATCATCGCGTCGGGGATGTACGTCGTTTTTCGTGAGGTCGGCCGGACGGCGCAAGACCGCAGCACTGCCGGCGACGCGTAATCAGCGTGCGCCTGACCGGAGTCTCGCCGCCGGCACCGGGCTGGCCCTCAGGGGCTGTCGGGCCCTGCCGCGGT
Source organism: uncultured Pseudomonadota bacterium (assembly GCA_963770585.1). Classification (GTDB taxonomy): domain Bacteria; phylum Pseudomonadota; class Gammaproteobacteria; order Steroidobacterales; family Woeseiaceae; genus UBA1847. The sequence continues at coordinate 99,062 of CAVYQH010000002.1, read as the reverse complement.
CCTTGTCCACCACCCGGGGCGCAGCGGGATTCTTCAAGCTCCCGTGAGCGGCTTGCCGGATCGCGAGCAGTTTAGAATAGCGTATGAAGTGTCGACTGCATACCGATGTTTTCAGGACTTTTTTGCTTGATTTTTTGCCCTCGCTGGGGATACTGGGCGGCGGGCAAACCACTTAAAAGGAGGTGATCCATGTCTAGTGAGATTATTGAGGTATCGCGCCAGCGATCCGGTCTTGTTCAGATCATGGTGAAACCTTCCCGGATCCTCTGACCGAGCTCGCGATACGAATCTCACCAAGTAGCCAAGGGCCGCCGCAATGGCGGCCCTTGTCGTTTACGGGCCGCAGCATTGGCGGCCCTTGTCGTTTACGGGCCGCAGCATTGGCGGCCCTTGTTATTTACGGGCTGCGCGGCGCTCGTTACCGGCGGGCGGCGGGCAGCAACTTGTCGAGCACGTTCAGGAAAGCGTCGATCTCAGCCGTGCTGTTGTAATGCACGGGGCCGACCCTCAGTACGCCGCCGCGATCGAGGACGCCAAGCGTCCTCGCGGCCTCTACCGCATAGTTGTGCCCGCTCCAGACGAAGATGTTGCTAAGGCCGAGCTGCCGGGCGAGCTCCGCGGGTGACACGCGGTCATGGGTAAAAGACACGGTAGGCACCCGCCGGGCGAGTGCGTTGTGGTCGGTGAGGCCCTGCACCTTCACACCGGGCAGCGCCAGCAAGCCGTCGACGAGTCGTGCGGACAGCGTCTGCTCGTAGTCGAACAGGCAGCGCATCGCTGCTTCGAGCGTGCGGCGGCGCTCGCCCGGCGACCCGGCCTTCGCCGGGGTGCCGCCGGCCATCGTCTCGCCGATCCACGCGAGGTAGTCCACGGCCGCGGCAACGCCCGCGATGCCCTCGTGGCTTTGCGTGCCCGGTTCGAAACACCACGGCAACTCGTCAGGCGCCGGGCGCACCTTGTACGGCTCCAGGCGCGACAACAGCTCCCGGCGTCCCCACAGCACCGACTGGTGCGGGCCGAAAAACTTGTATGCCGAACAAACGAGGAAGTCGCAGCCGAGCGCCTGCACATCGGTGACGACGTGCGGTACCGACTGCACGGCATCGACGAAAGTCCAGGCACCGGCATCCCGCGCACGCCGGCAGACACCGGCGACGTCGTTGATCGTGCCGGTGAGATTGCTCGCACCGCCGATACAGATCAGGCGCGTACGATCGCTGATCAGTCCGTCCAGGTCGTCGAGGTCGAATTCGAACCGCTCGCGATCGAACCCGAACCAGCGCACCTCCAGGCCCCGATCCCGCGCCATCAGCAGCCACGGCTGTACGTTCGCGTCGTGATCCATGCGGCTCAGGATGATCTCGTCGCCGGGCTGCAGCATACGAGCGAGCGAGCGCGACAGGTGCAGCGTCAGCGACGTCATGTTCTGGCCGAACACGATTTCGTCGGCCGATGGGGCGTTGAGGAAATCACGCACGGTCAGGCGCGCATTCTCTACGACCTCATCGGCGCGACGGGAGGTCGCGAACGAGCCCCCGACATTGGCATTTGCGGTTAGCAGGCAAGCGGCGATGGCATCGACGACCCGGCGCGGCACCTGCGTGCCGGCGGGGTTGTCGAAATAGCACCGCGGCCGACCGTCGTCGGTCAGGGACAAGGCGGGAAATTCGGCCCGGACCGCGTCGAGATCGAATGCCATGCTAGGGCGCGCTATTCCTGCGCGTCGCCTCCCCACTTCTCACGATGAGCGTCTTCGGCCTGCTGCCGGATCTTCTCGTGCCGGCTGCTCAGTAGCAGCGTATTCGGATCGCACACCTCCGCCCTGATGATGCCAAGATCGAAGGCCGCGTCGAACAGGCTCGGATACCAGCGCTCCCAGCTCGGCAACAGCAATTCGACTTCGTCGCGCAGGCTCATCGACGCAATGTAACCGAGGGATATTGGCATGACAATGACGCGTTCGACATGCTCGCGGATCGCTCTGCAAGCACGACAAATGCCGGGGACCGGCGCTCTCAGTCGTCGAGCAGGCGCAACCCAATTACGGTGAGCACGAACAGCAGGCCGCCTGCCGCGAGCATCCCTGCCGACGGCAGGGTGTCGACCGAAATGCCGGCCAGGCCGACGGGCATGTCGCGCAACAAGCCCAGGACGAACGCCGCCAGCCACAACGCCGGTTTCAGTGCGATCGCCCCGCCGAGCGCCACCGCCGTCGCAAAACAGGTTCGGCGCACGCGCAGTTTGCGGCGGATTCGCCGTACGATGCGTTCGCTGAATCCTGCATCCGCGATCGGAGCAGGCGCAAACAGGGATTCGAGCAATCGATCGTCCGCGTCCTTCATACGTTCAGCCATGTTGATGATCTTTGATTTCAAAGCGCAACCTGATTTTTTCCTTGCCACGATACAGAACGGACTTGACCGTTCCAACCGGTTGCCCCGTCGCTTCGCTGATCTCCCGGTGCGAAAACCCCAGGGCATAGGACATCACCATGATCGCCCGTTCGTCGTCCGTCAGAGCGGCCAGCAGTTTCACGAGGTCGGGCAGCTCCGTCGTGTCGCCGTGCAGGCCAGGTGCATCGTCGGCAACGAGCGCCGCTTCGCGCAGGACTTCCGCGTAGCGCTTGGATTTGCGTTTCGCCTGCAGGAAGGTCGTGTATGCGACCTTCAGCAGCCAGCCGATGAAGGAGCCCTGACCGGTGTAGGTGCCGAGCTTGTCCCACGCGTGCAGGAAGCTGTCCTGCGCCAGATCGTCCGCCATCGCGTCGTCGCCGCACAGCCTGCGCAGGAACATGCGCACCCGCGACTGGTGCCGGCGAATCAGTTCGCCGAAGGCCGCGGTGTCCTGGCTCGCCAGGACACGCGCGATCAGCCGGTGGTCGGCTTCCTGTCCGTCTGCAGTGGTATTGCCAGACACGATCCGGCTCTGCTCGCGTCTCAGTCGCGGCCCGCGTAGCGCCACATGATCAGGTAGGCGACGCCCAGCGCGAAGGGAAAGGCGGCGCCGGACAGGACGCCGCGCAGCGCGTAGCCGCTCGGATCCGGCACCGCAATGCCGCACAACACCAGACCGACGGCGAGCGCGAGCCAGATCAGCGCCAGGCGCAGATCGCGATCCCTGGATGCTTTCGGGTGACCGAGGCGATCGATGATCTCCGGGCTCAGCTCCTGCCCCTTGTCGAGCGCGAGCCGGATCGTTTCCTGCATATCGAAACGATTGCGGTAGCGAAACCAGAAATAGAGGCTCAAAACGATGGTCATGCCACCGAACAGGAATCCGGGTATCAGTACGTCTTCGTTCACTGCAGGTTCTCCAAATTCACGTCGCAATGCGACTTCCGCCCTAGAGATGCGTGCCGGACGACCTTTGGATGCAGGGTATCCAGTTAACTGTTTTTATTGTCTTTTTTCGGGCCTTCCTGCTGCTGCGCGCGCCATTCGGCAATCAGTTTTGCCTCGCGCTCGGGCGTGAGCGCGAATTGCGCCGCGGCATGCCGCTCGGCCGGCAGGCAGTCCCACCATTGCAGGAGATCGCGCACCGTCTCGCGCTCGGGCCGGACACGGAGTCCGGCCTCGTAGGCCGTGCTGCCGCTGAACCCGGTACCGTGACTTTCCCCCAGGCCGTAGATCGGCAGCGCGCCTTCGAGCTCGTGCTTGCCGAGGAAGCCGTCGTCGATCCAGACCGGCGTTACGGTCGTGTCGGTTACCGCCTCGCAGTCCGCGAGCAGGTCGCCGAACTTGTAGGACCCGACCGGATTCACGGCATTGAACGTGCCACTCGTCGAGTGATCGAGGCAATCGACGACGAACACGGCCAGGTCGCGCACGTCGATGATCTGCATCGTTGCGTCAGCGCCGCCGGGCCACAACATGTCGCCGCTCCGGCGCGTGCGTACGGGGTACCAGGTGAAACGGTCCGTGTGGTCACCCGGCCCGCAGATGTAGGTCGGCCGCACGATGGTCAGGCGGTCCTTGTCGATGGCGGCGGACACGCGCTTCTCGCACAGCGCCTTCAGCGGACCATAGGTCTCGCCGGTCACCTCCTCGGTCGACTCGTCCTCGATTGTTGCCAACGGCGCGTCGACTTCATTCAGCCGATTGAAGTCCGCGTACACGGCGACCGTGGAGATATAGAGGTAGCGGCCGATCTGCGGGGCAAGGAGCGCCGCGGAATTCGCCACGTGCCGGGGCACGTAACCCGAGTTGTCGATGACGGCGTCCCAGTTGCGGCCCCGAAGGCCCGCGAGATCGTCGCCGCGGTCGCCGTGGATCGTCTCGAGATCGGGGAAGAGCTCGTCATTGGTGCGGCCTCGATTGAACAGGGTGACGTTATGGCCGCGACGCAGGGCTTCGCCAACCATGTGCGGTCCGATGAAGCCGGTGCCGCCGAGCACCAGGATATCCAGCGATTTCTTGCTGTCGGTGACGGCGCTGCCGAGCGCCGCCAGCGGTACGCCCGCCGCGGCAATGCCGCCACCGACCAGGCCCGCCTTGACCAGCTCCCGCCGCAGGATCTTCATGTCGTGTCCTCCGCCGGCGAGCAAGGCTGCGCCGGCCGCAGATTGGCTACATCGATTCGCGATTCAGACGTAACTCGTCAGGATACGCGCGAGTTCGGCCTTGCCGGGGTGCAGCGACTCGAGCGGCAGCTGCGCGAGCGGCGTCGTGACCGTGTTCATCAGCTCCTGCATGTCCTTGCGGGTCTCGTCGATATACAGCAGTCCCGTCGCGATCTCGCCGGCCTTGATATTCTCGCGGAGATACTGGAAGGCCTTCGCACGACTCGTCGGATCGTATTGCTGGTCGACCTTGCGCAGCACGATGCGGCTGCCGTCGTGCAGTTCGACCGGCATCGCTTCGCCTTCGGCGTAGGCCGCCTTGATCGTGGCGGCCGGCGGGACGAAGTCCATGTCGACGACGTGGTGGTAGAACTCGCGTGTGTGCTTGTAGCTCTTGGTCGAGCCTTCGTGATCGTTGAAAGTGACGCACGGGCTGATGACGTCGACGAGCGCGAACCCCGAGTGCATTAGGGCACCCTTGATGAGCGGAACGAGCTGTTCCTTGTCGCCGGAAAAGCTGCGCGCGACATAGGTCGCGCCGATGCTCAGTGCCGTGCTCACCGGATCGATCGGCTCCTGCTGATTCGGCTGGCCCTTCTTCGGCCTGCTGCCGACGTCGGCGGATGCCGAAAACTGGCCCTTGGTCAGGCCGTAAACACCGTTGTTCTCGATGATGTAGCACATGTTCAGGTTGCGCCGGATTGCGTGCACGAACTGGCCAACCCCGATCGAGAGCGAATCGCCGTCGCCGGACACACCGATGTAGGTCAGGTCCCGATTTGCGGCATTCGCGCCTGTCGTCACCGACGGCATGCGCCCGTGCACGGAATTGAAGCCGTGAGACTGGCTTACGAAGTAGGCCGGCGTCTTCGACGAGCAACCGATGCCGCTCATTTTCGCGAGCATATGCGGCTCGAAGTCGAGTTCGAACACGGCCTGGATGATCGCCGCTGTCACGGAGTCGTGCCCGCAGCCCGCGCACAGCGTGGACACGGTACCCTCGTAGTCCCGCGTCGTGAGGCCCAGCGCGTTCCTGGGTATGCCGGGATGCGTGACCTTGGGTTTGCCGATGTAGCTCATGCCGCTTGTCCTCGAGAAATCCGCTTCAACACCGCGTCGACGACAAAGCCCGCATTGACCGGAATGCCGTTGTAGTGCAGTACCGATACCAGCTTGCGGGGCTCCGCGTCGGCGTCGAGCATGAGCAGTGTACGGAGCTGGGCGTCGCGATTCTGCTCGACGACATACACCACGTCGTGCTTCGCGATGAACTCGCGGACATCCTCGCCGAAGGGGAAAGCTTTGGCCCGGCAATAGTTGAGCTTCACGTCCTGCGCTGCGAGCCGGTCGAGCGCCTCGACGCAGGCCGCATGCCCGCTCCCGACGGTCAGTATGGCCGCGGAACTGGCCCTGGAATAGCGAATCTCCGCCGCGGGCAGGATGCGGCGTGCGGTCTCCCACTTGAGGAGCAGCCGGTCCACGACGTCCTGGTAGGCCGCGGCGTCCTCCGTGTACGCGCCGTACTTGCTGTGACCGGAGCCGCGCGTAAAAAAGGCGCCTTTCGGGTGCACGCCGGGCAGCGTGCGATAGGGAATGCCATCGCCGTCCACGTCGAGATAGCGCTGGAATTTGTCGATCTTTTCGAGTTCCTCGGCGCCGAGCACCTTGCCGCGATCCGGCACGCGTGTCTCGTCCCATTCGAAAGCCGGGATCATCCAGTCGTTCATGCCGATGTCGAGATCCGACAGCACCATCACCGGCGTCTGCAGGCGCTCGGCGAGGTCGAAGGACTGGACCGCCATGTGAAAGCATTCCCCGGGGTCGGCCGGGAACAGCAGGACATGCTTCGTGTCCCCGTGGGACGCATAGGCGCAGGCCAGGATGTCGGCCTGCTGCGTGCGGGTCGGCATCCCGGTCGACGGGCCGGTGCGCTGGATGTTGAAAACGACCGCCGGGATCTCCGCATAATAGGCGAAGCCCAGGAATTCGCTCATCAGGGAGATACCCGGGCCGCTGGTCGGCGTGAAAGCCCGTGCGCCATTCCAGCTCGCGCCGAGCACCATGCCTATGGCCGCGAGCTCGTCCTCGGCCTGGATAACGCAGTAGCGGTTCCTGCCCGTCTCCGGATCGACCCGGTACTTTCGGCAAAACGCATGGAAGGAATCCATGAGCGAGGTCGACGGCGTGATCGGGTACCACGCGCCGACGGTGGCCCCGGCGTACATGCAGCCGAGACCGGCCGCGGTGTTGCCGTCGATCACGATATGCCCGCGCGTCCGGTCGAGCGGTGCGACTTTCTTCGGCAACGGACAGGCAAAATTCTGCATTGCGTAGTCATAGCCCAGTCGGATCGCCTGCATGTTCGAGTCGATGAGTTTGCGCTTGTCACCGAAAGTTTCGCCGAGCAAACCTGTGATGATGTCCAGGTCGAGCTCGAGCAGCGCGGCGAGTACGCCGACGTACGCGATGTTCTTCATCAGGATGCGGGCCCGCGCACCGGCGAAATTCTCGTTGCACATCCGCGACAAGGGCACGCCCAGCACGGTGATGTCCGGCCGGTCCAGGAGCCGGCTGCGCGGCCAGGTGGAGTCGTAGACCAGCCAGCCTCCTGACGAAACCTCGGCCATATCCTGTGCGTAGGTCTGCGCGTTCATCGCCACCATGACGTCGAGGCAATCCGAGCGCGACTGGTAACCGTCGGCGGTCACGCGAATTTCGTACCAGGTCGGCAATCCCTGGATATTGGAGGGAAAATAATTCTTGCCGACCACCGGCACGCCCATGCGAAAAATCGCCTTGCGCAACAGACCGTTGGCGCTCGCGGAGCCGGTGCCATTCACAGTGGCGATCTTGATTACGACATCGTTGACGGTTGCCACGGCAATCCCTGGTCAGGCGGCGGTGCTCGTCCTCGCCTTGCGGTTGAACTCCTGGTCCTTGGCGTAGGGCAACTGGATCGTCGACTTCTGCATGTCCCAGGCACCCGTGGGGCAGCGCTCGGCGCAAAGGCCGCAGTGTACGCAGAGATCCTCGTCTTTGACCATGACGCGGCCGGTTTGTGGCAGTCCGGCCGAGACGTACAGCAGCTGCTCCCGGTTTTCGGCGGGCGCGGACAATCGCCCGCGCAGGTCCTCTTCCGAGGCATTCGCCGTGATGGTCAGGCAATCGACCGGGCAGATGTCGATGCAGGCGTCGCATTCGATGCACAGGTTCGCTTCGAACACGGTTTGGATGTCGCAGTTGAGGCAACGCTCCACTTCCTGGATCGTCTGCTCGGCCGTAAAGCCCAATTCGACTTCGATGTCGAGTTTCTTGAAGCGTTTCTTGAGATCGACATGGGGCATCAGCCGGCGCGCCGCCGGATTGTAGTCGTTTGAGTAACTCCACTCGTGGATACCCATTTTCTGGCTCGCCAGGGTGACTCCTGCCGGCGGCCGTTCGTGTATGTCTTCGCCGTGGCAATAGCGGTCCATCGAGATCGCCGCTTCGTGTGCGTGCGCCACGGCCCAGATGATGTTCAGCGGACCGAATGCCGAATCTCCACCGAAGAACACGCCGTCACGCGTGCACATCATTGTCTTCCGGTCGACGACCGGGCCGTCCCATTCGTTGAACTTTATGCCGATGTCGCGCTCGATCCAGGGGAATGCATTCTCCTGACCGATGGCGAGTATGACGTCATCGCAGGGTATCGTGATCTCGTCCACGACGGTGCCGCGATCGATGCCTCCGTCCTCGTCGACCTGATACTCCAGGACCTCGAAGATCATGCCCGTGAGTTTCCCGTCTTCGACGACGAAGGACTTTGGCGAATGATTGACGATGATCTGAACCTGTTCCTCTTCGGCGTCCTCGAGCTCCCACTCCGAAGCTTTGAAAAAACCGCGCGGCTTGCGCGCCATGACCTTCACGTCCTTCGCTCCCAGGCGCAGCGATGTGCGACAGCAGTCCATGGCGGTGTTGCCGACGCCGATGATCAGCACGCGCTCGCCGATCGATTCGATGTGGCCGAAGGCGACGGACTCAAGCCAGTCGATGCCGATATGGATGCGGTCCGCGTCCCGGCGGCCCGGGATCTCGAGGTCCTTCCCGCGCGGGGCGCCGGTGCCGACGAAGACGGCGTCGAACTCGCCGCCGTCGAGCAGCTGCTGCAGGCTATCGATCCTGTGGCCCAGTTTCAGCGTCGCACCCATGTCGAGGATATAGCCGATCTCCTCGTCGAGCACCGCGGGCGGCAGGCGGAAGCGCGGGATGTTGGTACGCATGAGCCCGCCGGTCGTGCCGAGCGCTTCGAAGATCGTCACGTCGTAGCCCAGCGGGCACAGGTCGTTCGCGACGGCGAGCGACGCGCAGCCGGCGCCGATCAGGGCGACTTTCTTACCGTTGCCGACCGGCGGTGCTTTCGGAAGACGCGAGGTGATGTCCTCGCGATGATCCGCGGCCACGCGCTTCAGGCGGCAGATGGCGACGGGTTTCTCCTCCACCCTGCCCCGGCGACACGCAGGTTCGCACGGCCGGTCACATACTCTGCCGAGTATGCCGGGGAACACGTTGGACATCCGGTTCTCGATGTACGCATCGCCGAAGCGGCCTTGCGCGATCAGGCGAATGTATTCGGGGACATCGGTGTGCGCCGGACAGGCCCACTGGCAGTCGACTACCCGGTGAAAGTAGTCGGGATTGGAAGTATCGGTCGGGTTCATTCAACTACCGCAACAGGCTCCGCTCTTGCGGTCTGATGTGTCAATGGGCGCTAGCATAGCCGGATCGCCCGGAAAGTAAACAGGTTTGCCGGGCGGGCAGAAATCCGCACCGCGGCCGTGAAAAAAGCCCTGAATTTCAGCGTTCCCGGCGGAAATCCAGCCGCTGGCCGGGGACCGCGCCGGATAGTTTCCCGTGCTGATAGACCAAGGTTCCGTTGACCAGCGTCGTATCGATCGACGACGAGAACCGTTGCCCGGTAAACGGCGACCAGCCGCATTTGCTCAACAGCGAAGTCTCGCTCACGGTGCCGGGCCGGCCGGCATCCACGAGCACCAGGTCGGCGTATGCGCCTTCCCGCAGGTAACCGCGATCGGCGATACCGAAGACGTCCGCAGGCGCATGGCAGGCCTTGTCGACGATCCGTTCCGGCGAAAGCCGGCCGGCGGCGGCCAGCTCGAAGAGCAGCAGCAAGGCATGCTGCACGAGCGGCAGTCCTGCGGGCGCGTCGAAGTATTTTCGCGCTTTCTCTTCGCGCGTATGCGGCGCGTGGTCGGTTGCAATGATGTCGATCCTGCCGGAGTTGACGGCGGCAAGCAGCGCTTCCCGATCCTCGCTCCGCTTGATCGCCGGATTGCACTTGATCGCGGAACCGAGTTCATCGTAGCTCGATTCGTCGAACCACAGGTGATGCACGCAAACCTCGGCGGTAATGCGTTTCCGCAGGCGCGGCGCGTCGGAGAACAATGCCATTTCCACCGCCGTGGTCAGGTGCAGGATGTGCAACAGCGCATCGTGTCGCGTGGCGAGGCCGACGGCCAGCGTCGACGACTTGAGGCAGGCTTCCGCCGATCGGATGCGCGGATGTTCCGAGTACGGTACGTCGTCGCCGTACTTCGCACGCGCCGCAGCCTCGTTGGCGCGGATGGTCGGTGAATCCTCGCAGTGCGTCAACACGATGACCGGGGCGTCGCGAAACAGGCGCTCGAGCGTCACCGGGTCGTCGACCAGCATGTTTCCGGTGGATGCCCCCATGAAGGCTTTGATACCCGCCGCGTCCCCGATTTCGAGCGCGCGGATCTCCTCGATGTTGTCGTTCGTGGCGCCGAGATAGAAACCGTAGTTGCCCCGGCAACGCCCTGCCGCGAGCCGGTACTTGTCCGCCAGCGCCGTCCGCGTGACCGTCTGCGGATTGACGTTCGGCATGTCCAGGAAACTCGTGATCCCGCCCGCGGCAGCGGCGGCGGACTCCGTTGCGAGGTCGCCCTTGTGCGTGAGCCCGGGCTCCCGGAAATGGACCTGGTCATCGATCATTCCCGGCATGAGGTACTTGCCGGCGGCGTCGATCACCACCGTAGCCGCATCTGCTGAAATCGACGCGGCGATCTTCGCAATGCGCTCACCTTCGATCAGCAGATCGCCGTCGCGAATGGTCCCTTCGTTGATCAGTCGTGCGTTGGTGATGAGCAGGCGATTCGCTTGAGCCACGCGCGTTTCCCGGGATTGCGGAGTTTTGTCGTCGAACGGGCATTATGGGAGCGCTGCCGGTGTTTTGCCATTTGCCTGGCCCCGCAGGTAAATGGGCCGGCCGCCGAGCCGGATGGCCTGCGGTCCATGCGCGATGCTGACGATCGTGATGCCGAGCCGCGCCAGGTTACCGAGCACGCGGCATTCCGTCCTTTCGTCGAGCTGGCTCGTCGCCTCGTCGAGAAACAGCACGCGCGGTTCCGGGTACAGCGCACGGGCCAGCATCAGCCGTTGCAACTGGCCGCCGGACAAGCCCGAGCCGCCGTCGGTGAGCGGAGTCTCGAGCCGCAACGGGAGACCGAGCAGGTCCTGCCACAGGTCCGCGAGTTCGGCGGCACGGCGAATGCGCGCCGGCTCGGGACAGGGCGAGAAGGCGGCTATGTTCTCGCCGATGCCGCCGCTGAACAGGCGGTCCGACTGGCGCACGACGCCGAAATGCCGGCGCAGCCAGCCGCGGTCCCAGAGCGCGGCATCCCAGCCGTCGAACTGCAGGCTGCCCGCGGCGGGTTCGAGTTCGCAGGCGAGCAGCTTGAGGAGCGTCGTCTTGCCCGCACCGGAAGGCCCGCAGATGACGACGCGTTCGCCAGCGTCAATGCTGCAGGTGAAATCCGAGAGCACCGGCCGGCCGGCGTGCCAGGCATAGGTAAGTCCGGCACACGCGAGTCGTCCGCTGGGCATTTCACGGTAGGCGGTCCTGGCGGGCGGCTTTTCGGCGGGTTCCGCCAGCAACTCGCCCACCCGCTCGAGATGGTTGCCGGCCAGATACAGTTCCCTGCCCGCCGTGACGAGGCCGGCCAGCGCCGCGGCGAGCCGCCCACGCAGAGTGAGAAACGCGAACAGCACGCCGAGCGTGATGCTCTTGCTGCCAATGCCCGCGATGCCGACGGCCAGGAACAGCAGTTGGTCCGCCAGCCCGACTATCCCCTGCGCTCCCGCCGCCGCGATCGACAGGCGCCCCAGGTTCGCGCGCGCATTGCCCGCCCGTTCGAACGCATTGCGCCAGTGCACGAGGCGGAATGACTGCAGTCCAAACGCATGCACCGAAGCCGCGCCGGCGAGACTGTCGATTAGCGACTGACGCGCTTCCGCCAGTGCGACGACACCGTCGAGATCGTGGGCGCGCGCCCGCGGCATCAGCACGAGTTGCACGAGCACCGCGGCCAGCATGGCAAGTACGGAGAAGCCGGCGAGCAGCGGGCTGTAGAAGACCATCAGCGCCAGCGTGGCGACGAGTGTCACCGCCTGGACCACCACCGCCAGCAAAGTGTCGACGAGCACATGTTGTATCGGTTGCAGCGAATCGACCCGCGACAACGTGTCGGCGATCGTGCGGCGCTCGAGTACCGCGATCGGCAGAGCCAGTACGTGGCGCACCATCGCCGCCGCCGTGTCGACGGACATGCGGATTCCGGCGAACAGCCCGTAGCGCTGCCGAAGCAGGTCGAGGATCAATGCCGCCGACATGACGCAACCGAGCCCCGCGACGACGGCGTGCAGCCAGGCCCGGTCCTGGTTGCCCATCGCTTCGTCGATCAGCAGCTGGCTGCCGACGGGCAGCGCCAGGCCCAGTGCCTGCGTGGCGAGCAGCAATGCGAGCATCACGCCGAGGTACGGTTTGAGTCCGCGAAAAGCGGCGAGCAGGTCGGCAAGCCGCAATCGTCGGCCGTCGGTGAGCGGGCGAAAATCAGGTGCGCGCGCGAACTCGACCACGACGCCGGTGAAGCCGGCCCGTGATGCCTCGCGGCGCAGCCGCCGGTGCCCGGCGGCAGGGTCCCAGATGTCCAGGGAGCGACGGCGTGCGCGAGTCAGCACGACGAAGTGGCGAAATTCCCAGTGCAGGATGGCGGGCGCCCGGATCCACCGCAAATCCTCCGGTTCTGCACGCAAAGCCCGTGCGGCCAGGCCAAGTTCCTGCGCCATGAACAGGAGGGAGGCGAGGTCCGGGCGGCGCGATTGCGGTGGAAAGCGCCGGCGTGCCCAAGCGAGGTCGATGTCGTGACCGTGCAGGCGGGCGACCGTCACGAGTGCGGCCAGGGCGCATTCTGCGACTTCGACCTGCCTTACGGCGCGCAGCCGCCGCATGTGTCAGGCAGGCCCGGCACGGCGCAGCACCCAGCGGTACAAGGGCCAGCGCGCGTGCACGAGTTCCGCGTCGAAGGTCGCGCCCGGGCCCGGCAGTGGCAGGTCGGCAAGCTCCGAGTCGCGATCGAGCGCCGCCCGGAGCTCGTACAGTTCTCCGGGCAGCCCTGCTGCGGGCACGAGGTATTCCGCCGGGGCCGGCACGGCGGAAACCGCGGTGACCATCGCGGACCAGGTGCCGTACAGCGGATACGGATAGGCGCGCAGCCGCAGCTCGACGACGTCGCCCCGCTGGACCCGCAGGGCAGAGTCCGCGCTGATATAGAGGTATGCCTGCAATTCGCCGCCGGGCTCGTAGAGTTGCAACAGCATTTGTCCCGCCCGAACGGTCTCGCCCTCGGTGACCAGCAGGCCGGCGACCACGCCGTCGGCAGGCGCTGTCACCATGCTTTTCAGTTCGTCCGACTGGGCCAGCAGATCGCGCTGCAGCCGTTCGCGCTCCAGCGCGCGTCGCAGTCGGCGGTGTTCGAGCTCCGCCTGCCGCTGCCGTTGTTCGGCATCGAGCAATTCGAGTTCCTGCCGGAGTGCGGAGCGCCGCTGCAGCGCCGCGTTGCGTTCCAGCCCGACTGCCAGCGCGTCCGCCTGCAATGCATCGAGCTGGTGTTCCGCCAGTCCGCCGGCGGACGCCACGCGACGCGCGCGAGTCAGCTGCCGCAGGGCGAGCGCTTCCCGTTCCTCCAGCAGCAATGCCTCGCTGGCCGCCGCGTCGATACGCTCGCGGGCCAGCGCTGTTCGCCGTTGCATGTTCGCTTGCGCCGCACTGACGGCGCTTGCATCGGCTGCCTCTTCGTCGGCAAGGACCTCGAGTTCTCGTTCCAGCGATCTCTGCGTTGCGACGAGCGGTGATTCGCCCGATTCCGCGCCCGGGGCGCGGATTGCGAGGAGCGGATCGCCGCGGGTCACCGCGTCGCCGTCGGCGACGGCGATCTCGCCCACGATACCCGCGCGCGGAGCCTCTACCCGCACGATGTGCTTTGCGGGCAGCAATCGACCGAGCGCCGGCACGCGTTCCGGGATACGGATCGCAACCGTGCTGACGGCGAGCATGACGCAAGCGAGAATTGCACAGCCGGCCGCCACGGGTGCGGCGGGCGGCGTCACCACCGTCACGTCACCGAGCCAGCGGAGCTGCGTCGCGGCCACCGCTTCGCGGCGAAACAGTTTCAGGTGCAAAGGACGATGCGGCATCCATGCCATCGAAACACGTACGGGTCTCAGCCGCCCCGGGCATTAGCCCTGCATTTGCAAAGTTTTGCGGCAGCCTGCGCGGTGTGCGATAACGCCTGCTGCATCGGGACCGGCCGTACATGCCAGAAATCGACTACAGGCATCGCATCGAGCATTCGCGCGTATATGACGTCGCGATCGAGTCGCCGCTCGAACTTGCGGTTAACCTGTCCCGGCGCGTGAAGAACCGCATATTGATGAAGCGGGAAGACCTGCAACCCATTTTCTCGTTCAAGCTGCGCGGCGCCTACAACAAGATCGCCGCGTTGCCGGACGAAGTCGTCGCCGCCGGTGTCATCTGCAGCTCGGCCGGCAACCACGCGCAAGGCGTTGCCCTGGCGGCGAAGCGACGCGGCGTACGCGCCGTCATCGTCATGCCGGTGACGACGCCGCGCATCAAGGTCGATGCCGTGCGTGCCTTGGGTGGCGAAGTCGTCCTGCATGGCGATGCCTACGACGACGCCTACCAGCATGCGCGGTGCCTGGAGACACGCGAGTCCCTCGTGTTCATCCATCCGTTCGACGACCCGGATGTGATCGCCGGACAGGGCACGATCGGCAAGGAAATATTGACGCAGTCGCAGAAACGGATCGATGCGATCTTTGTACCTATCGGCGGCGGCGGACTCATCGCCGGCATCGCCGCCTACGTCAAGTCGCTGGAACCGCAAATCCGCATCATCGGCGTGGAACCGGAAGACTCCGCAGCCATGCAGGCGTCGATCGCCGCAGGCGAACCGGTGACGCTTGACCATGTCGGAATCTTCGCCGACGGCGTCGCGGTCCGCCGGGTAGGGGACGAATCATTCCGGCTCTGCCGCCAGTACGTCGATGAATTCATGACGGTCGACACAGACCAGACCTGCGCAGCCATCCGCGATATTTTCGAGGACACCCGTTCGATCGTCGAACCGGCGGGCGGCCTCGCGCTCGCGGGCGCGAAGAAATACCTGCAGGAACGCGGCATCGAAGGCCAGACGGTCGTCACGATCAGCTGCGGTGCGAACGTGAACTTCGATCGCCTGCGGCATATCGCCGAGCGCGCCGCGGTCGGGGAGCAGCAGGAAATGCTGCTCGCGGCGGAAATCCCCGAGGCGCCGGGGAGCTTCCGGCGCTTCTGCGAAACGCTGGGGCGGCGCGGCATCACCGAGTTCAACTACCGCTACTGCGCCAGCGCGAAAGCGCACATTTTCGTCGGCGTCCAGCTGTCAGGCGGCGGCGAACGGAAGGACATTCTGGCGGCCCTCGCGGCCGCGGGCTATCCCGTCGTGGACCTCAGCAACAACGAAATGGCGAAGCTGCACGTGCGGCACATGGTCGGCGGAAGATCGGCCGGCGTGGCCAACGAGCGCCTGTTTCGCTTCGAATTCCCCGAACGTCCGGGCGCGCTGCTCGATTTCCTGAATGCGATCGGCACCGACTGGAACATCAGCCTTTTTCATTATCGCAATCACGGTTCGGACTACGGCCGCGTGCTGGCGGGCATCGACGTGCCGGCCGACGAAACGGACGAACTCGAAGCGCACCTCGCGGAACTCGGCTACGCGCACTTCGAGGAAAACGGCAATCCCGCCTACGCGATGTTCCTGGCCTGAACGACGCTCAGTCGCGGAAGGAAGGGTCGAGCCGGTCCAGTTTCCGTAACAGGCCGGGCCAGACGAGACGGCCGCCCAGGCCCCGCGTAACCTGCTCGGCCTGTGCCCGGATGCCGGCGACGATGGGCGCCGGCACCGGCACCAGCGGCTGCCCGGTCGACTGCGCCATGAGCTGAATCTGACAGGCAGTTTCGAACACGTACATCAGCAGGAAGGCATCCGCAATCGTCGGCCCCGTGGTGAGCAGCCCGTGATTGCGCAGCATTAGACAGTTGCGGTCGCCGAGATCGGCGACGATCCGCGGTTTCTCCGCGTCGTTCAGCGCCACCCCTTCATAGTCGTGATAGGCGAGTGTCGCGTACGCGAACAGCGAGGTCTGTGAGATCGGCTGCAGGCCATCCTTCTGCGCCGACACGGCGACCCCGGCTTTCGTATGCGTATGCAGCACGCAGGTGACATCCGGGCGTGCCGCATGCACGGCACTGTGGATCACGAATCCGGCCGGGTTGATTTCGTGCGGCGTAGCGCCGACTTTGCGCCCCTCGAGGTCGATCTTGACGAGGCTGCTCGCAGTGATTTCCTCGAACAGCCAGCCGTAGGGATTGATGAGGAAATGCTCCTCGGGTCCGGGCACCCGCGCGGACACGTGCGTGAACACGAGATCGTCCCAGCCATGCATCGCGATCGCGCGATAGCAGGCCGCGAGATCGACGCGCACCTCCCATTCATCCCGGGCGACAACGTCCCGTACCGACTGCTTCGCCGAATGCACCATGAGTCCCTCGCCGCAGAGCACAACTCCTCGCAAGCATAGCTGGCCGCGCCAATGGTTGCATACGAAGCCCGGAGCCCGGCATATGCGGCTCCGATATTCCAAAACGTTTGCAACCAAACGCGCGGCTGCCGCATCCAAGAATCAGATTGAAAGCAAGGAATCGACTCGACTCGCCGGCCCCCTTGCCGGCGACTCGGGGGAACCGGGTTGACGTAACAAACTGAAAATCCCTTATGCTGTTTGTTTCGTTCCGACTGGGCGGTGGCTTTTGCCACCGCCTTTTTTTTTCACCACATGTCACGCATTCTCGCCGCGACGTCGATGCGGGTGGCCAATCGGGACCCGGCCGCCGCTGCCGGCCTTTCCGCGCGGCCCGCAAGAACCGGCGTGAAGGTTGACAGCAGCCGCTCGGAAACGAAGCGGCTGCGCGCGCCGTAGACGTGCCGGTCGCCGTCACGACGCTGCTGCGTGACATGGAAACAAAGCGGCGCAATCAGGGACAGTGAGCGCCGCGCGCGCGTCATCGCCACATACAGGACACGGCGCTCCTCTTCGATCAGCGCAGGCTTGCCGGCGGCGAACTCCGACGGAAAACTGCCGTCGGTCACGTTCAGCAGGAACACGGCGTCCCACTCCTGGCCCTTGGCCGAATGGACGGTCGACAGGACCAGGTAGTCCTCGTCCAGCAAGGGCTCGCCGGCGAGATCGCCCGAGGCGGCCGGCGGATCGAGGGTCAGTTCCGTGAGAAAGCGCTCACGCGTCGCGTAGCGGCCGGCGACCTGTTCGAGCTGCTCGAGGTCGGCTGCCCGCGTGTCGACGTTGTCGTACAGGCGCTCGAGCTGCGGCTGATACCAGCGCCGCGCCGCGCCGACCTGCGGCTGCCAGCCCCCCGCGCCTTCGCCGGTGAGCCCGCCGAGCAGCGCGACAAGGTCCGCCCACGCGGCAGCGGCGCTCGGCGGCGCCGCGAAGTGCGCGAGCTCGCTGAACCGGAACTCGCCCAGCTGCAGGAATTCGAAGGCTTTCTTCGCGAGCGCGGGCCCCATTCCCGGCAGCAGCTTGATGACCCGGAATGCCGCAATCTCGTTCTTCGGGTTGTCCGCCCATTTCAGCAACGCCAGCAGGTCCTTCACGTGCGCCGCCTCCAGGAACTTGAGCCCGCCGTACTTGACGTAGGGGATGTTCCGACGGACCAGTTCGAGTTCGAGGCGGTCGCTGTGATGCGAGCTGCGGAACAGTACGGCCTGACGGCGGAGCTCGATGCCGTTCTCGCGGTTCGCCAGTACGGACCGGACGACATGGTCCGCCTCGGCATCGCCGTCCTCCGCCGTGACGTACTCCGGCGGCGAACCGGCCGCGCATTCCGAGTACAGGTTCTTGCGATACTGGCGCTCGCTCTCCGCGATTACGCAATTGGCGCTGTCCAGGATCGCCTGGGTCGACCGGTAGTTCTGTTCGAGCGTCACGACTTCGGCCGAAGGAATGAAGCGGTCCGGGAAGTTGAGGATGTTATCGACCTCCGCCGCACGGAAGGAGTAGATGGATTGCGCGTCGTCGCCGACAACCGTGACGCCCCGGCCGTCCGGTTTCAGCGCTTGAAGTATCCTCGCCTGCACGCGGTTCGTGTCCTGGTACTCGTCGACCAGGACGTGATCGAACCAGCCGCCGATCTCCCCCGCAGCGCCGGGATCCTCGACCAGGTGCTGCCAGTACAGCAGCAGGTCGTCGTAGTCCAGCGAGTGCGTCGCCTGTTTGCGCATCACGTAGTGCCGGAACAGGTCACGCAGTTGCGGCTCGAAGTCCGCGCACCACGGATAAGCGCTGCCCAGCGTTTCGGCGAGCGTGCCCTGCGTATTGACCACGCGGGAGTAAATGGCGAGGCAGGTGTCCTTCTTCGGGAAACGGCGCTCGCTCGCCGAGAAACCCAGCTCGTGGCGCACGACGTCGAGCAGGTCGGCGGCATCGCCGCGGTCGAGGACCGAGAAACCGGGATCCAGCCCGACGGTCCGGGCGAAATGCCGCAGCAGCCGGTTGCCGATCGAATGAAAGGTACCCGACCACGGCAGGCGGAATACCGGGGCCGCCCGGCCGGACGGTCCGCGCTGCACCTTGCGCACGATGGATTCTGCCCGCCGGGTCATCTCCTCCGCGGCCCGCCGCGTAAAGGTCAGCAGCAGGATGCGCTCCGGCTGCACGCCTTGCGCCACGAGATGCGCGACGCGATGTGCGAGCGTCATCGTCTTCCCGGTACCGGCGCCGGCGATGACCAGCAGGGGCCGCGCGCCGAAGGTCCCTCCCGGCGACTCGTGCTCGCCCCAGCTCGCGGCCTTGCGCTGCGCACTGTTCAAACCGTCGAGATAATGCGGCGCATGGCGCGGTTCGTTGTCGACGGCGTGCACGCGAGACGTCCTGCCGGATCAGAGGATCTGTATTTTTATACAGTACTGGATGGATTTACAAGTCGGTCCGCAGAAAGTCTTCCAGGCAAGCGGCGAGCGCTGCGGGCGCGTCGAAATGCAGCATGTGCCCGCTGCCTTCGATGACGGCGACCCGGGCACCGGCGATGGGGACCTGGATCGACAGGGACTCGCCCTGCGCTTCGATGCGCCGCCGGAGGTCACTGTCGGCGCCGGTGACCAGCAACGTGGCTGCCGTGATGCTGCGCCAGCAGGCCAGCGCTTCGGCGCGCCGGTAGAGGACGGGATTCGGCAGCCTGTGCAGAGGATCCGCCTTCAGCCTGACTTCGCTGCCTTCCACCCTGCCCCAGCAGTGCGCCACGTACAAAGCGCGATCCGGCGACAGGCGCGGGTTGCGCCTGGCGATATGGCCGGCCAGGGTTGCGAAATCCCGATAAGCGGCGAATGCGGACGGCGTTCGCACCGACTGCAACCATTCGCGATAGCGGGCCGGGGCCTCGGCCGGGTTGACGTCGGGCAATCCGAATCCTTCCAGGCTGACGAACGCCGCAACGCGGGACGGCATGCTCCCCGCGTACAGTCCCGCGATGTTGCCGCCCATGCTGTGTCCGACCAGGCGGACCGGCCGTGCAGGGCTCACCGCGTCGCACAGGCAATCGAGATCGGCCAGGTAGTCGGGGAACCAGTAGGACGTGACATCCGCGCGGCTGTTGCCGAAACCACGCAGATCCGGCGCGACCACATGCCATTCGCCGGCGAAAGAATCGATGACGAACTGCAAGGTAGCCGCGCAATCGGCCCAGCCGTGCAGGTAGACGATCAGGGGCGAGGCCGCATTGCCCCATTCGTGCACGGCACAATCGAAGCCTCGCATTCGCAGCAGCGATTCGCGTCGTGTTACCCGTGTACTGTAAATATCGGCTTCGCTCATGATCGATTACCGCGACCTGCGGAACTGCGGCAGTCGAACACAAACGAATGCCCGGCTACAAACGAAATTGCAAACGGACCGGATGCGGCCCGATTCGACGAGACTATCGCGGGGCGGTAATCTCTCGGCTTCCCAATCGGGCTCGTGAGCGTGACGGACACGATCGTCATAGTCGGTGCGGGTCAGGCTGCCGGTCAGGCGGTCGTGACCCTCAAACATCTGAAATTCGGCGGCCGTATCGTGGTCCTCGGCGACGAACCTCATCCGCCGTACCAGCGGCCGCCGCTGTCCAAGAAATTCCTGGCCGGCGAGCTGCCGGCGGAACGTCTCTACGTGAAGCCGCTCGCTTTCTACGACGACCCGCACGTCAGTCTGCGGACCGGCGTCCGTGTCACCACCATCGACCGTGCCGCCGCCACGGTGTCGACCGATTCCGGCGAGCGCATACACTGGGACCGCCTGATCCTCGCAACCGGTTCCCGCGTCCGCAGGCTTCCGGGCGATGCGGCTTTTCCGGCGGGCGTGCATTACCTGCGCGGCATAGGCGACGTCGAGGCCATACGCACCGGCCTGTGCCCGGGCAGCCGGCTCGTGATCGTGGGCGCGGGCTATATCGGACTCGAAGTAGCAGCCGTCGCGCGCACCCTGGGTGCCGAGGTGACGGTCGTGGAACTGGCTGATCGGGTGATGAGCCGAGTCGTTTCGCCGGAAGTATCGGCGTTCTACGAGCGCGAGCATGCCGAGCGGGGGGTCAGGCTTCGGCTGTCCACCGGCCTTGCGGGTTTCGACGGCAAGGCAGCCGTCGCCGCCGTCACGACCGCCGACGGCGAACGAATTCCCGCCGACCTCGTCGTGGTGGGTGTTGGCATCGTGCCGAATTTCGAACTTGCGGCGGCGGCCGGATTGGAAGTGGATGATGGCATCGTGGTCGACGATGCGTGCAGAACGAACGATCCGCGCATCTACGCGATCGGCGATTGCAGCTCGCATCCGAACCCGATCTACGGGCGACGAGTGCGCCTGGAATCGGTGCACAACGCGCTGGAGCAGGCCCGCACCGCCGCGACCAACGCCTGTGGCGGCGAACTGCATTACGCCGACGTGCCCTGGTTCTGGTCGGACCAGTACGACCTGAAATTGCAAATCGCGGGATTGTCGCAGGGCTACGATGCCGTAATCATTCGCGGCGACCCCGCGAACCGTGCTTTCTCCTGCCTGTACCTGCGGCACGGGCGCATGATTGCGATCGACTGCGTGAATGTGCCGCGCGACTTCATGCAATCGAAGTCGCTGATTGCCGCTCGCATTGCTCCCGACCCCGGACGGGCCGCGGACCCGGGCACGCCGCTCAAGGATCTCAGCGGCTAGGCGCCGCCTACGGGGCCGCGCTGTCCTCGGCGACCTGCGCTTCCAGGTCGGGGAACTCGATGATCAGCTGGCCGTCCGCCGCGACCGGCCCGGTCAGCACCGAATACGCCTTGGCATCCAGGTATTCGACGGCCTCGAGACTCCTGCCGGCGTACGCGCCGCTGCCGCCCTGTACGGCCGCCGTGCCCAGCGCGTTGGGACCGGCGCTCAGCAGTCCGCGCCAGCTCCCCCTCCAGCTGTCCGAGGAGTTCCAGTGCGCCGGGACCACGATCTCTCGCAGGAAGTTCCAGCGATTCTCGCGTTGCGCGATGAACAAGGTACCTTTGTGCGGCAACTCGATGTGCCAGGCGGAATCGACGATGGCTTCGCTGTTCAGGAGACGCGTGTCTTCCGACCACGAGGAAAACTTGATGCCGACGCCGATCGGCAGCCCGCGATAGTCGAACATCTCGGTCACGAGAATCTCGGTGTTACGGATCGGCGGCTCCCAAAGCTGCGCCACCTTGCGCGGAACCGGCTGCACCCGCGATTCGCCGTTGTTGGTGTATACGATGCCGTCGCCGGCAACGGCAGAGTAGTTGAGGATAATCTGCCGCCGGTCGCTGACCATGAGCGGAGTGACGCCTTCGACCGACGAGACCGGGTTGTAGTACAGGAAACCCAGTGTGGCCGCGGCGCCGCTCGCGACACCGAGCAGGAGAGCGACAAGAAGTTTCATTCGTCGGTCTCCGCCGGCACGGGCTTCGCACTCGCGACATAGGTCGCCACCAGTTCTATCCTGCCGTCGCCAGGCGAATCTGCATCTTCGCCGCCCGCGATCCAGCGCTCGGTCAAAGTACCGCCCAGCCCGTCGAATTCCAGCGTCCCGGCCGTCAGGGCTCCGGTACGCAGGCCACCCGTGTCCTGCGGCCGAACGCTCACATAAATAGAGCCGCGGTCCGGCAGGTGCAGCACCCACTCGATGACTTCGCCGAGCGGCTTGTTGTGGATCGCCAGCCGGCTGGCGACACCAATCACGGCGTCGCGGGAGTTCCGCACCTTGAACAATTCGGAACGTGTGCCTGTGAGTGCCTCGTTCTCGGGCCAGCGCATCTCCAACGGCAGGGGATTGGCACGTTTCTCCGTGCCGAGCATGATCCTGTCGGCCGGGACATTGATGTGAAAGGTTTCGGAATTGCCGCCATTGGGCGTCACGGCGATGATCGACATTTCCCGATCCACGTCGACCACCGGTATGTAGTGCAGTGTGGCGATTGCGCCCGCAATACCGAGCACGATGCCTGTCATGTAGGTCTTGATCACTAGCTGGTCCGAAACTGGCCGTCCTGCGGCGAACGGATGCAAGTTTAGTTAAATCGATTCAGGCGTCACATTGCGCGTTGCCAAATTGTGACGAGCCGCACACGGCCGGGCGCAAACGGCGAAATTCGGCACATTTGCGGGCTCCGTTGCTGCTTGCGCGGGTCCGCCGGGCGTCAGCCGTTGGCAAAGTAGCGCGCGACATACTCGGCAAACGTCCGGTCGTCCCCCGCCTCGATGGCGCGCTGCCTGTCGAGGGATTCCGCCGCTTCCCGTTCGAGCAGGACCAGCCGCCCCGTCGGTATGGCCTCAGTCGTCATGAAGTACGATTTGTGCCCCCGCGCTGCTGCCATGGAATATTCGAAGAAACTCGCGTCATTGTCCCTGAGGTCCGCGAGTATGCGTGCCGACGGCGTAAGCTCGGGTTCGGAAACGAGTCTGCCCATCTCTCCGGCTGCAGCGCCGTAAGAATCGACGTCCTCAGCGCGGTCGATCAGTTCAGCGACCGCGGCAACACCGGCCAGGATCTCCCCGGCCCATTCCGCGAGGCCGACGGGCCTGCCGTTGCGTTTGAGGATCAGTCCCGGTTCCCGGCCGCGGCGAGCTGTCCTTGCCTGGTTGTCGCGGCTTTCGTCCAGCGCAGTGTCGTCGAGCGGCGGGCTCTCTTCCAGCAGGCAATAGACCAGGAACGCTTCCACGAAGCGCATCGTGTTCTGATTGATTCCGCCGGGGTCGAAAATGCTGATGTCGAGAGTCCGGACCTCGACATACTCGACGCCGCCCCGCCGCAGTGCGGCCGTGGGCCGCTCGCCCGACCGCGCGACCCTTTTCGGCCGAATGGTGCTGTAGTACTCGTTCTCTATTTGCAGCAGGTTGGCGCTGAGCTGGCGCCACTCGCCGTCGACGATGACGCCAATACGTTCGTACGCAAGTTCGGGCGTCCGGATCGCTTCCGAGAGGTCGCGAATGTATTCGGTGAGACTGTTCGGACAAATGTTGATCCGCGACTGGTTCCGGTTGCTGTAGCCCAGGTCGCTCATCCTGAGAGACGTTCCGAAGGGCTCATAGTAGGTGCCCTGTCCAAGCAAGGGCATGTCGAGTTCGCGGTTGCCGAGGAACGTCCTGCACAAGGCAGGCGACGCTCCGAACAGGTACAACAACAACCAACCGAAGCGACGAAAGTTTCGCACCAGCGACAGGTACTGGTCAGACCTGAACTCATCGTCGCTCGCGGGCGCGCCGACAAGCTCCCGGTATTCGTGCCAGAATTCCGCCGGCAGCGAGTAATTGAAATGAACACCCGCAATGGTTTGCATATGCCGGCCATAGCGGTAACCGAGCCCGCGCCGATAGACCGTTTTCATCGTCCCGACGTTGGAGCTGCCATAGCGGGCAAGCGGAATCTCGTCGTCGGCAGGTATCAGGCAGGGCATGCTTGCCGGCCACAGCAGCTCGTCGCCGAGATTCCGGTAGGTGAACTGGTGAATGTCGCACAACGCACACAGGGCTTCCCACGTGTATGTGCTGGGCGGAGTCACGAACTCCAGCAGGGCCTCGGAGAAATCGGTCGTGATGAATCGATTCGTCAACGCCGAGCCGAGTGCGGCAGGATGAGGCTTTAGCGACAGGTTGCCGTTGCCGTCAATGCGCAGGCATTCCTTCTCGACACCTCTGCGCGCACCGGCGAGCATTCGCGCAAGTCGCGGCTGATCGAGGCCAGCCAGCTTTCCCAGCCGGATGTCGAATGTACGTATCACGGCGACGTTTTACCACAAGAGTTTCAGCGACGCGCCATGCAGACGCTGACATGTGGCGGATACTGCGGGTAGTATCCGGCGTTGACATGAGCGCACGCGGAGTAACACCGAAGATGAGCGACACCCGCAAACGCCGCCTGCGTGACCGGTCCGGCGGACCCGCAACCCTGGTCAGCGAGGGGTGCACGATCAACGGCATCATCACCGGCGGCGGCAATTTTCACCTGGCCGGCGAAGTCGACGGTGACTGCGATTTCGGAGGCACGGTGACCCTCGCGATCACGAGTCTTTGGAAGGGCACGATCCGTGCCGCCGACGTGATCGTCGCCGGTCGCGTGGACGGCGACATCGTCGCGTCCGGCCACGTGGAGATCGCCGACACGGCTCGTATCAGCGGCACGGTCAGCGCCGCGGCGATCGCGGTCGCCGAGGGCGCGGTCGTCGAGGGCACCATGCGCACGACGGGGCAATCGAAGCCGACGGAGTTCGTCGAGAAACGGCTGGATCCGGGGATCGCCGGCGGCGAATGACCACGGCTGCGGCCGGCGGATTTGGCCGCTTGGCAAAAAACAGTGCTAGACTGGCCGGGCGGATCGGCAACCTGTCGCAGGTCGAACCGGTCGAATAACAACTACAACAAACCGGACCGGCACTCAGGCACGGCGGAGCTGTGGGGAGACCCGACAGGACTCGACACCCATGACCGGCAGCAAGATTCCCAGATACCTGGTCTACGTCGTCACACTCGGCATCGCCGTCGGCACGATCATGCTCTCGATGTTCTACGGGCAGTATCGCTGGCTTGCGACGGGCATGATCGAAGACAGTGCCGACGACCACGAGGCGTATATGAGGGCGAGCCTCGAGGCCCGGGGTCGCGAGCATCTGCAGGCCCTGGCCGACGAACTCGCACCGGTCCTGGCGGTGGACGATTCGCGAACCATTCTTCGGGCGCTCGGCCGGCAGATCGCTGCGGATCCGCTGTTGGCCGGCATTCGGTTTGCCAACGAAGAGCACAACAGCCTCCAGGCCGGCAACGTACCGGCCCAGGGGACGGCCCCGGGAACGATCTGGACGACGTCGAGCATGGTGCTGACGGCCGAGCTTGCAGACGGCGGCACGCTGACCGCTGCCTGGCAGCTGGACGACCTGAACACTGCCGTCGGCACTTTCCGCGAGCATCTTCGCGACCGGGAAGGCGATCGGCGGCGTATCAGTTACACGTGGATCGGCCTGGGCACGCTGGCCACGCTGCTCCTGTGCGTCGCGATTGTCCTTCTGTTCGCGCGCGATCAATCACTGCGAATCCGTGAACTCAAGCGCCAGGCCGAAAAGCTGAGGGATGCCGACTTCGGCGAACCGCTGGAAGTCGGCCGGGGTGATGACCTGGGCGATCTTGCCGCGGTTTTCAATGCCATGCGCGACCAGCTGCGGACGACGACCATCAGCCGCGACTATGTCGACAATATCCTGGCAAGCATGAACGACGCGATCATCGTGACCTCCCGCGAAGGGCGTATCAAGCGCATCAACAAGGCAACCACCCTGCTGCTCGGCTACGACGAGGAGGAGCTCCGCGGAACGCCGGTCGATTCGCTCGTCGATGCCGGGAAGAGCGGCTCTCTGACGACCGAATCTACGGCAGGCGCGCCGCGCGAGGCGTTTCTGGAAAGCAAGTTCGGGGAGTCCATCCCGGTTTCCTATTCGTGCTCGATACTCGATGACAATGCATCCGAACACGGCGACCGGATATATGCCGCGCAGAACACCACCGAGCGCCGGCGCGCCGAGCAGCGAATTCGCTACCTCGCGCGCATAGACGCCCTCACGAAGATTCCCAACCGGATGCAGTTCCAGCACCTGCTGCAGCGAGGCATCGCGCGCGCCCGACGCGCCGGCAGTTCACTCGCGCTGTTCTACATCGATATCGATCACTTCAAGGAAATCAACGACACCTTCGGGCACCTGGCTGGCGATACGACGCTGGAAACCGTTGCCGAGCGACTGACGTCCGCACTGCCGCCGCGGTCCATCATAGGCCGGCTGGCCGGCGACGAGTTCGCGGTGATTGTCGACGGTGCGCACACGGACCGCGACGGGCGCGTGGAAACGGACTCACTCGCACGATCGCTCCTCGCCAAGCTGGCGGACCCGTTTTTCGTGCAGGGTCACGAGGTGTTCATGACGGCCAGCATGGGTATTGCCTTATATCCCCAGGATGCGCCGAACGTCATCGACCTGATCCGAAATTCGGACGCCGCGCTGTACCATGCCAAGAAATCGGGCGGCAACGTCCATTCCTACTACCTGCCGAAGATGAACGAGGCAGCCGTGGAACGGCTGATGACCAAGAGCAAGCTCAAACGCGCGTTCGAGCGCAACGAGCTGCTAGTTCACTATCAGCCGAAGTACAACCTTGCAACCGGCGAGGTGGCCGGTGCGGAGGCACTGGTCCGCTGGGAGCTGCCGGAGCGCGGGCTGATTCTGCCGTCGGACTTCATCCCGCTGGCCGAAGAAACCAACCTCATCATCGAGATCGGCGAATGGGTCCTCAACAAGGTTTGCGAGGATTTCCGTTACTGGCAGCGCTCGGTGTCGTCGCCCGGACGCGTATCGGTCAATCTTTCGCTGAAGCAATTGCGACAGCGCAATTTCACAAACCGGATCAGTTCGATCCTGCGCAGCTATGAGGTGTCGCCCACCTCTCTGGAACTCGAGATCACGGAAACCACGCTGATGGAGAATCCGGAACGAACAGTCAAGTTGCTCGACCAGCTCTACGCACTCGGCCTGCACCTCGCGATTGATGACTTCGGCACCGGCTATTCTTCTTTGAGCGCGCTGCAGCAGTTCCCCATAAGCACCCTGAAGATCGACAAGTCATTCGTCAGGCACGTCGCGTCCAATGCGGACGACGCAACGCTGGTCGGCACCATCGTGCAACTAGGTCGGAACATGAACATGGATGTCGTTGCAGAGGGGGTGGAGGAAACCGACCAGCTCACCTTCCTGCAATCCATCGACTGCACGTATGCGCAGGGGCTGTTGTTCGGGGACCCCATGAGTTCCGACAACTATCTCGAATTGCTGCTCGCGCAGGCGGAAGGTACCGATACGCACCGCGCCCTGTTTGCCTGAACCCCGGGATTCTGACAAGTCCCCGTCGGCCTTCACTCGGCAGACCATCCTGCTTAGAATAGACAGCCCACTTGCAATGGCCTGCGGGCCCTGGAGCCTCCAATACATGAATAAGACCATCAGAATATTCGCGACAGCCGCCTTGTTGTTCATGCAGCCACTCGCGTTCGCCTGCGACTACCCGACCAAGGCGGAAATACCCAACGGCGCCACTGCGAGCAAGGAAGACATGATCGCCGGTCAGGCGGCCGTCAAGGAGTACATGGCCGCGATGGAGACCTACCTCGCCTGCATCGAACAGGATGAAAAGGACACGGTGGCCACCATGACGGAAATCACGGATGAGGAGCGGGCGTCGCGTGACGCTGCACTGACCAAGAAATACAACGCGGGAATCGAAGAAATGGAGTTGTTGGCGGCTCGCTTCAACGAGGAAGTCCGCGCTTACAAGGCCAAGACCGAATAGCTCCGCAGGCGCGGGCTACAGCCGGTCGATCTCTCGCCGGAGATCGAACTTGTTCTCAGTGACGATGCGCTCGAGGACGCGAATGCGTTCTTCGAGCGCATCCAGCTGTGCCGAAGTCTCGTCATTGGCGCTCTGCTTGTCTTCGAGCCGGCGAGACTTGAAAAACTCTGTCAGGACGGCTGTCGCGCAACCGATCGCGACTATGCAAACTACGAAGAACATGGTGTTCACGGACGCTCCTCCGCCGACTTGCCCCGGCCATGGCCGAGGTCCCTGAATTCACGATCCAGCGCGTATCGATCTGACGTAACGTACTTCTCTAGCCGTGCGAGCCGGCGGTCCAGCGACTGGAACCTTCGGCGGACGTCGCTCATCGCCTGGCCGGGCGCGGAACGCACCGCGCGTTTGAAGACCGGATCGACCGCCTTTGGATTCGTCCGGGTCGAATCCGCGGGTACCAGCATTACTGCGGCCAGGTAGGCTACGGTGGCCAGCAGCGGGTTGATACAAAAACCGACCACGGCGAGCAATCGCGTAGCGCGGACGTTGAATCCGAAATAGTCCGCGAGCCCTGCACAGACGCCACCGAGCATCGCGCAATCTGCACTACGCCGGAAACGCCGGTCGTTGTCCAAGGCACGGGCGTTCATGAGTGCCTCCGGTAGTCACTGCGCCTGCGCCAAAAATCGTGCTCGCTGTCATGGCCCGAATAGACGAGGGGCTTTTCGCGGACCAGGAGCACTGCGGCAACGTACAGCAGGACGGTCAGCCAGGTAAAGATGCACAGGCAGATGCCGGCGATCACCCGGAGGCCGAAGAGATTCAAGTTGAACCTGTCGGCGATCCCCGCGCAAACGCCAAAGAGCCAGCCGTTCTCGGGATCGCGATAAAAGCCTCTGAACGGGCCGTAGTCGAGATTCCAGGCGGGTCTAGTCATATCTGTTTCTCCACTCGGGCAATTCGACATCGAGTATCTTTTCGAGCGTCGCGAGTCGTTCTTCCATCCGCTGGGACTGAGCATATAACTCCTCCAGCAGTTCCTCGTCGTCCCCGGAAATCTCCCGCGACTGTTTCCACTTTGTGACGAAGTGAAGGATCAGGGCCAGCGGCACGACTATGGTCAGAGTCAGTACCACCGCCAGCGTTGCGACGGAGCTCATGACTTACTCCGTTTCGACCCTGCGCTCGCCGCTCACGCGTCGCTTCAGTTCATCGAATTCCTGCTGCACCGACTCTTCGGCTTCAAGGCCCGCAAACTCGTGCCGCAGGTCCTTGGGCAGGCCAAGGTCGTACGCTTCGACGCGGCCTTCCACATCATCGATGCGCCGCGTGTATTGCTCGAAACGCACCATGGCGTCGTCGATCTTGTAGTCGTAAATCTTCTTCCTTGCGGCCAGCCGGCTGTTGGCGGTCTTGTGCCGCGCCAGCAGCGCCTTCTGTCGCGACTTGGCGTCGTCAAGCTTGGCCTCGAGCCGGGCGATGTCCTCGTTCAGCTTCGCCAGTCCTTCGTCGATCGATTCATAATCGCTCTTGATCGCATCTGCAGCAGCGCTGACCCGTGATTTTTCGATCAGTGCGGCCCGAGCTAGATCCTCCCTGGCTTTACGCATCGCGAGTTCGGCCTTTTCGTCCCATTCGCGCGTGTCGCGTTCGAGCGCTTCCAGCTTGCGATTGAGATCCTTCTTGTCGGCAATGGAGCGCGCAGCCGCCGAGCGCACCTCGACCAGCGTGTCCTCCATTTCCTGGATCATCAGGCGGACGATCTTTTCCGGGTCTTCGGCCTTGTCCAGGATCGCATTGATGTTGGAGTTCACGATGTCGGAAAATCTCGTGAAAATGCCCATGTCTCAGTCCTCAGCGAATTGGTGGATGTCGCCAATCGCACTGCAGCTTCTGTGCCAGTTGCGAAAAATTAAAATAACCTATTGAAAATAATAGATTTTCTTCAACTATTCGTCGGCAATGGCGGACTTTGCGCATGGGCTGTCCGACCAAGTATTGGTTTTTCTCGCCAAGTACTGGGATGATTCGCCGATGAGCGCGTGGCAGTCTCCGCAACCCATCATCGGCGTAGCGCCGGTATTCTTGGAAATGCTCGAGCATGTGTCGCGGGCAGCGCCGCTGTCCAAACCGGTTTTGGTGGTGGGGGAGCGCGGGACCGGCAAGGAACTCGTCGCGTCCCGCCTGCACTACCTGTCGGGGCGGTGGGAAGGCGCATTCGTCAAGGTCAACTGCGCGGCGCTCACCGAGTCGATACTTGAATCGGAACTCTTCGGCCACGAAGCCGGCGCATTTACCGGCGCGTCTCGCGCACACGTCGGCCATTTCGAAAGAGCCGACGGCGGGACCTTGATTCTCGATGAACTCGCGACGATCAGCCTGCGCATGCAGGAGAAAATCCTGCGCGTCATCGAGTACGGCGAAATTCAGCGCGTGGGCGGCAACGAAACGCTCCGAGTCGATGTACGCATCGTCGGTTCGACCAACGCCGGGCTCCGGATACTGGCGGCCGAGGGACGGTTCAGGGAGGATTTGCTCGATCGACTCGCTTTCGACGTCATTACCATTCCGCCGTTGCGCGAACGCACCGAGGACATTCTGCCGCTGGCGCAGGCATTCGCGATCAACATGTCGAGCGAGCTCGGCCGGGCCTTGTTCCCCGGCTTTGGGTCGCGGGCAACCTCGGCTCTGCTGAAGTACGACTGGCCTGGCAACGTGCGTGAGCTCAAGAATGCTGTGGAACGATCTGTCTACAGGGCGCCTGACGACGGACGAATGATCGACGACATCGCGTTCGATCCGTTCGATTCACCGTTTACACCGTCGCAATCGTCGCGCCGCGAGACGAAAGAAGGTCGGCAGCGCACGCCGGCGCTGCTGCCCGCCGACCTGGCGGAAAGGCTCGCAGAGGTCGAACAGGAAATGATCGAGGCGGCGATGGAGCGTGCGCGCTTCAACCAGCGAGTCGCCGCCGATTTGCTGGGACTCAGCTACGACCAGTTGCGCGGCAAACTGCGGAAGTATGGACTTTCGCGCAATGCCGGCTCATGACGCCGTTTGCCATCTTGGATGCGCGTACGCGGTGCCTAGTAACTCTCGTCGCGATAACGGCGGACATAGATAGCAGCGGCTGTGAACAGGGCGCACACGATCAGACCGGCCCATAGCGACGGTGAAGAGAAAAACGCCGCCAGGTCGATTTGTTTCAAGAGACTCAAGGCCGAGAGCTCCAATTCCGCGGGTACCTCCCCGGTTTCCATCGAGCGATAGCGGTCGAAGTCGATAATCGGCGGTTGGATCGTGCGAACGAAAATTGCATCCCAGAACAGGTGCGTTCCGACCAGCAGGCGTTCCAGCATCGGCAGGACGAGTATGGGCATAAAGCCGGTCAGGAACGGCGAACGCTTCGCAAAGGTGGACACAAACACGAACCAGCCGATCATCGGTGCCTGCCATAGCGGGAGCGCGATCGTCATGACCAGGCAGGCCAGCCAGACATCGCCAAGCCTGACGGGTTGCCAGATCAGGTGCAACGCATCGCCGCCCTGCAACGCGACCCAGACCCCCGTTATCGTCAGAATGATCAGATGCGTCAGAATCGCGACAACGAGACTCACCAGGGGAATAACGAGCAAAGCCGTGATCAGCTTCGAGACCACGGTTTCCGCGTCGGTTATAGGAAGTGACCGCCAGAAGAGAATGCTCTTGTCCTTGCGTTCCGCATACAGCGCGTCGAGGCTGTAGAAAACCATGATGATCCAGGCGCCGACCGCGAAAATGCTGGACACGACGATTAGCACGCCGTTCAGAACCGCGGCGCGGTGAACGGGATCGACGTTCTGAGCGCCGACGATGGCGAGATCGACGGCTTCGCCAAATGCGGATATCGACACCTGGCCGGTGAGCGTCAGCATGGAAACGACGAACGCAGTGACGACCGGAGCGACCCAGATCGCCGGATGCTCCCAGAGTTCTTTGCGAATGAGTGTCGGCTGGTCGGCAATCATGCGCGCGCCCTCTTCACTTTCGCCACGAACAGGTCGGCCACCGACGGCGTGTGTAATTCGCCGAACTCACGCAACGAGTCGCGGTCCCTTCCTTCGAACAGCAGCACGGATTTGCCGAACAGGTCGCTCTCCGCGATCGGCCCGAGTTTCTTCGCGGCAACCGCTTTCTCGCCCGAAGCGAGCAGCTGCACGTAAGTGTCCGACAAGGTATCCATGGACGCGTGCAACAGCAGCCGGCCTTCGCTGATGAACATGACGTCCGTCAGCAGCCGTTCGACCTCCTCCACCTGATGGGTCGTGACCAGGATGGTCCGCTCGGCGTCGAAATAGTCCGTGAGCAGATTCGAGTAAAATTCCTTGCGAAACAGTATGTCGAGGCCCAGAGTCGGCTCGTCGAGCACCAACAGTCGGGCATCGATCGACATGATGATCGCGAGATGCAGCTGCGTGACCATGCCCTTGGACAATTCCCGCACCTTCGCATCGCGGCGCACTTTTGTTTCGGCAAGCAACTTTTCAGCCCGACTGCGGGAAAAACCGGTGTGCGTTGCCTGTACGAAATCGAGCAGCTGGGTCACGCGGATCCAGCGCGGAAGTACGGCAACGTCGGCGATGAAGCTGATATGCCGCATGAGTTCCTTGCGCTGCCGGAAGGGATCAAGGCCCAGCACGGATAGCTCGCCGTCGCAATCCGTCAGTCCGAGCACGGCTTTGAGAAGTGTCGTCTTTCCCGCCCCATTCGGGCCGATCAGCCCCAGGATCCGGCCTTGCTCGATCTCGAAGCTGACATTGTCGACGGCCCGTACCTTGCCGTAGCTCTTCGAAACGTTGCGAGCACAGACGAGACTAGTCATCGCCGCCTCCAGCGCCGTCCGCCGGCTTGGCCAGGCGCACCAGTTCATCCAGGTCGAGTTCCAGCCGTTTGATCATATCGACGACTGCCGGCCATTCCTTGTCGATGAATCGCTGGCGTTCGTCTTTCATCAATTGCCTGCGGGCACCCGGGTTGATGAACATCCCGCGACCTCGCTTCTTTTCCACGAGACCCTCGTCCACGAGTTCCTGGTAGCCTTTCAATACGGTAAGCGGATTGAGCCTGTATTCGGCGGCCACATTGCGAACGGACGGCAAGGCGTCGCCGTCACCGAGGACGCCATCGAGAATCATTGCCACGACGCGATCGCGCAGTTGGCGATAGATCGGCTGGTCTTCACTCCACTTCGGATCCATACGCTCATCCAGACCCGCGCGAGCGACGCGAAGCCTGACGGGTTCGAGACTGCGGCAAATAAAAAGTCGCCGGCCGGGGGTATGTCGGCCGGCGCAAGTCCGTCGTTACTCTACTCGCCATCGTGACGGATACCGTTTCCAGGGTTCGCTGAACTAGTGTTATAGTCAACTATAACACTATACAGGAAGATTGCAAGCCTTTTCGAACCCGCCGCCCACCGGCGTTGCGTTTACGGGTGCATGATGGATGGCAGTCCACTGACGGCCGGGCAAGTCGGTTTGCTTTCAAGCATTCCGGGCCTGCCCTATGCTCGGCGGATGGAACACGAAACCGACGACTGCGCGCTGATGGAGCGCTACCGCACGGGCGACGTGGCTGCGTTCGAGGCACTCTACCGACGCAACAAGGACAGCCTCTATCGTTACCTCCTGCGTCTCGCCCAGGACCGCGACGCCGCCGAGGAAATATTCCAGGATGCGTGGGGCAAGATCGTAAACGCGCGCGATAGCTACCGGCCGAGCGCAAAATTCCGCACCTACCTGTTCCGGGTGGCACACAACTGTTTCGTCGATCACCTACGGCGAAACCTTCGACATCGCCAATCCTCGGAATCGGATCCCGACCTCGAGACATCGCCTGATCCGGATCCTGAAACTCTGGCGGAGCGCGAACTGCTGCGCCGGCGGCTGGAACGTGCGCTCTGCGAACTGCCCGCAGAGCAACGTAACGCCTGGCTGCTGCACGAGGAAGGCGACCTGACGTCGGACCAGATCGCGGAGGTCACCGGAGTCAACCGCGAAACCGCGAAAAGCCGCGTGCGCTACGCGGCACGAAAGCTGCGAGCAAGCCTCGCAGCCGTGACCATCACCGAGCCGGGCAGCGCGCCGGTCCGAATTGGCCTCGGCAAGGCAGGCCACTCATGATCGATAAACTCGACGACGGCGAACATGCGACGGACTCCCTGGTGCGTTCGATATATCGGGAAGTCGCCGGTGAGCGGACGCCGGCCGGCCTCGATGAGGCGGTACTCGCAAATGCGCGTCGCGCCACGGCGGCCCACCAGGCCCGTCGCAGGACCTGGATGCCACCGCTTGCTCTGGCTGCAAGCATCGGTCTCTGCATCGCGCTCGTGCTGCAACTCACCGATGGGCCGGCACCGGGCGTGCGCCAGCAGATGCCCCCGGGCCCGTCGCCGGCGGCCGTGCACGAGGCGGCCGTCGAATCCCGTGCGCAGAAAATGGGCGATGCGTACCGCCAGAAATCCGCCACCGCACCGGGAGTGACCAGCGTAAACGCGGCGCAGGAAATCACTGGCCTCGATTCGGCAATGTCACCGTCGACACAGGAAGTTTCCGGCACGAGCGACATGCGCGACTACTCCGCCGATTGCGCCGCGGCCGAGCAAGCAGGACCCCAGGCCTGGCTCGAATGCATCGAATCACTGGAGGCCGGCGGCCAGGCGTCGCTGGCGGCGGCCGAGCGCAAACGCCTGCAACAATCCCACCCAGGGTTCATGCCGTAACAGGACTGACGCCTGCGCTGCCGATTCCCGGCATCCGATGCTAGAATCGCCGGCCCGGCGTCATGCCGGCCAATAACTCGAAGAATGCCGGATCCGGCAGTTCCGGCCGGTTCATCGCCCTCGTTGTCAGTCTACAGCGTCAGGAAAGTCATCATGAAGTCACCCGTACGCGTCACGATCACCGGTGCTGCCGGACAGATCGGCTACCAGCTCGCATTTCGCATCGCATCCGGCCAGATGCTCGGCGACGATCAGCCGGTGATTCTGCAATTGCTCGAGATTCCGCAGGCGCTGACCGCATTGAAAGGCGTCGTCATGGAACTCGACGACTGCGCATTCGGCACGCTTGCCGGCATTGTTCCCACGGATGATCCGAAAGCGGCCTTCCGGGATTCCGATTTCGCGCTGTTGGTGGGTGCGCGGCCGCGTGGGCCGGGAATGGAACGCAAGGATTTGCTCGAGGCAAACGCACGGATCTTCTCCGCGCAAGGCGAAGCGCTCAACGAAAACGCCAGTCGCAACGTGCGGGTACTGGTCGTCGGCAACCCGGCGAATACGAACGCTCTGATTGCCAGCAGCAACGCCCCGGATCTCGATCCGCGACACTTCACCGCCATGACGCGCCTCGACCATAACCGGGCGCTCGCGCAACTCGCCGCCCGCACCGGCAGCCACGTCGACGACATCCGGCGGATGATCATCTGGGGCAATCATTCCGCAACCCAGTATCCCGACGTCAGTCATGCGACCGTGAAGGGCAAGCCGGCGCCGTCGCTGGTCGACGAGACCTGGCTCGCGGGGTCCTTCATCCCGGTCGTGCAACAGCGAGGCGCGAAGATCATCGAGGCTCGCGGCGCATCGTCGGCGGCTTCGGCCGCGTCCGCCGCGATCGATCACGTGCACGACTGGACGGTCGGCACGCCGGCCGACGACTGGACCAGCATGTCGGTGCCTGCGGACGGCAGCTACGGTATCGCACCCGGCATCGTGTACTCGTTCCCGGTGCGTTGCGCGGACGGCAATTACAGCATCGTAGAAGATCTCGACATCAGCTCCTTCAGTCGCGCACGCATGTCCGCCACGGAACGTGAATTGCGCGAAGAACGTGCTGCGATCGAGTCGCTGCTCTAGCCTCGCGACGCGACCGGGCTCCATGGCGCCGACTACGCGGCAATGCTAGTGTTGGTGACATTCCGGGCTGCATCGCTCTTCGTTGCCGCATGGCTACCGCTCGGGAGGTAGACACTTTGTTCAGCATCGCCGCATCCGTTTTCTGGTTCCTGCTGTTCGTCGGCGGCGCCCTGTTCCTCGCCTATCAGCGCATCGACCTGCGCCGGTCCACGATCGCGGCCGGCCTGACGCTGGCCGCCTACACCTTGTTCGGCGACGGCTCCTGGTTGTGGGTACTGCTGCTCTGGCTCGCACTCGGCGCCCTCTTCGCGCTCAACCTCGTCGAACTACGCCGCGCCAAGATCACGAAACCCTTGCTGGACGTCTACCGGACCATGTTGCCGTCGATGTCCGAGACGGAACGGGACGCGCTCGAGGCGGGCAATGTATGGTGGGACGGCGAGCTGTTCTCCGGGATGCCAAACTGGGAGCGGCTGATGTCGTTCCCGGCACCTCAGCTCAACTCCGAGGAACAGGCATTCGTCGACGGCCCCTGCGATGAACTCTGCAGCATGCTGGACGAATGGGAGATCAACCACGAACTCGCCGATATGCCGCGGGAAGTGTGGGAGTTCATCATCGAGAAAAAGTTCTTCGCGATGATCATCCCGAAGAAGTACGGCGGCCTCGGATTCTGCGCGTACGCGAACGCCGTGGTCATCCAGAAGCTCGCCAGCCGCAGCGCCGCGGCATCCTCCACCGTCGGGGTCCCGAATTCACTCGGTCCGGCGGAGCTCCTGTTGCATTACGGCACCGAGGAACAAAAGGAGCGCTACCTTCCCGGCCTCGCCGCCGGATCCGAGATTCCGTGTTTCGCGCTGACTTCGCCGCAGGCGGGTTCCGATGCAGCGGCGATCATCGACAGCGGTATCGTGTGCAAAGGGCGCTGGGAGGGCGAGGAAATCGTCGGGATCCGCCTCAACTGGGACAAGCGCTACATCACCCTGGCACCGGTCGCCACGGTATTGGGGCTCGCGTTCAAACTGTACGACCCGGAACACCTGATCGGCGACCGGGAGGACTACGGCATCACCGCCGCGCTGATACCAACCGACACGCCCGGCGTCGTGACCGGACGACGCCATTATCCCCTTACCATCGCGTTCCAGAACGGACCCACCTCGGGCAAGGACGTGTTCGTGCCGCTCGACTACATCATCGGTGGCGTCGAGATGGCGGGGAAGGGCTGGAAGATGCTGGTCGAACTGCTTTCTGTCGGCCGGGCGATAACGCTGCCGTCCAGCGCGACCGGCGGCGGACAAGCCGCAGCCTATGCCACTGGCGCGTACGCCCGCATCCGCCGGCAGTTCGGTATCCCGATCGCAAGTTTCGAGGGGGTGGGCGAGGCACTTACACGCATCGCCGGCCATACCTACATCATGAATGCCGCGGTGTCGGTTACTGCGGGAGCTATCGACCAAGGTGAGAAGCCCGCAGTACCCGCGGCCATCCTCAAGTATCACTGCACCGAGCTCGGCCGCAAAGTGGGCAACGACGCCATGGACGTGCATGGCGGCAAGGCCATCATGATGGGGCCGAGGAACTACCTTGGCCGCGGCTACATGGCCGCCCCGATCGCCATTACCGTGGAAGGCGCCAACATATTGACCCGCAGCCTCATCATTTATGGTCAAGGCGCCATCCGCTGTCATCCCTTCGTGCTGCGGGAACTCCACGCAGCCGCCGACGAAGACCGCGACAGCGGCCTGATCGCATTCGACGACGCGCTGGTGGGACACGTTGGATATGCAATCAGCAACATCGCACGATCGCTGGTACTCGCATTGACGTATGCGAAGTTCAGCCGCGTGCCCCTAAATACGCCCACCCGGCGTTACTACCAGAACATCAACCGCTACAGCGCCGCGTTCGCACTGGCTTCCGATTTCGCGATGCTGACGCTGGGCGGTGCGCTCAAGAAGCGCGAACTCTTGTCGGCGCGGCTCGGCGATGTCCTGAGTTGCATGTATCTGGCGTCCTGTGTACTCAAGCATTTCGAGAACCAGGGGCGGCGCGCCACGGACCTGCCGCTCGTGGAATGGTCGGTCCGGACGCTCATGTACCAGGCACAAGAGGCATTGCACTCCTTTCTGCGCAATCTCCCGAACCGTTTCGTCGCCGGCCTGCTGCGCGTGTTCATTTTCCCGCGCGGTCGCACTTACTCGGCACCGGCCGACGAACTGGGCGAGAAAGTCGTCGACCTCATCACAACGTCCGGCGAAGCTCGTGAACGGCTGACGCAATTCGCGTACAAGACGCTGGAGCCCGGCAATCCGCTCGGCCGATTGCAGGAAGCCCTTTTGCTGGCCGAAGCCAATGCGTCGCTGGAGAAGCGACTGCACCAGGCGCACAAGGAAAACAGGATTCGCGCCGAGTATCTCGGCGAACAGATCGACGAGGCGCTGCGCGCCGACGTCATCGATGCCACGGAGGCGGCAGCCTTGCGCGAATACCACGCGAAAGTTTTCGATCTCCTTTCCGTCGACGACTTCGCTCCGGAGGAACTCGGGCGACGCCGGAACGACCTGCCGGACGAGGCGCCGGCGCTTAGCGCCGCCAAGCGCATGCCGCCGCGTCTGAGAACCGTCGGCAGGACCGACGACGGTGTGGCGCCGGGCGAGGCGCGGCAGGACGACTGAGCCATGGTCCGCTGCTCCGTCGGGAGATGTCCCCGGTGACCGATCGGCCTGCGCATTGCCTGAACTGCGGCTCAAGCCTCGGCGGGCAGTACTGCGGCCAGTGCGGCCAGCGGGCCACCAGCCGGCTGATCAGCCTTTGGGAACTGATCCGCGACGCTTTCGGCGACCTGTTCGAACTCGATTCGAGATTATGGCAAACGCTTGTTCCGCTGCTCGCACGGCCGGGGCGGCTCACACGCGACTACCTGGAGGGCCGGCGGGCGCGCTTCATGCCGCCGTTTCGGATGTACCTGGTGCTGAGCCTGGTCTTTTTCCTGATCGCCTTCTTCGACCCGCAAAAGGATTTCGAGCTGTTGTTCGAGCCCGAGCCAGCCGATAGTGCCGGCGCCCCGGCGGAACCGGACGAGACCGCGCGCCTCGAGGCGGCC
This sequence comes from uncultured Pseudomonadota bacterium, assembly GCA_963770585.1. Classification (GTDB taxonomy): domain Bacteria; phylum Pseudomonadota; class Gammaproteobacteria; order Steroidobacterales; family Woeseiaceae; genus UBA1847. The sequence goes on along the minus strand of CAVYQH010000002.1, from coordinate 60,170 downwards.
CGCGAGGAAGGCCGGCGCGAGATTCAGGATGCCATCGCCGAACTGGTGCGCGAGGGCATCATCGACGAATCCCTGATCGGCCCCGACGGGCAAATCGAGCTGCCGGATGACGCCCCGCCGCCGAGCCGTCCCGGGTCGGGCGAAGCGCCGAGCCCACCGACGGCCGGGACTCCGGCCGAGGACTCCGACCCTGTGACGTTCACGGTCGGCGATACCGGAACAATTGACTGCGATCGGAACGAATTCGACCTCACGGACCTGCCGCACTGGCTGCAGCGGCGACTGACGCCGGAGCGCCTCGAACGCCTGTGCGAGCGTTGGGAAGCCGCCGGCGAGGAAGGCTTCTCCGCCGCACTGCTCGACCGAATCCCGGCCGGCCTGATTCTGCTCTTGCCAATGATGGCCCTGGTATTGCAGATCCTGTATCCCCTTTCACGGCGCTATTATGTAGAACACCTGCTCTTTTTCGTGCACTTCCATTCCTTCCTGTTCCTGCTCCTGTCGCTGCAGATTCTCTGGGCACGGGTGGTCGGCTCGCTGGGCCTGTGGCCGGCCGTGGCCGTCCTGCCGATCATCGCCAGCTCGATTTACGCGCCCGTCTACCTGTACATATCCATGCGCCGCGTTTATGGGCAGGGCGGCCTGGTCACGTTCCTGAAGTTTTGCGTGCTTGCGATCGCCTATCTCGCCGGCTTCTCCATGACGCTCGCCGGCGCATTGCTGCTGGCTGCCATTTCCGTTTGAAGCCGCAGGACAGGCCGCGGTCCGTGCCCCCTATTAAGTAGTTGAGCAGCGTGAGACAGACCTCTAAAATTCCCGGGCGATTCAGCCCCTCTCCGTGACCGAGCCCGTGCCGAAAAAACCCATTGGAATCTCAGGCCTCGCCGCCTACATACCGCCCTACCGGGTCTGGCTCGAGGACTGGTGTGACTGGACCAACAATCAGTGGCCGAAGATTCGTGAAGTAGTGGGCCGCAGCTTCCGCGTTCGAGGACCGGACCAGAGTGTGTATACGATGGCGGCCACGGCGGTGCTGCGCCTGATCGAGCAATACGACATCGATCCGCGGCGCGTAAAATTCCTCGGGCTCGGTACCGAATCAAGCACCGACAATTCCGCCGGCGCGATCATCGTCAAAGGTATGGTGGACCGAGCGCTGGAAGCACGCGGCAACGCGCCGATATCCCGGCGCTGCGAAGTGCCGGAATTCAAGCACGCCTGCCTGGGCGGCGTGTACGGAATGAAAGGCGCCATTCGGCACCTCGCATTCGACGGCGCCGGCAGCCAGGCGATCGTGGTATGCGCCGACATCGCGGAATATGCACGCGGCTCCAGCGGCGAACCGACCCAGGGTGCCGGCGCTGTTGCGATGTTGCTCGAGGAAGATCCGAAACTTGCCGTGGTCGACCTCATAGGCTCGGGATCCGCATCCGATTACCGGGTCATGGATTTCCGCAAGCCCATGCTGCGCTTCTGCGGCCAGGACCGGTCCGAATCGCACCAGGTCCAGGATTTTCCGATCTTCAATGGCAAGTACTCGACTACCTGCTACGTCGATGAAACCTTGCATGCGCTGAATGACATGTACGACAAGCGCGGGCTGAACCCCATCGACTATCTCCGCTCGCTGAACTCGGTATTCATGCATCGGCCGTATCGGCGGATGCCCGAGACCGGGTTCGCCGTCTCATACCTGTTCGCGCTCAGCTCGGGCAGTGCGCAGGACAAGGCGGAACTCGCCTCGTACTGTTACGAAGCCGGAGTGGATGTCGGCGACGTACACCGCGAAATGCTCGGCAAGCCCGCTATCGCCAGCCTGGCCCGGCCGGAGAGCCTGCACCACGAAGCATTTCCGCTCACCATGGCCTTGCTGCGCGTATTCCGGGCCTCGCGTCACTACCGCCGGGAGATCCTCGATAAGCTCGCGCTCGGCAGCGACACGATGCTGGACCTCGGCAACCTGTATACCGCCGCTCTGCCGGCCTGGCTTGCGGCCGGCTTCGAACAGGCCCTGGACGAAGGCTCGCTGCACGCGGGCGAAGAGGTGCTGACCCTGGGTTACGGCAGCGGCGATGCCGCGGAAGTCATCCCCTTCTTCATGGCCGACGGCTGGCGCGAGGCCACCGCAGCGATCGGCTTCGGCGCCGCGATGCAGCTCGCAGTAGACCTCGACGAAGCGCAGTACCACGCATTGCACGACGGCCGCGGGGTGACCGGGCTGGACTACGTGCCGCGCAAGGAGTTCGTCATCGACCGCGTCGGCTGTCAGGACGAACGCCACTTTGCCGACCTGGGCATCGAGTACTACCGCTACGTCGGCTGAGAACCTGCCCCGCAATCACCGGCCATCACCGGCCATCACCGGCATAAGCGAGTAGCCGGCTGCCGTGCTGCTCGCGCAGCGTGCGCCATTCCATGAGAAACCAGGGCGTGAACCGGCCCGGGGTCGCGGCGAATGCATCTTCGAGTTCGTCGACGCTCAGGTAATTGAGCTCGGCGATTTCGTGGCGATTCGCGCGGACGTCGCGAGGCGCGGCTCCCAGGAACACGTGGCACAGCTCGTGCTCGGCGCCCGCCGTCCCGTATTCGGCCTGGTAGCGGAACTTGTAGACGAATTCGAGCGCCGCATCGATGTTGAGTTCATCCTTGAGGCGCCGGGATGTCGCCAGGTGCAAGGACTCGCCTCGTCGCGGATGACTGCAGAGGGTGTTGGACCAGTAGCCGGGCCACAGGCGCTTTCCCGTGGCCCGCCGCTGCAGCAGCAGCCGACCATTCGGATCGAACAGGAACACCGAGAATGCCCGGTGCAGCACACCGTCGCCGTCGTGTGCGCCGGCCTTCGAGAGGTGCCCGATTTCGTTGTCCTGTTCGTCGACGAGGATCAGTTCCTCCGCTTCCGAGGACACCACTTTGTGGTCGGTGCTCATCGTGATCCGCCTCGCAATTCGATTGTCGTGTAGCCGGCCGCTTGGAACGCCGCGGCAACCTCGGCCTCGCGGCCGGGACAAAGGGCGACGATGGAACCACCGCCGCCGGAGCCGGTCAACTTCGCTCCCGCCGCACCGGCCTCTCGCGCGATGGTCACGAGCGTCTCCAGTTCGGCCGTGGACACGCCGAGTGCATTCAACAAGCCGTGGCAGACGTCGAGCAGCAGGCCGAGAGACCGGTAGTCCCGGGCCAGCAGAGCCTGCCTGCCCTCCAGTGCCAGGGCGTCGATCTCGTCAAACAGCCGTTCGTGCAGCGCCCGGTTCCGCGCCCGCCGTTCGCGCAGCGCGACGACCGCGACCTCGGTACTACCGGGCCGGCTGGCACAGGCGATCACCAGCGGCGGGTCTTCCGGCAGGACGAGCGCCTGCGGTTGCTGGCCGTGCCGGTACAGCAGCGGTTCGCCGTAACACGCGACCGTGTTGTCGATCCCCGACGGCGTGCCGTGCGCGAGTTTCTCGCACTCGAACGCGAGCTGGTTGATGCGCTCGTCGTCCACCGCAAGTCGGGCCGCAACCGCCAGTGCGCGGCCTACTGCGACGGCGAGGGCGGCCGACGAGCCGAGCCCCATCGCTCTCGGCAGCCGGGTTCGGACGGTGATGGCAAAGCGATCACGTGCGAGGCCGAGCCCGGCGGCCAGTGTATGCACGAGACTGCGGAGCGCGGACGGCGAGTCGCCGGCCAGCGATTCACTCACGCCCCACGCGGGTATGTCTATGCGCGGATTCCGGGACTCGGCGGCAGCGGCCCATATGCCGTTCCGGATCGGCAGGGCCAGCGCATGGCGCCCGTACACGACGGCATGCTCGCCGAACAGGATCACTTTGCCGCACGCCACGGCGCCATCCTGCTCCTCGGCCAGCGATTCGGCCGACGAATCGGCCGGCGCCCGACCGGGTTCGGCGCGTGCTGCGGCGGCGACGCCGCGGGCATGCAACCGCATGTGCCCCGACTGTATGCCGGTGGTCGCAAGCGCGCGCAGGGCTGCGAAGTTCTGCGCCAGCCCGACCGCCGCCATGAGCGCGGCGAGTTCATCGGCGCTCTCGACGCCGCAGAGCCCGAGGCACAGTCCGGCCGCCGGATTGTTCGCGAGGGTGCCGCCGACGATACCCGGCTTGAGCGGCAAGCGGATGGCGCCTTCCAGGTCCCCGTTCTCGCCGACAGACCAGTCCGTAAGGGCCTTGTAACGCCCCTCGCGCGCGGCCCAGGCATGGACACCGGCTTCGATCGCGCGCCAGTCGTTGCCGGTCGCGATCGCCAGCGAATCGATGCCGTTCATGATGCCCTTGTTGTGGGTCGCGGCGCGGTACGGATCGGCACGGGCGATTCGGTTGGCGAGTACGATGCCGTCGCGCGCCTGCAACGCGGCCACCTCGTCGGATCCGAGGTCGCCGAACGCGAAGCGCGCACGCGCCGTGACGACGGCGCGGTCGGCGAGATTCGACAGGATGCGCAGCGCGACATGGCCGCCGCTCAGAGCGGCGATCTCTGGGGCCAGCGCCTCGCACAGCGTATTCACGAGGTTGGCGCCCATCGCGTCCCGCGTGTCGACGAGCAGGTGGACGGCCAGCACCGCTTGCCCGCCTTCGAGTACGAACCGGCGCAACTCGATGTCGCGCAGGCCGCCGCCGCGCGCGACGAGCCGCGGGAGAAGCGCGTTGCCGGCCACAAGCAAGTCGGCGCGCCCTGCCTCGAGCCGGGCCGCCGCCTCGGCGGGGTCCTGAAGTTCCGTCAGATGCACCTGGCCGATGAGCAGCGACTCGCTCCGCTCCGTGAAGAAGCCGCCCGTGCGCCGCGCGAGCCGAGCCGCGGCGCTCAATGCGGCGACGACCGAGGGCTCCTCGACGACCAGCGGCACGAGGCAGTCGCGTCCGTCCACGCAAAAATTCGGTGCGATGCCGAGCGGCAGGCCGAACACGCCAAGCACGTTCTCGATCATCGCGTCGGCCGATGCCACCGGCAACACGTGCCGCTCTGCCCGCAGTGCGTCGGCGTCGACCTTGCCCAGGAAGCCTGCTTCCTCGAGCGCGCTGATGCGCTCCCCCACGCGCAGCCGGTGCAGACCGCGTAGCCGGGACTGCTTCATGAGTCCGCACCATCCAGTTCGGCACCACGCAGGTCGATCGTAACCGGCAGTTCGACGAAGCCGCGCGCCGTCGCCGCCGCGGCGAAGCGTTCGAGGGCGCGCGCATCGACGGACACAGCCATGCCGACGTCGCCTCCTCCCGCGCCGCATGGCTTGTACACGACACCGCAAGCCTCCCCCGCAGCGGCGAGTTCGCCGTGGCCGGCAGCGAAGATGCCCAGCTCGTGACGACGGTCGAACGCCGCCAGCACCGTCGAGTAAGTCGCGAGTGCGGCGAGAGCGGCTTCGTCGTCTTCTTGCCCCCAGGCTGCGGCCAGTTCGTTCGCGGCGCAGCCGAGCGCGCTGCGTTCTGCCGATGCGCCGGCACGCGACCAGGCCGCGAGGCGATCGGCCGTGCGTGCCGGCACACCGCTCCACCACACGGACCGGGAAAGTGCCTGCGGCCAGCGGCGGCATTCGACCGCGGCGCCTTGCATGCGATAACAAAGCAGGCCGCCGACCACGCTCGCCGCTACGTCGACGCCGCTGCCGCGGCCCGACTGAAAATCTCGATGCGCCGCGACCGCGGCCTCTAGGACCACGCGTACCGTCGCACCCGGCGGCAACAGCAGGCGGCACAACGCGGCGGCCAGCGCGGCGCTCGAACCCAGCCCGAGCTTCACCGGCCTGCCGCCGTGCCGGCGGTGGAATGCTTCGGTGTCCAGGACGATGGCCCGGCTGCTCTCCGCCGGCCCGGTCACGCGGAGCACGGCGTCGACGAGCCCGCCAGGATCCGCGCCCGACGCTGTGCGGCCGTCGGCGAGGCGGGCGACGGCGCGCCGGTCGATTGCCATGACGAGGGCAGGCGCACCGTCCAGGACGGTGTACTCACCGCTCAGCACCAGTTTGCCCGGCGCGCTCGCAGCCGCCATCAGGCCGCATCCGCCGCCAGCTGCGCACCCGCGCCGAGACCACTTGTCATCACCTTCTGCACGCCAGCGGTTGCGGCGAGCGCGGCGGCCACCTGCGCTTCGGCCGCCGGGCTGCACACGGCTTTGACCTGCGGACCTGCGTCGATGGTGAAAAAGACCTCGACTCCATCCGCCTGCAGTGCGCGAATCGTTGCCAGGCAGTCCACGGTTGCCGCATTCCAGTACACGAGCGGCGGCCGCGATGACCACATGACGGAATGCATCTTGAGGCAGTTGTGTTCAGCGACGCGGCCGAGTGCGGCGAAGTCCCGGCACCCGATCGCAGCCAGCGCGGCTTCGAGGTCGGCGGGCTGATCCTCGATCCAGCGCCGGTAAAAAGGCGAGCTCCTGCGACTGATTTCCATCGCATCCCCGGAACCGGTCGGCTTCCGGCCGGAGTCCGTGATCGCAACGACTACGCGCAGCGGCCACTCGTCGGGTGCCAGGACGCTCCGTACCGTCACCTGCCGGTCCTCGTTGCGCAGCAGGACGTAACCCGGATACAACGAACGCGCCGCCGAGCCGGAGGCCCGTCCCGCCAGGTTCGCGAGTTCGGCCGTGCCGCGCTCGCGCCCGCACGCCGCGTCGGCGGCAACGACCAGGGCCGCGAACGAGGACGCCGAAGATGCAAGTCCGGCGCCGAGCGGAAAATTGCAGTTGCTTACGATCTCGGCGGCCGGCCGGTCCCTGCCGGCAACGGAATCGAGACAGCGGCTGACGCGGGGCAGCATCCCGTGCGCGCGGGCGCCGTTGACTTCGAGTACATCGGCTGACAGCGACGGTTCGAAGCGCACCTGCATGTCGGTGTACAGGTCGGACAAGGTCAGCGACAGCGAATCGACCGCGGGCAAGTTGCGCCCGGTGTCGCGCTTGCCCCAGTACTTGATCAGGGCAATATTCGGCTGCGCCCTGGCTCGTGCCTGCATCCCGGGTTCCGTTGCGGATTCGGAGGGACGCGAATTATAGCCCAGCGGGCCGGCGGTACCGTCCGCCAAATCGTGTAGGCTACGACACGAACGCAGCGCCCGGATCCTTTGCCTTGAGTTTCGAAGATCGCATCGCCCGCTACCTCGAGCGCGTCGCGCGCAAACTGGACTCTGCGCTGCCGGACGCAACCCGGCGTCCCGAGCGGCTGCACGAAGCCATGCGCTACGCGGTGTTCAACGGCGGCAAGCGGGTGCGGCCGCTGCTCGTCTATGCGACGGGCGAATGCATCGGCGTCGACCCGGCTCTGCTCGACGCACCGGCCGCGGCGATCGAACTGATCCACGCTTTCTCGCTCGTGCACGACGACCTGCCGGCCATGGATGACGACGACCTGCGGCGGGGCCAGCCCACGGTGCACCGGCGTTTCGACGAAGCGACGGCCATACTCGCCGCGGACGCACTGCAGCCGCTCGCGTTCTCCATCCTGGCCGCCATCGACGGCGTGCCCGCGGACGTCAGGATCCGGCTCGTCCATCTCCTGGCCGAAGCCTGCGGCTCCACCGGCATGACCGGCGGACAGGCAATCGATCTCGCCTCGGAAGGCCGGACGCTGGCGCCTGACGCACTCGAACACATGTACGCGCTGAAGACCGGCGCGCTCATCCACGCCGCCGTCGCAAGCGTGTGCCTGTTGCAACCCAGTTTGCCGCGCGAGCACGCGGTCGCGCTCGACGGGTTCGCGCGCTCCGTCGGCGTCGCGTTCCAGATTCGCGACGACATGCTCGACATAGAAGGCCATACCGATGTGATCGGGAAACGCTCGGGTTCGGACGCAGGACTCGCGAAAGCCACCCATCCCGGCCTGTTCGGTCTCGAGGCCGCGCGGGAGCGCTGTGCCGAACTGCTGCAGGACGCGCTAGGCAGGCTCGAACCCCTGGGCGCCGACGCGGCGCCGTTGCGCTGGCTGGCCCGTTACATCGTCGACCGGCACTATTGAACCATGGCCATGCGCGCGATCCTGCACGTCGACATGGATGCCTTCTATGCATCCGTGGAGCAGCGCGACAAGCCGTCGCTCCGCGGGCGCCCGGTCGTCGTCGGAGGACGCGAGCGCGGCGTCGTGGCGGCGGCCAGCTACGAGGCCCGGCGGTTCGGCATTCGCTCCGCAATGCCGATGGCCGAGGCACTGCGACGTTGCCCGGACCTCGTTCGCGTGGCGCCGCGCATGCGCCATTACCAGGCGGTGTCGCGCCAGGTGTTCTCAGTCTTTCACGAGCTGACGCCGCTGGTCGAAGGCCTGTCACTGGATGAAGCATTTCTCGACGTCAGCGACAGCCTCAAGCTGTTCGGCAGCGGCGCCGACATCGCACGCGCCATCAAGCGCCGGATCGCCGAGTCCACCGGCCTCACCGCTTCGGTCGGCGTCGCCGCCAACAAGCTCGTTGCCAAGATCGCATCGGACCTCGAGAAACCGGACGGGCTCGTCGTGATCACGGACACGGATCTCAGGGCGCGTCTCGATCCGCTGTCGGTCGCCGTGCTTCCCGGCATCGGGCCGAAGACGCTCGCGAAACTAGAGCAGCGCGGCATATGCAGTTTGCGCGACCTGCGCAAGGCTGCGGACAGCGACCTTGAACCGGTGTTCGGCCGTTTCACGGCACGCGCCCGCGCCAGGGCCGCAGGCATCGATGACCGGCCCGTCGTGGTATCGCGCGAGGAAAAGTCCATCAGCGCGGAAGAGACGTTCGCACGGGACCTGACCGACCCGCATGCGATGGAGCGGGAATTGATGCGCCTTGCGGAAGTCACCGCACGGCGCCTGCAGCAACAGGCTCTCTGCGCCGGCACCGTGCGCCTCAAGATTCGCCGATCGGATTTCTCGACCTGCACACGACAGGCTGCCTTGCGTCCGGCCGGCGACGAGACGGATCGCATTGCCCATTGCGCGCGCCGCCTGCTGCAGACCTGGCTCGCCGCACAACCGGGCGCGGCGGTGCGACTGCTCGGCGTCGGCGTCGGCCGCCTGGCCCCCGCTGGCCAGGCCGACCTGTTCGCCGGCGGCGGTCGGGTGACTTCCCGACCGGTGGATGCCGCGGTGAATGCCGTCCGCGACCGTTTCGGCGACGCTGCCCTGGGCCGCGCACGCGGTCTGCCGGCGCGGGGGCCGCGGGAGAAATAGGGAAATGGGTTAGAATCGTCGTTCTTGCGGGCCGGGCCGCGGCCCAGCTGCCGACCGACGACGGGACGACCCGCCAACAGCATGTACACAAGCTTTTTCGGCCTCAATGAGAAGCCATTCTCGATAACGCCAGACCCGCGTTATCTGTTCATGAGCGAGCGGCACGGCGAGGCGCTCGCGCATCTCGTCTACGGCGTCACGGAATCGGGCGGCTTCATGCAGCTCACCGGCGAAGTCGGCACTGGCAAAACGACGCTGGTCCGCACCCTGCTGCAAAACCGCCTGCCGGACAATGCGGACGTAGCCGTGGTATTGAATCCGCAACTTTCTGCGCTGGAGTTCCTACAGACCATTGCCGAGGAACTCGGCGTTCCGGAGCCGGCGGACCGGAACAGCATCAAGTCCCTGATCGATGCACTCAATCACCATTTGCTCATGGCGCATGCCGATGGCCGACGCACGATCCTGGTCGTGGACGAAGCGCAGAATCTTTCGCGGGACGTGCTCGAACAGGTGCGCCTGCTGACCAATCTCGAGACTTCGAAGCAGAAGCTGCTGCAGATCATACTCATCGGGCAGCCCGAACTGCGGGAACTGCTGGCACGGAACGATCTCCGCCAGCTCGCGCAGCGCATCACAGGGCGTTATCACCTCGAGCCGCTGACGCGCGAAGAAACGGCCAGGTACGTCGACCACCGCATGCGGGTCGCCGGGGCGGTCGGCGAACTCTTTGACCGGGGTGCGAAGAAGGCAGTCTTCCGCTGGTCGCAGGGAGTACCGCGTCTCATCAACGTCATTTGCGATCGTGCGTTGCTGGGCGCGTATGGCAGCGAATCGCGACGCGTGTCGGGCCGCATGGTGCAGCGAGCGGCGGCGGAGATCGCCGGTCGGTCCTGGGCACGGCCCTGGCTGCGCTGGTTCGCGCCGCTCGCAACAGCGGCCGGCATCGGACTCGTCGCGTTCGGCGCCTGGTCGGTCTACGAACTGCGGCGGGACGCCGGCGCGCTGGCAGTGAACGAAGTCGCACCGGCGGCAACCGCCGCGCAACCGGAGTCGCTGCCTGTCCCGGCATCCGAACCGCCGGCCGGGACTGTTGCGGACCTGGAACCCGATGACGCGGAAGCCGATCCCGACGGACCCAGCCTGGACCAGGAGCTCGTGCTGGCGGGCGACCTGACCGACACCGGTACGGCCCTCGTCGCCCTGTTCGACATCTGGGGCGTGCCGCCGGGCGAGTCGCCGCGAACCTGTGCGGACGCGGCCGCAGCGGGTTACGAATGCGTCGTGCAGCGCGGTTCCTGGAACAGCCTGCGCCAGTATGACCGGCCCGCGATCCTGACCCTTACCGACAGCCAGGGCGAGAGCCACCAGGTGGTGCTCGCCGAAGTGCAGGGAGAGCAGGCACGACTCTCCATTGGCGGAGTGGACGTCGAGCACACGATCGACGAGGTCTCCGAGCTCTGGTTCGGACAGTTTCTCATCGTTTGGAGGCCGGCGAACGGCACTTCCGTCGCCCTCGGCCCGGGCTCGATCGGCGACAACGTCGCGTGGTTGCGCCAGAGCCTGGCCGCCATCGACGAACGCTACCGGGCGGAACCCCTTACGTCGCTCACCTACGACGCGGCGCTCGAGGAACGCGTGCGTGCCTTCCAGCGGGACAACCGCCTCGTCGTCGACGGCCTGGCGGGCCGCCAGACACAGATCATCGTCAATTCGCTGACGGAGGCCGGCGGCGTACCGCGGCTGTCAACGTCACGACTGGCCCGGGACTGAGGCATGTCGTTCATACTCGATGCACTGAAGAAGTCGGAGAACGAACGCCAGCAGCAGCAGTCGGCCGACTTCGCAAGCGTGCCGAGCGGCCGGGATTCGCGGCCGGCGCCGCGCTGGCTGTGGACGCTCGGACTGCTGCTCGTCGTGAACCTCGCGGTCGTCGCCGGTCTGTTGTTGCGGCCGGAAACGCTGTCGCCCGCGCCTGCGATCGTCGCTCCGCCCGCGACGGAGTCCCCGCAAGCGGAGGACCTCGGGGACAGCGTCGCTCCCGGCGCTGCCCGGCCGACCTTCTCCGAGCGTGTCGCCGATGCGCGCCGCAACTCGCCCGCGCCAGTCACCGGGCCGCAGACAGCCACCGACGTCACCGAGGACACTTCGGCAGAAGTGACGCCGGCGGCCGACGCCCCGTCCCCGGCGCCCGAACCGGCGCGTACGGGCGTGGCGGAATTGCCGAGCCTGGAGGAACTCCAGATACAGGGCCGCTTCGACCTGCCGCCGCTGCACCTCGACCTGCATGTCTACAACGAAACGCCGGCGCAGCGCTTCGTATCCATCAACATGAACAAGTACCGCGAGAACGAGACATTGCGCGAAGGTCCGCGGGTCCGGGAAATCACCCCTGAAGGCGTCATCCTCGAATACCAGGACACCGCGTTCGCGCTCCTGCAATAGCCAGCGGCATCGCCGCTCCGGCCAGGTCAATCCGCGAGGGGATCGCCGTCTGCCTCGATGAGGTCGCTCCCCTCGTTGCGCGCGTTGTTGACCACGCGCCGCACCGGCCAGGCCCGCAGGGCATTAGAGTCCGCCGCCGCATCGCCAAGCACCGTGTCGTCGCCATCAAGCCATTGCTTCGCAGCTTCCGGGCCGAGGACGACCGGCATCCGGTCGTGCAATCGCGACATGAATTCGTTGGCCGCGGTCGTCAGCAGCGTGGCGGACTGCAGTTCCTCGCCGCTGCCCTTGTCGACCCAGCGTTCCCACAGGCCGGCGAACGCGAATGGTTCACCGCTCACCAGCGATATGAAATAGGGTGTCTTCGACTCGCCGGTTCGCCGCCACTCGTAGAATCCGTCCGCCGGCACGATGCACCGCCGGCGCCGAAAGGCCGCACGATAGGCCGGTTTTTCGGCCGCTGTTTCCGACCGTGCGTTGATCATGCGATTGCCGATCGATGCGTCCTTCGCCCAGAACGGCACGAGACCCCAGTGCAGGAGCACGACCTCACGGCGTGCCTCTTCGTCATTCCGGATCGCCACAATGTCCTGGCTGGGCGCGATGTTGTAGCGGGGTGCGACCGCCGGGGCGCCGGCCACACCGAACAGCGCGGCCGTGGCCTCGGTCGGCGAGTAGAAGGCGAAGCGCCCGCACATGGCCTATTCCCGGATACCCACGCCGCGCTTCATCAGCGCAAGACACGCGCAGAACAGGACCACCACGAACACGACCAGGATCAGGTAGGCCGTACCGATGCCGATGTCCGAAGTGCCCAGAATTCCGTAGCGGAACGCATTCACCATGTACAGGATCGGGTTCGCCTTCGAAACGGCCTGCCAGAACGGCGGCAGCAGGGAAATTGAATAGAAAACGCCGCCAAGATAGGTCAGTGGTGTAAGCACGAACGTCGGGATGATCGAAATGTCGTCGAACTTCTTCGCGTACACCGCGTTGATTAATCCCGCCAGCGAGAAGACGATCGCGGACAGCAGCACGACCGAGATCGTGACCAGGGGATGTTCCACGTGCAGATGCGTGAAGAACAGAGCAATTGCCGTGACCAGCGCTCCCACCAGCAATCCGCGAATCACACCGCCCGCCACGTGCCCGATGACGATTGCCGCGTTCGACATCGGAGCGACTAGCATTTCTTCGATGTGTCGCCCGAATTTGGCACCGAAGAACGACGAAACCACGTTGGCGTAGGAGTTCGTGATGACCGACATCATGATCAGGCCCGGCGCAATGTAGGCCATGTAATCGAAACCATCCATGCTGCCGATCCGACTGCCGATCAGGCTGCCGAAAATGATGAAATACAACGTCATAGTGATTGCCGGCGGAACGATCGTCTGTATCCAGATGCGCAGTACGCGGATGACTTCCTTGCGCACGATCGTCTGGACCGCGACTGCATTCAGCGCGAGATTCATGCGGCGGTCTCGTCTGCGGCCGGCCGGTCGACGAGTCGCAGGAACAGTTCTTCGAGCCGGTTGGCTTTGTTGCGCAGGCTGGTGACGCGGATGTTCCGTGCACTCAATGCCGCGAACAGCGCATTGAGATCCTGGCCGCGCCCGGTGGCGACCTCGACGTCGTCGTCGTCGCGCGCCGTAAGTTCGAAGCCTTCGATCTCGGGCAATTGCGCCAGCGGTTCCGCCAGGCTCAGCACGAAAACTTCGCGCTGCAGCTTGCGCAGCACGTCGCTCATGCGAGCATCCTCGATGATGCGGCCCTGGTCGATGATCGCGACCCGCCGGCACAGGGACTCCGCCTCCTCCAGGTAGTGCGTCGTGAGGATGATTGTCGTGCCGGCCGCATTGATCTCGCGGAGGAATTCCCACATCGCACGCCGGATCTCGATGTCGACCCCCGCGGTCGGTTCGTCGAGGATCAGGAGACGCGGTTCGTGCACCAGCGCCCGTGCGATCATCAGGCGCCGCTTCATGCCTCCGGACAGGCTGCGCGCCGTCTCATCGCGGCGGTCCCAGAGACGCAATGTTCGCAGGCATTGTTCGCTGCGTTGCCGTGCGCGCCGTCCGCCGAGACCGTAGTAGCCGGCCTGGTGGAGCAGGATGTTGTGCACTTTCTCCCAGAGATTGAGATTCACTTCCTGCGGCACGAGGCCGATGCAGGATTTCGCGGCCTCCAGTTGCCGGTCGATGTCGTGCCCGAAAATCTCGACCCTGCCGCTGGATTTGTTGACGAGCGAGGTGACGATGCCGATGGCGGTCGTCTTGCCCGCCCCGTTCGGACCCAGGAGTGCATAGAACTCGCCCGCCTCGACTTCGAGATCGATGCCCTTGAGCGCGCGGTTACCGTTTCGGTAGGTCTTTTCGAGGTGCTGTATCGACAGGGCCTTCATGAGGCGGCGTATTGTAACGACGCGATGTCGAATGTGATACGGAGCTGCGGTCGGCGACCTGCATCGCGGGCGCCGGCATCGAACAGGCCGCGGCGGGCAGGCGCAACGCGGCGGATCCCGTCGGCCGGGTCAGTATCGATTGCAGCGCCCATACCTGCGCCGCTTGCCGCATTCCGTGGTCCTCGCAGGCGCCGGTGACAAGCAACCGGCGCCAAAAAGCGCTGTTCCCCGAGCGGCGCAGTCGCAACAGCCCGCCCCGCCCCGCCGCGTATTCGATGAGGTCGACCAGGGCGCAGTCCGCAATCCGCTCACACCAGTCGTTGCCCGCCCCCGAGAGCACGCGCGCTGCGTACGGGTTATGGACTGCGTAGCGCCACAGCAAGGCAAGTGTCGCAGAGACAATGCGAGCCTCCGCGGCCGGCGGCCGCCCCAGCGCGTCGACAAGATCAGGGCGCGGCTCACCGGCAAACAACGCGGACCAGAGACGATTGTCGTTCTGGCCGAGCGAGAACAGGAAGAACGGACACTTCGCGATGCGGGCCCGTGCGGCGGCATCGATGCCGGCCAGCGCCGCGGCAAGCGCTGAGGGCAGGTCGCCGGACAGCCGTTTGCCGGGACCGGCGAGGTAGTCGAGAAACGCTCGGTTCAGTGCTTCGACCTGTACGAAATCGGCCGGATCGGGTCCCGGGAAGTCCATTGGCGCCTCCGTCGGCGTGTAAGTCGGTGCTTAGCCCACTTACTACATGTTTGCTAAAATTACCATTTATGGATCATAGTACAACGTAGATCACCACATATGGGCATTTTCAAGCAGAAGGGGGAAAATTATGCGTCTGACGGACGACCGCTACGCCGGCGAGCGCAGCCAGTTCGAACTCGCCTTGAGAATGATCGGTCACGAAGCTCGCACGAGTACCATTCGCGATTGCACGGGCCTGTCCGACGACCGGATTCGCAAGCTCTACGCACGCTACTTCAAGAATGCGGGCGGCGCCGCGATCCGGCGCCGGCGCGGCAAATCGCCGCGCCAGGTCACGCGCTTCGTCAAGAACCCGGAGCACCAGCTGCAGGCAACGACCCTGGTCGCATTGTTCTGCGCGGGCAGGCTGCTGCGGGTCGACGAGGACAACAAGGTGCATTGCCGCTGGCCCCGCCCGAACGTGGAATTCGGGCACCGCGTGTGCCGAGCCTTCGAGAACTACCTGCTGCTGCACCACGTACCGCTGTTGAATTTCGAATGGGCATGGAACCTTCTGCAGAAGATCTGCTGGAACGACGAGTTGTACCTGGCGGTTTGTCGCGCATGCCGGGGGCGGTACGTGCAGGATGCCTACGCGCTGGACCTCAAGATCTGCCCGGCCTGCGAGATCGAGAATCACCAGCGTCGCCGGCCGGGAGTGCGGGCATTTGCCGGCGACTGAGCGTGCGTCCCTCGGCTGCCGCCGGAATCCGGTACACTGCGGCGCGCACATGGAAAACACCAACGTCTTCGCAGGCGCCTTCGTCGACCGTTATGGCGAAGGCCGCAAGGATCCGGAGTGGCTCGATGGCGCGATGCGCGACCCCGGCGCGAGTTTCGTGCCGGTGTGGGGCGAGAAGTGCATCGTCGGCGGCGATCCGCCTCGCGCGATCATATTCCGGCGGACGGGTCTCGACGGACTCGCCGTCGAATCGGACGACTTCGTATTCCTGGGCCTGTTTCGCGGCCGTCCGGCTTTCGCGTTCGGCATCGAGGACGGCGGCGATCCGCCGTTTCGCGAACTCGGGGAGTTCCACGACCTGCGTTACCTGGGTTCGGTACTGCCGCCGGACGAGGCCAATCTCGTCGCCCACGCGCGGGCCCTGATCCTGTGGCACCGGTCCCAGATCTTTTGCGGAAGTTGCGGCTCCTCGACCCGACCGGCAGCGGGCGGCAACACGCGCCGATGCGTGAAGCCGGAATGCGGGCGCGAGCATTTTCCGCGTGTCGATCCCGCCGTCATCGTCCTCGTGACCGAAGGCCAGCGTTGCCTGCTCGGCAGGCAGCCCGGCTGGCCCGAAGGCCGCTACTCGACGATTGCCGGCTTCGTCGAACCCGGCGAAAGCCTGGAGGACGCAATCCGCCGGGAGATCTACGAGGAGACGAACGTACGCGTCGACGCGATCGGCTACCACAGTTCCCAGCCCTGGCCGTTTCCTGCATCGCTCATGCTCGGCTTTGTCGCGGCTGCGGCGAGCACGGACATCGCACTCAATGACGGCGAGCTCGAGGACGCTCGCTGGTTCACCCGCAAGGAACTGCTGTCCGGGTATCCGAAGCTGCCTTTCGGCGTATCCATATCCCGCCGCCTGATCGACGACTGGCTTGCCGGCGGCAAAGCGGAGGTGTGAGCCATCTGCCTCGTCCTCATTGCGCACCGTGCGCACCCGGATTTGCCGCTGATCGTCGCTGCCAATCGCGACGAGTTTCACGCACGTCCGGCCCAGAAAATGCACTGGTGGGTCGAAAATCCGGACATCCTGGCGGGCCGCGACCTGCAGGCCGGGGGCACCTGGCTCGGCGTGCACCGCAATGGCCGCTTCGCGACCGTCACGAACTATCGTGACGCCGTCCCTCCGGCGGGCCGGCGGCCGTCGCGGGGCGAACTGATTACCCGGTTCCTGGAAAGCACGACCACGCCGCTCGAGTTCCTGCGCGATATCGACGGCGACCGCTATGCGGGTTTCAACCTGCTGGTGGCGGACGGCGAGCAGCTGGCGTACCGCTCGAATCGCGACGGCGCGACGAGCGACCTGGCACCGGGTGTCTACGGGCTCGCAAACGCCATACTGGATACGCCCTGGCCCAAGGTGGATCGCACGCGGGCCGCACTGCAAGGCCTGATCGACGCCGACAAAGTCAACGAGACCGGTCTCCTGCGTCTCCTCGACGATCGCCAGCGCGCGAGTGCGGGCGACCTCGATACCGGCGGCTTGCCATTCGAACTGGCGCACGCCTTCAGCGCGCCGTTCATCGTTTTCCCGGACTACGGCACACGCTGTTCAACGGTCCTCACGCGCGACCGCAGGGGCCAGATGCTGGTCGCGGAAAAGCGCTTCGGTGCGGAAGGCCGAAGCACCGGCCAGTCGAACTTCAGCTTTCAGGTCTGCGGCTGACCGCCCCCGAATATTCGCAGCAAGAACGCACGAATGTCGCTGATCTCTTCCGCGCAGACGGCGTGTCCCATCCGGTACTCGTGCCAGTCGACCGGATAACCGAGTTGCCGCACCAGGGCGGCGGACTGTCTGCCCGCCTCGAACGGCACGACGTTGTCCATGCTGCCGTGCGCCATGAACAGTGGCGCAGGCCGTTCCGGCAGCGGGCGTGACGCGGCTTCCCGCAACAGACGTTGCGGCAGCGGCAGGTAGGTCGAAAGCGCCATGATGCCGGCGAGATCCGCCGCCTTGCCGAGCGCGTATTGCAGCGCGATCGCGCCGCCCTGTGAAAAACCCGCCAGCATCACCTGCGTCGCCGGCATGCCTCGTGCCGTTTCCAGCAGCAGCAATTCGTCGAGCAGACCGCAGCTCTCGAGCACGCCGGCCTCGTCCGCCCGGCCTGCCGCATCGAAACTGACGATGTCATACCACGCGCGCATGCGCATTCCGCCATTGATCGTCACGGGCCGCACCGGCGCGTGCGGAAACACGAATCGCAGAGGCAGTGCGGGCGGCAGGGCGAGTTCGGGGACGATGGCCTCGAAGTCGTGGCCGTCCGCACCCAGGCCGTGCAGCCAGATGACCACGCCGCGCGGCCCGGGACCGGTTTCGACGATTACGCCGGGCAGCGGCATCGAGGTACTCCAGGCCGGAACAGCGGCGCAGTGTACCCGAGTGGCCGGGCGCCGAGGCCGGCGACGCGCGCCGTCGCGAAAAGACAGCTTGACGGGCTATGCGCATTCACTTATTTTTATGCACATATTTATGCTTTCAAGGCCGGATCGATGCCGCCCCTCAATGCCGACCAGCAAGCACGCCGCGACGCGATCCGCGAACTGCTTGCCGGGGGTCCCGTAGACACCCAGAAATCTCTCGTCGACGAATTGCGCGCGCGCGGCCTCTCTGTCACGCAGTCGAGCGTGAGTCGCGATCTGCGGGACCTCGGCGCCGTGAAGACCGCGCGCGGGTATGCCTTGCCGGCCGGCGGCCACGTCGGTGAAAGGGAACTCAAGAACGTCGCCGACCTGTTGCGCACCGTGTCGCCGGCGGGCGCCAACCTGCTGGTCGTGAAGACGGCGATCGGTGCCGCCCAGCGAGTCGCCCTGGCCTTCGACCGCAGCGACTGGCCGGAAATCGTCGGCAACATCGGCGGCGACGACACGGTGTTCGTTGCCACGGCGTCGGCCGGCGCGCAGAAAAAACTCATTGCAAAAATCGAGCGCTCGCTAGGGCGATAAACCTAGAGAGACAAACGAATCCCATTCCCAGGAGATGCTCGTGAGCAGCGACACGTCCCCCATCATTCTTGCGTTCTCCGGCGGCCTCGACACATCCTTCTGTGTCCCGTGGCTCAGGGAGACCTACGGCCGTGATGTCATCACGGTCACGGTCGACACCGGCGGCATCGACGAGCAGGCCGCAGTCAGGCTCGAAGAGCGGTCCCTCGCCTTGGGCGCAGTCGAACATCTGCTCGTCGACGCGAAGAAGGACTTTTTCGACGAGGTATTGCGCTTCCTGATCGCCGGCAACGTGTTGCGCGGCAATGTCTATCCGCTGTGCGTCGGCGCGGAGCGCGGACTGCAGGCCGAGCGCATCGCCCGCATGGCGACCGAGCGGCACGCCGCGACCGTCGCACATGGCTGCACCGCCGCCGGTAACGACCAGGTCCGCTTCGAAATCGCGCTGCGCGCGCTGAACCCTGCGCTGGAGGTCTTGGCCCCGGTGCGCGACAACAGCTGGGTGCGTACGGAGCAAACGGCCTACCTGAAGTCGCACGGGCTGCCGTTGCCGCCGCAGGGATCGAGCTATTCCATCAATCGCGGCCTGTGGGGCGTAAGCATTGGCGGCCGCGAAACACTGACGTCCGGGCAGTCGATTCCCGAAGAGGCCTGGGTGTTGTCGCCCGCTGCTTTCACGCAACCCCTGCCGGAATCCCGGCACACGCTGGAATTCGACCAAGGTATACCGGTCGCGCTCGACGACGAGGCGGCGGGCCCTGTTGAGCTGATCGAAAGACTCGAGGCGCTGGCCGGGGCCTACGGCATCGGTCGCGGCATACATCTCGGCGACACGGTGCTCGGCACCAAAGGCCGCGTGGCTTTCGAGGCGCCTGCCGCTATCACGCTGATCACCTGTCACCGGGAACTCGAGAAACTCGTGCTGAGTGCACAGCAGATGCGTGTCAAGGACAGCGTCGCCGCCGTTTACGGCGACCTCGTACACGAAGGAAAACAGCTCGACCTCGTCTGCCGCGACATCGAGAGCCTGCTCGAGTCGTCACAGCGCCGCGTCACGGGCAGCATCACGTTTCGACTACGCCCGGGCAACCTGTACGTGGAGGGGGTCAACTCGCCCTATTCGCTGCTGGCAGCGACGAAGGGCGTGTACGGCGAATCCGCGGGCGAATGGACTGCGGCGGATGCGCTGGGTTACGCCCGCATCCTGTCGCTGCCCGGGTCACTGCAGGCACGCGCGGGCGGAATGCGGGGATGAAATCGATTGTCGTCGACAAGATCGCGTCCGTCGCACAGCACAACGAGATCGGCGCCGAGCTGCGCCTGTCCGCGGACATCCCGTGCGAGGAAGGGGTTCTCGTCGCCGTCCGCGTGCTCAACAACAAGTCACGCTACAACAGCCTCGAACTGACATCGGGACGCATGGCGACTGTGACGCAGGGCGACATCGTCGTCGGCGCGCTCGGCCACCGCAAGGCCTTGCGCGGCTATGCGGGACACCTGCCGGCCTCGCTTGCGGTCGGCGACACGATCCAGATACTCAACATCGGCGGGGTGCTCGGCATCTGCGACTCCGCCAATCCCGACGTCGGCCCGCCTTTCGATTGCGAGGTGCTCGGCGCGGTCCTGCATTTCCCGTTTCTCGGCGAACGCATCGGCATCCCGGCGCGGGTGGGCGCCAGAGCCTTCAACGTCGCTGCGCGCCTCGACACGCGGGGCGTGCCGGTGGTTGCACTCGCCGGCACCTGCATGGACTCGGGCAAGACGGCGGCGGCGTGCGCAATCGTCAGCCGGCTCCGGCACATCGGGCTCGCCGTATCGGCCTGCAAGGCAACCGGCGTGTCGCTGCGGCGTGACATCCACGCGATGGAAGACGCCGGCGCCCGCGAATCGATGATCTTCTCGGACTTCGGTATCGTGACGACCACGGCGGCCAACGGCCCTGCGCTGACCCGCGAACTCCTGAGCGAACTCGCATCCAGGACGCCGGACGTGATCGTGATCGAGTTGGGCGACGGGCTCATCGGTGCCTACGGCGTCGAAGCTATCCTCTCCGATCCGGAAATTCGGGCGGTGCTCAGCGCGGTCGTGCTGTGCGCCAACGACCCGGTATCCGCCTGGGGCGGCGCGAAAATCCTCCGCGAACAGTTCGGCATCGAACCGACCCTCATTTCGGGCCCGGCCACGGACAACGCGGTCGGCGTCGACCAGATCCGCGCCCGGCTGGATCTGCCCGCGATCAATGCGCTCACGAACGGCGCGGCGCTGGGCGATGCGATCGCCGCCGTGCTCGGACGCGCGCCGGCATGACCAGCCGCATCTCCGCCGTCGTTCTCGGCGCAAGCGGTTACGTCGGCGGCGAGTTCCTGCGCCTGCTGGCCGTGCACCCGGTGTTCGAGCTCGCGGCCGCGGTGTCCGACAGCCAGGCGGGCGAACGCATCGGCGACACGTTTCCGAACCTCGGACCGGCTCTACGGAGACCGCCGGTTCGCCGCGCACGATGGCTGGCTCGACAGCGTCGATGGCGGCCGTGGCCTCGCACTGTTCTCGGCCGCCCCGCACGGCACCTCGGCTCGCCTGGTCGCCGCAACCCTCGCCGCCGCCGTCCCGCGGCACGGTCACACACGTCGTGGATGCATCGGCGGACTTCCGCCATGCGGACGCTGCCGGCTATCGGGCCGTTTACGGCGAGCCGCATGGGGCACCGGAGCTCTTGCCGCTATTCTCGAGCGGCGTGCCCGAGCTGGTGACCGGCACGCCGACGCGTCACGTCGGACACCCAGGCTGCTTCGCGACGGCCATGCTGCTCGCCACCGTCCCGCTGCTCGCGAGCGAGCTCAGCGACGACGAGTACTTCATATCCGGCGTCACCGGCAGCACCGGCTCCGGCCGCGCGCCCCAGTCGGGTACGCATCACCCCGAGCGGCACGGCAACCTCTACGCCTACAAGGCGCTCGAGCACCGGCACGTGCCCGAGGTCGTCGGCCTTGCGGAAATCGCCACCGGGCGCCGGCCGCTGATACGGTTCGTGCCCCATTCCGGCCCGTTTGCCCGCGGAATCCATATCACGCTGCAGTCGCGGCTGCGGCCGGGAGTCGAGGCGAGCGACGTCCGCCGGATGTTCGAGACGGCCTACGCCGGCAAGCCCTTCGTCGAAATCGTGGCCGGTGCGCCGCGGCTCAAGGATGTCGTCGCCAGCAACCGGGCGCAGATCGGCGTGACGGTCGCCCACGGCAGCGTGGCCGTGCTGTGCGTCATCGACAATCTCGTGAAAGGCGCCGCCGGCGGTGCGGTGCAATGGATGAACCGCCTGTGGGACTTGCCCGAAACCACCGGCCTGACGGCACCGGCACCGGCCTGGACCTGACGGAGACGCACCTCGATGAACGGAACGAAGCAATGCTGAAAGTTTTCAATGACCTGGCCGATTTCACGGACGAGGAGATCCGGGCGTTCCTCGAACTCGCTGCCCGGCTGGACGCACGCCCGGAACCCGAGGCGCTGAAAGGCAAGGTGCTCTCGCTCCTCTTCCTGAGCCCGTCGCTCCGGACATTGGCGTCGTTCCAGGCCGCGATGGTGCGCCTGGGCGGCGGTTCCTTCGTCATCTCGCCGGACATGTCCATACACGGGCTCGAGACCCGCCACGGCATCGTCATGGATGGAGTCGCGGCCGAGCACATCCGCGAAGCGGTGCCGGTCATCGCTTCGTACGGGGACGCCATCGGCATACGCGCGTTCGCGGAACGCAAGGATCTCGACTACGACATGGCGGAAACGGATTTCCGGGCGCTTACCAGCCTGATCGACACGCCCTACATCAATATGGAGTCGGCCATGGGCCATCCCTGCCAGAACCTGGCTGACTGGAAGACCCTCGACGACTTCGACATACCGGCGAACGACGGCAAGTTCGTGCTGAGCTGGGCCTACCACCCGAAAGCCCTGCCGCTGGCCGTCCCGGCGTCCACCCTGTACACGGCGGCGCGGCGCGGCATGGATGTGACGGTGCTTCGCCCGCCGGGCTTCGAGTTGCCGGAGCCCCTGATGCAAAAAGCACGGGACGCGGCTGCGGCAGCCGGCGGTTCCGTGCGCGAGAGCACGGACCGGAAGGAAGCGATGGAAGGGGCGCAGGTGATCTACGCGAAATCCTGGTCCTCCACCCGGCACTACGGCGACCGCCTTGCCGACCAGAAATTACGCAACGAATTGGCCGACTGGTGTGTCGACGAGCCGTGGTTCAAGAACGCGGCGCCGGACTGCCGCTTCATGCACTGCCTGCCGGTGCGCCGGGGCGTCGTGGTCGCCGACCGCATACTCGACGGGCCGCGCAGCATCGTGATCCACGAAGCGCGCAACCGCATGCTCGCGCAGATGGCAGTGCTGCACCGCATGCTGGGAGGCCGCGCATGATCACGCAGCAAGATCGCACCATCGTCGTCTCGGCACTCAAGCATGCGGCCCCGTATATCCGGCTGTTCAAGGGCAAGGTCTTCGTGCTGAAAGCCGGGGGCGCAGTGTTCGCCGACGTCGCGCAGACGCGGTCGATGATGGAGCAGGTCGGCATCCTGCACCAGGTCGGCATCAGGGTCGTGCTCATTCACGGCGGCGGGCCGCAATCCACGCAGCTGGCACAGGCACTCGGGCTCAACAGCAAGTTCGTCGACGGACGGCGCGTGACCGACGGCGCATCGCTCGACGTCGCGACGATGGTGCTCAATGGGCAGATCAACACGCGGGTACTCGCCGCCTGCCGAGACCTGCACATTCCGGCCGTGGGCATCAGCGGCGTCGACGCAGGCCTGATCCGTGCGCACCGGCGTCCGCCCGTCGTGCGGCCCGGCAGCGAAAGCGTGGACTACGGCTTCGTGGGCGACATCGACGCAGTCGATGCGGACGTGCTTCGCAAGCAACTGGACAACGGCCTGATGCCCGTCGTGAGCCCGTTGTCCTGCGACGAGTCGGGAACCTTGCTCAACATCAATGCGGACACCGTGGCGGCGGCAATTGCAGCTGAACTCAAGGCCGAGAAACTGATACTCGCGACCGGAGCGCCCGGCATACTCGAGGACCTCGACGATCCTCGGTCGTTGATCAGTTACATCGATCGCGCCCGTCTCGCTGAACTCAGGTCGGCCGGAAGGCTCGCCGACGGCATGCTGCCCAAGGCGGCGGCGATCGACGCCGCACTCGCGAACGGCGTCAGCCGGGTCCATGTGATTTCGTACAAGATGCCGGACAGCCTGCTGCTCGAGGTCTTCACCAACGAGGGTACCGGCACGCTGGTCGTCAACGACATCAACGCGCTCAGTCCCGCGGAACAGGCGGGCAAGCAGCTGTGACCAGGCTCTGGGACAAAGGCCTGCCGCTGGACCAGCGGGTGTTGCGCTACACGGCGGGTGAGGACCACTTACTGGACGCACGTCTCGTACCCTACGACGTGCGCGGTTCCGTCGCCCATGCGGAGATGCTTGCCGCGCAGCGCCTGATCTCGCCGGCGGATTTCATTGCCATTCGCGACGGACTCGAGGCGCTCGCCAAGTCCCATGCCGAGGGCGAGTGGACGATCACACTCGAAGACGAGGACGTGCACACGGCGCTGGAATCGCGGCTCACGCAGGCTATCGGCGATGCCGGCGGGCGCCTGCACCTCGGCCGCTCGCGCAATGACCAGGTACTCACCGCGCTGCGGCTGTACCTGCTCGATGCCGCAGCGGCGATCGGCACGGCGGTGGGCGAGTTGCGCCATGCCCTCGCAGCGCTCGCCGGCCGCCAGGGCGACGTCGTGCTGCCCGGGTACACGCACATGCAGCAGGCCATGCCGTCCTCGGTCGCGCTGTGGTGCGGCGGCTACGACGATGCACTTCAGGATGCCGAACTCGGCCTATCTGCCACGCGCCGGCGGCTGGATCGCAATCCGCTCGGCAGCGCCGCGGGCTATGGCACGCCGGGCTTGCCGCTCGATCGCAGCCGCACGACGCGGAGCCTGGGCTTTGCGGCCACGCAGGAACCGGTCACCGCGGTCCAGTTGTCGCGCGGCAAGGGGGAGGCAGGGCTTCTTTTCGAGATCACTTTGCTCCTCGTCGATCTCGGGCGGATGGCGACGGACCTCCTGCTCTATTACACGCAGGAATTCGCCTTCGTTGCGCTGGCCGATGAACTGACGACCGGCTCGTCGATCATGCCGCAAAAGCGCAATCCCGACGTGCTGGAATTGCTGCGCGGCGCCGGCGCGACCGCGCAAGCCTGTCTCGACGAAGCGCTGATGATCACGGCGAAACTGCCCTCCGGCTACCAACGCGACCTCCAACGGCTGAAGCCGCCGGTATTCCGCGCGGTCGACCTCGCGATCGACAGCGTGGACATCATGGCCATTCTGCTCGATGGCCTACGCTTCCTACCCGAAACCATCCGGCTGGACGAGGGCCTCTACGCCACCGAAGAGGCGTACCGCCTGGTGCTCGAGGAAGGATTGTCGTTCCGCGAAGCCTACCGGACCGTGGCCCGCAGGTTCGGCCGCTAGACCGGCAAGGTTCCGGCGCCGGGAATGCCCGGCACGGGTATCGTCGTATAATCGTCCGCTCTTTATTCTCCCGAGGACTCGAGATGAAGCCTGTTCCGGAATGCCTGCGCGGTCGCGCGCTGCTCCTGTCCTGCCTCTTGCTGGCGGCCTGCGGGCAGAGCGGCCCGCTGTATCTGCCGGGCAACCCCAGCCGGATCCAGGTCGAAGGGCCGGAGGCCGGGACGGACGCGGCGGAATCGACGACCGGTGACGAGGAGACCGACGCGCGTGGCTGAGGCCGGGATTTACCTGCGGGCGCGCGACCATGTCGCCGCCTGATCTCGTCCTCGTCGACGGTTCGTCTTACCTTTATCGAGCCTTCCACGCACTGCCGCCGCTCACGAACACGAGGGGAGAACCGACCGGCGCGCTGCACGGCGTCCTCAACATGATCAACAAGCTCGTCCGGGAGCGACCCGACGCTTGTGTGGTCGTGGTCTTCGACGCACCCGGCAGAACATTCCGGGACGAGCTGTTCGAACATTACAAAGCCAGTCGTCCGCCGATGCCGGATGAACTGAAGAGCCAGGTCGCGCCGATTCTGACCGCCATTCGGGCGATGGGCCTCCCGCTACTGTGCATCGACGGCGTCGAGGCCGACGACGTCATCGGCACGCTTTGTCGGCAATGCACGGCGGCCGGCCGCAACGTGCTGGTGTCGACCGGCGACAAGGATCTCGCACAGCTGGTCGATGGGCAGGTCACGCTCGTCAATACCATGACGGACACCGTTCTCGACCGCGCCGGCGTCAAGGCGAAGTTCGACGTCTGGCCCGAACAGATCGTCGACTACCTGGCGCTGGTGGGCGACGCCTCGGACAACATCCCGGGCGTGCCGAAGGTGGGGCCGAAGACCGCCGCGAAATGGCTGAACGAATGGCAATCCGTCGACCGCCTGCTCAAACACGCCGCGGAGATCAAGGGCAAAGTCGGCGACAGCCTGCGCGACCACGTCGAACAACTCGCGCTGTCACGGCAGCTGGCAACGATACGCGTCGACCTCGACCTGCCCTTCACCGTCGGCGACCTCAGGATCTCGCCACCCGACCTTCGCGCATTGCACGAACTGTACGGGCACTACGAGCTGAAGAGCTTGCTCCGACAGCTCGGCGAACGGCCCGATACACCGGCCCCGACCGCGCCGGGCGCCGCAATGAGCGCCGAAGTCAGCTACGAAACCGTGCTCGACCGCGAGAGCTTCGCGCGCTGGCTCGCGGCACTGCGCAATGCGCAAGTGGTCGCGTTCGACACCGAGACCACGGGTCTCGACTACATGAATGCGGAACTCGTGGGCCTGTCGTTCGCCGTCGAACCCGGCAAGGCCGCGTACGTGCCGGTCGCCCACGACTATCCCGGCGCGCCGGCGCAACTTTCGCGCGACGAGGTGCTCGACGCATTGAAAGACTGGCTCCAGGATCCCGCGCGGAAGAAGCTCGGGCATCATCTGAAGTACGACGCACACATACTTGCCCGCTACGGCATCGCGATTGCCGGCATGGTTTTCGACTCGATGCTCGAGTCCTACGTGCTGAACAGCGTCGCGACGCGGCACGACATGGACTCGGCGGCGCGCCACTATCTGGGGATCGAAACCATCCACTACGAGGACGTGGCCGGCAAAGGCGCCAAGCAGCGGACTTTCAACGAGGTCGCGCTCGACCAGGCGGCGCCCTACGCGGCCGAGGACGCGGACGTGACGCTGCGCCTGCACTTGAAACTCTGGCCGATGCTGGCCGAGACGCCGGGGCTGAAACGGGTATACGAGGAGATCGAGCAGCCGCTGGTTCCCGTGCTGCTCAGCATGGAGGAAACCGGCGTACTGATCGACCCGCGCATGCTCGCGATCCAGAGCGGCGAGCTCGCGGTACGGATGGCGGCGCTCGAACAGGAGGCGCACGCGCTGGCCGGCGGACCCTTCAACCTCGGTTCACCCAAACAGTTGCAGGAAATCCTGTTCGACAAACTCAGGCTCCCGGTCTTGCGCAAGACGCCCAAAGGCCAGCCGTCGACCGCCGAGGACGTCTTGGTCGAGCTGGCGGACGAATACGACCTGCCGCGCGTGATCATGGACTACCGCGGCATGAGCAAATTGAAGAGTACCTATACCGACACGCTGCCCGAGCAGGTCAATACGCGCACCGGGCGCGTGCATACGTCGTATCACCAAGCCGTGGCGGCGACAGGGCGGCTGTCGTCGACGGATCCGAACCTGCAGAACATCCCGATTCGCACCCCCGAAGGTCGCCGCATCCGGCAGGCCTTTGTGGCACCCGAAGGGTACCGGCTGCTGGCTGCCGACTACTCGCAGATCGAACTCAGGATCATGGCGCACCTGTCGGCCGACGAGGGCCTGCTGCGGGCGTTCGCCGATGGACATGACGTGCACCGTGCGACTGCCGCCGAAGTGTTCGGAATGCCGCAGGACGAGGTCACTGCCGACCAGCGGCGCTCCGCGAAAGCAATCAATTTCGGCCTCATGTACGGCATGTCCGCGTTCGGTCTCGCGAAACAGCTCGGCATCGGCAGGGCCGATGCCCAGGACTACATGGACCTGTATTTTGCGCGGTACCCCGGCGTAAAGGCCTATATGGACGACACCCGCGCCACGGCGCGCCGGCAGGGTTACGTCGAGACGGTATTCGGGCGACGGCTGTACCTGCCGGAAATCAATTCGCGGAATGCGCCGCAACGACAATACGCCGAACGCAGCGCAATCAATGCACCGATGCAGGGTACCGCGGCCGACATCATCAAGCGTGCGATGCTCGCCGTGGATCGCTGGTTGTCCGGCTCCGGCATCGACGCGCGCATGATCATGCAGGTGCACGACGAACTCGTGTTCGAGGTCGCGGCGGCCGACGCCGAAATGCTCGGCGCCACGGTGACGGGACTGATGTGCGCCGCCGCGGAACTCCGGGTTCCGCTCGCCGTCGACACCGGCAGCGGCGTCAACTGGGACCAGGCCCACCAGTAGCTCCGGCGTTCGCCCGGCGGCGCCTCGTGGCCGAGCCTGGGTCCGCAAGGCGTTGAGACTTGTTCTAAGCTATTTCTCTATAGTTTTCAGATATTTAATGGCTGCCGGGAACTTCCAGCCTCGCGCAGAATCTTACTTGATGAGTGCACGTCACTCGCCTGTTTATCTCCCTAGACAGGTTTGCAAGCCGGTATCCCCAAACCGGTTGCTCTCTGGCCCCGGTTGTGTACCCGCACCTCCCGGGGCCGTTTTTTTGTTGTAGTCAGGATGTGCCCGGACCATTGGCGCCGTCGAGCAGGCTATCGAGGACCGCGCGCGCCTCGGTATCGCCATCGCGATTCAGAGCGGAGAAAGCCTGCACGCTGGCGCGTCCGTCCAGAGACTTGCGTGTCTCGAGTACGGCCTTTGCGACCTGCCCATGCTTCAGCTTGTCGGACTTGGTCAGGAGAACGTGTACGGGCAGGCCGACGGCGTCCGCGAACTCGAGCATATGTCGGTCGAACTTGCCGAGACCGCGGCGTATGTCGACCACCAGGATCAGTCCGCTGAGGCTGCTGCGCCCGCGAAAATAAGCTGTGAGCAGGCTGTCCCAATGCCGGCGCACGCTGTCCGCCACATGGGCGAAACCGTAGCCCGGCAAATCCACGAGCCGCCGGCCCGGCGAAAGTTCGAAAAAATTGACAAGCTGAGTCCGTCCCGGTGTCTTGCTGGTCCGGGCGAACTGCCGGCGATTGACGATGGCGTTGATGGCACTTGACTTGCCGGCATTGGAACGGCCGGACACGGCGACCTCAGCACCGCTGTCCTCGACGAACTGGTTGACGGCATTCGCGCTGGTCATGAAGCGGGCTTCGGGATACTGGGACATGGGGGTGTGCACACCGGATTATGTGTATAATTTTGCCTGCTTAAAGATACCGCGCGCCACGCTGCCTGGCGCAACCCTGATCAAACTAGGTCGCAATGGCCGCGGCCATTGCCCGCCAGTCGCGTCAGGACTCGGGGACTGCTGGTTGCACCTATGCTGCTTGAACGCATGAAAATTTCACTCGTACGGCTTGGACTGGGACTCACGCTATTCTGCGCGAGTGCCGGCGCCCAGAGCCTGGTCGATGGTGACGTCGACGCGGGCAAGAACAAATCGGCACCTTGCAGCGCCTGTCACGGCGCGGACGGCAATAGTCTCTCGCCGTTGTGGCCGAATCTCGCGGGCCAGGCGGCACCGTACATCGTAACGCAGTTGAAAGCATTCAAAGCGGGACTGCGCAACGACCCGCTCATGTCGCCGCAGGCCATGAACCTGTCGGACGAGGATATGGCCGACCTCGCGGTTTACTTCGAAAGCCTGCCGGCGGCCGCCCAGGCCGTCGCCGACGTGGACCTCGTCGACCGCGCCGAAGCGCTCTGGCGCGGCGGCAATACGGATCGCAGTGTCGCCGCCTGCCTGGCCTGCCACGGACCGACAGGCCGCGGCAATCCGGCCGCTGCCTATCCGGCGCTCGCCGGTCAGCATGCGGCGTACTCCGAAAAGCAACTCCGGGATTATGCCGCCGGCACGCGTACCTCCGACGGCAAGACACGCATCATGCGCGATATTGCGGAACGATTGAGCCAGGACGACATCAAAGCGCTGGCGTCCTATGTACAGGGATTGAAATAGTGAAAAGCCTGAACCTGAGGAATGGCCTCCTCGTCGGTGGCATGCTGCTGCTGGCGGCCTGCGGCAAGGAAGAAGCCCCCGCGACCACGGATCTCGAAGCACCGGCCGTCGAGGAACCGGCAGCTGGCGAGAACGCGGGCGGACCAGCTTCCGAGAAGGCTGACGCAGCAGTAGAGGTCGTGGAAGAGTCCGCGGCGGATCCCGGTGAGGACTCCAGTGACAAGATCCTGCTCGCGCGCGCGGATACGGCGGCTCCCGCGGCCGACTACCAATACAAAGAGGGTACGCACTACGTGCGGCTCGTCCCGACGCAGCCGACGATCGGCGGAGCCGACAAGATCGAGGTTGCCGAGTTCTTCTGGTATGGCTGCCCGCATTGCCTCGAACTTGAACCCACGATCAACAAGTGGGCGCAGAACGCGCCGCCGACGGTGCGTTTCGTGCGCGTGCCGGCAATGTGGAACCAGGTGCTGAAACTCCACGCACAGCTGTATTACGCGGAAGAGGTGCTGGCACGCAACGGCGTGCTCAAGGAAGCGGACAAGTTCCACAGCGCCGTCTTCGAGGAATATCACCAGCGCAATAACCGGCTTCTCAATGAAGACGTCATCAAGCGCCTGTTTGAACGCTTCGGTGTCGGTGCAGAGGACTTCGACAAAGCCTGGTCGTCGTTCGAAGTGTCGCAGAAAATGCGGGTCGCGGAAGATCTGGCGCGCCGCTACAGCATTTCGAGCGTGCCGACCATCGTGGTCAATGGAAAGTACCGCACCGGTGGCGCGGAAGCCGGCAGCTACGCGAAGCTGATCGAAGTGATCGACGAACTCATCGACCGGGAAAGCAGCAGGTAGCCTGTCCCGGACGGCACGGCCGTATTCTGCTCAGCCATTGTCTTCGGCAACGATGCGCAGTATCCCGTCCATGCCGCGGCGCCAATAGAGCCGCTTCAGCGTTTCGAAGTCTTCGCCCGCGGCAACAGTGCGCTGCCGGAAGCGGCTCAGGTAGACGCCAGGCTCCTCCGGATCGGCCAGCAACAGCATGTCACCGACGGACACGATGGACCCGTCACGCGCTTGCCATGTGTCCCTGCGAAGGGCCGCCCATTCCGCGCGAGACAAGCCGCGGTAGCCGAAGGTCGACGCATACAAGACGAGATAGTCCGTCGGATCGTCGGACGCATGGGCTTCTGCCCAGCTCGACAATTGCCCGCGCAGTTCGTTCGCAACTCGCTCCCGGTCTTCGGCCGCTGCCCAACGCACGTGGCGCGTAACGATGACCGGGGTGACTTCCGGCACGAATGCCGTCTGCATGCGTATGAGATCCTCGTTGGGCAACGCGATGCATCCATCGGTATCGAACGCCGGCCGGCGGTCGCCGCCTGGCTTGACGCCATGCACCCAGATTCCGTCTCCGGAACGTCCTTCCAACCGGTCGCGAATGTTCGGATAGTCGAGTGGGAATGCCATGACACCGTATTTTTCGTGCAGGCGGCTCGTGTCCAGCCGCTCCACGATGAAGTAGATTCCGAGCGGCGTCCGCCGGTCCCATTCGAGCTGCTTTCCTGCACCCTTCTGTCCGATCGACATGTAGGTCGTCTCGGCGAGCTGCACGCGCCCGTCGGAACGTGAGTAGCGGTACAAGGTCGCGGTTCCGGCATCGGCGACGAACAAATCCACGACACTGTCCGGTACTTGCAGTACGTACGCCGGCAGGCGCGCCTCGGCGGTCGCGATGCCGGCGGCGAGCAACAGGCAAAGGAGAATCCAAGGATTCAAATTGGTCGCCTCGTGATACGTCGTTTCAATGCATTCGGTCCTGATTTCGCCGCAACGGCGCCGGTCGATTTTACAGCTGCCGGTGCGGAGCCTCCATGCTATCTTCGGCGCCTGTCCGCCGAATACGGTATGCGCCGATGCTGCGAGTCCTGATCGTCCTGGTTTGCCTGCTGCCTTCGTTCGCGGTGGCGAACTCCGACGCCGACCGCGCATTCGAGAACCTGGCCAAAGATTATCTCGCGGACCTGCCCGGTTTCTCGCCGGTGGCTGCAACGGCAATCGGGGATCACTCGGCCGATGCCAGTCTCGACCAGGTCGACGATGCAGCGCGGGGTCGCCTGGCAGTATTGTACGAAAGCTACCGGAAGGCGCTCGCGGCCATTGATTTCGACGACTTGACCCGCGCGAACCAGGTGGATGCACGACTCCTGGCCCACGAACTCGATTCCGGCCACTGGCAGCTGACGGAATTGCAGGAATGGGCATGGAATCCGCTCATCTATACCAACCTCGCTGGGAGTTCGATCTACGGTCTCATGGCCCGGGACTTCGCGCCCGTGGAGACCCGCCTCAGGAATGCGACCGCGCGGCTCGAACAGCTGCCCCGCTTCTTCGCCCAGGCCCGGAGCTCGCTGACGCCGGCGCGGGTGCCGAAAGCGCACGCGGAAACGGCGATCCAGCAGAACGCCGGCATCATGTCGATCATCGACTCGATGATCCTGCCCGAAGCGGGAGTGCTTGCACCGACCGATCGGGCGAGGCTGGACGCAGCGATCGAAACGGCGCGAACGGCCATCGACGACCAGCAGGCCTGGCTCGAGAACGAGCTATTACCGCAGGCGGCGGGCGAGTTTCGCATCGGCGCGATGCTTTATGACCGCAAGCTTGCGTACGCACTCAATTCGTCGCTGGGCCGGCGAGATGTGCAGGCACGCGCCGAACACGAATACCAGCGGGTACGACACGAGATGTATCTCATCGCACGTGAGGTCTACGCGGACGAGCATCCGTACACCTATTTTCCCGACAACCCAGACGAAGCGTTCAAACAGGCCATCATCCGCGCGGTACTGGAACAGGCCTATCAGCACCTGCCGCCCGCCGATGGCATTGTCGACTCCGCGAAGCTCGCATTACAGCAGGCCACAGATTTTGTCGTCGAAAAGAACCTCGTGGAAATGCCGGATGATCCCGTGGAGATCATCGTCATGCCGGAGTTTCAGCGTGGCGTGTCCGTGGCGTATCTCGATCCTCCGGGCGCGCTCGACGAAGGGCAGAGCGCGTTCTACGCAGTGGCGCCGCTGCCGGAAAACTGGAGCGACGAACAGGTCCGGTCCTTCCTGCGCGAATACAACGAGTATTCGATCCAGGACCTTACGCTGCATGAGGGCGTACCCGGCCACTACCTGCAGCTGGCCTTGTCGAACCGCTACCCGTCCGCGCTACGCAGCGTTCTCTGGTCGGGGACCTTTGTCGAGGGCTGGGCGGTCTATGCCGAGCGCATGATGATCGACGAAGGTTACCTCGACCAGGATCCGCTCATGCGCATCATCAACCTGAAGTGGTACCTGCGCTCCGTCACGAACGCGATCATCGATTCGGCGATCCATGTCGAAGGGATGACCGAGGACCAGGCCATGAAACTCATGATCGAAGGCAGTTTTCAGGAGGAACGCGAGGCGGCGGGCAAATGGCGCCGGGCGCAGCTGACATCGGCGCAGCTGTCGACCTATTTCGTCGGCTACCAGGAGCACATCGAGATGCGCAAAGCGGTGGAGCGTGCCTGGGGCGACGACTTCACGCTCCGCCGCTACCACGACGCCGTCCTGTCCTTCGGATCGCCGCCGGTCAAATTCGTGCGCGCGCTGCTGCTCGACGAAAAGATCCCGGAGTAGTCGGCGCGGCGTTACGCCGGTCGTTCCCGCGCGCCGTTCAGGCGCTGTGTCGTTGCTTCTGCAGCGCGACCAGCCGGCGCCAGTTGTCCGTCGACTGGGACTGCAGGTAGGCGAGCGCCAGGTAGCCGTTGCGGTGCAATTCAACGACCGTCGCGTCGTCCAGGGATGCCAGCTTGCGGCTGTCGATGGCAACGAAATCCGCCAGCGGCGTTTCATCGTCCCCGCCGGGATTGCTGGCCACGCGCTGCACGGCCAGCAGGCCCAGCTCCTTCATGCGCTTGCAGAATTCCTGGGTCTTCTTTCGTTCCGCCTCGAACTGGCCGCAGAAATTGATCAGTTCTTCGGTCCGCGGGCCCGGTTTGCCGTCGACGAAAAAAGGAAACTCCGGATCCGCGCTCACACAGCTCGCGGCGGCATCGATGACCACGGCGACCCGCCCGTCCGCCTGCGGCGCCAGCGCCAGCGGATGGCAGCGCATGTAGCCGGGCACATAGGCGGTCTTCTCCCAGCGTCCGTTGTCGTCCACGAAGAGATTCTCGCCGCCCGGCAATCCCATGACGGCGAGCGGAATAGGATTGTCGAGTTCGGAAAACACAATCGGAAAATTCCGTTGCACCTGGGCGAACTCGACGGTGGTAACCGGCAGCGCGATCGTGCCGCGCACGAAATCGAACGGCCGCTCGGCGCGCCGAAAACCCAGCCTGCCGTGGACCTCCGGCGTCAGCAGTTCCGGTCTCACATAGAGGTGTTTTCTGCCCTCCACGCCCGACGTGGCGGAGCCATTGTCCTGGAATGCCATGCTGTTGCCTCCCGCGGCGGGTCCACGGACCCAAAAAAAGGGGTCGTAGCCTAGCATGCGGAGGTCCGCGCGCCCACAGTTCCGGAGGGTTCGTGCAGCTGCCTCGGCGGGGCCGAATCACTCGTCCCAATATTCGAACAGGTGATGTCGCTAAACCGCCTTCGCTTTGCAAAACCAGCAAATCTGACCATCGTCGGCGTAAAAATGCACGGACCGGTCGTACCGAGCAGGCTTTCAGTACGTCATTCGGCAATTTTAGATGCAGAGCGAGCCTTCAATGGCGACGGTTACGAATTCGGTCAGCTCGCGAGGAATGAGCGGATTCGTTGAGAACAATTGCCCTTGGAAAGGACATGAACGCCGGCAGGTGCGGCGTCAGGCTGGTAGCGCGTAGATGTTTGAGAAATCGAAAGTCGCGACGCTATTCTTGCGATCAGCAATCCGGACTATAAGCTGCAGCGCAAGCCGGAATGAAAAACCTGCCCAAACTTCGCAAGCCCCAAAAAAAATGTACCCGGCAGTCCTGACTTTCGTCGACTGCCGGGTACAAATTACGTGTAACCGAAATTATGCGATTCGTATTGCTTAAAATCGCGCCTGAACACTCAAACGCACATGCCGTGGCTGCTGCCACGTGTAGGTGGCACCGTACCATTCGTTCAATGTGCCCTCGGATTCTTCAACATGCTCGTTGATTGACGTGGCTTCCTGGATGTCCAGCAAGTTGAACACCTGCAAGCTGGTTTCCATGTCTATACCCGCCAATTCGAAATAGTACGAAAGCGAGGCATCCAGGGTGAAGGTCCACGGCGTTCTGCCGCCAGCATCACGAGTGTTCTTCTCGTAGATCTTCTCACTCTGTTCGCAGGCACCGTTCAAGTTCGTGTCCGGGCACTGGTTCGTGTACAAGTAGAAGGTATCGCCGTATGAGCCGTACACATCTGCTGCATCATCCGGGTATCCCTGGCCGAACAGGCTTTGTGGCCGACCGCTTGCGATTGATGAACTCCATCCGGCGATCAGATTGTCGGTGATCCCGAAGTTACCGAAGAACTTGAAGACGTGGCGGCGATCATTGGGCAAATAGCCGTAAGCACCATCCATGAGTGCCGGGAAGTCGAAGTCCTGGGTAATTCCCGCATCGGCCTGCTGGATATCCGACTTAACCGCGCCTTCGAAGTTGCCCAGGCTCTGGGCCCAGACATACATGGCAGTCATGTTCGTCCTGTCGCCGCTGTGATCCCACTGCAGTTGTACGGAATGGTAGGTATTTTCGCCCTCCGGCAGCTTCAACTCTTCGGCCGAGTGATAGCGAACCACACCATCCGTATCTTCCCATGTGCCACCCGATCCCGGGTTGACCAACGTGCAATAGAACGCGTTGGCATACGGACCACAGTAGTCGTCCAGGGTCGCACCAACCTCGCGGTTCACGTAGCGGATCGAGAGAGCATCGTTGTCACCAAAATAATGCTCGAAGCCGACGATGAACTCTTCCTTGTAGAACGGGTCCGCCTCCTGGGCCTGGAACTGTTGCTGCGTCGGTGCGGCGCTGCCATCCGAGTTGATAACCGTCGAATTGGCATCGTTGCCGTTTACGCCTACGGCTCCAGTCGGTGCGCCGGTAACGGGATCGACGCCGGTATACGTATAGTATGTCCGCGTATCACGGACGCCTGCTGCTACGCGGTAGTTGGTGTTATTCAACACCGGCAGGTAGTACCGGCCCCAGGTGCTGTAGATCTTGTTCTGGCCGTCACCGACCGGATCCCAACTCAAACCCAGGCGCGGCGCCCAATCCTGGTCGAAATCGGCAAATGCGACCCCGGTACCGCCGATATTGGTGAGCGAATCCTGGCGAGCGCCCAAGTACAGGACTATGTTGTCAGTGACCGACCATTCGTCTTCTACGTAATAAGCCGTCAACTCACTCGAGAACTGGCCACCGGAATTAGCATTGCTGAAGATGCGATTACGGGCAATTTCCATATCCGCGCCGGTCGTATTCGTGAACAGCGGGCCGGCCGTACCTTGAATGGTGGCGTCGTCCGCCAATGTCGAGTACGTCCAGCTCGCGCCGCCAATCGGTTGGGTCAGGTGCAACGTGTCGCGAGTCTGCTCGTCCAAGCCAGCGCGGATAAGATGATCGCCCACCGCCCATTCGACGTCCAGACGAAGCTGTTCGTTGGTGTCCACGTTGTCGCCGTAGGCACCGCCCGGCCCGCAACCTTGAATTATGTTGGCCGGATTCTGAAGCGGGGGTACGCGGGTGTCGGAAATGGTCGGGCAACTTTCCGTGTCGTCGGGGAGGTTCGTATATTGGGTCTCTATCTCTCCAAACATGGCAGAAACCGTCACGGAGTCGAAAAACGTCCCGGTGTAACTCAAGGCCATCGCTTCGCCGCCACGCATGCGGGTGAAAACCGCGTTCGGGGTCGAGCTGATTTCGTTGGTTACGGGATCCTTGGCGTAATGCGTGTCGGTGCCGTCGTTTCTGTTTGAGTATCCCCAAGCGCTCAGACGGTGGTAATCGGTGATGTCCCAGTCGATCTTTCCACCCCAGAATAAATTGTCGGAGCCCGAGGCCTCGATCTTGCGATACTCGGTATCAGGGTTGTTTTCCGAAGTACCTACGTAGTTCGAAAAGTTGTGATCCGTATCCCTGGGATTAACGATCGCATAGACGAAAAGTCTGTCCTTGATGATCGGACCCGATGCGGTGACCCAGTACTCGAACAAGCCGTTCTCGTCTTTGGTGGAATCGCGGAACACGCGTCCGGCGCCCTGACTGCCGCGCGAAATCTGGCCTTCTTCATACAGGGATTTCGGTTCAACGGCCGCGCCAACGCCAAATTCCCAATCGTTGCTGCCGCTCTTGGTTACCGCATTAAGTACACCGCCGGTAGTACGTCCGTATTGCGCGGAATAGCCGCCGGTCTTGACCTGGAACTGCTCATAAAACTCGAAAGGCACCTCGCCGCAACCAAGTCCCTGGCTGGTGTTGGTTACTTCCAGGCCATTGATGTAACAGGAGTTCTCAGAGATCGATGAGCCACCAAACGATGCAAAGCCAATGCCACCGCTAAGTCCGAACTTGCTGTCTCCCAGAATCACACCCGGTGCGAGCAATGACACGGCCGTTATGTTTCGTGGGATCGGCATCACGTCGATTTCCTGCTCGCCGAGTACGAGACCGGAGTCCGTCGCGTAGGTATCGTGGGTAGTTGCCGAAGCAGTAACTACGATCTCTTCCAGGTTGGAATCTGACAGCGGAAAGAGAGCTGTAGTTGTGCCGTTAAGCTCCACCATGAAAGTGTCCCGAGCTACGACTGTACCGTCGCGACTGACACTCAGCACATACGTGCCGACCGGCATCTGAGAAAACCGGAAACCACCATCCGCATCGACAGTGACGTCGCGGGACCGGCCGGTCGTTTCATCCGTTGCGTTCACGGTATAACTTCCGCTGGACTGATTCTCCAGCGATCCCACGATGTTGCCTGTTCCTCCCCCGGCGGCGAGCGCCCCCTGGAAGGCAAGCGTCAATGTAATCGCAACTACAAAGCCGAGTTTTCGCCAATACTGAATAACGTTCATAAAGTCAGCTCCCCCTTATTGGAGTCAACGTGTTAGGCCGGCGTATCATAGCAGTATGCGGAATAACCACAACCCTTATGCTAGGCAGGAAAGCGAAAATGGTTCAGATCTTTTTGTTATGCGGGTGCCTCCTAACCCGGCGGTTTAATCATTTGCAAAAACAATGAATTACAGCGAGTTTTGTCATTGAAGCCGGCCGGTATTTCGGTACGGTTAGCTATATGGCAAGGCACCTCGACGGAGGTTATTTTGTGGCAGGGCTGCCACAAATCGTGGCAGCCCTGCACCGACGGATGAGTGCGGCCTTCCCCGCACACCAAGAAATAAAGGCGGCCCCTCCCGGAGCCGCCTTCGTTTCTTGCCAAATGCTGCTGTATTAGAAGTCGAGCTTGGCGCCGAGGCGGAAGTAACGGCCCATGATATTGGGGCCCGCCCACGCCGGGTTGAATCCGTAGAGGCCGTAGGCCGCCGACGGATCAAACTCGGGTTCCAGACCTCCTGCGGAGTGGCGTAGGGATCGCTGAAGTCAAAAGTGCGCGCCCCGATCCCCGGGACAGGCGAACTCCGACCGGCGAATGAAGAAAAAGGGCGGCCCCGTGTGGGGCCGCCCGGTTTACTCTCAATATTCCCTATTATTCGAAAGTAAGTTGCGCGCCGACGCGGAAGTAACGACCGCGCCAACCGTTCAGTTCCCAGGACGGATTGAAGCCATACAGGAAGTAAGCCGCCGCCGGGTCGAATTCCGGTTCAGTGTCAAACACGTTCAGCACGTTGGCAAAGATCTGGATATCGTCATTGAGCTGGTAGCTCGCAGAGAAGTCGAAGTCGAGATAGGCGTCGTGAGTACACTTATATGGCGTACCATCGTCATACAGATAAACGGAAGCGAAAGCACTTGCATCGCAATCGCCTTTCACACCACCGTAGTCTACCGATGCGTTGTCATAGTCGCCGGTGTAATTTGCCGTCAGTCCGAGGGTAAGGTCGCGCCAAATGACCGAGTTCATCCAGGTCGCGCGCAAATCCGGAGCACCCGAGCAGGAGGTCACGTCACAGGGACTGAGTGTGCCCTCATATTTCTGCTTGACGCCTTCGATCGTCTTCGACAGTTCTTCGAAGTGAGACATCTCAAGATTGCTGTTGAAAATGACCTCGCCAAATTCGAGCGTGAAGTTCACGCCCAGATCTATGCCGCTCGCAATTTCTGAATTGATATTCTGATAAGAGTACTGGATGAAGCCGAGCAGTGGCAAGGCATCCGGGAAATCCGGATCCGGCACGCCCGGAACGACGGTGATCCCCTCCAGATTCACGACGCCATTGTTCTCGTAGTACAGATCAATAGCCGGAGCGTAGTCAGCACCGCTGATCAGACTTTCGACCTCGATATGCCAGTAATCCAGGGTGAGACTCAGCCATTCTGCCGGTTCGAAAACGATGCCACCGGTGTAGGATGTTGACTCTTCCGGGTCAAGCGCAGGATTGCCGGAGGCAGTCAGGCCGATGCTATACGTTTGGCTTGCGTAGGCGTTGTTGCCGTGTGCTGCCAAAAACGCGGGGTCGGTGACCTGCTGGCTGATGTAGCCGGTCGTGGGGGCTCCGAATGCTTCGTTGAAGCTCGGGATGCGGAATCCCTCGGAATAGGTACCACGCAGCTTGATCATGTCAATCGGCTGAAATTGCACGCCGATCTTGGGTGAAAAGTTGCTCTGGCCCGTCGAATAGTCGTCATAGCGTCCGACACGTTGACGTCAACATGTCGACAACCGGCACATCAATCTCGAAGAAAGCCGACGTGACATCTCGGTTGCCGGACGCCGCGACCGTGTTTATGCCGATATAGCGCTCATACGGATCTGATTTCGGTCCGTTGGCGCTCGGTGCGTCCACTTCTTCTTCGCGATAAGCAACACCAACCGCCCCAATCACTTCGCCGCCCGGCAATTCGAACAATGACCTGGCGAGCGTTGCCTGGATCTGGTCAATGGAAGATGTACTTCGATTCGTGACCGGAGGTGCGACATAGTCCCACACGGCCTGTGAGTTCTGTCGCGGATCGACGAAGTTGAACGTACCGTCATAAACGGAGTTCAGTATGCGACGTGGGATGGGATAACCGGTCAGTTTCAGGTCCATTGAAACTTTCCCGGACACCACGTCGACCGAGTAGTCCCATTCATCTTCGTTGCCGAAGGTTCCGCTGATACCGGCGGCAAAGCGGTACGAATCGGTATCGGTGTCCGTTGTACGTGCAACCGGCAGCCGATAAAGAACTTGCGCCTCCTGACCGGCAGCCGCAAACGGGTTGTTGGGGTTCAGTACGCCGTTGCTGGCATCACACAATTCATACCCATTCGCGCCAAGCGGGCAGACGTACACCGGCAAAATCAACGGGGCAAGCCCCACCTGCACCACATCGGGGCCGCCCGGCGTAGTGAGAGCGGTGAAAGTGGTAGGCGTGCCGCCGGACTCCGAAGTAGCCACATTGTAGTAGTTGGCCATGACGTAGACTTCCGCACGATCTCCCACCTCGAACGTGCCGCGCAGGTTCAGACCACTTCGTTCGATTTTCGGGTAAATATTGACCAGCGAACCAAAAAGGTCGTTCTCGCAGACAGGACCCGTCAGCCCGATGTCCGCCGCATTGGTCGGGTTGCGCTCGATCAGAAAATCGGTCGCGGTACAGCCCCCGTTCGGGTCGATGAGCTGCCAGTTGTCTGTAGCAGCTAAGTCTGCGTCAACCGGGCGGACCATGGGTTGCATGGAGGAGGTAACGCCCCCGAGGTGACCATCGGCCTGAAGACCGTTGGGGTTGGTGTTGTCGGCAGCCACCGCTGTCGTTGCAGATATCGGTCCAGTCCCAGGAGCCGAACTTCGAACGTTCCTTGGCAGCGATTGAGTCGCTCTGCTGGAGTTCCCCGTTCACATAGAAGTTCCAGCCGTCTGCCTCCAGATCGCCAACACCCCAAGTGATATCCCCACGATACTCGTCGCCGTCTCCTTCCTGGGAAACGCCAGCCGAACCATTGAAGTGAAAGCCCTGGATTTCCTTCTTGGTGATCACGTTGACCACGCCGGCGATGGCGTCGGCGCCATAGGTAGAGGAGGCGCCGTCCTTCAGGACTTCGATCCAGGTGTAGTAGTCCGGGATGGTACCCAGGTCGACGAAGTTGCGACGGCCGTCATCACCCAACGGGTACGGGGCCATGCGCAGGCCATCGAACGTGGTCAGGCTTGCCGAGGTGGTCAGACCACGCAGCGATACCGCCGACGCTCCTTTTGCAAAACCAAAGGTGGACCACGAGCTGTTCATAGTGCCCGCGTTGTTCGCGGGCAGAAGCACAACCGCTTCCGCAATCGTGTTGATTCCGCGGATATCGAGTTGTTCCGCGGACAGAACCGTGACCGGCGATGCTGACGCGGTTTCGGCACGCTTGATGATCGATCCGGTTACAATTATTTCTTCAAGTTGCTCTTGATCCTGCGCCGTCGCAGTGAACGCCGCAAATACAGTCGCGCAGCCCGTCAACGTGATCAGCACTCGCCGCGGCAGCGTGGAGTCGCCATGCTTTTTCATGATCTTGCCCCCTTATGCCTGATGCAATCGAAACCGCGCTGCTTTTTTGTTGCTTTTGCAACTGCGGCTAATAACCAGATTTTAGTCGAACCCACCATCAAAACCAAAAAACAACAACATATATTCCAAAAAGTTCTTGTTTGCCGAGTACCCTGGCCGTCTATTTGCACAAAAACAACAGTTCGCGACTCGGCCCGGCAATGGTCGGCGCGTCTCGATGCGACTCCACCGCGCGGCGGAGTGCGGCGATAGCGTACCCGACGTTTCCGGCGGCGCCATGCGCCCGGCCAAGTTCATATTGAAGACTGGCCCAGCCCGGCCGGGACCGAGCCAGCGGCTCGAGAACCTCAAGTGCAGCGACAGCGTCTCCGGAGAAACGCTTCGCGATGCCGAGGTAAAGCGTCGCGACGGGATGGCTTGGCGCGGTGGCGAGTATCTGCGCGGCTTGTTCCGCAGCGAGCCCGGCGTCGGCGACGAGCAGTCGCTCCACCTGCGCGAGCGCCACTTCCAGAGTTTCGTCTGGCTACCCGGTTGTTACTCATGATGGTTACCTTGCCCCACGATGTCGACTGATTGGATGGTCCCCGTCCAACTTGCGACATCATCATGCGTGTCGGGAGTCCTTATGAATCTCCGAAAATCTGCAGGACGCTGGCAAGCGCTACGTCGTCTTCACCGTAGACAACACGATGAGCATGCGAATAGCACCTGATCTGTGGCGCTTCTCTCGCTACTCGTAGCGCAGCGCCTCGATCGGATCAAGCCGCGACGCCTTGATCGCCGGAAGCATCCCGAAGCCGATGCCCACCGTGGAGCAGAACAGCAGGCCGATCACCGCCCACTCCATCGGCACCGACACCTCGAAGGAGGCGAACAGGGCGACGATGTTGCCGAAGGCCGAAGCCCACTGCCACGCCGATCAGCCCGCCGACGTTGCAGAGGATCACTGCCTCGAGCAGGAACTGCCTGAGAATGCTGCTGCGCCTCGCGCCGATCGACTTGCGGATGCCGATCTCCTTGGTCCGTTCGGTGACAGCCACCAGCATGATGTTCATGATGCCGATGCCCGCGACGACCAGGGCGATGATGCCGAGCACGAAGGCGCCGATCTTCACGCCCACGGTAACTTCATTGAAATTGTCGATCAGACTCTGGCTGCTGAA
The DNA here is from genome assembly GCA_963770585.1 of uncultured Pseudomonadota bacterium. Taxonomy (GTDB): domain Bacteria; phylum Pseudomonadota; class Gammaproteobacteria; order Steroidobacterales; family Woeseiaceae; genus UBA1847. Next base: position 17,789 of record CAVYQH010000002.1, on the reverse strand, counting down.
GAACTCGAAGTTGTCCTCGTCGCCCGGCTTGACGTTGCGCACCCGCCGCAGGACGTGGCGGGTCTCCTCGATGGCGTCGTTGACGAGCGCTGGCGTGATTGCCCGCACGGTGACATTGACCGAACGTGTGTAGCCCCTCCGGATCGGTCATGCCGTAGACCTGCATGAAGGCCGTGAAGGGCATGAGCACGTAGTTGTCGTAACCGGCGCCGAAGGCGGATTTCTTCGGGGCGAACACGCCGATGACCTCGTACTCGCGCCCATCCACCTGGATCCTGCGGCCGATCGGGTCGTCGAACGGAAAGAACCGGTCTGCGAGCGCCGAGCCGATGACCGCCACCTTCCGAGCGGCGCGCACGTCGATCTGCGACAGGTTGCGGCCGAGCTCAATGAAATGAGTGTTGTTCTCGGAGTATTCGGGTCTCCGCCGCAGATGGTGATGTTGGCCTCGGTCGACTCGCCGCGATAGCGGACGTCCTGCCGAAGTCCCACAACTCCGAGCCGACCTTGTCGACGTGCGTCGACGTTCCGGCGAATCGCGTCGGCGTCTTCCGAGCGTCACCGGCGGGCGGCGCATCGCCTTGCGGCGCTCCTCGTCGCTGGTGAAGCCCCGGCGGGCCATTTCTGCACCTGGAAGGTCTGGGCGCCGAGCACGCTCATTTCCTTTTCCAGCGTGCCTGCACCACCGAAATGCCGTCATCACGCCGATGATCGAGGCGACTCCGAGCACGATGCCGACAGGCGTCAGCAACGAACGCAGCTTGTTGGCGCGGATCGACCTGAGCGACATGACGAGCGTGTCGAGCCACGCATCTCAGACCTCCGACGGGGTCATTCGTAACGAAGCGCCTCGATCGGGTCCTGCCGGGCGCCCTTGTACGCCGGCACGATAGCCGGCGAACACGCCCACGATCGCGATATCAGCAGCGCCATGACGACGATGCGGCGAGAGATGCTGGCCGGCATCAGCGTCGCGATGCAATCAAGCCGTAGGTCACCAGCCAGGCGAGGCAGATGCCCATCAGCCCGCCGAACAGGCAGATCATCGCCGACCTCGAAGCATGAACTGCATCAGGATGCTTCGGCGCTTCGCACCGATCGCCTTGCGGATCCCGATCTCGCGCGTTCGCTCGGTGACCGGACACGAACATGATGTTCATGACGCCGACGCCACCGACGAACAACGAGATGCTGGTCACCAGCAGGCCGACGAGCAGCACCACGCCCATCACGTTGTTGATAGGCGTCTACCAGCGTAGTCGAGCTTATTGATCGAGAAATTGTCCTCCTCGCCCGGCCGCAGTTGCGAACCTTGCGCATCTCGCCGATGACCTCGTACTCGAGCTCCGCGCAGGCCTCCTGGCTCGGCGCCTTGACGGCGATATTGACGTCGCGGCCCGAACTGACGACCGCCGAACTTCCGCTCGAACGTGGTACACCGGGATGAAAACCTGCAGGTCGAAATTGGGACCACCAAAGAGTTGCTGCCCTGCTTTTCCAGACGCCGATCACGCGACACGATTCGACGGTCCGATCAGATCTTCCTTGTTCAGCGGGTCGGCCTCGTCCGAAGAGGCCGTTCGCGACCTCGTGCCGATCACGACGACGGTTCGCCGGTACTGCATCGAAAGGCATCAGGAAGCGGCCGGTCTCCGGAAGGCGGCTCGACACGACGACTGCTTGTCCGTGGTGCCGATGATCGTCGCGTACTCGATAACGTCGTCTGCGATACTTCATGTCGCGGTCTGACCGATCGTCGGATTGACGATGGCGCGCCCGCGAACGCTTCCGCAGCGCTTCAGCTTCATCGAGCTGATGCTCGGCCGGTTGCGATACACGAACCAGTCGCCCATCACGATCCACGGCATACGGGACACGTAGATCACGTCGGCGCCGACCGCCGAGAGCACCTTCCCGGAACGCGGATGCAGCCCGTTGAAGCGGTCATGGTGGTAGTCACGGCCACGATGCCGATGACGATGCCGAGCGTGGTCAGCGCGCCGCGCGCCTTGTTCGCGATGATGGCCGACAAGGCGATGCGCAGCGATTCCGCGATGTCGAGAAATACGCGCATCGCGGGTTCTCGCTAGCGGGCCGCGCTCAATGGCGCGCGGACCGGGTTGGCGTTGCAGAGGTCGCTCTCGATCTTCGCCGTCCCTGAGCAGGATCGTCCGGCTGGCATGTGCAGCGATATTGTCCTCGTGGGTCACGACGATGATCGTCTGGCCGCTCGCGTGCAACTCGTCGAGCATCTGCATGATCTCGGCCCCGGTGCGGGAATCCAGGTTGCCGGTCGGCTCATCGGCCAGGATGATCGACGGATTGAATACAAGCGCACGGGCGATCGCGACGCGCTGCCGCTGGCCGCCGGACAGTTCGTTCGGCCGGTGCGCCATGCGATTCGCCAGTCCGACCGGCGCGAGTCCCTCCTCGGCCCGCCTGCGTCGCTCGGCCTTGCCGATGCCGCCGTAGATCAGCGGCAGCTCGACGTTGTGCAGGACGTCCGAGCGCGGTATCAGGTTGAAGGTCTGGAAGACGAAGCCGATCAGGCGATTGCGGATGTCGGCAAGTTCGGCCTCGCTCTTGTCGGCCACCGATTCGCCGCCGAGCGAATAGAAACCGCTGGTCGGCACGTCGAGGCAGCCGATGATGTTCATCAAGGTCGACTTGCCCGAGCCGGACGGACCCATGATTGCCACGTATTCGTTCTCGCCGATCACGAGGCTGACGCCCGACAGCGCATGCACCTCCTCGCTGCCCATGACATAGGTCTTGACGACGTCGCGGAGCCGCAGGCACGCTGCTGTCGGCGCCTGGGTCGCGCGCCGCCGCGAGCGGCCATTCAGGCTTCTTCCCGCTTGTCCGACTTCGTCGGCGATCGTCACGGCCGCGCCGTTGACGAGATCGGTAGAAATGGCGCGATAGCTGCCGGTGACGACGGTCTCGTCCGTCGTCGACGCCGGACCTGATCTCGATCATTTCGTCGCTCTGGATGCCGGTTTCGACCTGGCGCGCCACGGCTTTGCCGTCCTCGACGCAGAACACGATCTCCACGAAGCCGTCCTCGTCCGCCGTAAAGCGCTTTTCGGCGTCCTCGACCTCCTCGCCCTCCATCGCCAGCTGGTCGATCGTGCGCACGGCGACGCTCTGGATCGGCACCCCAACGACGTTGTCTTTTGTCTCCGTCGAGATCTCGGCACTGGCCGTCATGCCGGGCCGCAGGCGCTTTATGTCGCTCGTGATGGCGATCTTCACCTCGAACTCGGTCTTCTGGCTCTGCTGTTGCTGCTCAGCCCCCGGGCTCGGCCTGGTGGCGGTGTTCGCGATCTCGTACACATCGCCGGTCAGCTTTTCGCCGAACAACGCGTCCACCTCGATTGCCGCCGTCTGCCCGACCTTGACGTTGACTATGTCGTTCTCGTCGACATTGACCAGCGCTTCCATCGCGGTCAGGTCGGCGACGACCATGATCACGTCTTCCTGGAACTGGGATCCGATGGCGATTTCACCGACTTCCTTGTTCAGGTCGCTGATCGTGCCGGCCATCGGCGCGAAAATCTGGGTCTTCGACAGGTCGTCGAGCGACTGCTTGAGGCCTGCGCGTGCCTGGTTGACCACGTCGATGGCGGCTTCGTAACGCGCAACCTCGACGAGGTAGGCCGCATTGGTCGTGTCGAGGTTGGACTGGGACTCGAGATTGCGGGACACCAGGTCGCGGGCCCGGTCGTAGTCCTTCTCGGCTTTGTTCATGTTCTCCGAAACGAGCTTTGCGTTCGCCTGGGCCGAGCGGACGTTGGCCTCGGCCAGCTCGACAGCGGCTGCATAGCGCTCCCGATCCAGCTCGACCAGCAACGTGCCTTTCTCGACCCACTCGCCCTCCTCGACGTGCAGGGCGATGATTTTCGCGCTGACATCGGCGCTGATATTGACCTGGGTCTTGGGTTGTATGCGGCCCGTGGCATCGACGGTCTGCACGATCGTCTCCAGCTTGACCTTGGCCGTTTCCACTTCCGTCAGCTCGTTGTCCGCGCTGCCCATCATGACCGCGCCGACGGCCCCGGCCGCGACCAGCACGGCGGCGGCCACCCAGATTTTCGTTCGTTTCATGCTTGTCCCCGTACGAATATCCCTGTTCCGGCCCGCCGGACCCGCCCGGCAGCCGCCAATTCATGCCGGCGGCAGCGAATCCCGTGCCGGCACCGGCCCGTCTGCGCGGACCTTGGGTCGTCGTTACGGCGATGGCGTTCCGTACCGGATGTTAGACGACGGCAAAGGCAAAGGTTCGGCCAACGCCGGGAATCCCCGCCTGTCGCCGCAGCCTTCGCCGGAGTCCTTGGTCACTAGATGCGCCGGTCCCGGAAATGGTTTATTTATTCTGCCGCCACCGGCGCGCAACCAATCCTTTTTCCAATTTGGTAAATACATCGACTACCGCCCACCCAATCCGGAAACGACAACAGGGGACAGGTATGCTCAAAGAGTTCAGGGAGTTTGCAGTACGCGGCAACGTGGTCGACATGGCAGTCGGCATCATCATCGGTGCGGCCTTCACCTCGATCGTCAAATCACTCGTCGACGACATCATCATGCCGCTCGTCGGGAAGCTGATCGGCGACATCGACTTCAGCGACCTGTTCATCGATCTTTCGGGCGGCGACTTTGCGAGCCTTGCCGAGGCACAGGCAGCCGGGGCCGCGACCATCAATTACGGTCTGTTCCTCAACAACGTCATCAGTTTCCTGATCGTCGCGTTCGCGGTATTCCTGCTCGTCAAAGGCATCAACAGCCTGAAACGCGAGGAGCAGAAGAAGCCCGCAGCGCCGGCGGAACCCGCCGAGGAAGTCCTGCTGCTGCGCGAGATTCGCGATTCGTTGCAGTCGCGCTAGGCTGCCACCCGGTCAAATCGGCAGGACCGTCGTATTCTTCACGTCGGACATTACGATGCTCGAATTGACCTCCTGGATGCCGGGAAGCTGCGACAGTTTCTCGAAGAAGAACTGTTCGTAGGCTTTGATGTCCTCGGTGACGATGCGCAGGAGAAAGTCGACATTGCCGAGCAGGACGTAGCAGTCGAGGACCTCCGGAAATGCCGTCACGGCGTCGGCAAATTCGGCAAGGTTGCCGCGACCGTGGGACGTCAGCTTGACGTGCGCGAACACCATCGTATTGAGGCCGACTTTTTCGCGGTCGAGGAGCACCGGTTGCTCGCGGATAATCCCGTCTTCGCGCATCCGCTGGATGCGGCGCCAGCAGGCGGACTGCGACAGGCCGATGCGATCGCCGATCGCCGTCGCATTGATGCCGGGTTCCTTCTGCAGCAGGCCCAGGATGCGGCGATCTATCTGATCGATTGCCGGTTTCTGCATTTCTTAACCGTCTGGAGGACGTTTACGCATAAATTATGCGTTTCCGAGCGAAACGGCAAATCAAATCGCAAGCAATTTTCGGGATCCGGGGAGTATATTGAGCGCGGATCCGACGGCGCCCCGGGGGCACGATGAGCGTTTTCGATCATCCCGAGTTCGATCACCACGAAGCCATTCATTTTTTCGACGAGCCGAAGAGCGGCTTGCGCGCCGTCATCGCAGTGCATTCGACGGCGCTCGGACCCGGCGCAGGCGGCTGTCGCCGCTGGACCTACGCCTCCGACAGAGACGCGATCACCGACGTACTGCGCCTGTCGCGCGGCATGACCTACAAGAACGCCGTCGCGGGCCTGCCATTCGGCGGCGGCAAGGCAGTCATGCTCGCCACCGACGCGGCGCCGAAGTCAGCGGCCCTGTTCCGCGCCCTCGGCCGTGCGGTGGATTCCCTCGGCGGACGCTATATCACGGCCGAAGACGTGGGCATCAATATCGACGACATGCGCATCGTTCGCGAGGCGACGCCGTACGTATCCGGCCTGCCTCAGGCGGACAACAGCGCCGGAGGCGATCCCTCGCCGTGGACGGCTGACGGCGTTTACCTTGGCATGCGTGCAGCGGCGAAAGCACGGCTGGGCAAGGATACGCTCGAGGGGCTGCGCATCGCGGTGCAGGGCGTCGGCAGCGTGGGACTGCATCTGTGCAAACTGCTCAGGGATGCCGGCGCCGCCGTCATTGTCGCCGACGTCAATCGGGAGAACCTGCGCCGTGCGACGCAACTGGACGGCGTGCGGCACGTATCGCCGCGCGAGATCCTGTTTGCCGATGTCGACATACTGGCGCCCTGCGCACTCGGCAACATATTCAATTCGGAATCCATTCCACGCATCAAGGCGAAGGTCGTTGCCGGTGCCGCGAACAACCAGCTCGCGACCGAACGGGACGGCGAACGCCTCGCACAGCACGGCATCCTGTATGCCCCTGACTACGTGATCAATGCCGGCGGCATCATCAGCGTCGCACACGAGTTCCTGGGCCAAAGTTCCGAAGAGCAGGTACGCCGCGAGGTCGACCGCATCCCGGAACGGCTGTCGGACATATTCCGGGAAGCGGCGGCGACGGGACGCCCGACGAACCGGATCGCCGACGAACTCGCGAGGCGGATCGTCGCCGAAGCCGGCACCAAGGCCTGAGACCGGGCCCGGACTACGAGAGGAAGCATGGCCAAGAAATCGCGACTGCACATTCCCCGACCGACAGCGCGGCCGGGAGACGAACCGGATTTCAGCTACCTCGACCTGAGCCCGGCCGGTGCTGTCGACAAGCCGAACGTCCGTGCGCGGCTACGCGACGTCGAGTACCTGAGTTCAGGCCTCGTGCGCGTGCTCGACGACGACCATCACGCCAAAGGCCCGTGGAACCCGGATCTCGATCCGGAAAAGCTGCAGATCGCGCTACGCTGGATGCTGTTGAACCGCGTATTCGACGAGCGCATGTGGCAGATCCAGCGGCAAGGCCGCATCTCCTTCTATATCCAGGCGCTCGGCGAGGAAGCGGTATCGATTGCGGCCGGCATGGCGCTCAGGCATGGCGACATGTGCTTTCCCTCGTACCGCAATCAGGGGCTGTACCTGTATCGCGGCGTGAAACTCGTCGAGATGATGTGCCAGTGCCTGTCGAACACACGCGACATGTGCAAGGGCCGGCAGCTGCCGGTCATGTATCACTCGAAGAAAGGCAATGTGTTCTCGATTTCCGGCAATCTCGCGACCCAGTACCCGCATGCGGTCGGCTGGGCGATGGCATCCGCGATCAAGGGCGAGGACCATATCGCCGCCGCATGGCTCGGCGACGGCAGCACGGCCGAAGCCGACTTCCACCATGCGCTGACCTTCGCTGCGGTGTACCAGGCGCCGGTGATCCTGAATGTGGTCAACAACCAGTGGGCCATCTCCACGTTCCAGGGAACGGCTGGCGGCGAGCGACGCTCCTTTGCCGGCCGCGGCCTGGGTGTAGGCATTCCCGGCATCCGTGTCGACGGCAACGACCTGCTGGCGGTTTATTCGGTCACCGTGTGGGCCGCCGATCGCGCACGGCGCGGCGGCGGGCCGACGCTGATCGAACTCGTGACCTATCGGGGCGGCGCGCATTCCACCAGCGACGACCCGTCGAAGTACCGGCCGAAAGACGAGTGGAAAGCATTTCCGCTCGGCGATCCCATCGAGCGCCTGAAACAGCACCTGATCGCGGAAGGACGCTGGAGCGAGGCCAAGCACGACAAGCTCGTCGAGGACCTGAAGGCGGAAGTATTGGCCGCCTGGAAGGAAGCGCAAAAGTACGGAACGATGACCGAAGGCCCGTTCCTGGATCCGGTGACCATGTTCGACGACGTGTACGCGGACCCGCCGGAGAGGCTCGAGCTGCAGCGACAGCGCATGCTCGATATCCAGGGCAACGGAGGCGGTATCTGATGGCGCAGATGAACATGATCGAGGCCATCCGTTCCGCGATGGACATCATGATGGATCGCGACCCGAACGTCGTGATCCTGGGAGAGGATGTCGGCTACTTCGGCGGCGTGTTCCGTTGCACGGACGGGCTGCAGAGAAAATACGGGGAACATCGGGTGATCGATGCGCCGATCGCAGAAGGCGGCATCATCGGGACCGCCATTGGCATGGGCGTCAACGGTTTGCGCCCCATCGCCGAGATCCAGTTCGCCGACTACATCTACCCGGGCTTCGACCAGATCGTCTCGGAACTCGCGCGGCTGAGGTACCGCAGCTGTGGCGATTTCTTTTCACCCGTGACGATCCGCACACCCTGTGGCGGCGGCATCCGCGGCGGCCAGACGCATTCGCAGTCGCCCGAAGGCATCTTCACGCACGTGAGCGGGATCAAGACGGTCATGCCGTCCAATCCCTACGACGCCAAGGGACTCCTGATTGCATCGATAGAATCGGACGACCCGGTCGTGTTCTTCGAGCCCAAGCGCATCTACAACGGCCCCTTCGACGGCGATCCGGACAAGCCGGCGGTATCCTGGGCATCGCACCCGAAAGGCGAGGTGCCCGAGGGGCACTACACCGTGCCGCTCGGCCAGGCGGAGATCGTGCGCCCCGGCGCGGAGCTCACCATCGTGACTTACGGCACCCTCGTGCACGTCGCCGTCGCGGCCGCTGAGGCGACCGGCGTCGATGCGGAGGTGATCGATCTCAAGTCGCTGTCGCCCGTCGATCTGCCGACGATGACCGATTCCGTGAAGAAGACCGGCCGCTGCCTGATCGCGCACGAGGCGACGCGCTTCGGCGGCTATGGCGCCGAGCTCGTGGCGACCATCCAGAAAGAATGCTTCTATTATCTGGAAGCGCCCATCGGGCGCGTTGCCGGCTGGGACACGCCCTACCCGCATGCGTTCGAGTGGCAGTATTTCCCAGGCAAGAAGCGCCTCGCGGCCGGCATCCGCAAGGTCATGGAGACGGTGGCATGAGCGAGTACGTGTTCAAGCTGCCGGACCTCGGCGAAGGCACGGTCGAATCGGAGATCGGCGAGTGGTTCATCAAGGTCGGCGACGTCATCGAGGAGGAAGCCGTCGTCGGCACGATGATGACCGACAAGGCCGCTGTGGAGGTCTCGTCACCGGTGAGCGGCCGGGTCGTGAAGCTCGCGGGCGAGCCGGGCGATATGGTTGCTGTGGGCGCCCCGCTCGTGGTGTTCCAGACCGACACAACGGGCAACGCGGCGCCGGCCGACCGCGGCGTCGAAGCACCGACGACCGGACCTCTGCCGGCTGATCCTGCCGATGCTGCCGCGGCAGTCAGCAGGCGCGACGCAACACGCGAGACCGGCCGTATCATCACTTCGCCGGCAATCCGGCGCCGTGCGCGGGAACAGGGCATCGACCTCGCACGAATTGCAGGCAGCGGCGCCAACGGCCGCATCCTGCGCCAGGATTTCGAGGCCCACGTCGGCGGCAAGGCCGACGAGCCGGCGCGGCCCGCCCGCAGCAGTGCCGGGCCCCGGGAAATCAAGGTCATCGGCCTGCGCCGGATCATCGCGGAGCGCATGGCGGCTGCGAAACGGGAAATTCCGCACTTCTCCTATGTCGAGGAAGTGGACATCACCGAACTCGAGGCGCTGCGGCAGCATCTCAACGGGAAGAAAGCAGCCACGGAAGCGCGGCTCACATTGCTGCCTTTCCTGGGTCTGGCGCTGGTGCGTGCGCTACATAGCTTCCCGCAATGCAATGCCACCTACGACAAGGACCGCAACGTCATACTCCAGCATCAGGCCGTGCATTTCGGCATCGCGACACAGACACCGGACGGCCTCAAGGTCCCCGTCGTCCGCCATGCCGAAAGCCGCAACCTCGAGGACCTGGCTGCGGAAATGCGGCGCGTTGCAGACGCGGCGCGCAACAACAGCGCGAAAAAAGACGAGCTCAGCGGATCAACAATCACGATCACGAGCCTCGGCAAGCTCGGCGGGATTGCATCGACGCCGGTCATCAATCTGCCCGAAGTCGGCATTATCGGCGTCAATCGCGCCGTCGAGAGACCGGTCGTGCTGAACGGCCAGATCGCCGTGCGGCTCATGATGAATCTTTCGACGTCGTTCGATCACCGATTCGTCGATGGCTACGATGCCGCCGCCATGGTGCAGGAACTCAAGGAAATGCTGGAGCACCCGGCGACGATTTTCGCTTGATGCCGTGCCGTATTTCTGTCAAGCGCTCGTAATCAGATTGCAACGGGCGCGCTGCTAGGCTCCGCGCATGTCGACATCGTTCGCGCTCGCTGCCCTGGCCTCCGTGATCACCGCCATCGTGGTCTTCCTGCACTGGTACAGTTATCAATGCCTGAAGCGTTCGATCATTCGTCGGCGGAGCGAATCTCCGGAATTCGTGATCGTGGTTGCCGGGAATGTACAGGACTTCGGTTCCAGCGGCGGCGAGCCTCGCGAATTTCGCAACGACGCGCAGATGCAGATCGGGGAAGCGGGGCCGCGATTTCATGCGTTGCAGGTCGATGATGTCGCCGACGAGATAAATGCGCTCGGCATTGATGGCGCCTATGAAGTCAAGCAGGTCTTCCGCGCGGCTCGACAGGGTGCCGAGGTGGACGTCCGACAGCCATAACGACCGGTAGTTTAGCGGCACGTGTTCAGCCATCCTTTGCAAAGTCCATGCAAGTAGCTGAACAAGTTAAGTGGCGATTCTTACAGGCCCCCTTAATTTTTGGTGACAGTTTTGTATCAAACGGCTACTGCTAGTCTCTGACCCAGGCCAGTGCTTTTTCGTAGTCCGCCATGTCGAAGTGCCGGATCTCGGCGGCGACGAAGTTCTTTGCTAGCCGGGGCACGACGGCAAGGAATCGGCTCGATGTTAGCAGCGCCACGCGTCGCACTCTGGCATGGTGGTCGCGTACGAATCGAAAGTGCGATGTCAGCGCCGCGAAGTTGTCCCAGCCCGGGAATTCCTCGGCCACGACCACGAGGCCGCGCAAACCGCCGGACCTTTCGATGAACGGATCGATGGCCGCCGACACACGATCAAAGTCGCCGATCTCCAGTTCGTCCCGGGGTGTCAGGATCAGCACGCCCCGCTCTTCATCGAGCTTGAATTCGAGTTTCCCGCGCGACCGCGGTTCGACGATCCAGGCTGTTGCGTCCTCGAGTTCGTCGACTCCGAAGGTTTCGACGTCGCCCGGCAGCGCGAAGCCGAATGCCTTGACCATGCCGCCAATCCAGTCCACGTCAGTGACGACGGCGACGCGCTCGAAATCCGTGAAATGTTTCATGCCGACTTTCGCGTCCTGCCACGCTGCCGCCCCGCTGAAGCCGTCGAACTCGCGGCCGAGCACGTATAGCAATCGGGCTTTGGAATGTCGTGCCAGGACACGCTCAATCGCGGGCACGAGAACGTCACGATAGTCGTTCGCCTCGACCTTACCGACGGCGTCGACGCCGAGCACGCCGTCCGGCAACCCCTGTATCAGTCGCAGCACAACTTGCAAATCCCGTTTGCGGGACGTGGCTTGCGCGAGGCGCCGCGCTTAGGCGACCGGTGTGCGTCCTGCCTGGCGCTTCTCGCCCAGCCAGCCGCCGAGCAAGCCGGCGAGGAACGGCACCAGTCCACCCACCAGCAGGTTACCCACGGTGAAATTTCCCGAGATCAGCAGCGCGCCGGCCACGGCGATCGCTGCGGCGATACCCGGTTCCACGATCGTACGTCCCACCGACTTCAATCCGACGATGTAGCCCCCGACGGCAAATGCGAGGAAATTCAGCACTGCAGCCAGCGTCATCTGCCCCGAGGTCAATGTGATCTGGTCGGGACTCGTGACGCCCTCGAGCTGATTGCCCATGACGGCGGCCAGAACGATACCGGCCACGATGCTCAGCCCGAGCATGATCAACAGGCCGAACGCGATCCACTTCCAATCCAGGTTCATTGTTATTCTCCCCTAATCGGTCGGAGACCGCAGTCTACCCGCTTTCGGTCTTCAGCGTACCCGCTTTCCGAACGCATCACAGACCTCGACGGGCGCGAAGCCGAGCGCTCGCACGGAATCCTCGATGCTTGCGAGGTCCCCGACGATCACCCAGACAAGTTCGTCGGCGTCGAACAGCGTGCGCGCCTGTTCACGCACGTCTGCGAGCGACACGGCGGCATAACGGTCGCCCCGCCCGGCCGCATAGTCAAATGGCAAGCCGTAACTGTCGGATGCCACGATGCTCGCCAGGAAACCGCGGTTCGTATCGAACTGTCCGGGCAGAGAGCGGATGCGGTTGGTCCTCGCGCGCTCGAATTCGACGTCGGTCGCCGGCTCGGTCGAAGCGAAGGCCGCGTATTCCTCCCGTATCTCCTGCATTGCAGCGGCGGTCATCTCCGTCTGCACCTGGCCTTCCATCGTGAACAGCTGGTCGCCGGACAGCGTGGAGGCAATAGCGGATCCGTAGCCATAGGACCAGGCCTTGTCCTCGCGCAGGTTCATATTCAGGCGTGATTCGAATCCGCCGCCAAAGATGCGGTTCATGATGTCCAGCGTAGCGGCGGACTGCGGATTCCACGGCGGCAGGGCGTGACCCGCAAGGACGGTGCTCGACGCCGCCCCGGGCTGATCGATCAGGATGACTCTTGCTGCAGGTGCCGGAGCCGTTCCGACAGGACGGCGGCCGCTTTCCGACTTGCCTTGCCAGCGGCCGAAGCTTGCCGCGACGGCGGCCGTCGCTGTCTCGAGGTCGATGTCGCCGATCATGTAGATAGAGAGGTTGTCCGGTGCGTATTCGGCATCGTGGAAGGCACGCAGCCTCTCGCCATCGATTGCATCCAGGCTGCGGAGCGTCCACACGGCGTCCATCGGGCTGCCTTCGCCGAACACCGCCTGCTCGAACACGCTCCCGGCCGCGCTCGAGGGTGCACGTTGCAGCGTGGCCAGGTAACCGGATATCTGCACCTTGAGTTTTGCGAGTTCCTCCTCCGGGAAAGTGGGATTGCCCAGGATCTGATCCGCTACCGCCAGCGATTCGGCAAGGTTCTCGCGCAGAACGCGGAAGCCGTAGGTGCTGTCCTCGAGGCCAGCGGAGAGTTGCCCGGCCATGCCGAGACGATCGCGGGCTGCAGCAAGCTCGTTGGCGTCATATTCGCGAGTGCCCTTGTCGGCCATCATCGAAACGAAGTCGGCGAGCGCATGCGCATCCCGCGGCGCCGCTGTCTGGCCCGAACCGATGCGAAGCACGACGTCGACGAGCGGAATGCTGTCGCGCTTGGCGATCACCAGCTTGATGCCATTGGCTAGCGTCGCGGTTTCGATGGCTGGAAAGACGATTTCCACATCGGTGGCGGGAGCAGCCGGCACTTTGCTGCGGTCGACCGGGTCGCGGGCCGACCGGTACTCGGGGAACGGCAGGACCGAAAGTTGGTAGTAGTCACGCGAGAGCCAGCGCTCGGCGGCGCCCTGCACGTCCGCGGGCGTTGCCTCATCGATCCAGGCAAGCTCGCTGTTGACGTGCAGTGGATCATCGGAATACAGGAAGCCCTCGGCGAGCACCGTCCCGATCGACGAGGATCGCTCCAGTCCGCCGAGGATCGCCATGTCGATTGCCAACTTGGCATTCTCGAGCTGTTCGGCGTCCGGACCGGCGTCCAGGTATTCGGCCAGCAGACGGTCGAGGACCGGCAACACGGCTTCCGGCTGCACTCCTGGCTTGAGGTCGAGGTAGAGGTGATACTCGCCGCTCATGACCTTGGCGACGGGCGCGGCGTATATGGACGTCGCGAGTTCGAGGTCGTCGACGAGCACGCGTTGCAGGGGCGAATTCTTATTGCCGGCCAGCGTCTGGCTCGCCAGGTACATGAGCGCGGCATCCCTGTCGTTAACTCCTGGCATGAGCCAGACCCGCGCGATACGTATCTGGCCCACCTCGTCATACATGATTTCGGTGCGATTGCCATCGAGCTCGGGAACCCATTCCTGCGGATAGGTCAGCGGTTCGCCCGCGGGTGCCGAAGCGAAATACCGGGTCACCTTCTCCTTCGCCGCCTCGGCACTGATGTCTCCCGCCAGGACCAATACGACGTTCGATGCACCGTAATAGGTTCGGAACCAGTCCTTCACGTCGTCGGGAGTCGCCGCGTCGAGATCCGCCATCGAGCCGATGACCGAGTGACGATACGGATGCCCGGGCGGATAGATGCCTTCACGGATCCTGTCGGTCATCTGCGCATACGGGCGCGTCTCGCCCTGGCGCTTTTCATTCTTTACGACTCCGCGCTGCTCGTTGAGAGCCTCCTGGGTTACCGCGCCAAGCAGGTAACTCATGCGGTCGCTTTCCATCCACAGTGCCATGTCGAGCGCACCGGTCGGGACTGTCGCATAGTAGTTCGTGCGATCTTCCGATGTCGTCCCGTTCATGCTGGTCGCGCCGGCGTCGGTGAACGGCGAAAAGTATTCGCCGGAACGATTTTCGGTGCCCTGAAACATCAGGTGCTCGAACAAGTGCGCGAATCCCGTCCTGCCCTCCGGTTCGTCCTTCGATCCGACGCCATACCACATGCCGACGAACACGGTCGGCACGGCATGGTCACTGTGCACGATCACGGTGAGACCGTTCTCGAGCCGGAACATCTCGTAGGGTATGTCGACGCGCGTCGGGGCATCGTCGGCAGCACTGGCGCCGCTGACGAACGCAACCAGCAGAAAGCCCGCAATACGAAAGTACTTTTTCAAATGGCCCTCCGCAGGATGGCTGGAAAGTGTGCGAGAATGGCTTCGCTTCGAGAGACGCCTGATGCAGACCATCGTAGCCCGGGGTGGTTCAACCGAACAGACGCCAAGGAAGTAAATGCGCGAGACCGCAATCCACACCGCACAGCCTGTGGCCGCATTGGCGCCGGATTACGCGGCCGACCTGCGCAACCTGCGCAGTTCGTTCGAAGGCGGCAGGACTCAGTCGCTCGCCTGGCGCGCGGCGCAGCTGTCGGCGCTCGAGACGCTGCTCGGCGACTGCGAGAAAGAGATCATCGCGGCGTTGCGCGACGACCTCGGCAAGCCGCCGCAGGAAACGTGGATGACCGAGATCGCGACCGTGGCTCGCGATGCGGCCTACTGCCGCCGCCATCTCGGGCGCTGGAGCCGGCCGCACCGCGTGCATACGCCGATGATTGCCCAGCCGGCACGCAGCTGGGTGATGCCCGAACCCCTCGGCGCGGTGCTGATCATCGGCGCCTGGAACTATCCCCTGCAGCTCACGCTCGCCGGGCTTGCGGCCGCTGTTGCGGCGGGCAACTGCGTGATGGTCAAGCCCTCGGAGCTCGCGCCGAGGACCTCCGCCCTGCTGGCCCGCCGCATTCCGGAATTCCTGGATGCGGACTGCGTCCGCGTCGTCGAGGGCGGGGTCGCCGAGACGACAGCACTCCTGGGGTCGCGCTTCGACCATATCCTCTATACGGGCAATGCTCGCGTCGGTCGCATCGTGATGGCGGCGGCCGCGAAGCATCTCACGCCTGTAACGCTCGAACTCGGCGGCAAGAGTCCCTGCCTGGTCCTCCCCGACGCGGACCTCGAGGTTGCCGCACGCCGCATCGCCTGGGGCAAATTCACCAACGCGGGGCAGACCTGCATCGCGCCCGACTACCTCCTCACCGACGCCGAGACGGAGGCGCGCCTGCTGCCATTGTTGCAAGAGGCCGTTCGCGACATGTATGGCGACGATCCGTTGCAGTCGCTGTCCTACGGCCGCATCGTCAACGCCCGCCATTTCGAACGGCTCTCGCGCCTGCTCGGCTCCGGAACCGTCGTGCTCGGCGGGCAAACGAGCGCTGCAGAGCGTTACATCGCCCCGACAATACTCACGCATGTCAGCGACGACAGCCCGGCGATGCAGGAGGAGATCTTCGGGCCGATCCTGCCGGTGCTGCGGGTTCGTAACGAGGCCGAAGCCCTGCACTTCATTCGCGAACGTGACAAGCCGCTTGCGGCCTATCTGTTTACCGACAACCATGCTGCCGAACACCGGTTCCTGGAGGCCGTCAGCGCCGGGAACGTCTGCATCAACGACACGATGATGTTCATGATCGTACCTGAGCTGCCGTTCGGCGGCGTCGGCGAAAGCGGCATGGGCGCCTATTCCGGGGAGCGTGGTTTTCGCACATTCAGCCACATGAAAGCCGTGATGAAACGCGGCTGGTGGCCCGACGTCGCCTTGCGCTATGCGCCGTATGCGGAACACAAATGGCGCTGGCTGCGCAAATTGCGTTAGGCGCGTCGGTCGAGCCGGGTGCTATGGCTCCGTCGCGCCTTCGCCCGATTCGATCCCGGTGACAAGAATCGACGACATCGAAGTTCGCCTGCTATCGCGCAGCGAGGCGGACGTGCTAATGCGTGCCGATGACGACGTATTCGACGCCCCGGTCCGCCGGGATTACGCCGAGGCCTTTCTCGCCGATTCGAACAGCGTGATCGCGGTAGCGCTGCATCGGGACACGGTCGTGGGCATGGCCAGCGCTCTCACCTACCGTCACCCGGACAAGCCGCTGCAGATGTTTGTCAATGAAGTCGGGGTCGCATCCGCCTACCTCCGGCGGGGCATCGGTAAAGCCCTGGTCTCGTGCCTGCTGAAGGCCGCCCGCGACCTCGGTTGTGCGGAGGCCTGGGTGGCGACCGAGGTAGACAACGACCCGGCGCGCGCCTTGTACCGGGCTCTGGGCGGAGAGGAAAGCGACGATAAAGCAGTCGTTTACACGTTCAACTGCAATCGTTGATCTCACTCGCGACCATCATCTCGACCCATTGACGGCAGCGTCCTCGGCGTCGCCTCTTTGTCGGCTCCTGCGGGCAATGCAATCTGGCTGTCCCCACCGGCCCTTAGTAAGATGTCTTCCGAAACGGATGGAAAGCCGTATCCCTATCTAAATTTTGAGCGTGGACAGAGGACCAGATCCGCACGTGATCTATGAATTCGGCGATTTTCGACTCGATGCCAGACGGCTCGTGTTGTTGTCCCGGCATTCAGCGGACGACCTGCAGGTCAAACCAAAACTGGTCGAAGCATTGTTGTACTTCGTCGAGCACGGTGGTCAATTGCTCCGCAAGGAAGCATTGATGGCTGAACTCTGGGCCAGGACAGGTGGTCGAGGAAAACAACCTGGCGCAACTGATATCGAGTCTGCGACACATTCTTGGCGAGTCATCCCGTGAGAACCGATACCTGACCACGATACCGGGACGCGGATATCGCTTCGTGGCGGATGTCATTCGGTTACCCGAACAGCTTGAGCGAACGACGACAGTGTTGGAAACTCCGTGGTTGGCTGGCGGACGTGGGCACAGGTTGCGCCGCTGGATGGTCCCGCTGTTCGTGACGGCCACGGCGTTGTCGGCGGCTTGGCTCGCCTTTGACCGCTACGAGGCGAACTTGCCGCGGCACGATCGGCCGACCGGTTCCGCCAGTAGCGACTCTCCAATCCAGAAACTGCCGACCACGACGATTGCGGTAATGCCTTTCGAGGCTGTCGGCCGACCAAGGTACCCGGATCGATAATGCCGACGATCCGTTCCCATTCCACGGTAGCGCCGCCGGCGTATGCGCCCGTGAAGCCGGACATGCCAGCGATCAGCCAAACCGCCTGCCAGATGGTTAGCTGCTTCGTGCGTCGTAGCGTATACATGTTCATTACCTCCATCGGAGTGTTGCGATTTCTTTCGGTGACGAGTCTGTATTCGTCGCCCGGTCGCCTGCACCGCCGTCGCTGCTTCACTGCGCCCCTGTTCCATCTTTACGGCGGCCGGTCTGCAAAGCATCATGCCGTCGACGTGAAAACTCTTTGGCTGGATACTGAAGGTGTCTGAATTCTTCTGGGCGCCGCGGACCGCGGCCTATCGGGCGGATAGTGCGTATTGGCGGCCTTATGTGAGCTGACGAGCC
>CAVYQH010000001.1:0-1143953 GCA_963770585.1 uncultured Pseudomonadota bacterium | reverse complement strand
CGGCTAACAATACGCCGGCTTGAATTGCCAATTTCGTGACTTTTGGACATTCGACGATGAAGCTGGCCCTTGAATTGGGCGGCTACAACGTTGGCGTGTCGCGCAACGAAATGCTCGCTCGTCCGCGCTGCGGCGCAGCATCGAATCCTGTTGCGGCATATGCATTTGGCCGAAGGTTTGGATTGACCTGCGGCGAGCAAGATGTGTGTAATGTGTAATAATATATTCCTGTGCGATGTGGCGCGCGGTCGCAAGAGTTCGGATTTCGTCGCTTTCTGCCTTCACGGTCAACACAATGGCCGGACTGGCGACTAGGGAGAGGAAAATGACCATGCAACAAACGTGGAAACTGCTCGCGCTCGGCACCGTAGCGTTGAGTTTCGCCCAACTGCCCACCGCCCATGCGGCGTGGCAACGACTTGTCCGGTGGAGTTTATTATCCCCGCCGGCACAGGCGGCGGCGCCGACCAGATGGCGCGCACCATCCAAGGCATCGTCAGCAAGCACAACCTGATGAAGCAGCCGATGGTCGTCATCAACAAGGCCGGCGGCGCCGGCGGCGAAGGCTTCCTGGACGTCAAGAACTCGCGCAACAACCCGCACAAGATCATCATCACGCTGTCGAAATCTTTTCACGACGCCGATGGCGACGGGCATACCCTTCAACTGGAAGGACCTGACGCCGTGTCGCGATGCTGGCGCTCGACGAATTCATCCTGTGGGTGAACGCCGGCAAGCCCTACAAGACCGCCAAGGAGTATGTTGAGGCGGCGAAGGCCGCGAACGGCACATTCAAGATGGCGGGCACCGGTTCCAAACAGGAAGACCAGATCATCACCGAGGCCATCCAGAAGGCCACCGGCGCAAAGTTCATCTATATCCCAGAGCGCGGCGGCGGCGCGGTGGCGGTGCAACTGGTCGGCAATCATGTCGATGCTCGACGGTCAACAATCCGATCGAGGCGGTGGCGCAGTGGCGCGGCGGTCTGCTGCGTCCGCTCTGCGTGTTCGATACCAAGCCACTCAACTACAAGGACAAGATCGCCGGTGACATGGCGTGGTCCGACATCGCGACCTGCAAGGCGCAGGGCCTCGACATCGACTACCTGATGCTGCGTGGCATCTTCATGAGCCCTGTCGCGACGATCAGGTCAATTACTACATTGACCTGTTCAAGAAGGTGCGCGAGACGCCGGAGTGGCAGAAGCTCATGTCCGACGGCGCGTTCAACACGACCTTCATGACCGGTCCCGACTACGTGAAGTGGGTTGCCGCCGAAGAAGAAAAGCGGCATCATGAACTGATGAGCGCCGCGGGTTTCCTTGCCAAATAGCGAAAGCTTCAAGCGCCGCCGGCGAAACGTCCCTTCGCCGGCGGCCTTTTCTTAAAGATCTGGAGTTGAACTTATTATGGCGCAACGATCGGGAGCGGCTGAAAAAGGCCCCTCCCATGTCGCAGTGGAAACGGGCGTCGCAATCGCGATCGTGGTGTTCGGCATCATCGCCGTGATCGGCAGCCTGAAGGTTGGCATCAACTGGCAAGCCGAAGGCCCGAAAGCCGGCTTCTTTCCGTTCTACGTCGGGCTGATGATCATCGGCTCCGGCCTGATCAACCTCTATCAAGCGGTTACGGGGCAATTCGGCGGCGGGCTGTTCGCGAGCTGGGGCCAGCTGCGGCAGGTCATGTCGGTCGTGGTGCCGACCGTGATCTACGTCGCGGCGATACCGTTTATCGGCATCTACGTTACGTCGGCGGTGCTGATCGGATTCTTCATGCGCTGGCTCGGCCGATACAAGTGGACGCTGGTGTTGGCCATTGCGATTGGAGTTCCGGTCGTGACCTTCGTGGTGTTCGAACGTTGGTTCCTGGTGCCGCTACCGAAGGGGCCAATCGAGGAATTCCTGGGTTTCTAGGCGTCTTGGGGGAGGGACGGTGGCCTCACGCTGCTGTTTACTGGATTAAAAATGGAAGAACTCGCCAATCTGTTCCACGGCTTTGCCGTGGTGATGCAGCCCTTCAATATCATGCTGATGTGCATCGGCATTCTGCTCGGTGTCCTGATCGGCGTGTTGCCGGGTTCGGGTGGTGCCAACGGCATCGCGATCCTGTTGCCGCTGACATTCTCGATGTCGCCGACCTCGGCCATCATTATGCTGTCCTGCATCTACTGGGGTGCATTGTTTGGCGGCGCCATCACCTCGGTATTGTTCAACATTCCCGGCGAGCCGTGGTCGGTGGCGACCACATTCGACGGCCACCCGATGGCGCAGAAGGGACAGGCCGGCGAGGCGCTGACCGCCGCGTTCACGTCTTCTTTCGTCGGCGCGCTGTTTGCGGTAGTCATGATCACGCTGGTGGCGCCGCTGGTCGCGCTGTTCGCCTTGCAGTTCGGCCCGGCGGAAAAATTCTCGGTCTACTTCCTCGCGTTCTGCAGCTTCGTGGGCATGAGCAAGGAGCCGCCAGCCAAGACCGTGGCATCGATGATGATCGGCTTTGCCCTTGGCGCGGTTGGGCTCGATCAGATGACCGGTAGCCTGCGCCTAACGTTTGGCTCCGAGACGCTGCTCACCGGCTTCGACTTCCTGATCGCGGTGATCGGACTGTTCGGCATTGGCGAAATCCTGCTCACCATGGAGGAGGGCCTCTCGTTCAAGGGCCGTTCGGCGACGATCAATCCTCGCGTGGTGTGGGAAACCTGGATCTCCCTGCCGCGCTATTGGATGACGTCACTGCGTTCATGCATCATCGGGTGCTGGATGGGCATCACGCCGGCGGGCGCGACTCCAGCTTCGTTCATGAGCTACGGCATCGCCAAGCGTATGTCGCCGAATGGCAAGAAGTTCGGGAGCGGCGAGATAGAAGGTGTGGTGGCCCCGGAAAACCGCGGCGCACGCTGCGGGCACCTCGGCGCTGCTCCCCATGCTGGCGCTCGGCGTGCCGGGTTCGCCGACCGCCGCCGTGCTGCTCGGCGGCTTGCTGATCTGGGGCCTGCAGCCGGGACCGTTGCTCTTCGTTGAGCAGAAAGAGTTCGTCTGGGGCCTGATTGCCAGCATGTATCTCGGCAACATCATCGGCCTGCTGATTGTGCTGACTTGCGTGCCGCTGTTTGCCGCGATCTTGCGCATTCCCTTCAGCATCATCGCGCCGATCATCCTGGTGCTATGCGCGATCGGCGCGTACTCGGTGCACAACAGCACCTTCGACGTGGTTATGATGCTGATCTTCGGCATCGTCGGTTACGTCTTGAAGAAGTGCGATTACCCGCTGGCGCCACTGGTTCTGGCGATTGTGCTCGGCGACAAGGCGGAGGAATCCTTCAGACAGTCGCTGCTCGCCTCACAAGGCAGCATCTCGATCTTCTGGTCCAACGCGCTGGTCGGCAGTATCATGCTGCTCGGACTTATCGCGTTGTTCTGGCCGATGATTTCGGCCGGTTTGAAGCGGCTCCGGCCCCGTACCGCGTGATTGGTACGTGATCGGAGCCGCAATTTTGGCGTGAGCCGTTGCATCCTGCACCGCCGTGGAATATTGTATTCCAGAGATGTCCCACGACCCTAACATACGTCGAACCGGTGCCGCCCCTCGGGCGGACGAGGCTGAGGGAACACCTCGCCTCGCCATCGAGCCGATCGACACGAACTTCAGCTTCAAGAACAAGGCCTATGCCGCCTTGAAGAACGTTATCGTGTCGATGGACGTCTACCGCAACCGCAACGACATCCGGCTCGACGAGCGCCAGCTCGCGCAGGACTTCGGCATCAGCCGCACGCCAGTTCGCGAAGCGATGGCGCAGCTCGAGCGCGAGGGCTTCGTGCGCTCGGTGCCGCGGCGCGGCATCTATGTGGTGCGCAAGACCCGGCGCGAGGTGATTGAGATGATCACCGCCTGGGCCGCGCTCGAAAGCATGGCGGCGCGGCTGATCACCGAAAATACGCTGGATGCGGATATCGCCGCTTTGCGCCGGATGTTCTCGACCTTCGAGGACGGCAAGCTGCGCGCCCATCTCGACGAATATTCGGAACCAACATCAAGTTTCACCAGACCATCATCCGCATGAGCGGCAACAGCGTGCTGATCTCGCTTGCTGAAAACCTGTTTACCCACATGCGGATGATCCGTCGCAAGACGATCGGTGAAAAAGACCGTGTCGAGAAGTCGATCCGCGATCACATGAATATCATCGAATTGCTGGAAGCGCGCGACACCGTGCGCGCCGAGGAACGGTGCGCACCCACGCGCTCGGCCTCGCCGACCACGTGGCAAAATACGCAGACTACCTGGACTAATCGAACGAACGCTGCCGCGAGAGGCAAACCGCGTGCGGTTCTAGAAGATTACGGGAGGCCCCAATGTCTGATGCAGCAATCAAGTCGAAGCCTGCGACGCTGGCGCCGGGACGCAGAGCGCGAGCTGACGGATGGCTTCAATCTCATCATCGATGCACTCAAGCTCAACGGCCTTAACACGATCTATGGCGTGCCCGGCATCCCGATCACGGATTTTGGCCGTATGGCGCAAGCCGCCGGCATTCGCGTACTGTCGTTCCGCCACGAGCAGAACGCCGGTTACGCGGCGTCGATTGCCGGTTTCCTGACCAAGAAGCCTGGCGTCTGCCTCACGGTGTCGGCGCCCGGCTTCCTCAACGGCCTCACCGCGCTCGCTCATGCCACGACCAACTGCTTCCCGATGATCCTGATCTCGGGCTCGTCCGAGCGCGAGATCGTCGACCTGCAGCAGGGCGACTATGAGGGAATGGACCAGCTCGCGATCGCCAAGCCGCTCTGCAAGGCGGCATTCCGCATACTCCACGCTGCGGACATCGGTATCGGCGTGGCGCGCGCGATCCGCGCCGCGGTTTCGGGACGTCCCGGCGGCGTCTATCTCGATCTTCCGGCCAAGCTGTTCGGCCAGGTGATGGATGCGGAGGCCGGCAAGAAATCGCTCGTCAAGGTGATCGACGCGGCGCCGGCGCAGATTCCAGCGCCCGATGCGATCAAGCGCGCGCTCGACGTGCTGAAGGGCGCCAAGCGCCCGCTGATCATCCTCGGCAAGGGCGCGGCTTACGCGCAAGCCGATGACGCGATCCGCGCGCTCGTTGAGAAGAGCGGCGCGCCGTTCCTGCCGATGAGCATGGGCAAGGGCCTGCTGCCCGACACGCATCCTCAGTGCGCGGGCGCGGCGCGCTCGACAGTGCTGGCGCAGGCCGACGTCGTCATGCTGATCGGCGCGCGCCTCAACTGGCTGCTGTCGCACGGCAAGGGCAAGGCCTGGGGCACCGAGCCGAAGAAGTTCATCCAGATCGATATTCCAGCCGAAGGAAATGGACTTCGAACGTAGAGATCGTGGCACCGGTCGTCGGTGACATAGGCTCCTGCGTAACCGCGATGCTGAATGCCATGGGCTCCTGGCCTGCGGCGCCGGCCGACTGGATGATGACGGTGACCACGAAGCGCGACGAGAACGTCGCGACTCGAGAACCTGGTCGAGCCGGGTACCGCGGGCCGAGAATCGCCGCCATGCCAGCCCGGCCAGGAGCAGCACGAGGGCGCCCGCTGCCCAGGGCATATAGTCGGAATGCAGGATCTCGTCCATCGTTCTCAGCCGAACTCAGCGCCGAGCGCCGCGGTGAATGCGGCTAGCGTCGGTGCGATGCGGACGCTCCGGCTCGGCCGCGTGAGTATAGCAGCGAGCTCCGGCGGAACCGGCACGGCGGCCCCGACCAGGTGTTCCACGATGGTCTCGAACTTCGCCGGATGCGCGGTCGCCACGATGATCCAGTGACTGCCGTCGCGGGACACCGGCCTCATGTCCCGCCAGGCGCGTGCCGCCGTGGCGGTGTGCGGACAAATGGCGCAGCCGAACTCGTTCCAGGCAGCGCGGATCTCGTTCTCGATTTCGCCGTCGCCGACCGACACCACGTCCAGGCGCTCGCGCAGTACCTCCGCGTCGCCCAGCACGCTCTCGAGCCGCTCCATGTTGCTCGGGTCACCGACGTCCATCGCTGAGGCCAGGGTCGCCACGCTCTTGCGCGGCTCCCAGCGCCCGGTCGCGAGGTAGTCGGGTATCGTCCGGTTCGCATTCGTCGCCAGTACGATCGGCCCGATCGGGAGTCCCATCTCCCGCGCCAGGATGCAGGCGAGCGCGTTGCCGAGGTTGCCGGTCGGAATGACGAACCCGGGAAACTCGCCCGCTCCCCGGAAATGCCGCAGTGCCGCGTCGGCATAGTAGGTCATCTGCGGCAGCAGGCGTCCGATGTTGATGCTGTTGGCCGAACTGAAGCGATAACGCGCGCCGAGCGCCGGGTCGGTAAGCGCCGACTTCACCAGCGCCTGGCAATCGTCGAAGGTCCCCGCGATACGCAGTGCCAGGACGTTGTCGCCCCAGCAGGTCAACTGCTTGAGCTGGCGCCCCGAGACGCGGCCGTCCGGAAACAGCACGACGACACGCATCCCCGGCCGGCCGTCGAAGGCCGCGGCAACCGCTCCGCCGGTATCCCCGGAGGTTGCGACGAGTACGGTCAGGGGATCGGCGACGTCACCTTCGAGCCGGGCCAGGCAGGCAGCAAGGAAGCCGGCGCCCAGGTCCTTGAAGGCTGCGGTCGGCCCGTGAAACAGCTCGAGCAACGAGCGGCGCCCGCCGGGCAGCATGGTTTCGGGAATCGGGAAACGGAAAGTTTCGGCCAGGATTTCCTCGAGGCTCGCTTCGAGCGTGGAGCCGACGAAGAACGGTGCCAGCAATCGCCCGGCTATGGCGATCGGCGTGTCGGCACCGGCGAAGTCGTCCGGCGCGAAGTTCGGCAAGACTTCCGGCAGGTACAGCCCGCCGTCCGTGGCAAGTCCCTGCACCAGAGCGTCGTCGAGGCCGACCGGCCCTTCGCCGCGAGTGCTGAAGTACCGCATTCAAGGCTCCAGACGCGCGCCGGGCGCGGCGAGCGAGCTGACCCAGGACTGGCAGCCGATACCCTGCCGCCGGCAAGCCTCCTCCATGGCCGCAGCGAGATTGCGGGCAAGATGCGTCTCCGCCAGGGCGAAGATACTGGGGCCGCTGCCGGACAGGCTGCAGCCCAGCGCGCCGTCCGCGAGTGCCGCGTCCCGCACGGCCGGGAAACAGGGCACCGCGGCGGCGCGCTGTGGCTCGATGGTCACGTCGCGCAGGCTTTGGCGAAGCAATCCATGATCGTCGGCCGCGCAGGCAGCGATAAAAGCCGCGAGGTAGCCCTGCTGTTCCAGCCACTGTTCAAGCGGATAGTGCGTCTTGAGGTTCCGGCGCGCTTGCGCGGTGTTGACCTCGAGATCCGGGTGCAGCAGCACGGCGCTGATGCCGCTCGGGACCGGCAAGCGGATGAGCTGCGGCAGGAGCGCAATCGGACACAACACCAGGCCGCCCAGGAGACTCGGCGCCACGTTGTCGGCGTGCAGACCACCGCTCGCGAACTTCTCGCCCGCAAGCGCGTGCGGCAACAAGTCCGTCAGCGGGCGTGGCGAGTCGAGCAAGCCGTTGACCGCGACCACCGCCGCAACGGCGGACGCGGCCGAACTGCCCATGCCGGACTGCAGCGGCACGCCTTTGCGAATAGTGAGCGCGGCCCCGCCGCGGTCGCCGTGGACCGTCCAGAAACTCCGTGCCGCGATCGACGCCGTATTGCGGGTCGGGTCCGAGGGCAGGTACGGGTGGACTTCCCCGTCGAGTCCGCGCACGACGTCGATTGTGATCGACGCTTCGCCGGTGCGGCGCGCTACGACGCGATCGCCCGCGCCGTCGAGCGCGAGGCCCAGCATGTCGAACCCGACCGCGAGGTTGCCGATCGAAGCCGGCGCGTATGCCGTGGCTCGCTCAGCCATGCCCCTGCCCGGAGCTGAGGTAGCTGGCGAGACGCAGGAGGTCGCTGAATACGCCGCCGGCCGTGACTTCGGGACCGGCGCCCGGTCCCTGGATCACCAGCGGATTGTCAGAGTAGCGCGCCGACTCGAACTGCACGATGTTGTCGGTCAGATTGATATGGCTGAAAGCATGCCCCGCCTCGACCGCTTCGAGTCCGACCCCGGCCTTGCCGTCGACGCCGAGCCGCGCCACGTAGCGCAGTTTCCTGCCCTGCGCGTGTGCCCGTTGGTACAGCGCTTTCATCTCGTCATCGTACTCGGGCAGGCGGTCCAGGAACTCATCGACGCTGCCCTGGCGGAGCGCGTCAGGGACCAGGTTCTGCACAGGAAAGTCACCGATCTCGAGCGCCTGTCCCAACTCACGGGCCAGGATCGTGAGCTTGCGCGCGACATCCATGCCCGACAGGTCGTCGCGAGGATCGGGTTCCGTGTAACCGCTCTCTTTCGCCTTGCGGACGATCTGCGAGAACGGCGTCGTGCCATCGTAGACGTTGAACAGGTACGCCAGCGTGCCGGACAGGATGCCCTGCAGCGACCGAATCTCGTCGCCGGTGTCGATCAGGTCCCGCAAAGTGCTGATGATCGGCAGCGCCGCGCCCACCGTCGTCTCGTAGAAATAGTGCGAGCTGCCCTGTTCCGCCCGGCTTTCGAGATCGAGGTAGGCATGCAAGGGGCCGCTTAAAGCCTTCTTGTTCGGCGTGATGACGTTGATGCCGCGCTCCAGCCAGCCGGCATACTGCCCGGCGATGTCGGCACTCGCCGTGCAATCGATGATCACCGCGTGCGGCAGGTGGTCCGGATTGACGTGTCTCTCGAACGCGGCGAGATCGATAGCTACTGCTTTGTCGGCGAATTCACGCTCCCAGCCCGCGAGGGCGATCCGGCGTTCGCCAAGCAGCATCGACGTCGAGCGGGCGATGCCGCGCACGCGCAGGTCGAGGTTGAAGTCGCTTTCGAGCCGGGCCCGCTGTCGGTCGAGCTGGCGCAGTAGCGTCCTGCCGACCGAGCCCGGACCGATGAGGCCGATCGAAAGGGTTTTCGCCGACAGGTAGAAACCGGAATGGGCGGCGCGCAGCGCCCGGGTCGCCTCGTTCGAATCGACCACCGCCGAGATGTTGCGCTCCGAGGAGCCCTGTGCGATCGCGCGGATGTTGACACCGGCGCGGCCGAGCGTGCCGAAGAAACGGGCAGCGATGCCGGGTGTTCCCGCCATGCCGTCGCCGACGACGGCGACGATGCTCTGCGCCTCGGTCACGTCGACTTTCTGGATCTGGCCGCTGTCGAGTTCCTGCGCGAATGCGCCGGCTACGACGTTGCGCGCACGCTCGGCGAGAAAGGCGGGCACCGCGACGCAGATGGAATGCTCGGAACTCGCCTGCGATATGAGCGTCACAGACACGCCGGCTTCGTGCAGGGCCCGGAACAGGCGCTCGGCCGTGCCCGGCACGCCGATCATGCCGGCGCCTTCCACGCTGACGAGCGCCATTCCGCCGATCGCGGTGATGCCCTTGATGGGATCTTTCGACGCCGGCGCGCCGTCGATGCGGCTGCCCGGATGTGCGGGATTCCGGCTGTTGCGAATAAAGACGGGAATGTCTTTGGCAATCACGGGACCGAGTGTCTGCGGATGAATGACTTTCGCGCCGAAGTAAGCAAGTTCCATGGCCTCGTTGTAGGTCATGTGTTCGATCACCCGAGCTTCGGGCACGCGATTCGGGTCGGCGCTCATGACGCCGTCGACGTCGGTCCAGATGCTGAGTTCGTCGGCATCGCAGAGCGACGCGAATATGGCGGCCGAGTAGTCGCTGCCATTCCGGCCGAGCGTCGTCTGCCGACCGTCCTCGTCTGTGGCGATGAAACCGGTGATGACGACGATGCCGGCAAAATCCTCGTCGAGCTGTCGCTGGAAACGGGCCCGCGAGTTATCCCAGAGTACGGTGGGTCCGAGTTCGGTCTGGCGCACGATCAGGATGTCGCGCGCGTCGATCCAGCTGCCCGCCCGTTCCGGCTCCATCGCGCCGAGCAGCGCAGCCAGCAGGCGCGCCGACCAGATCTCGCCATAACCGGCAACGACGTCGCGGCTGCGCTGCGACGCGGAGCGAACCAGCGCGACGGCCTTCAACAGGTCGCGGATGTCCTGTGCATCGCGCGCCCAGGCGTCCAGGATCTGCACGCGTGCCTCGCCGCTCAATAGTGCGCGTGTCGCCTCCGCATAGCGCGCGCCGATCGCGTCGAGCCGCTGCGCATAACTCGCGTCATCGAGTTCGGCCAGCGCGGCGAGACCGAGCAGTGCGTCGGTCATGCCGCCCATGGCGGACACCACGACCCCGATACGGGCATCCGGCCGCTCGAGGACCAGGCCTGCAACCCGGCGAAAACAATCGGCATCGGCCAGGCTGCTGCCGCCGAACTTGTGCAACTTCCAGCGCTCTCGACTCACGGCCAGATTCGCTTCCCCGCCCGAAAAAATGCGCAATGATAACGACAGCGAGGCCGGGAGTCGCCTGTTTTATCTGAAATTAGTTTCGTGCCGAAGTCTTGGCAATGGGCGAACGCATAGGGATTGGCGTCCCCAGGCGGCTTCGAATCCCTGTTAGCGCCGTGAAAGGTCGTGTTTTACGGTCGCCGTCGCATTGCCGGCATACACCGCATCTGGACGTCGCGCCGTACCGTCGTGTCAGTGCCGTGGCGCTGGACAAAAGCCCGGCACTCCTCTCATGGCACCAGGCGACCTCGGATGATGATCCGACGTTTGGCCGCGCCACTTATGCAGAGCTGCTGGTCTTCGACCACGTTGCAGATGAACACCGACACGTTCGCGCCCGCCGGACCTCGCTTGAACTGCGCTTCGGTTAGGGAAGCGAGGTGCGCGGTATGCGTGTGCGCGAAGCCATCGCACACAACCATGCCGTCGATTCCACTCTCGCTCTCTGCGCCGGTCCTCGTCTGAGCCGCGCCCGCAAAGGCTTCCTGGAAATCTTCCGTACCCGGCGGGGGATCACAGGCGATATAAACCCTGATGACGACCGCCCCGTCGGAGGTAAGGTTTGCGTGCTTTGCGATCGCAACTGAAATGTCGTCGTCCTGCGCAAGTGCAATTGCCGGAAGGGCGAGGACGACAGAGGCGATGGCGCGAAAGCGCCTAAAAAAAATCGGGAGATACACCATTGGACCTCCTCTGTGAAGGGAACCGCACCATACGGCTCGCAGATAGAGTGGACCTGAAGCCGTGGGCGCCCCGTAACAGGGATTTTAGGAGGGGACTTGCCGCCCGTCCACCGGACGAACTACGAGCACCGACCGATCTTGTCGATTCCGTCCGTCTATGGAATCACGAATCTGTTGCGCGAGGAAAATCCGAAATGAAACCAAAGTACCGACTCGCATTGCTGCTGGCCATGGTCACCGCGTGGACAGCGGCCGTCGCGGGAAAGCCCTTCGAGGAGGCCACGATGTTCGTCGAGCAGAATGCGACGGACGGCGATACGGAGGTCGTGATTTCCGGCACGGCCGGCGACGACGGGCTCCAGCTCCTGACCATCCGGTCCCCGGATGGCCGGACGATGGCGCGATTGCGCGCTCCGGACCTGACCACGCTCGGCATGCGCGAGTTTCATTTCGAGTCGCCGGAGCCACCGGGCGAGGCGGTGCTCGCCGCTTACCCGGAGGGCGAGTACGCATTGCGCGGCGTGTCGACAGCAGGCGAGGTGTTCCGCACCGTCCTCACGCTGTCGCACCAGCTACCGGCCGCTGCGACCATTCTGCATCCCGCCGCCGACGCGGAATTGCCGGCCAGGCAGGCGCTGACCATTCAATGGTCGTCGGTCCAGGGCGCCGGCTACGTGCTCGAATTCGAGAACGAGTCCGCCGATCCGGAGCAGACATTCACGATCAATTTGCCGCCGCACGTGACGAGCTGGCGGATCCCGGCCACATTGATGGTGCGCGGCGGCGAATTCCAGATCGGCATTCACACAATCGCCGAGAACGGCAACATTGTGGTCGTGGAGCAAACGTTCACGACCGAGGAGTAACCGGCCTGGTGCCACGAGGACCCGTTTCCCGTTTATGCACGATAGAGAGTGGTGGGGCGTGTAGGGATCGAACCTACGACCAGTCGGTTAAAAGCCGAATGCTCTACCTCTGAGCTAACGCCCCGTTTTTCCGGCGCCCGGGAGCTACCGCCCGCGCGGGCCGGCGGCATGATACCCGATCAGCATCCGATCACAAATTGACAGCGGACGCTCACACGCCCTCGGTTTGCATGCGCTCCAGCCGCTGGCCGGCAAGCCGTGCCGCAGTCGTGTCCGGGTACTCCGACTGCACACGCGCGAGCGCGGCCTTCGCAGCGTCCCAGCGTTTGAGCTCATAATTGCAATAGCCGATCTTGAGCAGCGCATCGACGACCTTCCTGGAGTCCGGGAATTGGTCGACCACCGTCTGGAAGGATTTCAGCGCCTGTTCGAATTCCTGGCGGACGTAATAAGTCTCGCCGAGCCAATACTGGGCATTCGACGCGTTCGCGCTTTCCGGAAATGCACCGAGGAATTCCCTGAAGGCGGTTTCGGCGTCATCGTACCGCTGCTCCTTCACCAGTTCGAAGGCTGCGCGGTAATTCACGTCTTCCGAACCGCCGGGCACCGGCAGCTGGCCGGGCTGCAGTCCGCCCGTGTCGCCTGTACCGCCGGCCGCGGTCGTCTGCAGCCGGGCTTCCAGCGCCTGGATGCGGGTATCGAGATCGTTGTACAGATCACGCTGCCGTTCGGCAGTCGTGGCCGCATCGTGCTCCAGCGTCTGCGTGAAGCCGAGCAGTTCGTCGGAACGCCGCTCGAGCTCGGCGACATCCTGCGTCATCTCCACCAGACTCTGGTTCTGGATCACGCGTTCGATTGACGTCAGCCGGCGGTCCAGGTCGTCGAGCTTGAGCAGGACGGGATCTTCTTCCGGCGGAGTCCCGCTGCACGCGGCCAGGACGGCCGCCAGCAGCAGGATCGAGCGCGTGCGATGCTTGCGAATCATCGATCCGTCCGGCTCAGTCGATGTAGCGGATCTCGACGCGGCGATTCTCCGCATACGCTTCCTCGGTGCTGTCTTCGACCGCAGGGCGCTCCTCGCCGAAGCTGACTGTCGAGATCTGGCCGGCCGTGGCGCCCTGTACCAGCAACAGCTGCCGCACTGCCTGCGCACGACGCTCTCCCAGGCCGATATTGTATTCACGCGAGCCCCGCTCGTCCGCATGCCCTTCGAGGCGCACGCGCGCCGCGGGGTTCTCGGTCAGTTGCAGTGCGTGCCGCGTGACTATCTCGGTGTCATCCGGGCGAACCTCCGAGGAGTCGAACTCGAAATAGATGACGGTCCCAAGTTCGCCCGCTGACGGGTCCGCGCCCCATTCCACGTCCTCTCCCTGCTGGCCGTCCGCGGTCTCCCAGCCTTCGGTGTCGCTCGCGCCATCGACTTCGGTAGCTGCCGGCTCGGGGTCCGGCACCGTGTTCTTGCCGCACCCGGCGAGTGCCGCCGCGGCGAGGACCAGGAGAATCAGTTTGTGCTGTGACATAGTCATGCCCTTGTACAGGTGTGCCCAATCAAAGTTAATTAAAACGGATACTTACATTACTTACTTAAACTAAAGCTCAATATAACGGGAACGGTGACCAGACCGGTTCGCGCACGTCTTCCTGGCCCGATGCCATGCGTTGCCGGATCAGCCCATTGGCCGTCACGGTCTCCAGTACCCCGTTCCCCGACTGCCGGGTCGCATAGATCAGGATATCGCTGTTCGGCGCGAAACTCGGCGATTCGTCCTGCCCCCCGGTCGACAGAATCAGGAGGTCCTTGCGCTCGAGGTCCACGATCCCGATGCGAAAATTGCCCCCATCGTTGTGGACGAGTGCGAGTTTTTCGCCGTCCGGCGACAACCGGGGCCGCGCATTATAACTCCCCTCGAAGGTCAGGCGCTCGGCGTCGCCGCCGGCCGCCGCTATGCGGTATATCTGAGGCCCGCCCGCGCGGTCGGAGGTGAAGTAGATGTGTCGTCCATCCGGCGACCAGCTGCCTTCGGTGTCGATGGCCCGATGCGTGGTGAGCCGCACCTTCTGTCGCGTGGTCACGTCGATGGTATAGATGTCGAGGTTGCCGTCGACGCCGCCGAGAGTGACCGCCAGCAAGCGGCCGTCCGGCGAAAACGACGGAGCACCGTTGATGCCGGGATCGGCCGAGAGCTGTATGCGGTTGCCGGTGCGCAGCTGCTGCACGTAGATCGAGGAGCGGCTGCCTTCGAACGACACATAGGCAAGGCGGCGGCTGTCCGGAGACCAGGCGGGCGACATGATCGGATCGTTGCTCTCCATGATCGTGTGCTCCGACTCGCCGTCGTAGTCCGCGACCACGAGCCGATAGCGCGTATTGGCGCCATCCTTGCTCGCGGAGACGAAGGCGACCTGGGTCGCGAACACACCTTTGATGCCGGTCAGCTTCTCGTAAATCATGTCCGCGGCGCGGTGCGCGACCCGCCGCATGTTGCCGCGGCTGGCCGGCATGCGGTAGCCGACGAGTTGCGTGCGCTGGTAGGGATCGAACAACTGGAACTGGACGTTGTAGGCATTGTCGCCGGTCTGCTCGACGTTGCCGATCACGATGGCTTCGATGCTGAGCCGGGTCCAGTCCTCGAAATCGATGTCCGTGCCCGCCGTCGGCTTCTGCAGCATCTCGCTTTCCGGGACGGGCTCGAAGCGGCCGCTCCGGTACAGATCGGCGCTGATCACTTCCGCAATATCGAGCGGCACCTCAGCATCCTGGCCGCTCCAGCCGAACGGCACGACGGCGACCGGGGCGCGCTTGACGCCGTCGCCGGTGATCTCGATGCGGATCTCGGCATGGGCCGGGGTCAATACGACTGAAACGAGTGCCGCGCAAATCGCCATCCACCGAGGTATGCACATCTTCCAACAAAGTTTGGTCACGATATCGCCTGCCAGAGTTCGTAGTTACTGGTCGCCGGGAACAAAATCAAACACCAAGTCTGCATCAAACAGCAGCGGATTGGGAGCCTCCGGCAAGGGCGAGGCCTTGCGCACGGCCGCTTCGATGGAGCGCACTACGATATCGTCACCGTTGCAGCGGACGACGGTGACAGACAGGACGTCGCCGTTCTGGTTCTGCTTCACGTTGACCTCGCAGTTCAGGTCGCGCGGCGCACTCGCTGGCTTGATCCACGCGCGCTGTACCTTCTGCTTTATTGCGTATTCGTAAGCAGCCGCGTCCTCCGAATTGCGCGCCGCAAGCCGCCGGTCTTCCGCTTCGACCTGTTCCTGGAGCTGGCGCGCCTCGGCTTCCCTGCGCTGCCGCTCATTCTCGAGCCGCTGCCGCTCTTCCTCCTCCTTGCGGAGTCGTTCCGCTTCCACTCTCTTGCGTTCGAGATCCGCTTCCCGTTTGCGCTGGGCCTCCTCTTCCGCCGCCTTGCGCCGGGCTTCCTCCTCGGCTTTGCGTTTCTCGTCCTCGATCCGTTGCAGGCGCGCTTCCTCCTGGCGTTGCTGCTCGCGGCGCAGTTCCTCGAGTCGCGCCTGCTCCTCCGCCTTGGCGCGCGCCTCCGCCGCCGGGTCGGGCTCGGGCTCTTCCGGCTCGGGCACGGGCTCCGGTTCGGATTCGGATTCGGGTTCGGGTTCGGATTCCTGTTCGACGACCGGCGGGCGCACGGGCTCGTCCGCGCTCACCAGCGTGGCGGTGACGGCCAGTGGCAGGGGCTCGACGTCCCTGCGCGCCCAGTCGAAGGCAAACACAAACGATGCCATCACCAGCACGTGCAGGATGATCGCCAGCGTGACCGCTATGATTTTTTGCGGGTCGCGCAATGCGTCACTCGGGAACCGGATAGGTATCGAGAGGATCAGTCACGAATCCGACCTGCTCCGCACCGCCCTTCTGCAGCAGCACCATCGCGCCGACGACGTTGCCATAGGGCACCTTGCGATCGGCTTTGACCAGCACCGGCGTCTGCGGCTTGTTGCGCAGTACGATGCTCACGCGTTCGATGATTTCCGCGGCGACCAGCGGCTCTTCCTCGTCGTCGCCGACGTCGAGATAGAGATTGCCCGCGGCGTCGACGCTCAGGACCAGCGGCGTCGTGTCTTCCACGGCTTCGATGGGTTCCGCCCCGGCTTTCGGCAGTTCCACCTTGACGCCCTGGGTCAGCAGCGGCGCGGTTACCATGAATATGATCAGCAGGACGAGCATCACGTCGATATACGGAACGACATTGATCTCGGCCATCAGCTTGCGATTGCGGACGGGTGTGGGCATGTCAGCGTTCCTTGCGGTTGCGCGCGTGCCTTTCGAGGATGCTCGAGAACTCCTCGCGGAAGGTGTCGTAGCGATACTCGAGACGGACGACCTTGTCGGCGTAGCGGTTGTAGGCGATGACGGCCGGGATTGCGGCGAACAGGCCCATCGCGGTGGCGATCAGCGCTTCGGCGATGGGCGGCGCGACGATTGCGAGCGTCGCTGTCTGCGCCATGCTGCCGAGCCCCATGAATGCCGTCATGATGCCCCAGACGGTACCGAACAGGCCGACATACGGGCTCGTCGAACCGATGGTGGCCAGCGTCGCGAGACTCTGGCCCAACCGGTCCACCTCGCGCATCTGCGCGACGTTCATCGCACGGCGGCATTCCTCGACGATCTTGCTGGGGCTGCTGTCGCCGAGCTGGACCTGCCGGTTGAACTCGCGGAAGCCGGCCTCGAAGATGCCGGCCATGCCCTGCGCCCCGCCCTTTTCGCGCGTGGCGCTCTGGTACAGCGTGTTCAGGTCCCCGCCCGACCAGAACGCCGCCTCGAAATCGTCGGACGCCGACGTCGTCTTTACGATCACCCTGCGCTTGGTGAAGATGATGCTCCACGACACGATCGAGGCGATCAGCAGCAGGAGCAGCACGATGATCACCGGCCAGCTCGCCCCCATGACGAGGTTGACGACGGACATATCCAGTTCAGCTTGCATCTCGGTTTCCCTCAAACAACGATCGGGGGACACGCTGCGGTTTCAGCGTGTCCGCGTCCAGGAGCGCCACTTTGACGCTGCTTTCGAGCAGCAGCAGCGAACCACGGAAAATTTTCTGCTCGATGTCGAACGTCGCGCGTGCCAGCCTGGCCAGCGACGCCGTGGCTACGATTTCGTCATTGAACCGCGCCGGCGCAATGAAATCCGCCTCCGTGCTGACCACGACGAAAATGCGGCGATCCACCTGCAGCATGCGCACCTGGTCGACGCCCAGCGCCCGCAGCCACTCCGTGCGGGCGCGCTCCAGGAAGCGGAAATAATTGGCGTAGTACACCACGCCCTGGGCGTCGGTGTCCTCGTAGTAGACGCGGATCGGCCATTCGAAAACCTGCTCACTCATCGGCTGCGGCCCTTCACTCCCGCTCGAAGAGCGGCAGTTCCTGTGCCGGATTCCGTGTTGGAGGCTTCAAACCGAAATGCAGCCAGGCGTTCTGCGTGGCAACGCGTCCGCGTGCCGTCCGCATCATGAAACCCTGTTGGATCAGGTAGGGCTCGATCACATCTTCGATCGTGCCGCGTTCCTCACCGACCGCAGCCGCAAGGCTGTCGATGCCTACCGGCCCTCCGTCGAATTTCTCGATGATCGTCCGGAGCAGGCGCCGGTCCATCGAATCGAAGCCGTTCGGATCGACTTGCAGAAGGTCCATCGCCCGCACCGCAACCTCGCCGGTGACGACGCCGTCTGCCTCGACTTCGGCGTAGTCGCGCACGCGCCGCAGCAAGCGGTTCGCAATTCGCGGCGTGCCGCGAGCCCGGCGGGCGATCTCACCGGCGCCCTCATTCGCGATTTCGAGACCGAATATGCCAGCCGCGCGCCGCGCGATCGCCTCGAGGTCGGGAACGGTGTAGAACTCGAGGCGCTGTACGATACCGAAGCGATCCCGCAGCGGCGAGGTCAACAGTCCCGCGCGCGTGGTCGCACCGACCAGGGTGAAAGGTGGCAGGTCCAGCTTGATGGAGCGCGCCGCGGGCCCTTCGCCGATGACAATATCGAGCTGGAAGTCCTCCAGGGCCGGGTACAACACCTCTTCGACGATCGGACTCAGCCGATGGATCTCGTCGACGAACAGGACGTCGCCCGGTTCGAGGTTCGTCAGGATGGCGGCGAGGTCGCCCGGGCGCTCGAGCACCGGCCCGGAAGTCTGGCGCAGGTTCACGCCCATCTCGTTCGCAATGATGTGCGCGAGCGTGGTCTTGCCGAGTCCGGGAGGGCCGAAGATGAGCACGTGATCCAGCGCCTCGCCACGGCGGCGCGCTGCCTCGATGAAGATGCGCATCTGCTGTTTCACGCCGGCCTGACCAACGTAGTCAATGAGCTTCTTCGGCCGGATCGCCCGGTCGAAAGCTCGGTCTTCCGATTTCGGTTCGGCGCTCGTCAGCCGGTCCCGCTCGATGCCGGCCACCTCAGCTCACCGCCTGCCGCAGCGCCAGCCGGATGATGTCTTCCGCCGAT
The DNA here is from genome assembly GCA_963770585.1 of uncultured Pseudomonadota bacterium. GTDB lineage: Bacteria > Pseudomonadota > Gammaproteobacteria > Steroidobacterales > Woeseiaceae > UBA1847. Next base: position 1,125,569 of record CAVYQH010000001.1, on the reverse strand, counting down.
TTGCCGTCGATATCGAGTTTCGCGAGCAGCCGATTCACCTCGGACGGCTTGTAGCCGAGCGCGATCAGCGCATCGGTCGCTTCTGCCTTCGCGCCGGCTTCGACGCTCACGCGCGCATGCTTGCCGCCCGGCACCTTGTCGAGCCGGTCCCGCATCTCGACGACCAGGCGTTCCGCGGTCTTCTTGCCGATACCCGGAATCCGGGCCAGCGAAGTCGTGTCCTCGTGCTCGATGCAGCGCCGGAAGTCGGACACACTCATGGCGGACAGGATCGCGAGCCCGATGCGTGCACCGACGCCGCGCACCCTGAGCACATTTCGAAACAGGGCCCTCTCCGCCTCGCTCGCAAAGCCGTACAGTATCTGCGCATCCTCGCGCACCAGCAGGTGGGTATACAGGAATACATTCGTACCGGCCGGCGGCAGCGCGAAGAAGGTCGACAGGGGCGTTTCGACGTCATAGCCGACGCCGTGACATTCGACGACGATCACGGGCGCCTGCTTGAAGGTAAGCTGGCCACGCAGCGAGCCGATCATGTTTGCCTCACCTGATACCGGCGTATACGACGTGTGCGCCGATATTGTGCCGCATGCGCTGCTGGTGTCCGTGGCACAAAGCTGCGGCGAGCGCGTCCGCGGCATCGGGCGGGGGCATCGCGGACAGACGCAACAGCGACACAATCATGTGCTGCACCTGCTCTTTGCTCGCCGAACCCGTGCCGACCACGGCCAGCTTGATCTCGCGCGGCGCATACTCGTGAACCTCGAGGGCGCGGCTGAAGGTCGCGCACAGGGCTGCCGAGCGCGCCTGGCCGAGCTTGAGAGCGCTGGCCGCATTGCGGTGGACGAATACGGATTCCACCGCCACGATATCCGGGCAGAATTCGTCGACGATGGCGGCGACCGACTCGAAGATCTGCCGCAGACGCGCGGGGAAATCGCCGTCCAGGCTGCGCACGGTACCACTGGCGACGTACACCGGGTCCGAACGCACGAAGTCCACGACGCCGAAGCCAGTCAGCCGGGACCCCGGATCGATGCCGAGTATCCGCCGGCGGGCGCTCATCGCCGGCTGCCCGCTGGGACACGCGTCAGCATCGTTCACAGCCGTGCAAGTATGTCTTCGGCAATATCGGCATTCGAATAAACCTGCTGGACGTCGTCCAGGTCCTCGAGCATTTCCAGCATTTTGACCATCGACGACGCAGCATCGGCGTCCAGGCTCGCGCTGGTGGAGGCCCGCATCGTGAGCAAGGCCTCCGCGGGCTCGAGACCGGCACGCCGCATGGCGCCTGTGACGTACTCGTAATCCGCGGGGTCGGTAAGGACCTCGACCGACCCGTCGTCGTCGACGAGCACATCCTCCGCACCCGCTTCGATAGCGGCTTCCATGATCGTCTCGTCGCTGCTGCCTGGCGGGTAGAACAACTGGCCGACGTGATTGAACAGGTAGGCCACCGAGCCGTCCGCGCCCAGGTTACCGCCGCACTTCGCGAACGCGTGGCGGACGTCGGCGACGGTGCGATTGCGATTGTCCGTGAGGCAATCGACGATCACGGCAGTGCCGCCGGGGCCGTAGCCTTCGTAACGAATTTCCTGGTAGTTCGCGTCGTCGATTTCACCCGAACCTCGCTTGATCGCGCGTTCGATGTTGTCCTTGGGCAGGCTCTGCGCCCGCGCCCTGTCGACAGCGAGCCTGAGCCGCGGGTTCGAGTCGAGTTCACCCCCGCCCATGCGCGCCGCGACGGTGACCTCGCGAATCAGCTTCGTGAACAGTTTACCGCGCTTCTTGTCCTGGGCACCTTTCCTGTGCTGGATGTTCGCCCACTTGCTGTGTCCTGCCATGGTCTCCTGCCGAAACCGTGCGCCTCGAGTTCGATATTTCCGCCCGGAGTATGGCCCTCTGAAATCGGATTCCGGCGCGCCAAGCAGCGATTCCGGCCGGGCCACGGAGCCGGAATGTGCGCGTATGATAACGATAATTCTCAAGCCGGCACAGGAACGCGCAATGGCACTCGCAACACCGGAGAACGCGCCGCCGGAATCGCCATCGTCGCATCTCTTGGCGACGGTTCATCGGCTGCTCGCCGGGCTGCCGGACGATTCCGCTACGCATGCCGCGAGCCGTGAGGGCGAGGAGATCGCGGCCATCGCGCAGACCCTGGGGCTGCCGGACGACGTCCTGCTGTCGGTCCGCCTGTGTCCCGCCCTTCGCGACGGATTCCTGAGTCTGGATAATTTAAAAAACAACAATTTAGGAAATATTCCTAATCTGACTTCGGAGTTGGCGACGCTGAGCGGTTTCGCCCTGCCGCCGGACTGGCAGCCCGGCGAGGCCCTGGCTACGCCGCAATCGGAGGCGCTGCGCAAGATGCTCCTCGCGGCAGTGTCCGATGTTCGGCTCGTGCTCGCGCGGATTGCCGAACAACTCTATCGCCTGCGGCGTGCGAAGTCCGCTCCGGATGCCGAGCGCCGGGCCCTCGCGGTCGAGACCCGCGAAATCTACGCGTCACTCGCGAACCGCCTCGGTGTCTGGCAGCTCAAGTGGGAACTCGAGGATCTCGCATTCCGCTATCTCGAACCCGAGACCTACGCGTCGATCGCCGCATCCCTGCAGGAGAAGCGGATCGAACGCGAGGCGTTTATCGGCAAGGTGACGGAGCAGTTGCAGCTGGAGCTCGACCGCGCCGGCGTACGGGGCGAGGTTTCCGGGCGACCGAAGCACATCTACAGCATCTGGCGCAAGATGCAGCGCAAGGAACGCGGCCTTGACAGCATGCACGACATCCGTGCCGTGCGCGTGCTGGTGGAGGACGTCACCGCCTGTTATGCGGCGCTGGGCGTGGTGCACAACCTGTGGTCCTACCTGCCGGGCGAATTCGACGACTACATCGCGAACCCGAAGGGCAACGACTACCGCTCCCTGCACACGGCGGTCGTCGGGCCGGAAGGCAAGACACTGGAGGTCCAGATCCGGTCGCACGACATGCATCGCCAGGCGGAGCTCGGCATCGCGGCGCACTGGCGTTACAAGGAAGGCAGCGGCGCACCGGCGTCTTTCGATCGCAAGATCCGCTTCCTTCGGCAATTGCTGGATCCGGCGCAGGACAGCGGCGACCTGCTCGACCAGATACGCGGCGATGTGTTCGAGGATCGCGTCTATGCCGTGAGCCCGAAGGGTGACGTCGTCGAACTCCCCGCCGGCGCCACGCCGCTCGACTTCGCCTACCAGGTACATACGCAGGTCGGCCACAAGTGCCGCGGCGCCAAGGTCAACGGCCGCATCGTACCCCTGACTTACAGCGTGAAGAACGGCGACCAGATCGAGATCATCACAGGCGGCCAGCCGAATCCCAGCCGCGACTGGCTGGTGCCGCGGCTCGGGTACCTGGCCGGCGTGCGCAATCGCGCCAAGGTACGAAACTGGTTCAAGCAACAGGACCGCGACGAGCACTTGCGCGAAGGACGCGAGATCCTCGAGCGTGAACTTACCCGGCTTGGGGTCCGGGATGTGTCCGGCGAGACGCTCGCCAAGGCCCTGAAGCTGAAGGACCCGGAAGAACTCTACGTGGCCCTCGGCGCAGGGGAACTGACGCCGTCGGCGGTCGCGACCGCGCTGCAGCAACTGCACGGTGCGGAGCCACGGCGCAATGTGCGTCACAGGCGGCCGCGCAGGAGTGCGGGAACAACCGACGGCCTTGCGGTCAGCGGCGTGGGCGACCTCCTGTGCAATTTCGCCCGCTGCTGCCGGCCGGTTCCGCCGGAATCCATCGGCGGTTACATCACGCTGGGTCGCGGCGTCACGATACATCGCGACGACTGCGGCAATTACGCCAACCTCGCGAATCGGAATCCCGAACGCGTCATCGAGGTCGATTGGGGAGACCGTGAAGCCTCGGCCTACCCTGTGGACCTCACATTGCGCGCCTTCGATCGCGCAGGCCTGATCCGCGATGTGACCATGGTGCTGGCGGACGAAGGTGCGAACATCCTCGACCTGAAGAGCCACGTCGACAAACGCGATCAGCAGGTCACGATGCGCATCAGCATCGAGATCGCCGACCTGCCTGCGCTGAGCACGGCGATCGCGCGTCTCGAGCAATTGCCCAACGTGGCGTCCGTGAGCCGCAGAACCTAGAGCGGGTCTCGCTCCGGCGACGCCGGATCGCAATTGCCGGCATGCGGCAATGCGGGGCGGCATCTAGTAGTATCCGGCCGGGATACTCCGGAAGTCGGGGCGGACATGCAGCAATTCGTCGATACGATCAACAGCTACATCTGGAGCAATGCGCTCATCTATCTCTGCCTCGGCGTGGGTATCCTGTTCACGATACTGACCCGCTGCGTGCAGGTGCGGATGTTCGGCGAGATGCTGCGTCTCCTGTTCATCGGCGAGGAATCGAAGCGCGGTATCTCGTCCTTCCAGGCGCTGTCCGTGTCGCTGTCCGGCCGGGTTGGTGTCGGCAATATCGCCGGCGTGGCCGCGGCGATCGCGTTCGGCGGCCCGAGCGCGGTGTTCTGGATGTGGGTCATGGCGTTTCTCGGCGCCGCCACGTCCTACGTGGAATCGGCGCTCGGCCAGATCTACAAGGAAGTCGACGAAGGCCAGTTTCGCGGCGGCCCTGCCTATTACATCGAGAAAGCGATGGGCCAGCGCTGGTACGCGTGGACCTTCGCGATAGCTACGATCTTCGCCACCGGCTTTTTGCTGCCTACCGTACAGTCGAACAGCATCGGCAACGCCGTGGAGACTGCCTTCGGCGCCGGGCCGACGTACACGACTTTTCTCGGCGACGTGACATTCACGAAGCTGGCCACGGCGCTCGGAGTGGTTGCCCTGCTGGGCGTCATCATCTTCGGCGGTGTCAAACGCATCGCCCATTTCGCACAGGTCGTCGTCCCGTTCATGGCGCTCGGTTACGTCGGAATGGCGATCGTGATCGTGATCCTGCGCATCGAGGACCTGCCGGCGGTGCTCTCGCTCATCTTCCGGGATATCTTCGAGCCCATGGCCATGTTCGGCGCGGCCATCGGCTGGGGCGTAAAGCGCGGCGTCTATTCGAACGAGGCGGGCCAGGGCACCGGTCCGCATGCCGCCGCCGCATGCGAGGTGCAACATCCGGCACAGCAAGGCCTCGTGCAGGCCTTTTCCATCTATGTCGACACGCTGCTCGTCTGCTCCGCAACGGCTTTCATGATTCTCATCACGAACCAGTACTACGTCGTCGGTACCGGGACCGAAGTGCTCGCCGGCGCGCTCGGGACCTCCATTGAAGCCAACAGTCCTGCATTCACGCAGCTGGCCCTGGAGAGCGTGGTGCGGCGGCAGCGGCCGGGTCCTCGTGGCGCTGGCCTTGTTCTTCTTCGCCTTCACGACGCTGGTCGCCTATTACTACATCGCAGAGACCAATGTCGCGTACCTCAGGCGCACATTCAGGATCCCGTATGAACTGACGATCCTCAAGGTCGCGATTCTGGTCGCGACGTTCTACGGCGCAGTTCGCACTGCGAGCCTTGCGTGGGGTCTCGGCGACATCGGGGTGGGCCTGATGGCCTGGCTCAACATCATCGGCATCGTGATCCTGATCTTCATGGGTTCGCCTGCGCTGCGCGCTCTGAAAGACTACGAGGCGCAGCGTAAGGCCGGCGTCACCGAGTACACGTTCGACCCGGAGAAGCTCGGCATTCGCAATGCGGATTTCTGGAAGAGGCGATAGGCTGGGAGGTCGTCATGTTGCGCTTTGTTTTCCCGATCGTTTTGTTCTGCATCCTGCCCGCCTGCGCGGGTCAGGCGGTCCATGAGCCGTCCGCCGGAGCACGCGGAATGCCCGGTGCCGAAGGCACATTCGAATTCAAGCCCGACGACTGGACGCCGGGTGTCACGACATGGTGGAAGGATTCGGACGGCGTCGACCCCGGGACCGCGGGCTGCCACGTTGGCACGGACAGCAATGGGTCGCCGAACGGCCGGCTGTTCGGCGAAGCGTGCTTGCCCAACGGTGAGCTGGTCGAGTCCAATCCGAGCGCCGGCGAACTCCACAGTCATGCGGACGATGTCGGTCATCCGGACCAGTTCGACTGCCATATCTGGTGTGTCGACAATGGTGGCTCGAGTGGCAGTTGCGCAGCCGCGCCCGCGCCGCCCTGCGCTGCATCGGCACGCTGCGTTTGCCGCTAGCCCTTGGTCACGCGCAATGCGAGTTGCTACTTGTTGGGATAGTTGAGCGCGCGCCCGTCGACCGCGAGCGCTGCCTCGTGCAGCGCCTCGGCGAGGCTGGGATGCGCGTGGATGGTCCTCTGGATATCCTCGGTACTGGCCGAGAACTCCATCGCCAGCACGGCCTCGCTGATCAGTTCGCCCGCCATCGGTCCAATGATGTGCACGCCGAGGACCTCGTCGTCCTCCACCGAGGATACGATCTTGACCATGCCAACGGTCTGTTCCATTGCCTTGGCGCGGCCGCTCGCCGCAAAGGGGAACGAGCCGGTCTTGTACTCTCGCCCGCTCTCTTTCACCTCTTGCTCGGTTTTCCCAACCCAGGCGATCTCCGGCGCCGTGTAGATCACCGACGGGATGACGTCGTAATTCATCTCCGCGGTCTCGCCGGCGATGAGGTCGGCAACCATCACCCCTTCCTCGGAACCCTTGTGCGCAAGCATCGGGCCGCGAACGCAGTCACCGATGGCGGACACGCGCTTGACGCGCGTCCGGCATTGTCCGTCGACGACGATGAAGCCTTTCTCGTCGAGCTGGATGCCGGAGTCCGCGGCCAGCAGATCTTCCGTATAGGGCCGGCGGCCTACCGAGACGATGAGCTTGTCTACCTCGAAGCTCTTGGGCACCCCCTTGTCCTCGTACTCCACGGTGACGCCGGTCTTGCCGGCCTTCGCGCCGGTGAGTTTGGCGCCCAGGCGGACGTCCAGCCCCTGCTCCTTGAAGTCCTTGCCGGCAATGGCGGCGATCTCCCGGTCGGCCATGAACAGGAAATCATGCATGGCCTCGAGTATCGTCACTTCCGCACCGAGCCTTTGCCAGACGCTGCCGAGTTCGAGCCCGATCACGCCGGCACCGATGATGCCCAGCCGTTTCGGCACTGCGCTGAACTCGAGGGCGTCCCAGGAATCGACGATGCGTTCGTGATCGAACTTCGCGAACGGCAGCTCGATCGGCGTCGAGCCGGTCGCAATGATGACGTTCTCAGCTTCGATCGTCTCGGTCTTGCCGCCGACAGACTTGAACTCGATTTTGCGGTCGGCAAGCAGCTTGCCGTGGCCGACCAGCCCCTCGACCTTGTTCGCCTTGAACAGGCCCGCGATGCCGTTCGTCAGCTGCCGCACGATCCCGGCCCTGCGCTTTTGCAGCTGGTCGAAGTCGATACCCAGTTCACCGGTCCTGATGCCGTGCTTGGCGAACTCGTGCCGCGCCCGATGATAGAGCTCCGACGACTCCAGCAATGCCTTCGACGGGATGCAACCCGCATTGAGGCAGGTGCCGCCGAAGGCGTTCTTGCCGTCCTTGTTGCGCCATTCGTCGATGCAGGCCGTCTTCCGGCCGTGCTGCGCCGCGCGAATGGCCGCAATATAGCCGGCGGGGCCCGCACCGATGACGACGACGTCGTATTTCCTGCTCATTGCGCTGCCTAGAGCTTGAGCAACAGCCGGCTCGGATCCTCGAGCAGCTGCTTGATGGTCACCAGGAACTGCACCGAATCCTTGCCGTCGATCAGGCGGTGGTCGTAGGTCAGTGCGAGATACATCATGGGACGGATCCGCACCTCTCCGTCGATTGCCATGGGCCGCTGCTGGATCGCGTGCATGCCGAGGATGGCGCTCTGCGGCTGATTGAGGATCGGCGTCGACATCATGGAACCGAATACACCACCGTTCGTGATCGAGAACGTGCCGCCGGTCAGTTCCTCCATCCCGATCTTGCCGGTCTGCGCCTTGCTGGCCAATTCGCCCAGTTCTTTCTCGAAGTCGGCGAAGCTCTTGCGGTCGACATCGCGAATCACCGGCACCATCAGTCCCCGCTCGGTCGAAACGGCGACGCCGATGTCGAAATAATTGTGATAGACGATGTCTTCGCCTTCGACCGACGCGTTGACGACCGGAAACCTTTTCAGCGCCTCGACGGCGGCCTTCGCGAAAAAGGACATGAATCCGAGCTTCACGCCATGCTCCTTCTCGAAGGCCTCCTTGTAACGCGACCGGAGCGCCATGATTTCGGTCAGGTCGACCTCGTTGAAGGTCGTGAGCATCGCCGCTGTCTGTTGCGCCTCGACCAGCCGCTCCGCGATGCGCGCACGCAGGCGGGTCATCGGTACCCGCTCCTCCGTGCGCTCCTGCGCCTGCGCAACTCCTCCCGCGCCCGGTGTCTTCGTATCGCCAGGCGTGGTGTCGCTCGAATTGTCGGCCCGCAGGAACGCCATGACGTCGGCCTTGGTGATCCGGCCGTCCTTGCCGCTGCCGGTCACCATTGTGGCATCGAGGTCGTATTCGTCGAGCAGGCGGCGCACCGCCGGGCTCGTCTTAAGGGACTTGTTTTCGCCTTGCGGCCGCGCCTGCCCGTGCGTCGCCTCCGGATCCTCGCCGTCTTCCTCGTCCTCATCGGCGTCGGCGTCGGATTCGCGAGCGGCGGCTTTTGCCTCCGGCCTGCCCGGCGACGACTGGCCGTTGCCGCTCGCAGCGGACGTACCGGCATCGGCTTCTTCCGCCGCGCCGGCTTCGCCGTCGTCGAGGATGGCGATGACGTCGCCAGACTCGACCGTTGCGCCTTCCTCCACCCGAATTTCTTTCAGACGTCCGGCAGCCGGTGCCGGCACCTCGAGCACGACCTTGTCGGTCTCGAGATCCACCAGGTTGACGTCGCGCTCGACCGCATCGCCCGCCTTCTTGTGCCAGGCGACCAGCGTCGCGTCGGCGACCGATTCGGGAAGTGGCGGAACTTTAATTTCGATGCTCATTGCTTGCGGGTCTCTTTGGGCTTTTTCGCTTTGCTGGCTTTCGGCTTGACGCCGAGCGCGGCTTCGACGAGCGCCTGCTGTTGTTTGAGATGAACCTTGTAAATGCCGCAGGCAGGGGCCGCAGCACCGGGCCGCCCGGCATAGTAGAGCTGCTGTTCGTTCGCGAGCGGCTCCTGCAACCGGTGCCGGATCTGGTACCAGGCCCCCTGATTCTCGGGCTCCTCCTGACACCAAACGACGTCCCGCACCTGCGAGTATCGCTCGATCAGCGCGGCATACTCGCGGATCGGGAACGGGTAGAGCTGTTCGAGACGCACCAGCGCCACATCGTCGACGCCGTGTACCTGCCGGGTTTCATACAGGTCGAAGTAGACCTTGCCGCTGCAGAACACCAGTCGTTTGGCCTGCGCAGCCGGCAGTTCGTCGGTCTCCGGGATGATGAGGGCGAAAGCGCCGTCGGACAGGGACGTCAGCGGCGACACCGACAGCTTATGACGCAGGAGGCTCTTCGGAGTCATGACAATCAGCGGCTTGCGGAACGGGCGCAGCATCTGGCGCCTCAGCATGTGAAACATCTGTGCCGGAGTCGACGGGACACAGACCTGCAGGTTGTGTTCGGCACACAGCTGGAGGAAACGCTCGAGGCGCGCGGACGAATGCTCCGGACCCTGGCCCTCGTAGCCGTGCGGCAGAAACAGCGTCAGGCCGCACAGCCGGCCCCACTTGGCCTCGCCGGAACTGATGAACTGGTCGATGACGACCTGGGCGCCGTTCGCGAAATCGCCGAACTGCGCTTCCCACACGCACAGCGTGTTGGGATCCGTCGTGGCATAGCCGTACTCGAAGCCCAGCACCGCTTCTTCGGACAGCAGTGAGTCGATCACCCGAAATGCGTTGTGCCGATCCGTCAGATGCTGGAGCGGCGTGTATTCGACGTTGTTGACCTGGTTGTGCCAGACGGCATGCCGGTGGAAAAAGGTCCCGCGGCCGGTGTCCTGCCCGACCAGGCGGCAATCGTGGCCTTCTTGGATCAGCGACGCATAGGCCATGGTCTCGGCGAAACCCCAGTCCATTTCGGCCTCGCCTCTTGCCATGCGTGCGCGTTCCTCGATGATGCGTTGCACGCGCCCGTGCAGCTTCAACTCGTCGGGAATCGTCGAGATGAAGCGCCCGAGGTCGGCCGCAGTTTTCGGACTGATCGCCGTATCGATATCCTGGTCCCAGCGCGCCTTCATGTAGCGGCTCCAGTCCACCGTGTACTCGTCGCCGATCATGCCGAGCGCAGACTTCGGCACGGGCTCGCCGCGATCGAGCCGGTCCCTGTAGTGGTCCTGCATCTGCGTCACGTCGGCCGCCGAGACGAGGTGCCGCGCGATCAGCTTTTCCGCGTAAATCTCCCGCGTCGTCCGGTGCTTCTTGATCGTCGAATACATGATCGGCTGGGTCGCGGAAGGCTCGTCGGCCTCGTTGTGGCCGTGTCGCCGGTAACACACGAGGTCGATCACGACGTCCTTCCTGAACTTCTGCCGGAACGCGAGCGCAAGCCGGGTGACAAAGATGGCTGCCTCAGGATCGTCGCCGTTCACGTGGAAAATCGGCGCCTCGATCATCTTCGCGACGTCGCTGCAGTATTCCGTCGAGCGCGCATCCGAAGGCCGACTCGTCGTGAACCCGATCTGGTTGTTGATGACGATATGCAGCGTGCCGCCCGTCCGGAAGCCGTTGGTCTGCGACATCTGGAAGGTCTCGGTGACGACGCCCTGGCCGGAAAACGCGGCATCTCCATGCACGAGCAGCGGCAGTACCTCGCTGCGCTCGATGTCGCCGCGGCGTTGCTGGCGCGCGCGCACCGAACCCTCCACCACCGGGTCGACGATCTCGAGATGTGAGGGGTTGAAAGCCAGTGCAATGTGCACATTGCCGCCATCCGTCTTCATATCGGCCGAAAAGCCCTTGTGGTACTTCACGTCGCCGGATCCCTTGAGCTCCTTCAGGTCGTAATTGCCCTCGAACTCCTCGAACAGTTCTTCCGGCGACTTGCCGAGGATGTTGACCAGCATGTTGATGCGGCCTCGATGGGCCATGCCGATGACGATCTCGCGAATTCCGGCGGCGCCGCCGCGCTGAATGACGTCGTCGACCATCGGGATCAGGCTCTCCCCGCCTTCCAGCGAGAAACGCTTCTGGCCGACATATCGCGTGTGCAGGTAGCGTTCGATGCCCTCGGCGCTCGTCAGCTGCTCGAGTATCGTGCGCCGGTCCTTGTCGACGAGCGTGTCTCCGGCCATGCCCTGCTCGAAACGCTTGCGCAGCCAAAGTCGTTCGCGCGCGCGCGACACATGGGCGAACTCGGCGCCGATCTTGCCGCAGTAAATCTTCTGCAGCAGCTCGATGATGTTCCTGAGTCTCATGCGCCGGTTGCCGGTACCGGCGAGGCCGCCCGTGTAGAACTCGGTGTCCAGGTCGGCATCGGCGAGACCGAGGTAGTCGCGCTTGAGCACGCCCGGGACCGGCCGCTGCATGAGTCCGAGCGGGTCGATGTCCGCGATCTGGTGACCGCGCAGGCTGTAAACCTGGATGAGCCGCGACACCGCCGCCTGTTTCTCGCCATCGGCGACGACAGCGGCCCGAGCCACGATACTGGCGGCGGCGCTGCTCCCGCCGTTGCGCGCCGCTTGCCGGAGCCGATGGCGAATTTCGGAATGGGCCAGCTCGGTGTTTGCATCGTCGAGCGCATCGAAGTAGTCGCGCCAGGCCGGCGCGACCGATGCCGGATCATTGATGTATTGCTGATAGAGCGCTTCGACGGCGCCGGCGTTGCCGCCGAACAGCGGCGTCTGCGCGTATTGTTCTCGTAGATTCTTGCTCATCGTCCCAGGAGCGTCGCGCACCGGAGCGGTGCGCTGCTGGCCGAATGGCCGACCCCGGGGGACCGGCCCTGCGAAAGGGGCGCTAGTTTAGCCTATGCCAATCGCCGAGGGAATCGAGCCCGGCTCACAGCAGTTGCAGCAATTGCACGATTTCGTAACAGACGAGGCAGGCGTAGCCGGAGAAGAATACGGTAAGGAACAGACCGGCCCGGACCCGGTCGAGGAATCGTGCCTTGCCGAGATAGACGAGTGTCAGAATCCCGAGTGCCGTGAGCGACAGCTTGCTTGCGGCGAATGCGCTGGTCCCGTACTGCAGCACCCAGGCCATTGCCGGATTCGCCTCGAGCATGCCGCGTTCGAGGAGTTCGATCGTGAGGAAGGCGTCTGCGGCACTCAGGATCATCGTGCCGACCGACAGAAAGAAAATCCAGGGGTGATGCCAGTCGAGAAACAGCACATCGTCGCCATGGCGGCGCGGCCGCCTGCGACGCGAGCGCACGAAGCCGTACATCACGGTCCGCCATCCGAATTGCCGCCTGTCCGTCCGCATGCGCCGATCCTGTATCTGGTCCGCTAGCGCTTCGCTCATTTCGCTCCTCTTATGCTGCAGCGTATGCTGCAGCGCACCGCTGGTCCCGGTGTCGCCGGGCCCGTCAATCCTCCGCCGCAGTCGCCGCCAGAAGATACGCGATTACATCCGCCCGGTCGTCTGCGTCCGGAACTCCCGCGAAGGTCATCCGGTTGCCGGGCAGGAAGCGCGCGGGTTGCGCGAGCCAGGCATCGAGGGCGGCGGGGGTCCAGACGAAATCCGCCGACCGCATTGCCTCCGAATAATCGAATTCATCCCCGCTGCCCGCATCGCGGCCGAAAATCCGGTAAAGGTTCGGCCCGACCAGCACCGCCTCTCCGGCGCCGAAGGTATGACAGGCGCGGCACATCTGCGCGAGCCTGGCGCCATTGTCGTGCTTCGCGGATGCATAGGGTTCGCTCGCCAGGTATTCGGCGGTCGTGGCGACTGGCTGCGTGCCGAGTGTCGCCGCCGTGGGTACCTGTGCCGGCGTCGATGCCGGCCGGTCATCGGCAACCGGATTTCGGGATTCGCCGCAGGCTGTCAGGACCACGGCAGCGAGCAAGGGCAGGAAAAACAGGGCCAGCCGCAATACGCGGGCCTTCATCGCGCTTGCTCCCGATTCCCCCGATGACCCGCCGTGTCCCAAGTTCCTGCAAGCGTCCTGGCAGAATTGTTGTGTACGCTCTAATTGCCGCGCTGGCGCGAGGCAACGGCGCGGCTCTTCCTGCATGCCGCATGATAGGCATCGGCGCCGGCGGCGGAAAGCTTTGTCGCTAAGCGCTTGGTTCGCTTGAAGCGTCCGCGGTCCGGACACGGATTATGTATAGAGTGACGCCGAATTGAGGTGAATCGGGGCGTTTCTTGCCAGGGACGTGGCCGACGAATGGCTAGGCTTGCCGTTCGCGACCGGATCTCCCATGCACGCCCGCACCGACCTGCCACTGACTGTGCGCACATTCACAGCGCTCGTGCTGACGCTGCTGTTGGTGCTGGTTGTTCAGGCATGGGCGAGCCTCCGCCTGCGCGAACTGGTATCGCATCCTGCCCTCGCCGAGGACCTGCCCCGCCTCGTGGGTCTCCCGCTGCTCTTCCTGCTGGCTTGGCTGTTGCTCCGCTGGGATCGCCAGCAGCCGGCACGGCTGTTCCTGCGCCTGCCGCCGGCGCCGACTGGTCGTCGCTGCGCTGGCGGTCGGCGTCCTGGCACGCGTGGCCGAATGGGCACAATTGACGGCTCGCGGTGCATTCGGATGGATTGCCGCAGCCGCGAATGCGGGGTCGGCCGAGTTCTCGGCGAACTGGGAATGTCCGGACGCCCCAGTGCTCGTGGCCAGCGGCCTGGTCTATTGTTGCCTCATTCCAATTACCGAGGAGTTCGTCCACCGGGGTGCCATCCAGGGTGCCCTGGCACATCGGGGCCCGTGGGTCGCTATTGTCGCTTCGGCCGCGTTCTTTGCAGTCTGTCACCCGCCATCGGCGTTCATCTCGGTATTTGCGCTCGGGACACTGTTCGGCATCCAGTACTGGAACACGGGAATTCTCTGGTGCCCGATCATTTCACATGCCGTGTACGATGGATTCATACCCTTCGACGTCCTGTGCCTGAAACTCACCTGGAATCCGCCGCCGGACGCGTTGCCCGTGCTGGTTCCCGGGGTGACGGCGTCCATCATATTTGCCTGCTGCGTCGCCGGCGCCATCTGCCTCGTGACGAGAACGCGGGCTGAACCTCGGCCGGCCCAACCCGCGTGATCCGCAGCTCCTACTTGCCGATAGCCTTGGCTACACGCTCGATCACGTGCGAGGTCGCCGCAACCAATCCTTCATACACCGCAATCAATGCATCCCCGCTGCCTTTTGGCGAGGTGCCGCCGAGGTAGTCGTTCGGATCGCCGGCACCGCCGGTATTGCCGGGCGTGCAGACGCCCGTCCCGCCCGTTACGTGGCGGATTTCGCTGTTCGTCAGTTCGCGCATGATTCGCTCTCCTTGTCGGTTTTGGGTCACGCCATCCGTGGCGCGACTCAAGACTAGCGCGCCCGGCCGGCGCCCGCATGCGGAGAAATGCCATATATGGCCCTGATTCTTCATATGTGGTTGATATCGACCGGCTCGCGGACCCTGTGAAGCACCGCACAGCAGCGCTGCAGCCCGCCAATTACGCTGCCTTTGTATTCACGGATGACGGTCGGCGGAGCAGGAGCATGCGCATACGATTCTTTCGACTTTGGGCCGCAGTGCCGTGGCTGGCGCTGGCGGGAACGGCTGCGGCCGACAACGATTTCGGCGTCGGCATCAAGGCCGGTACGCTGGGTGCCGGCGTCGAGGCCAGCTGGCAGCCGCTGCCCTATCTGGACCTGCGCATCGGCGGCAATTTTTACGACTACGAAGACAGCGGGTCGCAAGCCGGAATCAACTACGACGGCACACTCACGCTCGAGAGCTACTACGGCACCGTGAACGTGCTTTTCCCGTTGAGCCCGATGCGCCTCACGGTGGGTGCCTTCGCGAACGGCAACGAGCTCAACCTCGTAGGGCAGCCGGTAACGACGGTGGAAATCGGCGGCAATAGCTATACGGCTGCCGAGGCCGGCACGCTGAGCAGCACGTCGGTCTTCCCGGCCAGCGCGCCGTATCTCGGCGTCGGCCTGGACTTTACCCTGATCGGCAAGGTCGGCATCAATTTCGACTTTGGCCTCCTGTGGCAGGGCGAGCCGGAAGTGTCGCTGTCCGCCAACGGCACATTGGCCGCCGATCCCGAGTTTCAGGCGGCGCTCGAGCGCGAGCGGCGCGAGCTCGAACAAGAAGTCAGCGACCTCAAAGCCTGGCCGGTGCTTGCGATCGGTTTCGTCGTCAATTTTTGAGCGCGGCCCGGGTGCTGCGCGCGTCGCGCCATTTTGCGAACGCGAGCAGGGCCTGGAAGTACTGCCTGCGATAACGCGCAAGGGGAAATGGCGCGGCCAGCCCGCGCATGGCAGCCGGAACGCTGTCCGGCGCACGCCCGGAACCGATCCAGTCCGCCAGCTGCTTGCCGCACCAGCTCGCTTCGCTCACCCCGTTCCCGTGATACCCGTAGGCGAAGTACACGCTGTCATCGTCGGGCAGATGACCCAGTGTCGGGTACAGTCGTGCGGTAAAACAAACGAGGCCGTGCCAGCGGTACTCGACGGCGACCCCGGCCAGGGCCGGAAACAGGCGCCCCAGCGTGGTGCGTAGTTCCGGATAAGCCTCCGCTTCGCGCGCCGGCGCACCGATGCTCGTGCCGCGGCCGCCGAACAACAGCCGGTCGTCCGGCAGCAAGCGGAAGTAGTTGAGCACCTGTCGCGATGTCGACAGCATGTCCGGCGTCACCCACCCCTGGCGACCGAGTTCATCGGCGCGCAGCGGGCGCGTCACGATGATGGCGCTGATGATGGGCAGCCAGCGGCCGTCGAACGCAGGATTCAATCCTTCTTCCATGAAGCCGTTGCAGGCATAGATGACGCGCTTCGCGCGCAATTCACCGCCCGCCGTGACGAGCCGGTGCGCACCACCACCGGATTGCCACTCGAGCACCCGGCTGCCTCCGTGCAGGCGCACGCCGCGGCGCACGGCGGCCGCAGCCAGGCCGTGGCAATAACGCAGCGGGTGCAGCGCGAAGGCCGGCCGGTGCACTTTCGCGCCGAACGCTTCCGGTGACGCGAACAGTCGTTCGCGGCAGGCCGCCGCAGGAAGGAATTCGAGCTCGGCACCGAGCGCGTCCGGCAGCCGTTCGCATTCGCGACGCAGGCGATCCGCGGCCGCGGGCGAATGCGCGAGTTCGATTTCGGCGCCGCCCTTCGTATCGGTTTCGATGCGCTCGTCGGCGAGCAGGCTCCGGACCAGCTCGACGGCCTCGACCGTCGATCGGTAATAGGCCCGTGCCGCGTCCTGTCCGAGCCGCGCAATGAGTTGCTCTCCGGTGAGCGCCGAACCACCGACGCAACAGAAGCCCGCATTGCGGCCCGATGCGCCCCAGCCGATATGGCCGGCATCGAGAACCCGGACGTCGGCTCCGTGATCGCGTGCGAGGTGCAAAGCCGCCGACAATCCGGTGTAGCCGCCGCCGATCACGGCGACATCGCAGCTCTCGCGCGCCGACAGGGGCGGTGCTTCGAACAGAATGTCACCAGCGGTTGCTTCCCAGTAACTCGCCTGCAGTACGCCGAAGCGATACAGGTTTTCGTGCATGAATGGCCGGGACACGTCAGAACAATCCGGTGATGCGACCCTCTGCAGTCACCCGTATGCCGTTGGCCGCCGGCCGGCGCGGCAGCCCCGGCATGGACATGATCGTGCCGCAGACCATGACGACGAACTCGGCGCCGGCCGCCAGGCGCACCTCGCGGATCGGCACGACGTGGCCGGATGGTGCGCCGAGCAGGTTGGGATCCGTCGAGAAACTGTACTGCGTCTTCGCCATGCACACCGGGTAATGGCCGTAGCCGCTGTCGTCCAGCTCGTGGATCTGGTCCCGGATCTTCTTGTCCGCGATGATGTCATCGGCGCCATAAATTTCGCGCGCAATGCGCCGCGCCTTCTCCCAGAGCGGCACGTCGTCGCTGTAGAGCGTGCGAAACTGCGAGCCGCCGTGTTCGCAAAGGTGCACGACCGCTTCCGCCAGCGCTTCCGCGCCCTTGCCGCCTTCTGCCCAGTGCGTGCTTGGTACGGCGTGCACGCCGAGTTCCTCGCAGTAAGCGGTGATCAGTTCCATCTCGGCGTCCGTATCTGCGACGAATCGATTGATCGCAACGACGGCCGGCACGCCGAACTTGCCTACGTTCCGTATGTGCCGGCCGAGATTCTCGAGTCCCTTGCGCAGTGCGCGCAGGTCCTCCTTGCCGAGCTCGTCCCTGGCGGCTCCCCCGTGCATCTTCAACGCTTTCACCGTCGCGACGATGACGGCGGCATCGGGTTTCAGCCGGGCCTTGCGGCATTTGATATTGAAGAACTTCTCGGCGCCGAGGTCTGCGCCGAATCCGGCTTCGGTCACGACGTAGTCGGCCAGCTTCAGCGCGGTGCCCGTCGCCATGACGGAGTTGCAGCCATGCGCGATGTTGGCGAAGGGACCGCCGTGCATGAAGGCCGGATTGTTCTCGATCGTCTGTACCAAGTTGGGCTGCAGGGCGTCGCGCAGCAGCGCGGTCATTGCGCCGTGCGCATCGAGTTCGCGCACGGTCACCGGCTGGTTGGCGCGGGTGTAACCTAGCACGATCCTCGCGAGCCTTGCCTCTAGGTCAGCAAGGTCCGTCGCCAGGCAGAAAATCGCCATGATTTCGGATGCGACCGTGATGTCGAATCCGGCTTCGCGCACCACGCCGTTCTGGTATCCGCCGAGGCCGGTGGTAATCGAACGCAGCGCGCGATCGTTCATGTCGATTACGCGCCGCCAGGTAACCCGGCGCGGATCGATGCCGAGTTCGTTGTCCCAGTGCAAGTGATTGTCGATGAGTGCCGCAAGCAGGTTGTGTGCGGCGCCGATCGCATGGAAGTCGCCGGTGAAATGCAGGTTGATATCCGTCATCGGCACGACCTGCGAGTAGCCGCCGCCCGCCGCGCCGCCCTTCATGCCGAAGCACGGGCCGAGGCTCGGCTCACGCAGGCAGATCGCCGCCTTGCGGCCAATGCGGTTGAGGCCGTCGCCGAGGCCGACGGTCGTCGTCGTCTTGCCCTCGCCGGCCGGGGTCGGCGATACGGCGGTAACCAGGACGAGCTTGCCGTCGCGCGCATGGCCGTTGGCACGAATGAAATCGTCCGCGATCTTCGCCTTGTCGCGGCCATAGGGAATCAGGACGTCCGCTGGAATACCGAGCTTGAGGCCGATCGCCTGGATAGGTTCGAGCGTCGCGGCCTGCGCAATCTCGATATCGCTTCTGACAGCTGTCATATCCCCCCGCCGCTACGACCTCCGGTCCGGACGCCGTCGGCGATTCTAACGGAAATACGTTTCAGGGTGCAGCCACGATGCGATGCAGCGTTCCGTCGCCGAAACTGACGACGTACAGTTCGCCGGCGAGATCCTCGGCGAAGTTTGAGATTAGCATGTCCGTATCGAGCATGATTTCCGGTTCGAGCGGTGGCTGATCGGCCGCCGGGATCGTGAACAGGATGCCGGAGCTGAAATCGGCGAACACGTAATAGCCCTGGAGACCCGTCATTGCGTTGCCGCGGTAGACGAAGCCGCCGGTGATGGAACGACCGATCGTGTGATCGTACTCGGCGACGGGATCGATCGACGTCGCGCTGCAACCACTCGGCGGCTCGAAGCAGTGTGCCCCCTCCCGATCGTCCCAGCCGTAGTTGCCGCCCGCTTCGATGATGTCGACCTCCTCCCAGGTGTCCTGGCCGACGTCGCCGGCCCAAAGGGTGCCGGTGGACCGGTCGAAACTGAAACGCCAGGTATTCCTCAGGCCCCAGGCGAAGATCTCGGGACAGCCGATGGCCGTGAGCGAGACGCCGGCCGGGCACGGCAGGTTGCCGGCGAAGGGATTGCCGGGCGGCGAAGCGTATGGGCTGCCGCCGTCGACATCGATACGAAGGATTTTGCCCAGCAAGTTTGCCGGATCCTGCGCATTCTCGTCCGGGTCCCCGGCCCCGCCGCCGTCTCCGAACGAGGCATACAGGAATCCGTCCGGACCGAAGAGCAGGTGCCCGCCGTTGTGATTCGAGGCGGGCTGGCGCACGGTCAGCAGGATTTCCTCGCTGCTTGGATCGAGGCTCAGGCCTCCATCGCCGGTCGCAAAGCGTGAAATCCGCGAGGTCAGTGGCGAACCGCCCCCGAGTCCGTTCGCGGTGTAGGACAGATACACGTAGGGCGTGGTCGGGAAGCCCGAGTGAAAGGCCATGCCGAGCAGGCCGGACTCCGCATAATCGGCGTTCACCCGATCGTCGATATCCACGAATACCTCGGCGGCGCCGGCGGCCGGATCGTTCTCGAAGCGCCGCACCACGCCGCTCTTCTCGACCACGAACCAGCGGGCGTCGTCGCCGGGCGCCTGCAGCATCAGCACCGGCGACGCGAACGAGAGGTTCGGGAATGCGGCCTCGAGCGCAAGATCCGGCAACACAGGGTCCGGCTGCGGCGGCGGCCCGTTGTCGTCGTCGTCGCTCCCGTCGCAAGCCGACAGCAGCAGAATGGCGCAGGTGCAGAGCGCCGTGGCAGATCGCTCGATGCGCCTGGGCATGTTCGTCTCCTCCGGTTCGTGTCGGTCCAGAATAGGGCCGCAACGCAGTGCTGTCACGACCTCGACCCACGGTGTTTCGACCGGCTAAACGAGATCCGGCCGCAGTCACGGTCGGAGCGGCCGCCGGTCCTGTGGCGGCCCCACAAGTCGAATATTCCTGATTCTTTCGACCTGTTTGTCGGAATTTGTTCGTGGTATCGCCTGGATTGACGAATATGTCTATTTTCGATACACAAATCGACAACCACTGACCGCCGGTGTTCCCGGTTCGGGTGCTGGTCCGCGAAACACCGCAGGGGACTGCCATGGGCCGCTTCGACCCGAGATCGCCGTACAACGACCTGCCATTGCTGCCGCCGCGCGCGGACCCGGTCGAGACCCATCGCATCCTGAAGAAATGCATCGGCGCACGCGTGGCGCTCGCCGAACTCAGCCAGGCCGTGACGCTCAATCCGCATGCCGGTGTGCTGGTCAGTGCGCTGGCCCTGCTCGAAGCCCGCGCCTCCTCCGAGATCGCAAACATCGTGACGACCACCGACAAGCTGTTCGAATTCGCGGAGATCGCGGAGCACAGGGCAGACCCGGCCACCCGGGAGGCATTGCGTTACCGCGCAGCCTTGTTCGAAGGGGCCGGGATGGTGCAGAGCCGGGGACTTTCGACGGAGATGGCCATCCGGGCCTGCGGCACGGTGATGGGAGTCGAACTCGACGTTCGTATGGCGGCCGGCACGACGCTGACGAATCGCATGACCGGCGAAGTCATCTACACGCCGCCGGTCGGGCAGAAGCTCCTGATCGAGAAACTCGATAACTGGGCGCAGTTCATGCACGAGTCGAGCTGGCTGGACCCGCTCATCCGGCTCGCCGTTCAGCACTACCAATTCGAAGCCATACACCCCTTCTCCGACGGCAACGGACGCACCGGCCGAATACTCAATGTCTTGTTCCTGATGGAACAGGGCCTGCTCGATTCGCCGATCCTCTACCTGAGCCGCTACCTCATCAGCAACAAGGCCGCCTATTACCGTTTGCTGCAGCGGGTCACGCGCGAACAGGCATGGGAGCCCTGGATCCTGTTCGTGCTGGACGGCATCGAGGAAACCTCGAGTTGGACGACGGAAAAGGTCAAGGCTATTGGCGAGTTGCTCGAGCACACCGCCCGCTACCTGCAGGCACGCGTGCCGAAGATCTACAGCCGGGATCTGTGCGTGCTCATGTTCCAGCAACCCTGTTGCCGGATCGGCAACCTGGTCGATGCAGGCATCGCGAAGCGTCAGACTGCGTCCGTGTACCTGAAACAACTCACCGAAATCGGCGTGCTGCGCGAGATCAAGTCCGGCCGGGAGAACATCTTCGTTCACTCCAAGTACATCGAACTCCTCGCCGGCGAGGAAAACGTCTGGGTGTACTATGCTGGCGTCGAAACGGACTCGGCGGAGCCCTGAATTGACGCTCAATCGCGGAACGCTGTTCCAGCTCTTCAAGTACACCGTCTTCGGTCTCCTGGCCCTGAACGTCTACCTGTTCTGGGACGAGGAGTTCACCGCCGCCCTGGTGAAATTTCCGGACGGAGTCGCCCTCCAGCAGATCATCGACGCCTATGCGACGACGATCGACACAGCGGCGTGGCTTGTCCTGCTCCTGATGTTCGAACTCGAGACCTACCTGCTCGACGACCGGCACTTCACCGCGGGCGTTGCGCGGGCTCTGCACGGGCTACGGATGTTCGCCTACCTGTTCATCGTCTATGCGTTCTACGGATACCTGGTGAACGCGCTGGACATGCACGATGTGGCGGTCGTCGCCGGGCTGGGCGATTTGTGCACCCTCGCGGACCAGGGCTGGGCGTATGCCGTCGACTACGACGAATACCTGCCGATCAGCGCGGAAAACTGCGGCTTGCTGTCGGGAGACACGGCATTCCTGCGCCTCGGCGAACTGGCGGCCGTGGTCGATTCCGCGGGCCTCGTTCACATCCGACTGCTGGCCTGGGCCGATGCGATCAATGCCATGGTCTGGATCCTGATCGTGATCATCCTGGAAATCGAGGTCCGGCTGCAGGAGCATGAGCGGCTCACCGACTTCCGGGTCAAAGTGTTCGGTGCGGTCAAGGTCGTTTTTTATTCGGTGCTGCTGCTGCTCGCAGTCTACTGGGGCTTCGACGGCGATTTCGTCGATTTCTGGGATGCATTCCTCTGGCTCGTCGCGTTCTTCTTCATCGAAATGAACGTGGTCAAATGGCGGCACGAGGAACAGCTGGCGGAAACGCCGACGCTGGCTATCTCAGGGTAGGACGTCGAGCGCGGGATCGCGTCTAGCGAGTTCTGCGACTTGGGGGTCGTTGTCCCGGACCCGGAGCCCGAGCAGGCGACGGCCTGCGTCGAGCCTGAGCAGGTAGGCGTGCCATTCGTCCGTGGCATTGCGCCGGTAGTATCCCGAGATTTCCCAGCCGCCCGCCGCCGGGTAGACGTATGCCTTGCCGACGCTGCGGCGCGGAGCCAGCGGATCCACGATCTCCGGTGCATCGAGTCGCAGCCTGAGCGCGAGGACGCGGCGGCTGTCTGCAACCACCGTTTCTTCCAGCAGGCGCTGGCTGGAAAGGTCCGGTACCGATATCCAGCGGTACGCCATGATCGCAAGCAGCAGGCCAGCCGCAAGGCCGAACAAGAGACTGCCAGGACGCCGTTCCACGCCTAGGCGATCCCGACGATCTTGTGGGCCTGTACGCTCAGGCGCCATTGGGGATGGCGCAGGCAGTAGTCGATCGCCGCTCGCGTGTTTTCCGCTTTGCGGGCGTCGTCGCAAGGCTGCAGGAAGAAATGCGCGAACTCGAGGGCGACAAAGCGCTCCGGTTGTGCTTCGGCCTCGGCCTGCGGATAGACGAGCTTCAATTCGTTGCCGGAGCGTTGCACGAGTGGCGCCGCGGCCTTCGGACTCACGCAGATCCAGTCGATGCCGGGCGGCGCCGCGACCGTGCCGTTCGTTTCGACGCCGACCTCGAAGCCGCGGGCATGCATTTCATTGACGGCTGCCGCGTCGAGCTGGAGCAGCGGCTCGCCGCCGGTGCAGACGATGTACGGACGCGCACGCGCCGCACTGCCCGGCCAGTGAGATCTGACCGCTTCGGCCAGCGCGCCTGCGCTTTCGAATTTCCCGCCGCCGGGGCCATCGGTACCGACGAAGTCCGTGTCGCAGAAGCGACAAACCGCGTCCTGCCGGTGCTGCTCGCGCCCGGACCACAAGTTGCAGCCCGCAAAGCGCAGGAATACGGCGGCGCGCCCGGTCTGCGCACCTTCGCCCTGCAGCGTGAAGTAGATTTCTTTCACGGAGTAGGTCACTGCGGAATCCCGTAACGGGCCAGCAACGGATCCGCGACGCCCGCGTCCGCGAATCCGCGCGCGCGCAGGCGGCAGGCAGGACAGCTGCCGCAGGGCGGCCGTGAACCCTGGTAACAGGTTTGGGTCTCTGCCAGCGCGTCCAGCGCTCCGAGCGTAACGGCGAGTTGCACCGTTTCCTTTTTCGAACGATGCATCAGCGGTGCGTGGATGCAAATGTCGCTCTCCATGCCGAGCCGCAAGGTCTGCTCGAGCGACTCCAGCGTAGCCGCGCGGCAATCCGGATAGCCGCTGTAATCCGTCTGCGCGACTCCGGCGACCAGATTGCCGATGCGGCGCGGCCATGCCCAGGCCGCAGCGTAGGTCAGAAACACGAGATTGCGTCCCGGCACGAAGGTGTTCGGCAAGCCCGAACGTTCGTCGAGCCCGTCCGCCACTGCGACTGCGGGATCCGTCAGCGCGTCCCCGCCCATGGCCGTAAACGTATCGATGGGCAGGCAGACCTGATTCACGCCGGCGGCCGCCGCGATGCGCGCGGCACACTCGAGTTCGAAGCGATGCCGCTGACCGTAGTCGTAAGTGATCGACGATACCTGATCCCGGCCGAACCGATCGAGTGCCCAGTACAGACAGGTCGTCGAATCCTGCCCGCCCGAGAGCAGCACGAGAGCCTTGGCCGGGTCAGCCCGCATCATTGGGCTTCCGTCGGCGCACGTTTTCAAACTGCGACCAGCCGGGTCGCTCGTGAGTCACGAGGTGATCCATTGCGGCCCCGGGAATTCCACCGAGTCGCAGTATAGCGCGCCGCTCAGTCGAGCCGGCCGGGCACGAACTCCTCGAGCACGGCTGCGCGCAGGATCTCGGGCGGCAGCAAACCCTGCGCGAGCACGAAATCGTGGAATGCGTGCGCGTCGAAACGTTCACGGAGCTTGAGTTCGGTGAGCACCCTGAGCGTCTGCATCTTGCTGTAGCCATAGTAGTAGGCCGTAGCCTGGCCCGGGATCCGGTAGGTGTAGCGTTCGACCTCGGTCTGTGCCCAGGATTCGCCGATCGCCATGTCGTCGACGATCAGCCGCTTCGCCTCGTCCGGCGAAATCATGCCGAGATTCAGCATCGGATCGAGGAACATGCGCCCCGCCCGCATCAGCCGGTATTGCAGACTGATGAGCTGGGCATCGAGCGGCAGGTACGGGCGCACGATCGCTTCCGCATACAAGGCCCAGCCTTCGACGTTTGCGCTGTTGAACGCGAACACGGCACGGGCGATCGACACACCTTCTTCCACGATGCTGGAGAACTGCAGCTCATGCCCGGGCCGGGCTTCGTGCGCAGTAAGCGTCCAGGCGCCGGCGGCATAGGTGTCGTCGGTCTGCACCCAGCTGCCGTCGTCGTTCTGTTTCAGCTGCGGGATGACGAAGACGGGATATTCGCCGGTGTTGCCGACGAGCGGCGGCGGATCCAGGTGCGGCGCCGGCTGCACGGCGGTTTCCGCAGCCGTGGCAACCCGGATGCCGGCATCGCGCTCCGGCAGCGTCAGGAGGTCTTCGCGCACGACGATCTCTTCGAGATCCCTGAGCACGTTGTGATAATGGTCGAGTAGTTCGTCACCGTCGATCGCGCCGTCGCGCTTCAGCAGGCCGATGACTTCACGATAGTCGCGGGTCTTGTAGCCCTTCTCCCGGGCGACCAGCGGCGCCAATGCCTCCATCTCGTTGCGGATATCCATGTAGCCTTTGGTCGCCGTCTCGATAAGGGCTTCGGGCGAGTCATCCACCCCCCAGTTCTTCAGCGCGTTGGCATATATAACCGGTGGCAAGCGAAAATCCTCGCGTGCACGCGGCAGAATCTCGGCGCGCACCCAGTCGTTGTAGTCGCGCAGCTGTCCCGCCAGCGTCTCGTAGCTGTCCCGCCAGCCCTCGAGGTCGGTGCCCTCGAGGAGTTCACCGATCCCCTCGATCAGGGTTTCGGAACGCGCAAGGTCCTGTTCCACCTGCCCGCGATAAGGGCCGACGAGTCCGTCGACGCTGAACCGTTCCGCACTGCGATCGCGCGCGAGCTCGCCGACCGGCACGGTGCCCGTGGCGAGGCCTGCGTACTTGCGCATGCGTTCGATCGCCGCGGGATACCGTTCCCGCGCGATCTGCGGGTCGATTAGCGCCCGCACTCCGCCGAACACGGTCTGGCTCAGATTCAGGTACGGCAACATGTGCTCGCGCTCGAGCTTCGCGGTCTCGATGTCGTCCCTGACCGACTTGATCAGTATCCCGAGATCCTGGCGAACGCGCCGATCGTGCTCCTCGCCGAGCGCGCTCTCGAGCGTCGCAAGCAGTTTCCCGGAGGCGGCAAGATTGCGTTCATACAGCTGCGGCCCGAGATCGACGACGTTGTCGTCAACGCCGGCAACGCCGAATCCCCCGGCGCTCTCCGGATTGAAGGCGGCCATTTGTTCGAGCACGAGCGTCGCATAGCTGTTGCTGCGCTCGACCCAGTCGCTGGCCGCAATCGAGGCCGCGGGCGACAACAGGATCACAAGCACGGGCAGCGCGGCCGGACGACATTTTTTGCAGGACAACATCGGAACTCCCCCGGACCCGGCCCGCTTGCGCAGGCAGGTCAGACACGTTTTGAATATCATAGGCTCGAGATGCGCCAGGTCCGGAAAACGTCGGATTCTGTGCCGGCTTTCCGCGCCCTGCCCCTCGGCCTGATCGCCGCAGCCTGCCTGTATGCGTGCAGCGCCGCGCAGCCGATACTGAACTCCGATCTCATCGAAAGCCGCTTCGGGTCCTACGGTATCGAAGTGCTGGACAGCAGCCCGGCCGCGAGGCGAGCCAGCCTGTACTCAGTGCACGACGGCAATCGCATCTGCCGGACCTACGCGATCGTCATCTGGCAGCCGCTGGCCGGTCCCGGGCCGGAGCCGTCACTGCTCGCAGCGCATGCCCGCATACTCGCCGGCGCTTCCCTGGGTGAAACCCTGCGTTCGGCCGGCTGGACGCTCGAGAAGCGCACCCGTCATGTCGGATCACTTCCGGCGATCGATCCGGACCCCGGCTGGCTCGAACTGATGTCGATCGACGACAGCGCAGGTCTCGCCGTGCACGTATATGACCTTTTCGTCAAAAAGTCTCTTGAAGTTATTGAATACGCAAGAATCGTTGAGGTTCACCACCCCGACTACCTGGATCTCCGGGCGTTGCAGTCCCTGTATGCCGTGCAAGCTGGCGACGCACTGGACGCGGGGTCGCGCGCAGAGCTGCTCGCGATGCTGTCCAACCGTCCCTGAGCGTCGATTGTTGCGTTTTCCCTTTGCGACTACACTCCCTGCACATTTGCTCACTCAAGCGGGGAACGGAGTCAATGTCATCGACGCGGAAATGGACCATCACCTTGTTCGGCCTGATGCTGGCCACTGTCGCTGCTGCCCAGGATGCGGGCAATGACCAGGCGGACGTGTGGGCCGTGGTCGAAAGCCAGTGGAGCGCAGACGAAAATGGCGACGAGGCCTGGATCGACAAACTGCTGGTCGACGAATTCGCCGGCTGGGAAAACACCTCCCCTGCCCCCCGCAATCGCGCCTCGACGAAGATGTGGGACCGGGCCATGGACGGCGTCGGAACCATGAAGGCGCACGAACTGTATCCCTTGTCCATCGTCGTCCGCGGTGACGTCGCCGTCGCGCATTACCTGTATACGCAGGCCAATGAGGACAAGGACGGAACCGTCAAACTGGAGAACGGCCGATTCACCGACATCCTCGTCCGCACCGACTCCGGCTGGAAATTCCTGGCCTGGCACGGCGGGGAGGACTGACGCCGGCAGCGCGCCCAAACCGGTGCCGGGCCCGTTAAGCCCCGGTTCAGGCAGCGCACGGCAGAATCGGTCCTGAAATCCGGAATTCCGCCTTGCGGAGGAGTCAGGAACGATGAAAACGCACGACTCGACATCCCGCGCCCGCGCAGTACTCGCGGCGCTGGTGCTTGCGGGCGGTGCGTGGCCCGCGCTGGCCCAGATTCCGGTGGACGAAGACGGGAACGCCATCGGCGACTACGACGCTGCCGGCGGCGAAGCGGCCGCCATGGGCGACGACGGGGTTCCGCTCAAGTCGGCCGACGAACTCGAGTCGCTCGTCGGCCCCATAGCGTTGTATCCCGACGACCTGCTGGCGGTGGTCCTGCCGGCCGCCACCTACCCGCTGCAGGTCGTCGAAGCTGCCCGTTTCCTCGAGGAACTCGAAGCGAACCCCGCGCTCGCACCCGACGAGGACTGGGACGACTCGATCGTCGCGCTCGTCAATTACCCGGAAGTCGTCGACCTGATGAACCAGGACCTCGACTGGACCTGGCAGCTCGGTGAAGCCGTCGTGGCCCAGCAGGCCGACGTCATCGCCGCGATCGCCGCGTTCCGCGACAAGGCAGCGGCTGCCGGCAACCTGAACAGCGACACACACCAGTCGGTCACGCGCAACGAAGACGACATTATCGAGATCGAGCCGTCCAGCGAGGATATCGTCTACGTTCCGTATTACGAGCCCGAACGTGTCGTGGTCTACCAGACGGAGCCGGCCTACTACTATTACCCGCGCGCCTATCCGCTCTACTACTATCCCTACCCGGCCCACTACTCCTTCGGCTGGGGTTATTTCTGGGGCGTGACCACAGCTTTCTCGATCGGCTGGAACGCGCATTGCCTGAACGTCTACCATCCGAGCTACTACGGACATCCGTATTACGGCTACAACTACGGGAACGACTGGTGGTACCGCCGCCCGTCAGTCGCGGCCTACAACAATGCCTATTACGATCAGCGCCAGGTGAACAACCGCTACTATGAGGGCGATCGCTGGCGGCCCAACGGCTACACGCGGCTGCACGCCGACGACCAGCGCATCACGCGCAATCGTTACAGTCCAAACGCCGCGACCGCCGGCGGATCGGGCGGGCAGAGCCGCACGATTGCGAACGGACAGGATCCGCTGCGCGCGCAAGCTCAGGCGGCACGTACGGAAGCTATGCGTCGGCCATCTGGGAGCGGCGAGATCCGGAACATACGCCAGGCGCTGGAAGCGAGCGGCGCCGCCCGCGCGCGCAACGTCGCCGTACCGCGGTCCCCCGAGCCCGTGACCGGTACGGCGCAGCGACCGAACCAAGCCGGCATAAACGTCCGCGAGTTGCGTGAAGCACTGGACGCCAGCCGCCAGCAACAGCACACGAATGTCACCCGCGGACCGACCGTCAGCCGCCCGTCGATTCCGACGCCGCGGCCCGCCGTGCCCGTGCCGAGGCCGGCAATTCCCGCGCAACGGCCGACGGTGACGACCTGGACGGAGTCGCGTCGGCCGCCGTCCGGCCCGGCGCCGGTACGCCAGGCGGGTTCGGAGTACCGCGCTCCGGCCGTACGTCAGGCGCCCGCGCCGGTTACGACCGTCCGTCCGTCGGCCGGCAGCAGTCCGCCTGCGGGCGGACGGACAGCCCCGCAGCACATGCCGGCAACCCGTCGGGGCGGGCAATCGCGCTAGTGCTGTCGTGCCCGGCCAGCGCTCAATCCTCGCCGGGCGCTTGCGGCCCCGGGGGCGGATCGGATGTATCCGGCGTCGGTGATTCCTGCGGCGAGCGGGGGCCAGCATCGCCCGGCTGGCCCAGTGAACGTTCGAGCTGGTCCTGCACGTCTTTCGACGTGAGCTGCCACGCGATGTAAGCGATCGAGCCCGCGGCCACCAGTGCCAACACGACCACAATGACGGGAACCACTGCGCCCATCCCGGCATCCTAGCACCGGCGCCGTCAGTCCTTGTCGTTGTCCCGGCCCTTCGGCAGCCGGCCGTGCTTGCGCAATGCCTCACGCAGCACGAATTCGATCTGTGCATTCAGGCTGCGCAGGTCGTCATTCGCCCAGCGCTGCACGGCAGCGAGCGTCTTCTCGTCGATTCGAAGGGCAAATGCCTTGCGAGCGGCCATCGGGAAGCCCGGTCGTGCCCGGGTCAGGTGTACAGGGTGCCGGTATTGACGACCGGTTTGGCGCCCTCCTCGCCGCACAATACGACGAGCAGGTTGCTGACCATGGCCGCCCGCCGTTCGCCATCGAGTTCGATGATGTTATTGTCGCGCAGTTGGTTGAGTGCCAATTCGACCATACCCACCGCGCCGGCCACGATCTGCGTGCGCGCCGCGATGATCGCGGACGCCTGCTGCCGCCGCAGCATGGCGCTGGCGATCTCCGGCGCATAGGCGAGATGACTGATGCGCGCCTCGATGACGGTTACGCCGGCTTTCTCGAGCCGGTCCTGGATCTCGCCGCACAATGCCACGGCGATCTCGTTCGGATGGCTGCGCAACGCGATCTTCTCCTCGTCATTCGGCTCATACGGATAGGTCGTCGACAGGTTGCGCAACGCCGATTCGCTCTGGATGTGGACGAACTCTTCGTAGTCGTCGACCTCGAACAGCGCTTCGGCCGTATCGAACACCCTCCATACGACGACCGCCGCGATTTCGATCGGGCTGCCGCTCGAGTCGTTGACTTTGAGGCGCCCGCTTTCGAAGTTGCGCACTCGCGTGGACACCCGGGTCTTCTGATAGAAGGGGTTGGCCCATTTGAGGCCGGCTTCGTGCACGGTACCGACGTACTTGCCGAACAGCTGCAGGACCTTGGCCTCGTTCGGATGCACCATGAACAGCCCGATCCACATGACGGCAACCACGACGAATGCGAGGCAGGCAGTGATCACGCCGATTACCGATTCGTTCCTGGCCGCGGCAAACACGGCGTAGGCGCCGGCGAGCTGCAGGGCCAGCAGAACGACGATCATGAGGTAGCCCGAAACGGCCTTGTTCGAATGTTCCTGA
Source organism: uncultured Pseudomonadota bacterium (assembly GCA_963770585.1). Taxonomy (GTDB): domain Bacteria; phylum Pseudomonadota; class Gammaproteobacteria; order Steroidobacterales; family Woeseiaceae; genus UBA1847. The sequence continues at coordinate 1,095,789 of CAVYQH010000001.1, read as the reverse complement.
ATCATGTCTTACTCCCCGTGCACTGTCATTTTGATATTATATTGATATCATACCCCCGGTGGTGTCAAGGGGTCGACGACGAGCTCGAGCGACGCATCGATGTGCGCGGTGCGGGCCGGGGCCAGTCGCGTATCCCGCCGGCCGGCTGCGGCTCCGCTGGATTGCGGACATAATCGCCGGATGTCTTTCTTTGCCGAACTGAAACGTCGCAACGTGATCCGCGTGGCGGCCGGCTACGCGCTGGTCGCCTGGATGCTCATCGAAGCAGGCTCCGTGCTCCTGCCGACTTTCGGTGCCACCGACATGCAGTTCAGGCTCTATGTCCTCGTCGTGAGTGCCGGTTTCGTCGTATCGTTAATCGTCGCCTGGGTCTTCGAGATTTCGCCCGAAGGCATACGCCTCGAATCGGAACTCGACCCGGACGAGGACCGGCCTCGTGCCCTCAAGCACGGCAATGCCGTATTGGTTATCCTGCTGATCGGCGCCTTGCTCGTCTCCCTGACTTTCAATCTGACCGGTCTGCGGGGCAAGCCGGCGGGCTCGACCACCGACGTGCCGAATTCCGTCGCCGTGTTGCCGTTCGAGAACCGCAGCAGCGATCCGGAAAACGGGTATTTCGCCGACGGTTTGCACGACGACCTGCTTACGCGGCTCGCTTCGATCGACGCGTTGCGCGTCATATCCGGTGCAAGTGTCGCCAGCTACCGGGACAGCGGCAATACCCTCCGGCAGATCGCCGGAGAACTCGATGTTGCGGCGCTGATTCAAGGCGCGGTGCAGCGCGCTGGCGACGAACTGCAAGTCACAGTATCGATGTACAACGCGAACAGCGATTCGATCGACTGGTCCGCGCAGTTTCTCGAGCGGGCGAACCTGGAGAGTGTGTTCGAACTGCAGTCCGACCTGTCGAAACAGATCGTGAAGCAGTTGCAAGCGGCCGTCCCCGACGCCGACGTGCTGCAGCTCGACGACGTACCGACGACGAATCAGGCTGCATACCGCGCCTACGTCGACGCGTCGGTGAATCTCGACCGCTACAGCTACGAGTCATTGCAGGCGGCCCGGGAACTGTTCGCAAGAGCGATCGAGCTCGACCCGGCTTTCGCGCGCGCACATGCCCGCCTTGCCGAGACGGCAATGGGACTCATGGTGGCTTACCGCGCGTTGTCGCCGGCAGAAGCGTACGCGCTCGCCGACTCGCATGTTGCGAGGGCACTCGAACTGGACCCGGAACTCGGCGAGGCCTATGCGATCCGCGGCATGATCGCGATGCGCCGCTGGCTGTCGACACGGCAGGGATCAGGCAACGTCGACGCCGAAGCGGATTTTCGCCGGGCGCTGGACCAGAACCGTAACCTGGCCAACGCCTACCTGTGGTTCGCAACGCTGCGCACCTACGAGAATGACGTCGACTCCGCGGTGAATCTCTTGCTCGAATCCCTGAGCGTCGACCCGCGCAATCGCCTGTCACACATCCAGCTCGCATATCTCGTGTCGTTGCGCGGCGAAAACGATCGCGCCACGGCCATTTTGCTGGACATCATGGCCCGTTTCCCGGACTGGCCCGCACCTGCGGACTATCTTGCCCGACATCTGCAGAAACTCGGGCGATACGACGAGGCCTATGCATGGACCCGCTCGCTCCGGCAGCGGACCTCAGACCCGCTTGCAGCTGCCTCGATGGTCCTGACGCTGCTGGCCTTCGGCGAGGAAGATCGCGCCGCAGCACTGGTCGACGCAGCACCCGACGCGCTGCCGGCACAGCAGCTGTGGACCGCGCACCGCCATTTCCTGCAGCACGATGCCGCGGCCGCAATGCGCAGCCTGCGGCAAATCTCCGACGGTGAGCTCGACAAGACGATCCTGGTCTACCCCCTCCTCGCACGAAGTGCCGTCGAGGCCGGCGATCCGGTCACTGCGGCGAACGTCTTATTGCTGGCTGCCCCGGAACTGGCCCAGTCGCCGCCAGTTGTGGACCGCTACAACGCGGACGAGGCGATCCTGCTCGCCTACGTTCGAGCGCAGCAGGGCGATCTCACGGCCTCGCACGCGCTGGTCGACACTGCGGCGCCGGTCGTCGCCGCCATGCCGCGCGCCGGATATGCCGGCCACGGCATCCTCGACGTCAAGATCCTGGCGCTACAGGGCCGGATCGAGGAAGCACTCGCGCGGCTCGACGAAGCGGCGAGCGCCGGTTTTGTGTCCGACCTGCCGTTCGATCCGTGGCCGCTTGCATCGAACCCGTTGCTCGCCGGGGTGGTCAGCTTGCCGCAGTTCGCCGAACTCGAGGCAAGGATGCAGGCGCGCCTGGACGCGATGCGCGATGCCGTCGCGGCGGCGGATGCCGACGCGCTGGAGCAACTGCGGGAACGCACCCGCCTGTCGGTCGAGGGAACAACACGTCCGGCGCGTTAGTCGCTCTATACGTCGACTTTGCCCAGCGCAATCCAAAACAGGGTGAATGCGACGAGGGCGACGGCGGCCACTCCGAGAAACAGACTGACGGCGAACACGGCATTGATCACAAAGCGATCCTCAGGTCCTATGCGGCCGGGCTTCCGGCGCGCCGGCGAAGCTCCATTGTCGCCCAGGCCGGGCACAGATTGTCAATTGTCAGCGCCAACCGGCCGGCTCCGGCCGGTGTCAGTGGACCTCGAAGCGTCCCTGTGATTTGATGCGCGTCCTCTGGGATGCAAACTGGAAACGCAAGATCCGACCGTTGATCCGAATCGCTTTGGCTGCCCTGGCGGCGGTGCCCCTGCTTGCGGCCTGCGCCGATGAGCAAAACGACACGCCTCCCTCGCAGCCTGCCGCCAGCCGTCCCTCGGTTGACGAGGCGCAGCGCATCGCGAAGGAATACATCATCGTCGATGCACACATCGACGTACCGTATCGCCTGGCGGAGGAACCGGCGGACGTGTCCGCCGCGACGGACGGCGGCGACTTCGACTACCCGCGGGCCGTCGCCGGCGGCCTGAATGCGCCGTTCATGTCGATCTATACCAGCCCCGAGTCGGCGGACAAGGGTGACTCGCATGCCCTCGCGAACCAGTTGATCGACGGCGTCGAAGCGCTCGTCGTTTCGCACCCGGACAAATTCGCGATCGCGCTGAGCCCGGCCGACGTCCGGGCTCAATTCGAGGCCGGGCTGATCTCGCTGCCCATGGGGATGGAGAACGGTTCGCCGCTCGACGGCAAGCTGGAGAACGTCGCCTACTTCTACGAGCGCGGCATTCGCTACATCACGCTTGCGCACGGCAAGAGCAATCAGCTCTCGGATTCGTCCTACGACACGAACCGGCAATGGGACGGGCTCAGCGAGTTCGGCGTCGCGGTCGTGCGCGAAATGAATCGTCTGGGCATGATGGTGGACGTCAGCCACCTGTCCGACGCCGCTTTCTATGACGTGCTGGAGACCTCCGCAGTTCCGGTCATCGCATCGCATTCCTCGTCGCGTTCCTTCACGCCGGGTTTTGAGCGCAACATGAGTGACGACATGATCCGGGCGCTGGGCGAACACGGCGGGCTGATCATGGTCAGCTTCGGATCCATGTTCATCACTGCGGAAGCTAACTCTTACAGCACGCGCCAGAGCGAGGCCGAGAAGGCCTACAAAGCCGCCAATCCCGACGTCACCGAGCAGTTTGTGGAAGATGAATTCCCGAAGTTGTTCGCGGCCGAGCACGGACCATACCCACACGCCGCGCTCACCGACGTGCTCGACCATTTCGACCACATCGTCGCGCTCGTGGGTGCGGACAACGTCGGCATCGGATCGGATTTCGACGGCGTGGGTGACGCCCTGCCGGTCGGCCTGAAGGACGTCTCGGACTATCCGAATCTCGTACTCGGCCTCCTCGAACGGGGCTATAGCGAGGACGACATCGCCGCGATCCTTGGCGAAAACCTGCTGCGAGTCTGGTCCGAGGTCGAAGCGGCCGCGATCGCGGCGGAGGTTGAACCGCCGCAGGAACCTCACGCAACCACGTCGAGCAGCACGTAACGCAGCAGCACCTGGTAGCTGCCTGTGTCGAGCGTCATTCCGTCGGGCAGCTCGAGCGTATGGATGGGCTTGCCGCCCGGTTCACGGATTTCCTGAAAACAACGATTGCCGTCGCGGTAGACGCGATATTCCACCGTCCGGTGCTTCCCAAAGGTGAGCAAAACGTTGCTTTCGGTCCAGTCCTGAATCACCGCCAGTGTCATCGATCCTCCCTGAGCCCGTTGCCGGGCGGTGTACTCGAAATCTGCCCGGGGAGTTTTGCAAGGCCCGTGCCAGTGGAGTTCATTCGGGGGGCTCCCCATGGAAACTTCGGACTTTCAACGACTTGCCGCACGTTGATAGCTTGGAGTTCAGGGCCTTGACCGACTGGCGATGTCACATTTGGACCGGGCTTTCGTATCTTCGGCGACAGCCGTTTGACATAAAAAGTAGCCCTGGGCGCAAGCCAGGACCCACCGCCGCCGCTGGCCTACAGGTGGTTCCGGAGGCCGGGATTGTGATGCCGGCGGCGAGCCCCATATCCCGTACCGGCGCGGCTTCCGGCACTGGTTTAGGGGCGGACGCGCTGCTATCATCCGCGCCCAATCTGCCTGCCCCGCCCGGGCGCGGGCAGGCTACGCACGAACCGGCAGCCCGTCGGACCGGCACGGATTACGCTGGCATCCGCTCCACAGCACGCTGATACGGCCGTCCTGGAACGCCAGGGCGCCCCGGCGCGATGCTTGTTGAAGCGACCGGGCCCGACAACAACCAGCAACGAGCACTACGCAAATGACTGACTTGAGCACGTACCGCAACATCGGAATCTTCGCGCATGTCGACGCCGGCAAGACGACGACGACGGAGCGTATCCTGAAGCTGACGGGCCGTATCCACCGCACCGGCGAAGTACACGACGGGCAGGCGACGACGGACTTCATGGAGCAGGAGCAGGAACGCGGTATTACGATCCAGTCTGCGGCAACCAGCTGCTACTGGAATCAGCATCGCCTGAACATCATCGATACCCCAGGACACGTGGACTTCACGATCGAGGTCTACCGGTCACTGAAGGTGCTCGACGGCGGTATAGGCGTGTTCTGCGGATCGGGCGGCGTCGAACCTCAGTCGGAAACCAACTGGCGTTACGCGAACGATTCCAAGGTCGCGCGTGTCATCTTCGTAAACAAGCTCGATCGCATCGGCGCCGACTTCTTCCGGGTCGTCAAGCAGATCGAGGAAGTACTCGCGGCGAAGCCTGTGGTGATGGTGCTGCCGATCGGCGTCGAGGACGAATTCAAAGGTGTCGTCGACCTGCTCGAACGCAAGGCCTACATATGGGGTCCGTCCGGTACGCCCGAAGACTTCGCGGTGTCCGACGTGCCCGCCGACATGACCGATGTCGTGGAAGAATGGCGCGAAAAACTCATCGAAACCGTGGTCGATCAGGACGATGAGATCCTGGAACAGTACCTCGAGGGCAAGCAACCGTCCGTCGAGGACCTGAAGCGCTGCGTGCGCACCGGTACGATCAAGCTCAATTTCTTCCCGACCTATTGTGGCGCGGCCTTCAAGAACAAGGGCATCCAGAACGTACTGGATGGCGTGGTCGACTATCTGCCGAACCCCACCGAAGTCCCCCCCCAGCTCGAGATTGACCTGGAAGGAAACCCGACCGGCGGCGTGGCCATCGTCGACCCGGACAAGCCATTGCGAGCGCTCGCTTTCAAGATCATGGACGACCGCTACGGGGCTCTGACTTTCACCCGCATCTACTCGGGCCGCATCGAGAAGGGCGACAGCGTGCTGAATACGTTCACAGGCAAGACCGAACGCATCGGCCGCATCGTCGAGATGCATGCGGACTCACGCGAGGAACGCGAATCGGCGCAGGCCGGAGACATCGTGGCCTTGCTCGGCATGAAGAACACGCGTACCGGCCACACGCTCGCAGACCCGGACCACCCGGCGACGCTGGAGCCGATGGTGTTCCCCGATCCCGTCATTTCGGTGGCAATCAATCCGGAGGACAAGGGCGCCCAGGAAAAAATGGCCATCGCGCTGAACAAGATGGTGCAGGAAGATCCGTCTTTCCATGTGGCAACGGACGAAGAATCCGGTGAGACGCTGATCAAAGGTATGGGCGAGCTGCACCTCGACATCAAGGTGGACATCCTTCGGCGTACGCACAAGGTCGACGTGACGATGGGCAAGCCGCAGGTCGCCTACCGCGAGACGATCACGCAGTCGATCGAAGACATCTACACGCACAAGAAACAGTCGGGCGGCTCCGGCCAGTACGCGAAGATCGAGTACCGGATCGAGCCCTCCGAAAAAGGCGCGGGCTACGAGTTCGAATCGCTGGTGACGGGCGGCAGCGTGCCGCGTGAATACTGCGGGGCAATCGAGAAAGCGTTCCGGGATTCAATGGTCGCAGGCACGCTGGCGGGCTACCCGCTGCTCGACGTGAGGTTCAACCTGCTCGACGGCGCGTTCCATGCCGTCGACTCCTCGGCGCTCGCCTTCGAAATCGCGACTCGGGCGGCCTATCGCCAGTCGATACCCAAGGCCGGCCCGCAGCTCCTTGAACCGATCATGAAAGTCGACGTCTTCACGCCGGAGGATCATGTCGGCGACGTCATCGGTGACCTCAACCGGCGCCGTGGCATGATCAGGGCCCAGGAATCCGGCCCGACCGGAGTGCGGGTCAAGGCAGACGCGCCGCTTGCGGACATGTTCGGCTATATCGGCACACTGCGCACGATGACCAGCGGACGCGGGCAGTTCTCGATGGAGTTCTCGCACTACGCGCCTTGTCCCCAGAACGTGGCGGACGAGGTCATCCGCGAAGCGAAGGAACGCAAGGCACGCAAATAGTCCGCATTGCGCCTTTGCCGGGTCAGGCCCCCGTCGGTACGACCGGCGGGGGCTTTTTTCTGTTCGCTCTTACGGCGTCCGCGCAAAAGACGAGGACCGCCACCCAGATGCAGGCGAAGCACGCCAGCCGGGCCGATGTCAGCGGCTCCCCGTAGAAGACACCCGTCAGGAACTGCAGTGTCGGCGCAATGAACTGCATGAACCCGACCGTGGTCAGTGTCAGGTTGCGCGCTGCGGTCGCGAAACACAGCAGCGGCAAGACGGTGATGGGCCCGGCTAGCACGAGCAGGCTCGTCAGACCCGTGTCGCCGTTTGCAAATGCGGCACGATCGGCCGCCATCAGCCACAGCAGCCAGCCGCAGGCGAACGGAAACAGCATCAGCGTTTCGATGAACAAGCCGGGCATCGCGCCGACCGGAACCCGCTTGCGAATGACCCCGTAGGCGGTGAAGAGCCCGGCCAGCGACAGCGACACCCAGGGGAAGCTCCCGCCACTCACGGTCAGTATGGTCACGCCGATTGTCGCGAGTAGCGCGGAAACCAGTTGCAGGAAACGCAGGGTCTCGCCGAAGGACAGCACGCCGACGAGCACGTAGATCAGCGGATTGATGTAGTAGCCGAGGCTCGTATCGAAGATCCGCTCGTGCATCACGGCCCAGATGTATACGAACCAATTGCCGGAGATGGACAGGGCCGCCAGCGCCAGCCAGAACAGCATGCGACGGTTTGCGAACGCCATCCGCACCTGCGGCATCTGACGCCACGAAGCCACGATCAGTGCACCGAAGGGCACCGCCCATATGACCCGGTGTGCCAGTACCTCGAGCGGTGCGACCACGTCCACGAGCTTGAAGTACACGGGGAAAACGCCCCACATCGTGTAGGCAATCAGGCCGGCCATCACGCCCAGTTGCGGGTCCTGCGACACCGGCGCAACGGCCGGATTCGGTGCTGGTCTGTCGACGGATCGGGTCATGCTTCTGCCGCTTGCCGGGCCCCGTATTCTGACCGTTTTCGGGCGATAAATCAGAATCTTGTCGCTGCAATGCCGGTGCGGATTCCGGTCCTCGCCGCTGCAAATCTGTGACATAACTCCGCGAAAACCTGTGACGACCTCCGCAAAATCGCCTTCATTGTGGCCGCATTGCGCGTTGCGGCAATCGACGCGGGGATCGGGAAGGGGATGTACACAGAATTTTTCCGCCTGAATCGCAAGCCGTTCAAGGCCAACCCAAAAGGCCCCGAGGTGTTCGTCGGCCCGCAAACGGCCCGCATCGTGTCCAGCATGAAGGGCGCCCTGGCCGGCCACGATGCAATCGTCGCAGTCTGCGGCACAGCTGGAATCGGCAAGTCCACGCTCGTGAACCGGGCTCTCGACGCTTTCGTCACCAGCATGGAAGTGGTACGCATGCCGCGGGCACAGTTGCGGCACGACGAAGTCCTCGACTTCCTTCTTGCCCGCATGGCTATCGAAAATCCGCCGGCGAGTACGATCCGAAGGGTACTCGTCTGCCGCGAAGCGCTTGCGCGCAAGGCGCAAACCGGCCGCGGTGTGTGCATCGTCGTCGAGGATGCGGATCGCATCGGGGAAGACGCTCTGATCGAAATCGAAGCCCTGACCTCGGCGGACGGCACTGACGATCACGGTGCCCGCGTAGTCCTGCTCGGCAGTGGGCGGCTGCGCGAGCTGCTGCAGGACCCGGCACTGACGCGGCTGGCGCAGCGCACACGCCTGCGCTTCGATGTACTGCCCCTCGGCGCAGGCGAAATGCTCGCTTATCTCAAGCACGGTTTCCGGCTGGCCGGCGGCGACTATGACCGGTTGTTCGCCGACAACGTGGCGCAAGTGCTGCACGAGTTCAGCGGGGGCGTGCCTCGACTCGTCAACAACTTCGTCGAAGCAATACTGGGCGCGGCTGCCGAGCGCAAGCTTGCGCGGATCGACGCAACTTTCGTCGCGGAGCTGGCCCGCAAGCATTTCGGTCGACAGTGCAGCGTGCCCGCCGGCCCGGCCGTCCGGCCCGCCGCAGCACCGAAACCCGAGGTCCAGGCCGCCAAACCCAGGGCCCCGGCGGCTGGAGCGAAATCGACAGCGCCGACATCGACTGCGCCGAGGCACCCGCCGGCACCCGTAGTGCATGAGCAATCGCCCCGGATCGCCAGCGCCGAAAATGCCGCGACGGGCGTGGCTGCGGTAGCACCAGCGGCCGGCAAGGGACCCGCCATCCATGACACGCTACCGGACCTGGCGCAGCTCGCCCCGGACCTGGCGCGCCCGCCGGTCTCCGGCACCGACTCCGCCGAGATTCCCACGCTCTTCAACTCGGTGCGCATTGAGACACCGGTGCGCCGTACAGCGGCGCCCGAATCGATCATGCCCGCTGCCGCGCCGCAGCCGGCTGCCGAAGCAAGACCCGCAGACGAGATACCGGCGTGGGACAAGGACCCGACGCTGGCGGAACTGCGCCCGGACCTGGAGGCGCTGGAACGCGCGATGGCGGAGTCCATGCAGGAACCGCGGCCGAAGGCCCCGGCATCCGGGGACGACGTACCCGAGGTGGAACTGCGTGACCCGACGCTCGCCGGCATTCCGGCGATCACACTGGACATCGCCATCCAGCAGAAGATCGCGGAAGCCACGGAAGCCCTGAAGAAACACGACGCTACGATTGCCGAGGAAGTGGCCCCCGACGCCCCGCAGAAAGTCGAAGTCGCGCCCCGGAAAGCCGACCACCCGGCGCTGAAGGCGGAGAACGCGGCGCGGAAGTTCGAGAACCCGGCGCCGAAGGCGGAGACTCCGGCGCCGAAGGCGGAGACCCCGGCGCCAAAGGCGGAGACCCCGGCGCGGAAGGCGGAGACCCCGGCGCGGAAAGCGGAGACGCCGGTGCGGAAGTCCGAGAACCCGCCCCGAAAAACCGAGAACCCTGGCCGGACAGCCGGGGACGCGGCCCGGCCAGCCAAAGCCACTGGGGGCGCGTCGCAACCTGCTCCGGCGAAAGAATCGCCGGCCGACGATCTGCGCAGGGTGGCAGCAGGTATTGCGAAGGCGAAGTCCCTCGAAGACGTCGACGACAAGATGGCAGAGACGCTGTTCGGCGAGGAATTCAGTGCGATCGCAGCCGCAGTCGCCGCGAACGCGCCCGTCGCCGACCTGGACAAGCCCCCTATTCTGCCCGTCGAACTGCAGCTCGAGGTGGTCGCCGAGGACCTGGAGGAACAAACCAAATCCGTCGAGTCGGCGATGGAACGTGAATTCCTCGAGGTCTACGGCGCGGACGCCGTCGAAGTCTCGCTGGAAGGCGACGCGCCGCGCGCCGGACTCGATCTGTCCGCGTCCCAGCGCCTCGCGACCGTGCGTGCACTGAACGCCGAGCGCAAACTTTCCGAATCGGCACGCACGCGCACGGCCGGCGCGAACGGTGGCGCGCGATCGACTCGCAGCATCCCGTCGCTGTCGATCGAGGAACAGATCAGCACCTCGATGACGCAAACTCTGAAAGCGCTTAACTCCCGTTCCGCCAACGATGACGACGATGACGACGACGGTGATCGCAAGGGCGGGTTCTTCAGCCGCTTCCGCAAACACTGATTCGAGTTTCCGTCGCGGCGCGCGTTATCCGCGCGCAATGCTGATATAGTCCCGCCCCTGCCGACCTTCCTCGGAACCGTGAATTACCGTGACAGACAGACAATCCGGGATCGACTCCTGGAACTTCATCACCAGGCTCGAACGCAAGAGTAACGACGTCGAGGGGACCTTGCCGCTGGCCCTGGCCGTCATCTGCTCGGTCGGGGTGGCACCTTTCGCGATCCTTCGCTTGATGCACGGCGAGTACCTGGTCGCCGTGCTGGACGGGCTGATCATTTCCGGGATGCTGCTGCTCGGCGGCTGGGTGTACCGGACGCAGAAAATCCGCATCGCGTGCGTGCTGCTGTCGCTGCTGTGCGTGCTCGGGGTATCGGCCTCGGTGTATGCGAGCGGCGCTCAGCAGGTGCTATGGGCTTATCCCGCCGTGATGGCGCTCTTTTACCTGTTGCGGCCCAAAGAGGCGGTGGTATTTGTCCTCGTGATGATCTCGGCCGTGTTGCCGATATTGTTGTCCGAGCGCAATGATTTCCGCACCATTTCGATCTTCATCACACTGTTGCTCATGGGCGCCTTCGCCTATTCGTCTGCGGCAGTATCCAACCGTCAGCGCGACATGCTCCTGCGGCTGGCAACCAAGGACCCGCTCACGGGCGTCGGCAACCGACGCGCACTGGACACGAAACTCGCCGAGATCGTCGCGGCCCGCCGGCGCAATCCTGCCCCCGCCTCGCTGATCCTTCTAGACCTCGACAGATTCAAGGACGTAAACGACACGCACGGGCACGCGAAGGGCGACCAGATCCTGCAAAGCATCACCGAGATCGTGAACTTGCGCATCCGCGTCACCGACAGCCTGTACCGGATAGGCGGAGAGGAGTTTGTCGTCGTCGCGGAGCATCAAGACCTCGACAAGGCCGGCCATCTCGCGGAGCAGCTGCGCCTGCTGGTCGAGGCGAACGAACTCACAAACGATCATGCCGTGACGATCTCGCTCGGCGTCGCCGAACTGCGTGCCGGCGAGCACGGCAGCGACTGGCTGCAACGTGCCGACGCGGCGCTGTACAACGCGAAACGGGGCGGACGCAATGCGACTGCCCTTGCGGGCTGAGCATGCGCCCGGTCGATCACTCCCCGGATAGCTCCCGGTCGACATAGCGCTCGACGCCGGCGCGGAGCATTGCCATTGGCAATGCTCCGTTCTCGAGCAATACGTCGTGAAACTCGCGCAGGTCGAAGCGCTCGCCAAGCAGCGATTCGGCCTCGGCCCTCATTCGCCGTATGTCCAGCTCGCCCAATTTGTAAGCCAGGGCCTGGCCGGGCCAGGAAATGTAGCGGTCGACCTCGGCGCGAATATTGGCTTCCGAGAGCGAGGTATTGTCCGCCATGTACGCGAGCGCTGCATCACGGGTCCATCCCTGGCTGTGTATTCCCGTGTCCACGACCAGGCGGCAGGCGCGCCACATCTCGTAACTCAGGCGTCCGAAATTCTCGTAGGGCGTGCGATAGATACCCATCTCGACGCCGAGTCTCTCGGTATACAGAGCCCAGCCTTCCCCGAACGCGCTGAAATAGAGATCCGTGCGAAACTCCGGTACGTCCTCCATTTCGAGCGCGATGGCGTTCTGCAAATGATGGCCTGGAACGGCCTCGTGCAGGGTCAATGCCGTCAGTTCGTACAACGGTCTCTGGTCCAGCGCGTAGGTGTTGACCCAGTATTCGCCGCCATGATCGCCGCCCGGAGGTGCGCCGTGATACGCACCGGTCGTGTAGTTCGGCGCGATCTCCTCGGGCACGGGCACGACGCCATAGGGTTGCCGCGGCAGGTGCCCGAAGAAGCCCGGCAGGCGATGATCAATGCGTTTCGCGATCCAGGCCGCTTCCTTCAGCAGCTCGTCGGGGCTGGTCGCATAGAACCGCGGATCCGTGCGCAGGTACTCGGTAAACGCCTGGAAATCACCAGAGAAGTCCAATTCTTCGAGGATTGCATTCATTTCCGCACGGATGCGCCTTACCTCCTCCAGACCGATCTGGTGAATCTCCCTGGCGTCCAGGCCGGGAATGGTCGTGTAGCGGCGGATCTGGAAGGCATAGAAGTTCTTGCCGTCCGGCAGAGCCTCGGCCGCAATGAATGGTGACGCGGCATAATCGCTGGCGAGGTAGTCCGCCAGCCGGTCGAAGGCCGGCATCACCGCGCCGGCGATGACACTTCGGGCTTCCTCCCGCAGACGGTCTTGCTCCGGTACCGGCACCCGGGCATTCATGTTCCGGAACGGCGCGTAGAAGCTGCTGGCTTCCGGGTCGTCCTTCACCTGGGCACGGATTGTCGGCAGTACCCCGTCGATGACGATCTGCGGCAACACGAAACCGCCGTCCGCGCCGCGCGTCATGTTCGCCAGATTCTCGTCGAAGTAACGCGGGATGTCGCCCAGCCGCGCGAGGTAATCCTCGTAGTCGGCGACCTCATCCATCCGTACCCCATTGCTCGCCGTGAGCGCCGTCATGAAGAAGCCCGAGAAGGTGTTGAATGGAATGCGATCGAGATCGAGCTCGTAGGCGCCAATCGAGTCGTCGAGCACCCATTCGAACAATTCAGCGTTCAATCGCCCCTGCTCGCTCAGCGACCTGCGGTCGAGGTCGCGGACCCGGGCGAGAAAACGTCGCTCAGCCGAGAGGCGGCGTTCCCGATCCGCTGCTGCGACGCCGGGAAGGCGATCGTTGCCGCTCGCATCCCCGGCGCGGGTCGCAGCGACCGGATCCTCCGCGAGGCTGTATGCCCGGTACTCGGCCAAGAACGCATCGAGTCGCGCGTCCGCCTCCTCGGTGTCGTTGGGAAGGGCGAGACCCGACGCCAACAAAGCGACGGCGCTGAAGAGCGCCGCCGTCATTCTGAATTCGCCTCCGGAGGCCGTCATTGCGCGGCCGTTTCGAGGGCCTTTTTGCGCGCGGCTTCGAATTCGTCGCCGGGCGTCCAGGCCGGCATCTCGTCGGCGTTGGCGATAGCGAGGCCGGTCCAGTAGCCGAGCAGTGCATCGGCGATCATGCCGTCAAAATTCCATGAATCGTCGTATTCGTCGCTCGGCTGGTGGTAGTTCACGTCCGTGTAGTGGTCCACCTGCTGCCGCCCCCAGTCGGGCGGCCGGTCGACGAAATCCGTGCCGGTATCGAGGTACATCGCCGGCACGCCGATCTTCGCGAAGCTGAACTGGTCGGACCGGTAGAAGTAGCCGCGGTCGGCGAACTGGTCCGGTTTGACGACCCGGCCCTGTTCCCCGGCGATCATCTGCACGATTCCGTCGATCGACGTCTTGCCGAGCCCGATGTAAGTCACGTCATGCGTATCGCCCCAGATGTTGCCACCGTCGAAGTTGAGATTGGCCGCGATCTTGCCGGGCGGAATGGTCGGATTCTCGGCATACCATTTCGATCCGAGCAGGCCCTGCTCTTCCGCGCCGACCAGGGCAACGAGTATCGACCGCCGCGGGGCTTCCGGCAGCGCCTTGACGGCCCTAGCGATCGCCAGTACCTGCGCAACACCGGACGCGTTGTCCATCGCGCCGTTGTAGATAGCGTCCCCGGCCTCGTTGGGTTCGCCGATGCCGAGGTGATCGTGGTGCGCCGTGTAAATCACTGCCTCGTCGCCGATTTCCGGGTCGCTGCCCGGGATCAGGCCGAGCACGTTCGCGGATTCCACGCGCGTAATCTCGACGTCCATCGCAATTGAGGTCGTGATGCCCAGCGGCACCGGCTTGAAGTCCCGGTTGTAGGCCCGCTCCCGAAGTTCCTCCAGGTCGAACCCGGCCATTGCAACGAGTGCCTTTGCCGTGTCTTCCGTCACCCAGGCATTGATCTGGTTATTCGGCTCGTCACCGGCCGGCAACTCGTACCGCACTTGCGACCATGACGTTTGCACGACCTGGAACGGATATCCCGCCGACGGCTGCGTGTGAATTATGATGGCGCCGGCCGCGCCCTGCATGGCGGCACTGAGATACTTGTAGTCCCAGCGCCCGTACCACAGCCGTGTTTCGCCGGCGAACAGGTCCGCATCCCAGTCCGGATCGTTGTTCATGACCACGAGTAACTTGCCTTCGAGATCCGCGCCCTTGAAGTCGTCCCAGTCGTACTCGGGCGCCTGGATGCCATAGCCGACGAACACGAGTTCCGCGTTGTCCACGCCGGTTCGCTCCGCCTGCAGCCCGCTCGCGACGATGAACTGGTCCCATTGATTGATCGTGAGCGACTTGTCGTGCCCTTCGAAGGTCCAGGTCTCCGGTTGCTTCGTTTTGACTCCGACGAGTTCGAAAGTCTGCTCCCAGCCGCCGTCGGCGGCACCCGGCTCGAGTCCGAGCTTCGCCATTTCGTCGGCCAGGTATTTGCGCGCCTTCTCGTCGCCGGGGCTGCCGGGGCCACGGCCTTCGTAGGCGTCGCTCGAAATCTCGACGACGATGTCCTGCATGTAATCCGCCGTGATTTCCTGTGCTGCGCTGTTGGCCGGACCAGCGTCCGGCCGGTCGCCCGGCACAGCCGCGCCGGGCTCGCGGCCTGACGCCGGCGTGACGTCCGCGGCAGGCTCGGCGTCGTCACGCCCACAGGCCTGCAACAGGATCAGCAGAATGCACATCGATACGGCGTGTCGTTGATACACAGTTTTGTCTCCTTGTCGGATTGTCGAGCGCCGGATGCTCGAACCTGTGTGATCCCTACTCGTCGAAGAGTTCGCCGAGGAAGCCCGTCATTGCCGCCCATGATCGGCGATTGGCGCGCGCGTCGTACACGGTGCCGGCCTCCCGGTTGTTGGCGGCCGGATTCGTGAACGCGTGCAGCGTATTACCATAGGCATGAATTTGCCAGTCCGCGCCTTTATCACTCAGCTCACGGGCCAGCCCGAGTACTGCGTCCGGTGTGGCGAGCGGATCGTCCCATCCGTGCAGGACGAGCACCCGGGCGCGGATGTTCGCCCTTGCGGCGCTCGACGGCGGCTTCAGCACGGCATGAAAACTGCAGACACCGAGCACGTCCGTGCCGCTGCGAGCAAGGTCCAGCACGCACAGGCCGCCGAAACAGTAGCCGATCGCCACGAGCCGGGACGGATCTACCTGTGGCAGGCCGCGGGCAGCGGCCTGCCAGGCCAGCAAGCGGCGTTCCAGAGCCGACCGGTCCGCGAGCAGCCGGTTCATCCGTTCCCGCTTGAGTTCGATCGGCTCCTCCAGCCTGCCGGTGCCGTACAGGTCCAGCACCAGCGCCGAATAGCCGAGCGCGACGATCTCGGCGCCCCGCTGCTCCTCGAAGTCGCTGCGCCCGCGTATCGTCGGCGCGATCAGCACGCAGGGCGACGGACGCGGGGCACTTGCCGAATACAGGAAAAGACCCTGACAACGTGCGCCGTCGCAGTCGACGTTTACGGATTGCGACAGTAATCGTCCGGACATCGCGCACCTTCCTCGATTTCTTGTCGATTGGCTGCTGGAACAGCCATGTCCGGAACTAGTTGACCACCGCGCACCGGGCATGTCCATCGACGCCGGCGGCATTACCCGTACCGTCGCGCGAGCGAGCGCCGGCCGCCTGTCCGCCAATACGCAGTCTGGTACAATCGCCCGCGATCTGCCCCGGTAGCTCAGTAGGATAGAGCACCAGATTCCTAATCTGGGGGTCCCATGTTCGAATCATGGTCGGGGCACCACTCTCGATAAGCACAATCGCCGACGGGCACGCTCGATGCCGAGCACGAATTTTTCGATCAGGGCTGCAGAATTGGCCGATCGCGCGGTCATCGCGGAATTCAATTCGCTGCTCGCCGCGGAGACCGAAGACACACAGCTCGACTCCGGGGTCATAGAAGCCGGCGTCGAGCGGATTCTCGGCGACCGGAATCTCGGCCGCTACTGGGTCGCGGAAGCCGGCGGCGAGGTAATCGGGCAAATCATGCTGACCTACGAATGGAGTGACTGGCGCAACGGCATGCTGTGGTGGTTGCAGGGCGTCTACGTTCGCGAAAGCTACCGGCGCTGTGGCGTATTCACGGCACTGTATCGGCACGTGGAAGCGCTCGCACGCGATTCAGCGGATGTCGCCGGTATTCGCCTGTACGTCGAGAAAGACAATGCCCGCGCACAGCGCACGTATGCGAAGCTCGGCATGAAGGCGACCGGGTACAGGGTGATGCAGGTCGAATTCGGAGATCCGCTGCGCACTCTCGGGAGGCAATGATGCTTGCCACAGGCAGCCGCGCACCGGAATTCGTACTCCAGGACCACGCGGGCAGGGACCGTTCCCTGACGGGGCTGCTGAGCGACGGGCCGCTGATCCTCTATTTCTACCCAGCCGACTTCACGCCCGGTTGCACGCGAGAGGCTTGTGCGATCCGGGACCTGCACGGTGAGATTCGCAGCGTCGGACTGGCGGTCGCCGGCGTCAGCCCGCAGGACCCGGCGACACACAGCCGCTTCCGCGAGCGCCACGGCTTGTCGTTCGAACTGTTATGCGACCCCGACAAGTTCGTGATTCGCATGTACGAATTGGACGGTCCGCTGGGAATTGGAGTGCGCCGCGGCACCTACCTCATCGATCAGGACCGTACGATTCGTGATTCGGTGCTCGCGGATCTGCGCATCGAGCGGCATCGCAGATTTATCGAGAACGCCGTGCGCCTGAGGGACGCCGCCGGTATGCACATCGTGTCGCGCGATTAGCCTGCTGGCATATCCGGAACGTAAGGCGTGCCGTAGCGAAGGCGTATTGTCTTAGTCTTTCCGAACCAGGGTATCGACACGACGTAGATGTTGTCGTATTCACCATCGGCAATCGGCGGAACCCGTTTGCTCGCACCGAGGTTCGCCATGAGGTCCGGCAGCGTATCGCTGTGTCCGACGACCAGGATGATCCGGCCCTTGTGTTCGCGGACGATCTCATCGAGCACGGATTCCGTGTCGTCTGCGTCGTAGGTATGGATCGGAATGTCGAGCGCATCGGCGAGCGGTGCCGCCGTCTCCTGCGTGCGGCGGAACTGCGTCGCGTAAATCGCGTCGATGCCGCGGATGACGTCGGCATCCACCAGCTGCCGGGTCAGTTCGGCTGCCCGTGCCTTCCCCGCAACGCTCAGCGATGGATCATCGCCCACCGAGATTTCCTTCTCGGCGTGTCTTACGAATATGATCGTTGTCGTCGCCTGAGATTCGAAAAACCATGCGAGCCCGACGGCGATGGCGGTATAGAGGATGAGGATCTGGATGCGACGCCGCCGCCTGCGGCGGCGTTTTTCGTCCTTGCCCGGGTCGCTTTGCATGAGGCGCGACTTTACGGACTTTCGCGCGACGTGACCAGATGCGTCGTAGCAGGAATCGCCTGCCGCGGATCCTGGATCCGCGTCACGGCCTAGCCGGTCATTTCCGATTGTCGCCGCCCTTTCGGCCCTCGATCACCCGGAACTCGCCCTCGATCACATTGCCCCGGGTCCGGCTCCTGTCGGCGGCGGCCCGCTGCGGGGCATCGGCTTGGGGTGCGGTCCGGCCGGGCGCGTGGCGAAACCACCAGGCACGAATGCCAAGGATCGCCGCACAAATCGCCACCAGCGACGCCACCACGAGAAATGCAAAAAATCCGAGCACGACAGAGCCTGCAATCGCCAATGCGCCAACGACGATCACCAGGGCATTGGCGATCGGATTGCCTGCCGGAAAACCTCTGTTCGATGTGAAATTCAATGTCGGTCCTTACTCGGCCGCAACCCGCCGGGAATAGAAGCCTTCGAACCAAGGCGTCCAGTTCGCACCGTCCTGATCCGCCTGTTCGAAGTATTGTCGCAAACGACCATCCGGCAGCGGCGTCCACAGTCCGCGAATCGGCAGCGTCTGGTCACCGGTCACATAGTGAATTGTACCTTCGAGCCGCATTCCCGTTTCCGTCAGGCCGCCGCGGATAGTGACCTGGTTCCCGTTGGCGTCGTTCCACACCTGGACCCATTCGCCGTTCGACTGGTCCAGGAAGTTGACGCTCATCCCCGTGTTGCCGGAGGCGCTGGTCCACTCCTCCACCAGCACGCAGCCATGGTGTTGGCGCGTGATGCGATTGGTGCCCGCCAGACTTCCGTCCGCCAGATGCACATCCCAGTCGCCGACCCAGAAGTCGAAAGCTTTGAAAGCGCGATCGTGTTCGCAAGGAAAAGCCCTGGCGGTCATTGCCGCGACAAATTCTTCGTAAGCCGGATCACCTGCCAAGGCCGACAAAGCCGGGTCGCTGGTGATCACGCCGACCGACGCAAAGCCGGCCTGCTCCAGTTCGGCGAGCCGCGCCAGCGCCGTCTGCCGGTCCCCGGCGCGCGCCGCAGCCCGAGCCGCATCGAGTGTCGCCTGTTGTGGAGAAACCGGCACAGCGCTTTCGGCCGCCGCCACCATACTGAACAAACAAAGAATTAATACTCCATTATTTAATAGCTTATACGCATTTTCTAGAATCATTCTTGCCACCGTTCCCTGCGTCCGTGCATGCTATGACCTGCGCCATTGCTTTGGGTTCGCGGCGAGCCTCGACTTGAATATGGTGCCGGGCCCGCGCAACGCAATCAGCCCGCCGGTTGAACCCAACACGGGCGGCTTGCACAATGCGCCGTTTCGCGAATGCCGCAGCGACGCAATAAGCTGTCCCGCGTAGCAGGCAACGCCAATGCCGTGTTCGGAGAGGTGGCAGAGCGGTTGAATGCACCGGTCTTGAAAACCGGAGACCCCTCACGGGGTTCGTGGGTTCGAATCCCACCCTCTCCGCCAAGTAAGCGGTGTGAAGTCCCAATAGAAGGGTGACACATTAAGCTCTTTTCTCAAGGCTGGTTGACCTGGAGTGAAGAGCAATGACGAAGGCAGAACTGGCACGGCTGACGGCATGGCGATTGAGGGTCCTGCGATGGTCGCAGGGCAAGCCGCATGCTTTTTGGCGCTCATGTTGTTGCTGGCCGTCGCGCCCGGCGTGGCGCAGGACGCGCCTCAGATGAGTTACGATGGACTCGTGCCGGTCGAAGGCACCAAGGTTCAAGCGGTGTACATCGATCCCAATGCCGACTTCGGTGTATTCCGGCGCATCCTAATCATGGACCCCGTCGTGTCCTTCAGGAGCAACTGGCAGCGTGACCAGCGCTCGAAAGCAAGGAACGTCGGGGCAAGCGACATGGAGCGCATCAAGACCGATGTCGCGATACTCTTCAAGCAAGTCTTCAAAGAGCGGCTTGAGATGAACGATGGCTATACGGTCGTGGACGAAGCGGGCGAGGATGTGCTGCTGCTGCGTCCGGCCATTATCGATCTCGACATCGCTTCGCCGGACATCCCGAGCGGGGGCCGCACTCGGACGTATACAACGACCTCCGGTGCTGCCACGCTCTACGATCAGTACTACACGCCCGACCACTAGCAAACTGAATTCCTGATCCAGCCGTTTATACTTTCTCCGGCAATGTGACGGACAGACGCCCGGATGGTTCCCAGCGGAGGCGCCTCAGACGGCCGCCTGGCGCTCCCTTGCCGGGGAGTTTTCGATACAGCGGTGTGCTATCTGCAGACAAGGGCCTGCGCCTCGTCAAGCCGGCCCTGAAGCAACGGTTGTACGGCATCCGGCAGGTCAAGCTCAAGGTCGATGATGTTAAAGACGCGGAGGCCGTGCGCCGGGCGTTCGGGCGTTCGCTCAACATACGGGTGGACGCCAATATGGCCTGGAACGCCGAGCAGGCGATCGAAGCGATGCTCGCCATGTCTAGCCACGGCGTACAGTCCTTTGAGCAGCGCCAGGGTGCGCAAGCGGAACTCGATTCGGGCGCGTGAGAACTGAGTACTCACGCGCCCTGGGCAGGCTAGTCGTTGCAGAGGAGCCCGACCTTGTGGCCCGCGAGTTCGGCCTCCTGTATGGTCGTGGCGTCCACAAGCTGTTGCTTGGCGGCCGCGCATTCCTCCGCATCTTTCTGCGCCTCGCCGGCCACGGCTTGGACCGCGGGCGCACTCGCCTTATCGCAATAGCCGGCGGAAACGCGTCGAAGGTTCGCGGTGTCGCCGGCTTGCTCAACGGCCACGCAGTCGCCGTTGCGGATCTCGCGCTGATCGCTGACCACCTGGATCCTGGCCGTGCCGATGTCAACGTCGTAGAGCATCCCCTTCTGGCTGCCCTGCGAGGCGCCAGCGATTGCGCCACCCGCGCCAGCACCGATGATCGCATTGCGAGCCTTCTTTTTCGAGGACTTGCCCCCAGCAGACGCCAGGCCAAGGGCGCCGCCGACCACGGCGCCCTTCGGTACCGCGCCCGATTGCAAGTCGACCTCGCGCGAACTAGCGACGGTTCCATATTGAATAGTCACACTCTGCCCGGCCTTCTGCGGCCACGCCGGAACCGCGGCTAACACCCCTGTTGCGGCGACAACGAACAACATGACTTTCATGTCTATTTCCCTCTCTGTTTTGTGGATTCTATCCCAGGGGCGTAGCGCCACATGGGCGGCTGGCTACGATGTCGGGACGACTGCCTCCGGCTGCTTGACCTCCGCCGACGTGCGCGGCATCTGGGCGTCGGTGGTTCGACATGATGCGAGCGATCTTCCATTGCCCATCCTGATTCAGCCAAGCGGTCATGTACTTGCCTGTCTCGACATGGGTATCTGTCGTCAGATTCTTCACGCGGTAGCCGCGCCATGTTTCCCAGTCGGCGCCCGGACACTCCACGAGCCGATCGGTCAATGGACGCCGATCCAATTCTGCTTGTCCTGATCTGCCGTGTCCACGTGATCGTAGCGCTATGCGCCTTAGACGGGTGTTTGCGGCGGCGCCGATGATCCATCCGCGGCTTCGCGGTCCCCTTTTCCCGGCACCTGCATTCCCGACGGAGACCTTTTAAGCGCTAGCCTCCGCTCGGCGGTGCGTCTAGACTTTAGGCGCGAAAATAACCTACGCGCTTCACACGAAGATGACGTCATGCGCAGCAGCAACCAACTGAATCGTCGTCGCTTCCTCGAGATGACAGCAATCGCAGCTGCAGCATCGGCCGCGGGCGTGCCTCGCACAGCAGAAGGCGAGCGCCAATGGCCAGTATCCCGCGGCGGTGATACTGAGTTGCATCGACTCGCGCGCTCCCGCCGAGACGATCATGGACTTAGGCATCGGCGATACCTTCAACGCGCGCGTGGCCGGCAATGTAGCCAACGACGACATCATCGGGAGCATGGAATTTGCGTGCAAGGTGGCCGGAGCGAAAGTTGTACTGGTGATGGGCCACACGGCTTGCGGGGCCATCAAGGGCGCAATCGACAACGTGCAGCTCGGAAATCTCACCGGGTTACTCGCCAAGATACGTCCGGCCGTGAGCGCGACAGAATACCAGGGCGAGCGTTCAACGAACAATTACGACTTTGTAGATGCAGTGGCGCGCAAGAATGTCGAGCTTACGATCGGGCGCATCCGTCGTCGCAGTTCTGCATTGGCCGATCTCGAAAGCTCGGGTGCAGTCAAGATCGTCGGAGCGATGTACAACCTGGAGACGGGGTTGGTCGAATTCTTCGGGATGAAGCCGGCGTGAGGCTCTGGCCCATCAATCTGCACGGCCGGCTCGACTTGCGGCAGGTAACGCTTGTGATGGGTGTCGTCGCGGCGGCATTGCCTTTTCGAGCCCCCGCCGAGGACACGATGGAACCCTCGCTCCGCGGCGAGGACCGGGTCATCAGCCTGCCGTACGGCTTCTGGACCGAGAGCTTTGGCGCCGCGGCAGCCTACGTCTACGCCGTCAACGGCTATCCACAGCCGCAGGCTGGCCTGCTCGGTACGGCGATGGCTGGTACGACGGGATCGGGCATGGGGCTCTTCATGGGTCAGAACATCCGGCCCTTCGGCAGCGAGCGATTGTTCTTCGATCCTATCCTGTCCGTCGGATATTTCAGCGATGCCGATGCCTACGTCGACGGCAACCCGGACTTCCCGGACGAACGCGCCGGCAGCAACGATTCGGACAAGGACGACTTCATCACGGGCAGTGGCTGGGACACGTACTTCCGCCTGCGCTTCAAGTACCTGCTGCCCATCGGCAGCGGGCGCGACCAGGTGTCTGCCCGTGTACAGATTGAGCGACGGTTTGCTCACCGACGGCGCCAGCGGCGCCACCGCCTGGAATCCGCTCACCAGCGGCCGAACGTTCGTCGAACTGAGGCCGTTCTATCGCACGCAGAACATCGAGAACGACGACATCGACGAGGAACAGAGCACCAACGGACTGGAGTTCAACGTCTTCTGGGACAACCGCGACTACCCGCACAATCCGTCGCGCGGCAATGCGCTCACCCTGGAGCTGACGCGCGACTGGGGTTGGGCGGACAGTTCGACGTCGTGGACGAATCTCAGCGCCGAGTATGACCACTACTTTTCCCTCGGCGAGATCGAGGGTTTTCGCCAAAGCGTGCTGGCGCTGGATTTCTGGACAGCGTACTCGCCAACGTGGGATGTGCAGCCCGATGGCACCATTGCACACAAGCCCCCGGCCTTCAGCGGCGCCCACCTGGGCGGTCTCTTTCGGATGAGGGCTTATCCGTCGCAGCGGTTCAGCGACAAGGCAGCCGTGTACTACGCGGCCGAACTGCGCATGGTGCCCAGTTGGAACTTCTTCGACAGCCTGCCGTGGCTGCAGGAGCATGTCGGCGTCGAGTGGATCCAGCTGGTCGCCTTTGGCGAGGCTGGCCGCGTGGCGCCCCACTACGGCATAGATGACCTGCACAACGAATATGCGGTGGGACGTCGGATTGGGGCTGCGGGCCTGGGCGAAGGGCCTGGTCGTGCGCGTGGATGCCGCCATCTCCGACGAGGACTTTGGCGTGCAGATGATGGTGGGGCACCCGTTTCAGTTCTAGGGAAGGTGGTAACTGCCGCGGCTAATCGAGCGGGATGACAGACGTGTGCTGCCATCCAACAAACCTCTTGGGTCACAATGGCGTCGTATGGCCCCTCGCGCGCGCTATGCGCGAGGGCGGCAGGTCATTCATCGCAGGGAACCCTCTATGAACGCATTGATCAAGATTGCGGCTTTGGTTGCCCTCCTGTCCTCCCCGGCAGCCTTTGCACAAATGCCCGAATTCGCGGAGCTCGACACGAACAGCGACGGTACCATCACGAAGGAAGAAGCCAAGGCCAATCCGGAGGTTGCGGCCAAGTTCGACGAACTCGACAGCGACAAGAATGGTTCGCTGAACCAAGCCGAATTGCAGGCTGAGGCACAGAATCGCAGGGAGAAGAGAAGGACGCAATAACGGAATAGGTAGGATCCAGCGCGGCACAGGTGGGATGCAGCGAGATCCCAGCGCCTTCAAAATCCAAGCGCACCAACGAAAAAGGCCCCGGCTGGTGACGGCCGGGGCCTTCGGTTTTCAGGGATTTCGGCGTACTTCACCGCGCTGATAGCCGCCCACCCCTCGCCGAAAAGATGTGCGGGCGATGGCGCAACGGCGTTCCTCTCGCCTTGTCACCGGACACGGATAGCCCTGCGGGAGGGATTTCGCCGGAACAGTTGAACAATTTCGAGTATATAAATACTGAT
The DNA here is from genome assembly GCA_963770585.1 of uncultured Pseudomonadota bacterium. Taxonomy (GTDB): domain Bacteria; phylum Pseudomonadota; class Gammaproteobacteria; order Steroidobacterales; family Woeseiaceae; genus UBA1847. Next base: position 1,071,796 of record CAVYQH010000001.1, on the reverse strand, counting down.
GGTTCGGAAGATCCGAAGGGGATCCGCTGTCTCGTCGGCGCACACAAACGCCGCGTCAATCCACGAGGTCAGCCAGTCGCGAGGGGCGACCCGGCGTCAGCAATAACTCTCACCGGATTATTCGTCGCGGTCTGCGTTACGGGCCGACCTATGATCCAAGCAAACCGTACGATGACATCGAGCGCGGGATTCTTTCTTACTTCATCAACTCGAACATCGAAAACCAATATGAGTGCGTGTTGCGACGTTGGGTAAATGACAGCGAATTCGCTGGGGCCATCAGGCTCAACCCAGAGTCGAAAGATCCAGTGATTGGCACCCAGGACCCGGCGGAAAGCATTTTCGTGATACTTCAGACAAATGGTGGCCTGCCCATCGAGGTAACAGGTCTCTCAACCTTCGTTACGACAAAAGCCGCTGCATACGTGTTTCTGCCCAGCATCACAGCCATCAAATTTGTCGCCAACTTGGCAGAAGACCTGTGATCTGCGACCTACCCGATCAATAGCGGATAGATCGTTCCGAGCAGAGCGGTTGGGTCACACTCAAGGCGAGTACCAGATGGGCGAAGTCCACGCGCGTTCCTGCAGCGCCGCCGGCTCCGGCGCCGGAATGCCCAGTTTGACGGCATCGAATGTGGTCCAGCGCGGCGTCGGGATCTCTATCACGCGCGCGTAGTAGAAGGCCGGCACCGCAGGATCGAACTCACCATCCGACCAGACTGCCATAAGCTCCGCGTCGCCGATATCGTTGGTATAGCTCGCCGTCTTGACGTCCACCGTATTTCCCACCGGTTTTACTTTGCCGGTGTCTGGATCGACCGTGCGGCCGTCGGACAGGGCGACGTCATAGATCTTTTCCTGCCCCTGACCTTCGGCATCGAGCCAGCCTTTGACGATCTGGATGCGATCCAGATTGCCGGATCGTGGATCCTTGCTAGCCGCCACGACGAATGTGGGCGCGGTAGCCCCAACGGGCTTCGACGGCAGATCGCTGCCCATCGGTACACCTTCCGCATAGGCCTTCTTGGCCCAATCGGCCGACGCCGTGAAGTCGGCAGCATAGTTCCAGCCGCCAAATAATCGAGCGCGAATGAAGGTGCCGCTCGTGGCGAAAGTCTCCTTACGCTTGAGCGCCGCAAAGATGGACTCGCGGGTGTTTTCCTCGGCCCACACGCAGGTGAGTCCCGCCGCGGAGAACTTGGTCTTGTCCGCCAGCGGATCCTTCAGGGTCAGCCTCGACTTGGCATCCATGTCCATTGAGCCATGCGCGCCGCTGTAATTGTTCTCTTCGGGTGCCGCCGTGCCGCCGTGCGAGTCCGATGCACCGACCAGTCCAAACTTGAATGGATTGACGCCCAGCGTGGCGCCCAGGGCGAGCCCGCTTTTGTAGGCTTCCCGAATGAATGACGTGCGGTGCTCCGGCAGCTTCTTGCCGGTGCCGAGCTCAAACTGATAGAGCTCGAAGTCGGCGAATTCGTCATTGCGGGCGAGCGAAGGCGCGGTCTCGGACGCGCCCTTGAGCTGGATGATCTCCTGCAGCGGCTCCATGTCCAGCCTGCGCTGCGCGTATTCTCGCGTGAACGCCTTGCCATTGGAGTCTTTGGTCTGGAACATCAGCCCGTTGCTGATGTTCGCGTTGTGGGGAATTGCGATCACGTCGCTACCCGCCGCGCGCGCTCGCTCGAGGTAGGCCCACAGGTCTTCGGGCCGCATTGATTGCATCGCATCGAACGGCAGCTCCGGCACAACCGTGCCGCCGAAGATCACATTGCGATGCAGGTTGCTGTTGTTGGGCGTCGAGCTCCACTCGTAAGCGATGAAGGTCGTGAACTTGCCCGGCGCATTATGCTGTTCAGCGAATTCCTGGACGCGCTTCCAGACCGGTTCGACGACCTTCTGATCGACGAGATCGGGATCTGGCTTGCGCTGACCAAGCATCGAGCCTCCCAGCTCGAGGTAAGCCTGCTGGCCCTCCTTGGGATCCTTGCTGCGGAACTTGGCCGCAACCGGCTTCTGGTACAGCGGGTGATTGGGGTCCGTAAGCAGCTGCGCCACGCCCAGGAACTCGGCGTGGTCGGTCACCGCAGCGAAGTCGAGGGGGGTATTGCGCCTGACCATCTCGCCGTTCAGGTGGCGGATGGCCTCGCCCTTGGCGTAGCGATACGCGGCATCCGGGTCGACCAGGGTGTTCTGAAAGGCATACGCGTCGAAGGACCAGCTCGTGTGCAGGTGCAGCTCGCCGAAGTAGGCGTTGCGCTCCGGGTTGGCCGCGGCGCCCTGCGAAGTGGCAGCAGTGCTCGGTGCCGCCGTCTGCTCGGGCTCCGGGCTCTTCTGTTGACAGGCGATGAGTCCTGCGAAGAGTGCGACGGTGAGTCCCCCACGGATGACGCCATTCATCTGCCTCTCCCCTCGTTATTGGTCGTTAGTACTATTAACGCACTCGGCATAACGGAAAACAACGGTCGGGCGCGAATCGTAAACGGAGCGTCCAGATCCGCTGCTCACTTGACGTCCCGATTATAGATGCCGCGGCGAACATTCACGAGTATCAACACCGTCAGTCGCCACCGAGCATACCGGCTTTCAGTCCCTTGTCGGCTGGCTTGTCGCCAAGCCAGATGCCGAACACGGCCCGCTTGAATTCCAGACCACCATCGACCGTTCCTTTCTCGGTGCCGTTGAACGAGACCCGAATGCCCGCACCGGGCGCATAGCCGATCTCGTATACGTCGCCCTCCTTGGCCTCCTGGTCGAAATAGCGATTGAATGCGGTAATGTGCGCGGCGATCGGCCCGGTATTTCCACCCGTGCTGGCCTCGAATCCCTCGTCCCAGGCTTCGGTGAGCTGCTTCGGCGATACGCCGTCGTATATGAAATGCAGGCGTACCACCATCGGCGCTTCCTGGTCGATGACCGCGCGGGCGTTGGAAGATTTCGCCGGCAGGTACAAGCCGCCTTCGTAGACCTTGATGAACGCTTTCTTGCGCAGGCCGGTGCCGTTCAGGGTGAGCGTCTCACCCTGCATCTGGATGGACTCCGAAAACGCGGCGTCCGCGGCGTTCGCGACGTTGGAACTGCCGACCAGAAGAAAGATCAGGAGAGAGCTGGCCGTAAAGTGCATCGGAGGTCACCTCGGTCGCTGGTTGCCGTTGGATCTGCGCGAGCCAGTCTAGTCCTCCGGGCGGCCTGGCAACAGCCATTTCGTGACAGGTTTCCCGTTCTCGCAGAGAACACGCGCCGAGAAGCGTGCGCCACGGCGTAGGCACACTCCGTGTTGCTTACCAGAAGATGCTCACGTTGACGACACCGCCCGAGTAACGCGTCTCCATCTCACCGTGCCAGCTGCTTTTGGAGACGTCGATATTGAGGTTGACCACGTTATAGCTTCCCGCCAACATCGTCTTTAAGCCCAAGCCCATCGGTGCAGGCGGAAAGGATTGCAAGATGACGGAAGGTGCGCCGCAGTTCTCACTGGTCATTGGCGGACCGTTTCATTCGTTACTGTCGCGCTGGCGCCTTCTGGCCTCCGACCATCTGCCGACGTTCCGTGCCGCCGTGGTCCTGGTGATGATCGCCTGGTTACCGGCCGCCGCGCTCGCGTTGTTCGACTATGTCTACAACCGCAATCCCGCAGCGCTTTCCTACTTCGCCGATTACACCATTTACGTTCGTTTTGTACTGGGCATCTGGATCCTGGTCATTACGGAGCGCTCGGCACATCTGCGCCTGACGCCGGTCATCGACCAGTTCGTCGCCGCCCACCTCGTGGCCCCGGACTCCGTCGGACGTTTCAAAGCCGCGCTGAAAACCGCCGATGAGCGCAGCAGTTCCACGCTCGCGGAGGCGTTGCTCTTCGTCGGGGTCATAGCCTTCGCGGCGTTCGCAACTCCGCTGGAGCTGGTATACGGCGTGTTCAACTGGGACGGCAGCCTGGTCGAAGGCGAGCCGGACTATACCCCAGCCGGCTGGTGGAGCCACTGGATCGGGACGCCTCTGTTTCAGTTTCTGTCGTTGCGCTGGGCTTGGCGTTTCGGCGTGTGGGGGTTTTTGCTCTTTCGCATCTCGCGCATGCCGCTACGCCTCGTCGCCTATCATCCGGATCGCTCAGGTGGTCTCGGTTTCCTCTCGATCTACCCGATGGTTTTCAGCGGCCTGATCTTTGCGTTGAGCTCGAACGTTGCCTCCCAGCTGGTAAGCGAGACTCAGAACGGCGTCATGTCGGTCGACGTGCAGCGTGGCATGATGTTTGCCTGGATGATTCTGGTGCTGATTCTGTTCGTCGGCCCTTTGACTTTCTTCGTGCGGCCGCTCTACAGGCTGCGCGAGCACGCGATGTTCAGGCTGGGCAGGATCGCCAGTGAACACCAGGTCGCCTTCGAAAGGAAATGGCTGGCGGAGCCGCGCTCCGGAAGTGAGCTGCTGGGACCCGCCGACGTGTCCTCGGTTTCGGATTTCGCCCGCATCGCGTCCTCACCCTATTCGCTGAAGATACTTCCCGTCACCTTCCCCATGGCGTTCTGGCTGGCACTTACCGCCGGGGTGCCGATGCTCGTGGTCGTCGCGATGCAGATGCCGTTGAAGCAGTTTCTCGGCTACGTACTCTCGATGCTTCTCTAACGCGCCCTGTCGCCAAATTGCAGGTACGGCCGTTGTCTCGCTGCCCATAATTCTGCCGTTAGCATGCAAGTGAGTAACGCGGAGAATTTCATGGGCGGAATAACTCGCGTGGCGCCGGTGGGACTGGCGCTGATAGGTGTGTATGTTGTCACCGGGGAGCTCGACGGCAACCGGGCGCCGACGCGTCATCTGTCCGAATTGCAGAGGCGCCACAGCCGCCTTCACCGACGCCGGAGCAACGCGTCGCCAGCCTTAGAAAGGCTGCCGTCGCTGCGCGATTCTAGCTGGTCAGAAGCGGAAGGCGAAGCCGACGCCCGGTCCGGACATCGTGAACTCGGATTCCATGTGCGTGCCGTTATCGTCTGTATCAAATTCCATCTCCAGGTGGCGATAACCGCCGAGGATGATGAACTGATCGCGCTGCCCGAAGTGGTAGCCGAGCATGGCTGTCGCATTCCACGAGAATTCGGTGTCGCCTGCGCCAACGTCCGCACGCAGCAGGAGCAGCCAGCTCTCCCCCAGCGGTGCCTGGTAGCGGGCCCCGGCAAAACCGTCCGTAAGGGTGTCCGAGCCATCGACCTGGATCGTCTCCGTCAGCGGCGGCGGAAGCGCGATATTGATTTGCATGTCGACGTCCACCACCCGGACGCCGAGCAGCAGATCGAGACCGTGCGTGTCTGCAGAGGGGCGGTAGAACCCCGCTGCCTCGAACAGGATCGTCTCGAAGTCCGAATTGATTTGCGTGCCGCCCGGCAACGGCGGGTTGGCGGGCCTCGTCTGCGATGCGCTGAGGTCGAGGAAAGTCATGTCCAGAAAGAAGCCGCCCTTGCCCCGACGACCCTCGAAATGCATCTGCGCGGCAACTTCCGTATTGTCGAGGATGTCATCGAAACCCACGTCCGCGCTGACGATGGGCTCGTCGTTGATCGTCACGTCGAGCCCTATGTCGCTGGCCCACACATACGGGATCAAAGTCCATTCCCAGTCCGCTGCCCGCGCGGGAGTGGCTAATGTGCTGACACAGAGCATGAGCAGCCCGGCGACGCGCAAGCCTGCTCTTCCGATCTTGTTCATTGGCCAACCCTCCGAAATCGGTGTGAAGGTCGGACGTGATTTAACGCGGGCTATGCCCGGCCATATGATGACAGTTATCGTGAACTTTTCGTGACACCCTGCAGAAGCCCTGAGCCTCGCTCGCGAACGCCACACATCAGATTTGACTCTGCCCTTCTTCGAAACGCTCGTGGACTGTGCCCGGTCCAGCGACGAAACGCACGCGTGAAGTGCGCCGAATCGGCATAGCCCAGTTTGAAAGCGATGTCCGTGACGGTAAGTTTCCCGTTCTGCAAGAGAACGAGCGCCTGGCGACGCCGATACTCCTCGAGTACCTCCTGGAAACTGACGCCGGCCTCCGCGAGCCTGCGCTGCAGCTTGCGGATGTGTATCGCCGACGCGTCGGCGGCTGCCGCCACCGTCGGGCGCTCGTACTCGATCGTCCTCGACAGAAAAGCGATTACCGCGTCAACGGCTATCCGCTGACTGCTTTGCTGTGACATCCGGTTCGGCTGTGCCTCGTGTGACACGTATCGCAGGTTCTCGAGATTCGCTCGGGGTCAGGACAATATCCTTGCTTGTGTGCCGCGACGCCCCGTGAGGAAGTCTCGTCCGAGCGGGCCGATCAGCCTATGCGTAGTTACACCTATATTACGGCTTCCTCACTCGTACTTCGCTCGACCGCTGAGTGCTGAATAATACCGGCCTGTCGTCAAATGGCAAGCAATGCGGGTGGATAATCGCAATCGTTACGGCGAAACGGATTTGGTCGAAACAACGCCGACCGTGTCGGTGATTCCGTACCGGAAAAGCATTCACGAAGCGGCACGCGATACGGAATGACATGCCACCTGGCCGACACATCGCCAGCGACACTCGCTTTGCATCGGCACGCTCCTGTGCAGACCGTCGCCGCGGGTACGTCGCGTGTTTGACAATCCTACTGGGCTGCGCCATTCCTCCCATGTCCGTGGCTACCAGCCAGCCAGACGAAACGCCAACATTGAAAATGACGCCGGCTGCCGAGACCTTCGTCCTCGGCAACGTGGTATTTGCCCTGTTGCACGAATTTGGTCACGCGGTCATCCGCGATTTCGACGTTCCGCTACTGGGCCTCGAGGAGACCTCCGCTGACACCATCGCCGCGGTGTCGCTCGTTCTCCTCGACCGTCAGAACCCGGATGTGGGCTTCAGCACGGCACTCGGCGTGACCGCACTTGTACAAGCCTTCGTCTGGGAGTCGGGAGTCGAGCGCGAGCACACACAAGTAATTCTCTGGGCCCAGCATGAACTCAGCGCGCAGCGTTACGCCCGCCTCGTCTGCCTGCTCTATGGCAGTGGTCCCGGCCGCTTCGGCTGGGTCGCAGAAGCCGCGGAAATGGGCGAGATACGCGCCGAAGGTTGCGTGGACGAATGGCGTGTTGCCGAAAGCGCGGTGCTCTGGGTACGCGGCACCTACGGCATCGACCCGGCAGATCGCACCGTCCGACAGGCCGCGGATATTGGCGTCCAGTACGGGCCGCCGCTCGATGCATCGGAAGGCAAGTTGATGGACTTGCTGAAGCGCCATGAACTGCGGGAGCGGACGGCGGAATCGGCGGAAAACCGCTTCGCTTTCCCCGAGGCGCTGGTGCTCAAACTCAGCCATTGTCGGGTTCCCAATGCCTATTGGGATCCAGTGTATCGCGAGGTCATACTCTGCTACGAACTGCTGACGCAATTCGCTGAGCTCGCGAGCCGGCCGGAAGTGAGCCGCGTCGTCGCGCGCTTTTACGCCGGTCAGCAGCAAACCGGCTACACTAACCACACGTCGACAGCGGTGCAGCTGTTAACGCACCAAGGAGATGAGTCATGAATCACAGATTATTTGTCGCCGCAGGGCTGTTGTCCCTGGCGGCCGGTCCCGCCCTCGCAGACTCGGGCTTTCTCACTGATTACAGCAAGCTGAAGCCGCAGGCGTCAGCAAAGGGCAGCGATCGAGTTTACGTCGCACCGGGTGCCGAAGACCGGATGACCGATTTCGCCGCCTTCATGGTGGATGAGCCTGAAATCCACTTCAGCGCCGATTCCGAGTACCGCGGTCTCAAGCCCGAGGATGTTCAGGCGATTGCCGATATCATGCGGCAAACCCTTACGGACCGGCTCACGGCGGGCGGCTACGCGGTCGTCGACCAACCCGGTCCGAATGTGATTTACCTGCGCACCGCGGTCTCCGAGTTGTATCTGAAGAAGAAGAAACGCAGGCTGATTGCCTATACCCCGGTCGGCGCCGTCGTGAAGGCCGGTGCCGATGCACTGTCGGAAACGCTCGAGAAAGTCGACATCATCGAGATGACGCTCGAAGCCGAAGTCTTGGACAGCCAGTCAGCGGAGGTGCTCGGCGCCGCCGTTCTGGAGCGCGGCGCAGAGCAAGGGCAAGAACAACAGCGTATGGATATGGACGAATTCCACGGAACGGTTGAGGAGTACAGCGCACGCTTCCGCTGCCGATTCGACAACTCGAGGGTGCCCCAGGCCGAGCGAATCGACTGCTACGATCCTGCGGCTCGCCAGGCGCGGGAACAAGGCGGGACCTGAGGATCGGACGTCTACCTGGACGATCGAAGAAAACATGCGAACGGCTCTCGGGATACTCGGGCGTATCCTGCTCGGCCCGGTGCTCGTCATCGCGAGCGGCTGGGGCGTGCTGGCGATCCATTACTCCGAGCTTGGCGCGGCGGTACTCGGCAAGTGCTTTACGGCGCTCCTCGTACTTGCCACGCTGGCCGCGCTCGCAGGGTTGGTGGTGAGGCGCTGGCGCCGGCCCGGCCTCGCCGCATTCGCCGTCGTATTCGCCGGGGTGCTCGCGTGGTGGAGCACCATCGAGCCCTCCAACGACCGGGTATGGAAAACGGAAGTCGCGGTTCTACCGCAGGTCGAGCGCGACGGCGACCTGATCACGATCCGCAAGATTCGCAACTTCGACTACCGGAGCGCCAGCGACTTCGATCCCCTGTACTACGACAAAACCTTCGACGTACGCGAGCTCGAGACCGTCGACCTGATCGCTTCCTACTGGGCCGGTCCGGCCGTCGCGCACATCTTCATAAGCTTCGGCTTCGAGAACGACGAGTACCTCGCCGTGTCCATCGAGCGACGGGACGAGCAAGGCGAGGGTTACTCAACCATCCGCGGGCTCTTCCGGCAGTACGAGATCTTCTACGTGGTCTCCGACGAGCGCGATGTCATCCGGCTCCGCACGAACTTCCGTCAGGATCCGCCCGAGGACGTTTACCTCTACCGGGTGCGGGGTCCGCTCGAGAACGGACGCCGGCTGTTCCTGGAGTACGTGCGGCGCATCGAGACGTTGTCGAGCGAGCCCGACTTTTACAACACTGTCACGTCGAATTGTGCCGGCAACATCTGGATCAATGCCCACGTGAATCCCGGGCGCGTGCCGTATTCGTGGAAAGTGCTCCTGAGCGGTCATGTGCCGGAGTACCTCTACGATCTCGGCTTGCTGGATACGCGGCTGCCGTTCGCCGAACTGAAGGACAGGAGCAGGATCAACGACGCGGCGCGGGCGGCAAGTGAAGCCGACGATTTCTCGCGGCTCATCCGTGCCGGTTTGCCATTTGCCACGATGCCGCCATAGACGCCCAACGAACACGGAGCGTGTCATGCTAAATCGCCTGTCAGGGGTCATCTCGCGGGGTTTTACGAGCTCAAGTGTTTTGCGGCCGTTGGTAGCTCTGGCGCTTTTGCTCCTGTCGCCGTTCCTGAACGCCGCGGACATTGAGGCGCAGGACGCCGCTGCGAACAGCCGGCCTCGCATCGGTCTCGTGCTCGGCGGCGGCGGTGCGCGCGGCGCCGCACACATCGGTGTGCTCAAGGTGCTCGAGGAGCTCCGCATACCCGTCGACTATGTCGCCGGCACCAGCATGGGCTCGATCGTCGGCGGACTGTACGCCACAGGCATGAGTCCGGAGGAGATCGAAACAGAAGTGCTGGCCATGGACTGGGACGACCTGTTCAACGACTACCCCAGCCGCGAGGAGCTATCCTTCCGCCGCAAGCGCGACGACGACTTCTACGCGTTCAAGGCCAAGCCCGGCTTCAACGCCGGCAAGGTCGAGTTGCCTCTGGCGTTTATCCGCGGCCAGAAAATGGACCTCGCGCTGAATCGGCTCACGCTGCCAATGGTGGAGGTGACCGCGTTCGATCACTTGCCCATCCCGTTCCGAGCAGTGGCCACCGATATAGAAACGGGCAAGGAAGTCGTGCTCGGCAGTGGCAGCCTGGCAAAGTCGATTCGCGCCAGCATGGCGGTCCCAGCGGCGTTTGACCCGGTGGAGATCGACGGTCGCTTGCTCGTGGATGGCGGGCTGGCCAACAACGTGCCGGTGAGCGTGGCGCGCGACATGGGCGCCGAGGTGCTGATCGTCGTCGACGTCGGCAGCGGATTGTTCAGCCGGGACGAGATCGGCAATGCGCTGGCGGTGACCGGCCAGCTGGCCAACTTCCTGTTCACGCTCAATACCGAGCAGCAGATGAAGCTGCTTGGGCCGCGTGACGTGCTGATGCGGCCACAGCTCGGTGACATCGGCGGCGGCAGTTTCGATCGGGCAGCCGAAGCGATAGGTCCGGGCGAGGACGCCGCCCGTGCTGCAAGCGACGCCTTGCGCCGCTATTCGGTGAGCGAAGCGGAGTTCGCCCGTCATCTCGAACGGCGCAAGCAACGCCAGCCCGGCGCGCCGGTCGTCGACTACCTGCGCGTCGACAACCATTCGAGAGTCGGTGATTCGGTCATCGCGGCGCGCATCTCGGCCCAGCCGGGCGAGCGCGCTGGATCTCGATCGGCTGGAAAAGGACATCGGCCAGCTGTACGGCCTCGATATCTTCGAGTCCGTGCGTTATGACGTGGTCCGTGAGGACGGCCAGACGGGGCTCGTGATTGGTGCCACCGAGAAGCACTGGGGACCCGGGTTCATTCAGGCGGGCCTCGCTTCCTCCAATGACTTCGAGGGCGACAGCACGGTGCGCTTCGGCCTGCTGTACACGCGTACGGCGATCAACGCCCTGAACGGCGAATTTCGTATCGGAGGTCAGCTGGGCGACGAGGGCGGATTCTTCACCGAGCTCCACCAGCCGCTCGACCCCATGTCGCGCTATTTCGTTGCCGGCCGGGTTGGCAACTTCACCACCAACGTCAACGTCTTCGATGCAGCGGGCGATAATCTTGCCCGCTATCAGCTCGGTCTGTATGGCGTCGATCTCGGCGCAGGCCGCGAGTTCGGCACCTGGGGCGAAGGCCGTATCGGTTTGCGGCGTTACACCGGGGAAGCGCAGGTCAGGATCGGCGAGCCCTCGCCCGATATCGACGTGGACCGCGGTGAACTGTTCCTGCGCCTTTCCGCCGACAAGCTCGACGATCTGTACTTTCCCACCTCGGGGTATTTAGGCGTGACCGAGTACATCGTCGCCCGCGACAGCCTCGGCGCCCGGCTCGACTACGACCAGCTCCTGATGACCTACACGCATGCGTACACCTGGGGGCGCAACACCGTCATCGGCTCACTCGCCGGCGCCACCACCTTCGACGACAATGCACCGATCGAGAGCCTGTTCCGGCTTGGCGGTCTGTTCCGCCTCTCCGGTCTGCAGGACGGCCAGCTGAGCGGCCAGCATTTCGGACTGGGCAATCTGGTCTACATGCGCCAGTTACAACAGTCCGGCGTATTGCGCTCCTGGGCCGGCGCCAGTCTCGAAGTCGGCAACGTCTGGCAGAACTCCTCGGACGCATCATTCGACAACACAATCCTCGCCGGCAGCCTGTTTCTCGGTCTGGACACGCCGATCGGTCCCATTTATTTCGCCTACGGCTACGCGGACACCGACGACTCGAGCCTGTACGTCTACATCGGCCCACGCTTCGCCTTCTGAGTTCCGCACCGGCCGGTGCCGACGCGTGTCATCAAACGGCAAGTGTCACCCGTCGCAGCCTGCCAAGCTGTACTCGTTCCCCATCCCCGTGGAGTGAGCGCCGCGATGCGGAAGAGACCACAAAGCCTCCCATGGTCGCGGCGGGTCGCCGGTCGTTCCTGTCAGTCCGAGTTCGAAACGACGGTGCTTCACGCCATTGCCGATCTGCTGTCCAGGCCGACGCCCGATCCCAACATCGTCGCCGTGGCTGATCGTCTATCCATGCACGTCCGCACCTTGCAGCGCAGGCTCGTGAGCGCCGGCGTGCCGTTTCGTTCCCTTCTGAGCGAGTACCGGCGCCGGGCGCTTCGGGGAGAGGTTCCGTGGTAGCACGGCCGCTGACTTTATCCAGTCCGGGCCAGCACTTGATATGGCCCGCCGGAGAGCGCCTCGTGCAGTGCGTGTTCTTGTCGCCCTTGATCTCCGAGACGCCGCCGTCACGCTGGACGCTTTAATTCCGCGATGACGGACACGTCCGACCCCCAGGTTCCCCACAGCCGCTGCCAATACTACGTGAGCGTCCGTGCGGAATCATCCGAAGGTCCTGGACGCCCTGGCATCAACGATCAAAGGCTCCTGTTTGACCCGACCATCGCGCAAGCAGATACATCACGACGCCGCTCGCAATGAGCGCGATACCGAACAATCCCTCGATCGGTCGCGTGTGCAGCACATAGACCAGCGTCCAGCCCATCAGCAGCAGGTACAGCAACGGTGTAACCGGGTAGCCGAAAGTACGATAAGGTCGGTCGAGATCCGGCTCCCGGATTCGCAGCACGAAGACGCCGAGCACGGTCGCGAAACTGTTCAGCGCAAGCGTGAATCCGGCGAACACCAGCATCGACTCGAGGCCAGACGACAGGATGAATACCACCGCGAGCGTTGACTGCAAGACGATTGCGACGTAGGGCAGGCCATCCCCGTTCACACGGGCTAACAGGCGCAAGCCACGAAAGTCTTCGCCGATTACCTGCAGGACGCGCGGCCCGGCCAGGGTCATCGCACTGACCGTCGACACGAGCAGCAGCGCAAGCGTAAGCCCGGTCCAGCGTGCGCGCTGCTCGCCGAAGGCCCAGACCGCCGCCTGATAGCCGACCTCCACCTCCCCTGCCAGTGCGTCCATCGGTGCGACCATGAGGAACACGGTATTGAGAGCGACATAGAGCAGCGTCACGATGGCCGTGCCGGTGAACAGGATGATCGGCAGGTCACGCCTCGGATGTTCGAGTTCGCTCGCCAGGTAGGTCGCCGAATTCCAGCCGGTGTAGGCGTAGCTGACGTAGATCAGGGACACGGCGAAGGCGCTCCCGGCCATGATGCCGGTGTCGCCCGGTGCCGGCAGGAAAGTGACCGCTTGAGAGTTGCCGGCGAGCGTCAGCGCCGCGCCGCAGAACGCCAGGATGACGCCGATCTTCAGCACGGTGAAGGCCGCCTGGAGTCCGCCGCTCTGCCGGCGGCGAAAGGAATGCACGGCGGTCAGCGCGAGAACCAGGACCACCGCGAGCAGCTTTTCCAGCATTGGCTGCTCGCCGACGCCCAGGCTCGACCGGGCATAGGCAGCGAAAGTCATCGCAGCCAGCGCCGTCGGCGCTGCGAAGCCGATCGTTGCGGAGGTCCAGCCGGACACGAAACCGGCGGCGGGGTGATAGATGCGCGAGAGAAAGTTGTACTCGCCGCCGGACCGGGGCAGCGCCGCGCCCAGTTCCGCATAGCTCATGGCGCCGCACAGGGCAATGAGGCCGCCGACTGCCCACAGGACGACGATCACGAAGCCGGAACGGATATCCACGAGCTGAAAGCCCAGGCTCGTGAATACGCCGGTGCCTATCATGTTGGCGATGACAACGGCGGCCACAGTGGCCCGCGGGTACTTGAAATCGGCGCTATCGTTCACACTAATGGACGATACCGCAAGCCGGGTACTGCGCGGAAACCGGCTTGCGCCGGCGTTCTACCGCCCGGGCTGCCGAAGTTGCGTACTGCGAAGTCGGCGCGGGTGGTAATATTCAGCATCACAACCGCGTGGGGACTTATGTCATGCAGGAAAACCTGACTTACGTACGGCCGGTGTCCGAAGCCACAGCCGAGGATCGGTCGAATTTCATCTGGAAGTGCTATGCACACGTCGTCGGCGGCCTCCTGGCGTTCGCGGCGGTCGAGTACTACCTGATCAGCTCGGGCGTTGCCGAAAGACTGGCGCCGGTCCTGCTGCAGAGCTGGCTGCTCACGCTCGGCGCTTTCATGCTCGTCAGCTGGGGCGCTACGCATCTCGCGCATCGGCTCACGTCGAAACCCGCGCAATACGCGGGCTACGCATTGCTGGTCGTCGCCCAGGCGGTGATCTTCGCGCCGCTGATCCTGGTTGCCGCCTACCAGGCACCGGACGTGCTGGACAGCGCGATCGGCGTGACCGTGATCGGATGCGTCGGCCTGATTGCGGTCGCGATGGTGACGCGCAAGGACTTCTCGTTCCTGCGCGGCATACTGATCTGGGGCGGTTTCCTTGCCCTGGGCGGCATCGTCGCGGCGGTGCTGTTCGGCTTCCAGCTTGGCACCTGGTTCTCGCTCGCCATGATCGGCTTCGCGGGCGCGGCCGTGCTGTACGACACCTCCAACATCCTGCATCACTATCCGCAGGATCGTTACGTCGCGGCGTCTATGGCGCTGTTCGCGTCGATCGCGCTGATGTTCTGGTACATCCTGCGGCTGTTCATGAGCCGCGACTAGACGGTATTCGGCGCACAATTTCCGAGGCTCCGCCCATGTACGGGCGGAGCACCTCGGGAATCTCCACGCTGCCGTCGGCGCGCTGAAAATTCTCGAGCACGGCAATGACCGCCCGGCCCGCTGCCACGCCGGACCCGTTCAGCGTGTGAATCAGTTCCGGCTTGCCGGTGTCGGGATTCCGCACCCTGGCCTTCATGCGCCGCGCCTGGAAGTCAGTACAATTGCTGCAGGAGGAGATCTCGCGATAGCGCCCCTGACCCGGCAGCCAGACTTCCAGGTCGTAGGTCTTGGCGGCGCTGAAGCCGGTGTCACCGCCGCACAGTGCCGCGACACGGTAGGGCAGCCCGAGCCTTTGCAGGATCACCTCGGCGTGCCCGGTCAGTTCTTCAAGCGCAGACATTGAATCAGCGGCCTTGACGAGGTGCACCAGTTCGACCTTTTCGAACTGGTGCTGCCGAATGATGCCGCGGGTGTCCTGCCCGTAGGACCCCGCTTCCGACCGAAAGCATGGTGTGTGCGCGGTATAGCGCTTCGGCAGGTCGCCGTCGTCGAATATCGTGTCACGCCCGAGATTCGTCAGCGGCACTTCGGCCGTCGGGACCAGGTAGAACGGGGGCTCCGATTCGGTCCGGAACAGGTCCGCTTCGAACTTCGGCAACTGCCCGGTCCCGACCAGCGACGCCGCGTGCACCAGGTAGGGCACGTAAGCCTCCTCGTAGCCATGCTCGCGCGTGTGCACGTCGAGCATGAACTGTATGAGGGCTCGCTGCAGGCCCGCCAGTGCGCCCGTCAACACAACAAACCGGGAGCCGGACAAGCGCGACGCCGCCTCGAAGTCCAGCATGCCAAGGCCTTCCCCGAGGGCGATATGGTCGCGGGCCTCGAAGTCGAATGTCCGCGGTGTCCCCCACCGGCGCAGTTCGATATTGGCGGATTCGCCGGCGCCGTCCGGGACTTCGTCCGCAAGCAGGTTCGGCAACCCGAGTTCGACAGCGGACAGGTCCGCCTGCACCGATTCGAGCGCCGCCTCCGCGGTCTCCAGGCGTTCGCCGAAATCCTTGACGGCAGAGAGCAACGGCGCGATGTCGGCGCCTTGCGCCTTGGCCTTGCCGATGGTCTTCGCGCTGGCGTTTCGTTCCGCCTGCAAGTGTTCCACCTCCATCTGCAGGGACTTGCGACGTTCCTCGAGCAGGGCGTAGCCCGCAGCGTCGAACTGGAATCCGCGGCGAGCGAGCCGGGAAGCAACCTCGTCGGTCGCCTGTCGGAGTAGTTTCGGATCGATCATCTGTTTCGTTTCGGTTGTGGCTGCGCTTCGCGCTTGCGGCGCTCGATGTCCTCAAGCTTTTCGCGGATGCGGAGCTCGAGACCGCGAGGCACGGGATGATAATACCTGCCTGGCGGCATGTCCTCGGGAAAATAGCTCTCTCCGATCGCGAGCGCATCCGGCTCGTCATGAGCGTAGCGGTAGTCCTTGCCGTAACCCAGGTCCCGCATGAGTGCCGTCGGTGCATTTCGCAAATGCAGCGGCACCTCGAGGGAACCGTAATTGCGTGCGTCCGCAGCGGCCGCCTGGGCCGCCGTATACACCGCGTTGCTCTTGGCGGCGCAGGCGAGGTAGACGATGCACTGGGCGAGCGCAAGTTCGCCTTCCGGGCTGCCGAGACGTTCGAGAGTTTCCCAGGCGTCGAGCGACAGTTGCAGCGCACGCGGGTCGGCATTGCCGACGTCCTCCGAGGCGACCCGGATCATTCGCCTCGCGACGTACAAGGGCTCGCACCCGCCGTCGAGCATGCGCATCAGCCAGTAGAGTGAAGCGTCCGGATCGCTGCCGCGAATGGACTTGTGCAACGCGGAGATCTGGTCATAGAAATATTCACCCTTCTTGTCGAAGCGGCGCCGTCCGCCGCTCACCACCTCGCGAATCGTCGCCACATCGATCATGCCGCTCTCGGAAAGGTCGGCCGCGAGTTCGAGCAGGTTCAGTGCCCGGCGCGCGTCTCCGTCCGCAGCGGCCGCAAGCAGGTCGAGGCTTTCCGCGTCGATTTGGTACCGGCCGCCGAGGCCCCGCTCCTTATCGGCCAGCGCATGTTCGATGATCTCGCGCAGCGCGCCGGCGTCGAGGGGCTTCAGAACGTACACGCGGGCCCGGGAAAGCAACGCGTTGTTGAGTTCAAACGATGGGTTTTCCGTCGTTGCGCCGATGAAGACCAACGTGCCGTCTTCGACGAACGGCAGGAATGCGTCCTGCTGACCCTTGTTGAAGCGATGCACCTCGTCGAGGAACAGCACAGTGCCGCGGTCGTGCATTGCGCGCTGACGCCGAGCCTCCTCGACGGCAGCCCGCACGTCCTTGACACCGGCCATGACGGCCGAGAGCGCAATGAAATGCGAGCGGGTGTGCGCTGCCACCATGCGTGCAAGCGTGGTCTTGCCGGTTCCGGGCGGGCCCCAGAACACCATCGAATGCGCGCGACCGTCGGCAATGGCGTGCGCGAGCGGCTTCCCGGGTGCGACGAGGTGAGCCTGCCCGAAGAATTCGCCGAGCGAGCGCGGCCGCATGCGGTCGGCAAGAGGACGGGCTGCGTTGC
The DNA here is from genome assembly GCA_963770585.1 of uncultured Pseudomonadota bacterium. Lineage (GTDB taxonomy): Bacteria > Pseudomonadota > Gammaproteobacteria > Steroidobacterales > Woeseiaceae > UBA1847. The sequence continues at coordinate 1,054,848 of CAVYQH010000001.1, read as the reverse complement.
CCGGAGCGTCCGCTGCGAACAAATCCGCGGTCATCGGCTCAGCTCCGTCGCGCCTCGCCGACGAACCAGGACTCGACCTGCAGTGCCCAGCCGCCGGCACCGGCCGCCCCGGCGAGCAATCCCAGCCCGATGCCGCCGCAATCCGCAGCAACGTCCAGCCAGTCGGCCGTCCGATATCCGACCATCCGCTGGCAGGCTTCGATCAGCAAACCAAACGCGAGCAGGCCCGCCGCAACACGCCAGTAGGACTGCCTGCGGTACTGGCCGGCGAACCAGATAGCAAGCAGCGCAAAGGTGATGCCATGCAGCCACTTGTCGATTTCGATGAACCACAGCTTGAACGTGCCGGCGTCGTCCCAGATCCACAGGGCGGGCATCAGCGTGGCGACGAGCACCGCGAGCAGGAGGGCGGCACTGGCGATCTGCCATTCTCGCGGATACTGCAGCGGCAACATCAGCGCGGGTCCGGCCCCTGAGCGGCCGGCGTACCGACGACATCGACATTCGCGGGCGCAACGAATTCGAAAGTTTCCGGAGCGATGGCGGTGTTCACCACGACGTCGGCGAGGCTCACGACCGTGGTTTGTTCGAGATTGTCCCGAAACACCATCCGCGACAACTGTTCGCCAGCGAAACCGAGTTCGACTTGGCGAAATCCGCTGCCTTCGTCGAGTGGCACGAGCCGCACCCAGGTCAGTCCGCCTTCGCTGGCGGTGCCTTCGTAACGGAATTCGTCGAGTACGTCGGCGGAACCGCCGAGCAACAGCGCGGGCGTACTGGCGAGCGCCTCCGCCTGGGCTTTGACGGTGACCTGGGCGAGGTCGACGTCATAGCTCCAGACGTTCTGGCCGTCGGCCACCAGCCACTGTTCGTATGGCTTGCGGTAGATCCAGCGAAACCGGCCGGGCCGGCTGATCTCGAGCGTACCGCTAGCCTCCTCGAGCACCGTGCCTTCCGCGTCGATCAGCGTCTGGTCGAAGTCTGCCGAGAGGGTGTGCACCTGCTCCAGGTAGCGATCGAGCAACGGCTCGCGCACGGCAACGTCACCTGCGCCACGTGCTCCGGCAACGGCGAGGAGACCGCACGCCAGCACCGCGACCGTGACACATCGGCAGCCAGTGGCCCCGCACGCCATTCAATCGTCTTCCACGGCATGCTGTACGAGGATTTCCCGCGAACCGTTCGACTGTAATGGCCCGACGAGACCGGCGGCCTCCATCGACTCGACCATCCGCGCCGCACGGTTGTAGCCGATTTTCAGACGCCGCTGCACGCCGGATATCGATGCCTTGCGCGTCTCCAGCACGACCTGGACTGCCTGGTCGTACAGCGGGTCCTGCTCCGCGTCGACGCCGGCGTCTCCGCCGCCCAGGGATTCGAGCCCGACGAGACTGGGCGTCGGCGCCGAGGGCCCGTCCAGGATCTCATCGAGGTAGCGTGGTACGCCGCTCGACTTCAGGTGGCGAACCACGGCGTGAACTTCATGATCGGCGACGAACGCACCATGCACGCGGATGGGCAACGACGTGCCCGGCGGCAGGTACAGCATGTCGCCGTGACCCAGCAGATTCTCCGCGCCCTGCTGATCGAGTATCGTCCGCGAATCCACCTTCGCGCTCACCTGGAAAGCGATCCGCGACGGCACATTGGCCTTGATGAGTCCCGTGATGACATCGACCGACGGGCGCTGCGTCGCGAGCAACATGTGGATTCCGGAGGCGCGGGCTTTCTGCGCCAGGCGCGCGATAAGCTCCTCGACCTTCTTGCCGACGATCATCATCATGTCGGCGAGCTCGTCGATGATCACCACGATGTACGGAAGCGGCGTCAGCGTCGGCTGCTCGAAGGGCTTCTCGATGTCCTCGAAGGGCGGCGGGAGAACGGTCGGATCCTTGATCGGCGCGCCCTTCTCGATCGCCTCCCGTACCTTACGGTTGTAGCCGCCGATATTGCGCACGCCGAGCGGCGCCATGAGCCGGTAGCGCCTGTCCATCTCGGCAACGCACCAGCGCAATGAGTTTGCGGCTTCGGACATGTCGGTAACTACCGGCGCCAGGAGGTGCGGAATACCCTCGTAGACCGACAACTCGAGCATCTTCGGGTCGATCATGATCATCCGCACGTGTTCCGGCTGCGTCTTGTAAAGGATGCTCAGGATCATGGCGTTGAGCGCCACGGACTTGCCGGAACCTGTTGTTCCGGCAATCAGCAGGTGCGGCATGCGGGCCAGGTCGGCGACCACGGAATGTCCGCCGATATCCTTGCCGAGTGCGAGGGTCAGTGGCGAGGACAGGTCATCGTACGCACGGGATTTCAGGATCTCGCCGAGTGTCACCAGCTGTCGGTTCTCGTTCGGGATCTCGAGACCGACGAAAGACTTCCCGGGAATGACCTCGACGATGCGCACGCTGACGACCGACAGTGAGCGTGCCAAATCCTTCGCCAGGCCGGCGATCTGGCTTACCTTCACGCCCGGCGCGGGATCCAGTTCGAAACGCGTGATCACGGGACCCGGCGAGACCGACCTGACCTGCACCTCGATATTGAAATCGGCGAGTTTCAGTTCCACCAGCCGCGACATCGCCTCCAGCGATTCCGGCGAATAGCCTTCGCGCTGCTCCGGCGGATCATCGAGCAGCGAGAGTGGCGGCAGTTCGCCGGCCGCCGGCGGCTCGAACAGCGACACCTGCCGTTCCTTCTCTGCACGAATGCTCGGTTCGAGGGTCGCGATGACGGGTTCGATGCGCGGTTTCTGGCGGCCTTCGACCCGCTTCTTCTCGACCTGCACGATGTCCTGGCGCACCGCAGCCTGGCGGCGCCCTTCGGCGCGATCCTTCCATTCGTCGATTCTCGCGCGCAGCCGCTCGTAGGCGACCAGGAACCAGCGCCCGACCCGGTCCATCACGCTGATCCACGAGAAGCCGAGGAACAGGGAGATCGACGCGACCCACAGCACGAACAGCAATACGCTCGCGCCGAGCAACTTCATCACGGACGCGAGCTGGTAACCTACGATCTGGCCGATGATCCCGCCAGCCGTCTCGTTGAATCCGTCCGGTGAGAAATGCAGCGTCGACAGCGCGCAGCTCGTGACCAGCGTGGCGAAGAACCCGCTGCCGCGCAGAAAGAAATCCGTCCGGGTCAGCTCCGTCTGGGTCTTCTGTTCGCGATACAGCATCCAGCCCAGATAGAAGACCATCAGGGTGAATAGATACGCGGGCCGGCCGAAGAGATTGAACAAGGCATCCGCGGTCAGGGCGCCGACACGGCCGATGCCGTTGTGCACCTCGGTCGAACTGGTCGCCTGGCTGAATCCCGGATCGGCCGGGTCGTAGGTGAACAAGGCAAACCAGAGGATCAGCGCGAGCACTCCGAATACATAGAGCGCGCCCTCGCGCAGCGCACGGTGTACCTGCGCCGACATTGCGGCATCGGGGGGTCTTGCTCTTGCGGCTTTGGCCATGGCGACGGTAAGTGCTTTTCCCTAAACTTGGCGGCCACACGCTGGCAACCTGCGGCAGCCCTTGATTCCGAGTCGAAGGGCCGTATTTACTGGTTTCGCGTCAGCATGTCGCCCCCAAGCGAACAAGGATGGAAGTATACATGAGCGCTCCCAAGCATTGCCGCGTCCTCATTCTGGGCTCCGGGCCCGCGGGATACGCGGCCGCCGTATACGCCGCACGGGCCAACCTCCGGCCCGTGCTCGTTACCGGCGTCGAACAGGGCGGGCAGCTGATGACGACCACCGACGTGGACAATTGGCCGGGCGATGTGGAAGGCCTGCAGGGACCGGAACTCATGGAGCGGATGCTCCGTCATGCGCAACGTTTCAACACGGAGGTCGTCAACGACCAGGTCCACACTGCCGACCTTTCCCGCCGACCGTTCCGGCTGGACGGCGACTACGGCAGCTACACCTGCGACGCACTCATCATTGCGACCGGCGCAACCGCCAGGTATCTGGGCCTGCCGTCCGAGGACGCGTTCCGCGGTCGCGGCGTGTCCGCCTGCGCGACCTGTGACGGCTTCTTCTATCGTGACAAGCCCGTCGCAGTAATCGGCGGCGGCAACACTGCAGTCGAGGAGGCGCTCTTTCTCAGCAATATCGCTTCGCAAGTGCATCTCGTGCATCGGCGTGACCGGTTGCGAGCCGAGAAGATCATGCAGGATCGCCTGTTCGAGAAGGCGCGCGACGGCAACATACAGCTGCACTGGGATCGCACCGTCGACGAGGTGCTCGGCAAGGAGGCTGGCGTCAACGGCCTCAGGATTCGCGGGACGAAAGACGGCACGATCACCGATCTCAAGGTAGACGGCGTGTTCATCGCAATCGGTCACACTCCCAACACGACATTGTTCGATGGCCAACTGGAAATGAAGAACAAGTACATCGTCGTCAAGTCCGGGATCGCCGGCGATGCGACGGCCACGAGCGTACCAGGCGTATTTGCCGCCGGTGACGTGATGGACCAGGTGTACCGGCAGGCCGTTACATCGGCCGGCGCGGGTTGCATGGCGGCGCTGGATGCCGAGAAGTACCTGGATGCTCTCGAGGCCGGGAATGCCGCGCGCGGTGCCGGCACGAGCAACGCAGTCGCCTGAGACGTCGCTCCGGCATGCGGGTCATCGTGCATGACAGCATCGCTGAGATACCGGCGGCAGACTGGAACCGGCTGGCCGGCAGTCGCTACCCGTTCCTCATGCACGAGTTTTTCGACGCGGCGGAGACATCCGGAAGCGTGGCACCGGAAACCGGCTGGCGGCCGCGCCACCTGAGCGTGCGAACGGATGACGGCGCGCTCGTCGCCGCCATGCCCCTGTACGAAAAATCGCATTCCTGGGGCGAATTCGTGTTCGACTGGGCGTGGGCCAATGCCTACCAACGTGCCGGGCTCGCCTACTATCCGAAGCTCGTGTCCGCGGTACCGTTCACGCCGGCCTCGTGCCCCAAGCTGCTGCTCGCCGACCGCAACGACGGCCAAAGCGCCACCGTACTTTTGAATGCCACCGTCGACCTGGCCCGCGAGCACGCGTGCTCGTCGGCACACCTCTTGTTCCCGCCCGACGACGAATTGCCCGCGCTACGGGATGCCGGCTTCCTGCTGCGACGCGATTGCCAGTTCCACTGGCGTAATGACGCCTATGCCGACTTCGACGGGTTCCTTGCCCGCTTCAGTGCAGCGAAGCGCAAGAAAGCCAGGCGCGACCGGCGCCGCGTCGCGGAAGCCGGCGTCACGTTCCGCTGCCGCACTGGCAGGGAAATGGACGAAGGCCGATGGCGGACTGTTCATGCACTGATCAGCCGCACCTTTACCGACCACGGTTCGACTCCTTACTTCAATAGCTCCTTTTTCCGGCGCCTGGCCGACGCGCTGCCAGACGCGATTCTCGTCATCGAGGCGGAGTGCGGCGGTGACGTCGTTGCGGCGGCCGTATTCTACGTCGGCGCCGACACGCTGTATGGCCGGTACTGGGGCAGCCGCGGCAATTTCGACGCACTGCACTTCGAGACCTGTTATTACCAGGGCATCGACTATTGCATCCGGTACGGCCTGCTGCGCTTCGAACCCGGCACGCAAGGCGAACATAAGATCAGCCGCGGGTTCCTGCCGGAATCGACCTGGTCCGCGCACTGGCTCGCCGACGCCAGGTTTCGCGCCGCGGTTGCGCAGTACGTCGAGGTCGAAGCCGATCACGTCGAACACTACATGCGGATCGTGCGGGATCACGGCCCTTTCCGCCGCGACGCTGGAGGCTGAGTGCAGAACCGCCGCATTACCTGGCTGAGCGCCGCCGATCCACCCGCCGCCTTTCCACCCGTCGACCGCGCAATGACGGACCCCGACGGCCTGCTCGCGGCGGGGGGCGACCTGTCGCCGGCGCGATTGCTGTACGCATACCCGCGCGGCATCTTTCCCTGGTACGACGCCGGCCAGCCGATTCTCTGGTGGTCACCCGATCCGCGCTGCGTGATCCAGCCACAGGACTTCCGCCTCGCACGCCGCATGGACCGCGAACGGCGCAGCGCGACGCTTGGCGTCACGTTCAACCGGGCGTTTCCGGCGGTGATGGCGGCCTGCGCGGCGCCTCGTCGCAGGCTCGCGGGGACCTGGATCACCGCGGAAATGCGAACCGCCTACGAACAGCTGCACGTCCTCGGCTGGGCACACTCCGTCGAAGTCTGGCGCGATCGCCGCCTGGTTGGCGGCATCTACGGCCTGGCGATCGGCCGCGCCTTTTTCGGCGAGTCGATGTTCAGCCGCGATACCAACGCATCGAAATTTGCATTGCACGCACTCTGCGTCGCCCTGCGCGCGCGAAAATTCGCCGTGCTCGATTGCCAGACCGTGTCACCGCATCTCCTGTCGCTCGGCGCGATCACGATCGCCAGGAAGGATTTCGTCGCCAGCCTTGCGACGCTTTGCGCCCCGCCGACACCCTGCTCCGACTGGCCGCGCAAGCCCTTGATGCTACGGGACCTGTCGGCGGATGCCGACCACCTCGCATTGCAATAGGCAGCCTGTTTCTGCACAATTCGCGGGCCTTCAGGCGGACGGAGCATTGAAATCTTGGCGAAAGAAGAAGCCATACAGATGGACGGCGTGGTAACCGACACGCTGCCGAACACGACATTTCGAGTGGAACTCGACAACGGTCATGTCGTGACTGCGCATATTTCCGGAAAGATGCGCAAGAACTACATTCGCATTCTCACCGGTGACAAAGTCACCGTCGAACTGACTCCCTACGATCTCAGCAAGGGCCGCATCGTCTACCGCGGTCGCTAGAACGCGAGGCCCGCCCAGGGCCGCGCCGCTGCCAGTCAACGAATCAGCTTTCGTCCCGCAGGTGCTCGAGTTCCTTGAGCGCCGGCTCGAGGATCAGTTCGAGCACGTCGTCGTCGCCCAGCACGATGCGCACGTGCCCGCCGTTCTCGAGCTTGCCGAACAACAGCTCCTCGGCCAGCGGCCGTTTGATGTGTTCCTGAATCACTCTCGCCATCGGCCGCGCGCCCATCTTGGGGTCGTACCCACGATCGGCGATCCAGCGGCGCGCGGAGTCGTCGAGTTCGAGCGTGACGTTGTTGTTGTCGAGCTTTGCTTCAAGTTCGACGATGAGCTTGTCCACGACCCGCGCTATCGAATGCTCGTCCAGTGCCGCGAACTGGATAATGGCGTCGATCCGGTTGCGGAATTCCGGGGCGAACATCTTGTTGATCACCCCCAGGCCATCGGTTGAATGATCCTGCTCCGTAAAACCGATGGACGACCGGCTCATTTCCTGCGCGCCGGCATTGGTCGTCATCACAAGTATGACGTTGCGGAAATCGGACTTGCGGCCATTGTTGTCCGTCAGCGTGCCATGATCCATGACCTGCAGCAGAATATTGAACACCTCGGGGTGTGCCTTCTCGATTTCGTCGAGCAGCACCACCGCATGGGGATTCTTGTTGACGGCTTCGGTCAGCAAGCCGCCCTGGTCGAATCCCACGTAACCCGGGGGAGCGCCGATTAGCCGTGAAACCGTGTGCCGCTCCATATACTCCGACATGTCGAAGCGGATGAGTTCGACCCCCAGCGTCCGAGCCAGTTGCCGCGTGACTTCGGTCTTGCCGACGCCGGTCGGACCGGCGAACAGGAAACTCCCGATCGGACGCTCTTCGTCGCGCAAGCCGGATCGTGACATCTTGATCGCCGACGCCAGCGCCGAGATCGCCGGATCCTGACCGAAAATCACCAGCTTCAGGTCCCGCTCGAGGGTCTGCAACGCTTTTCGATCCGACGACGAAACACTCTTCGCCGGGATACGTGCAATCTTCGCGACGATGTTCTCGATCATCGGCACGGTGACCGTGCCGTCCCGATCGGCGGCAGGCTTCAGGCGCACGTTCGCACCCGCCTCGTCGATCACGTCGATCGCCTTGTCCGGCAGGCGTCGGTCGTTGATATGGCGATACGCGAGCTCCGCCGCAGCTTCGAGCGTCCCATCCGCGTAATGCACGCCGTGATGCTCCTCGAAGCGCGACTTGAGGCCATGCAGGATTGCAACCGTCTCTCCCACCGTCGGCTCCGGCACGTCGATTTTCTGGAAACGGCGGGCGAGAGCGTGGTCCTTCTCGAAGATCCCGCGGTACTCTTCGTAGGTCGTCGAACCGATGCAGCGGATCTCACCGTTGGCGAGCACCGGCTTGATCAGATTGCTCGCATCCATCACACCGCCGGACGCCGCGCCGGCGCCGACCACGGTATGGATCTCGTCGATGAACAGGATCGCGCCTGGGTCCTCCCGCACTTCCTTGATTACTGCCTTGAGGCGCTTCTCGAAATCTCCCCGATACTTTGTGCCGGCGATCAGCGAGCCCATGTCGAGTGCGTAGATCGTCGCATCGAGCAGTACTTCGGGCACGCGTTCCTCGACGATCATGCGCGCAAGCCCCTCCGCCAATGCGGTCTTGCCGACCCCGGCGTCGCCTACGTAGAGCGGATTGTTCTTGCGGCGGCGGCAGAGGATCTGCACGGTACGCTCGATCTCGATCTCGCGACCGATGAGCGGATCGATGCGTCCGTCGATCGCGCGCTGATTGAGGTTGGTTGCGTAGCGCTCGAGCGCCGTCGATTCGGATTCGCCCTCGCCTTCCTGCGGGGTCTCCTGCTCCTCCTCGGCACTCTCGCCCGGAACCTGGGGCAGGCCATGGGAAATATAGTTGATCACATCGAGCCGCGTGATGTCCTGCAACCCGAGAAAATACACGGCTTGCGACTGCTTCTCGCTGAATATGGCGACCAGCACGTTGGTGCCCGTCACTTCCTTCTTACCGCTCGACTGAACGTGAAAAACCGCGCGTTGCAGCACACGCTGGAAACCGAGCGTCGGTTGCACGTCGTTTTCGTCATCGAGTTGCAGCAGTGGCGTCTGCTCGTCGATGAACTCCGTGAGTTGGCGTCGCAGTTCCGGGATGTTGCCGTTGCAGGCCTTGATGATCTCGTGGACCTTCGGTATGTCCAGCAGCGCAAGCAGCAGGTGCTCCACGGTCATGAACTCATGGCGCTGTTCCCGGGCGCGCTGAAACGCCTCGTTCAGACAGAATTCCAGTTCACTGCTCAACATCGGCCGGGCGTCCCTCCTGTCACGACTCCTCCATGGTACACAGCAGCGGGTGCTGATGCTGCCGGGCGAGGCCCATCACCTGTGCGACCTTGGTTTCGGCGATCTCGTAATTGTAAACACCGCACACCCCTTTGCCCTTGGTGTGCACCTCCAGCATGACCTGGGTCGCCCGCATGCGCTCCATGCCGAACACGGTGACCAGGATGTCGACGACGAACTCCATCGGCGTGTAGTCGTCATTCAACAGGACGACCCGGTAGCGCGGCGGCTCCTTCAGGCGCGGCCGCCCCTCCTCGACCGCAAGGTCGAAGTCATCGGAGACGCCGGGCCTTTCGCGCTTGTCAGCCATGGACCTTTTATATCGCCTTGCCGGCCGTATTCAATACTTTTCGCCGACTCGCAGACCATTATAACGGGGCGTCCCCCGGCGCAAGGGGCCCGGGGTCGCAGATTCGGCGACGGGGCCGCGCGGCAGCTTTGGGTGACCGACGCAACGGCAACGGTATATCATTGGAAATCCTGATTTTTCTCGCTTCCAGGATTTAATTGAATCGCAGCACAACCCGTATCATCATTGCGCTGCGTTAAATACGGGACAGGGTTGCCGCAACGGCCTGATGGAACATGGCGACAAAGTACCACTGGTCTGATTTCTGGTCCGGCGACCGGATCCGTACCGTCGCAGCCGCGAACGCGCTGCTGCCGGCCTGGGTCAGCCTCGTCGTCGTGATCCTGATCGGATGGCAGTGCGCGAAGATCGTCTGGATGCTCGTCCCCGGTCCCGCGGCCGGCGGACCCATCGACGTGCCTCGCAACAGCGGCATACTGACGACCTCGGCCGCGGGTGCCGATACGACGGCCATCGCGGCCGCCCACCTCTTCGGGGAAGCCGATGCCGTCGACGAGACAACTCCTCCGGCGGTCGAACTCGCGGATCTCGAAGAGACCAATCTCAGCAACCTCAAGCTGCGCGGAACGATCGCCTCCGATCTGCCCGAGTTCTCCATCGCCATCATCGGCGACGGCGGCAACGAGGAAAAAGTCTATGTCATCGGTGATCCGGTGGCGTCGGGGGCGGCCCTGCACGCGGTCTATCCCGACCGCGTCGTCCTCGACGAACAGGGCGAGCTGACGAACCTGTCCCTGCCGCGGGACTTCGGCCCGACGACGACGTCCTACATGCCGACGATCCCAACGCTCGAGGAGGAGGAATATGAGGAGGAATATGTCACGGAGGAAAGCGTGGATGAAGAAAGCATCCAGGCGGTGGTCGCGCAGAACGTTTCGCGCCTCGCCGATGTGATCCGTCCGACTCCGTATTTCGTCAATGGCCAGCAGCAGGGTTACCGCGTCTATCCGGGTCGCAACCGCGACCAGTTCACCGCGCTCGGCCTCAGGCCCGGCGACCTCATCAAGGACATCGACGGGCAATCGCTGACCGATCCGACGCAGGCCATGCAGATATTTCAGTCGCTGGGCACGGCGACGCAGGTCTCGGTAACCGTCGAGCGCGACGGTACTCCTGAGACCATCGTCCTGCGCACCGACCAACTCGACGTAGGCGAAGAAACGCATTGATGAAAGCGCAGCACTCCGATCTACGGGGCAGGATGAGAATTGCCCTCGCCCTGTTCTTCGTCCTGTTCGTCGGACCCGGCGCCTTTGCACAGGAAGATAGCCAGGCCACCATCACGCCGAATTACAAGGAAGCCGACATCCGCCAGATCGTCGAGGCTGTTGGCGAAATCACAGGCCGCACATTCATCATCGACCCGCGGGTACAGGGCGCCAAGGTGACGATGCTGTCGTCTACCCCCATGACCCCGGATGCCTTCTACGAAGCATTCCTGTCGATACTCGACGTGCACCAGCTGGCCGCCGTGACGACAGGCAACATCACCAAGATCATCCCGAACGCAACGGCGCGCCAGTACGCCGGGCCGGTCGATGCCGCGCAGTCTGACGGACCGGACGACCTGATCACGCAGATCATTCAGGTCCGTAACATCGGCGCAACGCAGCTGGTCCCGATCCTGCGGCCGCTGGTGCCGCAATACGGCCACCTGGTCGCACATCCGGGTTCGAACATGCTGATTATTTCGGATCGTGCCTCGAACGTCGAGCGCATGATCAACATCATCCAGCGCATCGACCAGGCCGGTGACGAGGACATCGAGGTCATACCTTTGGAGCATGCGTCGGCCGCCGAAGTGGTGCGCGTGGTCACAACTCTCGCGCAGGCCCCGACTGCGGACGGCGCCCCGGTGACCACGAGCCTGGTCGCCGATACTCGGACGAACAGTGTGTTGGTCGGCGGCGACAAGGCGGACCGGCTGCGCCTGCGGGCGCTCATAGCACACCTCGACACGCCGCTGAAGGACGGGGGCGATACCCAGGTTCGCTACCTGCAGTACGCGGATGCCGAGGAACTCGCGACCAAACTGCAGACGCAGCTCTCGTCGAATATGGTCGCCCAGGGTGCCGCCGCGCCGCCCGGCGCCGAAGGCGGGGGCGGCGGCGCGCCGACAGGGCCGATCGGAGTGTGGGCCGACAAGCAGACGAACGCGATTGTCGTCAACGCGCCGCCGAAAACCATGCGCTCGCTGATGGCGATCGTCGACAAACTCGACATACGCCGCGAGCAGGTGCTGGTGGAAGCCATCATAGTCGAGGTCCTGGAGGACCGGTCCGCGGATCTCGGCACCACCTGGGCAATCGAGGGCAGCGGCGACAATGCCCCGATCGCAATCACGAATTTTCCCGCTTTCGGGCCGGGCGTCGTGCAGCTTGCCGGTGCTATCGCGGGCGGCGGCGGCACCAACGGTGGCACTACTACCAATCCGACCAGCCTGATCGGCGAAGGCGTTACCATCGGCGTCGGGCGCATCACCGACGACGGCGTCAGCTTCGCGGCGATCCTGAGGGCACTGCAGGGGGACGCGAACACCAATATCATCTCGACACCGACGATCCTGACGACGGACAACGAGGAAGCGTCGCTCAACATCGGTCAGGAAGTGCCTTTCGTCACCGGCCAGTACACGGACAGTGGCGGCGTCGGCTCGGTCAACCCGTTCACCACCGTCAACCGCGAATCGGTCGGCGTCAAGCTCACGATTACCCCGCAGATCAACGAAGGCGGCGATTCCCTGCTGCTCGACATATCGCAGGAGATCTCGAGTATCGCATCGTCATCGGCCGGCGCGGTCGACCTGATCACCAACCAGCGCATCGTCGAGACGACCGTGATCGTGGACGACGGCACGATCATCGTGCTCGGCGGGCTGATCGAGGACGTACTGCGCGAATCCGACCAGAAAGTGCCGGTCCTCGGCAGCATCCCGATCGTCGGCAACCTGTTCCGCACGCGCAGCACCGACAAGGTGAAGACCAACCTGCTGATCTTCATCCGCCCGCAGATCCTTCGGGACAGCCAGAAGGCCTGGTCCGTCACGAACGAGAAGTACAACAACATCCGCGACCTGCAGCTCGGCCGCCAGGGTCAGTCCGTGCCGTTGATGCCAGGCGCGGAACGGCCGATGCTGGCTCCGCTCGACGAACAGACCGGCCAGCCGTTGCCGCCTGATGCGGTCGAACAGGAAGAGTGAAGGCGGCGATGCAGGAAGACATGCTGCACGAGAACGACTTGCTCCTACCCGAGCCCGCGGCTGCGGGGGAAATCGCACGTGTGGCACGCGCCCTGCCGTTTTCGTTCGCGAAGCGCCACGGCGTCCTGATCCGTGCCATCGGGGCTGAGGCCGCCGATGCCGTGTACAAGGCAGGCACGTCGCCGTTGAGCCTCGCCGAAGCCCGCCGCTTCGCCGGCGTACCGCTGAAACTGTCGCGAGTGTCCGACGAGTTGTTCGACTCGCTCCTGCAGGCCTCCTACGAGCAGGGCTCACACAATGCCATGCAGATGGTCGACGGCCTCAACGAGGACATCAACCTCGACCAGGTCGCGCAGGAACTTCAGGAACCGTCGGACCTCATCGACAGCGACGACGACGCCCCGATCATCCGTTTCATCAATGCGGTTCTGACGGAAGCCGTCAAGGAAAACGCGTCGGACGTCCACATAGAACCGTACGAGAACCGGCTCAACGTGCGCTTCCGGATCGACGGCGTGCTGCGCGAAATATTGCAGACGCGCCGCGCTCTCGCCCCGCTGGTCGCGTCTCGCATCAAGGTCATGTCGAAGCTCGACATTGCCGAAAAACGCCTGCCGCAGGATGGGCGCATATCGCTGCGCGTGGCCGGGCGCGCGGTCGACGTGCGCGTCTCGACCATGCCCTCGGGACACGGCGAACGCGTCGTGATGCGTTTGCTGGACAAGCAGGCCGGACGCCTCGAACTGACGTCGCTCGGAATGGAAGATCGCTCGCAGCGGGTCATGGACGACCTGATCCACAAGCCACACGGCATCATCCTCGTGACGGGGCCGACCGGCTCCGGCAAGACCACGACGCTGTACGCTTCGCTCGAGCGCATCAACGACAACAGCCGCAACATCATGACGGTCGAGGACCCGATCGAGTATTTCATCGACGGAATCGGCCAGTCGCAAGTCAATACCAAGGTCGACATGACATTCGCGCGCGGGCTGCGCGCGATCCTCCGCCAGGATCCGGATGTCGTCATGGTCGGCGAGATCCGCGACCTCGAGACCGCCGAGATCGCCGTACAGGCGAGCCTGACCGGCCACCTGGTCCTTTCGACACTGCACACGAACACCGCGTCCGGTGCCGTGACGCGCCTCAGGGACATGGGCGTCGAGCCGTTCCTGCTGTCGTCCAGTCTGATCGGCGTGCTGGCACAGCGACTCGTACGCGTCCTGGACGCGGAGACCCGGGTTCCCTATGCCGCTACGGAGTACGAATGCGGCCTGCTCGAGGTCGACCCTGCGCATCCGCCGACGCTGTATAAACCCGGCACGGGGGCGAATGGCGGGTTTTCCGGGCGCACCGGCATCTACGAGCTGATCGCGGTGAACGACCGGATGCGCACCATGATCCACGACGGCGTGAGCGAGCAGGAATTCGAGCGTTACGCGCGCAAGTTCGGTCCCAGCATCCGGGCCGATGGCCGGCGCCGGGTCCTTGCCGGCACGACGACGCTCGAGGAAGTGCTGCGGGTCACGCGCGAAGACTGAGGCGGATGTCGGCAGCATGGGCGCGTTCGAATACGTTGCGCTGGACCCGTCCGGCAAGGAAGCAAAGGGGCTGATCGAGGGCGATACGCCCAAGCACGTACGGCAGCTCCTGCGCGAACGGAAGCTCCTGCCGGTGCGCGTCACCGAGGTCGCCCAGCGCGAGGCGCGGCGGCAGCGCAGCTTTTCGCTGCGGCGCGGCATGGCGCCTTCTGAGCTGGCGCTGGTGACTCGGCAGCTCGCCTCCCTGTCCCAATCCGGCCTGCCGCTCGAGGAGTCGCTGCTCGCCGTGTCGCAGCAGAACGACCATCCGCGCACCCAGAGCATCCTGCTCGGCGTACGCAGCAAGGTGATGGAAGGACACGCGCTCGCAGACGGGCTGGCCGAGTTTCCGCAGGCCTTCCCGGAACTGTACCGGGCCACCATCGCCGCCGGCGAGCAATCCGGGCACCTCGACGCCGTGCTGGAACGACTTGCCGACTACACAGAAGCCCGGCACGAGCTGCGCCAGCGCGTGACCAATGCCATGATCTATCCCATTGCACTGGTGGTCATGGCGGTCGCGATCATCGCATTCATGCTCGCCACGGTCGTGCCACGAATCGTCGACGTTTTCGAGAACACCCAGGCCGAACTTCCGGCGCTGACGCGCGGGCTGATCGCCACGAGCGACTTCCTCCGCAGTTACTGGCTGCTGGTGATCATTGCGGTGTTACTGTGCGCCTACGGCGTATGGTGGCTGCTGAAGCGTGAAGGCCCGCGCCGACGCTATCACCGCCTGTTGCTGTCCTTGCCGTTGCTCGGCCGGCTGACCCGTGGCATCAACACGGCGCGCTTCACCCGCACCTTCAGCATACTCGCAGGCAGCGGCGTGCCGATTCTCGAAGCCATGAAGATCTCCGCGGCCGTGATCGAGAACCTTCCGATGCGCGATGCGGTCCGCAACGCCGCGGTGCGGGTCCGCGAAGGCGGGTCGATCAGCAAGTCCCTCGAAGCCAGCAAAATGTTTCCGCCGATGATGATTCATCTCGTCTCCAGCGGTGAAGCCGGCGGCAAACTCGAGGAGATGCTGACGCGCGCCGCCGACGGCCAGGAACGCGAGGTAGACGGCCTGATTGCGGCATTGCTGGGCATCCTGCAGCCGCTGCTGATCGTCGCGATGGGCGGCGTCGTACTCACGATCGTGCTGGCGATCCTGTTGCCGATTTTCGAACTCAACAACCTGATTCGCTGAGCCACCCGCCGTCCGAAATGCGCGGGAATGCGTCCTTGCGATCCCTATTTTTTCGCGGTATACATGCGGCAAACCCGAGCCGGGGGACCGGCCGCGATCAAGATGGGCGCCGCCGGCGTCGTTCGTGGACCGCAGATGACAGGCCAGATGAACAACGAAAGAGATCCGGATGAAGTAGAAGAGGAAATCGACTCCGAGGAGGAGGACGACACGGTCAAGGTCCGTCGTTCGAGCGAGGACGAGGAGGAGGAGGAAGAAGAGGAAATCGGCGACGTGTCGGCCGAAATCAACATCGAGGAACTCGTTTCCAAACTGGATGCAACAGATGACGACGATATCGCCCGTCGTCGCGCCATCAAGAGGCGCATCGAAGAATTGCGCGAACTGCGGGATGCCGAACGGGATCTCGACAGCACCTATAACTTCGATTTCGACGACAAAGAATAGCCCGCGTTCTGCGCCCGTTCCCGCGTCTGCTCGCTTCCGTTTGCACGTCCATTCCCTAGCGGAAATCTCGCGACCTGACTTCCAGACCACCCAGCATTTCCGTGTGATCGACGAGCTGTTTCGCGATCACATGGATGACCTTGCCCTCGATCTGCAGCTCGCCATGCACCCCCATGAGCCTGGCGTTCAGGAGTGCCGGCCGGTACCGGTCCGCGACCTGCTTCCAGACGATCAGGTTCACATGGCCGTATTCGTCCTCGAGAGTCACGAAAGTGACGCCGCTCGCCGTGCCCGGCCGTTGCTTGGTGATGACCAGCCCGGCGACGCTGACGGGTTGCCCGCTGTCCAGCGCCGGGAGCCCGGCCGTCGGGCAATAGCGATACCGGTCCAGCTGTGCCCGCAGCAGGTGCAGCGGATGCCGCTCGAGGCTCAGTCCGAGACTGCGGTAGTCGGCGACGATGTTCTGCCCTTCCCCGGGCTTCCGGAGCAGAGGCAGGGCCTCGTAACGGTCCAGCGACCTGAACAGCGCCGTCGGTTCCTCGACACCGGCGACCGCCCAGCGGGCGCGATGTCGATGTCCCGCGAGCGACTTCAGGGCGCCCGCCGTCGCCAGCAGGCCGAGTTCACGCCGGTCCAGCCCGGTGCTTTCGACCAGGTGCTGCGTGCTGGCAAAAGAGCCCGCGCCGCGCGCGCAGAGGAGGGTCCGTCCCGCCTCCGCCGACAGACCCTTGACCAGGCGCAGGCCGAGCCTGAGCGCCGCGGCGCCCTCCTCGTCCGCCTCCAGCGTGCAGTCCCAGCCGCTCGCATTGACATCCACCGGCCGTACCTCGACGCCGTGGCGCCGCACGTCCTGCACGAGTTGTGACGCCGAGTAGAAACCCATCGGCTGGCTGTTGAGGAGCGCGGCCGTAAACGCCGCCGGCGTGTGCCGTTTCAGCCAGCAGGAGACATACACCAACAGCGCGAAACTCGCCGAATGGGACTCGGGGAAGCCGTACTCGCCGAAGCCCTCGATCTGGTGAAAGATCTGCCGTGCGAACTCTTCGCTGTAGCCGCGCTTGCGCATGCCCTCGATGAGGCGTTCCTCGAAGGGCCCCAGCCCTCCGCGCCGCTTCCAGGCTGCCATCGCACGCCGCAGGCGGTCGGCCTCGCCCGCCGTAAACCCGGCGGCGACGATCGCGAGCTGCATCACCTGCTCCTGGAAGATCGGTACGCCGAGCGTGCGCTGCAGGACGCCGCGCACCTCGTCGTTGGGGTACTCAACGGCCTCCTCGCCGTTCCGGCGCCGGAGGTACGGGTGCACCATGTCGCCCTGGATCGGGCCGGGCCGGATGATCGCGACCTCGATGACGAGGTCGTAGTAACAGCGGGGCCTGAGGCGCGGCAGCATGGCCATCTGGGCCCGTGACTCGATCTGGAACACACCCATCGTGTCGCCCTCGCAGATCATGTCGTAGACCACCGGGTCCTCGGCGGGCACGGTCGCGAGCGTGTAGCCGCGGCCGTCGAAACCGCGGATGAGTTCGAAACTGCGGCGAATCGCCGTCAGCATGCCGAGACCGAGCACGTCGACCTTGAGCAGGCTCAGATCCTCGAGATCGTTCTTCTCCCACTGGATGACGGTGCGCTCCGGCATCGCCGCGTTCTCGACCGGCACCAGTTCGGACAAAGGACCGTTGGAGATGACGAAGCCGCCGACGTGCTGCGAGAGGTGCCGCGGAAAGCCTATCAGTTCACCAACCAGGTACAGCAGGCGCCGGATGATCGGGCTGTCAGGCTTGAGCCCGGCCTCGAGAATCCGGCTCTCATCGACGCGCTTGCCGTCCCACCACTGCATCGAACGCGACAGGCGACCGATCTGCGGCTCGGAAAGGCCGAGCGTCTTGCCGACGTCCCGTAGCGCACTGCGCGGCTGGTAGGTGATGATGGTTGCCGCGAGCGCTGCCCGGTCGCGGCCGTACTTCGCGTAGATGTACTGGATGACTTCCTCGCGCCGCTCGTGCTCGAAGTCGACGTCGATGTCCGGAGGCTCGTTGCGCTCCCTGGAGATGAACCGCTCCACGAGCATTTCCATGCGTGCCGGGTCGACTTCGGTGACGCCCAGGCAGAAACACACTGCCGAGTTCGCGGCCGAGCCGCGGCCCTGGCAGAGGATGCCCCGGGAACGTGCAAAGGCGACGATGTCGCACACCGTCAGGAAATACGACTCATAACGCAGATCGGCGATCAGTTCGAGTTCGTGCTCGACGAGTTGCAGGACTTTGTCCGGCACGCCGCCGGGCCAGCGCCGCCGCATGCCGGCTTCCGTCAGCCGGCGCAGGTAAGTCGCCGGTGTCTCGCCGGCAGGCACGAGCTCGTCGGGATACTCATAACGCAGTTCGTCGAGCGAGAACCGCATCGTCCCGGCGATATCGACCGACTCGGCAAGCAGGGCCTGCGGGTAGATGCTTTCGAGAATCTCGCGCGGCCTGAGGTGCCGCTCACCGTTCGGGTGCAGCAGAAAACCGGCGGTATCGACCGTGACGCTTTCGCGAATCGCCGTCAGCGTATCCTGCAGCATGCGCCTGGAGCGGCGATGCATGTGCACGTCGCCGGCGGCGACCAATGGCAGTTTCAGCCGCCGGCCGGTCGCTTCCAGGCTCTCCAGCCGTTCCCGCTGCCGTCCGTCGGCGAGCAATTCGACCGCGATCCACAGGCGGTCGCGAAAGCATTCCCGAAGCCAGTGATCCTCCGCGTCGAGCGTCAAGCGTTCGTCCGGTATCCACAAGGCCATGCAACCCGGCAGGCCGGTGTCGAAGTCTCCGCGTTGCAGCCGGTAGCGACCCTTGTCGGCGGCGCGCCGGGCGCGCGTGATCAGGGCGCACAACCCGGCGTAACCGGCGCGGTCCTGCGCCAGCACGACGAGCTTGCGGCCGCTCGGCAGGCAGAGTTCGGAACCGATGACGAGTTTTTTAAGACCGCAATCCTTCGCCGCCATGTGCGCGCGCACGATGCCGGACATCGAGCACTCGTCCGTGATGGCGAGCGCGTCGTAGCCGAGCGCCGCCGCGGTAGCGACGAGTTCCTCGGGATGCGATGCGCCGCGCAGGAAAGTGAAGTTGCTGAGCGCATGCAGCTCTGCGTAAGGTGCCGCCATCGTCGAGCCCGGCACCGTCAGCCGAAGAAGCCATGCAGGTACCAGTCGGCCCGGGGATGGCGGTCGCGAAAGACCCACAGGCGCATGCCGCGCGGATTGACAGCCGTGTAATAGTCGCGGGCGATGCCATCCTCGTCCCACCAACCGGTCTCCAGCCGCTCCGGACCGTCGATGAGCCGCAGGGGCCCGAGGTGCGTCGGGTAGCCCCGTTCAGCGTGCAGCAAGGCCGGCTCGGGCAGCATCCACAGGGGCCGCTTGCGTCCCTCGCCGGCGGCGTTCAGCGACGCATCCGGCTTGTTCGTGAACAGGCTGCGGGCGGCCCAGGCGTGCTGCGGGCGATGTTCCGCGAGCGTCATGAGGCCGTGCACGGCTTGTCGGCCGACCCGTGCGCCCAGGCGTTCGGCCAGGTGCAGGATCGAATGGGCGGGCAGCGGCTGCCGACGTGTTTCGAAAGCGAATCGTCCGCTTACGGCCTGCAGGGCCTGAGTCGGGCCGCCTTGCAGGCGTACGGCGATGACCGGTTCGGCAAGCCGCACACGTTCGAAGCGCAGGCGCAGCAAATCGAGCCAGCATGCCGCCGAACGGTCCGCCTGCGCACAACCGAGCGACAGGACCGTCGCATCGGCACGCAGGTGATAGAAGCTGAAGTCCAGGCGTTGCATACCGAGCTGGCGCACGAGCAGGAAACGCTCCAGGCGCTGCAGCAATGTGTGACAGACGCCCAGCAGCAGCTCCCGGTCCGACTGCTCCTCCAGGAGCTCCTGATCGGCAACAAAGACTTCCGGTGCACGCCAGCCGGGTCGCGGATCCGGCAGGCGCCCGAGTGCACGATCGAGATCGAGCAGACGGCCCGTGCCAAAACGCCGGACGAAGCCCTCGCGCGGCAGCCGCAGGCAATCACCGACCTTGGCGACGCCGATACCGGCGAACGCCTCGACGATCGCCGCCGGCCAGTCCAGGCAGTCGAGCGGCACGGCGCGCAATGCGGCAGGCAGGTTGGCCGGCGCGCGCACGCAGCTACGCCGGCCGTTTCGCGCGAGCCAAGTCGCGGCGAGCGGTGTCGGTGCGATCGCGAGGGCCGCGGTGAACCCGAGTTGCCGCAGCCCGTCCGATACCTGCTGGCGGAGGCTTCTCAAGCCCCCGAACAGACGCAGGCTGCCGGCGATTTCCATGAGCAGCACATCCGCTGCCGTCAGCGAGACGAGGGAGGAAAAGCGTTCGAGCCAGGCGGCCAGGCGCTCGAGCACCTGCTGCTCGCGCAGCCGGCTGCGTTCCTCGAGCACGAGTTCCGGCAGCAACGCCAGTGCGGCGTTCGCAGCCAGACCCGGCATCACACCAGCCGCCGCCGCCGCCGCATTGACGAGCAAGACGCGATGCACGCCCTGCCGCTCCTCGACGACAGCCAACGGCTCGCGCGCAGTGCTCACGGCCTCGAGCGCGAGTTGCGGCAGGTACACGCAAAACCAGAGCTGCCGGCTGGTCGCGACCGGCTTCGCCGGTCGATGCGGCGGAGATGGCGGATCGAGCGGCAGGAGCACCTGGCTGTCGGGCGAGGCCGAGTCGGATGACGGAGGCACCGGGGCCGGGCCCCGCGCCGGGACCGGAAAGCGGCGTGCACGGGCCATCCTCAGCCCGAAAAGATGCTGTGCAGCGTGACCGGACGTCCGCCGCGACTCTTGAAGATGTCGAGATGCGTGCCCGCTTCGTCCGCCCGCATCTCGATGCGCAGCGCAGCGGCCGAAGGTTCCCGGCGAGCGCCGCAGGGACGAAATGCGATGGCCCAGCTTTCTCCTTTTTCTGCGGCCAGTTGCAGACGGCGGCTGTCCTGGTCGGAGAGCCGCGACGGCCACAGGAGCACGGCGGCACAGGTACCGGAGGACAGTGCCTGTTCGGCCGACCAGAGTATGTCCGTGTCGTCCCTGGGACGGACGAGCAACAACCGTGACAGGTTGACGCCCCATTCCCTGAGCGCGGGTGGATAAGGCTGGAACGGCGGCGCCACCCAGGCGATCCAGCCCGGTTCGCTGAAAGCCGCCGCCGGGTCCTCGGCACTGAGGCGCGCGAGCGCCGGCATCAGCAACTGCAGTTCGCCGACGCCGTACTGTTCGGTCAGGATTTCCGTCAACGCATGCTGCGGCCAGCCGCCGCTCGGCAAATGCCGGTCGAGCTTGTCATAGCCGCTCGCGAGACCGGGCAGCGCGTGGGTTCGCGCCACGCCGCGCCAGACCCGGGGGTTCTCCAGCAACTGCTCCAGGGAGGAGGACTCGGGTAACGAATCGGTTAACGAATTACGGGATGACGAATTGCGCCGCATGCCCTGTTCCGTTCCTTCGTCCGTCGCATCATCAGTGCGGAGACAGCCCGTCACGGATGACGCCGACGACCACGCCTTCGATGACCAGCGCCTGTTCGCGCAGGTCGACACGAATCGGTTCGAACTCCTCGTTCTCCGGCAAGAGCCACACCAGCGATCCGTCCTGCCGGTACCGCTTGACCGTCACCTCGTCATCGAGCCGCGCCACGATGATCTGCCGGCTGCGCACTTCCGGTGTGCGGTGCACGGCGACGAGATCGCCATCGAGGATGCCGGCGTTCTTCATGCTCATGCCGTAGACGCGCAGCAGGTAATGCGGCTTGGGGTTGAACAGCTGCGGATCGAGCTTGTAATACGTCTCGATGTGTTCCTGCGCGAGGATGGGACTGCCGGCCGCGACCCGACCGACGAGCGGGAGTCCCATCTGTTCGCGCAGGGAATCCTTGAGCTGGATGCCGCGCGAAGCACCGGGAATCAGGTCCAGCACCCCTTTCTTCTGCAATGCCCGCAGGTGTTCCTCGGCCGCATTCGCGGACTTGAAACCGAGCTGGCTCGCGATATCGGCGCGGGTCGGCGGCATGCCGGTTTCCGCAATAAAATCCTGAATCATTTCGAGAATTTGCGCTTGTCGGGGAGTCAGTTCGCGCATTTCAGCAGTCCTGTATGAAATCACAGTACCTGCGATTATATACAGTAGTCTGCCCGGCGCAAGCCCCCCTCGCGCATCAGCCGAGCCCTCCTCAGCGCCCCTGCTTCATCCGGCTGCCGGTCGACAGGACCGGCGGCAGTCCGGCGGTCTTCCAGCCAGTCACGTCTGAGGCGAATCTCCAGCGAAGCAAAGCATGAGGGAGAAGCCCTCGTTGCGACCGCCGCCGATGAAAGGTTCCATCGGGGTCAGCACAACGTGATACAGGTCAATACACAGGGGTCTCGTGTGCTGCGCAGGGCGATTTTTTCGAAGTGTCCCCGGAAGGCGACAAACCGCATTGAAAAACAACATCTTCATTGCAGCCTCAGGGGATTTGCGAAATAATGCGTCCGCAGTTTTTTCCCAACAGAGGAATACATGAAAATGAAAAATACCGTAGTAAAAACGAGCGCACTGCTGCTCATGCTCGGCCTTGCCACCGGTTGCGCCTCGACGAAGCTCGAAGACGTCCGCGCAACGGCCGAACAGGCCGCAGCCGACGCAGCTGCTGCTGCCTCCGCTGCAGAAGCTGCACGCGCTGCCGCTGATCGGGCCGCCCAGGCCGCCTCCAGCGCGCAGAGCACCGCCGATCGTGCCCTGTCCGCCGCAACCGAATCGCAGGCCTGCTGCGAAGCGAATCGCGAGGCGATGGATCGGATGTTCCAGAAGTCGATGTCTAAGTAAGGTCAGCCGACCAAGGACTTATTCAGACGCCGCGCTGGTCGCGGCGTTTTTTATGCCCGCGCCTACAGTCACGGGCAATCCGTCAGCGCGACCGATCACGCTTTCGACGAGCGTCCAGTCAAGTTCCCCATTCCGTTCGGCGGTCGCCGTGATGAACTGTTCCGTCGCGGACGTCAGGGGATCCTTCGCCAATGGCAGATCGACTTGCGTCGCTTCGTCTTGCGGCGCCGTGTCGGGCGGCGGCACGGCCACGACCACGGGACCTGCAGCGCCGGCGTCCGGGCCGGGCACCGGCACATCCGAGGTCGCGCCCGGGACGACTGCGAGCACCGGATGCGCCTCCATGACGAGCGCATCGCCGTTCCAGCCGATCTTCACCGGCTCGTTGATGATGCGTACCTGCGTGTTGACCGGCACGCGTTCGAACAGGAATTCAATGTCTTCCGGGAACATGCGCAG
This sequence comes from uncultured Pseudomonadota bacterium, assembly GCA_963770585.1. Taxonomy (GTDB): domain Bacteria; phylum Pseudomonadota; class Gammaproteobacteria; order Steroidobacterales; family Woeseiaceae; genus UBA1847. The sequence continues at coordinate 1,031,632 of CAVYQH010000001.1, read as the reverse complement.
GCAGCCGTGCGTTACCCGCATGCCGACGCCAGCAGGTCGGTTCGTGCCATGGATCAGATAACCCGGCAGGCCGAGACGCATCGCGTGCGCGCCGAGCGGATTGTCGGGACCCGGCGGCACGATTCGCGGCAATGGGCGGCCGTCGGCTTCATGTTCATCGAGGACGGATTGCGGCGGATACCAGGAGGGGTTGACGGTCTTCTGCACGACCCGTGTCACACCGACCGGCGTCGCCCAGTCCTGCCGCCCGATGCTCACCGCAAACGTCATGACGACCGGGCGTTGGCCGGCCTTCGGCGGCGGGAAGTAATACATACGGTATTCGGCGACGTTGAGCACGATGCCTTTGCGCGGCACGGCAGGCAGGACGAAACGGCCAGGCAGCACGATCTCGGTGCCTTCGCCGGGCAGCCACGGGTTCACGCCGGGATTCGCCCGGACCAGGTCCTCGTAGCCGAAGCCGTGGGCCCGAGCGATGTCGATCAGCGTGTCGTCATGTCGCGCCACCACGGTGCTGACCTCGCCGATCACGTCAGTGCCTTCGGGCGGCAGCTCGAATGTCGCCGCGCCGGCGCCCGACGCAGCGACCAGCATCAGCATCGCCAGCACCTGCCGCAGCAGGTCAGGCGTGCGCCCGGTGTCCTCTCTCATCGTGTTCGATGACCTCTGTCTCGAGCTCGGCTGCCGCCAGCCATTCCTGCAGCGCCGGGCTCTTCAGCAATTGTCCCGGATATGAAGAAGCCGTATCCGGCAATCGCACATCGTATGTCCGGAAGCGCAGTACTACCGGTGCATACATCACATCCGCAATAGAGAATTCTCCGAACAACCAGCCGCCACCGTAGCGCCGGCGGCAGTCGCTCCAGATCGCGGTCACGCGGTCGATGTCCGCCGCCAGGCCCGCTGGCCGCGGCACCTTGCGTCCCGTGGCGCGACAGTTCATTGGCATCTGGTTGCGCAGCGCGGCGAAGCCGGCGTGCATTTCCGCGCTGATGCAGCGGGCATGCGCACGGGCTGCGGCATCGACCGGCCACAGCCGTTTCCCGGGGTGACGCTCGGCGACCGTCTCGGCGATGGCGAGCGAATCCCAGATAGTCTCGCCGTCAAGCAGCAGTACCGGTACGCGTCCGGCCGACGACACGGCATGCAGTGCCGCCTTCGTGTCGGGCTGGTCGAGTGCGATACGCCGTTCTTCGAACGCGATGCCCGCCTCACGCAGTAACAGCCAGGCCCTGAGCGACCAGCTCGAATAGTTCTTGTTACCGATGACGAGTACGGCGGACATCGTGTGCTGTGGCGGCTCCCGGACGGACATGGTAAGCCATCCGCGCGTGCCTCAGAAGCGCATCAGCACGGAGCCCCAGGTAAAGCCGCCGCCGAAGGCCTCCATCAATACGAGCTGGCCGCGTCGGATCCGGCCATCGCGAACGCCCACATCCAATGCCATCGGCACTGATGCAGCGGACGTATTGCCGTGGTCCTGGACGGTCACGATGACCTTGTCCATCGACAATCCGAGGCGCTTTGCGGTCGCCTGTATGATGCGGAGGTTGGCCTGATGCGGAATGAGCCAGTCGAGTTCCTCATGGCTCACGCCCGCCGTCTCGAGCGCCTGCGTCGCAACATTGCCCAGCGTGCTCACCGCGACCTTGAAGACGTCCTTGCCGCTCATCATGATGCCGGCATCTGCGGTGCCTGCCTTGGCAAGATCCTTCGAGGCACCGACCGGATAGTAGAGGAGATCCTTGTACTGGCCGTCCGCGCCGAGATGGGTCGACAGTATCCCGGGCTCGTCGGAAGGCTCGACGATGACGGCGCCGGCGCCGTCACCGAACAGGACGCAGGTGTTGCGGTCCGTCCAGTCGACGAGCTTGGTGATGCACTCGGCACCGATCACCAGTGCACGGCTCACGGTACCGCATTGGATGAACTTGTCGACGGTGCTCAGCGCATAGATGAAGCCGGTGCAGGCCGCTTCGAGCGCCAGTGCCGGACAAGCCGGAATTCCGAGGCGGTGCTGGACCAGCGTGGCGACATTCGGAAAGATGAGGTCCGGTGAAGTCGTTCCGATGGCGACCATGTCGATGTCGGCGGGGCCGACGCCGGCGCTTGCCATCGCCTTTTTCGCGGCCTCGACGCACATGTCCGAGGTCGTCTGGTCAGGTGCGACGCAGTGCCGCCGTTCTACTCCGGTGCGAGTACGAATCCACTCGTCGGTCGTATCGACCATCTTCTCGAGATCGAAGTTCGTGAGTATTTTCTCCGGCAGGTAACGTCCCGTGCCGGCAATCCTCGAATAGGTCACGCCGCTTCCCGCCGGAGCATGTTGCCGATCTGCTGGGGTACCTGGTTCCGCACTTCGACCACGGCAGTGTCGATCGCATGCTGGAAAGCATAGGCGTCCGCGCCGCCGTGACTCTTGATGACGATACCATTCAGGCCGACCAAAGTCGCGCCGTTGTAATTCCGGGAGTCGGTTTCCTGGGCAATGCGCTTCAGGACCGGCCGGGCGAGCAGGGCCTGGAGGCGGGAAATCCAGTTGCGGGTAAATGCGCGTTTCATGTGGTGCTTGACGAGGTCCACGATGCCTTCCATCGCTTTCAACGCCACGTTGCCGGAAAAACCGTCGGTCACGACGACGTCGGCCTTGCCATTGAACAGGTCATTGCCTTCGATGAAGCCTACGTAATTCAGCGTGCTCGCCTGCAGCAGCGCGGCCGCCTCGCGTACGGTGTCATTGCCCTTGGTGTCCTCGGCGCCGATGTTCAGGAGTGCGACGCGAGGATTTTCGATGCGGCGTATGTCGGCCGTGACGATCGAGCCCATCACGGCGAACTGGAAGAGCTGCTCGGCGGTACACTGGGCATTCGCGCCGAGATCCAGCATATGGATGGAGCCATGCATCGACGGCAACTCGGCGATGATCGCCGGCCGGTCGATACCCGGCAGCATTTTCAGCACGAACTTCGCCGTGGCCATCAACGCGCCGGTATTGCCGGCACTGACGCAAGCATGCGCTTCTCCGGCCTTCACAAGGTCGATTGCGACCCGCATCGACGAATCTTTTTTCTTGCGCACGGCCTCTGCCGGCGCATCACCCATCTCGACGACTTCGGATGCGTGCACGATCTTGAGCCGTGAGTCCTCGCCGATGATTCGCGTGACCAGGTCCCGGAGTTCGGTTTCGTCGCCAACCAGGATCAGTTCGATGTGGCGGTATTTTTCCAGCGACGCATGCGCGGCGCGCACCACGACCTCGGCGCCGAGGTCGCCGCTCATCGCATCAAGAGCGATAATCGACAGGGTTCCCATTGCGCAGCCCTGGGCCAGGGAGCCTTCAGACCGGTCCGGCGGTTGCACCGGGAAACTGGCGTCGACTAGTCGTCGTCGTGAGCGAGTTCGGGTTGCGCAATGACCTGCTCGCCGCGGTAGAAGCCGTCCGGCGAAATGCGGTGACGCAGGTGAGTCTCGCCCGTCGTCGGATCGACCGACAGCGCAGGATTCTTCAGCTTGTCATGCGCACGTCGCATGCCACGCCGGGATGGGGTCTTGCGACTCTTCTGAACAGCCATGTGTCATCTCCTGTCGGTACGCGCAGTATCGCCGCGGCGCAGTCGTCGAACCTATTCCATATCCTTGCGGCCCATCTGCGACGGCAAATTCGCAAACGGCCTGGTCTTGTTGCTCTTGGCCTCGGGCGGCCTGTCAGGCGAGCAGCCTGCCCCATCCTCGTGCCGCGCCGCAAGCGGCAGGGCCATGACCAGCAACTCGTCCACGATGTCGATCGGCCGCATGAGCTCGTCCGTCAGCTCCCACGGTTCGCGGGCCTCGCTGCCCGTGACCGGCGAGCCCGGTGTGACGAAAGACAGCTCCACCCGGGTCGCCAGCGGCCAGACGAAGGGGTCGAGACAGCGCTGGCAGACGACGGGCACGCCGGCATTGAGCTGGCCCGAGAGCGTGGCCTGGTCGCCGCCGGCCCGCCCGAACACCAGCCGGCCCCGGACCGGAAGTTCGCGCCAGCCCCTTGGCCGCTCGGCTTCTACCAAGGTCGACAGTTCCTGTCGGACGCTGTCGGCAAGACCTTCGAAACTGCCAATTTGTTCAGCAATTTCGATGACCAGTTTCTTTTCTGTCAGAGCCTCGAGTGACTGCCTGTCCCGCAGCGGATCGCCCATGGCGCGCGCATGATAAGTACCGCGGCGTGCGCTGTCAAAGCGTCATGGGCAGCCCGGCGGAAAATCGTCGGCGGTGCCCGGCAATGCCGGTACACTCACCGGTTTCGTCCCGCAAACGCCTGATTCCCTTATGCAAAACCCGGCAGCTCGCCGCATCGTCCTGGCATCGTCGTCACCCTATCGCCGCGGCCTACTCGCTCGCTGCCTCGACGAATTCGAAGTCCGGTCCCCGGATGTCGACGAATCCAACGAGGCCGGGCTCGAGCCGGCTGCCCTCGCGACGGCCCTCGCCCGCCGCAAGGCGGAGGCGGTGTCGGCTGTCGCCCGCGACGCACTGATCATCGGCGCCGATCAGCTCGCGGTGCTCGATGACCGGGTCCTCGGCAAACCCGGTACTGCGCACAAGGCCGTAGCGCAACTGCTTGCGGCTGCGGGCAAGCCAGTCCGCTTCCTCACGGCGGTCTGCGTGCTGGACCCGGCGTCCCGCAACCGCTACGAACACACGGACACGACGGTTGTACGCTTCCGGCAATTCGACCGGCGGCTGGCCGAAGCCTACGTGCGTCGTGACGAGCCTTACGACTGTGCCGGCAGCTTCAAGCTGGAAGGTGCCGCCTTCGTGCTGTTCGAATCCGTATCTGCTGAGGATCCGACGGCGCTGATCGGCTTGCCCATGATCTGGGTAGCGGACCGGCTCCTGCAGCTCGGTTACCTGCTGCCCTGAACGTCGTCTGGCGCGCGCGGCCTGCGTTTCCGCGGCCCCGACAGCGCATCGAGAAAGCGATCGAGATCCTCGGCGAGCGCCGCGGTGAAATGGCGTTCGTTGCCGTTGCCGTCCGGAAAGGCGATCGATTGCGCATGGAGGAACAGGCGCGGCAGGCCCAGCGCGCGCAAGCGCCGGTTCGCGGCTTCGTCACCATAGCGTTCGTCCCCGGCGAGCGGGAACCCGACCGCCTGTGCGTGAACCCGGATCTGGTGTGTCCGGCCCGTGTATGGCGTGCACTGCAGCAGGCTGTATTCGCCGTACACGCGCGACAGGCGCATGCGGGTCCGCGCAGGTTTGCCCTGCGAATGGATCACTACGTGGCGCTCTCCGCCCTGACGATGGGTAACGAGCAAAGCTTCGTCGATGAGGCGTTCTCCCAGTTGCCAATCACCGACGGCCAGTGCCAGATAGTTCTTTTCAACGAGCCCCTCGCGAAAGCATTCATGGAGGGCGCGCAGCGCGCTGCGGCGTTTCGCCAGCACCAGGCAGCCTGAAGTCTCGCGATCGAGCCGGTGCACCAGGGCCAGGTCCTTCAGGTCCGGCCGCGCGTGACGCAAGAGTTCGATCACGCCGTGGCTGACTCCGCTGCCGCCGTGCACCGCGACTCCCGCAGGTTTGTCCACGACCAGCAGGTCCTTGTCCTCGAAGAGTATGCAGTCCAGGAGCCGCGCCGCGGCGCTGGCTGCCGGCGGCGCGCCCGGTGCGTCGACGCGAACCGGCGGGATGCGCACCTCGTCGCCGGCTGCGAGCTTGTACTCCGCCCGCACACGACCGCCGTTCACTCGTACCTCGCCGCGCCGAAGCAAGCGATAGACGCGCGCCCTGGGCACTCCCGGCAGCTCACGCATCAGGAAATTATCGATGCGCTGCCCGGCACGGTCGGCGTCGATTTGGAGCTTGCGCACGGAAACGGGGGCGGTTGCGGTGGCTTTTGCGGACTTTTCTTGCATGATCAATGACTTGATGAAGCCCTGCCTTGTGGTATATTAACGCCCCGTGGGGACCTCGTGAGCACAAGGCACTTAGCCGCCGGTAACGACGCTCCCACACGGACTGTTTCGACAAGTAGTTTCAACGAGTTGGATTCAGGTTTATCGATACAAGCGGCACCGGTTCCGGATGCGCCGCCTGTCTCCTTAAAGCACTTTCTCCGGTCGCGCCCCAGGCGGGACCGGGAGTAATTGGCAGCGAACGCGGATTCCGCCGAGCGCCAAAGCGGCACAACCGCAGGGACATCATGCTGATCTTCATCTGGGCCGTGACCTCTCTGGTTCACGGGCTCGACCTTCGAGTCAAACCGAACTTCAGCGCCTTCGTGCGGCACGGACTCGTGCGCGTCACGTCCTGCATGCCTCTCATGGCTCCTCACCGGTTCTACCGGCCTGTTTCGCTGCCCTCTTATCCTTTACAAGTAGGGCAACATGAAAAGAATGCTGATCAACGCAACTCAGGCAGAAGAGTTGCGCATGGCGATGGTCGACGGCCAGCGCCTGTTCGACCTCAATATTGAAGGACCTGCAAGCGAACGCAAGAAAGCGAATATCTACAAGGGCCGAATCACACGTATCGAGCCCAGCCTAGAAGCAGCGTTCGTCGACTACGGCGCAGAGCGCCATGGCTTCCTGCCACTGAAGGAAGTCTCCAGCGAATACTTCATCCGACCGGTCGATTCCGGCAAGGCGAACATCAAGGAGGTCCTGAAAGAGGGCCAGGATATCGTCGTCCAGATCGACAAGGAGGAACGCGGCAACAAGGGTGCCGCACTGACGACCTTCGTCAGCCTGGCTGGTCGCTTCATCGTACTGAAACCGAACAAGCCGCGTTCGGGCGGCGTGTCGCGGCGTATCGTCGGAGACGATCGCGACGTCGCTCAAGGATTCGCTGAACGAGGTCGAAATACCTGACAACATGAGCGTCATCCTGCGCACTGCCGGCATCGATCGCACGGCCGAGGAACTGGCGTGGGACCTCGAAAACCTGTTGAAGGTCTGGCAGGCGATACTCGACACGGTACTCAAGCGTTCCTCGCCGTTCCTGATCTACCGCGAAAGCAATGCGGTTATTCGCGCCTTGCGTGATTACCTGAGCAACGACATCGGTGAAATCCTCGTCGACGACGAAGCCACGTTTCGCGAAGCCATGGAATTCGTCGAGCAGGTGATGCCGCACAATGCGCGCAAGCTCAAGCATTACACCGACGCCGTACCCCTGTTTACGCGCTTCCAGATCGAATCGCAGATCGAGTCGGCGTTTGCCCACCAGGTGAGCCTCCCGTCCGGAGGCAGCATCGTCATTGATCACACGGAAGCGCTGGTTTCCATCGACGTGAACTCCGCGCGTGCCACGAAAGGCGGCGACATCGAAGCGACCGCGCTGAACACGAACCTGGAGGCGGCGGAAGAAGTCGCGCGGCAACTGCGTATTCGCGACCTCGGCGGCCTGGTGGTGATCGACTTCATCGACATGGGTCCGCAGAAGAACCAGCGGGACGTCGAAAACCGCTTGCGCGATGCCGTACGTCAGGATCGCGCACGCGTACAGATCGGCAAAATCACGCGCTTCGGTCTGCTCGAGATGTCCCGTCAGCGGCTGCGTCCGTCTATCGGCGAGTCCGCGTATCAGTCCTGCCCGCGCTGTTCGGGCTTCGGCACGATCCGGTCCATCGAATCGCTGGCGCTCGCCATCCTGCGCATCATCGGAGAAGAGGCGCGCAAAGAAAGAACCGCAAAGGTAATCGCCCAGCTGCCGGTCGAAGTCGCGACCTATCTCCTCAACGAAAAGCGCAACTGGGTGCAGAGCCTCGAGACGAACAACGACGTGCAGGTGATACTCGTCGCCAACGCGGCGCTCGAAACGCCGCACTATGACATTCGCCGCGTGCGTGACGACCAGGCCGAGCTGCCCGAGAATGCGGGAGTCAGCTACTTGCTGGCAGAGTCCGACCCGCTGGCCGAACCGCCGCAGTATGCAAAAGAGCCGAAGCCCGCCGAGCAGGCGGCCATCGGCGTCATCGCGCCATCGACGCCGGCCCCCGTTCGCAAGGAATCCTCCGGCGGCGTCTGGGCGTGGCTGAAGGGCCTGTTCGCCGGAGACAAGGAGGAACGGCCGAAGAAGAAACGTACCCCCGCCAAGTCCCGCAGCAGCGACGGCGGCAAAGAACGGTCTGCGCGCACCCAGCAGCGCGGACGCGGCGATCGCCAGGCCGGTCAGGAACGCAATCGTCAACGGCCGAAGAAACAAGCGGCCAGGAAGAAAACGGGCGAGGCGGGCAATGCCGAACCGCGCAAGACGAAGTCCCAGGACGTCGCCGCGAAGCCGTCGCCCGAGCGGCAGCAGGCGCAAGGCAGCGCGGGCAGCGAGAATCGCGACGAGCAGAAGCGTTCGTCGCGCAGCCGGCGCAGTCGCGGCGGCCGGCGTCGACGCAAGAATGCCGAACAACGCAATCAGCCCGGCGAGCAAGTCGAACTTCGCGTCACCGAAGCGGGTGGCGGCCCTGCGCCGGAGCGGGCAGCGGAGCATCGGCGTCCTTCGGAAAAGTCCAATGGCACGGGTAACGGCGCGCTGGTGCAGGCCACAGCGCCGCTCTCCCCGCCCCCGCCGCCCGCAACAGAGGACGCCGGCAACAGACCGGCACCTGCAACAGGCGAAGCGCACGTACTCATCGACGCCGAGCGCGCGATGATCGCGGAAACGGCGCAGCCGACACAACAGGCGCCGGCAGATCAACCGGTGAAAAAGACGGAGTCCCGATTGATGCCCTGGGAGCCGGCAACGGCACCGGCAGCGAGTGATGCACCGACCACAGCAAAGAGCACCACGGACAAACAGGATCCGGTCTAGTCAAGCCCGCGGACGCCGGTTATAGCGAATGCCTGCGGCGCAGCGTCTCGAGCAACCCTCGAGACGCTTCTTCGACCATGTCGAGTACGCGCTCGAAGCCGGCGGCGCCGCCATAGTACGGATCCGGCACTTCGTCACCAAGGCCCTCGGCAAAGGAGAGGAACAACTTCAGCCGATGCCGGTGTTCCGCAGCCGCGAGCGATTCGAGACACGCAAAATTTTCGCGGTCCATCGCGAGCACGTAGTCGAATCGGGAGAAGTCGGCGGCCTCGAACAGCCTCGCACGTAACGCGGACAGTGAATATCCGCGGCGCGCGGCTGCGCTCTGCGAACGGCGGTCCGGTGCCTCGCCGACGTGATAGCCGTGCGTGCCGGCGGAATCGATGTGTACGGCATCGCCGAGCCCGGAAGCTTCGACGACATGCCTGAACACTCCTTCCGCGGTCGGTGAACGGCAGATATTGCCCATGCACACGAACAGCACCGATGTCTTGCCGTGTTTGCGCGTCATCTGAAAGTTCTCGATAGCTCCATTCCGGTTGTGGAAAATTCTACCCTCGATCCCCGGGCACCCGGAACGACCTTTTGCCATCATGGTTCCAGCACGAGACCCACTCGCGCCGAAGGAAAATGCCGGCTACTATGCAATTCCTTTCCAGCAGGACCGAATCGCGCATGGAATTCGAATGTTGCCCGGCTGCGAGTAGCGGCGTCACACGGGCAGGAACGAGGCCACTGCACGAGGCAAGCGCATGAATCCACACACAGGTGAACGCCGGGTGCCGGTTTCGCTTGCACGCTGGTTTCGCACCCGCCGGGTCGAGCCAGACGTGTCGGGCAAGATGCCTGCCGTCCTCGGCGCCGGTGACCTGGTCCTCCTCGGGATCGGCGCCGTCATCGGCGCCGGCGTTTTCGTGCTGACCGGCGTCGTTGCCGCGACGCAAGCCGGCCCGGCGCTGACCCTCTCCTTTCTCGTCGCCGGCCTGGCCTGCGCGTTCGCGGCATTGTCGTACGCTGAACTCGCGGCGAGCGTCGGCGGCTGCGGCAGTGCCTACGGCTACGCGTACGCCGGCCTCGGCGAGCTCGTTGCATGGATCATCGGCTGGGCGCTCGTGCTCGAGTACGGCCTCGCCGTTTCCGCGGTGGCGATCGGCTGGTCCGGCTATTTCAGGGGCATGCTCGCCGCGCTTGGCATCGAACTGCCGCCGGCGCTGCTCGCCGGCCCGACCGGAGGCGGCATCGTCAATCTTCCCGCCGTGATGATCATCGTGATCCTCGGAGTCCTTCTGGCGGTCGGCATGCGTTCCAGTGCCCGCTTCAACAGTGTTATGGTGCTGATCAAGCTGTCGGCAATTACCGCATTCGTGGTGATCGCCGTACCGAACGTCGACACGAGCAACTGGACGCCGTTCCTGCCATTCGGCTATGCGGGCGTCATACACGGTGCCGCATTGATATTCTTTGCCTACGTCGGCTTCGATGCGGTCTCGACCGCCGCCGAGGAATGCCGTAATCCGCAGAGAGACCTTCCGATCGGCATCATCGGTTCGCTGGCGATCTGCACCTTGATCTACGTAATCGTCGCCGGTCTCCTGACGGGTATCGCCCACTATTCCACGCTGAACGTTGCTTCGCCGGTTGCCGACGCACTCCTCCGGCTCGGAAGCCGCACCGGTGCCGGGCTGGTCGCGGCCGGCGCGATCGCCGGCCTGACCTCGGTCATGCTGGTCTGTTATTACGGCCAGACCCGCGTGCTCCTTGCGATGTCGCGGGACGGGCTGTTGCCGCCGATGTTCGCGTCCCTGAATGCACGTACCGGCACGCCGGTGCGGGTCATCGCCCTGACCGGTACCGTGACGGCGGCCATCGCCGGCTTCACGCCGATCACCACGATCGCAGAACTGGTCAACATTGGCACGCTGTCAGCCTTTACCACCGTCTGCATCGGGGTCGTCGTGCTGCGGCGAACGCAGCCCGAACTGCACCGCCCCTTCCGGACACCCGGTGCACCGTACGTGCCGCTCATGGGTGTTGGCATGTGCGCGTGGCTGATGCTGAGCTTGCCGGCCATCACCTGGTGGCGCTTCGCCATCTGGATGGGTTTCGGGCTGCTCATCTACTTCGGCTATTCGCAGCGCCACAGCCGGCTTGCGGGGCCTGCCGTCCCGGTACCGGACGCTGGCACCGGGCACTGAGGTCGACATGGGGCTCCCCGCTCGAAAGACCGGCGAGCGCGCCAGCATCCGCACCTTGGCCTGAAGAAACCATCCGTGTAGCAGCCGACGAAAATCCTGCTCGGCCTCGTGCTCGGCGCCGTAGCGGGCATTGCCGCGAACAGCATCGCCGGCGACAGTGGATTCCCCTGGTGTTCGCGACTCTCGCGCTGGGAGTCGCCAACCAGGGAGATGTTCGCCGGCTCGGCCGTGTCGGCGGACTGACGCTGGCGTATTTCCTCGTCACCACCGCAATTGCCGCCGTCATCGGCCTCACGCTCGCGAACGGGCTGCGGCTAGGCGAAGGCCTGCCGCCGGCTGTCGCTGAGGAACTGGTTGCCTCCTACCGCGGCGAAGCGAGCACCCGGCTCGAGACCAGTGCTGCCGAATCGTTCGGCATCGATACCTTCGTCAACATCTTGCCGCGCAATCCGCTGAAGGCGGCCGTCGAGATGGACATGCTGCCATGGATCTTTTTCGCGCTCATGTTCGGCATTGCACTCACGCTGATTGCCGCCGAACGCGCGGTGCCACTGCTGCGGTTTTTGGAGGGGTTGGCCGACGTCGTGACCAAGCTGGTCGAGATCACGATGCGATTCGCACCCTATGGTGTGTTCGCCTTGATTTTCGTCATCACCAGTCGCTTCGGCTGGACGCTGCTCGCGCATCTCGGCCTGTACGTCGGCGCAGTCCAGTTCGGCCTGCTTCTGCACTGCGCACTCACGCTCTCCCTGGCGGTTCGTTTCGGCGCAGGCATTGCGCCGTCTCGATTCTGGAGCGCTACACGCAGCGCGCTCGTCACCGCGTTCTCCACCTCGTCCAGCCATGCGACCTTGCCGACCTCGCTCCTGTCGCCGAGCACAGGCTGAAGCTGCCGACGCGAATCTCTGGCTTCGTACTGCCGCTCGGCGCCACGCTGAACATGAACGGTACGGCCTTGTTCGAGGGCATGACGGTGCTGTTCGTCGCGCAGATCTTCGGCGTGCAGCTCGGTATCTCGGAACAGGCGATCGTCATAGTTCTGTCCGTGCTGACCGCAGTCGGCGCGGCCGGGGTTCCCGGCGGGTCGATCCCGCTCCTGATGGTGATGGCGAGCACGGTCGGCGTGCCCAGCGAGGGCATCGCGATCATCCTCGGCGTCGACCGGATCCTGGATATGAGTCGCACACTGGTCAACGTCGCCGGCGACCTCACCGCGGCCTGCGTCGTGGCGCGCGTGGCAGACGCATGGACAACCGAGGAGCTCGCGCGAACATCGATCCCGGCGCGCAGCTAGTTATTTTGATTTTTTTTCAAAGTCTTATAAGACTTTCTTAAGAGCCGATCGATACAGCGGCGGCGGCCCACGCACGTCCATCGCGCCAGAGACTCCGACCCTGCGGACAGTTCGCGTGGGCGCTGTCCGGCCCGGCACGTAAGATAGTCGTTATCTGCGGCCGGTACCCCCGGTTCGGACCCGTCAAGTCAGGAACGCCTGGATGCGTATGAAAAACCCGCTGGCCGCCGTTATTGCCGCGGTCGCACTCGCCGCCTGCAACGCCGACACGACCGATGCCGCTGGCGAAGGAAAGGCCGACACGGCGCCGGCCGAGATCAGCGTCAGCGACGCAGAACTCGCCGGCAATCCCTTCCTGGAGGAATGGGACACGCTCTTTCGCATGCAGCCATTCGAGCAGCTCCGCGACGAGCATTTCATGCCGGCTTTCAAAAAGGGCGTCCTCGAACTGCGCGCGGACATCGACGCAATCGCGAACAACCCGGAAGCGCCGACCTTCGACAACACCATCGTGGCGCTGGAACGATCTGGCGCGCTCGTCAACCGTGTCGTCGCCACATTCTCCGGCCTGACCGGTACCGAGCTCAGCGACACACTGCGTGCCGCGCAAACCGAACTCCGGCCGATGTGGACGCAGGAACGCGACGAGATCACGATGAATGCAAGGCTGTTCGCCCGCGTGCAGGATCTTTACGATCGTCGCAGCACACTCGGGCTCGACGAGCAGGATGCGAGACTCCTGGAACTGACCCACCGGGACTTCGTACGCGAGGGCGCCGCGTTGTCGCCGTCGGCCAAGACCGAGGTCAGCCGGATCAATGCGGAACTGTCTGCACTCACCACCCGGTTCGCGCAAAACCTGCTCGCGGCGACCAACGCGTTCGAAATCGAAATCACCGATGAAGCGGAACTCGCGGGAGTATCGGACGACGTGCGCGGCAGCTTGTGGGACGAGGCGCGTGGGGCCTGGGTGCTGGGACTGAGCCGCTCGGTGTATGAGTCGTTGATTACGCAGTCGGAGAATCGCGATCTGCGCAAGCGGCTCTTCGACGGCTACCGTCTGCGGGCGGCGGACGGCGAGTTCGACAACGGCCCGCTTGCCGTGCGCATTGCAGAACTCCGGGCGCGACGCGCCGAACTCATGGGATACGCGTCGCATGCGCATTACCAGCTGGAAAACCGCATGGCCAAGACGCCGCAGGCCGCGGAGGCGTTTCTGCTCGACGTCTGGCGTCCGGCTCTTGCCAAGGCGAAGGCAGATCGCGAGGCCATGCAGGTGCTGGCCGGCGACGAGTTTCGCATCGCCGGACATGACTGGTGGTATTACTCCGAAAAGTTGCGCCGGCAGCGCTTCAACCTCGACGAAAATGCGCTGAAACCCTATTTCGCGATGCCCGCAGTGCGTTCCGGTGCGTTCGAACTGGCTCGCCGACTGTTCGGTATCTCTTTCACGCCGGTCGATTTGCCGGTCTGGAACGACGATGTGACGGCCTTCGAAGTTCGCGACAGCGACGGGAAGCACCTCGGAGTGTTCCTGTTCGACATGTACGCTCGCAAGTCGAAGCGCGCCGGTGCATGGATGAACATGTACCGGCCGGCATCGAACATCGACGGACGAAACGTCCGCCCGATCGTCACCGTCAACCTGAACCTCGCGAAGCCGCCGGCTGGCGAGCCCACGCTCATGCGCTTCGCCGAGGTAAAGACGCTGTTCCACGAATTCGGTCACGGCCTGCGCGGCGTCCTGACGCGCGTCGACTACCCCAGGTTCTCCGGTGTCGAAGGTCCGCGTGACTACACCGAGTTTCCGGCCCAGATCCTGGAGCACTGGACGTCGGAACCCGAGATGCTGGCGCTGTACGCGCGCCATTTCGAGTCGGGCGAGGTCATACCGACGGAGCTGGTCGAACGCCTGCTCGCCGCGATCAATCACAACCAGGTCTTTGCGACCGTGGAATATATCGCAGCGTCGCTGCTCGACCTGCGCTGGCACATGCTGAGCAGCGACGAGGCGGCCGCGATCACCAACGTGCGCGCTTTCGAAAAACAGGTGCTGGAGGAATACGGGCTGATCGAGGAAATCGAGCCGCGCTACCGCACGCAGTATTTCAGCCACACTTTCTCGGGCGGATATTCGGCTGGCTATTACGCTTACCTGTGGTCCGAGATACTCGATGCCGACGGTTTCAGCGCCTTCAAGGAAGCCGAGGACATCTTCGACCCGGCTACCGCCGCGCGCTTGCGAAAGTGGGTGTACGAAACCGGTGCTTTGCGCGAAGCCGACGAACTGTATCGGAACTTCCGTGGCAAGGACCCCGGCATCGAGTCGCTGCTGCGTGGCCGCGGCTTCGAGCCGGCGCCGGACGCCGGTGTGCGCTAGGCCGGCTCCCACCAGCGGACGACTCAGGCACAGCAGACCGCCGGTCAGGGTGCGCGGGACAGGCATCGCGGCAATGTTCGCAATCGAGCGCAGAGCGGCAACGACGCGGACCGCGGCCAGGGAGGCTATGCTTATAATGCCGGCATGAGATCCGCCCGGCGACGGAACCGCCCACGCTGGCTGGCCGTCCTGCTCTTCTGCCTGCCGACCGCACTCGGCGCCCACGGCGGCGTCGTCGCCGAAGACGACCTCTGCGTCATCAGGATCGGCTACCTCGAGGCCCACTTCAAAATCTATGTGCCGGCAGCGACCGGGCACCGCGAATACTGCGAAGACATCCCGGTGCGTGGCGAGAGCGTATTCATCATGGAATACCTGCACGACGGTCTCGGCGAGCGGCCAATCGCATTCCGTATCATCCGCAACACGACCGGCAAGGGCATTCATGCGCGGCAGCCCGATGTCGATGCGTTGCCGGACCTCGACGCGGTGACCGTCCGCTATCAGCCGCCATCGGTCGTGCCGGACGTCTACATGCTGCTGCAGGACTTTCCGAACGACGGCGAATTCATCGGCATCGTCACGGCAGGCGGTGCAGACGAAACGCGCCGCTACACGGCGGTCTTTCCCTTCACCGTGGGCGGCACCGGTCCCGGGGTGTGGCCGTGGATACTCCTGGCTCTCGTCGCCCTGCAACTGAACTTCTGGTTCTGGCGCCGCCGCCGGCCGGGTGGCGTGGCGGTCCCCATCGCCCTCGCCTGCCTGTTCCCGCTGTGCCCGGCTTTGCACGCCGAACCGATCGTCAGCGAGGCGGGCACTTTTTCGGTGGACTACCGCGCGTCGATCGATCCGGTTGTGATCAATCGCATGCATTACTGGGACATCGTCGTTCGCGATGCGGGCGGCGAGCCCGTCGCCGAGGCCCGGATCGAAGTAGCCGGTGGCATGCCGGAGCACCCGCATGGACTCGCCACCGTACCGCGGGTGTCGGCTGGCGAGGCGCCGGGCCACTACCGCATCGACGGGCTGCGGTTTCACATGCCCGGCGCATGGGTGCTGGAACTCACGATCGATGACGGCACGCAGCGGGACCTCGTGCGCATCGCGCTCCACCTGTAGTCGCCGGATGCGCCGCCGGACCTACTACGGATGCCTCGCGCTGCTGGCGCTCGCCTGGCTGGTGGGTGGCTATTACGTGTGGGTGCGCTACATGCCGCCTGCGCCCTGGACGGAGTCGGAACGACGGCTGTTGGTCACGCTGTGGCTCGAGCAACTTCCGCCGCCGCCCGCGGACCCCAGCAACGCCGTCGCGGATGATCCCCGCGCGGTCGACCTCGGGCACCGGCTCTTTTTCGATACGAGGCTGAGTGCGAACGGACTGATCGCGTGCGCGCATTGTCATCAGCCCGTGCGGCGGTATTCCGATGGCTTGCCGCGTGCGATCGCAATCGGCACGACCGCTCGCAATACGCAAAGCCTCGTCGGCACTGCCTACAGCCCCTGGTTGTACTGGGACGGCCGCAAGGATAGCCAGTGGTCGCAGGCGCTCGCACCGCTCGAAGCGCCGGCGGAGCATGGCACGACGCGCCAGCAGGTCCTGCGGCTGTTGCAGGACGACCCGGACCTCCGGCAGCGCTACGAAGCCCTGTTCGGTCTGCTGCCGGACGCCGGGCAAGCGGCGGAGCGTGCGTTCGCGAATGTCGGCCGGGCGCTGGCCGCCTACGAACGCCGCCTGAATCCCGGCATGTCGCGCTTCGACCGCTACGTCGCGCACCTCGAAGCGGGCGGCGATCCGCTCGAACAGTCGCCGCTGACGGCGCGAGAGATACGGGGACTGAGACTGTTCATCGGTGCAGCACAATGCATCAACTGTCACAACGGCCCGCTGTTCACGAACCACGAGTTCCACAACACGGGCCTGCTGCCACCGCCCGGCGAACTGCCGGAGCGCGGGCGTGCCGACGGCCTGCGCACCTTGCGCGCCGATCCCTTCAGTTGTGCCGGCCCCTACTCCGACGATCTCGATGGGCGTTGCCCTGAACTCGAGTACGTGCGTGCCGATACGAGCCTGCTCGGTGCGACGCGCACGCCGTCGTTGCGCAATCTCGCCGGCACGGCGCCCTACCAGAGCAGGGGCCAGTTCGCGACCCTGCGCGAGGTGCTGGCGCATTACAATGCCGCGCCGCCCGCCATGATCGGGCACAACGAGGCGCAGCCGCTCGGGCTAGCGGCCTGGGAATTACGCGACCTGGAGGCATTCCTGCAGACTCTCGACGCGCCGCTGTCCACCGAGCCGGCGTTGCTCGCACCGCCCGCCGCGCACTGAGCCCGTCAGCCGAGTTCCTTGGCGACCGCCTCGAGATCCGCCTCGGTATCGACGCCGCGGCCGGGTCGCAATTCGGGGATCCCGACGCGGATCGTCATGCCGAGCCCCAGCGCCCTGAGCTGCTCGAGTTGTTCGGCCTGCTCGAGCGGCGACGGCGGGGCAGCGACCAAGCGGCGCAGCACCCCGCAACGATACGCATAGATGCCATGATGGTGAAGCGCGGCGGCGCGCGCGGTCGCCGCCGCGGCCGGGTTGCGCGCGTGCGGAATCGGGGCACGGCTGAAATACAGTGCATTGCCTGCATCGCTGCACAGCACCTTGACGACATTGGGATTCTCGAAATCGGCCTGGCTCGCGAGCGGCGAGGCCAGCGTTGCGAGGTCTGCGGCCGAATCGGCGAGCAGCGCGGCGGCCTGGTCGATCAGGGCCGGCGGCATGGCCGGTTCGTCGCCCTGCAGGTTGACGACGATCCGGGCATCGTCCCAGTCCAGCAGGTCGGCGACTTCGGCGATGCGTTCGGTGCCGGACCGGTGCTGGTCTCCCGTCATGCAGACGAGCGCGCCGAAGGATTCGGCGACCTCCGCGATGCGTTCGTCGTCGGTCGCGATGACCACTTCGCTCGCCCCGCTCTCGCTGCCGCGCCGCCAGACGTGCTCGATCATGGGCCGGCCACCGATCCTGCGCAGCGGTTTGCCCGGTAGCCGGGTCGACGCGTAGCGCGCGGGAATCACGACGACGAAATCTTTCACAGGCGCTTCCGTTCCGGCTGCAATCGGGTTACGACCTGCGCCAGCCAGGGTGTAGCCAGCGCCGGATCCAGAACGAGGTCGGCCGGCACGTACCAGTAGCGATCGGCGACCTGCGTGCCGAGTTTCACCGCATCTTTCTCCGTCATCAGAATAGCGAATTCGTCGGCGAAGGACAGATCGTCGACGCCAAGCCGCGCATGGTCCGGGTAAGCATGTTCCAGCACCTGGATGTCGGCCGCCCGCAACTGGTGGAAGAAGCGCGCGGGGTTGCCGATGGCCGCAACCGCGTGCACGGTCGTGCCGGCGAAGCCCGACAGCGGACGTGTCAGGGACCCGTTCAGGCGATGCGCAACACGGGACACGAGCTCGAAGCCTATCGCATTCTGTTCCGCCGCGAATTCCGTGCGACATTGCGCCGGGCCATTGATGAGGACCTGGTCGACTTCCGCGAGCCGCGCACTCGGTTCGCGCAACGGGCCCGCAGGCAACAGGAAGCGGTTGCCAAGGCCGCGGCGTCCGTCCAGCACGCAGATCTCGTAGTCGCGGGCGAGTCGCAGGTGCTGGAGGCCGTCGTCCGCGATGATCACGTCGACGCGGTCCTCGACCAGCATCCGGGCGGCGCGTACCCGATTGCGATCGACGCAGACTGGCCGGCCCGTGCGGCGGGCCAGCACGACCGGTTCGTCGCCGACGACGGCCGGGTCGCTCCGCGCGTCGACCCGCATCGGCGACGCGGACTTGCTGCCGCCGTAGCCGCGGCTGACGATTCCGGGTGCGAAGCCGCGCGCTGCAAGCGCCTGAGCCAGCCAGATGCACACCGGCGTCTTGCCGGTGCCGCCTGCCGTCAGGTTGCCGACGACGATCACCGGCACCGGCACTCGCTCCTGCCGGAGGATGCCGGCGGCGTACAGCGAGCGTCGCAGGCTGACAACGAGCCAGTACAGGCCCGAGAACGGCAGCAAGAGCCACGCCCCGCGCCCCTGCCCGTACCAGGTGTCGTGCAGCCAGCGATACAGGGCCTGCCGCATTATTCGTCGCTGAACTGCATCCGGTACAGTGCCGCGTATTGCGCATCGGCCGCGAGCAGGTCGGCGTGCTTGCCCGCCTCCACGATGCGGCCCGCATCCAGCACGACGATCTGGTCGGCGCGCTCTACCGTCGACAGCCGATGCGCGATCACGAGAGTCGTGCGGTCTTGCATCAGCGTGCCAAGGGCCTCCTGGATGCGCCGCTCGGACTGGCTGTCCAGCGACGAGGTCGCCTCGTCGAGTATCAGGATCGGCGCATCCTTGAGCAGCGCACGGCCGATGGCGATACGTTGGCGCTGGCCGCCGGACAACAGCATCCCGCGATCGCCGACGACCGTCTCGAGGCCGTCAGGCATCTGGTCTGTGAAGTCGCTGACGTGCGCAGCGTCGGCTGCCCGGCGGATCTCGTCCGGCGCCCGATCCCGGAGCTGACCGTAGGCCAGGTTGTTCGCGATCGTGTCGTTGAACAGTACGACGTCCTGGCTTACGAGGCTGATGTTGTCCCGCAGGCTCGCCAGGCTGTAATCACGGATCGACACGCCATCGATCAGGATCTCCCCGCCGTCGAATTCATAGAAGCGCGGCAGCAGACTGACCAGCGTCGACTTGCCGCTGCCGGAATGCCCGACGATCGCGAGGGTCTCGCCCGCGCTGACACGGACGGTGATGCCCTGCAGCACTGGTTTCGAGCCGCCGCCGTAGCCGAACACGACCTCACGAAATTCGACGTCGCCGCGCAGGCGTCCGACATCGACACTGCCGGCATCGGTTTCGTCGGCCTCGTCGGTGATCCGGAACAGGCTGTCCGCGCCTGCCACGCCACGCTGCAAGGTTGCGCTGATATTGGTGATGCGCCGGATCGGCTGCAACATCAGCATCATCGCGCTGAAGAAGGATATGAACTGGCCCGGGGTCAGCTGTCCCTGCTGGGATTCGCGGCTGGCGGCATAGATGACGACTGCGACGCCGATGCCGAAAATCACTTGTGTGACTGCGACACCCAGGGACCGTACCATGATCAGCTTGACGTTCTGGCGGCGATTGCGGTCCTCGACGGCGTCGAAGCGCTGTTTTTCGTAGAGCTCTCCGCGAAATGCCTTGACCACCCAGTTGCCGCGCACGACTTCGTCAGTGACCTGGGTAACTTCTCCGACCGAATCCTGGATGCGATTCGAATAGCGCCGGAATGCGTTGCCCAGCAACCTGACCAGCAATGCGATCACCGGTATCAGAAACGCCATGAAGGCCGACAGCGTCGGACTCTGGTAGAGCATGACGGCGATTGCCGCGATCACCGTCAGCACGTCCCTGACCGCGATCGTAACGACACTGGTCACCGACTCGGCCACCATCTCGACGTTGTAGGACATGCGCGACAGCAAGGGACCGGCCGCCTGGTGATCGAAGAAAGACACCGGCAGCGTCAGGTATTTGCTGAAAACATCGCGCCTGAGTGAACTGATGACCGCGCGCCCGATCAAGCCCAACGAGTATTCTGTCGCGAAGCCGGCTGCGCCGCGTAGCACGAATACGCCGGCGAAAGCGAAAGCGATCAGGGCGCCAGCCTCGAGATTGCGCGCTACGAGCCCTTCGTCCGTCAGCGGTTCCAGGAGCCAGACCATGCCGCCCTCGACCAGCGCGGCCGCCACCATTCCGAAAATGGCGATGAACCGGAACAGACGGTGCGGAGCGACATAGCGCCACAGGCGTCCGTAGACCGCGCGAATCCTCGAGTCGAACTGCTCCGCCACGTCGTTCGGCCGGCTACTCGTCGTCGTCCGTCGCTTCGTTGACGGTCGCTATGTTGATCTCCTTGAATCCCAGCCGGCCTGCCACGTCCATGACCGTCACCACGAACTGGTGTTTCGCGTTGGCATCGGCGCTGATCGTCAGCGGGAGGTCGTGGTCGCCGCCGGAGATCTTGCGCAGCGCGTTGCGGATCGTCTCCGGACGATTGTTGATCAGTTCGCGGCCATTGATGAATACGGCGCCGGTTTCGGTGATCATGACGTCGAGGCTCTCCGTCGAAGCATCCGCCTGCTTCGTCGTCGCCGTCTCCGGGAGCCGAATCTGGATCTGCGACGGTTTCACGAAACTGGTCGACACCATGAAGAAAATGAGCAACAGCAGGACGACATCGATCAGCGACGTCAGGTTGAGCTCGGGTTGCGGACGGGGGCGCTGACTGAGTTTCATTCGTCGCCTCGTTCCTGCCTCCGATGCAAGGCTTCGACGAGTTTTATCGCCTCCTTCTCCATCGTCACCACGAGTGTGTCGACGCGATTGCGGAAGTAGCGGTAACCGACGAGCGCCGGGATCGCGACCGTGAGGCCGGCGGCGGTGGTGATCAGTGCCACTGCGATGCCGCCGGCCAGCGCGCTCGGGCTGCCGACCCCTTGCGAGGTGATCGCGGCGAAGGTCTGGATCATGCCGACGACGGTCCCGAGCAGGCCCAGCAACGGCGAGATTGCGGCGATCGTGCCGAGCGTCTCCAGGTAGCGTTCGAGTTCGTGAACCACATGCCGGCCGGTGTCCTCGATGCTCTCTTTCATGACCACCCGTTCGCGGTCGCGATTGATGAGCCCGGCGGCAAGGATCTGGCCGAGCGGCGATCCCTGATGCAGGCTCTGGACCTGCTTCTGGTCCAGTTCATCCTTCTTCACCCAGCCCCAGACCTTGTTCGTCAGGTCCTCCGGTATTACGCGCTTCGTCTGCAACGTCCAGAATCGTTCGAGGATGATCCCCAGCGCGATAATGGCGCACAGAATGATCGGCGCCATCAGCCAGCCGCCGGACTTGACAATCTCGATCATGCAACAGCCCCCGCGAAAACCCGGAATATACTAGAACGAATCCCGGAATGCCCCGTGCGTCCGCCCGTCGCCGCTCAGGGCGCGGGCCGGGCGTGCCAGGGCCGACGCGCCTGCTCGCGCCAGCTCATGACGGTCGCTTGTGGCGCGTGTGCACAGAGCTCGACTTCGATGGCGCCGCGGTCGGCCGTGTTCCATACCTCGGCGCCGACATTGCGCCAGCGCTCGACGACGTCGGCTTTCGGAAATCCCCACTGGTTGTGCCAGGCCGCAGACACCAGCGCATGGCGTGGCGCCAGCGATCGGACGTAGGGCACGATCGACGACGTGCGGCTGCCGTGATGCGGCACCGTCGTGACGTCCACCCGCGGCAGTACGCGCGTCTTTACCAGCTGCGCTTCGATCGGGCTCTCGATGTCACCCGCCAGTAGCGCCCGGCGCGCACCGGCTTCGACCAGCAGCACGCAACTCGCATCGTTGCGATCGAGGTGCAGTTCGGCCGGCGGGTGCAGGAAGACGAAGCGGATGCCGTCCCATTGCCAGGCCTCGCCTGCGGTGCAGCGGCCGATGGCCCGGTCCGGCAGGCTGATGCGATCGCCCGATTCGACGTGACGTACCGGCAATGCGTCGAGCAGCGCTTCGAGGCCGCCGGCGTGATCGAGGTCCGAATGGGACACGATCAGGCGGTCGATGTGCCGGATCCCGGCATGGGCGAAATACGGCAACACGGTATGCTCGGCAGCACTACCGCCGCCACGGTAGGCCGGACCGGTGTCGTAGACGAAGACATGGGATTCGGTGCGGCCGACCACGGCCTGGCCCTGCCCCACGTCGAGCATGGTCAGGACGACGCAGCCGTGCGGTGGCGGCGCCGGCCGCCAGGCAAGCAGTCCGATGAATCCCAGCCACGCGAGCGATCGTCCGGGCCAGCGCGCCGGCAGCAAGACCCAGAGTAGAGGCAAGGCGAGGCACAGCAAGCCGGCCCCCGCGAGCCCCGCGACCGGCCGCAACGAAAGCCCGTCGACAGCGCACCATTTCAGGACGGTTTCGAACAGCACGATGCTCGCCGCGCTCAGCTGCAGCAGCACATCGCCGACGGCAGCGAGCGGTCCATCGAAAACGAATCCGAGCAAAGCCAGCGGCACCGTGACCAGGCTGAACAGCGGCACGGCGACGAGGTTGACGGCCGGTGCGACCACGGAAACCTGTGCGAACAGCATCGCCGTGAGCGGGGCCAGTCCGAGCAGCAAGTCGAACTGCATGCCGGCGAGCAACAGCAGTCCGCTAGCCGCGCGCCGAGCGAAGCCGGCGCGGCGCACCTGCGTGCGCCGTGCCACCCACAGGAGCACGCCGACGGCGGCGAACGACAAGTGAAATCCCGGCGAGAGCGACGCGAGCGGATCGAGCAGCAGGATCGCGAGCGCGGCCGCCGCGAGCACGCGCGCCATCGCGGGTTGCCGCCGGCAAAGCATGGCCGCTGCTGTGAGGGTCAGCATCACTGCTGAGCGTTGTGCCGGTACCGCAAGCCCGGATACCAGCGTATAGGCGATGGCGCAGGCGAGTGCTCCGACGAGCGCAAGACCGCGAAAGTTGCGCGTTCCGCCGGCGAGGCCGAACAGGCCGGCGAGGAGCGCATAGGCGCCGGCAGCGGCCATGCCGACATGCAGGCCGGAAATCGCCATCAGGTGGCTGGTTCCGGTCGCTGCATAGCGATCCCACTGTTCGTCGCTCAGGAGGTGGCGCGCGCCGACGACCAGGGCGACGAGAACGGCGGCCGACTCCGGGTTCCGTACCACGCGGCTTGCGCGCCCAACGAATCGCTCGCGCAACGCGGCGATGCCGGTGACGGTGCCGGAATCCAACAGGCGGTTGCGTGTGCCCGTGACGACGTAGCCGGTCGCACCCACGCGGTCGCGGATGAGCCACTTCTCCGTATCCGGCGTCCCGGGGTTGTGGCTGCCGTGCGGCGGCTTGAGCCTGAGTTCCATGCGCCAGACGTCCCCCAGCCGCAGGGACAAGGGTGCGTCGTACCAGTTCAGGCGCAGACGCGCGGGGACTGCGGCATCGTCCGCGGCCAGCGCGCTGAAACTGAAACCGTCCTCGCTCAGCCGCGGAAAATCGGTGATCCGCAATTCGACCAGGAAGCTGTCACCGGCGTAGGACTCGGGCAGCCGGGAATGCATCACCGAGGCCGTCTGGATGCCGAACAGCAGCATCCCGGCGATGCACCACGGCAGGCCGCGCGTGAATCCCGGTGCCAGGTACCCCGCCAGCAGCAATAGCAGTACGACGGCCGCAGGCAGGGACGGGTGCGCCGCGAACTCGCTCCGGCCGCGCAGGAAGTCGGCGACCGGGGAAAAGCTGCTAAGCTGGGGCAGCAGCATGCCGGCCAGCAGGCACAGGCTCGCGCGCAGCATCGGCGTCAGGCGCGGGTCCGGCAGCAACCTCCAGTAACGACGGATATTCGAGGACGACCGGCCGCGATGCCACGGCGATTCTTCAGGAAGTTCGCGATTAAGCGGCAGCGCATTCGAGACAGCCGCCTGCTGGCGCCGTTTCGCAAGCTGTTACACGAACCGCGCTATTGGGGCATCCGGCGGCGTACGGCGGTGCCCGCCTTCGCGCTCGGCTTGTTCATCGCCTGGATACCCGTCCCCGGCCACCCGTTCTGGGGCACGCTGGCTGCACTGGCTGGTCGGGTCAATATCCCTGTCACGGTACTGTCCACGTTCGTCAGCAATCCCGTGACCATGTACCCGATGTATTACGCGGCCTATCGGCTCGGCCGGGGTCTGCTGGGTACGCCGCCGCTCGCATTCGACTTCGAACCATCGCTCGAATGGCTGTCCGAGAAATTCGTCACCATCTGGCAGCCGCTGATGCTCGGTTGCCTGCTGCTCGGTATTGTCAGTGCATTGATTGGCTACGTCGTGCTGGACCTGCTCTGGCGCGCGTCACTGCGCGACTACCAGATGCAGAAGCGGTCTCGCCGCGAGGGCGAAACGAGGGAGTGACGCGGGTAACTTAAGTGCCGTGCTCCCGGCGCAGGGTCGGCGTTTCCACGAGACACCGGTTCTCCAGTACCAGGACCCGGTCCATGCGTTCGGCGATGACGGGATCGTGTGTGACGACGACGAGGCTGGTGCCGAACTCGCGATTCAGCTCAAGCATGAGGTCCAGCACATGACGCCCGTTGCCGGCATCCAGGTTGCCGGTGGGTTCGTCGGCCAGCACGAGGCTCGGCCGCGTGATGAGCGCGCGCGCGACCGCCGCCCGCTGGCGTTCCCCGCCGGAGAGCTCGCCGGGCTTGTGCGTCAGCCGTTCCCCCAGGCCGACTCGGCCGAGCAACGCGGAGGCCTGCTCGAGTGCAGCCGTCTTCGGCGTACGCCGGATCAGGAGCGGCATGGCCACGTTCTCGGCCGCGGTGAATTCCGGCAGGAGATGGTGAAACTGGTACACGAATCCGATGTGGCGGTTCCTGAGGTCGCCGCGCCGGACTTCATTGCCGCCGTGCATGACTTCACCGGCGATGTACACCGCGCCTTCGTCGGGATCGTCGAGGCCGCCCAAGATCTGCAGCAAGGTCGTCTTGCCGGATCCCGAGGCGCCGACGATCGCCACGCGCTCGGCTGCCGCGACGGCGAAGGTCACGTCGCGCAGCACCTCGAGCACGGTATCGCCCTCGCGAAAGCGCCGCGCGATGCCACGGCACTCGAGCGTCGTGCCCCTCGTTTCAGTCATAGCGCAGCGCCTCCGCCGGCGCGGTGCGTGCCGCCATCCAGGCCGGATAGAGGGTCGAAACGAGCGCCAGAAGCAGCGCAATCGATGCTATGCGCACGACATCTCCTGTTTGCAATTCGGACGGCAGGTCGCTGATGAAATAGACGTCCGCCGCGAGAAACTTGATGCCCAGGGTCCGCTCGAAGAAACGGACCACGCTTTCGAGGTTGGCTGCGAGCAAGACGCCGCCGGCGACGCCGGCCAGGGTACCGACGATACCGATGATGCTGCCCTGGGTCATGAAAACGCGCACGATGCCCGCGGGGCGTGCGCCGATCGTACGCAGGATGGCGATATCGGACTGCTTGTCCTTCACGACCATTACCAGCGTCGAGACGATGTTGAATGCGGCGACGGCGATGACCAAGAGCAGGATGACGAAAAGTATGGATTTGGTGATCTGAATGGACCGGAAGAAATTGACGTGCCGGCGCGTCCAGTCGCTGACGAGCACCAGCCGGCCCGTGTCGATGGCGACCTCGCGCACGATTTCCGGAGCCGCGAAGACATCGCTCACCGCGAGCCTCAATCCCGTGACCGTGTGCGGGCGGCGAAAGAGTCGCGCCGCGTCGTCGAGATTGACGAACGCCAGGCGCCGGTCGAACTCGTACATGCCGATCCGGTAGATCCCGGTCACGGTGAAGCGTTTCGTTCTCGGCACGATGCCGGCCGGCGTGACGACGCCTTCCGCCAGCGTAACGGTCAGCTTGTCGCCGACATGCACGTCCAGCGCATTTGCCAGCTCGAGGCCCAGCACGATTCCGAACGCGCCGGCAGACAGGCTGCCGAACTCGCCGGACACCATGGCGCCGCCGATACCGGAGACCGCGCTCTCTCTCGCCGGATCGACGCCGCGCAGCTCCGCGCCGCTCAATGCGGCGCCGGCGACCAGGAGCGCCTGGCCATCGATGTAAGGCGCACTGCCGAGGACCCGCGGATTCGCAGCGGCCGTTGCGGCGACGGTCTGCCAGTTCGCGAGCTGTCCTTCTGCACCTTCGATGGAGGCGTGCGCGGTCATCGCCAGGAGCCGATCCTTGAGTTCGCGCTCGAAGCCGTTCACCACCGACAGCACGACGATCAGCACCATGACCGCAATCGCGATGCCGAGCATCGAAATTGCCGAAATCAGCGATACGAAGCGATTGCCGCTCTTCGAGCGGACGTAACGGTTGCCGACCCAGTACTCCCACGCGGCCATCATTCGTACCGCAGCACAACTGCCGGGTTGACGAGGGCGGCCCGGCGTGCCGGATACAGTGTCGCAAGGGAGGTCAGCAGGAAGGCCATCAGCGCGATGATGCCGACGTGCCCCCAGTCCAGCCGGGACGGGATCTGCGTCACGTAGTACACGTCGCCCGGCATGATCTGGAAACCGAACAGCGACTCGAGGAGCGGCACGATGACCGGCACATTCAGGGCGAGCAGTACGCCGAGCAGAACTCCGATCAGCACGCCCGCCCAGCCGATGACCGCGCCTTGCACAAAGAACACGCGCACGATGCCGCCCGGCTGCATGCCGAGGGTGCGCAACACGGCGATGTCGGTGGTCTTGTCCGTCACGACCATTACCAGGCTCGCAACGATATTGAACGCGGCAACGCCGATGATGAGCGACAACAGCAATGACATCATCATCTTCTCGAGACGAATCGCGCGGAAGTAGCTCTCGTTCTCCACCGTCCAGTCGCTCGTGACCGTGCCGGGAATGCGTGCACGCAGCTTTGCCGCGAGCACCGGTGCCGCCATGACGTCTGCCGCGCGAAACCGAACGGCGTCCACGGCATCGCCAAGGCCCATGATGGAGGCCGCGTCCGCCACGTTGACTAGCGCGAGCCCTTCATCGAGTTCTGCGAGCCCGGCCTCGAACACGCCGCGCATGACGAAACGCTCGAGGACCGGCTCCATGGTGCCGTCCCCGACCGGGCGCGGAATCAGCAACACCACGCCGTCGCCCACGCGCGCGCCGGCATCATAGGCGAGCAGACGGCCGAGGATGATGCCTCGGCCGCCGGGCGTCAGCGCTTCGAGCCGGCCCTCGACCATGTTGATGCTGTTGCCCGACAGGCGTTGTTCGGCCGCGGGATCGATGCCCTGCGCCAACACGGCTTCGAGTTCGCGATCCGACTGCAGCATGCCTTCCATGCTGACCACCGGTGCCGCGGCAACCACGCCAGGCTCGTTTTCGACCTTGGCCGCGAGCGCTCGCCAGTCCGCGACCGGGCCGCTGGCCGTCCCCACAGACCCATGTGCCGACATGCTGAGCAGGCGGCTGCGCAGTTCCGCCTCGAAGCCGTTCATGACCGACAGGATCACGATCAGCGCCGCGACGCCAAGCGCGATGCCGAGCAGTGAGATCAGCGTGATGAAGGAGACGAAGCGGGTGCGTCGCTTTGCGCGCAGATAGCGCAAACCGACGAACAATTCATGGGCCTTGATCATCGGCAGGCATTAAACCATAGAATCGCCGCAGGCAACGGGTCGGGGATTCTGTGACGGGCATCACGCGACGCTGCGTGCACGCGGTGTAAAAAACGGCTTGTACAAGTGATTTTCGAATCGGCCGCGCCGGCGCGGCGCACGGAACCGGAGACAAACCATGCCGAATCACTCAAAGCTCAAGCCGACACTCGCGTTGCTGGCCCTGGCAGGCATTGCGGGTCCGGCCGCGTTCGCAGAGACCCTGGACATGAGTGGCACCGACAATGCCGCGCACGACGGCCGCCCGGAGTCCGGAATGACCGAGGCGAGCGTCGAGGCCACCTGGGGCTCGCCCGTCAACAAGGTCGCCCCGGTCGGCGATCCCCCGATCGCGCGCTGGGAGTACCCGGAGTTCATCGTCTATTTCGAGTACGACCGCGTCGTTCACGCCGTGCTGAAACGCTAGGCCCCGAAGCGCCCGAGCGGCGCGCACGAACCGCAGAGCCCGGGCGGCATCGCCCGGGCTTTTTTGCGTCCGGCGTGCACGTCCGGAGGGCAGCTCTTATAATCCCCGGCCGCCCGTCACCCGCCCCTCGCCGTGGCCGAATCGCAAGTCAGCAGGCTGTCCGTACTCCTTCCGCGTTTGGCCGCACCGCCGGCTCCCGGCCACGCCGGGGCCTGGGGTCGCCTGACCGGTGCCGGCGCGGCGCTCGCGATCAGCGAAGCCGGCGCGGCCTTCGACCGGCCCGTCTGTGTATTCGCCGAGGATCCGCGGCAGGCTGAACGACTCGAAGCGGAGATTCGCTTCTTCGCCGGCGGAGCCTACGACGTGCTGCACTTTGCCGAGTGGGAAACGCTGCCCTGGGACAGTTTTTCGCCACACCAGGACATCATTTCGCAACGTCTGGCGGTGCTCGCGCGCCTGCCGGCACTCGACCGGGGTGTGCTGGTCGCGTCGGCACAGACGCTGTTGCAGCGCCTGCCTCCCGTCGGGTACGTGGCAGCCCGCTCGCTGGCGCTCGCGCAAGGCCAGCGCCTGGCACGCGAGGGATTCGTCGACACGCTCACAGCGGCGGCCTACGTCCGCGTACCGCAGGTCCGCGAGCACGGCGAATTCGCCGTCCGTGGCTCACTGATCGACGTGTTCCCGATGGGCGCGGCCGAACCGGTGCGCATCGATTTCTTCGACGATGAAATCGAGTCCCTCCGGCAGTTTTCGCCCGACACGCAGCTCTCCGGCGACACGCTCGACGCCGTGCGCCTGTTGCCGGCCCGCGAAGTGCCGCTCGACGCCGCCGACATCCAGGCATTCCGCAGCCGTTACCGGGAACGCTTCGAAGGACAGCCCGGCAAGTCCCGCGTGTATCGCGAGATATCGGAGGGCATCGCCCACGGCGGAATCGAGTACTACCTGCCCCTGTTCTTCGACACGACCGGCAACCTGCTCGATTACCTGCCGAAGAACGCCGCGGTGTTCACACCCGATGGCCTCGAGGGTGTCCTGGCCGGCGCCTGGCAGGAAATCGGCGAACGACAGGCGCTCTGCAGCCTCGATTCCGAGCGGCCGATCCTCGGCGCGGAAGAAACCTTTTTCTCACCCGTCGAGGTGGGCGAACGCCTGGCCGCCCATGCCCGGATCCGGTATTCGGCGCAAACGGTCGCCGAGCTGCCGGGACAGCTGAACCTGGCCGCCCGCATGGTCCCGCCACTCAGGATCGAAGCCCGTCACGAGAATGCCGCCGGTGCACTGCAGGCCTTTGTCGCGGATTTCCCCGGCCGCATCCTGTTCACCGCGGAGTCGGCCGGGCACCGCGAGCAGGTCGTGGAACTGCTGGCGGGGCGCGGCCTCGACCCGGGCCGCGTGGCCAGCTGGCACGACTGGCTGGCGGCCGCTCGCCGGATTGGCGTCACGATTGCGCCGCTGGACACCGGTGTCGTCCTGCCGGAAGCGAGCCTGGCGCTCGTTACCGAGCAACAGCTGTTCGGCGAGCGGCCGCGCACCCGGCGACGGCGCCGCAGCAGCGACCGTGATCCGGACGCCATCATCCGGCAGCTCAACGATCTCGCGCCGGGTGCGCCGGTGGTCCACGCAGAGTACGGCGTCGGCCGCTACCGCGGACTTACGACCCTGGAGGCCGGCGGCATTCCCGGGGAATTCCTGCAACTGGAGTATGCCGACGGCGACAAACTCTATGTCCCCGTGCACGCACTGGAACTGATTTCGCGCTACTCCGGGGCATCGCCGGAAACCGCGCCCTTGCACCGGCTGGGCAGCGACCAGTGGGCGAAGGCGCGCCAGCGCGCGGCAAACAAGGTGCGCGACGTCGCTGCCGAACTCCTCGACGTGTATGCGCGCCGCGCGGCGCGGCCGGGGCATCCGTTCAGCTGGCCGCAGGCCGAGTACCGTGCATTCGAAAGCGGCTTTGCCTTCGAACTGACGGAAGATCAGGCCACCACGATCGCGGACGTGCTGGCCGATCTCGCGTCGGACCGGCCGATGGACCGCCTGGTTTGCGGCGACGTTGGATTCGGCAAGACCGAGGTCGCGCTGCGCGCGACATTCGCCGCCGTGCACGGCGGCAAGCAGGTCGCGATCCTGGTGCCGACCACCCTGCTCGCGCAGCAACACGGCGAAACCTTTCGCGACCGCTTCGCGGACTGGCCCGTTCGCGTAGAAGTGCTTTCGCGCTTCCAGTCCGCGGCCAAAGTACGGGAGATCGTCGCCGGCATGCGTGCCGGCGCTGTCGACGTCGTCATCGGCACACATCGCCTGCTGCAACACACGAAGGATTTCCGCGAAGTCGGGCTCGTGATCGTCGACGAGGAACATCGCTTCGGCGTGCGCCACAAGGAAAGCATCAAGTCCCTGCGCAGCGACGTGGACGTACTGACACTGACCGCGACGCCCATTCCTCGCACACTGAACATGACGCTCGGCGGGATGCGCGACATGTCGCTGATCACGACACCGCCGGCCGAACGGCTGGCGATCAAGACATTTGTCAGCGAATGGAACGACGTGGTCGTGCGCGAAGCCTGCCTGCGGGAAATCAAGCGCGGCGGCCAGGTGTATTGCATACACAATCGTATCGAAGACATCGAGCGGCTCCGGCAGAAACTCGAGACACTGGTACCCGAGGCAAGCATCCGCATCGGTCACGGGCAAATGCCGGAACGCGAACTCGAACAGGTCATGTTCGACTTCTATCACCGACGATTCAACCTGCTCCTTTGCACGACCATCGTGGAAAGCGGCATCGACGTGCCGACGGCGAACACGATCATCATCAACCATGCCGACCAGTACGGGCTGGCGCAGCTGCACCAGCTGCGCGGCCGCGTCGGCCGTTCACACCATCGCGCCTATGCCTACCTGATCGCACCGCCGAAGGCGCAGATGAGTGCCGATGCGATCAAGCGGCTGGAAGCGATCGATTCGCTGGAAGACCTCGGCGCGGGCTTCACTCTGGCGACCCATGACCTCGAGATCCGCGGTGCCGGTGAACTGCTTGGCGACGAACAGAGCGGCCAGATCCAGGAAATCGGCTTCTCGCTGTATATGGACATGCTCGGGCGCGCCGTCGAATCTCTGCGCGCGGGGCGCGAACCGGATCTCGACGCGCCTTTCGATGCCGGCGTCGACATCAACCTGCACGTGCCGGCGCTGCTGCCCGCCGATTATGTCCCGGACGTACACCTGCGGCTCATTCTCTACAAGCGCATCTCGACCTGCCGTGACGAAGAGGCCCTGCGCGATCTGGCGGTCGAACTGATCGACCGCTTCGGTCTGCTGCCGCCGGCCACCCGCAACCTGCTGCGCATCGCTGCGCTGAAACAACGTGCCGGAGTGTTGGGCATCGCCAAGATCGATGCAGCCGACGCCGGCGGTTTCCTGGTATTCGGCGAGGACAGCCGCATCGACCCTGTCGCGCTCGTGCAATTGGTGCAGAATAAGAGCCGGGCCTATCGGCTGCAGGGTTCGCACCGCCTGCAGTTCCGGCTCGACCTGTCCGATGTCGAAGATCGCTTTGCCACGCTCGAATCGCTGCTGACGACCCTGGGCCAAGAAACATGAGAATCCGCTTGCTCTTCTTAATCCTTGTCGCGTTGGCGCCGGCCATAGTGGCAGCGCAAAGCGTGCCGGACGGCGGCGACGAGGAGACCGCGCGCCGCTACGCGGTCGAGATCATTATCTTCGCCTACAAAGATCCCGACTCGGTCGGCAGCGAGGTCTTCGTACCTCCCGTCCTCGAGGACGAGGTCGCCGTCGCCGAGTTCGGCGATGCTGCGGCACTGCCTGCGGCGACCGGCACGGAGGTTGACTCGAGCGAGCTTGCTTATCGGATATTGACGCCTGACGAATACGCGCTGTCGGAAACCTGGGGCATGCTGTCCAGGCTGCAGGCCTACGAGCCGCTGATGCATTTCGGCTGGGTGCAGGACGCGCTGCCGCAGGCCACGGCACGCCCGCTGATGCTCGATCGCTTCGGCACTCCGCCGGAGGGCCTGGCCGGCAGCGTGTCGCTCGCGCTGAGCCGTTACCTGCACCTGGCCGTCGACCTCACGCTCGCGGCAGAGGGGTCAGCCGTGCCGATGAATCCGGCGATGGCACGCGATCCGGCGCGAGCGGCGGGCACGGGTACCGACGATGTACTCGCGGGCCCGCGGTATGCGCCGCTGCACTACAGCATCAAGGACACCCGGATCATGAAGAGCGGCGACACGCGCTATTTCGACCATCCGTATTTCGGCGTGCTCGCGCGTGTCACCCGCGCCGACGAAACCGACGCAACGCTCAGCCGGCGCTAGCCGCTTCCTCGGCCGCGGCCAGCATACGCGAGAGGAACAACGCGGCCGAATCCTGACCGTTACCCGCCTCGGCGGAGGCCAGCTGATGTGAAACGGTAACGAAGCGAGCAACGCTCGAGCGCGGATGATGCAATCCGAGTTCCCGCACCGTGGTCGCGATCTGGGTCGCAAATTCCTCCACGGCGTCGCGGTCCGACGAGTGCGAGAGTACGACCAGCCGCGCGCCGTCGAGGCGACCGACGACGTCGCTCGCGCGCCGCAGGCAGCGGCGGATCGCCTGCCCCACGCGGCGCAGGCACGAGTCGGCGGCATGCTTGCCGAACACGTCGACGTAGGCGGCAAAGTCGTCGAGCACGAACAGCACCAGCACGAGCGATCCGCGTTCCCGGCCCGCGACAGCCCAGTCGTGTTCGAGCACCTCGCGGAACGCGCGTTCGTTCAGGAGTCCGGTTACGGCATCCTCGCGAGTCAGGTCGCGGATTCGGCGCTTGGCATTGAGCAGGGCGTGCTGGGTCTCCTGGTCCGCGGTGCCGCGGCCCGCCGCAGCGCCGCGAAAGTACAGTGCCGCATGGCGCGCGCGCAGCTCGCCCGGCACCGGCAGCGGTTTCAGCGTCAGCACATAGTCGAGGCCCGCGATTTCCACGGGGTAACTCGTTTCGTGCCGTTGCCGGAGGGACTCGGCAACCTCCAGTGCCTGGTCCCGGCCGACGAGGGCTTCGACCACGTCCGCGACGGGCCGTCCGGGCGTCCCGTCGCCGCCGAGTTCGCCGAAGGCCCGGTTCGCGAGCCGTACAGGCCAATCGGAACGATCCAGATCGACGAGCAAAACGGCTTCATGGCTTGCGCCGATCAGCTGCTCCAGCACGTCCCCGTTGATGTCGCTCATGTCCTGCCCCGCCCCGCGTTCATGATTGCCCGGTCCGGCCGTTCGTGCCATCGAGGAACGCGGCCAGCACGATCAGCGCCGCGGCGCGTACCGCGGCCGAGTTTGCGGCGACGTCAGCATGGATCGGCCCGCAGCCGCGACCGGCCGCGGCATTCACCGCCAGCGCCAGGCAGGCATAGTCGATGCCGAGTTCGGCGGCCAATGCGGCTTCGGGCAACGCGGTCATGCCGACGAGATCGGCGCCGTCGCGTTCGAGCCGGTCGATTTCCGCCGCCGTTTCGAGGCGCGGTCCCTGTACGACGGCATAGACCCCGCCGTCGGCGCAATCCACGCCCGAGTGCCGGGCCGCGGACAGCAAAGCTGCGCGCAGACCGGGCGCGAAAGGTTCGGTGAATTCGATGTGGCGGAGGCCGTCCGCCCCGCCGTCGAAATAGCTGCTCGCCCTGCCCCAGGTGTAGTCGAGGAGCTGGCGGGGCACAGCCAGCTGGCCGGGACGGCAGATGGCCGTGATCACGCCCACCGTATTGAGCGCGACGATGCGCCGGACGCCCTGCTCGTGCAGGCGCGCGATATTCGCGCGGTAGTTGATCCTGTGGGCGGGAATGTCGTGGCGCAATCCATGGCGCGGCAGTACCCAGGCGCTGCCGCCACCCAGGTCGACGCGCGCCGGCGCGGCCGAGGCATCGCCCCAACGCGTCGCGATCCCGCCTGCAGGCGCGCCTGCCAGTGCCCCGGCCAGTCCCGAACCCGTGATGATGCCGGTCGTCTCAGGCATCCAGCTCGAGCTCCGGCGGCCGGCTCCAGCGTTCGAGGTCCGTTTTCGCGAGCTGCCATTCGTCGCTCGCCAGGAGCGACTCGCGCAGCACTTGGCCGGTGCCATGCAGGCGCGCGAGCCGGACGAGCGACAAGGGATTGGAATACTGGCGTAACGCGTAAACGGTCGCCGCCGCACCCGGGCGGTCGTTGCAGACGAGAACCATGTCGCAACCGGCGTCCAGGGCGCGCTGCGCACGCTCGGGCTTGCTGCCGTACGGTTCTGTCGCCTTCATTGACAAGTCGTCGGAGAACACCGCGCCGTCGAAGCCCAGCCGGCCGCGCAGCTCGCGCTGTATCCAGTAGCTCGAGAATCCGGCGGGCGCCGGGTCGATCTCGTAATAGATGACATGGGCAGTCATCACGCCGGCGATGGCGCGACCCGAGATCAGCCGTTCGTAAGGCCGCATGTCGTCCAGCAGGTCGCCGTATTCGCGGCGATCGACCGGGAGTCGCAGATGCGAATCCGCGGCGACGCCGCCGTGGCCTGGAAAATGCTTGGCCACGGCACCCATCCCTGCGCTGCGCATGCCGCGCGCAAATGCCGTTGCCAGTTCGGCCACCGTGTCCGGCGACCGGCCAAAGGCACGGTCGCCGATCACTTCACTTTCCCCGAGGTCCAGATCCACGCAGGGCGCGAAGGTCAGGTCGATGCCGACCGAACGCAATTCCGATGCGATCAGCCAGCCCGCCCGTCGCGCGAGCGCGATCGCCTCTTCGGGCGCATCCGGGAACTGCTTCCCGATAACGCGCATCGGCGGAACGGCCGTGAAGCCGTCGCGGAAGCGCTGCACCCGTCCGCCTTCGTGATCGACGGCGACGATCAGCGGCGGACTGCGCAGGGCGCGAATCTCTTCGACAAGGTCGACGACCTGCGCCGGCGACCGGTAGTTGCGGCTGAACAGGATGACGCCGCCGACCGCGGGCTCACGCAACAAATCGCGATCGGCTGGCGTCAGGCTGCTGCCGTCGATATCGAGCATGACCGGTCCGAGAGACATTCGCTGACGATAAGAAGATTCTTAGAAAAACTCAATAAATAGCTGTTCTATTTGGTGAAAACTGCGACGGACTCGACATGTGCGGTATGCGGGAACAGGTCGATGATGCCGGCGGCCTCGAGCCGGAAGCCCAGCTCGTGCACCAGCACCCCGGCATCGCGTGCCAGGGTTCCGGGATGACAGGAGACATACACCACACGCCGGGCGCCGGTCCGTCCCAGCTGGGCCACGACCTCGGCGGCCCCGTTGCGCGACGGGTCGAGCAGGACGGCATCCCAGCCGGCGCCGAGCCAGTCCTCCCGCCCATCGATGCGGGACAGGTCGACGGTGCGGAACGCCGCGTTGACAATGCTGTTGCGCTCGGCATTCGCCCGTGCCCTCAGCACCAGACTCTGTTCGCCT
Organism: uncultured Pseudomonadota bacterium; assembly: GCA_963770585.1. GTDB lineage: Bacteria > Pseudomonadota > Gammaproteobacteria > Steroidobacterales > Woeseiaceae > UBA1847. Next base: position 995,960 of record CAVYQH010000001.1, on the reverse strand, counting down.
TCGATCCCGAGCACCGCGCCGCACACGCGTGCGAGCGGCAGCGAGAAATTGCCGATGCCGCAATAGAGGTCGAGCACCCGATTGTCCGGACGCACTGCGAGCAGCTCGATCGCCTGTCGCACCATCGCCCGGTTCACGGCGCCGTTCACCTGGACGAAGTCGGTCGGCCCGAATGCGATGCTGACATCGAATTCCGGCAGCGCGTAGGTGAGCGGTGCGGGATCATCCGGCGCCAGGGCGACCAGCGACTCGAGCCCGCCCGGCTGCAGCCAGACCTGCACATCGTAGTTGCGGGCGAAGTCGGTGAGCCGTGCGCGGTCGGCCTCGTTCGGCTCGTCGAGGACCCGGAATACCAGCGCGATGGCGGCATCGGCTACCGCCACCTCGATCTGCGGCACACGGCTGCGGATCGACAGGCCACCGATCAGCTCGCTCAGCGGACCCATCCACGCGCCGGCCGGTCCGGCGAGCACCTCGCAGCGAAGCATGTCGGTGACGTAGGGTGCATGCAGCTCGCGAAATCCGACGAGCACGCGTCCCTTGTTCGGCACGTCCTTGACTGCAAGCCGGGCGCGCCGGCGGTATTGCCATTCGGCGCCGGCCAGCGGCTCGAGCCACCGCGCCGGCGTCACGCGACCGATCCGGCCCAGGCTGTCGGCCAGCGAGCGGAACTTGATGGCGCGTTGCTCCGCAGGGCTGACGTGCTGCAGCGAGCAGCCGCCGCAGCGGCCATAGACGGCACAACGTGCCTCGACCCGGTCGGGCGAGGCCTCGAGGACCTCGAGCAATTCCGCTTCGTCGTAATTGCGCCGCTGTTTGCGGCGGAGAAAGCGCACGCGCTCGCCCGCCAGCGCACCAGCGACGAACACCTTCTTGCCGCTGCCGGTGACGATGCCCCGCCCTTCGTGCGTCACGGCCCCGATCTGGCCGGTCTCGGGCTCCGGCCGCCGCTGCCGACCCATGACCTAGGCGTCCCGCCAGGCTGCGAGGAACTCGTCGAAGTGCGGCTGGCCCGCAGCCACCAGCGTCGTGCGCACAAGTGCCTGTTCGCGCGCGAGCCCGGCATCGTCGAGCCGTCCGCGCAGGTGCTCGAAGCGCAGGTATACGAGCCACGTGTTGACGACGTCGGTCTCGCAGTAGTTGCGGATGGCTGCGAGTCCGCCGGCGAGCCAGGTCGGCCAGACCTGGTCACCGCTCATGCCGAGCTTGCCGGGGAAGCCCAGCAGCACGGCGATCTCGTCCAGTTTCGCGAATGCGCGATTGTTGTAATTCGCGAGCACGTCCATCAGGTCGGTGTGCCGCCAGTGATAACGGTTAACGTAGTTGTTCCATTTGAAGTCGCGGTCGTTCTCGCCGGTTTCCCAGTAGCGCGGCGCCCGCACCCGGTGTTTCAGGGCCCGGTAGTGCAGCACCGGCAGGTCGAAGCCGCCGCCGTTCCAGGACACGAGGTCCGGCGTATAGCGCTCGATGCCATCGAAGAACCGGCGCACGAGTTCGTCCTCGCCCGACTCCTCGTCGCCGAGACTCCAGACCCGGAACGTGTCGCCGGTGCGCAATGCGACCGAAATCGCCACGACGCGGTGCAGGTGCAAAGGCAGGAATTCGCTGCCGGTTGCCTGCAGTCGCCGGAAGGTCATCGCGGTCGCGACGTCCTCGTCGCCGAGGCCGTCCAGCCCCAGGAGCCGCCGGCCGAGTTCGACGTCCGGGACGGTTTCGATGTCGAAGGAAAAACAATGCATGCTTCAGCTCTTGCCGGGCGCCCGCTCGACCACGGCGAAGGCGATTACGAGGCCGGCATCGTCCGTGAGACTCACGTGCGCGGGCCCGGCGCCGAGCTCGTCCAGTACCCGGTGCCCACGTTCCGAGAACACCACCAGCGGTCGGCCGCGAGGATCGTTCGTGATGCCGACGTCGCGAATCCACATGCCGTGAGCGAAGCCCGTGCCCATGGCCTTGACCGTCGCTTCCTTGCCGGCGAAACGCATCGCGAGGAAGCGCACGGGCTGCCGGCTCCTGCGAAAGAGTGCGAGTTCGGCGGGCATCAGCAGCCGTTCGGTGAAGTGCGCGCCGAAGCGCTCCCAGGTGGCCTGGATGCGGGCGAGTTCCACGACGTCGGTTCCCACGCCGAAGATCATGCCGGCGTTTCGCCGGCGGCGACCGGTGGCTCAGGCACCGCGGGCCTCCAGCATGCGCCTTTTCATGTCCGAAACCGCCACGGCCAGCCCGTCGAACAGGGCACGGGCCACGATTGCATGGCCGATGTTCAGTTCCACGATCTCGGGAATGCGCGCGATCGCCGCCACGTTGTCGTAGTGCAGACCATGGCCGGCATTCACGACGAGACCCAGCTCGTCGCCGATACCGGCCGCCCGACGGATGCGACCGAGTTCCGCGTCGCGTGCCACGCCGGTCGCATCCGCATACGCGCCCGTATGCAACTCGACGACCGGTGCGCCGACCGCCCTGGCCGCGTCCAGCTGCCGCGCTTCGGGATCGACAAACAGGGACACGCGGATGCCGGCGGCGGCGAGGCGCAGGACCGCCTCCTGCACGCGCGCGCTCTGGCCGGCGACGTCGAGTCCGCCTTCGGTCGTCAGTTCCTCGCGCTTTTCCGGCACCAGGCAGACATCGCTCGGACGCGTGCGCACGGCGATCGTCAGCATCTCGTCGGTCAACGCGCATTCCAGGTTCATACGCGTCGTCAGGCACTCGCGGATCTCCTCGAGATCGTGATCCTGAATGTGTCGCCGGTCCTCGCGCAGGTGCACGGTGATGCTGTCGGCACCCGCGCGCTCCGCAAGCGGCACCGCGTCCGCGGGTCGCGGGTAGCTGGTCCCGCGCGCCCGGCGCACCGTCGCGATATGGTCGATATTGACGCCGAGTTGCAGGCCACGCCCGCTCACGCTGTGTCTCCCAGGGTTTTGCCGGCGCCGGCCGGGCCGGTCATTCTAGCGCGAGCACGGTGGAGGTCGACCAGCACTTTGCGGCTCTTGAGTTCGCGGCCACCGAGATGGTGGGCGACCAGCGTACGCAGGAGACGGTTCGCGGCCTGCAGTACTTCCGGGTCATCGAAGCGGCGCGCGCCGATGCCCAGCAGCAGTTCGCCGCTGAAAACCATGTCGCCGTCCTGCCGCTGGACGGGAACCGGACCCTCGTCGAGGCGATATTCGTACCAGGAGCCGACGCTGACCTTTTCGTGTGACGCCGATTCGATGTCGACGAGCGCCGCATACCCGAGCAGGCGGAGCAGTTCCAGTTCGAAGCTCCGGAGCACGGCCGCCGGCACGGCGGCCGGGCCGAGCGCAGCAATGGTCTTCCGGTACGTCGCATAGACCTCGGGTTGCGGGTCGTGGCGGTGCAAGAGGCACAGCAGCAGTTCGTTCACGTAGAATCCGGACAGCAGCGCATCGCCCTCGAGCGCCAGCGGCTGCCCGTCAAGTTCCGCACCCGTGAGCGTGCCGAGGTCGCCGCGCAGGTACCACGACAGGCGCAACGGCAGGAACGGGCGCAATAAACCCTTGAGGCGCGAACGGGACGAACGCGCACCGCGGGCGACCAGCGTGAGCTTGCCGTGGTCCTGCACCAGTACGTCGAGCAACAGACTCGTATCGCGAAACGGGCGGTGCTGCAGGATGAATCCCGGCTCGAGGTGAATACGCGTCCGCTCGGTGCTCATGCCGGCGGCGGCCTACAACGGGTCATAACCGAAGGCACGCAGGTCGGCTTCGTTGTCGGCCCAGTTGTCCCGGACCCGCACCCACAGCGTCAGGTGCACCGGCGTGCCGAGCCGGTCACGCAACTCCAGGCGGGCCGCGCGACCCGCCTGCTTGAGTTGCCGGCCGCCCTTGCCGACGACCATGCCCTTCTGGCTGTCGCGTTCGACCCAGATCACGGCGTCGATTTCCAGCCCGCTCGTACCCGATGCGTAACGTTCGACCTGGACACTGAGCCCGTAAGGCAGCTCCTGGTGCAGCATCGTCATCAGCTTCTCGCGAATGATCTCCGCCGCGTGAAACTCGGGGCTGCGATCGCTCATCATCTCCTCCGGAAACAGCGGCGGGGACTCCGGCAGGTACCGCGCAATCAGCGGGCGCAGCGTCGCAAGGTTGGTACCGCGCGTCGCCGACACGGGCACGAGTTCCGCGAATTCGAAACGGGACGACAGGTCCGCAAGTGCCTCCAGCACCCGCTCGCGCGGACGCAGCCTGTCCATTTTGTTGAGCACCGCGATCGCGGGCACCGGGCGTTCGGACAAACGCATCAAAACGTCGGCGTCTTCGCCGGTCCAGCGACCGGCTTCGACGACGACGAGAGCGAGATCGGCGTCCGCCAGCGCATTCATCGCGGTGCGGTTCATCAGTCGGTTCATCGCCTTGCCGCCGGCACGGTGCAGCCCCGGCGTGTCGACGAAGATCACCTGCGCATCAGGTCCCGTCGCGATGCCAAGTACGCGATGCCGGGTCGTCTGCGGCTTGGCCGTCACGATGCTGACCTTGTCGCCCACCAGTGCGTTGATCAGCGTCGACTTGCCGACGTTCGGGCGGCCGACGACCGCGGCGAAACCGCAGCGGAACGCAGGCTCAGTCACCCGGCATCCTCGCTCAAGGCCGCCAGCATCCGCGACGCGGCCTGTTGTTCGGCGCTGCGCCGCGATGGACCGGTCCCGGTCGCCGGCGCGGCATGCCCCTCGATTCGGCACAGGACTTCGAATACCTGCCGGTGCGCCTTGCCCGTCACGGCGACCAATTCGTACTCCGGCAACGCAAGACGCCGGGACTGGAGCCATTCCTGCAGGCGCGTCTTCGGATCGCGCAGCTCCTGCGGATCCGGCAGTTGCACCAGCCGTTCGCCCAGCGCACGTCCGACGATGGCACGCGCGGCGGCAAAGCCTGCGTCCAGGTACACGGCGCCGAACAGCGCCTCAACTGCGTCGGCGAGTATGGATTCGCGGCGGTGCCCGCCGGATTTTCTTTCCCCGCTGCCGAGGACCAGGAACTTGCCGATCCCGAGTTCGACCGCCACTTCGGCCAATGACCGGTCGCGCACGATGGAAGCCCGGAGCCGGCTCAGGTCGCCTTCGTCGGCGAACGGCTGGGCGCGAAACACGGCCTCCGACACGACGATGTCGAGCACTGCGTCCCCGAGGAATTCCAGACGCTCGTTACTGGGCCCGGCCGCGCTCCTGTGCGTGAGCGCCTGCGCGAGCAAGGCGGGATTTTCGAACTGATAGTCGAGAGTCGCCTTCAGCCAGGCCGCGGCATTGTCCAAAGTATCGCTCTGATTCACTTGTCGGGCATCCGTCGGACCGTGCGCCGACGGAAGCCTTTTCCGGGTTTGCCAGCGCCGTCCGGCGCCCTTGTCCGGCTAGCGGCGTACGAGCGCTGTCTTGTTGAAGTGCACCGTGAAGGAGACGTTGGCAATGAACGGCGCCGAGTGGTCGTACTTGGCGACGACTTCAAAACCGCTGTCGACTGCATTGACGTCGACATTACGAGCCGTAATCTCGGAGACGCTTTCGATGTCGAAGCGTCGCGCGATCGAACTGCGGATGGCCGCGCGCGAAGCATTCTGGCCGTCGAACTCCGACTGTACGCCGTTGACGACGCCGACGACTTTCATGTAATTCAGATAGACAGGCGACAAACGAATGCCGGCGAATGCGAACAGGCCCACGAAGACGATGAGTATCAGCAGACCCAGCGTAGTCATGCCCGCTTCGCGTCGAGGACTGAATCGATTCACCAGGCGTTTCATTGCTCCCGAACTCCGGAATTACGCGGCTCCACGGCCAGCACCGCACAGGCTAGTCCAATTCTAGCGGCCAAATAGTGACTGAGACCACACTATTCTATCTTGCTGCCGATGCGGCTCCAGTCCGGCCAGCTGAAGCCCTCGATGTGCATCCAGATGCGGCTCGCTTCGCCCACCAGGTTCGATTCGGGGACCGGGCCGACTTGTGGAAACCGGCTGTCGGTGCTGTTGTCGCGGTTGTCACCCATCATGAAATAGTGCCCGTCGGGTACGACGTAGCGACCGTTTTCGCGCGAGCTTGGAACCAGGGTCATGATCTTGTGTAGCCGGTCGAACAGCTGCTCTTCATGTATCAGCCCGGCTTCGGTGCCCGAACCGACCGGCGGATCGACGCGCATCGTCTCGCCATTGACCGTCAGGCGATGACCCCGGTATTCGATTACGTCCCCCGGCAAACCGACGACGCGCTTGATGTAGTGAATACTGGGATCTGCGGGCAGGCGAAAGACGACGACGTCGCCACGTTTCGGGGAGCCGGTGTCGATGATCTTGGTTTCGGTGACCGGCAGGCGCAGCCCGTAGGCGTACTTCTTCACGAAGATGAAGTCACCCGCCTCCAGGGTGGGTTCCATCGATCCGGATGGGATGCGGAACGGCTCGAACACGAACGACCGGATCACCAGTACGAACAGCAGCACCGGGAAAAACGACTGGCAGTATTCAACCACCGTCTGCCGCGCCAGGGACGCCTTCTTCCAGCGATCGGCGCGCTGCCAGTAGAACTTGTTGATCGCGACGACGATTCCGCTGAACAGCGTCAGCAGCGTCAGGATCAGTGCCAGGTTGTTGCTCAAGACAGCCTCACTCTTTATTTTTCCACACGCAACACGGCCAGGAAGGCCTCCTGCGGGATCTCGACAGAGCCGACCTGTTTCATGCGCCGCTTGCCGGCCTTCTGCTTTTCGAGCAATTTGCGTTTGCGCGTCACGTCGCCGCCGTAACACTTGGCGGTCACGTTCTTGCGCAGGGCCTTGACAGTGCTGCGCGCGATGACCTTGCTGCCGATTGCCGCCTGGATCGCGACATCGAACATCTGCCGCGGAATGAGCTCGCGCATCCGGTCCACGAGATCCCGACCGCGCGACTGTGCCTTGTCCCGGTGCACGATCACGGACAACGCATCGACACGCTCCTTGTTGATGAGCACGTCCAGCCGGACCACGTTCGCGGGGTCGAAGCGCAAGAATCGATAGTCGAAGGACGCGAAACCGCGACTCACCGACTTAAGTCGGTCGAAGAAATCCAGCACGACTTCCGCCAGCGGCATTTCGTATTCCAACGACACTTGTTTGCCGAGGTAACGCATTTGCTTCTGGACACCGCGTTTCTCGATGCACAGCTTGATCACGTTGCCGACATAGGTTTCCGGCACGAGTATGCTCGCCTCGATGACCGGTTCGCGGAGCTCCGCGATCTCGCTGGGCGGCGGAAGCCGCGCCGGATTGTCGACCAGAACGACGTCGCCCGCGTTGCTGACGACCTCGTAGATCACCGTCGGCGCGGTCGTGATCAGCTCCATGTCGTATTCCCGTTCCAGCCGCTCCTGGACGATTTCCATGTGCAGCATCCCGAGGAAGCCGCAGCGAAAGCCGAAACCCAGTGCCGCGGATGTCTCGGGCTCGAAGTGCAGCGCGGCATCGTTGAGCCTGAGCTTCTGCAGCGCCTCGCGGAAGTCCTCGTAGTCGTCCGAACGGCTCGGGAACAGGCCCGCAAATACCCGCGGCTGCACCTGCTTGAATCCCGGCAGCGGTTTGGAGCAGGGATTCTTTGTCAGCGTGAGCGTGTCGCCGACCGGTGCGCCGTAGATATCCTTGATGCCTGCGATGACAAACCCGACTTCGCCGGTCGCGAGTTCCGCACGGTCCTGCATTTTCGGCGTAAAACTGCCGACGCGGTCCGCATTGTAGCTGTCGCCGGTGGACATCACCTTGAATTTCGCGCCCTTCGGCAGCTTTCCGTTCACGATTCGCACCAGTGACACGACGCCCACGTAGTTGTCGAACCAGGAATCGATGATTAACGCCTGCAGCGGCGCGTCCGGGTCACCCGACGGCGCCGGTATGTGCGCCACCAGTGCCTCCAGCAGGTCCGGCACACCAAAGCCTGTTTTTGCGCTGACCCTGACTGCGTCGCGTGCCGCGATGCCGATCACGTCTTCGATCTCGGCCGCTACTGCGTCGGGATCGGCGGCCGGCAGGTCGATCTTGTTGAGAACCGGGAGCACTTCGAGGCCCTGGTCGATTGCCGTATTGCAGTTCGCGACGCTCTGAGCTTCGACACCCTGGGCGGCGTCGACCACCAGGAGCGCGCCTTCGCAGGCTGCCAGAGAGCGCGACACCTCATAGGAAAAGTCCACGTGCCCGGGCGTATCGATGAAATTCAGCTGATAGCTGTGCCCGTCGCGCGCCACGTAATTGAGCGAAACGCTTTGCGCCTTGATCGTGATGCCGCGCTCCCGCTCGATGTCCATGGAATCGAGCACCTGTTCGGCCATCTCGCGTTCGGCAAGCCCGCCGCAGATCTGTATGAAGCGGTCGGCCAGGGTCGATTTGCCATGGTCGATGTGGGCAATGATCGAGAAATTTCGAATGCGCTTCATGGGCTGGGCGGGGGCGAAAACCGGCGCAGTATACCGGTTTATCGCCTGGCTGCGAGCGCCGCCGCAATCGCGTCCACATCCAGCCGATGGCGGCACAGTTCACGGCCCTGGTACGTTACGACCGGTACGTCGGCGCCGTAGCTGTGACTGCCAGTCGGGCCTGGCGTCGACGTCGCGCAGGACGAATTCCGCCCTGCCCCGCAACTGCTCCGCAAGTGCCTCAACGAGGGTGTCGCAAAGATGACATCCGCGGCGGCTGTAGACCTCGAACACCGGCACTCAGGGCTCGATGCCGAGCGCCAGCGTGCCGGCGCGTTCGGCGAACTTCAGCCGGCAGCGGGCGAGGCCAGCACCGCCGGCGAGTCCGCCGGCCGCGGCGAGAATCGCGATACTCTCGCCGACTCCCGCCAGCCACGCCGCGCCGCTTGCCAGCACGATGCCGGCCAGCGGCAGTCCATAGGCGGCGAGTGCGATCCGCAACAGCGGGCGACCCGCGACGCTCACCGTCACCGGCTGGCCGATCTCGAACCCGGGTTCCGCGCCACAAGGGACGTCGACCCGCGCGACGCGGGAACGGCGCGCAATGAGCCCGGCGCCGCAACCACGTCCTGCGGCACAACGCGGGCAGCTACGCACCGCCTCGACCCGCACCTGTGCCAGCGCACCGGACGCCGTCCGGCGCAATTCGCACACGACGCCGGCGAGGTGCAGGCGCTCGTCCACTACGGCCGTCACTGACGGCGCATGGCCAGCGCGATACGCTCGACGGTAATCGCGGGCACCTCGCCGACCGCCGTGATGCGCGTGCCGTCGCGCACCGTGCTGTAGGTGTTCGATGCGCCGCGCGTGGAGCGCTCCGCGACCGATTCGTCGCTGTCCTCGGCGACAAACACCGAAACGCTGGCCAGGCCGTCGCTGTACAGGATGTGCGTGACCTTCTGCCCGCTGCCCGGCACGTGCTCTTGCTGCACCGACACCAGCCGGAAGCCGGCCGGCAGATCGTCATTCTGCCAGTCGCTGTCGACGACCGGCGTGACGCTGCGCTGCGGCTGCGTGTACCACTTGAAATTGTCCGTGCTATAGCTGGACGAAAGGTCGCTCTCGTCGATTTCGCGGCCGAAACGAATGTCGGCGAACTTGACCTGGTCGATGGCGGCGCCATTCACGCCGATCAGCTGCGTCTGCAGCGGAAAGCCCGAATCGTGATCGAGCCAGATGCGATGCTCGTAGCGGTAGTCGTCGTGCGGCTTGATCGACAGTTTGACGGTCCTGCGTCCGGCCACGCGTTCTTCACTGACGAGCTTGAGATCGTATTCGCTGCCGATGGTCAGATCCCGGCGCGGCAAGGTGGAAAACAGGGTGCTCTGGTCGGTCCACTGTTCGACCAGCACCGACTGGCGCTCGGGCAGGATGCATTGCACTTCATTGCCGACGCGCACGATCTCGAGACCATCGCCCTCCTGCGCAATGAGTTTCTCGCGGATCACGCCGTCCGAAACACTGTGTACGACCTTGAGCGTCTCCGCCTTGCCGTCCGAGACGCGGATGACCGTCCCTTCGTAGTTGCTGCTTTGCACCGCGCGCGACATGCGTTCGAGCCACGCGCTCGGGCTGTCATCCGCGCGGCTATCGGCGTGCGCGCTGCTACAGAGGACGCAGGCGAACAGGACCGGGAGGCCGAGTCGCTGTATCGGCATCATTCGTCGGCCGCCGGGCGAATCGCAGGGTCGTCGGCCGCTTCGTCGGCAGGGTCATCGGATGCTTCATCGGCAGGGTCATCGGCCGCGTCCTCGCCGGCTTCCGCCGCCTCCGGCGCACCGGCTTCCACCGCCAGTTCCTGGCGCAGCTCGATGGATGTGAAACGCGTGCGCATGCTGGTGTCCGCCGCCTCGGCCTCATGCATCCGGCGGTACTGGTCAAGCAGGTTGTCCGGCTCGGGCTGGGTGGAAAAACTGTTGTCTTCGACCAGCGAGGGGGACGCGTCCGGCGCATCCGGGGCGTCCGACAGGCGCTGCAGGCCGACGATCGCAAGGAGCGCAACCGCCGCCGCAGTCGCAAGTCCGGCGACGGGGCGCAGGAGCTGGCCGCCGCGGGGCGTTGCCGGATCGGCGATTGCTTGCGCCGTTTCTGCCTGCGGCAGGTCCAGGGTGCCGATGGCCGCCGCGACCCGGTCGCGCAAGGTTTCCATACCGGGTACCGGCGCTTCGCCGCGCATCGCGCGGCCGATCGCGAAGTAGTCCGCAAGCTGTCGGCGCATCGCTGGATCCTGGCTCAGTCGCCGCAACAGCAGTTCTTTCTCGTTGTCGGGCAACTCGCCGTCGGCGAATGCGGACAGCTGCATACGTATCGCTTCATTCATACTGCACCAGTGCGGGACATGCCCGTAAAACACCCTTGCCTTCGCCGGCATTGCCGGCCCCGACCGCACGCCGCAGTCGCATTCTAGCGAATCAGCGAGCCCACCTTCTTCGAAATCGCATCGCGGGCCCGGAAGATCCGCGACCGGACGGTGCCCACCGGGCACTCCATCGTTTCGGCGATTTCCTCGTAACTCATGCCGTCCAGTTCCCGCAGGATGATGGCGGTCCGCAGGTCGTCCGGCAGTGACCGGATCGCCTGTTCCACCGTTTCCTGCATCTCGCGGCTGATCATGACCGCTTCGGGCGTGTCGGTTTCCTTGAGCCGCGCATGCAGGTCGAACTGCTCCGGGTCCTGCAGGTCCAGCTCGATGTCCATCGGACGGCGGCGCTGAGCCGCGAGATGATTCTTCGCGGTATTCACGGCGATGCGGTACAACCAAGTATAGAACGCGCTGTCCCCGCGGAACCGCGGCAACGCCCGGTATGCCTTGATGAACGCTTCCTGGGAAATGTCCATTGCCTGCTCGGGGTCCCGCACATATCGCATCACCAGGTTGACGATCTTGTGCTGGTACTTGAGTACCAGGATATCGAACGCTCCCTTGTCGCCTTTCTGGACCCGTCGGACGAGTTGGCTGTCGGTCGATTCATTCGCCATACGGGCACTCGATTTGCGAGTATGTCCGCGGCGAGTCCCGACGGCTGTCTCCTCCGCTGGCCAGATAGACCGGGCCTTGCCGCAAAAGTTCGCCGATTGTGACCGCTTCGATCATTTTGCTCCTTGTGGCACGGTCCGGCGCGTAGGCCGAAGACGCCGGGCGGCCGGTCCGCCGCGCGGGCCGGAATACTATCATGCCGACATATGTCGGCATATGACCTGAAATCGCCGCCATTGCTCGCGATCCTGTCCGCCCATGCTCAAGGGCTCGCCCCAGCCGGGACGCCCCGGCAGGCGGACCCGGAGCCAGGCCCAGCGCGCCAGTTGCAGGCCACCCGGCGCCACGTGTCCGAGCCGCCGCGACCCGTCCGGGAGCTCTACCTCGAGACTGCCGTCGGCCAGCAGCGTAAAGGCCCGGCTCGAGCGAAACGCACAGAGCGCCAGCGTGAACTCGGCCCCGACCCAGACGGCCCATGCCAGCACGGCCGGTCCGGTGACCCAGAACCCTCCGGGCATGGAGCCTGCAATCACGACACCGGTAACGGCGAACGCCGCGCCGCTCCCCAGTACCCGGCGGCGCAGCGCCGGCTCAGCGCGCAGTGTCGCCGAGTATGCTGTGAACGAGGCTGGCAAGCGCGGGCGACTCGGGCAGTTGACGGTACAACAGATAGCCTGCGAGTTCCGGATCCGGTAGGTCCAAAAACGCTTCGAACGCGGATTTTTCGGCGCTTCCGGCACCGGCGTAGCGCCGTTCTAGGTAACGAAGCAGGAGTTCGTCGAGTTCGCGCATGCCGCGCCGACATTGCCACCGCAGCCTCCCTTCAGACATGACGGCATTCGCAAGACCGGCATTGCAACCGTAGCCTCGCTTCAGACGGGCGCGCAAGGTTCCGCGCGGGCCTCAGTGGCGTCGCTCGACCAGCATTTTCTTCGTTTCCGCGATCGCCTTCGCCGGGTTCAGGCCCTTCGGGCAGGTTTGCGTGCAGTTCATGATCGTATGGCAACGATACAGGCGGAACGGGTCCTCGAGTTCATCGAGCCGCTGCCCGGTTGCCTCGTCGCGACTGTCGACCAGCCAGCGGTAGGCGGCCAGCAAGGCCGCAGGGCCCAGAAAGCGGTCGCTGTTCCACCAGTAGCTCGGGCAGGCCGTGGAACAGCAAGCGCACAGGATGCAGGCGGCAGGCTCGTTGATGCGCTCCTGGTCCTCCTTGCTTTGCAGTCTTTCGCGGTCCGGTGGCGGCGGTGTTTGAGACTGCAGCCAGGGTTTGATCGCCGCGTACTGCGCGTAGAAGTTCGTGAGATCCGGCACGAGGTCCTTGACGACCGGCATGTGCGGCAAGGGATAGATCCGGACCTCGCCGCGTATGTCGTCGATGGCTCGCGTGCATGCCAGCGTGTTGCCGCCGTCGATGTTCATCGCGCAGGAGCCGCAGATCCCTTCGCGGCAGGAGCGCCGGAAGGTGAGGGTCGGGTCAATCTCGTTCTTGATCTTGATGAGCGCGTCGAGAACCATCGGGCCACAGGTGTCGAGATCCAGCTCAAATGTATCGACGCGCGGATTCTCGCCGAGGTCGGGGTCATATCGATACACGGCAAAGCGGCGCACGTTGGCCGCGCTGCCCTGTGCCGGGAAGTGTCGACCCTTGCGGATCTTCGAATTCGGGGGCAGGCGGAACTCGGCCACAATGGCTCCTCTTTAGTAGACCCGCGCCTTGGGTGGCACGCTTTGCACCTCGTCGGTGAGCGTGTTCTCGTGCACCGGGCGGTAGGCGAAATGCACCGAACCGTCCCCGGCAACCCAGGACAGAGTGTGCGTCATCCAGCGTTCGTCGTCCCGTTCCGGATAGTCCTCACGTGCATGCGCACCGCGACTTTCCGTGCGGTTGGCCGCGGCGAGAATTGTCGCCAGCGCATTCAGGAGGAGGTTCTCGAGTTCCATGGTTTCGACGAGGTCCGAGTTCCAGATCAACGAGCGATCGGCGACCCTAACGTCGGCGAAAGACGCAAAGGTGGACGCGAGCAGGCCGGCGCCTTCGGTGAGCGTTGCGCCCGTACGGAACACGGCGGCGTGACTCTGCATGATCTTCTGCATCTCGAGGCGAATCTCCGCCGTCGGTCGAGCACCGTTCGCGTGGCGCAGCCGATCGAGGCGCGCAACGCTGTTCAGCCCGGCGTCGCGCGGCAGGGCAGCGTGCCGGTGGCCCGGTTCGAGGGTCGCGGAAATATGCTGCGCCGCCGCACGCCCGAACACGACGAGGTCGAGGAGTGAATTCGATCCCAGCCGATTGGCGCCGTGTACCGACACGCAGGCGGCTTCGCCGACGGCCATCAGTCCCGGAACCACGGCTTCCGGATTCCCGTCGCGCAGCGTGACGACCTCGCCCTTGTAGTTCGCAGGTATGCCGCCCATGTTGTAATGCACGGTCGGCAGCACCGGGATCGGATCACACGTGACTTCGACGCCCGCGAAGATTCGTGCCGATTCGGCGATGCCCGGCAGCCGCTCGTCGATGACCTCGGGCCCCAGGTGCTCGAGGTGCAGATGGATGTGGTCCCGGTGCGGCCCGACGCCGCGACCTTCGCGAATCTCGATCGTCATCGACCGACTGACCACGTCCCGGGAAGCGAGGTCCTTGGCGTTCGGCGCATAGCGCTCCATGAATCGCTCGCCGTCGGCATTCGTCAGGTAACCACCCTCTCCGCGCGCGCCTTCGGTGATGAGGCAGCCGGCGCCGTAGATGCCGGTCGGATGAAACTGCACGAACTCCATGTCCTGCAGCGGCAGACCCGCCCGCAGAACCATCGCATTGCCGTCGCCGGTGCAGGTATGCGCGGAGGTGCACGAGAAATATGCGCGGCCGTAACCGCCGGTCGCGAGGATCAGCTGATGACACCGGAACCGATGCAGGCGGCCGGTCGCCAGATCCAGCGCGACGACGCCGCGGCACACGCCATCGTCCATCATGAGGTCGATGGCGAAGTATTCGATGAAGAACTCGGCGTCGTGTGCCAGCGACTGCTGGTACAGCGTATGCAGCATCGCGTGCCCCGTTCGGTCGGCCGCGGCGCAAGTGCGCTGCGCGGTGCCCTCGCCAAAGCGGGTGGTCATACCGCCGAACGGCCGCTGGTAGATGCGACCGTCGTCGGTGCGTGAGAATGGCACGCCGTAATGTTCCAGTTCGATGACCGCGTCCATTGCCTCCTTGCACATGTATTCGATGGCGTCCTGGTCACCGAGCCAGTCGGAACCCTTGATCGTGTCGTACATGTGCCAGCGCCAGTCGTCCTCGCCCATGTTCCCGAGGGCCGCACTGATTCCGCCCTGCGCGGCCACCGTATGGCTGCGGGTCGGAAAGACCTTGCTTATGCAAGCCGTGCGGAAGCCGGCTTCGGCGAGCCCGAAGGTAGCCCGCAGCCCGGCGCCGCCCGCCCCGACGACGAGCACGTCATAGTTGTGGTCGACGAATTCGTAGTCCCGGCTCACAGGCGCTGCAATCCGATAAGGAGTATTGCGTAGACCGCCGCGACGGCGACCAGCACGTGTGCGAAGCGCGCGACGATGAGGCTGGCCGCCTTCAGCAGGGGCGCATGCACGTAGTCTTCGACGACGACCTGTATGCCGAGCCAGGAATGATACGCGAGGGTGAGGACGAGCAGCGTGAGGAAAATGCCGTTCAGCGGATTTCCGATGAAACGCACGACATCCAGGAAAGCGAAGCTGTCAAACGTAAACAGCCGGTAGAGGAACCAGCTGCCGAGCAACAGCAGGGCGATGGCGGAGACGCGCTGGGCGATGAAATGCTCCGTGCCCGCGCCTGCGGATCCGAGTCCCAGGACGCGCCCGAGCGGCGAATTGAGACTCACAGGCGCAAGCCCCAGAGCAGGGCCGTGAGCAGCGCGGCGCCGAGCAACGCAGCCCAGGCGGACGCGTTCGCGTGACGGATCGCGAAGCCCCTTCCGGCATCCCATACGAAATGCCGCACGCCATTCGCAAGATGCAGCAGGAACGCGAAAGTCCACCCGATCAGAAGCGAGCAGCCGACCGGTGTCGACATCGCCGATCGGAAGTACTGGTATTGTTCCGGCCCGGCCGCAATGAGCAGGAGCCAGAGCGCCAGCACGAAGAGGCCGCAGGACAATGCCACGCCGGTGATCCGGTGCAGGATCGACAGAAGCATCGTTACGGGCCAGCGGTACACCTGCAGGTGAGGCGACAGCGGTCTGCCGGGATCTCTCATCGTGCTCGCTTATCCGGATGTCGGGCGGTGACTGCCCGCCGTATTATCCTCATTCGATTGCAGCGCACAAGCGCGTGTCGGCCGTCAGAAATCGATGCACCGGCCGGCCTTTTCCCAATCGCCGTAACGTGTCGGATCCGGACCGCCACGCCCACCCACTTCCACGGCCTGCGGCGGCATTCGGTTTCCCCGCGGCACCGCGTTATCATTGGCAGCCGCATTGCTGCATTCGTCGACCGTGTCGACGGAAGTAGCGGACGTGTCTCGTGATTCATCCATCGGAGCAGGGAATGTATTGGCGATCAAGACATTCAAACAGTGCCTGCATTCTATTACAAATGCCACAGTTGCCGCAGACGTGAGCGCCTCCGCGTACGCCTCGATAGTGGTCCGGGGCGTCGATGCTTTCTCGTTCCTGCAAGGCCAGCTCAGCAACGATCTCGGGAGGCTGGATCAGGAAGCGCAGTTGCTGGCGGCCTGGTGCAACCCGCAGGGCCGCGTCATCTGTCTGCCGCGCGTGGGTCGCGACCGCGACGGCTATCGGCTCGCTTTGCCGGCGGAACTGGCCGACAGGGTGACGGAGCGCCTGCTGCGCTTCCGCTTCCGGGCGAAGGTGACATTCGAGATAGATGCCGCGCCGCACTGGCTGTTGTCCACCGATGCCGGCACGGCCTTCGACCTCGACGACTGGCAGCGCATGAATCTCGAGCGCGGCATACCGGAAATCGGCACCGCACAGTCCGAAAAGTTCACCCCGCACATGCTGAACCTGGATCGGCTGGACGCGCTCAGTCTCGACAAGGGTTGCTATACGGGACAGGAGGTCGTGGCGCGCACGCACTACCGGGGAGCGACCAAACGCCGCATGCTGCGCTTCGTGTCGGAGGTTGAAGTCGCGTCCGGTGACGAACTCACCGCGGGCGGCCGCAAGGCCGGCGAGGTCGTCAACGCGATCGGCAAGGAGCTCCTCGCGGTGGTGTCACTCGAGGTCGCCGCAACCCCGCTCACGATCGGCGGCGCGCCGCTCAGTCCGGCATCGCTGCCGTACCGCCTCGATTAGTCGCTCCTACGGGAAAACTTCCGGGCGCATATGCGGGAAGAGGAGCACGTCGCGTATCGACGCCGAATCCGTGAACAGCATGACGAGCCGGTCTATCCCGACGCCGATGCCGGCGGTGGGCGGCATGCCGTACTCGAGCGCCCGGACGTAATCGTGATCGTAGGCCATGGCCTCGTCATCGCCCGCATCGCGATTCGCGACCTGCGCGCGGAAGCGCGCCGCCTGGTCCTCGGGGTCGTTGAGTTCGGAAAATCCGTTGGCGATCTCCTGCCCGGCGATGAAGAACTCGAAGCGATCGGCGAGAAAGGGATCGGCGTCGTTGCGGCGCGACAGGGGCGAGACCTCGATCGGGTATTGCGTCACGAAGGTCGGCTGGCGCAGCCGGTGCTCGGCGGTCTTCTCGAAGACCTCAATCAAGAGCTTGCCCGGACCATAGCCGTCCCTGACCGGAATACCGAGCCGGCCGCATACGCCGGCCAGGTAGTCACGGTCCCGCAACCGCTGCCGTTCGAGGCCGGCATCGACGCGCAGGACCACATCCTCGACGGAGATGCGTTCGAACGGCCTGGCGAAATCGAACTCCTCACCCTGGTAACGGACCGTCGTGCCGCCGAGCACTGCGCCTGACAGGCCGCGAAACATGGCCTCGACCATGTCGATCAGGTCACGATAGTCGGCATAAGCGCGATACAGCTCGAGCATCGTGAACTCGGGATTGTGCTGCGACGACACGCCTTCATTGCGAAAGTTGCGATTGATCTCGTAGACGCGCTCGAAGCCGCCCACGACGAGCCGCTTCAGGTTCAGCTCCGGTGCGATACGCAGATAGAGCTGCATGTCCAGCGCATTGTGATGTGTCGTGAAGGGCCGTGCCAGAGCGCCGCCGGGCGTGACCTGCATCATTGGCGTCTCGACCTCGAGATAGTCCTGCGCATCGAGGAACGAGCGTAGGTACTGCACGATCGCCGAGCGCTTGCGAAAAACATCGCGACTCGAATCATTCATGATGAGATCGACGTAGCGCTGCCGGTAGCGTATCTCCTGGTCGGACAGGCCGTGGAACTTTTCCGGCAGCGGACGCAGTGACTTCGTCAACAGGCGCAGCTCGTCGGCCCGCACCGTCAGCTCCCCGGTGTTGGTCCGGAAAAGCGTGCCGCTGGCCGCGACGATGTCCCCGACGTCCCACTTCCTGAAGTCCGCGTACAGGTCCTCGCCAAGCCCGTCGCGCTCGACGCGTACCTGGATCTGGCCTGAACGATCGGCGAGCTTGATGAAGCTTGCCTTGCCCATCACACGTTTCGCCATCATTCGTCCCGCCACCGCGACCTCGACGGACATCGATTCCAGGGTCTCGTTGTCCTGCGCACCGTACAGGTGCGCAAGTTCGTCGGCGAGCGCATTGCGCCGGAAGTCGTTGGGAAATGCAATGCCGGCTTCGCGCAGCGCATCGAGCTTGCGCCGCCGTTCGGCAATCAGCTTGTTGTCGTCAGTGTTGTCCGTCACGGTGCCGTTACAACCCCTGCTTGAGGCTCGCTTCGATGAATTCGTCGAGATTGCCGTCGAGCACGGACTGAGTGTTACCGGTTTCAACGCCGGTGCGCAAATCCTTGATCCGGCTCTGGTCCAGTACATAGGAACGAATCTGGCTACCCCAGCCGACGTCGGCCTTGGTTTCCTCGATCGCGGCGGCTGCCGCATTGCGCTTCTGCAATTCGAATTCGTACAGTTTGGCTTTCAGCTGGTTCATCGCCTGCGCCTTGTTCTTGTGCTGCGAGCGGTCGTTCTGGCATTGCACGACGATATTGGTCGGCAGATGCGTGATACGCACGGCGGATTCGGTGCGGTTCACGTGCTGGCCGCCGGCACCGCTGGCGCGATACACGTCGATGCGAAGGTCGGACGGGTCGATCTCGATGTCGATGTCGTCGTCGACCTCCGGTGAGACGAACACAGAGGCGAAGGAAGTATGCCGCCGGTTGCCGGAATCGAAGGGCGACTTGCGCACGAGCCGATGCACACCGGTTTCCGTGCGCAGCCAGCCGTAGGCATATTCGCCCTGCACGTGCATCGTGGCGCTCTTGATGCCCGCCACTTCCCCGGCGGACGCCTCGATCAGCTCGACCGCGAAATCGTGATCTTCGGCCCAGCGCAGGTACATGCGCAGGAGCATGTTGGCCCAGTCCTGGGCCTCGGTGCCGCCGGCGCCGGCCTGTATGTCGAGATAGGCGTTGTTTGGGTCCATGTCACCGGCAAACATGCGCCGGAACTCGAGGGCAGCGAGTGTCGATTCGTATTCCTCGAGTTCTCTCGCGACTTCGCCGGCCGTTGCGGCGTCGTCCTCCTCTACGGCCAGCGCGAGGAGTTCGGCAGCATCGTTCAGCCCGCCGGCCAAACCATCGAGCGTATCGACTATCCGTTCCAGTGCCGCGCGTTCCTGACCGAGAGCCTGAGCGCGTTCGGGCTTGCTCCAGACATCAGATTGTTCGAGCTCGCGTCGGACTTCGGTCAAGCGCTCCGCTTTCGCTTCGTAGTCAAAGATACCTCCTCAACGCGGTCGCGCGTTCAACGAGGTCTTCGATGTCCTGTCGGATCTGATTGGTTTCCATGTCACGATCGTCTGCGCTGCGTTCGGCGAGGCAGCTTCAGCCGGCCCCGGGAAACGCGGGATGTTATCACCAATGCTGCGCTCATGTGACGGAGAGGGAACTGATCTGCTCGACAATCAGTTGCGGCGACTCGATGCCGCGGTACTCGTTGACGTCGAGCCGGTACACGAGCCGGAGTCGGCCACGCTGACCGGCGCCGGCCTGATTGAATGCGATTGCGTCAATCGGAAGTTCGCCGCTCGCGGGCCTGACCCGCATCCGGAGGTGCCGTTCACCGACCGTACGTTGCTCGAGGAGTTCGAAATCGCCGCAGAAAAGCGGCTCCGGAAAGCCGGCGCCCCAAGGTCCGGCATCCCGCAACAGGCGCGCGAACGCGAGGGTGTGCAGGCCGCCGGGCAGCGGACCGTCGGTGACGAGGACGCCGCTGAAATCCGCCTCGGGATACAGAACATCGAGCTGCCGCGCTGCGAGCGCCGCAAAGCGCGGATAATTGGCCTCCGTGATCGTCAGTCCCGCGGCCATTGCATGGCCCCCGAACTTGTCGATGAGTCCCGGCTGCACGGACGACACGCTTTCGAGCAGATCACGCGCGTGTACACCGTGCACGGAACGCACAGAACCCTTGAGGCGGCCGCTGCCGTCGCGCGCAAATGCGATCACCGGGCGCTGCCACCGTTCCTTCACGCGCGCTGCGATGAGGCCGACGACGCCCTGGTGCCAGGATCTGTCGTAGACGCAGATACACGATGGCAAACGCGCCGGATCCAGCCGGTCCACGTGCGCATAGGCCTGCTCGCGCATCGTCGCCTCGATATCGCGGCGGTCCCGGTTGATCTCATCGAGCGCCGCCGCGTGGCGAGCAGCGGATGCGGCGTCATCCGCCAGCAGGCACTCGATGCCGATCGACATGTCCTCGAGACGACCGGCGGCGTTCAGGCGCGGCCCGGCGGCAAAACCCAGATCGGCGCTGGTCGTGCGGCGCGGATCGCGCCCGGCCACGCGCAACAAGGCCTCGATGCCCGGCAGTGCCTGGCCTGCGCGGATGCGCCTGAGGCCCTGTGCCACGAGAATGCGGTTGTTCCCGTCCAGCGGCACGATGTCCGCCACCGTGCCCAGCGCGACCAGGTCGAGGTAGCGCGCCGGACGGCGCGCCGCGTCGGTCAGTCCGCCCTGCTCCAGCGCCCGGCCCAGCGCGGCCAGCACGTAGAAAGCGACGCCGACGCCGGCGAGATTGCGGCTCGGGAACCGGCTGCCCGGCAGGTTCGGATTGACGATCACGTTGGCCACGGGCAGCCGCGCGCCCGGCAGGTGATGGTCCGTGACCAGCACGGCGATGCCAGTGGCACGGGCAGCATCGACGCCGTCCAGGCTCGAAATGCCATTGTCGACCGTGACGATCAGGTCGGGCCGCCGGGCGGCGGCAACCTCGACGATCTCGCGCGACAGGCCGTACCCGTACTCGAACCGGTTCGGGACGAGATAGCTCACCTCGGCGAAACCGAAGTCCGCGAGGCAGCGCAGGACCAGCGCAGAACTCGTCGCGCCATCGACGTCGAAGTCGCCGACGACCACGATGCGCTTGTCGCGATGCGCGAGCAGCAGGTCGACTGCCTGGTCCACCTGTTCGAGACTGCCGACCGGCGCGAGTCGTGCGAGGCTGTAGTCCAGCTCGTCTGCCGCCGTGACGCCGCGCGCCGCATACACGCGCGCGAGCACCGGATCGAGGGCCGCCAGCGCATCTGGCACAGCGCCATCGGGCAGGCTGCGTGTGCGCACCGGTCGCTGCGCGTTCATGCGCCGTCAGGTGCGCGTTCGAGCAGCGAATTTCGCATTCGCCACAGGCGCATGGCGTGCGCATGCCGCACCTCGGCACGCACGCCGTCCCGGAACCGCAATACGAGTTGCTCGAGACGCCCCGACCGGAGCGCCGCGCGCAACTCTCCGAGCAGCGATTCGAGCAGCCGGGCATCGTCGCTGGCAGGCACCAGTGCGACGAACCCGGCGCCCGATGCCTCGAGACACGCGCCGATGCTGCCGGGCCAGGCCAGCGCGACGCCGGTCCGCGACAGCCAGTAGCCCTGCGCAAGTGCATCGTCGCCGAAGAGCGGCGGCAAGGGTTCGGTCAGACGTTCGGGTGCCGTGCCGCCGCCCCACAGCCACAAGCTGTTGACCGGTCGCCGTCCGGCGGCTTCCCGTTCGGCATTGACGGCATGCGCATGCAGCGCCATTTCGATCTCGGAGACCAGCTGCCGATAGCCGGCCGCAGCTACCCCGCGCGGCAGGTGCGGGTTCGGGCGCTCACCATCGACTGACGAGGCTGGGACGGCGGCGGTCGCGAGCGGTTCTTCTGCCGTGACGTAGGCGCAATCACCGATTTGCACGAAGCGGTAGCCGCCGTCTCCGCCCAGCGAGGTTTGCAGGTGCTCGGTCAATCCGCAGAGCTCGGACGGCGTCACGCCGGCGCCGACATCGTGGAGGCGCAGACTGTCGAGTCGCGGCTCGAACGAAACCGGATCAGCGGCCGCAATCCACGCAGTCGGGCGTTCACCCGTCTGGCCCCACAGGCGCAACGCCGCGAGTCCGTCGGCCGGAACATCCCATCCCAATTCGGACAGCACGTTTGCCAGCAGGAGCGGCTGGAACGGACAACGTTCGAGTTCGGACTGTGCCAGCCACCGGCGCAGGCGCTGGTCCGCGAGGCGGCCGCCGCCGACGGCCGGCATGACCACGACCGCGGCCGAATTGTCATATGATGGGGTCACGCGAATCCCGCAACGATGATCGCGGGCAAGAATAACGGAATTGGGCAGTGCGATTCACACGCGAGCACGCGGGCGCCGTGGCCATCCGGGCCGTCGGCGGCGGCGAGATCCTGATCGGTGACTCGGCTTATGCCGCGCCGGTCGCCCTCACCGGCGACCGCGTGCTCGGCGCGTGGGAGGCGACGCCGATCGCCGAACTCACAGCCGGACATTTTCACGAGCTTATCGCGCTCGCCCCGCAACTCATCATCCTCGGGACCGGGCCCGTCCCGCAGTTTCCGCCGCGCGACCTGGTGTTTGCACTCGCGCGGATTTCGATCGGGTTCGAAGTAATGGATTCAGCGGCCGCGGCTCGCACGTTCAACGTGCTCGCCGGCGAGGGCCGCAAGGTCGCCGCGGTCCTGTATCCCTGACGGCTAGACGGAAGCCGCGCGCCGTCGATTAGTCCAGCATGACGTCGCCGGAGATCCCCTGCGCCTCCATCATGCTGCGCAGATTCTTCAGGGCGTCCAGCTGTATCTGGCGAACCCGCTCCCGGGTTACGCCGATCTCGTCGCCGATCTGTTCCAGCGTGGCGCGGCGGCAGCCGTGCAGGCCGAATCTCCGCTCGACGACGGCGCGCTGCTTGTCGCTCAACGCCAGCACCCAGCGATCGACGATTTCGCAAACCAGCGCCGCTTGCGCGCGCGTGGCCGGCTCGGCGTCGCCGCGGGCGCGCAGCCGGTCGACCGGATCCTCGCTGTCCTCGCCGTTTCCGGCATGCAGGGTCACGCGATCGTGCAGGCCGAGCAGCCGCTCGACCTCGTCCACGCCGCGGCCCAGCCTCGTCGAGATTTCGGCGGCGGTCGCCGGCCGGTCGCACTGCTGGCGGATCTGGCGCGCGACGCGCAGGCAGGCATTGATGTCCTTGATGACGTGGATCGGCAGCCGTACCGCGCCCGACTGATTCATCATCGCACGCTCGATGGTCTGGCGAATCCACCAGGTGGCGTAGGTCGAAAACCGGAATCCGCGGTCGGGGTCGAATTTCTCGACCGCATGTATGAGGCCCAGATTGCCTTCCTCGATCAGGTCGAGCAGCGGCAGCCCACGATTGATGTAGCGGCGCGCAATCTTCACGACCAGCCGCAGATTGCTTTCGATCATGCGCCGCCGTGCGTTGTCGTCGCCCGCGCGTGCGCGGAGCGCGAAACGCTTTTCCTCCTCGGGCGACAGGAGCGGCGACATGCCGATTTCGGACAGGTACAGGCGGGTCGCGTCGGGCGCTCGCGCGGCGGCTTGCCCATTGTGTTCCGCGCCATTGCCGGAACCATTGTGATGTCGCACCGACCCCACGCAGATCTCCCACAAAGAATCGGAACGTGTACCGAGACCGTGGCAAACCGGCGGTCGAACTATCGCGCTGGCAGAAACTGTCGCGGATTCACCGGTTGGCCGTTTCGTCGGATCTCGAAATGCAGCCGCGGCTTGCGTTCCGGCCCTTCACCCATGAGCGCGACCTGCTGGCCTCTGTTGATCGTCTGGCCTTCGCGTACCAGCAGGCTTGCGTTATATCCGTAAGCGCTCAGGTAAGTGTCATTATGTTTGATGATGATAAGCTCACCGTAACCGATGAGTCCACTGCCGGCGTACACGACGATTCCGGATGCCGCGGCGACGATCGGCTGACCGTGTCGTCCGTCGATCAACAACCCGGTACCGGGGCCCGGCCGGGCACCGAACTCGACACTGATGCGGCCCGCGGTCGGCCACTCGAATTGCGGCGCCGGTTCGGATGGAATGGCCGGCAACGCGCGCGCGGGAGCCGCGCCCTTCGTGCCGGGCGGCGTCAGCCGGATCACCTGGCCGGGATAGATCAACGAGCCGTCGCCGAGGCGATTCCAGCGCGCGAGTTCTTCGGTTGTGCGGCCGTAGCGTTGCGCAATGGCGTACAGCGTTTCGCCGCGCCGCACGACGTGTTCGCCGCCGCCGTAACTGTTGCCCGGGGACGAGACACAGGCGGCCAGCGACGACAGCAGAAGCAGGCATAGGGACAGGCGTGCGCTCATGTCAGCGCATCATAAGGTACCCGATGACCTCGACCGACAGGGCAACGATAGCCCATGCCGCGACCAGCGCATTATGCGCTCGTACAGCCGGCCGAAAAGCGCCATCAGCGCCCGGGAACCAGTGGCACGAAACTCACCGAGTCGAGCGCGACCTGCTCGAAATGATCGTCGTGGCGCGTGACCACGGTGAGTTCCTGATGTCCCGGTGGGCCGAGCGGCACGACCAGCCGGCCGCCCGGCGCGAGCTGGTCGAGCAGTTTCTGCGGCAGCATCGGCGCAGCAGCGGCGACGATGATTCCGTCGTACGGCGCATACTTCGACCAGCCTTCCCAGCCGTCGCCCGGGCGGTACTGCACGTTGTAGATGTCCAGGTCGCGCAAGCGCTGCCGTGCTCGTGCGAGCAGGTCACGGATACGTTCGACCGAATAGATGCGTTTCACCAGCGGGGCGAGAATCGCGGTCTGGTAGCCGCATCCCGTGCCGATCTCGAGCACCGATTCGAGCGGGCCGCCGCCGAGCAGCGCTTCGGTCATGCGCGCCACCACATAGGGCTGACTGATCGTCTGGCCGTGGCCGATCGGCAGCGCAGTATCCTCGTATGCGCGGCTCGCAAGCGCTTCATCGACGAACAGGTGCCGCGGCACATTGCGAATCTGCGCCAGGACCTGCTCGTGCGCGATGCCGTGCTCGCGGAGGCGTTGCACGAGCCGGTCTCGTGTACGCGCCGAGGTCATGCCGATGCCGGCGCGATCATTCATCGCGACGACAGCCATTCCTGCAACCTGGGCAGAGTATCGTGTCGCGTGAGGTCGATCTTGAGCGGCGTGACCGACACCGCGCCCTCGCTGACGGCGAAGAAGTCGGTACCCTCACCCGCGTCCTGACCCTGGCCGGCCGGCCCGACCCAGTAAATGGTGCGCCCGTGCGGATCCTGGGATTTCACGATGGGTTCCGACTTGTGCCGGAAACCGAGCCGCGCAGCGCGTATGGCGGTAAGTTCCTCATACGGCACGTCGGGCACGTTGACATTGAGTATCACGTCGGCCGCAAGTGCTGATGATTCGAGCTTTTTGATCATGTCGGTCACCACGCGCGCCGCCGTGCCGAAATGCGCCAGCTTGTGACCGACCAGCGACACGGCGATCGTCGGCCAGCCAAGAAAGCGTCCTTCCATCGCGGCAGCTACCGTTCCGGAATAGATGACATCGTCGCCCAGGTTGGCGCCGTGATTGATCCCCGAAACGACGAGGTCGGGTTCATAGTCCAGGAAACCGCTGAGCGCGAGGTGCACGCAGTCCGACGGAGTGCCGTTGACGGAATACCGATTCTTGCCATGCTTCTTCACACGCAGCGGAGTCGACAGCGTCAGTGAATGGCTGGCCGCGGACCGATTGCGGTCGGGCGCCACGACCACGACATCCGCCACCTCTTCGAGGGCTTCGGTCAGAACGTTGATGCCGGTGGCCAGGTACCCGTCGTCGTTACTTACGAGGATTCTCATTCTTCAGGGTGACGAGCGAATTCTGCGTTGGCGGCCAGGAAGGCGCTCACTATACTGAACAACCGACACTTTCCATAGCTACCGGGATCGATCGCCGTGAGCGATGACGAACGCGAACTTTTCCGCCGCGCGATGCGCGACGCCCGGCCGATCCAGAAAGAGCCGCGCGCGGCGCACGGTCGGCCGAGACCGAAGCCTGCCGCACGGTTCCGGCGTGCCGACGAACAAGCGGTGCTGCGCGAAAGCCTCGCATTCGACGATGATGCGCTCGTGACAAACAGCAGTGACGCCGTTCGCTTCCAGCGGCCGTCGGTGGGCCGCCGCACCATGCGCAGGCTGGCCCGCGGCAGTTTTGCCGTGCAGGCCGAGATCGATCTGCACGGCATGACACTGGCCGAGGCGCGGCCGCGACTCGAGGCATTTCTCGACGAGGCAGTGAAGAACGGCAAGCGCTGCGTGCGCGTGGTGCATGGCAAAGGTCTCGGCTCCGGCGCGCGCGGCGCGGTGCTGAAACCCAACGTGGACCGCTGGCTGCGGCGCTGGGATACGGTGCTCGCCTTCGTGTCGTCGCGGCAGGTCGACGGCGGCACCGGCGCGGTCTACGTGCTGCTCAGGGCTGGTTGATCCGGTCCTGCGCAGACTTCACGCAGCACGGCCGTTGCAAAGCTTCCGGGCGGCAGCCGGAACTCGAACTGTGCAGTCGCTGCCGTCACGGACAAGGCGGCAGCGAGCGGCCGCACGCGCAGCGGACGGCTGCCCGCGTCGACACGCGCCCGTTCGAGGCCGGCGGCGAGGGTCCCTTCGCCTGCCACCGCCGCGCGCTCGAGGTCAGCGGCAATCGAGTGCGTAAGCGGCGCACTCGCACCCCAGAGCGTACCCGCCGGATGCAGGTCGAACTCGCGGCAACGGCGCTCGAGATCTTCGGTCACCGCATCGACCGCGAACACACTGGCGCTGCCGTTGAGGTTTGCGAGGTCACCGGTCAGCAGGTGATTCCAGTTGCCGCCCGCGACCCGCGCGGCAAGTATGCGGTTGAACAGCAGTGCGCGTGCCGCCGAATAGGCGAGACCGAGTTGTGTCCGCCGCACGCGGCGGCCGGCCAATACGTCTCGCGCCAGCGCAATGTTGCCGGCGTCCCTGCCGAAACGCTGCTCGCCGAAGTAGTTCGGAACGCCTTGCGCCGCAACCTCTGCCCAGCGCACGGCGAGCGCATCGGCATGCCGGCCGAGGTCCGGGGCGCGCAGGATGATGGCGAATCGATTGGCGGCGTGCGAACCGGTCCTGAGCTTGCGATGATGCCGGGCTTGCCCGAGGATGCGCACGCCATCCGCGTGGAACTGCGACCAGTCCGTGCCGGCCCGCGTCGGCCGCCGTACGGAGAAAAACTGGGTGGTGACGGCATGCCGATCCTTGAGGCCGCAGTAACCCACGTCGACTTCGCGAACCTGCGCAAACTCGGCAAGCCTGGCCGCGACCCAAGTTGTGTTCGCGTCGGACTTCTGCACGTGCAGCAAGTCGTGCTCGCCATCGCCGCTGGCCTCGAAGCCGAGTTCCTCGTCCACCCGGAAGTCCGCGGCCTCCGAGCGCAGCCGTCCGGCGACGACGGGCGAGCCGTGCGCGCGCGGCCAGTCCGGCAGCGCGTCCGCTTCGTCCTTCATGTCCTCAGCGAGCAACCGCGTCGGGGCGGGTCACGACCTGGTAAAAGGTCTCGTCAGGACCGATCAGGCCGAGGTCCGTACGCGCCCGCTCTTCGGCCGCATCGCGCCCCTCCTTGAGATTGACGACCTCGGCGTCGAGCGCAGTGTTGCGGGCGCGCAGTTCCGAGTTCAGCGCGCGTTGCTCCGCGACGGCCGCGCGCAGCCGCAGCGTTTTGCGGTAGCCGTCGTCGGCGAGGAAGAGTTCGCCGAGCAGCGCCGCGGCCACGCAGGCGAGCAGTACGAGCATCCAGCGAGTCGATGTCACGCGAGTTCCCCCGAGTCCCGGCCGTTGTTACGGCAACTGCACGGAAAATGCCGTGCGCCCCGCGTAGCGCGCCCGTGTGCCCAGTTCCTCCTCGATGCGCAGGAGCTGGTTGTACTTGGCGATACGGTCCGAACGCGACAGGGACCCCGTCTTGATCTGGGTCGCCGCGGTACCTACCGCGATGTCCGCGATCGTGGCGTCCGAAGTCTCGCCGGACCGGTGCGAGATGACCGCCGAGTAGCCGGCGGCTACCGCCATAGTAATCGCATCAAGAGTCTCAGACAAGGTACCGATTTGGTTAGGTTTTATCAAAATGGAATTTGCGATCTCCTGGTCGATTCCGCGCTTCAGTATGACCGTATTGGTGACGAACAGGTCGTCGCCTACGAGCTGGACGCGGTCGCCGAGGCGCATCGTCAGGAGGCGCCAGCCCTCCCAGTCGCTTTCCTGCATGCCGTCCTCGATCGTGATGATCGGGTAGCCCTCGACGAGGCCTGCCAGGTAATCCGTAAACCCGGCCGCGTCGAAGCGCCGGTCCTCGGACGCGAGGTAGTAGCTGCCGTCCTCGAAGAACTCCGAACTCGCGGCGTCGAGCCCGAGGAAAATATCGCGACCGGCGTGGAACCCCGCCTTGTCGATCGCCGTCATGATCGTGTCGAGCGCGGCCTGATTGGACGGCAGGTCCGGGGCGAATCCGCCCTCGTCGCCGACCGCGGTGTTCAGCCCCTGTGCCTTGAGCACCGCCTTCAGCGCGTGAAAGACCTCCGCGCCCTGGCGCAAGGCTTCGGCGAAATTCGGCGCCGTGACCGGCAGGATCATGAATTCCTGGATGTCCACGCTGTTGTCGGCATGCGCGCCGCCGTTGATGATGTTCATCATCGGCACCGGCATGGTGGTATCACTGCCCAGCGCCGCATACAGCGGCAGTTCGCGTGACACCGCGTAGGCCTTGGCGGTCGCGAGCGACACGGCGAGTAGCGCGTTTGCGCCGAGCCGCGATTTGTTGTCGGTGCCGTCCAGCGCGAGCATGCTGTCGTCCAGTTCCCGCTGGCTTTCGAATTCGGAGCCGAGCAAATGGGTCCGGATCTCGCCGTTGACGTTGGCGACGGCCTTGCGCACACCCTTGCCGAGGTAGCGAGACTTGTCTCCGTCGCGAAGCTCCACGGCCTCGCGGGTGCCTGTCGATGCACCCGACGGCACGGCAGCGCGCGCGAAGCTGCCGTCCGCCAGGGTGACGTCGGCTTCGACCGTCGGGTTGCCCCGTGAGTCGAGGATTTCCCGACCGCGAATCTCGCTGATCCTGATCATGCGCGCTCCGTCCTCCGGTTCATGATCCGAGCCCGAATTCCGACTCCAGGTAGCCGCTCTGCTTGACGGTTGCGTCGATGGCGACGAGCGTTTCCAACAGCGCGCCGAGCCGGTCGAGCGGCATCGCATTCGGTCCGTCGCTCAGCGCTTCGTCCGGCCGCGGGTGCGTTTCCATGAACAGGCCTGCTACGCCGGCCGCGGTCGCCGACCGGGCCAGCACCGGGATGAACTCGCGCTGGCCGCCGGAGGCGCTGCCCTTGCCGCCGGGCAGCTGCACGGAATGCGTGGCGTCGAAAACGACGGGACAGCCGGTGCCGCGCATGACGGCGAGGCCGCGCATGTCCGCAACCAGGTTGTTGTAGCCGAAGGAAAAACCCCGTTCGCAGACGAGGATCTGCTGATTGCCGGTCGACTTCGCCTTGTCGACGACGTTCTGCATCTCCCAGGGCGACAGGAACTGACCCTTCTTGATGTTGACGGCCTTCATCGTCCGCGCCACCCGCAGGATGAAATTCGTCTGCCGGCACAGGAATGCCGGCGTCTGCAGGACATCCACCACCTCGGCAACCTCGTCCATCGGCGTATCCTCGTGCACGTCGGTCAGCACGGGCACGCCGATTTGCCGCTTCACTTCAGCCAGGACCCGCAGCCCCTCTTCCATGCCCGGGCCCCGGAAGCTCGCCTTCGAGCTGCGATTCGCCTTGTCGAACGAGGACTTGTAGATAAAAGGCACCCCGAGCCCGTCGCACAGTTCCTTCAGGGTACCCGACACGTCGAGTGCGAGGCCTTCGGACTCGATCACACAAGTTCCGGCGATCAGGAACACCGGCCGGTCATTGCCGACGTCGTAACCGCAAAGCTTCACGCTTCCGCGACCTGCGGCAACTCGCCCGCGCGATGCTGCCTTGCAGCGCGGATGAAGCCCGTGAACAAAGGATGGCCGTCGCGCGGATTCGACGTGAACTCGGGATGGAACTGGCTCGCGAGGAACCACGGGTGAGCCGGAATCTCCACCATTTCCACGAGATCGTCGACGGACAGTCCCGAGAAGCGCAGGCCGGCCTTCTCGAGCGCCGCCCGATAGCGGTTGTTGACTTCGTAGCGATGCCGGTGCCGTTCGCGGATCGTATTGCCACCATACACGTACGCCGCCAGCGAGCCACGCGCCAGCCGCACTTCCTGCGCGCCGAGCCGCATCGTGCCGCCCAGTTCGGAGTGTTCGTCCCGCTCCTCGATGCCGCCGCTCGCGTCCTGCCATTCGGTGATCAGGCCGACGACGGGATGCGGCGTCGACCGGTTGAATTCGGTGCTCATGGCTCCGTCGAAGCCCGCCAGGTGGCGTGCCGCCTCGATCACGGCGACCTGCATGCCGAGGCAAATGCCGAGGTAAGGGATGCCGTTTTCGCGGGCGAAGCGCACGGCCTCGATCTTGCCCTCGATACCACGGTCGCCGAAGCCGCCCGGCACGACTATGCCGTCCATCGACTTCAGGCATTCCACGCCCTCGCGCTCGATGTCCTGCGCCTCCATGTAGTGAATTTTGACGCGGGTGCGGGTATGTATCCCGCCGTGCAACAGCGCCTCCGACAGCGAAATGTAGGAATCACGCAGGTCGACGTACTTTCCGACCATGGCGATGTTCACTTCTCCGTCCGGGTTGCGCTTCGCCTCGACGATGGCCTGCCACTCGTGCAGATCGGCCGGCGGCACCGCAAGCCCGAGCTGCCTGACGACGGTCTCGTCGAGGCCCTGGTCGTGCATCATCGCGGGAATCTTGTACAAATCGTCGGCATCGTATGCCGAGATGACCGCGTCTTCCCGCACGTTGGTGAAGAGCGCGATCTTCTTGCGCTGCTCGGCCGGCAGTGGCTGTTCGGATCGACAGACGAGTATGTCCGGCTGGATGCCGATCGAACGGAGTTCCTTGACGGAATGCTGGGTCGGTTTGGTCTTGATCTCGGCCGACGTGGCGATGTACGGCACCAGTGTGAGGTGGACGTAGACGACACGCCCGTGCCCCAGGTTGACGCCCATCTGGCGGATCGCTTCCAGGAAGGGCAGCGACTCGATATCACCCACTGTGCCGCCGACCTCCACGAGACAGATGTCCGCATCACCCGCACCGCGTTCCACGGATGCGCGGATCTCGTCCGTCACGTGCGGAATGACCTGTACGGTGGCGCCCAGATAGTCGCCGCGGCGCTCTTTCGCGATGACGGATTCGTAGATGCGCCCGGCCGTGAAGTTGCTGTTCCGGCCTGTGGTCGTGCGCACGAAGCGTTCGTAGTGCCCGAGGTCCAGGTCGGTTTCCGTGCCGTCGTCCGTGACGAAGACCTCACCGTGCTGGAACGGGCTCATGGTGCCCGGATCCACGTTGAGGTACGGATCGAGCTTGATCATGCTGACCGACAGACCGCGGGCTTCGAGCAATGCACCGAGGCAGGCGGAGGTGATGCCCTTGCCCAGGGAAGACACCACGCCGCCGGTTATGAACACGTAAGAAGTCATTGCATTCCCGGATCGCGACAACGCAAACAAGAAAGGGCTGGAACAGAAGCACTGCGTCTGGTGCTCTTTTCCAACCCTTCGAGTAGCGCGCCGTCGTTGGATAGAAGACGGTTTTAGACGTTAACAGATCGATCGCGGCCAGACAATCGCGCCGCTCGCCGATCGGCACGCATCAGACGCAGCGCGGCGCATCTTGCCAGCGGATCGCATATCCCGGCGTCGCCGCCGCACCGGCCGCGATCCACAGGTCCGCAACGGCGACGAGCTCGCTGCCGGCGTACAGGATAGGCAAGTTGTCACGCAGCCACGGAAAGACGCCGTGGTCCTGCAGGAGTTTCTTCAGTTTGCGTGTATGTTCATGACCAAGCGGCTTTATTTCCTCACCGCCCTGGCGCGCCCGCAACACCAGGCCGGCCTCGGCCAGCGCCGGCGCAATCCCGGTGGTCGCGAGTTTCTCGAGCATGAGCCGACCGAGACCCGCGCCGAGATCCACCGGCCGGCCCGGCGCGAGACGCCGGCCCTCGAAGTCAGGTTCCGGTTCGGGCGGGAGCAGGTACAAGGTGTCGCGGAACCGACGGCATTGCCCGCCGTGCCAGCGGACGACCGGATTCGAATCAGCGCGCGCGCCAATCAGCGAGTTCAGGATTTCGCCGAATGCGCCGGGTGGCATCTGCGGCAGGCCGGCGCGCTCCACCGCACGGCGCAGAATGCGGCCCTTTGTCGCCGACGGCAGCTCTCGCAGCTCGGCCGCCGGGAGTTCGCCGTTGGGCGTCCCCAGGGACTCGATCTCGCGGTCGGCGATCTCGCGCAGCAAGCGGGCGGCTTCCCGGTTCAGTTCGGCGCTGCGGCCGAGCCGGCGCACGGCATGCGGCCAGCGGGCACGCAACTTCGGCAGCACCTGTTGCCGCAGGTAGTTGCGGTCCAGACTCTGGTCGGCGTTGCTGGGGTCGTCGTTCCATGCGAGGCCCGCTGCCGCCGCGTACGCTGCCAGGTCGGCGCGCGCTGCGCCGAGCAGCGGGCGCACGAGGAACCCCGGACCGAACGACCGGATCGACGGCATGGCGGCCAGGCCTTCCGGCCCGCTGCCGCGCAGCAGGTTAAGCAACAGCGTTTCCGCCTGGTCGTCGGCATGGTGTGCGGTGATCAGCCAGTCGCCGGCACGCATCCGGCTTGCGAGCGCCGCGTATCGGGCATCGCGCGCGGCCGCTTCCGGTCCGGCCCCCGACCCGACCGAGATCGTGACGATCTCGCAACGCACGTCGAGGGACGTTGCAAAGTCCGCCGCCTGGGCGGCAAAGCGCCCGGACTCGCGATGCAGGCCGTGATCAACGTGCACCGCGGCGAGCGGAACCGCATGGCTTCCGCGGGTCGCCGCCAGGGCGTGCAGCAGAACAGTCGAATCGAGGCCGCCGCTCAGCGCAACCAGGTAGCGCGCGGGACTCGTTTGCGGGCTCTGGAGCCCCCGGAGCACGCCCTGCAACCACGCCGGATCGAGATTCACGCTTCCTTGTACTGGCCGAAGCCGGCAAGCCGCTGCCCGCGCGCCTCGAGCAGCTGATCGAGGGTCAGGCCCGTCAGTTCGTCCAGATGCCGAACCAGCGCAGCCCGAATCGTCTCCGCCGTTTGAGCGGGGTTCCGGTGCGCGCCTCCGAGCGGCTCCTCGAGCACCTCGTCCACCAGGCCGAACTTCGCCAGGCTGTCGGCCGTGATGCGCATAGCCTCGGCGGCTTCCTCAGCTTTGTCGGCGCTTTTCCAGAGTATCGATGCGCAGCCTTCGGGCGAAATGACCGAATAGACGCTGTACTGCAGCATCAGCAACCGGTCCGCGACACCGATTGCGAGTGCACCGCCGGAACCGCCCTCGCCGATCACTATGCTCAGAATCGGGGTCTTCAATCCCGCCATCAGGTACAGGCTGCTCGCGATGGCCTCGCTCTGACCCCGCTCCTCAGCGCCGACGCCCGGATACGCGCCCGTGGTGTCGATGAAGGTGACTACCGGGAGTGAGAACTTTTCTGCGAGCCGCATGAGGCGTTGCGCCTTGCGATAGCCTTCCGGCTTCGGCATGCCGTAATTGCGACGCACCCGTTCCTTCGTATCCCTGCCCTTCTGATGTCCGATGAGCATGACAGGGCGGTCGTCGATGCGCGCGAGGCCGCCGACGATGGCGAGATCGTCGGCATACATCCGGTCGCCGTGCAGTTCCTGGAAATCCGGCGCGATGAGCTCGAGATAGTCGAGTGTGTACGGCCGGCCCGGATGCCGCGCAACCTGCGCGATCTGCCAGGCCGACAGCTTCGAGAAAATGCTGCGCGTCAGCGAATCACTCTTGCTCTTCAGCCGCGCGACTTCTTCGTTGATGTTGACTTCCGAGTCGTCGCCGACGAATCGCAGCTCGTCGATCTTGGCTTCGAGTTCGGCGATCGGCTGCTCGAAATCCAGAAAGTTCAGGTCCATAGGCGCGGCGTTCGTGCTGAGGCGGCCAACCTTACATGATTTCCCGCCCCGGCGCGTAGACCAGTCGCACGTTGCCGGCGCCCAGCAGTTCGGTGAGCTTGTCGCGCAGGTCCCGGCTGGGCCGCACTGCCCATTCCGGTCCCAGGTTCAGGCGGGCGGCTGCCGAATCGCCGTAGTACTGCACCGCGACTTCGCAATTACCTGCCCGATGCGGCAACAGGACGTCATGCAGGCGCGTTAGCAGCTGTTCGCCATGGCCGTTTGGTGCAAGCCGCAGCAGCATGCCCTGGGCGCGGCTTTCGATGACCCGGTCGATGTGCAACACATTCTTGGCATTGACCGACCATGCGCCGAGAAAATCGTCATAGCGCAGCGTCCCCGAGACGACGACGATTTCGTCCTTCACGAGGAGGTGCCGGAACTCCTGGAATGCTTCGTTGAATAGCCCGACCTGCATGCGGCCGGTGTCGTCGTCGAGCACGACGCTGACGCGATTGCCGCGCTTGCGTACGTCGACGACCAGGCCGGCGATACTGATGTCCCTTCGCGGCTGGCGGTACTCGCCCTCACGCACCGGCGGCGGCTCGTTCGCGAGGTCCGCCAGGCGGCCATCGACGAAGTTGCGCGCATCGGCGCGCACGGCGTGGAAAGGATGGCCGGTGAGGTACAGGCCGAGCGCCTCCTTTTCGTTCGCCAGCAGGATTGCCTGCGACCATTCACCGATCTCGAGCGGCTCGCTCTCCGCCGCGACGGGAAGCGGAGCCGGCAGCTCGAGCCCGAACATATCGTTCTGACCCGCCGCGTTTGCACGCGCATGTTGTTCGGCGCTTTGCAGCGCCTCCGGCAACTGGTGCATGAGTCCGCGTCGCGACAGGCCGAAGTCGTCCATCGCGCCGGCCTTGATCATGGCCTCCAGCGCCCGCCGGTTGATCCTTTCGTGGTCCATGCGCCGGCAGATTTCGGCAAGCCCGGAGTACGGCCCGTTGCGCTCGCGTTCAGCGACGAGCGCTTCCACGGCAGCGCGCCCGACACCCTTGATCGCACCCAGGCCGTACAGGATCGAACGCGCATCCGGCACCGTGAAGTGATGGCCGGAGCGATTGACACTCGGCGGTTCGAGCCGGAGCCCCAGCTGACGGCAGTCATCCTTTAGCGTCACGAGCCGGTCCGTGTTGTCCAGGTCGGCGCTCATCACCGCGGCCATGAATTGCGCCGGATAGTTCGCCTTCAGATACGCGGTCTGGTACGACAGCACGGCGTAGGCGGCGGAGTGCGACTTGTTGAAGCCGTAGCCCGCGAACTTCTCCATCAGGTCGAAGATACGGCTTGCCGTACCGATGGCGACGCCACGCTCGATCGCACCGTCGACAAAGATCGCGCGCTGCTGCGCCATCTCCTCGGGCTTCTTCTTGCCCATCGCCCGTCGCAAGAGGTCGGCGCCGCCCAGCGTGTACCCCGCGAGCACCTGCGCGATTTGCATAACCTGTTCCTGGTACAGGATGACGCCGTAGGTTCCCTCGAGCACCGGCCGCAAATCCGGATGCAGGTAGTCGATGTCGGCCTTGTTGGTCGCATGCTTGCGCTGGATGAAATCGTCGACCATCCCGGATTGCAACGGGCCCGGGCGGAACAGTGCCACCAACGCCACGAGGTCATCGAACTGGTCGGGTTTCAGCCGCTTGATGAGGTCGCGCATGCCGCTCGATTCGAGCTGGAAGACCGCCGCCGTCGCAGTACTCCGCAGCAGGCGGAAGGTCTCCGCGTCACGCAAGGGGATACGGTCGATGTCGAAAGGCGGATCGGGCCGATCCTGATTGATGATGCGCACCGCCCAGTCGATGATCGTCAGGGTCTTCAGACCCAGGAAGTCGAATTTCACCAGCCCGATCGCTTCGACATCGTCCTTGTCGAGCTGTGTTACGAGGTTCGTGCCGCCTTCCTCGCAGTACAGCGGCGTAAAGTCCGTGAGTTCCCGCGGCGCGATCACGACGCCGCCGGCATGTTTGCCCGCGTTGCGCACGAGGCCTTCGAGCGATTTCGCCAGGTCGATGAGAGCCGCGACCTCTTCGTCGTCGCGGTACATCGCCGCGAGTTCCTCGGATTGCTCGAGCGCCTTGTCGAGCGTCATGCCGAGTTCGAAAGGCACGAGTTTCGCGATCCGGTCCACGAAGCCGTAGGCCTGCCCCAGGATGCGACCGGTATCGCGAATGACCGCTTTCGCCGCCATGGTCCCGAAAGTGATGATCTGCGCGACCCGGTTGCGTCCGTAACGCTCGGCGACGTATTCGATCACGCGATCGCGGCCCTCCATACAGAAGTCCACGTCGAAGTCCGGCATCGAGACGCGTTCCGGGTTGAGGAAGCGTTCGAACAGCAGCTTGTGCGCCAGCGGATCGAGGTCGGTGATGCCGAGCGACCAGGCGACGAGCGAACCCGCGCCGGAGCCGCGGCCCGGGCCGACCGGTACGTCGTTCTGCCGCGCCCAGCGAATGAAATCGGCCACGATCAGGAAGTAACCCGGGAATCCCATGTCGCAAATGACCTGTAGCTCCCGCGCCAGGCGCTCGCGGTACGTTGCAGCCGCCGCCCCGTGCTCCGCGCTTGCTTGCTCGGCGTCCACGAACTTCTGTTCGAGCAGCCGCTCGAGACCGGCATGTGCCTGCGCCGCCAGCCAGTCGGCCTCGTTCTGGCCCGCCGGAACCGGGAATGCCGGTAGCACGCTGCGGCCTAGCACGAGATCCAGGTTGCAGCGCCGGGCGATTTCGACGCTGTTCGCCAGTGCCGAAGGCAGGTCGGCGAACAGCGCCGCCATCGCCGCGGCGGACTTCAGGTACTGCTGCTCGCTGTATAACTGCGGCCGATCCGCGTCCGCGAGACTTCGTCCTTCGCGAATACACACCCGTGCTTCGTGTGCGTAGTACCCGTCCGCGTCGAGAAAACGCACATCGTTGCTCGCCACGACCGGAACGCCGTGGCCGATGGCGAGCGCGACGCCAGCCTGCACGCAGGCCTCCTCGCCGGGCCTGCCGGTGCGCACCAGCTCCAGGTAGTAACGGTCGCCGAACAGCTGAACCCAGTGCTCGAGCCGTCGCGCGGCCAGTTCGGGGTGACCGTTCGCGAGCGCCTGACCGACGTCGCCGCGCATTCCGCCGGACAATGCGATCAGGCCCGCGACGGCGTCGGCGTCCAGCCACTCGCGATGCAGCATCGGCTGTCCCCGGTGCTGGCCCTCGAGGTAAGCGCGGGACAGGAGCCGCGACAGGTTGCGATAACCCGCGAGAGTTTGCACGAGCAGGATGAGCGTATGCGGCCGCTCTGGTTCGTCGGCGTTGTACAGGCCGACATCGGCGCCCACGATCGGCTTCACGCCGGCAGCCATCGCCTTGCCGTAAAACTTCACCATCCCGAACAGGTTGTTGCGGTCCGTAAGGGCGACCGCCGGCATGCCGTTGTCGGCGCAACGCTCGATCAGCTCCGGAATGCGCACGGTGCTGTCGACGAGCGAGTACTCCGACCGCACGTGCAGGTGCACGAACGCCGCCGCCTTACCGCTCACAGGACCTCCCGCACCGTCACGAAACTGCGGCGGTGATGCACGCAGGGGCCACGATCGCGGAGCCGCTGACGGTGTTGCGGCGTCGCATAGCCCTTGTGCGCGGCGAACGCATAGTCGGGAAACAGCCCGTCGAGTTCCTGCATGATCGCATCGCGCGCCGTCTTCGCCAGTATGGACGCGGCACTGATCGACGGCACACAGGCGTCGCCGCCGACGATCGCATCGCCACCGATGATGCGCGCACCGAAGCGCAGGTCCGGCAGCCGGTTGCCGTCGACGAGGACCGCGTCCGGCAGGCACGGGAGGCCGAGAATCGCGCGGCGCATCGCCAGCAGCGTCGCCTGCAGGATGTTGAGCGCATCGATTTCTGCGCGATCCGCCCAGCCCACGGCCCAGGCCAGGGAGCAGGTCCGGATTTCCTCGGCGACGGCCGAGCGGGCCGGCGCGGCGAGTTGCTTCGAATCAACGAGCCGATCGGTGCACTGCCCGCGCGCGAGGATCACGGCCGCCGCCACCACGGGACCCGCGAGCGGGCCGCGGCCGGCCTCGTCGACGCCTGCGACGAGCCCTTTGTGTTCAATCAATGCGGCGTGTTGCATCCTGGACCAGTGACAGCACTGCCTCGGCGGCTTGCCGGTCGGCGTCGAGCGCGAGCTCGCTGCGCAGTTTAGCAAATCTCTCGGCGATCGCCGCGCGCCGCCCGGGATCGTCGAGTAGCGCCGCAACCGCAGCTGCGAGCAATTCCGGCGTGGCTTTTTCCTGGATGAACTCCTCGACGAGCACCGTTTCGGTCAGCTGGTTGGGCAAGGTGACCTTGTCGACCTTGAGCATGCCGAAGCCGCGGATGAGCGCGGCGGTCAGCGGTGCCATGCGGTACGCAGCGACCATCGGTTTTTGCAGCAAGGCCGCCTCCAGCGCCGCCGTACCGGAGGCCAGCAGGACCACGTCGGCGGACGCGAGCACGGTATGCGAGCGGCCGTCGTGGAGTCGGAAACGATCCGCGACGCCGGCGTCGGCGAGCGCCGCCGCGATGGCCGGCGCAAGCCGCGGCGCAGCGACCGGCGTGACGAATTGTAGCTCCGGGTAGCGCGCGGCGAGTTCCGCCGCGGCGCCGGCGAACACCGGCGCGAGGCGCGTGACTTCGCTCATCCGGCTGCCGGGCAGGACGGCCAGTACCGGCCGGTCCGCCGCCAGGCCGAGTTCGCGACGCGCAGCAGCGACGTCCACCGTGGCCGGTACCCGGTCTGCCATGGGATGGCCGACGAATACTGCGTCGATGGCGTGTCGGTCGTAGAACGCTTTCTCGAACGGCAGGACGCACAGGATACGGTCCGCCGCGGCACGGATTTTCGCCAGCCGGCCCTGCCGCCACGCCCATACGGAAGGGCTGACGTAATGCACCGTCGGAATCCCGGCGGCCTTGAGCGCCGCTTCAAGACCGAGATTGAAGTCGGGCGCATCGACGCCGATGAAAACGTCCGGCGGTACGCCGATCCAGCGCCGGCGGAGCATTGCACGCAGACCGAGCAGCCGCGGCAACCGGCGCAGCGGCTCGACGAAGCCCATGACGGCCAACTCGTCCGCGTCAGCTAGCGCACTGCAACCCGCTGCACGCATCCGCGGACCGGCCACACCTTCGAAACTTGCATCCGCGACCCGCTCGCGCAGCGCGTTGATGAGACCGGCGGCGAGCAGGTCGCCGGAGGCCTCCCCGGCAACCAGCGCAACGCGCATGGGTGACTACCGGGCCACGCCGCGTTCCGACGAACGCAGCGATTCGAGCAACAGGCCGAGTTCCGGCTGACCCGGTTCGAGACGCGCGATCTCCTCGATCGCCTCGTTGAGCTTCCTGCCCTGGCGGAAGACGATCCGGTAGGCGTTCTTGATGTTGCGGATCTGGTCCGAGGTGAAGCCGCGGCGCTTGAGCCCTTCGCTGTTGATGCCTTTGGGCTCCGCCGGGTTACCGGACATCATCGTATAGGCGGGAATGTCCCGGTTGATCGCGCTGTACATGCCGAGAAATGCGTGCGCGCCGATTTTGCAGAACTGGTGTATCCCGGCGAAGCCGCCGAGAATCACCCAATCGCCCAGCATGACATGTCCCGCGAGCGTCGCATTGTTCGCAAGTATGCAGTTGTCGCCGACCACGCAGTCGTGCGCGATGTGCACATAGGCCATGATCCAGTTGTCGTGGCCGATGCGCGTCTCGCCCTGGTCCTGCACGGTCCCCCGGCTGATCGTGCAGTACTCACGGATCGTATTGCGGTCCCCGATCCGCAGCTTGGTGCGCTCGCCGGCGTATTTCTTGTCCTGCGGATCATCGCCTATCGATGCAAACTGGTAGATGCGATTGTCGCGGCCGATCGTAGTCGGGCCGTTGACCACCACATGGCCGCCAATCTCGGTGCCGTCGCCGATCTCGACGTCGTCACCGACGATCGAATACGGACCCACGCTTACGCCTTCCCCGAGCCGCGCCGTAGCCGAGACAATCGCCGTGGCATGTACGCTCACCTGCTGCCCTTCTCCAGTTCCGTCACGCGGTCGAACAGGGCTTCGAGGCGCCGCAGGCGCGCCACCTTGCGATTCCAGTCGCGCGCGGGTTCCACGGGAAAACTGGACGCGTATACGCCAGGCTCACTGATGTCCTTGCTCACCATCGCCTGCCCGCTCACCACCACGTCGTCACAGATGCTGATGTGTCCGACGACGCCGGACTGGCCGGCAAACAGGCAGCGCGCGCCGATTTTCGTGCTGCCGGCGATGCCGGTCATCGCCGCAAGCGCGGTGTGCGGCCCGATGCGTACGTTGTGCGCGATCATGCACAGGTTGTCGATGCGCACTCCATCGGCGATCGAGGTGTCGTCCAGCGCGCCGCAATCGATCGTCGAGTTGGCCCCGATCTCGACGTCGCTGCCGATACTCACCCCGCCGAGCTGGGGCACCTTGATCCAACCCTCCGGCGTGATCGCGTTGCCGAAACCGTCGGCACCGATCACCACCCCCGGATGCACGATGGAGCGTTCGCCGATGCGCACCTTGCGCACCAGCGTGACCCGGGCGACAAGTCGAGTATCGGACCCGAGCTCGCACTCCGGACCGACGATGCA
Source organism: uncultured Pseudomonadota bacterium (assembly GCA_963770585.1). Taxonomy (GTDB): domain Bacteria; phylum Pseudomonadota; class Gammaproteobacteria; order Steroidobacterales; family Woeseiaceae; genus UBA1847. Next base: position 955,416 of record CAVYQH010000001.1, on the reverse strand, counting down.
ACCCGGGCCGACGATAACCCGGTCGCCGATCACGGCTCGCGCGCCGATCACGGCATGCGGTCCGATCTCTGCGCTCGGCGAGATCCGTGCGGAACCGTCGACGACCGCCATCGCATGCACGCCCGCCGTTGCCGCCGGCTGCGGATGCAGCAGTGCCGCCATGCGCGCGTAGGTCGCGTACGGATTCGGGCTGATCAGCGTCGCCACGGGCGCGTGCGTCGCGTCGTCCGGCCGCAGCACCACCGCCGCAGCCCGCGTTGCTTCGAGCTCAGGCAGCAGACGGCTGTTGGTGAAAAAGCTTAAGTGTCGCGGCCCCGCCGAGGTCAGGGCGCCGACACCGTCGACTACGGCGTCGGGATCGCCATCGAGATCGCAGCCAAATCGAGTGGCCAGTTCTCCCAGGCGAATCGGCATTCGCGCTTAGTTGCTGCTCGTGGCGTTGTAATTCGTCTCGATCACGCGCAGAACTTCTTCCGTAATATTTATGGCCGTGCTCGCGAACAGGACGCCGTCACCCACGACGAGATCGTAACCCTGCTGCTGCGCAAAAGTCTGGACTTCGGCCAGCAGCGCGCGTTGCAGGTTACCGAGTTCCTCGTTCTGCCGCAGATTGAGATCCTCCTGGAACTCGTTCTGCAGGCGCGCGACTTCGCGCTGCAGGTCACGCAGATCTTTCTCCGCGGTACGGCGCTCCGACTCGCCCATCACGGCCGAATCCTTCTGCACCTTGGCCTGCATGTCCTCGAGTTCCTTCGCCTTGGCAGCGAACTCCCGCTGGCGTGGCGCGAACTCTTCCTGCAAATCATCCATGGCGGCCTTGGTTTGCGGCGCACGGTCCAGCAGCAATGGCACATTGACGACGCCGATCTTGAGATCCTGTGCTGCAGCCGGCATTGCAAACGCGCCGATGAGCGCGATCCCGAGAGCAGCCATAGCCAGGCCTTGCTTGACAAAATTCATATGCATCAAATCCCTAAAACGCTTGACCAATGGAGAACTGAAATCTTTCGATTTCGTCTCCGTAATACCTGTCGTTGCCGGAGTACGCATTCAACGGATAAGCGTAACTGAAGCGGAACAGCCCCAGCGGCGCGAGCCACTGGACGCCGATACCCACCGAAGCGCGCAATTCGTCGAAATCGGGTTTGTATTCGACAGGACTACCGAGCTTGTCCGTGAACAGGACTTCGCCGGTATTAAATACGTTACCCACGTCGTAGAAAATACTGGCCCGCGCCTGGCTGGACCACTTGTCCGGAAGCGGGAGTATAAGCTCTACCTGACCCGCAACCAACACGTTGCCGCCATAGGGATTGCCGAAGCTGTCCCGGGCCCGAGGTAGGATTCCCGGAAGCCGCGTACCGATTCGGGCCCGCCGCCGTAAAACTGCTTGTACGGCGGAACGGCCGTTGTATCGCCGAGTGCCTCCGCGATGCCGACATCCGCGTTAAAGCCCACCACCCACTTCCTGGTGATCGGCAGGTACTTGGTATAGCTAAAACGTGCCGAGTAGTACTCCACTTCGCTGCCCGGTATGGCGAACCCGAGATAGAGCTGCTGGCGCGAGCCCCGGTTCGCGAACAGCGCCCGGTTGCGGCTGTCGTGCGTCCAGCCGGCCAGCAATTCGTAGGTATCGAACTGGGTGCCGTAGAAGATAACACCGTTGCCCACGTTGGTGATGAAGGTGTCGCCGTTGTTAAGCACCCAGTCCCGGGCCTGCTGCGAACTGCCCTCGCTGGTGGCCAGTTCGGCGCGCTGATAGGACAGCCCGAAGCTCAGGGTCTGCATCTCGCTGATCGGGTAACCGTAGTCCACGGACGCGCCGGCCGTCGTCGTCGAGAAATCCGAGGTCGCGTCGGCATAGCGCGTGATGTCGCGATAGTTGATCCCGACGGTCCTCCGGACACCATCCATCGTGACGGCCGGATCCGTGTGCGACAGGCTGTAGAGTTTCGAGTAGCGGCCCGAATTCAGTTCCAGGGCCACGCGGTTGCCAGTGCCGAGGAAGTTGGTGTGCACGATGCTGCCGTTCAGGATCAGCTTCTGCGATTCTGAGTAGCCGATGCCGCCCGAGAACTGACCGGGCATGCGGTACTCGATGTCGAATTCCACGTCGACGAGGTCCGGGCTGCCCGGCACGGGCGTGTTCTCCACCTCGACGCTTTCCACGTACGGCAGGCGCTGCAGGCGCACCTTGGAGCGGTCGATCAGCAGGTTCGACAGGTAGGCGCCTTCCATCTGGCGCATCTCGCGGCGCAATACCTCGTCCTCGATCTGGCTGACGCCGTTGAAGTTGATGCGTCGGACATAGACGCGGCTCTTCGGATCGACGAAGAAGGTGATCTCGGCGGTCTTGGCCTCGTGATCCAGTTCCCAGACGGGCTCGACCTCGGCGTTCGAATAACCTTCCTCGCCGAGCCGAACGGTCATCAGCTCGCTGGTGTTGGTGAGCAATGCCTGGTTGAAGATGGAGCCCGGTTTTGCGAGCACCAGCGCGCGCAGGTAGGCTTCGGGAACCACCATCTCGCCGACGAGCTTCACGTCGGTGACCGTGTAGCGATCCCCTTCTTCCAGCGTTATCGTGACGAAGATGTCCTTCTTGTTCGGCGAAATAGCGACCTGCGTGTCTTCGATGCGGAAATCGGCATAGCCGCGGTCCATGTAATAGGAGCGGAGTGTTTCGAGATCGCCTTCGAGTGCTTCCTTCGAGTAGCGATCGTCCTGCCGGATCCACGACAGCCAGTTCGCGGTGTCAAGCTCGAAGCCCTCGCGGATCTCGTCCTCGGTGTAGGTCTTGTTGCCGACGATGTTGACCTGCCGGATCTTCGCGCGATCACCTTCCTCGATGTCGATGTCGATTCGCACGGTGTTATTCGGCCGCTCCTCGACCTTGGTGTCGATCGCGACCCCGTACTTGCCGCGGTCGAAGTACTGTTCGCGCAGGAACATCTCGACGTTGTCGAGCACGGAGCGGTCGAACGTGCGCCCCTTGGCGAGCCCGACGCCGCGCAGCGATTCCATGAGGTCCTCGGTCTTGATGTCCTTGTTGCCCTCGATTTCGAAACTCTCGATCGACGGTCGTTCGCGGACCACGATCACCAGGCTGTCGCCGTCCTTGCGAATCTCGATGTCGTCGAACAGGCCCTGCCCATACAGGGCACGGATCGCTTCCTGGATGCGCACGCCATCCACGGTATCGCCGATGTTGATCGGCACGTAGTTGAACACCGTGCCCTCGGAGATGCGTTGCAGACCCTCGACGCGCATGTCCCGGACGACGAAGGGTTGCTCGAGCTGCGCGAATACAGGGCTCGCCGCAAGGCAGCCGCAGGCCGCCAGCAGCAGTATGGCCAGCCGGTGTCGTCGATGTCCGCGATACTCAGTCATTCGGCATCCGGTTCCGCGCTAGCCCAGCATCCGGGCGATGTCGTTGTAGAACGCGAAGCTCATGAGGAGCAGCAAGGCGAAGATGCCGACCTGCTGGCCCACCAGCTGGGCGCGTTCCGACAAGGGGCTGCCCTTCACGAACTCGATCAGCTGGTAGACGATCTGCCCACCGTCCAGCACCGGCAACGGGATCAGGTTCAGCACGCCGAGGCTGATGCTGACGATGGCAAGGAAGCCCAGGAAATTGACGATGCCGGCCTGCGCCGACGCGCCGGCGAACTGTGCAATGTTTATCGGGCCGCTGATGTTCTTGATCGAGACGTCGCCGGTCAGCATCCGGCCCAGCATGTTCACGGTGAATATGGACGACTGCCAGGTCCGATGCGCCGCCCGGCCGATCGACTCGAGCGGCCCGAACTTGCGCAGGTAGGAATATTCGCGCGGATCGGCCGCGACCGCCACGCCGAGCTGGCCGACCCTGGCGCCGTCTCGTTCGGCCGACCCGATGACCGCATCCAGCGCCACATTCGCGCCCCCGCGCTCGACTTCGATCACGACCGGCGCATCGGCGAGTGGCTCGAGCAGGCGCAGCAGGTCCGAGAAATGCCGAACCGGCTCCCCGTCGACCGCGACGATGCGGTCGCCGGGCTGGATGCCGGCGCGGGCGGCGGCACTGTCCGGCGTCACCTCGCCTACCACCGGCGGCGGCTGCCACGGCTGGAAGCCGAGTCCGTCGAACAGCATGCCGGGTTCCGTCAACCGGCGCACTTCGCTGCCGACGTCGAGCAGCGCCGCACGTCCGTTGCCGGACTCGTCTTCGACCGTGAGCGTTACCCGCCCGTCGGGCACCATGTGATCGAGGATCTGGACCAGTGCCGACTCCCAGTCCGCAACCGGCGTGTCACCCACGGCGACGATCCGGTCGCCGAACTCGAGCCCCGCCTCGTCGGCGTAGGAACCGGGCGTGACATCCCCGATGGCCGGCCACATCGTCGGCACGCCGTACACGAACAACAGCCAGTAGGCGAGCAACGCGAAGATGAAATTGAACATCGGCCCGGCCAGCAACACCGCGATGCGTGCGGGTATCGGGCGGTGATTGAAAGCGCGCGCGGCGTCCCGAGGCGCGATTTCCGCCTCCCGGCTGTCCAGGAAGCGGACGTAGCCGCCGAGCGGAATGGCAGAGAGGCAATACTCCGTGCGGTCCGGGGCAGCGCCGATCCGGGTCCAGATCGGCCGGCCGAACCCGATCGAGAACCTCAGCACTTTCATCCCGCACAGCCGGCCGACCAGGAAATGGCCGTATTCGTGCACCGCGACCAGCACGCTGATCGCGACGATGAAAGCCAGGAGGCTGCTCAAGGCGTCAAACACGGCCCTTCCCCGCAATCCGACATGCGCGTCGGTAATTCGGACTGGCGCCGCCCGTCCCAGTTCCCGCCACGTACCGGCAATGCTTGCGGCGGCAGACTGAACCGCGGCTGAACGCCCCCGAAGACCCGCTCACGCGAGCCCCAGCCAGGGCAGCCCCAGCGCGAACAGCGGCGCGGCGGCGGACACGCTGTCGATCCTGTCCAGCAAGCCGCCGTGACCCGGAAACAGCGTGCCGCTGTCCTTCAGGCCGACGGTCCGCTTGAACATGCTGACCGTCAGGTCGCCGACGATGGAAAGGCCCGCGACCCCGAGGCAGAACGGCAGCAGCGTGGCGAGATGGGTCTCGATCATCAGGCTGCGCACCAGGATCAGCGCCATGACGAAGACGAGTCCGCCGATGACCCCTTCCCAGGTCTTGCCCGGGCTGATCTTGGGTGCGAGCTTGACGCGCCCGAAGCGTTTGCCCACGAAGTAGGCGCCGACATCGGCGGCCCACACGATGAGGAGCGCGAACAGGAGCAGCGACGGACCCAGTTCGTACAGCGTGACCAGCGCCACGTACATCGGGATCAGCACGAACGCGCCGCACAACCAGCGCCAGGCGATTGGAATGCGGGTCGGGAAGACGAATGTCCATACCAGTGCCAGGAGCCACCATAGCAGCGCGAGCTTGAGCACAGGGACCGCCGCCGCGGTTGGCGCGAGATTGATCGCCGCCATGCCGGCGGCGAGCAGGCTCACATATACGATCCGCAAGGGCAGCGAACGCGTCCCGAGAAAGGCCGACCACTCCCAGGCGCCGGCCAGCACGACGATCGCAATGACCATTTCGGCGGCGAATGGCGACAGCACGAACAGGACGATGCCGAGCGCCGCCAGCGCGATGACCGCGGTGATGATGCGTTGCTTCAGCATTTCGTTGCCTCGAGCTGCTCCCCGGTGTGACCGTAACGTCGTTGCCGTTGCTTGTAAAATTCCAGCGCCCTGTCAAAGTCCGCTTCGGTGAAATCCGGCCACAGGATCTCGGTGAACCAGAGTTCCGCATAGGCGAGATTCCACAACAGGAAATTGCTGACCCGCTGCTCACCGCCGGTGCGGATCAGCAGGTCCGGATCCGGCAGGCCGGCCAGCTGCAACTCCGCCGCGAATGTCGTTTCGTCCACCGCATCCGGAGACAAGCTGCCCTCCGCCACCCGCACGGCGAGTCGGCGCGCGGCTTCGGCCAGGTCCCAGCGCCCGCCGTAGGCAATCGCCACGATGAGGTGCAGGCCGTCGTTGCCGGCCGTATCCCGCTCCGCCGACTCGATTTTTTCGACCAGGCTGCGGGCCAGACGCCGCCGCTCGCCGATGAACGTGAGCCGCACGTTGTTACGATGCAGCGCCACGATTTCCCGTTGCAGCGCCTCGACGAACAAGGCCATCAGGGCGCCGACCTCGTCGGCGGGCCGGCGGAAATTCTCGCTGGAAAAGGCGAACAGCGTCAGGTGCCGGATGCCCGTGCGTGCGGCGTGCTCTATCGTCCGGCGTACCGATTTGACGCCCGCGCGGTGACCGGCGTGTCGCGGCTTCGACCGGTTTCGCGCCCAGCGCCCGTTGCCGTCCATGATGACGGCCACGTGAGCCGGCAGGCCCGGGTCTTTGCACGGAGTCTGCGGCACTCAGATTTCCAGCAGTTCGGCCTCTTTTTCGGCCAGCACTGCGTCGATCTCGGCGATGTACTTGTCCGTAATGCCCTGAATCTCGTCTTCGGCGCGGCGTTCCTCATCCTCGCCGATGAGCTTCTCCTTTTTCAGGTCCTTGACGTCGCCGATCGCATCGCGGCGTACGTTGCGGATCGCGATGCGCCCGCCTTCTGCCTCGTTGCGCACGACCTTGATCATGTCCCTGCGCCGTTCCTCGGTCAGCGGCGGCAATGGCACGCGAATGACCGTGCCTGCGGTTGCAGGATTGAGCCCCAGGTCCGAATTCAGGATCGCCTTCTCGATCACCGCGACCATGCTCTTGTCCCAAGGCGTGACGGCCAGTGTGCGCGCGTCCTCGACGGTCACGTTCGCCACCTGTTTCAGCGGCGACTGGGCACCGTAATAGTCGACTGTGATGTGATCGAGCAGACTGGTGTGCGCGCGCCCCGTGCGGATCTTCGTGAGCTCGTGCTTCAGAGCGGATACGCTTTTCGCCATGCGTTCCGCCGCGTCCTTCTTGATTTCTTTGAGCACCTCGGCTTGTCTCCCTGCTGTCTGTCAGGCCCTGACCAGAGTACCGACGCTGTCGCCGGAAATCGCCTGCACCAGTGCGTTGGGCCGGTGCAGGTCGAAAACCCTCAAGGGCAGGTCGTTGTCGCGGCACATGACGATCGCCGTCGCGTCCATCACGCCGAGCTTGTCGGCGATCACCTGGTCATAGGTCACGACATCGAAGCGCTTGGCTGCCGGGTTCTTCACCGGATCGGCGTCGTAGACGCCGTCGACCTTGGTCGCTTTCAGCAATACGTCGGCGCCGATCTCGATCGCACGCAGGCTGGCCGCCGTATCCGTCGTGAAGAACGGATTGCCGGTGCCGGCCGCGAGGATCACGACCCGGCCCTTCTCGAGATGCCGCACGGCGCGCCGGCGGATGTAATCCTCGCAGACGTCGTGAATCTGCAGCGCGGACATCACTCGCGCATGCAGGTCGATGGCTTCCAGTGCGTCCTGGATCGCGAGGGCGTTCATGACGGTCGCCAGCATGCCCATATAGTCGCCGGTGACGCGATCCATGCCGGCACGGGCGAGGCCCGCACCCCGGAAGATGTTGCCGCCGCCGATGACGATTGCGATCTCGACCCCGGACTTGTGCGCGGCGGCGATTTCGCGTGCGAGGCGCTGGATGACACGCGGTTCGATGCCATAGTCCAGCTCGCCCATCAGCGCTTCGCCGCTGAGTTTCAGCAAGACCCGCCGATAGCGAAGCAGGCCTTCAGCCATTCAGCGCGCCCCTTTCACCTGGGCCATGACTTCCTCGACGAAGTTGTTCTGCTTCTTCTCGATGCCCTCGCCCACCTCGAAGCGCACGAAAGCCTTGACCCGAGCGCCCTTCTGCTTCAGGAGCTGGCCGACGGTCGCCTTGTCGTCTTTCACGAACGGCTGCCCGACCAGCGTGATCTCCTTCAGGAACTTCTGCACCCGGCCCTGCACCATCTTCTCGACGATATCGGCAGGCTTGCCCGACGCAGCGGCCTGCTCCGCGAAGATGCGGCGTTCCCTCTCGATCGTATCCGCCGGCACGCCGGACTCGTCAACACAGGCCGGATTGAGCGCCGCCACGTGCATGGCGACGTCACGGGCCAGGGCTTCGTCGCCGCCCTCGAGCGCGACAACGACCCCGATTCTGTCGCCCATGTGGGTGTACGCACCGATGGGGCCTTTTGCGTTGACCATGGCTGCACGGCGCACGCTGATGTTTTCTCCGACTTTGGCCACCAGCTCGGTCCGCGCGCTCTCGACCTGGCGGCCGTCCGCGAGTTTCACGTCGGCCAACAGAGCAGGCTCGGTCGTGCCGGATGCCAGCACCGCAGCGGCGACGGCTTCGGCGAAACCGGCGAAGTTGGCGTCCTTCGCGACGAAGTCGGTCTCCGAATTGATCTCCACGATCGCGGCCCGGCCGGCTTCCTGGCGAATGACGACCCGGCCGTCCGCGGCCACGCGGCCGGCCTTCTTGTCCGCCTTGGCCTGCCCCGATTTGCGCAGGTTCTCTGCGGCTGCATCCATGTCACCGCCGGCGTCGACGAGCGCCTTCTTGCACTCCATCATGCCGGCGCCGGTGCGCGCCCGCAGTTCTGCGACCATCGCTGCAGTAATTGCCATCGCTCGCTTACCTCTCGAATCTGCTTGTCTATTCGACGTCGTCGGACTCGTCGCCGAAGTCCGGCACCGCAGCCGGCAATTTGACGGCTGCGTCGGCGTTTGCGTCTTCGTCAGTCTCGACCCCGGTCGCGGCGACTGCCGGCTTCCGGCCGCCCTTCTTCTTCACGGTCGTTTTCCTGGCCGCTTTCTTGCCCGCCACTTTCTTGCGCCCGCGCGCTTTCCTGACATTGCCGGCATCGTCGAGTTCGACGAATTCGTCTTCACCGAGCGGCACCTCGGGCAGCGAGGCCTTGCCGTCATCGACCGCGTCCGCGATCAGCGCCGCGTACAATTCGATGGCACGCATGGCGTCGTCGTTGCCGGGAATTACGTAGTCGACGTCATCCGGGGAACAGTTCGTGTCGACGATCGCGACCACTGGGATACCGAGCTTGTGGGCCTCGCGCACGGCGATGTCTTCGTGATCGACGTCCACGACGAAAATGGCATCGGGCAGGGACTTCATTTCCTTGATGCCGCCGAGCGAGCGTTCGAGCTTCTCCTGCTCGCGCTTAAGGCCCAGGATTTCCTTTTTCGTCAGGCCTTCGAAAGCACCGTCGGCCGCCATCTGCTCGAGCGTCAGGAGACGCTTCACCGACTGGCGTATGGTCTTGTAGTTGGTCAGCATTCCGCCGAGCCAGCGCTGGCTGACGAACGGCATGCTGCAGCGCGACGCGTGCGTGCGTATCGCGTCGCGCGCCGCCCGCTTCGTACCGACAAACAGAACCGTACCGCCGTCCGCAACGGTCGCCTTCACGAAGGCGTACGCTTCCCTGGCGAGCGGCAGGCTCTTTTCGAGATTGATGATGTGGATCTTGTTTCGTTCGCCGAAGATGTAGGGTGCCATCTTCGGGTTCCAGAAACGGGTCTGATGACCGAAATGCACGCCAGCCTCAAGCATCTGGCGCATGGTTACGTCTGCCATGATTGGTCTCCGGGTTTGGCCTCCGCGCGCCCCGGTACGCAACCCCTTGTTTTTACGGGGCACCCAACGGACCGTGACGACGCGCGTGTGGATTAATTGCCTCTGGGGCGCGCGCTTTATACCATAGCGGACCGCGGCCAACAACGCGAAAATCAAGCATTTATCGATAGACGGGGGGCACACGAAGCACGCGCGAGGGCCGGCCTTGAATCCGGTTGGCAGCGCGCGCCCGTTGTCTGCGCCCGGTCCCGACGAGCAGTCGCATGAGCGTAACGATCAAGAGTGCCGAGGAGCAGGAAAAAATGCGTGTCGCAGGGCGGCTCGCAGCCGACGTGCTCGATATGATCGGCGAGTACGTGAAACCCGGCGTCACGACCGGTGAACTCGACCGGGTCTGCCACGAGTACATCACCGGCGTCCAGGACGCCATCCCCGCCCCGCTCCACTACCGCGGCTTCCCGAAATCGATCTGTACGTCGGTGAATCACGTGGTCTGCCACGGGATCCCTGGCGACCGGGCGCTGAAATCCGGCGACTGCGTGAACATCGATGTCACGGTCATCAAGGACGGGTATCACGGTGACACGAGCCGCATGTTCTTCGTCGGCAAGCCTGGCATCCAGGCTCAGCGCCTTTCCGACGTCGCCTTCGAGGGCATGTGGCGCGGCATCGAGGAACTGGCGCCGGGCAAATTCCTCGGCGACGTCGGCGAAGCGATCCAGACCTTCGTGGAACAGAATCGATTCTCGATCGTGCGGGAATACTGCGGTCACGGTATCGGCCGGGTGTTTCACGAGGACCCGCAGGTGCTGCACTACGGCCACCGCGGCGCCGGCCTGGAACTCAAGTCCGGCATGACACTCACCGTCGAACCCATGGTCAATGCCGGCAGGCGGCATGTGAAGCTGCTGAACGACGGCTGGACCGTCGTGACCAAGGACCACAGTCTCTCGGCGCAATGGGAACACACCGTCCTGATTACGGACGACGGCTACGAGGTACTTACGCTCGGTGCAGACGCTCGTTGACACCCGCGCGGCGCTGGAAGCGGCCGACGCGGACCAGAAACAGCGCTTCCTGAAAGGCGAGTCCGTCGTCAGGCTCGTCCACGAGCGGGCCGGCGTCGTCGACGGGATCATCCGGGATCTCTGGCACGAGCATGCAGCGGACCTCGTCGACGTGGTTGCGCTGGTCGCTGTCGGCGGTTACGGCCGCGGCGAGCTGCATCCGCATTCCGATGTCGACATCATGCTGCTCCTGCCCCCGAAATTCGACCCGGCCTGCAACGAATCGCTGTCCGCCTTCGTGGCCTCGCTGTGGGACGCGGGCCTCGAGATCGGCCACAGCGTACGCAGCGTCGCACAGTGCCGCGACGAAGCTGCGGGCGACCTGACCGTGGCAACGACACTCATGGAAGCGCGGCTGCTCGACGGCCCGCCGCAGCTGTTCCGTGCCATGGAAGCCGCGGTGGGCCCGCAGCACATCTGGCCGTCGAACCGTTTCTTCGAGGAGAAGCGCAAGGAACAGATCGCGCGCCACCACCGTTATGACGACACGGCCTACAAGCTCGAACCCAACGTCAAGGGAAGTCCCGGCGGTTTGCGCGATATCCAGATGATCGGCTGGGTCGCGAAGCGCCATTTCGGCTGCGCGACGCTCGCGGAACTCGTCGACCACCGGTTCCTGACGCCCGGGCAGCTCAAGCGCCTGCAGGAATGTCAGGCTTTCCTTTGGCGCGTGCGATTCGCGCTGCACCAGCTCACGGGCCGGCGCGAGGATCGTATCCTGTTCGACTTCCAGATAAAGCTGGCCGAGTTGCTGGGATACGAGGACGCGACCTACACGCTTGCCGTCGAACAGCTCATGCAGCGCTACTACCGCACGGTGATGGAGCTTTCGCGCCTCAACGAAATGCTGCTGCAACTGTTCGAGGAGGCGATCCTGCTCGATCCGGCCGCGGAACCCGTGCCGCTCAACGAGCGCTTCCAGGTGCGCAACGGGTTCCTGGAAACGGTCAACGACCGGATCTTCGACAACGACCCGTCCGCACTGCTGGAGCTTTTCGTGCAGCTGCAGGACCACCCGCGGATTCGCGGGGTCAGCGCTTATACGATAGGGCTCATCAAGCGCAGCCTCAATCTCATCGACGAGGAGTTCCGGCAGAACCCGCGCAATCACCGGCTGTTCCTGTCGATCCTGCGGGCACCCGAGGGCGTGACCCACGAACTGCGCCGCATGAATCTCTACGGCGTGCTCGGCCTGTACCTGCCTGCCTTCGGCCGGGTCGTCGGGCGCATGCAGTACGACCTGTTCCACGCCTACACGGTCGATGAACACACGCTGTTCGTGGTCAGCAACCTGCGGCGATTCGCGTTGAGCCGTTTCGATCACGAGTTCCCGGACTGCAGCCGCATCATGCAGCAGCTCGAGAAGCCGGAGATCCTGTATCTCGCAGGTCTGTTCCACGACATCGCCAAGGGCCGCGGCGGCGATCACTCGGAGCTCGGTGCGGTGGACGCGGAAGCCTTCTGCCTCGAGCACGGCCTCGGCAAATACGACGCCGCCACCGTCGCCTGGCTGGTGCGCAACCACCTTGTGCTGTCGATGACCGCGCAGAAGAAGGACATCGGCGATCCCGACGTCATCAACGAGTTTGCGGCGCTCGTCGGAGACCAGCTGCATCTCGATTACCTTTACCTGCTGACCGTCGCCGATGTGCGCGGCACCAATCCGAAGCTCTGGAATTCCTGGAAGGCCAGCCTGTTCCGGGATCTTTACGACCTGACTTCGCGCGCGCTCCGGCGCGGCCTCGAAAACCCGATCGATCGCGAACTCCTGGTGTCGGAAACCAAGGAGGAGTCGCGTGCGGCCCTGAACGCGTCCGGCATCGACAATGCGGCGATCGACGCGGTGTGGAACCTGTTCGACGATGACTATTTCATCCGCCACAAGGCCGGCGAGATCGTGTGGCACACCGAGTGGCTCGCCGACTCCGACACCGAATCCCAGGTCGGCCTGATCGATCTCAGGCGCAAACCCGGCGGCGACGGGGTCGAGGCCGTGTTCTACACGCCGCGGCTGCGGCACACGTTCGCGCACGCGACAGCAGTCGTCGACGAGCTGGGGATGACGATCGTCGACGCGCGCATCGTGCCGCTGGACAACGATTACAGCCTCGATACCTACATCTTCATGGAAACGGACAAGCGCATTGAAATAGACGAGTCACGGCTGACCAAGATCCGGCGCATGCTGACGCGCGTGCTGACCGCGGACGACGGCGACGAAACGAAAGTGACGCGGGTGGTGCCGCGCCAGGCGCGCATGTTCACGACCAAGACCACCGTCCAGTTCATCCGCGTGTCCCGCCGCGGCATGAACGTCATGGAATTGGTGTCCGCGGATCGTCCGGGCCTGCTCAGCATGGTCGGCCAGGTCTTTCTCAGGCATGGCGTCGATATTCACACCGCCAAGATCATGACCATCGGCGAGCGCGCGGAGGACGTCTTCTACATTACCGACGAGTCCGGGGCGCCGCTCGACGCGGCGGCGCAGGAAAGCCTCAAGGCGGCCCTGATCGACCAGCTCGACGACCGGCCGGCTGTCGTACGGGTGCAGCGCGCCTGATGGAAGGGCAGCGGCGCCTGATCGAATGCGCGTTCGCCGACGGCGTCGAATCCGTCGACCGCGACGCGCTGACGGCCGCCGTGGACGATGCCGTCGACCGGCTGGATCGCGGCGAACTGCGAGTCGCCGAGCCTGCGGACGACGGCTGGCGGGTCAACCAGTGGCTCAAGATGGCCGTGCTCCTCTCCTTCCGCCTGGGGGACAATCGGGTCATGGAAGGTGCCCACAGCCGCTTTTTCGACAAGGTGCCGCTGAAGTACGCGGACTATACCGCCGCCGACTTCGCCCGCGACCGCGTGCGGGTCGTGCCGGATGCCGTCGTGCGCAAGGGCGCCTACGTCGCCCCGGGTGTGATACTCATGCCGAGCTACGTCAACATCGGGGCTTACGTGGGCGGCGGCACCATGGTCGATACCTGGGCGACGGTCGGCAGCTGCGCGCAGATCGGCGAGAACGTGCACCTGTCGGGCGGCGTCGGGATCGGCGGCGTACTCGAGCCCGTGCAGGCCGGGCCGACGATCATCGAGGACGACTGCTTCATCGGCGCTCGCTCCGAAATCGTCGAAGGCGTAATCGTCGGCAAGGGCTCGGTGATATCCATGGGTGTCTATATCGGCCAGAGCACGCGGATCTACGACCGCGCCTCCGGCACGGTCAGCTATGGCCACATTCCACCCGGCTCGGTCGTCGTGTCCGGCAACCTGCCTGCCGCCGACGGACGGTACTCCCTGTATTGCGCGGTCATCGTGAAGAACGTCGATGCGAGGACGCGCGCCAAGACCGGGCTCAACCAGCTCCTGCGCGATGCCGAGGCACAGGCGCATGCTTGAGGTCTACGGTATCGCAGGCTGCGACTCCTGCCGCAGGGCCCGGAAGTTTCTCGTCGAGCACGACATTGCCCATGCGTTCCATGACGTGCGCGAGGAAGGCCTGAACATCCAGACGCTCGAGCGCTGGGCGGATCGCATCGACTGGCAGAGGCTCGTCAACAGGCAGAGCACCACCTGGCGCGAACTGCCCGAAGCGGCCCGGGCGAACCTCACGCGCCCCAAGGCCATGGCGCTGCTGCTGCAGCACCCGACGCTGCTCAAGCGGCCGGTATTCGATCATCGCAACTACTTCGCCGTCGGTTTTTCGGAAGCGCGCTTCAGCGCGTTCCTCGACAGCCTCGCCTGACCCGGCGACTACGGCCCGTGGCCGCGCCGCGTTCCCTCAGCCGATGCGGCCGGTGATGTAGTCCTCGGTCAGCTTGTGCTGCGGGTTGGTGAAGATCCGGTCGGTGTCGTCGACCTCGATCAGATAACCCAGGTGGAAATAGGCGACACGTCGCGACACCCGCGCCGCCTGCTGCATCGAGTGCGTGACGATCACGATCGCGTAGTCTTTCGAAAGCTCGTCCATGAGATCCTCGATGCGCGCGGTCGCAATCGGGTCCAGCGCCGAGCACGGCTCGTCCATGAGTATCACCTCGGGATTCACCGCGATGGTGCGCGCGATGCAAAGGCGCTGCTGCTGGCCGCCGGACAGTCCGGTACCCGGCTCGTCGAGGCGATCCTTCACCTCCTGCAACAGGCCCGCCCGCTCCAGGCTCGTATGCACGATGTCATCGAGCTCCGCCCGATCGGTCGCGAGTCCGTGTATGCGCGGACCGTAGGCGACGTTGTCGTAGATGCTCTTCGGGAACGGGTTGGCCTTCTGGAACACCATGCCCACGCGCGCGCGCAGGGCGACCGGGTCCAGTTCCCTGCTGTATACGTCCACGCCGTCGAGCGAGATGCTGCCTGTGACGCGCGCCGATTCGATCGAGTCGTTCATGCGATTGAGGCAGCGCAGGAAGGTCGATTTCCCGCATCCAGACGGACCGATGAGCGCGATTACCTCTTCCTTGCCGATCTCGAGACTCACGTTCTTGATCGCGTGATTGTCGCCGTAGTAGACGTTCACATTGTCGGCGATCATGAACGGATTGTCGGTACGGATGTTGCCGACGGTTGCTCCGGTCAGTCCGGTGATCTGACCGGCAGGCCCGTATGTGCGGGGCCGGCGCGGCGGGATCAGCACCTCGATGGTGTCTGCGTCGGCCGACGGTGCTGACCCGTCGCTCTTCACATCAGGCTCTGACATATGTGCCATTGTCATACAGGACTCTCCCCGGCTCAAACGCCCCGGCTACCATTTGCGTTCCATTCTTTTCCGAATGATTACGGCCGCCAGGTTCATGAGCAAAAGGAATCCCAGCAAAACGATGATCGCGGCCGACGTACGCTCCGCGAACGCGCGTTCCGGGCTGTCGGCCCAGAGAAAAATCTGCACGGGCAGGGCCGTCGCCGGATCCGTGAATCCGCCCGGCACGTCCACGATGAATGCCACCATGCCGATCATGAGCAAGGGTGCCGTCTCGCCGAGGGCGCGGCTCATGCCGATGATCGCGCCGGTGAGCATGCCCGGCAATGCCAGCGGCAACACGTGGTGGAACACGACCTGCATCTCCGAGGCGCCCAGTCCGAGCGCGGCCTGTCGGATCGAAGGAGGTACTGCCTGGATCGCGGCGCGCGAGGCGATGATGATGACCGGCAGCGTCAGCAGCGAGAGCGAGAGGCCGCCGACCAGTGGTGCCGAGCGTGGCAGCGCCATCCAGTTGATGAACACGGCGAGCCCGAGCAGGCCGAATACGATCGACGGCACCGCGGCCAAATTGTTGATGTTAACCTCGATGAGGTCGGCCCAGCGGTTCTTAGGCGCGAACTCCTCCAGGTACACAGCGGCTGCGACTCCGATCGGGAACGCGAGCAGCACCGTGACGAGCAGCATGTAGAAGGAGCCCATCAGCGCACCCCTGATTCCGGCAAGTTCCGGTTCGCGCGAATCGCCGTTGCTGAAGAGCGCCGCGTTGAAGCGCGTCTCCAACCGGCCCTGGGCAACCAGTGCGTCGCTCCACGCGATCTGCCTGTCGGACACCGGCCGAAGCGCGACATCGATTTCCGGGTCGATGTAGCCCTTCACCAGCATGTCGATGTTCGCGGCGGCGGGCACCCACAGCTCGCGGGTCTCGCCGACGAGTTTCGGATCCGCCACCAGCATGTCGCGGACCTGGAATCCGGCGCCGACGCTCAGCATGCGACTCAGCTCGCGGCGCTCGCCGCGTGCAGTCACCTCCGGAAACCGCTTCCGCAGCGCATCGCGCACGATGCCGTCGAAGTCCGCGTACTCGAGATCGAGTACGCCGTCCGGAGCGAGTGCCTCCCGACTGAACTCCACGTCCAGCCGGATCTCGCTTTGCTGAAATGCGGAAGCACCATTCGCGACCAGCGTGTAGAAGAAAATACACAGGAATACGATGCCGACGGCGGTCGCAATTACGCCCGTGGCCTGGAACAGGCGCTCCCGCCGGTGCCGCCGCCGCAGCCCCCTCTCGACCTTCTGCCGGGTCGTGACGTGCTGATCCTCCGTGATGTGCCTACTCATACTGTTCCCGGTACTTGCGCACCACACTCAGGCCGAGGATGTTGAGGCACAGCGTAACGATGAAGAGCACGAGTCCGAGCGCGAAAGCCGCCAGCGTCTTCGCACTGTCGAATTCCTGGTCGCCCACGAGCAGCGTGACGATCTGCACGGTAACGGTCGTCACGGCTTCAAAGGGGTTTGCAGTCAGGTTGGCGGCGAGCCCTGCCGCCATGACCACGATCATCGTTTCGCCGATGGCACGCGAGACGGCGAGCAGGATGCCGCCCACGATGCCCGGCAATGCGGCGGGCAGGATCACGCGAGTCATCATTTCCGAACGCGTCGAGCCGAGCGCGAGGGCGCCATCGCGCATCGCCGCCGGTACCGCGTGTATGGCGTCGTCGGCCAGGGACGACACCAGCGGGATGATCATGATGCCCATCACCAGTCCGGCGGCGAGTGCGCTCTCGGACGCGACTTCGAAACCCAACGCTTCGCCCGCACGGCGTACCCAGGGCGCAACGGTCAAGGCCGCGAAGAAGCCGTAGACCACCGTCGGGATGCCGGCCAGAATTTCGAGCAACGGCTTGGCGACGGCACGTACCCGCGGTGGCGAATATTCGGCGAGATAGACCGCGGTCATTAGGCCCACCGGCACGGCCACCAGCATGGCGATGGCCGTGATCAGGAGGGTGCCGGTGAACAAGGGCACGGCGCCGAAACTGCCGGATGATCCGACCTGGTCGGCACGTATGGCCGTCTGCGGGCTCCAGTTGAGGCCGAACAGGAACTCGGTCACAGGCACCTTCTGGAAGAAGCGTACAGCTTCGAACAGTACGGACAGGACGATGCCTATCGTGGTAAGTATCGCGATGCTGGAGGCGCCGATCAGCAGGATTTCGACGACCTTTTCGACCCGGTTGCGCGCGCGCAGCTCCGGCCGTATGCGACGCCACGCCAACACCGCGCCAAAAAGCGAAGTAGCAAGCACGAGAGCCGCGAGCAGCCAGTGGCTGGCACCGAGATACGCGTTGTAGCGCGCCGATGCTGCACTCAGGACAGCATCCGCATCGCCCGATATGGCGTCTCCGGCGGCCAGGTTCCGGATGTTGTTGACCAGCAGGTCCAGCTCGCCCGGCGACAGTTCGCGCGCCGCCACCGGTAGCGTGTCGATCACCAGCGCCACGATCACCCGCGGCTCGACGAGCACCCACACCAGCATCAGCGCAAGTGCCGGCAGGAGGCAGCACAACGCCGTGAAATAGCCATAGTAACCGGGCAGTGAATGCAGCTCGGTACTGCGCGCACCCCCCCCCACCAGTCTCAGCGAACGGCTGCGGCCGAAATAGAAGGCGAGCAGGGTCATGCCGCCGAGCAACAGGAGCAAGGTCGTGTTCTGCATATATCGCCTGTTCGCCCTGAACGCACGGCGGCGGCCCGCGGCCGCCGCCGGATCTGCTGTACGGTGCCGGTCTAGTGGCTCGCCATCGGCACCGGATTGAGCTCGCGCACGTCGGTTGCGACGCGGCGCCTTTCTTCTTCGGGCATCGGAATCAGTCCCCGGTCCGAGAGGTAGCCTTCCTCGCCCCAGGCCCGCTCACTGGTAAATTCCTTGAGGTAGGCCTTGAGCCCGGGGATGACATCCACGTGCGCCTTCTTGACGTAGAAGTATAGCGGCCGGGACACCGGGTAGTCGCCGTCGGCGATGGCTTCGAAGGTCGGTTCGACGCCATCGATTGCGGCACCTTTCACTTTTTCCGTGTTCTGGTCGAGGAAGCTGAAGCCGAAGATACCGAACGCGCCCTTGTTCGCAGCGAGTTTCTGCACGATCAAATTGTCGTTCTCGCCGGCCTCGACGAACGCGCCGTCCTCACGCACCGTGTGGCAGATCGACTTGAACCGGTCCGCGTCGCTGTCAGCCAGCGCAGCGACCCACGGAATGGTCTTGCAGCCGCCTTCCATGGCGAGTTCGACGAAGGCGTCGCGCGTGCCGGAGGTGGGCGGCGGACCCAGCACCTCGATCTTCGTCGCAGGCAGGTCTGGATTGACGTCGGCCCAGGTCTTGTAAGGATTGGCGACCAGTGCGCCTTGAGCCTGCGGCACTTGCTTCGCCAGCGCGAGGAACAGGTCCTTGCGGCTCAGTGACACCGCAGGCGCGGTGCTGGAATTGGCGAGCACGATGCCGTCGTAGCCGATGCGGACCTCGACGATCTCGTCGACTCCGTTGGCCGCACAGATCGCGAGCTCGCTCTCCTTGATGGCGCGGGAGGAATTGGCGATGTCCGGGTAGTCGACGCCTACGCCATCGCAGAATAGCTTGATGCCGCCGCCGGAACCGGTCGATTCCACCTTGGGCGTCTTGAACTCGCTGCCGCGCCCGAAGCGTTCGGCCACGACGGTTGCGAACGGGTAAACCGTGGATGATCCGACGATATAGATGTAGTCCCGTGCGGATTGCGCGCTCGCCGGGCCGAGCAGCGCGCCATTGAGCAGTGCGCTTGCCAGTAACAGCTTCGCTGTGCTTCTCTTGACCACGATTCCTCCTGCCATCGTTAGGCTTTTCGCGGCGTCCAGCATACCGGCGCTTTGTTACCGCATTGTTGCAGGATGAACGGCTCGGGCGCACTTGGGCCCGCGACGGGTCTTTAGCGTTTTTTATGTTTATTCAATAACTTAAGAAAACTTTCCCGAACCGATGACAAGCCCTGCGCAGGCGGATCCGGCGCGCGACGTGCGCGCGCTCCTGGCGGAACTCGTGCGGCGTCCGTCGATCACCCCGGACGACGCCGGCTGTCAGGCCCTGCTCGCCGGGCGCCTCGCCGCGGCCGGATTCGCCTGCGAGAGCCTGGTCTTTGGCGAGGTCACGAACCTGTGGGCCCGGCGCGGCACGGCCTCGCCCGTTCTGTGTTTCGCCGGTCACACGGACGTTGTGCCGCCCGGGGCACTGGGCGAATGGCGCACCGACCCTTTCGTACCCGTGATCGAGAACGGCAATCTGTATGGCCGCGGCGCCGCGGACATGAAGAGCGGGCTCGCGGCAATGGTCGTGGCGGCCGAACGCTTCGTTGCGGCGCACCCGGACCACGCCGGCAGCATCGCGCTGCTCGTAACCAGCGATGAGGAAGGACGCGCGCGCGACGGCACGCTCAGGGTCGTCGAGACACTCAGCGCGCGCGGCGAAAGAATCGACTGGTGCGTGCTCGGCGAGCCATCCAGTGAACATGTTCTGGGCGACGTCCTGCGCATCGGCCGACGCGGCTCGCTCAGCGCTACGCTGACGCTGCGCGGCGTGCAGGGTCACGTCGCCTATCCAGGCCTCGCAGACAACCCGATCCGGCGTTTCGCGCCCCTACTGGCCGAGTTGTATGCACTCGAATGGGACCAGGGCAACGAATGGTTCCCGCCGACCAGCTTCCAGTTCGTGCGTATCGAGGCGAACGGTGGCGCCGTCAATGTGACACCGGCCCAGCTGACGGCGCGCTTCAACTTTCGTTACTCGACCGAGTGGGACCATGCACGGCTCCGGCGGCGCGTGCACGAAATCTTCGACCGCCACGACCTCGACTACGAGATCGACTGGCACCTGTCGGGCGAGCCATTCCTGACGCAACCCGGCATCCTCATCGACACGGTTCTGGCGGCCGTGCGTGCGGAAACGGGGCGGACCGCCGTGTTGTCCACCGGCGGCGGCACGTCCGACGGGCGTTTCATCGCGCCGGCGGGAGCCGACGTCGTCGAGCTCGGCCCGGTGAACGCGTCGATTCACAAGGTCAACGAACACGTGCGCCTCGAGGACGTCGAGGCGCTCGCCCGCATCTACCTTCGGGTCATGCGGGAACTGCTTCCGGAGGACGTGCCCGGCGACTGATTCGCGCCGGGATCTAGGTTCGCCGCAGGTTGTTCCAGATCCCCGTTGCCGTCAGGGCAGCCAGAGCGACGAGCACCCATGCCGGCATCGACAGCCCGAGCAGGGACCAGTCGACCGCGGCACAATCACCGGGACCGGTAAACACCAGTTCGACGACGCGCCCGAGCGGCAGCGTTTCGAGGAGATAATCGAGGCCCGCGCCGCAACTGGCCAGCGGGTCCGGCGGCTGGAACTGCTTCCACACATGCCAGCCCGCGACGCCGATGCCGAACAGGCCCGGCAGTGCGAACGACACGGCATACACCTTGCGGCCGGTAGCGCCCGGATCCTGCAGGCATGCCGCGAGGAACACGATGCCGAGCACGATCACCGCGATCCGCTGCAGGATGCACAAGGGACAGGGGACGTACATCAGCACGTGTTCGGCGTACAGGGCGTAAGCGATGAGTCCGGCGCAAGCGAGGAAGCCCGCGAAATTCAGCGCTCGCCGGGATGGCAGGCGCATGCCGATCAGTTTTGCGGCGGCAAATCGTCGTCCGCGCCGATGACGGTGTGGCGGACGTCCTTCCCTTCCACCATGAAGATGACGTACTCGCAGATGTTCTTCGCGTGGTCGCCGATGCGCTCCAGCGAGCGCGCGGCCCAGGTCACGTTTATTACCCGTTTGATGCTGCGCGGGTCCTCCATCATGAAGGTGATGCACTGGCGCGTGATAAGTTCGTATTCGTCGTTGACCCGCTCGTCCTCGAGCACGACGTCGGTCGCCTCGCCCACGTCGAGCCGCGCGAATGCATTCATCGCGTCGCGGAGCATGTGCGAAACATGGGTGCCGAGGTTCTTCAGTTCGCGATAGGAATCGACCGGCCGATCCATGGCAGCGAGTTTCGACGCCAGGTAGCCGATCTTCTCCGCCTCGTCGCCGATGCGCTCGAGGTCCGTGATGGTCTTGATGACCGCCACGATCAGCCGCAAGTCTCCGGCGGCCGGCGCGCGAATCGCGAGGATGCGGCTGCATTCCTCGTCGATCGCCACCTCGAGCTTGTTGACCTTGTAATCGTCGTTGGCGACCTTGAGTCCCAGCTCGCTGTCGCCGCTGACGATCGCTGCGATGGCACGCGACAGCTGGGTCTCGACGACTCCGCCCATGGACAGCACCATGTTGCGCAGGTCTTCGAGATCCTTGTTGAAGCGTCTCGAGATATGGTCGGTGAGGTCTGAGGCTTGCATGCTTGGCACCGCGGGATTGATCCGTTAGTAGAGCACGGAATTCGTGTCGTGGCTGTGACAAGCAGACACTTATCCGTTTCGCTCGGGCAATCTCAATCGAATTTGAATTCGACGTCAAGCTGCAGGCGCCGGTAGTCGTGCGCCCCGCTCCCAGAGCTGTTCGCCTCGGTCAGGAAATAGGTGCCGGTCAGGGACAGCCGGTCGCGCAGCATGTAACGGCCGCGGAAGACGTGCCCTTCGGCATCCGTGCCGCCGCCGGCAAAGTCGGATTCCGTGAATGAGCCCACCACGGCGTCTGCCTCGACCGACTTGTAGATCCAGGCGGCGTCCCAGCTTCGCTGGTTTTTCGCCTTGCCGGCGCTGACGCCTACGGCGAACGCGCCATCCTCGCGCTCGACCTCGGTATTTTCCGCGACATGCGCGAAAACCGACACCGGCAGGCGCCGGACCGTGCTGGCGAATTCCGCAAACAGCTCGGCATTGGCGTAGTCGTACACGTAGCGGCCGGCATCGTCGACGGTGTTGCCCGCCGGGAGACCCAGGATGAAAGGAACGTTGCCCGCGACGTCGGTGAACTCGAGGTAGCCGCCGCCGACCGTCAGCGTCGTATCGTCCCCGAGCGGCCAGGCTGTACCGCCCTGCAGGTGATACACGAGTGTGCCCTCGCCCTGCGTGCGTTCCTGGACCTGGTACACACCCCCAAAAGCGAACCACGGTCCCGACTGGTAGCGTGCCGCAACGCCCGACGGATTCAGGTCGTTGTCGATGATGAGCTGCGCGGCGCCCGGTTGGTACATCGGGTTTTTCATCTTGCCGGCATAGACGGTGAGCGCGTCCGAAGCCCGCCAGTCGGCGTAGGCCAGGTCGACGCCGAAATCGTCGTCAGTGTCGTTGCCGCCGAAAGTCACGTTGCGGGAAATCGGGTTGTCGGCCGCGGTCGCCAGCGACAGCACGAAGGTCACGTCGTCGTACAGGGCTATGCCGGCGTTGAGACGAACGCGGTAGCGGCCGCGGCTCCGGTCCGAGAGCCCTTCCCGCTCGATCGATTCATAGCGCAGGCGGAAGTCACCCGAGAAATCCACACGCTCGGCCCAGCTCTCGTCGCTTGCGCCGGCGGGCGCAGCAAGAACCAGGGTTGCGACGGCGGCGAGCGCCGAAAATGCCAGGTATCGCATCGACATCGTTTGCTGAGAGTGATTGTGAGTGTGTCGACCGGTCCAAAGCGCTGCGGTCACTCACGTGACCGGCCTGTTGCGATTCTCTGACTGCGCCGCCGCGCGGACTGTAGCCGATTCCGATGAGAAAAACAGGGCCTCGCCGGAGATTTTTTGCCGACTCAGGCCCGCTGCGGTTCGCCGGAGAGCGGGATGGGCGGACGAATGACGACCCGGGCCGACGGAAACCGGCAGGTGAAGGTGCTGCCTTGCCCGCGTTCACTCTCGATCTCGAGGCGTCCGTCGTGGCGGCCGAGCACGTGTTTCACGATCGCCAGGCCCAGCCCGACGCCGCCGTCCTCGCGCGAACGCCCCCGGTCCACGCGGAAAAAGCGCTCGGTCACGCGCGGCAGATGCTCCGGATCGATCCCCTCTCCCGTGTCGGCGACCGCGAGTTCCGCGCCGGTCGCGTCGGATCGCCAGGACATCGTGATCCGCCCGTCGACCGGCGTGTGGCGGACCGCATTCGACAGCAGGTTGATAACCACTGATTCGATTTCGTTGCTGCTGCCGCGCAGGCGTGCCCTGGATTCTGCTAGCACTTCGACCGGCGCGGTCTCGCCCGGCTTGTACAGCGCGCGCCGACCGGCTTCGAGCAGGCCGACGACGTCGATGAGGTCCTGCTCGAGCGCCGGCCCGGCGCTTTCGAGGCGCGAGAGCTCCAGGAGTTCCGCCACGATGCGGTTCATGCGCCGCGCCTGGATCTGCATCTGCGTTACCGGCAAGGCCCAGTCGCGCGGCATGGCCGGGTCGTCCGCGAGACTGTCGAGGTAGCCCGTGATGACTGTCAGCGGCGAACGCAATTCGTGTGAGGCATTGGCGACGAAATCGCGGCGCATGCGCGTCAGCCGGATGCGCTCCGTCACGTCGCGCATGAAGAGCAGTTTCTGGTTGGTCCCGTACGGCACGATCCGGCAGTTCAGCCAGCCGTCGTCGCGCACCGGCGAGGGAATTTCGATGTCTTTCGCGAAGTTTCCGGAGCGCAGCAACTTGGTCAGCTTCGGATCGCGGAGGATGTTGTCAACGCGCTGGCCGCGATCCTTCTTCGGCTTCAGCCCTGAAAGCACCTTCGCCGCGCGATTGCTCATGACAATCTCGTTGTTCCGGTCGAGGATCACGGCAGCATCCGGCATCGCATCGGTCGTCCGGCGTATCTCGCGCAACAGTTGCCCGTACTCCCGCTTGTAGCGCTGCGCGCGCACCTGCTGCTGGGAAAAACTCGAGAAGATCTGCTGCCAGATCCCGTCGCCCTGGCGGAAGATTTCGAAATTCCGCGTGCGCGTCGCCTGCACGAAGGCCAGCAGGTGCCGGACCTGCCAGAACAATGCGAACAGGGCCGCCGCGAATATGCCGGTCACCGGTGCATCGTAAAGCCAGCCGATCAGCCCGCCGGCGACGAACAGCAACAGCAGGCCGACGAGGAATTTGCGGGAGGCATCGGGCATGGTTCAAGGTTCGACGCGCGTCGAGAATCGGTAGCCGGCACCCCTCACGGTCTGGATGTAATCATCCGCGCCCGCGTCCGCGAGCGCTTTGCGCAGGCGGCGCACGTGCACATCGACGGTCCGTTCCTCGACATAGACATTGGCGCCCCAGACTCGATCGAGCAGCTGGGCGCGGCTGTAGACCCGGTCCGTATGCGTCATCAGGAAATGCAGGAGCCGGTACTCCGTGGGGCCGAGCCGGATCTCGCGCCCGTCCGCTGTCACCCGGTGTCCCGCCGTGTCGAGTTGCAGCACGCCGGTAGTGACGGACTCCTCGTCCGGCGTTGACTGCGCACGCCGGAGTACCGCCTGGACGCGCGCGATCAGTTCGCGCGGCGCGAAGGGCTTGGTGACGTAGTCGTCCGCGCCGCCTTCGAGGCCCGCGACCTTGTCGTATTCCTCGGCCCGCGCCGTGAGCATGATGATGCCGAGTTCCCCGTTGCCTTTGTCGCGCTTCAGCATGCGCGTCAGTTCGAGCCCGCTCATGTCGGGCAGCATCCAATCGATCAGCGCGAGGTCCGGCCGTTCGTCGGCCAGGAGTTGCCGCGCGCTGCGGCAGTCAGGCGCCTCGAGCGTTTCGTACCCGGCACGGACGAGATGAAAAGCGATCATTTCGCGGATCGCCGCTTCGTCCTCGACTATCAGTATCTTGCTGCCCGCCATCAAGGCACCCGAACGATTGCCCGTGTGGCGGAGCCCATTGCCCCGCCGTTCGGGCACGCATTACAGCACTGACATATTACAGGACTGTTACGGGCCCGCGTCGGCGGGCGCCCGGGCGACGACGTGCCGCAGGTAGGCCGGCACGACCTCGTCCGGTGCGACCGCGGCCCCCGCGGCCAACGCGCGCGCGCCGAGGACCAGGAGCTCCCCGGCGTGCGGATAGTGGACCTCGGCCCGTCGTGCGATGCCCGCCTCGTTGGCCCGCAGGAGTTCCGGGTAGCGCTGCCAGCCGGCACCGGCTGCCACGACACCGCCGTCGAGTTCCTCGATACGTGTCTGGCCCTGCAGGCGTTCGGGCAGCAGTGCCACCGGGAAGCCGTCTTCGGCGAGCCGGTACAGCCCGAAGTAGACCTCGCCCATGTGCGCGTCCTGGGTGACGGCGACCGTGTCGCCCGGCCGCCCGGCACGTCGCGCCACGGCGGCCAGCGAGGACACCGGCACGACGTCGAGCCCGGCTGCAAAGGCCAGGCCCTCGGCGACCGAGGCCGCGATGCGCATGCCGATGAAAGATCCCGGACCGTTGCCGAGCACGACGGCATCGAGCGCTTTGGGCACGAGCCCCGCTTCCGAGAGCACGGCGCGGATCATCGGCAGCAGGAGCTTCGTATGCTCGCGTTCGCGTTCTTCGTAGCGGACGAACACCGCGCCGCCGGCCACGGCAGCGGCCGTGCAGGCCAGCGAGGACGTGTCGAAGGCCAAAAGATTCATGCGACGGCGCCCCGGCCCTCGTGTTCGGCAAAGAAGCGTGCGACCTCGGCCTGCGACCGGGTGACCGGCATCGGCGCGAGCGCCTCGAGAAAGCGGGCGCCGTAGTTGCGGCTGCAGATACGGGGATCGCAGAGCACGACGACGCCATAGTCGCGTTCGTCGCGCAGCAGTCGGCCCGCGCCCTGTTTGAGAGCCAGCACCGCCTGCGGCACCTGGTGCTCGGTGAAACCGTTGCCGCCGTTGCGGCGGATGTGTTCGAGGCGCGCCATCAGCAGCGGGTCGCCCGGCGACCCGAACGGCAGCTTGTCGATGACCACGAGCGTCAGTGCCTTGCCGCGGACGTCGACGCCTTCCCAGAAGCTGCTGGTGCCGAGCAGGACGCCGTTGCCAAGGTGCCGGAAGCTCCGGAGCAGCTCGTCGCGTGGCACGCTGCCCTGCGCCAGCAAGCGGCGGCCCGCGAGCCGCTGCGGGCGGGCGCGAAACCATGACTGTGCGAGCTTCAGCGCCCGGTGACTCGTGAACAGGAGGAACACGCCGCCTTCGGTCAGCTCGAGCAAGGGGATCACGGCGGACAGCACCTCGTCGGTGTAATCGCTCGCCGCGGGTTCCGGCAGTCCTTCAGGCAGATAGACGAGGCCGTTCCTCGCCAGGGCGTACGGGCTCGGGAACGTCAGCGTGCGCGCATCGGCGAGCCCCATGCGCGATGTGAAATGCGAAAAATCCTCCCCCACCGCGAGCGTGGCCGAGGTGAAGATCCAGGCACGGCCCACGCTCGCGACGAGGCCCGCGAGCGTCGGCGAGACGTCGAGCGGAGTCAGGTTCAGGCGCAGGCTCCTCGGATTCACCTCGACCCAGCGCAGCCCGTCCCAGCTGTCCTCGCTGACGAGCAGCGCCAGGCGCTCCGTCGCCTGCGCGAGCTGCAGCTCGAGTTTTTCGGCGTCGAGTCCGGCTGCGACGCTCGCCAGTCCTTCCGAGAGTTCATCCAGTGCCATGCGCAGCGCCGCAAGGGGGGTGGACAACGCCGGCTCGAGGCTCGCGTATTCGTGCCGGCCTTCCTCGCGCGGCGCCGCCAGCCTCAGGTCCGTAAGTGCGTGCTCGAGCCGATCGATGCGTCCCGACAATTCTGCGCCGGCGACTGCGAGTGTCGCGGCGCGGATCTCGCCGGCCAGGCGCTCGAGTTCGCGCGTGCCGAGCGCCGCACCGAAGAACTGCACGGCGACATCCGGCACCTGGTGCGCTTCGTCGAGGATCACGGTATCGGCACCCGGCAGGAACTCGACGAAACCCGCCTCCTTCATCGCAAGGTCCGCGAGCAGCAGGTGATGATTTACGACGACGAGATCGGAGCGCTGCGCCGCGCGCCGCGCCCTGACCACGAAGCACTCTTCAAAGAGCGGGCACTGCTGGCCGAGACAGTTGTCGGCCGTCGAGGTGACCGCCGGCCAGATCGCCGAATCCTCGGCGACCTCGGCAAGCTCCGCGCGATCGCCGCTCATCGTGCGATGCCGCCATTCGCGCACGCGCGCGAGATCCGCCGCGAGCACCGTCCCTCCGTCCTGTGCGAGGTCGAGCCGGTGCAGGCACAGGTAATTGGCGCGCCCTTTGAGGAGCGCCGCATCAACCGGCCGCCCGACCGCCTCGCCGATGAGCGGCAGGTCGCGATGGAACAGCTGGTCCTGCAGCGCTTTCGTGCCGGTGCTGATGATCGTCTTCCTGCCACTCTGGAGCACGGGCAGGAGGTAGGCGAAGGTCTTGCCGGTGCCCGTGCCGGCCTCGACAACGAGCCGTCCGCCTTCCTCGATGGTCTCGGCGATGGCGTCGGCCATCCATGCCTGGCCCGCGCGTGCGCGGAATCCCGGCAGCAACGCTTCGAGCGGGCTGTCGTCGGCAAAATATTCGGAGAGAGACATCATGCAGCACAGGTTACCTTGACGCGACGCCGCAGCCTATCCGTGAAGCAGATGGCACGGCGTATTGCGAAGGGCCTCTGTGCCTATCGCTGCCCGGCGATCTCCTTCAGCGTGTGGATACAGGCTCATGTTCACACCGGCGTCCCAGCGCTCGCCGAAGCCGCGGCGGAAATCGACGCCGGCAAGGTCCGTGTACCCCTCGATGGATTCGTCGTCGAAGCGGCTCTGTACGAATTTCGACGCGTATTGCAAGGCGAGCTGCGTCGCGGCCCCGATGCGTCGGTTCGCATTGAAGTTGTTTACGATGCGAAAGCTCTGCTCGTGGTCAAGGTCGTTCTCGAAGTTGTCGAAGCCGAGGTCGAGGCGGTCGAGGAAGGTCCAGCGACTATACGCGGGGCGCCAGGCCCAGCCGAAGCGCAGGTTGGCATGCGCGAGTTCCCCGCCCACCTCGGGCCGTGCCTGGTACATCGTGAGGCCGGCGGACAAGCCGTGACCACGCATCGGTTCGCGGTACCAGCCGGCCAGCAGCGCCGTGCGTTTCTCGGTGTCGGAGTTCCGGTACTCGACGCGCGAATTCGCTGCCACTGCCCGTGTTAGTGACCGTGAACAGCAGGGTGGTCTGGCCGGGGCCGGAGCCGGCCCTGTCCTCAACCGGGTGGCCAGCCGAGCGGCCGGCCGCCGAGCACGTGCAGATGCAGGTGAAAGACGCTCTGGCCCGCGCCTTCGTTGCAGTTCATGACGAGCCGGTAGCCGCGCTCGGCGAGGCCTTCGCTTTCGGCAATGCTCCTGGCCGCCGTGAACAGGCTGCCGACCAGCCGTTCGTGGGCCGGCTCGATATCGTTCGCGGTAGCGATATGCGCCCGCGGGACGACGAGCACATGTGTCGGCGCTTTCGGGCTGATGTCGCGAAAGGCGATCGCCGACTCCGATTCGTAGACGATGTCGGCGGGAATGTCGCCGGCGACGATCTTGCAGAACAGGCAATCCGTCATGTTTCGCTCCTCGTCATTTCAATCGACGATGCGCCGGCCATAGAACGCATGCGACAGCGTGCCGCCGTCCACGTACTCAAGTTCGCCACCCAGCGGCACGCCGTGTGCGATGCGGCTCGCCTGCACCTGGTGCTGCGCAGCAAGTTCGGCGAGAAAATGCGCCGTTGCATCGCCCTCGACCGTCGGGTTGGTGGCGATGATGAGTTCGGTAACTTCCTTCGTGGCCAGGCGGGCCACGAGTTCATCGAGCCCGAGTTCGTCCGGGCCGATGCCGTCGAGCGGCGACAGGTGTCCCATGAGGACGAAGTACAGGCCGCGATAACCGGTCGCGTCCTCCACCGCCATAACGTCCGCCGGCGACTCAACGACGCACAACAGGCCGTTGTCGCGGCCGTTCACCGAACAGATCGCACACAGCTCGTGTTCGGTGAGCATCCGGCAGCGGCGGCAATGGCCGATGCCGTCGGCCGCTTCCGCGAGTGCCGCGGCCATTTGACGCGCACCGTTACGATCGCGCTCGAGCAGGTGAAACGCAATGCGCTGTGCAGATTTCTGCCCCACGCCGGGCATGCAGCGCAGCGACTCGATCAGCCGGGTGAGGAGCGGTGAATACGCCATGGCGTCAGAACGGCAGTTTCATGCCCGGCGGCAGGGACAGACCGCCGGCCAGGCCCGCGAACCTCTCCTGAATAGTCTGCTCGATCTTGCGTTGCGTGTCGTTGAACGCGGCGACGATCAGGTCCTCGAGCATTTCCTTGTCATCGCCGACGAGCGTGTCATCGATCTCGAGCGACTTCACTTCGTGACGTCCGTTCATGGTGATCTTCACCATTCCGCCACCGGATTCGCCGGTGACCGTAAGGTGCTGCAGCTCCTCCTGGGCCTTCTTCATGTCGGCCTGCATTTTCTGGGCCTGTTGCATGAGCTGGCCGATACCGCCTTTCATAAGGTCTCCTCTGCGATTCGCTGCATGATGCCGCGGCTCAATCCGGGCGCCGCGGCGTGAGCGGTTCTATCGTTTCCGACTTCAGTTCCGCACCGAACAGGGACTTCAGGGCCCGGATGTTCGGATCGGCTTCCAGCGCCTGCCGCGCAGCCACGTAGCGCGCGTCGCTGTCGCGCGACTCCTGTTGCACCGGCGTCAGGCATTCCGGCGCCGGCTCGCCGTGGTCCAGCGCGATGGTGACGGCGAGCGTCTCACCGAAGTGTGCGGACAAAGCCTCCGCCAACGCCTGCTGCCGTTGTAGCGTGAGCACCGATTCCGCCTTGCGATCGGCGTTGAAATAGAGCGTGTTGCCGGCGCGGCGCAGGTAAGCGCAGTTGATCGCAAGCATCCGCGCTGCACCCTTGAGCGCCAGCGTGCCGACCAGCGTCTTCCAGTCCGGTTCCTGCCATCCGCGCGTCGCCGGGGACACCGAAGCGACGACTGGCGGCGCTGTCGAGCGAGCCACGGCCGGCGCTGCGGCGCCGCCGGACTTCCCTGCGCTCGCCGGCGCTTTACGCGACGTGGCAGAACCCGCCGGCGCCGCGGTCGCGCCGCCGTCGGCCGCGGCGGGACGGAACGCAAGCATGCGCAACAGGGTCATCTCGGCGCCGCCGCGCGGATCGGGCGCAAGATGCAGGTCGCGTCGGCCGATCAGCGCGGTCTGGTAATAGAGCTGCACATCGGTCTCCGGAATGGCCGCCGCGAGTCCGGCGAGCAACTCGTCATCGAACTCGTCGTCGTAGTCCGTCGCGCCGATGACCTGGTGGATCGCGGTCCGCTGCAGCAGCCGCGCCAGATCCTCGAGCAGCCGTTCGTAGTCGGGAAAGCGCTGGTCGATGTCCGCCACCGCGGCGAGCAGCCCGGGCGCGTCGCCGTCGGCGAGCAAGCGGAGCAGCCGGACGACATGGTCGCGGTCGATCGTACCCAGCATCTCCGCGACCGGCCCGGCGGCGACCTTGCCGCCGCAGTAGGCGATCGCCTGGTCGAGCAGGCTGAGCGCGTCGCGCAAGCTGCCGTCGGCCGCCCGCGCCATTGCCTTGAGCGCTGCCGGTTCGGCGTCGATGTGCTCTTGTGCGCAGATATGCGTCAACCGGTCCGCGATCAGTGCCGGCGTCAGCCGCATGAGATTGAACTGCAGGCAGCGCGACAGGACGGTCACGGGCAGTTTCTGCGGGTCCGTCGTCGCCAGCAGGAACTTCACGTGCGGCGGCGGCTCTTCGAGCGTCTTCAGGAGCGCATTGAAGGAATGCTTCGAAAGCATGTGCACTTCGTCGATGAGGTACACCTTGTAACGCCCGCGCGCCGGCGCGTACTGGACGTTGTCCAGCAATTCGCGCGTGTCGTCCACCTTGGTCCTGGACGCGGCATCCACCTCGATGAGATCGACGAATCGGCCTTCGTCGATCTCCCGGCAGGCGCTGCACGTCCCGCACGGCGACGCGGTAATACCGGTTTCGCAATTCAGCGCTTTGGCGAGGACGCGGGCGATCGTCGTCTTGCCGACACCGCGGGTGCCGGCGAACAGGTACGCGTGATGCAGGCGGCCCGACTCCAGCGCATTGACGAGCGCCTTGAGCACGTGCTCCTGACCGACCGTGTCCGCGAAGGTCTTCGGTCGCCACTTGCGGGCCAGTACGAGATAAGTCATTGATTTTTTAGCGGTGTCTTGCCGATATCGAGGATCGGTCAGTGTAACCCACCGGCATGGCGCCGCAAGCGTGAAGTGGCCCGCGCCAGCCGATCCCCGGCACCCGGTGTCACCGCTACCGTTGCTCCCTTCCGGGCCTGGCGGGGTTCACGGCTGACCGTTGCGGGGTTGCCGACGCGAGCCGGGCGCGATTATCCCCATTCGACGAGCGCCTTACAAACACGCCGGCAGCGGCCGCGACTGCGGCCTCAGTCCCAGCCGCGCTCGTAAAGTTCGTCGTCGTCGAAGCCGAAGTAGTGCGCGATCTCGTGAATGAGTGTCTTCGCGATTTCCTGCCTGAGCTCGTCCTCGGGCAGATCGAGCGACAGGTGCGGCAAGCGGAAGATATAGATGACGTCCGGCAACTCGCCGGCGTAATCGGCGCCGCGTTCCGGCAACGGCAGGCCGAGGTACAGGCCGAGGAAGCCTTCGCCGTCCGGGTCGATGTCTTCGCCGGGTTCGTCCTCGACCAGCACGTCGATGTTGTCGAGTGCCGCATGCACCCAGGCCGGCAGGTTCGCCATGACCTCGTGCACGACGCTTTCGAACTTTTCGTGGTTCACCGGATCCAAGGCCCGAAGATGCAGGACGCGGCAGTATATTTGGCATCCGCTCACTTTCAAACATATGTCAAAACGCCAACAATCACCGCAGCTTAGGTAGGACGATAGCCCAAGGCGGCCTGCCGAAACGAATTCGAAGCACAAAGTCTGTGGCCCGCCCGTCACCGGCGTGCCCGACCTGCGTCGGCATTACAACAAGAATCGCGCACCGGTCCTGTTCTGCGATCGGTCGCCAGGGGGAGAAGGCACATGTTCCGCAAAGAACCGGGCAACCGGCATTCCTTCATCGACGACAGCGAGGTCGCCGACGCCGACGCCGTGCCCGGGCGCAATCCGATGCAGGATTTTGCGACCCGCAGCGTGTCGTACGTCGGCCCCACCGTGTTCTTCAAGGGCGAAATCACGGCCTACGAAGGTCTGATCATCGAAGGCGAGATCGAAGGCATCATCCGGCACGACGGCAGGAACCTCACCGTCGGCAAGCAGGGCCGCGTACACGCCGAGATTCACGCGCAAGTAATCGACGTGCGCGGCCGCGTCGACGGTGAGATTTTCGGCGAGGATGTCGTACACCTCTTTTCGACCGCGGTCGTGACCGGCACGATCAACTGCGCGCGCATCATCATGGACGACGGCGCCGCCTTCAACGGCACCCTCAACATGCACGGCAATTCGGTCCGCGCGTCGAAGGCGACACTCAAGATCGCCGACAACGAAGAAAGGCTCGTCAAAGTCGCAGGCTGAGCGCCCGCTCCACTGCCTTCGTCGCGCCGCGCAGCCGCGGGCGTGCGCAGGCGTCGATTTGCTATCCTTGTTCCCGCCGCCGCGGACGTTGTTGGACGCGGCCGGCTGGGAACGCCGGGGGCTGTCCCGATCGCCGAACAACGAATCACAACAGGGACAGAGATGACGACGCGAGTTTTCGACTGCGCCGGACGTTTGGCAGCCATCCTCCTTTCGCTCGCCACCGTCGCCGCGGCCGCCGATCGGACGGACTGGCGCGATCCGACGCAGCCGGCCGACGCGCGCGCCGCGGCGCTCGTTGCGGCGATGACGCTCGAGGAAAAAGCGGCGCAGGCGGGTCATACGGCACCCGCGATCCCGCGCCTCGGCGTGCCGCGAATACAACTGGTGGAACGAGGGCCTGCACGGCGTCGCCCGCGCCGGCCGTCGCGACGGTGTTTCCCCAGGCGATCGGCCTGGCCGCGATCCTGGGACACGCACGGATGCACGAGGTGGCCGACGTCATCAGCACCGAGTTCCGCGCCAAATATCCTGGAGCAGCGTGCACGCGAATGGCGGCAGCGACTGGTATCGCGGGCTCACCGTGTGGTCGCCCAACATCAACATCTTCCGCGATCCGCGCTGGGGCCGCGGTCAGGAGACCTACGGCGAGGATCCGTACCTCACCGGCGCGATCGGCATCGCTTTCATCACGGGCCTGCAGGGCGACGATCCGCGCTATCCTGAAGACCGTCGCCACTTCGAAGCATTACGCCGTGCACAGCGGCCCGGAATCGAACCGGCACCGCGAGGACGTACATCCATCGGCGCACGACCTCGAGGACACCTACCTGCCGGCCTTCCGCGCGACGGTCGATCGAGCGGACGTGCCGAGTCGGTCATGTGCGCCTACAACGCCGTCAACGGCGTGCCGGCCTGCGCCAGCGACTTCCTGATGGAACGAACGCCTGCGCGAGCGACTGGGGCTTCGACGGCTATGTCGTCTCGGACTGCGGCGCGGCGGCGAACATCTATCGCGACGACGCGCTTGCCTAGGTCGAAGATCCCGTCGAAGGCGTGGCGCTCGCGTTCGAAGCCGGCATGGACCTGATCTGCGGCGACTACCGCAACAACATGAGCACCGAAGCCGAGCACATCGTCGCGGCCGTCAGGCGCGAACTGCTCGACGAAGCCGTGCTCGACCGCGCGCTCGAACGCCTGTTCGAGGCACGCATCCGCCTCGGGCTGTTCGATCCGCCGGCACTGCCGTTCGCCGACATAACGACGGCCGACTACGACACTGATGCGCACAACGTGCTGGCGCTCGAGATGGCGCAGGCATCGCTGGTGCTCCTGAAGAACGACGGGCTGCTGCCCTTGCGAGAGGCGCCGGGCTCGATTGCCGTTATCGGGCCGAACGCGGACAGCCTCGAAGCACTGCTCGGCAACTACAACGGCATTCCCTCGGTGCCGGTCACGGTGCTCGACGGCATCCGGGCGCGCTTTCCCGGAGCCGAGGTCGCGTACGTCCAGGGCTCAGGCCTGATCGGGCCGGCGGAGCCGCAGGTGCCGGACGAGCTGCTTTGCAGTACGCACAACTGCCGCTCTCGAGGTCTCGCCGTCGAGTACTTCGACGGGCCGGCGACGGACGGCGCAGCGCGCGAGCAGCGTGTCGAGCCTAATGTGCACGTGATGTGGACCGGCTACGATCGCGACACGGCGGCCCGCTGGACGGGCTATCTCGAGGCACCGGCTTCGGGGCCTTACCGCTTCCGCGTCGACGGTTCGGCGGCTTATCGCATTCGGGTGAACGGGGCGCTCGCGACTGAAGCCGGGGATACTTCCGACGATGCGCTGGCGCTCAATGCCGTCGAACTCGATGCGGGCGGAAACTTACGCGATCGAGATCGAGGCCCGGCAATTCGGACGGCGCGGCTACCAGCGCCTGTTGTGGAGCCCGCCGGGCGAGCCTGCGGCCGACGCGGTGGCCGCCGCAGAAGCCGCGGACCTCGTCGTGTTTGTCGCCGGCCTCGACGGCCGCGTCGAAGGCGAGGAACTCCAAATCGAGGCGCCCGGCTTCGCGGGCGGCGACCGCACGAGCATCGATCTGCCGCAACGGCAACAGACCTTGCTCGAGCGCGTGCACGCGACGGGCACGCCGCTCGTACTGGTGCTGATGAGCGGCAGCGCACTCGGCGTCAACTGGGCCGACGATCAGGTGTCCGCCATCGTGCAGGCCTGGTACCCGGGCGGCTCGGGCGGAACGGCGGTCGCGCAATTGCTGGCCGGCGACTTCAGTCCCGCCGGCCGCTTGCCGGTGACCTTCTACCGCTCGGTCGACGCATTGCCGGCCTTCGACAACTACGACATGCAACGCCGCACGTATCGCTACTTCGACGACGAGGTCCTGTACCCATTCGGCCACGGCTTGAGTTACACACGCTTCGACTATGCAAGGCCGGACGTGGCACGAAAGACGGTCGAAGCCGGCGACGCGGTGAGCATCACCATCGACGTGACCAATACCGGCGGCAGGGACGGCGAAGAGGTCGTGCAGGTCTACGTCATCCGCCCGGAGGTCGACGGCGCGCCGCTGCGCCAACTCGCCGCGTTCGACCGCATCCGCCTCGCGCGCGGTGCGGTGGAGCGCGTGGAGTTCAACTTGCCTGCGAGCGCCATGAGCACGGTATCCGCCGACGGCACGCGCTCGATCGAGGCGGGGCCGGTCGAGATCTGGATCGGCGGCGGCCAGCCTGTGTCGCGCGAAGGCCTGCCGGCGTCGCCGGGCGCCGCCGCGAGCTTCACGATCAATGGCCGCGCGGTGCTCGAACCCTGATGCGCGCGAAAACTCGCGGATTGAACCGGACCACCACACACTGGAATCGCGGCGCAGCGCGCCCGGAGACGACGAAAATGCGAATCGTGACAGGTACCCTGCTCCTCGCTTGTGTGTTCTCCGCACACGCGGACACCGATTTCGGCACGCGCTACACAGGCGAGCATTTCGCCACGCGGAGCCCGGTCCTTGCGCTTAACGGCATGGCGGCGACCTCGCACCCGATCGCGAGTGCGATCGCCGTCGACATGCTGAAGAAAGGCGGCAGTGCCGTCGACGCGGCGATTGCCGCCAATGCGATGCTGGCCTTGGTCGAGCCGCATGCCTGCGGCATCGGTGGTGACCTGTTCGCGATCGTCTGGGACCCGAAGCAGAAAAAGCTCGCCGGCTACAACGGCAGCGGCCGCTCACCCGCTGAGCTGAGCTACGAGGCACTTGTCGCGACGCTCGGCGATGCCGGGTCCATGCCGCTGTTCGGCCCGCTCGCCGTGTCGGCGCCGGGCGCCGTGGACGGCTGGTTCGCGCTGCACGAGCGTTACGGCAAGCTGCCGATGCGCGAGCTGCTGGCGCCCGCCATCCGCTACGCGCGCGAGGGCGTCGCAATTACCGAGGTGGATGCGGCGTTGTGGGCCGAGGCGCTCACGACTTTCGGTGCAAGCGGCCTGCCCGCGGCGCAACTGGCCGGATTGCGTAGTACCTATACGGTCGACGGCGAACCACCGCCGGCCGGCAGCGTCTTCCGCAACGCCCATCTGGGGGACAGTTACGAAAAGCTCGCCGAAGGCGGCCGGGAAAGTTTCTACGCGGGCGACACCGGCCGGCGCATCGTCGAAACGGTGCAAGGATTCGGCGGCGCGCTCGCTGCGAGCGACCTCGCGCGGCACCGCGGGGAATGGGTCGATCCGGTTTCGGTCGACTATCGCGGCTACCGGGTTTACGAATTGCCGCCGAATTCCCAGGGCATCGCGGCACTAGAGATCCTGAACCTGCTGGAGCCCTACCCGCTTGCCAGGCTCGGCCGCGGCAGCGCGGACTTCTGGCACCTGTTCGCCGAGGCCACGAAGCTCGCCTACGAGGACCGGGCGAAGTTCTACGCGGATCCGGCCTTCGCCGACCCGCCGCTCGATTGGCTCTTGTCGAAGGGCTACGCGGCTGAGCGCCGCAAGCTCATCGACATGCAGAAAGCACGCCTCGAAGTGCAGGCCGGCCAGCCGCCCGCGCACGGCGATACCACTTACCTCGCAACGGCGGATGCCGACGGCATGATGGTGTCGTTCATCCAAAGCAACTACTGGGAGTTCGGCAGCGGGCTCGTGGCCGACGGCACGGGCTTCGCGCTGCAGAACCGCGGCTCGGCCTTCTCGCTCGCGCCGGGCCACGCGAACGTGTATGCGCCGGGAAAGCGGCCCTTCCACACAATCATCCCCGCCTTCCTGATGAAGGACGGCGAGCCCGTCATGGCTTTCGGGGTGATGGGCGGGTACCTGCAACCGCAGGCGCACGTCGAGATCCTCGTCAATCTCATCGATTTCGGCATGAACGTGCAGGAAGCGGGCGATGCAGCGCGCGCCGTTCATTCGTCCGAATCCCAGCCGGCCGGCGGCCGCATGACGGACGGTGGCGTGCTGCACATGGAAGCCGGCATTCCGGCAGCGGTCGTGGACGAGCTCGAGCGCCGCGGGCACACGGTGACCCATGGCGAGCGACGCTACGTCGGCTCCTATGGCGGCTACCAGGCGATCTGGCGCGACGCTGCGACCGGCGTCTATCACGGCGCGACCGAGATGCGATACGACGGCGCGGCGGCAGGATACTGACATCATGCAGCGACTTTGGGCGCTGTCCATTTGCTCTGCATTGGCCGCGCAAGCGGTGCTCGCGGACGACGCGGGCTGGCCGGCGTACGGCGGCGATCCGGGCGGCTCCCGCTACTCGCCGCTGACCGGGATCAATCCCCGCAACGTCGAGGAACTCGAGCTCGCGTGGACTTTTCGCACCGGCGAGCTCGGCGAAGGCGTCAGGGACTGGGAGCGATCCGCATTCGAAGCGACCCCGATCCTGTACGACGGCACTCTCTTTCTCACCACGAGTGCCACCGACGTGATCGCAGTCGACGCCGTGACCGGCAAACTTCGCTGGCGGCATGCGAGCGAAAGCCGCAAGGACCTGCACTATTCCGACGGCGTGTCGCGCGGCGTATCGCTGTGGGTGGATCCGGACGGAGCGGCCGGCGCGACGTGCCGGGCGCGCATACTCGCGCCGACGCTCGACGGCCGGCTGCTCGCACTCGACGCGGCAGATGGCATGCCTTGCACGAGCTTCGGCACGAACGGTGCCGTGAACCTGCTCGTCGATATCCGGCACACGGACGAGCCCGAGTCGGAATGGCGCAATTACCTGGTGACCTCGCCGCCTGCCGTGCTCGAGGATCTCGTCATCGTCGGCTCGTCGATCGGCGACAACCGCTCGGTGAACGAAGAGCTCGGCATCGTGCGCGCGTTCGATGCCAGGTCCGGCGCGCTGCGCTGGCAGTGGGACCCGATCCCGCGCGACGCAGAGAACCCGGTCTACGATGACTGGCCCGCCGCAGGCGCGCAGCGTGCGAGCGCGGCGAATGCCTGGCCGCCGCTGTCGGTCGATATCGAGCGAAAACTCGTGTACGTGCCGACCGGCTCGGCCAGCCCGGACTTTTTCGGCGGCCATCGGCGCGGCGACAATCGCTGGGCCAATTCGATCGTTGCACTCGACGGCCGCACCGGCGAACTCGCCTGGGGACGGCAACTCGTGCACCACGACCTCTGGGATTACGACCTCGCCTCGCAGCCGACACTCGCGACGATCCGGCGCGACGGTCGCGCCATCGAGGCGGTCATCCAGGCGACCAAGACGGGCCTGTTGTTCACCTTCGAGCGGGCCAGCGGCGAACCGGTATTCCCCATCATCGAGAAAGCCGTGCCGCAGGATGCGGTGCCCGGCGAATATCCGTCGCCGACCCAGCCCTTTCCCGCAGCGCCGCCGCCGCTCGTTCGCCAGGGCGCGGTCACGCCAGACGATGCCTGGGGCGTGGCCTTCTTCGACACGCGTGACTGCAGGAAGCGCATCGAGGCCATGCGCTCGCAGGGCATCTACCAGCCGCCGTCGACCGAGGAATCCATCATGCAACCCGGCAACGCCGGCGGCGCCAACTGGGGCGGCATCGCCTTCGACCCCGAACGCCAGCTCGCGATCGTGAACACGATGGACCTGCCCTTCGTCGTCGCGCTCGTCCCGCGCGACGAGTTGCAGGCACAGGGAGACGACCCGCGCTACGAGGACTTCGAGTTCGCGGACCAGCACGGCACGCCTTACGGCATGCGCCGGCGCGCTTTCATGTCGAAACTCGACGTACCCTGCGTGAAACCGCCGTGGGGCACACTCTCGGCCGTCGACATGAGCCGGGGCGAAATCGCCTGGCAGGTGCCGCTAGGCGAGGCACCGGTCATCCGAATCGACACGGGGATGCCGAACCTCGGCGGGCCGATCGTCACGGCTTCGGGACTGGTGTTCATCGCCGCGAGCTTCGACGACCGCTTCCGCGCGTTCGACAGCGAAACCGGCGAGCAACTCTGGGAGGTGAAACTGCCGGCCGGCGGCCAGGCGACGCCGATGAGCTATGCGATCGGCGGCCGCCAGTTCGTCGTCATCGCCGCGGGCGGGTACAAGGACGCAACGACCCGCGGCGACTACCTGCTCGCCTACGCCCTGCCGCGGTAGCTGCCGCCCGACTTGCGGCGGCCCTTGTTCCGCGGCCGCGCGGAGGCGCTAGCGCCGCCCGATCGCGCAGGCTTGCGCTGGCCCGAAGAACGCTGCGAGCGGCCCTGCGTGATGGGTTCAGCCTTGATGCGCGGGTCGGGCGCATAACCGGCGACGACTTCGCGTTCGAGCCGCATCCGCAACAAGGTTTCGATCCCGGCCAGCAGCTTGTGCTCGTCGACGCAGACCAGCGATACCGCATGCCCGTCGTTGCCCGCGCGCGCGGTGCGGCCGATGCGGTGCACATAGTCCTCCGGCACGTGCGGCAATTCGAAGTTCACGACATGCGGCAGGCGATCGATGTCGATGCCGCGCGCGGCGACGTCGGTGGCCACGAGCACACGAACCTTGCCGGCCTTGAACTCGCTGAGCGCGCGGATGCGCGCCGACTGGGTCTTGTTGCCGTGGATGGCAACGGCATTGAGCCCATCGTCGCAGAGCTGTTTCGCCAGCCGGTTCGCACCGTGCTTGGTGCGCGTGAAAACCAGCACCTGCCGCCAGTTCTCGGCGCCGATGCGATGCGACAGCAGCTCGCGCTTGCGCTCCCGGTCGACCGGGTACACGACCTGGCGTACGCCGTCGACTGGCCGGCCGCTGACGGCGACCTGGACTTCCGCCGGGTCGCGCAGGAAGTCCGTCGCCAGCTTGCGGATGTCCGGCGAGAATGTCGCCGAGAACATCAGTGTTTGCCGCGATGCCGGCAGCTTGCTTAGGATCCGGCGTATGTCGCGGATGAAGCCCATGTCCAGCATGCGATCGGCCTCGTCAAGTACCAAGAGTTCGACCGCGCGAAGGTCGATGGTGCCCTGCTGCAGGTGGTCGAGCAGACGGCCCGGGGTGGCAACGACGACGTCGACGCCTTTCCTGAGCTTGTCGATCTGCGTCTTGATGCTGACGCCGCCGTAGATGACGGCGGTGCGGAAGGGCAGGCAGCGACCGTAGCTGCGAATGCTGTCGCCGACCTGCGCGCCGAGCTCGCGCGTCGGCACCAGGACCAGCGCGCGGATGCTGCGCCGGTTGGCGGTGCCGTGCTGCAAGCGATGCAGGAGCGGCAGGGTGAAGGCCGCGGTCTTGCCGGTGCCGGTCTGGGCGCCGGCGAGCAGATCGCGTCCCTTGAGGACCACGGGTATGGCTTGTTGCTGAATTGGGGTCGCGGCCTGGTAGCCGTTTTCATCGACCGCACGCAACAGTTCGGCCGAAAGGCCGAGATTACTGAATGACACGAGGGGTTTGCTCCGGTTCGCCTGAAACCCTGGCGGCAGAAGCCGCGAAAGCGTCGGTCCAGGCAAACGGGTGAAGAGTGGGTCCCGGGGCCGCGAAATTGCAGGGCGGGAATCGAGGCGCCGACCGAAGGGCACCAGAACGCGGCGAACTATATCAGCGTTTCAGCCAATGTAAAGGAAAGAACACCGGAATACAGCCCGACTCGATGGTGCAATTCGCCCCACGGCATCAATGCTTGCAATCAGTCGAGTCGCTTCTTCGTCGTCAAACCGCCGGCCTGGTCCCACTCTTCCTGGGTCATCGTCTGCACGGTGACGCTGACGGTCCAGATGTGACCTTCCGGATCCATCGCCCGATAGCTGCGGTCGCCGTAGAACTGCGTTTCCGGTTCCGTGAGGATCTTCGCACCGGCCTTTCGCGCGCGCTCGCAGTGGGCGTCGACATCCTCACCCTCGGCCAATTGCACGTGCACCGACTGCGTGTTCTTGCCGCCGACGGACTTCGGGCTGCGATGCTCATCGTCCCACTCGCTGCCGACCATGACCACCGAATTGCCGAAGCTCATCTCCGAATGCGCGAGATTGCCGTCGTCGTCGAGGATCACGAGCAGCGGCTCGAAGCCGAACGCCTTCTCGAGCCAGCGAAAGGCCGCCTTCGGATCCTTGTAGGCGACGGCGCTCGACAACCCTTTGGGACGATAGTCGTCAGTCATGTCTGGGAACTCCTCATGGCTACATGCAACTACACAACGCTGCGACGATGTCCGGTTCGGCACAGAACCTTCCGGTACAGCGTCCTAGTTGCCAATCGAAACAATGCGCCGCGTTGTCTCGTCGAATTTGACGACTGTCGACTTGCCTGCCGCAGTATAGGTAATTACATACAATCCATTCTGGTATTCGACCCTCGGCGCCGAAGATGCGGTCAATGGAACCGGATACGACTTCGTTTCGTCGCTGATTGCGCTGAGAACAGAATCAATCGTTGGTGCTTCCGAACGCTCGATCAGCAATAGGCAGAAGATGCCCGCAACGACGAATATCGGCCCCAGATTCGTAAGCAGTACGGCGAACCAGTCGGATTTCGACGTCCCGATTGCACTAATGGCGCGGCCAAATCCATAGATCGAGCAAGCAATTGAAAGTACCAATAAGGCAGGCGAAACCCAGTTCCAGCGCTCGATCAGAGAAGCCTGTCCCTGGAAAACGAAAAACCCGATAACCGCCAGAAGAATACCGGAGGCAAGTGATATTGATGTCTTGTTGAAGTCAATAACAGATTTCCAGGCTTCCACTTTCTCTACCTTTTTTGATTCCGTCACGTCAGGCTTTGATCCAGACGTGACCTTCTTCTTGGATGTCATGAGTTACAGGTCTTTGCGAATTGGGCACAGCAAATCGAGCAGACCCGACATCTGGTGCAGAACTTCCCAGCTCGAAATCTGCACTTTCCTCTCCTCAATTCGATACTTGTATCCCAAATGCCGATAGGCTACTGGCAGTACCGAGATCGCGATTCGTTGCATTTCGTCCGGATCGTACCTGGCCCAGGTTGGCGATGGGTCCGTTTCGATGTTTCGAATGACGCGGACAATCAGCTCAAACGCCCCTTCGGACAAGACTTGGCCCAACCAAACTTCGTTGACGGTCGCGTTCGCGTACATGTGTAGCGATCGCTGCACACCCTCGCGTATTTCGCTTTCCTTCATGGTGACTCCGTTTGACTATTTCAGCCCTCCGGGACCGGCGGCGGTCCCTCCGGGAGATAGGCGTCGAATTGCACGTCGCCTTTCTTTTCCTGGAAGTCGCTCTTGATCGCTGCCACCGCCGCGGGATCTTCGTACAGGTCGACGATTGTGGCAGCCAGCGTCTTGGCTGCCAGGATCATTCCCTTGTGCCCGATCGACATGCCGCCGGTGGCGACCACCGGCCAGGCGTGCCAAGGCGCGTCCTTCGGCGCCGTGGCCACCGTGAAATGCAGGGTCGGCACGACCCAGCTCACGTCGCCGACGTCGGTGGACCCGCCTTCCTCGACCTGACCTTCGAGAGCATGAATCTCCGTGTCCATGCCGACGTCGGGCACGTTCGTGGCGCGCTGGATAGTCTTCGCGAACTCCTGTTCCTCCGGCGTGTAGACGGGCGACCCGAGCCACGCGAGGTTCTCGTCGATCAGCTTCGCACCGGGCAAGTTGGTGAGTATCTCCCAGCTGCCGCCCTGCACCGTGAGCTTCGAGGTCGTTTCGGTCATGAGTGCGGCGCCTTCCGCCAGCTTGCGCGTGCGGGCCAGCAGGTCGTCCACTTCGGAGCGCTTCCAGTCGCGCAGCCAGAGCCAAAGCTTCGCGTAACCCGGCACGACGTTCGGCACGTCCCCGCCGGCCATGATCGCGTAATGCATGCGCGAGGTCGGCTTGATGTGTTCGCGCATCATGTTTATGCCGTCGGTGAAGAGTTCCAGCGCATCGACGGCGCTGCGGCCGTTCCAGGGATCCGAAGCAGCATGCGCCGTGCGGCCCTCGAACTCGACGACGAGGTCGACCATCGCCTGGCTCGAGGTCGTGTCCGCGCGCGTGATGTCGCCTGGGTGCCAGGCGAGCATCACGTCGATGTCGTCGAACACGCCGTCGCGTGCCATGTAAGTCTTGCCCCCCACGGCCTCCTCGGCCGGCGTGCCGTAGAAGCGAATCGTACCTTGCAACTTCCCGGCCGCGATCTGCTCCTTGATGGCGACGGCCGCGCCGATACTCGCTGCGCCGAACATATTGTGCCCGCAACCATGGCCGCCGGCGCCCGCTTCGAGCGGCGTCTTCTCGGGCAGCGCCTTCTGCGAGATGCCGGGCAGCGCGTCGTACTCGCCCATGACGCCGATGATCGGCCGGCCGGAGCCATAGCTTGCGACGAACGCCGTCGGCATGTCGGAGATGCCGCGCTCCACCTTGAAACCCTGCTGCTCGGCGTAGTCCGCGAGCTCGGCGGCCGACTTGTGTTCCTCGAGTGCGGTCTCGGCGTACGCCCAGATGCGGTCGGACAGGCCGACCAGTTCGCGGCCATGCGTGTCGACGGATTCCACCGCCGCTTCCTTGGTCGCGCTGACGGCAGCTGTCGCAGTGTTCGCAGCGGCCATGCAAACCAGCAGCCGAATCATCGTGCCGGTCACTGATAATACAGGTGCCCTGCTCATCAAATGTTCTCCCTGAAGTCGAGTCGCAATCTCAGCACAACCGGCTGCCATCCTCAATCCGCGGGCAATTGTGCGGTTCAGGGCGGCGGCGTATGCTCATCGCCAAATCCCTCACGGCGACGACCCAAGTACTGAAAATATGGGGCACAGCGGAGTTCAGACGACGCCTGTCGAGTTGGCAGTGCAGCATGCCGGCCATCCGGCATGGATCCGAGCCTGCCATTGGCTGATTGCGCTGGCACTGCTCACCATGATCGTCAGCGGCTTCCTCATCCTCATGGTGCATCCGCGCCTGTACTGGGGCGAGGCCGGCAACGATCTCATGCCTGCGATCATCGAACTGCCGATCAGCAACAATTATCAGCCGGACGGGCTCGCGCGCACCACGACCTTCAGCAACATCGACGGCGATCCCGTGAGCGCCTATCGCACATTCGAGCAGTTCAACCAGAACGGCTGGAGCCGCAGTTTGCATTTCCTGGCGGGCTGGATACTGGTCACGACGGCGCTCATCTATGTCCTCGCGGGC
The DNA here is from genome assembly GCA_963770585.1 of uncultured Pseudomonadota bacterium. Classification (GTDB taxonomy): domain Bacteria; phylum Pseudomonadota; class Gammaproteobacteria; order Steroidobacterales; family Woeseiaceae; genus UBA1847. The sequence goes on along the minus strand of CAVYQH010000001.1, from coordinate 911,136 downwards.
ATCACCACGGGACATGTACGGCACAACCTGCTGCCGCGCCGGCGGGAACTCGCTGCCTCGGTCCTGTGGCAGGACTTGCTGGCCCACCTGAAAATTCGGGTAACGACGGCAGGCGGCCCGCCATACGGCTTGCTGCAGCGGCTCAGCTATCTCGGCGTCGTTTTCGTCGTACTCCCGCTCATGGTCATTACGGGTCTCGCCATGGCGCCGGCCGTGACCGCCGCGTTTCCGTTCCTGCTGGACTTGTTCGGCGGCTACCAGTCGACGCGCACCGTGCATTTTTTCGGCTTCGCGGCCTTCGTCCTGTTCCTCATCATTCACGTCTGTATGGTGGCGGCGACGGGCTTCCGGCAGCAGCTCAATGCCATGATCCGAGGCAAATGACATGGGTCAAACCGACCGTTCCGCATCCCGTCGGCGTTTCCTCAAGGGACTGACGTCGTCCGCCGCATTGGCGATGGCCGGCTGTGCGAAAACCGATCCGCCCACCTACGGCAATATTTTGCGGATGGGAGACCTGCTGACGTACAAAGCGCATCGCCTGCTCCTGCCGAAGCGCTTCCTGGCGCGCGAGTATGAGCACGGCGACATCACGCCGGTGATGGCCGTCGGCAGCACGAATCCCGCGGATCCGGCGAAATCGGTCTACAGCGCAGAGTACGGGCCGGTCTTCGAACGACTGCTGGACCAGGCGTTTTTCGGCTGGCGACTGGCAATCGAAGGCAGCGTGGCCCGACCGGGGTCGCTGTCGCTGGCAGACCTCAAGCGCATGCCGTCCCGGACGCAAATCACCCGCCATGTGTGTGAGGAGGGCTGGTCGGCCATCGCGCAGTGGACGGGCGTGCCGCTGAAGCTCGTACTCGAAGCGGCGGGGCTCAAACCCGAGGCCCGCTACGTGCAGTTCTATTCTTATGACGACATTGCGGACGGCATCGACATGCTGGACGCGCTGCACCCGCAGACGATACTGGCCTACGGGATGAACGGCCGGGATCTGCCGACCAGTCACGGTGCCCCGCTGCGGCTGAGGGTCGAGACCCAGCTGGGCTACAAGAGCATGAAGTTCCTGCGCCGCATCGTGGTCACGGAAGACTTCGACGACCACGGCGCACTGGGAAGCATCCAGAACGGTTGGGCCTGGTACGCCGGCATCTAACGGGCCGGGTACACCGGCGACACCAGGTTCGGCGTCGGTTCGTACTTGCTTCGGCTCGCCCACAATATGCCGCGCTTCAACATCGTGAACGCTTCCGGCACGTCATAGACTTCAGGCTGGTGGCCGAGCGCGGTATAGAACACGCGGCCCTTGCCGTACACTTTTTTCCACGCGACCGGCATGCTGGCGCCCTTGACCCAGGGCTCGAAGTCGCTGGCGAAGGTGGTGGTGGCCAGTACCTTGTTGTTCGGGTCGACGTGCATGTAGTACTGCTCGCTTACCACGTCGAAATCATCGAGGCCTGCCGTCACGGGGTCCTCGTGATCGACGATGTTGACGCGATAACGAACGCCATCGTTGCCGGGATGTTCCACCCATTGCCCGCCAACCATGTATTCGTAACGCTGGCTGTCGTGAAAGGCATCGCCCAGGCCGCCATGCCAGCCGGCCAGGCCAACGCCTCCCTCGACGGCTTCGAGCAGGGGCACGAGTTGTTCGCGCGTGATGGTGCCCTGGGTCCAGAGCTGGACGATGAGATCCACCTCGGCCATCAGTTCCGCGTCCGTATAGATGTCGAGCGAGTTGGATACGCTGACATCGAATCCCTCCGCCTCGAGCCAGGGCACGATGAGGTCGCGGAAACGCTCGGGCGCATGGCCGTCCCAGCCGCCGTAGACGAAGATCGCCTTTTGGGGTTTCTCGTCCTGCGCGCTTGCCGGCGTACCGAGTTGGCCGACGAGGAGCAAGGCGACGAGCAGGACCGGCGTGATTTTCCGGACGGAGAACCCTGGTTGCATGGGATCGCGCATGGCTGGCCTCTTTTTTTCACGAGGATTCTGGCAGAGCCCCGACGAACGGTCCAGACAGTTTCTGCATCGCCTGTTCGAGCTTCTCGCTCGCTTCGAGCCATTCCCATTCCAGGGATTCGACGCTGGCTTTTGCGGCGGCCTGCGCCTGCACCAGCCCGGTGACCTCGTCCTTGCGTCCCGGATCGCGGTAAATCGACTCATCGGCGAGGCCTGCTTCCAGCTTGCTCAGGCTGGCGCGCACCGAAGCCAGCTCGTCCTCCACCTTGCGGACCCTGTCGCGTAGCGGCTTCAGGCGCTGGCGCGCCTGCGCCTGCTCCTGCCGCAGCTGCTTCCTGCCGGGACCTTTCACTTCAACTTCGACTGCTTTCGCCGACATCGCCTGCTTGTTTTCCTGCTCGCGCAGCCAGTTCGGATACTCGTCGAGGCTCAGCTCGAAGCGCTCGACGACGCCGTCGTGCACGATGAGCAGTTCGTCGCAGACGCTGCGTAGCAGATGCCGGTCGTGCGAGATCACGACCAGCGCACCGCTGTACTCGATCAACGCGATGCTCAGGGCATGGCGCATTTCGAGGTCGAGATGGTTGGTCGGTTCGTCGAGCAGCAACAGGTTGGGCCCGCGGCGGATCATCAACGCCAGCACGAGACGGGCCTTCTCCCCGCCGGAGAACGGCGCGACCGGCTCGAATATGCGTTCGCCGCCGAATCCGAAGCGGCCTAGGTAGTTGCGGTGCTCCTGCTCGCGATCCCCGGGCGCAACGTCCCGCAGATGGTCGATCGGACTCCGCTCCGGGGAGAGGAGCTCGAGCTGGTGCTGGGCGAAGTACCCGATCTTCGTGTCCCGGGAGAGCACCCGCTCGCCCGCCAGCAGGGTGCTGCCGGTCGCGAGCGCCTTGACGAGCGTCGACTTGCCAGCGCCGTTCACACCCAGGAGGCCGACGCGGTCGCCCGCGGACAGGTGCAGATTGATGTCTTCGAGAACGACGGTCGCGCCGTAGCCGGCCGCCGCATCCGTCAGGCCCAGCAGATGCTGCGGCTGCTTGTCCGGTTCGAAGAAATGAAACTGGAACGGCGAATCGACGTGCGCGGGCGCGATTCTTTCCATGCGTTCGAGCATCTTGATGCGGCTCTGCGCCTGGCGCGCCTTCGAGGCCTTGTAGCGGAACCGGTCGACGTAGCTCTGGATGTGCCTGATCTGCTTCTGTTGCCGCGCGTACATCGCCTCCTGCTGCGCGAGCTGCTCGGCACGCTGCATCTCGAACTGGCTGTAGTTGCCGGTATACAGCCGGATCGTCTCGTTCTCGATGTGTGCGATGCGGGTGCAGACCTCGTCGAGGAAATCCCGGTCGTGGGACACGACGAGCAGGATGCCTTCGTAGCGCTTGAGCCAACGTTCGAGCCACAGTATCGCCGGAAGATCGAGATGGTTCGTGGGCTCGTCGAGCAACAGGATGTCGGAGCGGCACATCAGTGCGCGGGCCAGGTTCAGCCGCATGCGCCAGCCGCCGGAAAATTCCCTGACTGGCTTCGTGTATTCATTGTCGGCAAAGCCGAGGCCGTGCAGCAACCGCGACGCGCGCGACTCGGCCGTGAAACCGTCGATGGCCTCGAGGCGTTCGTACAGCAGGTGCAGGTCCGGCTTGTCGGCCGCGGCTTCGCCGTCCCGGATCGCGGACTGGATCGCTCGCAGCTCGCGATCGCCGTCCATGACGTAGTCGACTGCGGACTCGCTGCCGTACGGGCTTTCCTGCGCGACCTGCGCGATCTCGACGTCCGGGTCCAGCGCGAGTGCGCCGTCGTCCGGTTCCAACTCGCCCAGGATCATCGCGAACAGGGACGACTTGCCGCTGCCGTTGGCGCCGATCACACCCATGCGCTGCCCGGCATGGATCTGCAGGCTGACGTTTTCGAGGAGAAGCTTGCGCCCGCGACGCAGGGCGATGTTGGTGAGGGCGAGCATGGCGGGCGCGATTATACCCCCTCGCCCGGTTCACGGATTCATGGTCAAATTGCGCAACTCATGCGACGACACGATGAAGAACCATCAACGGAAGGACTTGAACTTGCTGCCCACACTATCCGCCGATGAGGCTCGCGTCATCGGGTCGCTCATCGAAAAATCACTGGTCACGCCCGACCTGTATCCGCTCACACTGAACGCCCTGACCAATGCCTGCAACCAGAAGTCCGGACGCAATCCGGTGACGTCCTTGACCAAGGGCGAGGTGCAACGGACGACACGCCTGCTGAGTGAGCGCAATCTGTTGCGCATCAACGAGAACTTCCGGAGCGGTGTCGAGAAGTACCAGCAGACCTTCTGCAATACCCGCTACAACGAACTGCAATTCGACGACGCGGAACTCGCCCTCGTGTGCGTCTTGCTGCTGCGCGGTCCGCAGACTCCCGGCGAACTGCGCGCCCACTGCCGAAGTCTCAATGACTTCGCCGACAACCAGGGGGTCGTCGATTGCCTGACACGGCTGATGGAGCGCCAGCCGGTGCCGCTCGCGGTCAGGCTGCCGCGCACGCCCGGGCGGCGAGATTCGGAATACATGCACCTGTTTTCCGGGGACTTGGATGCGAGTGCGTACGAAGCAGCCGTCCCGGATGCCGACGCGACCGAACCGGTTGTAAGGATCCAGGCATTGGGCCTCGAGGCGCGCGTGGCAAAGCTGGAGGCGGAGGTTGCCGAGTTGCGGGCATTGCTCGGAGACGGCTCACAGTAAGGCCTTGCGGCCAAATCCTGCACGAATTCCAATCCAGCGGGGCCGGTCTCGCCCCTAGAGCAGGAATTTCCAGAGGATGAAGGCGAAACCCACCAGAACGACGCCGATCACGGCAGGGGCAAGAAATCCCCCATTGCGCTTGTACTTGCCAATCTGACTCATGACGGCACCCCGCGAATTACGCTGATAAGCGCAGCCGACACATTGAGATCGGCAAGTTCAACGCCTGGGATCACGTTGGAGGCTTGCCGGGTCCTGTCGCCCTCAGGGCCTTGGGCATCGATTGCATGGAGTTGGGCAAGAAATCCAGTATAGCCTGAGGCGAGAAGGGATTCGAACCTGACAGTCTTCGGCTTTCGCGACGTCGTCGCAAAGCACTGTTCATCTTGATAACTGGCGGAGAGGGGGTCCCCCTACATAGCTTCCGGCAACGTCCTGAGAAGTCCACAGTTTGACTTCTATTCAATCAGTTAGCTAGGTTCCGCATCTATTGTCGTCCATTGTAGACCGACCGCATCCCACAAAAATTGTGGGCTGAAATGTGGGACGAAGCAATCAGGAGCCTTTATGCCGAAGTCCAAAGGGAAGCACCCGCATAACGCGTTGAACGCCACCTCCGTGCGTCAAATAAAGACGCCAGGGCGATTCGCGGACGGTCACGGATTGCATTTGGTTGTGGACCAAACCGGCAACAAGCGGTGGATACTGCGAATCGTAGTTCAAGGCAAACGGCGCGATATCGGGATTGGAGGCTGGCCTACCGTCTCTCTAGCCGACGCACGAACAGAGGCGTTACGGATGCGCCAAATCGCCCGTATTGGTGGCAACCCTATTGCGGACCGCAACAATGCTCGCGTCCCAACCCCTACATTTGCGGACGCATCAAAGACCGTCCACGAAGAGCACAAGGCATCATGGAAAAATGCAAAGCATCAAGCACAATGGATCACGACGCTTGAGCACTATGCGTTCCCGCGACTGGGAAACCTTCCAGTAGACCGGATTGGCACCGCGGAGGTAGTTGAGACATTGCTGCCGATCTGGTTGTCCAAACCTGAGACGGCGCGCCGCCTCAGGCAGCGGATTGGAACCGTCTTGGACTGGGCCAAGGCAAAGGGCTATCGTGAACACGAAAACCCCGTCACCGGCGTCCTACGCGGCCTACCAAAGCAATCTAAGCAAGGCCGACACCATGCTTCCCTACCCTACCCCGAACTGCCGAGCTTTCTGACTAGTCTCCGCGCCCAAACGTCCAACTCCAGCATCTTAGCCCTTGAATTCTTGATTCTCACGGCTACTCGCACAAGCGAAGTGCTGCTCGCGCACTGGAATGAAATTGATCTCGCTAGCCGGGAATGGAACATTCCCGCCGAAAGAATGAAAGCCAAGCGAGACTTTCGGGTACCTCTTTCGGACCGTGCAATCGTGATCCTCGAAAAAGCTCTAAGCCTTCGCACAAGTAGTGACTTTGTTTTTCCTGGCAATCGGACTGGCAAGCCGCTTTCCCAAATGGCGCTCCTGATGATCCTGCGGCGGATGCAAGCGAGCGTGACGGCGCATGGCTTCCGATCCACGTTCCGAAACTGGGCAGCAGAACGAACGAATTTCGCGCGCGAAGTTTGCGAATCGGCGCTCGCTCATACCGTCCAGAACAAGACTGAGGCCGCATATCTCCGAACTGATCTCTTAGCGAAGCGGCGAAGGCTTATGGACGCTTGGTCCAACTTCGCTACGCAAACCGCAGGCGAAGTGGTATCACTCCCAAGAATTGCATAACTCAGAATAACGGGGGCTAGGTTCGCTACCGACAAGACCGGAATCCTTCGCCGGTCTGCCCCCGTTCTCTTTGTGAAGGGCGCTTGAAGGAGCGCGCATGAAGCCCAAGAAGCCAACGACGGCTCTGTTTTTCGACTTGTGGATGCTACTGAGCGAGCGCCGCGACCAAATTCGTCCTATCAACGCCCTTCGTGCTGAGCTTCTCGGCCTATATAGAAATTATCCCGGCCTTTTCGGGGGACCATACAACGTTTCAACTACCAATGTCGGTACGCCTGCACGGTCAGAACCACTAACGCCAGAAATTACAAGCCATCCCGCCTTCCTTTGGCTGAAGGCTCAACGGGCCGCTGCTGAGGGGCTTACCATTGTGCTGGAAAATTCACCTCGAGGTGCAGACAAGAGCGACGTAGAGCCACAACGTATTGTCCGGTATTGGAGTGCGATAACATCTTTCTATTTGTCCGTATACAGCGATTCCAAAATTGCGCCTAAGCCATTTTCCACGGCTGCTCGACGGGAATTGTCAAAGAAAGCGAGCGACCTGTCCAAAGCGTTATCGGATGGGATAGGGCGATTCAGTGGCGTCAATAGATGGGAGTTGGGAAAGAGCCTCGACCAACTTGCTACCGATATCACAAAGCCTCACAAACGAGACTACGGTAGCCCAGAACGTGACAACGCCTATCTGCTCGTCGGCCTGGCGACGCAACTGCTGCCCCTTGGTTTCAAGAACCTTATTCCAATAATCAGAATTCTTGATCTGATGTCAGAATCGATTGGCTTTGACAGAAAGGAGCGAACGCTTCGACGCTACATTAGAGACGCCGCTAAGCTGTTGAAATAGCCATTAATTGACAGAATTGCACCAGAAAATGGTGCCAATCACGTCGCGCGTTCTTACCAACTGAATTCCGAAAGCACCGAGCACGTGAACAACGTTTTGACATGAATTTGAGTCCATTTTCGAATTTCGTGTCAGAACCGAACTCACTGGCAGAGCTTGCTAGACGCACGCCGCCCCGTGCATAAAATCAATAGCCGTGTTCACTTGAATCCGGACGGATTTAGACATGGCTGAAAAGACAATCTGGCGCTTACCTCAAGTAATGGCCCACACCGGGCTATCCCGATCCTCAATCTACGAAAAGATTGGCAAGGGCGAATTCCCGGCACCGATCAACCTTGGTATTCGCTCGGTTGGCTGGATTGCCGACGAAATCGTGGATTGGATTAACGAGCAAATTCGGCGCTCGCGCGAGAGGCGCGGGTCATGATCGTGCCCATTACCGATGAACTGCGAATTAGGGGCACCGAATTTTGCTGGGAATTACAGCGAGCGCGTGCTCGGCACGGTAAGCAGGAATGGGAGCCGTTCAAGTATTACTCCAGCTTCGGGAGAGCGTTGGAAGCGGCGGTAGAGCGCGAAATTAGGCTACACCCTGCTACTACCATTGCCGAGGCAATTGAGGCCGTCTCCGCGATCTCCCACCGCTACGGCGATTTGTTTTGCCATGCCTTCGGAAATGCCGAAGGAAAACGCTGATGGCACGAAATCGGCGCAAGCATAAGGGGCGGCGCGAAGGGGGGACGTTTGTCGCGCTGCCTCATGCCCTGCTCGAAAGTGAGACTTACGCCCGTCTGGGAAACGCGGCGGTGAGGTTACTCATAGACTTGTACGGGCAATATCGAGGTAGCAACAACGGCGACCTGTCTTTGGAGTGGCGCAAAATGGAGCGTCGCGGATGGCGCTCCAAAGACACTTTGCACCGGGCGAAGCAAGAATTGCTCGAAAACGGAATGATCCTGCTGACGCGGCAAGGCGGAAAGCATCAATGCAGCCTCTTCGCGGTCACCTGGCAACCAGTTGACGATTGCGGCGGCAAGCTAGACGTATTGCAGAGCAATTCTGCGCCGGGATATTGGCGCTATGGCAGGCCGCCACTAACGTGAACGCCACCCCGTATTCGGGGCAGATTGGCCCGAACGTTGGGGCGATTTGCTAGTTCCGTTAACGCAATTAGCCCGATACTCGGGCCAAACAGGCGAAATACTTCGATTCGATTAGCCCGATAGTCGTACTGCTTTCTAGATATACCAAACATAGGGACTAACCAATTGATCACTGTTCCGAATTTCGAGCTGACTCCTCTAGTGGTTTGGTCGCAATCGGCGACGTCACACCGCCGAGAAATCGTCTATCAAGACGCAACTTTCCGGCGAGCGCTGGAGGCTACCGTACAACGCGAAATCAAGCTTCACCGTGCTCAATCCCTTGCTCAAGCAATCGAGGCTGTCTCTGACGTTTCCACATTGACTCAATGCCTATGCACTTGATTATCAATAAAATCGATCAACTGCCCAGGTCCAGCATCGAATCTTGCAGACCCACCCCACCAGCCGTTAATTCCCGTTAGAAAACGGTCACCAATACCTTTGGCACCGAATAGACACCTTCATGATCTGACTTCGGGAATTGGTAGCCCTACCGGAAAAAGCCGACGTTCAGAATGAGTCTTGCGGACTGGTTGGGCAATATGTCTGCAATGCACTCCAGAGCCGCCATTCGACTGGTATCATTCCGACGACAGCTACTGACCCATTGCAGCCCTTCGCTCATTTGACTTTTAGTCCCGTTGGTTCTCATATGGATTCACTGATTTCGACCGCACGAGAGTTTTGTAGTTGGTGCAAATCAGAACCCGGCACGAAATCTGAGGAAGGTCGAACAGCGCACTTACTGTTGACTCGACTCTACGCTAACGCGCTGCAACTCGATGAACCCGAAACATACGACCCTGACATCGAACCGGGCCGAGTCAACAACGACGAATGGAAGGGAGTGTACGAAAGAGCCACCGCGCTACCAGTTCGGTACTACTCGTCGCAGTTCGATCCATGCGAAGTTCCACCCGAGGGGCATGAAATTGGCGATCTTGCTGACGACGTTGCGGACATATACAGGGACTTGTCTGCCGGACTCGCGTTAGTCGATACGGGTCACATGGCCGAGGCACAATGGGAAATACGCTTCTCATTTCTTACCCATTGGGGTAGACACGCGAGTGGTGCAATAAGAGCTTTGCATTGCTGGTATGTAGATTCGCACGAGTTTTGACGAGCGACCGGTTATGGCCGAAACGAGCCGCCCCGATGCTAAAATCGCGACCGACTCTTGATCACCCAATCCAGCCGTTCAGTCTCTCAGCCCGAATATGCGACTATTTGTGAATGATTGATCGAGCCGCGCGAGATAAATTCGCTGAACAACTACATCAATTCGTCGCAGGGAGGCAGACGAATTGGGAGTTTGAAGACGCTATTCCCACATCTAGCGATCCGGCGATCCAAGAGATTTTTATGCACGGCCCGTGGCTGCTTTTCGATGATCTGCACGAGCACCGACTCATAGGAAAATGGCGCATATCGAAAGAAGATCGACACCACATCGCACGCTGGGTTCTTTTCCTAAAGTCGGATTGCGAATATCAATGGCCGTTGACGTATGGCAAGTCTGAATGGATCAATGGAATACTAAAGCTGATTACGCTTGGCCTATTCAGCTTTTGGCTGAAACGTCGAATCAAAGCCGCTGGTGATTTGAGCATATGGCCGTTCTTGCTCCATGAGGATTTGGCTGCATCGATGGCCCGACCGCCGTATCTGGCCGGCGCGGCATGCGAATGACTGCTTCTGGCCGAGGCTGTGTGAGAACTCACTTTCTGATATCGCACCCACAGTTATCCGGTGGACCATTGCATAGTCAAGCCGGAAGTTTAGGTCAGTCTTTTTTGCAGCGAACGATCCTATGCCCGGATCGTCGCAATGATTTTCTGCGTTCCGAGGAGGTTGATGGCTCGTTTGATGTTGTAAGCCAGAACTTGCAAGGTCACCTCGGTACTCACACCGGATAGTCGCTTGGTCAGGAGGTGTGCCGAGCTTGTCCATGACTTGATCGTGCCGAACGGATGCTCCACCAGCGAGCGTCGGGCGAGCAGGACCTCAGGTTTTCGGCGCAGTCGCTGCTCGGCTCGCTCCAGAATGTCTTCATGTACCCAGCGACTCGCGCGACGATAAGTACCCGTGGTGCATTGCGCCTTGATCGCGCAGTGCGTACAAGCTGAGGTCCAGTAGCGACGGATCTCCTTACCCGCTTCGGTACGGCTAAAACGGTACGTCAGACGCTCCCCGGCCGGGCACTGGTATTGATCCGATCGCTTGAGGTACTTGAAGGCGGAACGATCGAACTGCCCCTTGGCTTTGTTCGGCGAGGTCGTCGGCTTGGGCACGTAAGCGTCGATGCCCGCCAGCTCGCATTCACGAAGCTCGTCGCCGTTGTAGTAGCCCCGGTCAGCGACCACCGCGAGCTTCTTCTTGCCCAGGATCGCCTGGGCTGCCTTCGCCATCGGCGATAACTGCTGGCGATCGCTGCCGACGTTGCTGACCTCGTGGGCGATGATCAGGTGATGCTTGCTGTCCACCGCGCTCTGCACGTTGTAGCCCACCACGCCGGTGCCGCGGCTGTTCATCGAGCGGGCATCCGGGTCGGTCAGGGAAAGCTGCTGGTCCGGTGCCTTACGCATCCGGACGTCGAGCTTTTTTAGGCGGGCGAGTTCCTCCTTCAGCTTGGCCACCTTGGCCTTGAGCATCTCGGCATCGTCGGCCGGCGGCTCATGCCGGTCGGCCTCGTCCAGCCGGGTGAGGTAACGCTCGATAGCCGCCTCCACATCCGCGAGGCGGCGCTCCATCTTCGCCCGCGTAAAATTCTTATCCCGACTGTTTACCGCCTTGAACTTGCTGCCATCGATCGCCACCAGCTTCGCGCTCAGCAGATCCAGCTTGCTGCACAGCATCACGAACTCGCGCAGACCAGCCGATCGCTTCCCGTTGTCCTTGCGAAGTCCGCGATGTCTTAAGTCCCGCCACGCCGTCAGCCACATCAGCTCACGTTCCCCGCTTCACTTCCACCCGCGAACTGTACCCTTAGATACCGTATACGTCAGCTTCGCATCTCTTCAGCGTACCCCCCTGTGTCCGCCCTCTGCCTTAACCCACCAGAAACATCATCATCAATAACACATCATCACCACCTTATCTTCCACGTAATCTCAGTCCTGAAACATCCCTTTGCATCTTCCTTCATAGCTGGATTCGAACCCCCGGTACGGTATTAGCGTACACCCGCTTTCCAGGCGAGCGCCTTAAACCACTCAGCCACCTCTCCGAATTCCTTGGTCGCGCCCCGCCTATTCCGCGGCTACGTCGTCGTCGCCTTCTTTGTCGTCATCACTGGACAGCAGGATGGACGGCGGCAAGTCGAGGCACGGTGCATTCGCCGGTCGCGGCGGCTGCGGCGACGGTGGCGGCAGCACCATCTCCTGTTCCGGGTCGAGCGGCGACAGGCCATCCGGCGCCTGTATCCGCTTGTGGTCGGTCGCCAGTTTGTAAACGGTATGTTCGTCGCAGTCGCGCGTCACGATCTCATCGCCGCCGCAGGCCGTCACCAGCCCAGTCACACAGAGCAGCAATACTGTTTGCCTGATACGCTTCACTCTCATCCTTCCAGTTTCACGCCGGCCGATTTCATCGCCGACCGCATTTGTTCATGGTGCTGCGAGCCGTACTCGGTCAGCGGCAGCCGTATGTGCCCTTCCAACAGTCCCATCTCGGCCAGCGCCCACTTCACCGGAATTGGGTTCGACTCCGCGAACAGCGCCTTGTTCAGCGGCTGCAGCGTCGCATCGAGTGCCGCCGCCTGGTGGAAATCCCCCGCCCTCGCCAGCCGGCACAGCCGCGCCAAGGCCGCCGGCGCCACGTTGCCGCTCACCGTTACGACGCCGTGCCCGCCGGCCTTCAGGAACTCGAGCACGGTGAAATCGTCGCCGCTGTACAGTCGGAACGCCGGATCCACCAATGCCTTGATCTCCTTCAAGCGCTCGATGCTGCCGGTCGCTTCCTTGATGCCGAAGATATTGCCGTGTTTCGCAAGCTTCGCCACCGTCGCCGGATGCATATCCGCCACGGTCCGCCCGGGCACGTTGTACAGCATCACTGGCTTCTCGACTGCATCGGCCACGGCCGTAAAGTGCCGCAACATACCTTCCTGCATAGGCTTGTTGTAGTACGGCACGACCATCAGATACGCGTCGATGCCGGAATCCGCGACCGCAAGCGAGAGATTGATCGTCTGTGTCGTCGAGTTCGAGCCGGTGCCGGCGATGACCGGTAGCCGCCCGTCCACCAGTTCCACTGCACGGCGAATGAGATCGGAATGTTCGCGGGTTTCGAGTGTCGCCGATTCGCCGGTCGTGCCGGCGATCACCAGTCCGTCGCTGCCCTCGTCGACATGAAAATCGATGAGTCTCTTAAGGGCCGCGTAGTCGACCCGGTTGTTTGCGTCGAATGGCGTAACCAGCGCAACCAGGCTGCCCGCGAACACATCATTCCCTCGCCACAAATAAGGCGGCGATGTTACTGTTCGCTGTCGGTGCTGGCAAGGCGCGGCGCGGACTTCCCGTCACAATCAAGAATAGTTCGAAATAAATGACCCAACTTATTGTTTTATCAGCGATTGGTACTGACCGTACCGGCGTGGTCCAGGACATTTCCAAGGTGATCCTGAGTTGTGGCGGCAACATCGAGGAAAGCCGCATGACGACACTCGGCTCCGAGTTCGCCGTGCTCATGCTCGTCTCCGGCAACTGGCACACACTGAGCCGGCTCGAGAAAGGTCTCGAGAAACTGACCGAGGACAGCGACCTTAGCTTCTCGATTCGCAAGACTGGCGCCCGCAAGATCAGCGACGACCGAATGCCCTATGGCGTTGACGTCATCTGCCTCGACCAGCAGGGCATCGTCTACAACCTGGCGAACTTTTTCGCCGCCCGCGACATCGAAATCGCGGACCTTTCGACGCGCCGTTATGCGGCAGCGCACACCGGGGCGCCGATGTTCGCCGTGCAGATGGCGGTGAATGTGCCGTCCACGATCAACCTCGCGTTGTTGCGGGACGATTTCGCCGACCTTTGCGACCGGATGAACCTGGACGGCATCCTCGACCCCGTCAAGGCCTGAAGCCCGAGGAGCAACCCGTGAGCAAACCGACAATGAACCGGGTCGTCGCCGATTTTCGTGCCGCATCGACCGACGGCGAAATGCGTCTGAAAGACTACCGCGGCAAGCACGTGGTCCTGTACTTCTACCCGAAGGATGCGACGCCGGGCTGCACGCAGGAAGGCCAGGATTTTCGCGACCTGCACGGCAGCTTCCGGAGACAGAATGCGATCATGTTCGGCGTGTCGCGCGACTCCATCACTTCGCACGAGAAGTTCAAGGCGAAGCAGGGCTTCCCGTTCGAACTGCTCTCCGACCCGGATGAGAACCTGTGCCGGCAATTCGACGTGATCCGCGAGAAGTCGCTCTACGGCCGCAAGTTCATGGGCGTCGTGCGCAGCACTTTCCTCGTCGACGAGGCGGGCAAGCTGCGGGGCGAGTGGCGCGACGTCAAGGTCAAGGGCCACGCCGCGGAAGTCCTCGACGCCGTCAAGCAGCTGAACAAGGCCGGCTGAACCGACAGCACTTATGGCAAAAGTCCCTTGCCGCCCGGACACGCGGAGTATCATTCCGGGAACGGACCGGCCGCAGCCCGGTCGGAATCACTATGAAAAGTCTCGATCCCCGTAAGCTTTTGTACGTCACCGCCTGCTTGTGCCTGGCGGCCGTCGCTGCTCGCGCGGACGACGACATCAAGCTGCCGGACATGGGCAGCCCGGCGGACGCGATCCTGTCGAAGAACGAGGAGAGCCGCTTCGGGCGCGCGATCATGTCGCAGATCCGGCTGTCCGGCCAGGTCGTCGAAGATCCGCTGATGACCGAATACGTCAACGAGATCGGCCACCGCATCGCCGCGCAGACCAACGACGGCGACCACAGTTTCGAGTTCTTTATCATCGAGGACCCGCGCATCAACGCCTTCGCCCTGCCCGGCGGCTACATCGGCGTGCACACGGGCCTGCTCGAAGCCACGCGCAACGAGGACGAGCTCGCCGGTGTCCTCGCGCACGAAGTCGCGCACGTCACCCAACGGCACATCGCACGCTCGATCCACGCGAACCAGCGCCAGAGCCTGCTGACGACCGCGCTGATGCTGGGTGCGCTGGTCGCCGGCGTGGCGGGCGGCGATGCGGACGTGGCACAGGCCGGCATGGCGGTCGCCCAGGGCTCGGCTGCGCAGAGCCAGATCAACTTCACGCGCAACAACGAGTACGAGGCCGACCGTATCGGCATCGGCGCCCTGTACGATGCCGGCTACGACCCGCAGGGAATGGCGACCTTCTTCGAAGTGATGTCGCGCCTGCAGCCGGCGTCGCCGGAACTGCGCGCTCCCGAGTTTCTGCGCACGCACCCGGTCACGACCGAGCGCATTTCGGAGGCACGCGGCCGCGCCCAGGACTATCCCCGGCAGGAACACGCGGACTCGGACGGCTACGGCATTGCCCGCGCACGCGCGATCGTTGACCGCTTCAATACGGCCGATGGCGCGGTCGAATACTTCGAGCAGGCAGACTACGAGCGCCAGTCGGAGGTCGACCGCTACGGCCGTGCCGTCGCCTACCAGCGCGCCGAACGTCACGAGGACGCGAATCGCATCTTCAAGGAACTGATCGCGAATGATCCGCAGGTGATTGCCTACCACATTGGCCTCGGCGAGACCCAGTTCGACCTCGACGACTATCCCGGCAGCAAGGCCACGTTCGACCGAGCGATCCGGCTCTTCCCCCGCAACGTGCCGCTCGTCGTCAGTTACGGCGAACACCTGATCCGGGCCGGCGAAGCCGAAAAAGCACATGCGCTGCTCCTCGATCTCCTGAATAACGTGCCGCCGACGCCGGAACAGGTGCGGCTCATTGCGCGGGCGGCGAACGAAGCGGGTGACTCGGCCGAGTCTTATTACTACATGGCGGAATACGAGCTGATGACCGGGGATCTCGTCGGCGGTATCCGCTACCTACAGCGCGCGTTGGCCCTGCCCGAACTGCAGGATATCCAGCGTGCGCGCTTCGAAGCGCGCATCGATTTCATTCGCGAGTACATGACCGAGGAGCAGTTGCGGCAGGTGCAGCGCAGCCGTAGCAGCGAGTCCCTGGTATCCAATGCGGACTAGCAGGGCCCTCATAGCGGCAGCCTCGGCGCTGCTAGTTTCTGCGTGCGCGACGGTGCCGGAAGGCAGCCGCGTCGACTACGATCCCTGGGAACCGCTCAACCGCGACATTTACGCCGTCAACGACTTCGGCGACCGCTACCTCCTCAAGCCGATCGCGCAGGGTTACGACTGGATACTGCCCGACTTCGTGCAGACCGGTATCAGCAACTTCTCGCGCAACCTGCTGGCCCCCGGCTCGGCGGTGAATAACTTCCTGCAGGGCAAGCCGCGCGACGGCTTCAGCGAGATCTCGCGCTTCCTGTTCAACAGCACGCTCGGTATCGGCGGCCTGATCGATGTCGCGACGATGGGCGGCCTCGAACGCAGGTACGAGGACTTCGGCCAGACCTTCGCCGTCTGGGGCGTGCCCGACGGGCCGTACGTCGTCGTCCCGTTCCTCGGTCCCCGCACGCTGCGCGATGCAGCTGCGATCCCGCTGAACTTCTGGGCCGACCCGCTGTGGCACTACGAGGTCAGGAATGTCCGCAACCAGCTGGAAGTCCTGCGCCTCATCAACCTGCGGGCGAACCTGCTCAGGCTCGACAAGTTCCTCGACGATTCGAAGGACCCCTACGTCACGATCCGCGAATCCTACCTGCAGAACCGGAAGTTCGAGATCTACGACGGAGACCCACCGGCGGACGACGACTTCTACGATGAGTTCGAAGAGGACTTCGAGGAACCGACGGACGACCTCGAGGAAGACGCCGTGGATCCGCCCGCCGGTCCGGGGGACAGCGAATGATCAGCTCGCCGCGGCAGGCGCCTCGATGAAACCCGACCAGCGTTCGCCGCGCGCGAGCAGGTTGTCCACTTCGGTGACTTTCGCAATGGCGGCGATGCGCGCGGGCGTGCCAACGAAACGGATCTCGCGGACCGTCTGGATCGCCCAGTTGATCCACTCGAGCATGAGCGCGAGCCCGGCCGAATCCGCTTTCGCAACGCCGGACAGGTCCACCTCGATGCGGGTGTATTGTTCGAACAGGACTTCGCTCGCACGCAGGAGTTCCTCCGCGGTCGCAAAGCTCATGTCCCCCAGCAGCCGGAACCGGCCGTCGCCGGCATCCTGAAGTTCGAAATCAGCCACCCGCGCCGCCGGATTCGTTTTCGTAGCGCGCGATGACCTCATCGAGGCTGCTGGCACTGATCTCCGAATCGAGTTCGGCCCGGAAATTTCGGATGTAGGACACGCCTTCGATGGTGACGTCGAAGATCTTCCAGCCCTCGTCCCGCTTGACGAGGCCGTAGTTCACCGGCGATTCGGTCCCGTCGTTCAGCGTGACCATCGTGCGCACGGTCGTGCGCTTCTGCTTGTCGTCGCCCCGGTACGGCAGCACCTTGACGCGGTCCTTGTCGAATTCGGCGACGCCATCTGCGTACTTGGCCAGCATGGCGCCATAGAACGCTTCGACGAAACGCTCGCGCTGTTCGGCGCTTGCCGTCCGCCAGTGCTTGCCGAGCACCAGTTGCGCCGCATAGGTGCGATCGAAGCGCGGCAGGAGAATCGGATCGATGACCTTCTTGAGCGCCTCCGGGTCCTGCGCAAGCTCCTCCTCGCGGCCTTCGAAAGCCACCGCGAGCTCGTCGACAGCCGAGGTGATGACGTCGTTTGGCGATTCGGCGGCAATAGCCGGCGCCGCTGCCACGGCCATGAGCAGCATCGGCCAACACAGTGCCAGCCCGGATCTGCGCTTCGGTCTTGTCATTCGTCGTCCTTTCCGCCGCTGCGCACCAGGAACTTGCCGATCAGGTTCTCCAGCACCACGGCGGATTGGGTGAACGGCACTTCGCTGCCTTCCTCGAAATAGGTATCCGAGCCGCCGGCCTGGAGGCCGATGTACTGGCTGCCCAGGAGGCCGGCGGTCAGTACGCTGGCATCGGAATCGTCGGGTAACTGGTTGTAACGTTTGTCGATCATGATGGTGACGACCGCCTCGAGCAATTCAGGATCGAACTCGATCGTCTGCACCCGGCCGATGGTCACCCCGGCCATGGAGACCGGTGCCCGCGGCTTGAGGCTGCCGACATTCTCGAAGCGCGCGACGACGTGATACACGTCCTTCGCCGCATAGTCGTCACCGCCGGTCGCCTGGGTAGTCAGGAAGAACAGCGCGAGTATGCCAAGTATCGCAAACAGGCCTGCACCGATCTCGACTGTACGCGTTTTCTTCATGCGCCTACCTCAGGAACCACGCAGTGATCATGAAATCCGAAATTAGCACCGCGATGGCCGTCAGCACGACCGTGCGAGTCGTCGCCCGGCTGACGCCTTCCGCGGTGGGAATGGCATTGTAACCCTCCCAGACCGCGAGCAGGCTCGCGATGATGCCGAAGACCACGCTCTTGATGATACCCTCGACGACATCGCGCATGCTCAGATTTGACTGCATCTGCTGCCAGAACGCACCGACGTCGATGTTCAATAGCATCACACCGACCAGGTGTGCACCGAGCAAACCGATCATGCTGAATACCGCGACGAGCAGCGGCATCGCGATGACACCGCCGAGGAAACGCGGCACCACGACTCGTCTGACCGGGTCCACCGCCATCATTTCCATGGCGGACAACTGGTCCGTCGCCTTCATCAGTCCGATCTCCGAGGCCAGCGCCGTTCCGGCGCGTCCCGCGAACAATAGAGCCGTTATGACCGGCCCGAGTTCCTTGATGAGTGCGAATCCGGCGAAAATTCCGACCGCGTCCTCCGCGTTGAAGCGGGTCAGGTTCGCGTAGCCCTGCAGCGCCAGGACGCCGCCGACGAAGGCACCGCAGACCATGATGATGACGAGCGACAGCGAGCCCGCGTTGTACACCTGCGCCACGATCAGCGGGAAGCGGCGCACGAAGACCCGCGGAATCTGCACGATGAGTTCGAGCAGAAACAGCGTGAGCGCACCGAACGTGCGCACGAAGTCGAGCAGGGAGACGTAGATCTCGCGCAGCATGGTGCCCGACTCAGGTATCCCGGCCGAGCAACTGCTCTTCGTAGTCGGGGGCGTGGTAGTGAAAAGCGACCGGGCCATCGGCCATGCCGTGCATGAACTGGCGCACGAGTTCCGAACTCGCGCGATTCAGTTCCGCGGGGCTGCCCGAAGCGGCGACTTTGCCGCCGGAGATGAGGAAACTGAGGTCGGAGACCGTGGAAACCTCGTCGACGTCGTGACTGACGACGATGCTCGTGATGCCCAGCGCGTCGTTCATTCGCCGTACCAGGCGCACGATGACGCCCATCGAGATCGGGTCGAGGCCCACGAAGGGCTCGTCGTAGATCAGTATGTCGGGGTCGGTGGCCATCGCACGGGCGAGCGCGACCCGGCGCGCCATGCCACCCGAAAGTTCGCGCGGCAACATGTCCGCGGCGCCTCTCAGGCCCACCGCGTGCAGCTTGGTCAGCACGACATGCCGGATCAGCCGGTTCGAGAGATTTGTGTGTTCCCGCAGCGGGAAGGCCACGTTCTCGAATACTGACAGGTCGGTCAACAAGGCGCCGTTCTGGAACAGCATGCCGAAGCGCTTGCGCAGCCTGTAGAGCTCGGGCTTGTGCAGGTCCGCGATGTCCACGCCGTCGACCAGGATCCGGCCCGAATCGGGCCGGAGCTGGCGCGTGATGAGCTTCAGCAGCGTGGTCTTGCCGGTTCCGCTCGGTCCCATGATCGCCGTGACCTTGCCGCGCTGGATGTCGACGTTCAGGCCGTCGAAGATCTTGCGGCTGCCCCGGGCGAAGTGGAGATCGCGAATCTCGATGATGTTGTCGTTGTTGGTGGTCATTTTTTTTCGCGCGTAGCATAGCAGACGCCCTCCCCGATGCCGCATCCGGTCTGGCCGCCGCCATTAAATAGGACTAAACTAGTCCCGTATTTGGGCAAGGGAGCCGGATCGTGCTCAGAATCAGCAAGCTGACCGACTACGGCACCGTGGTGCTGGCGCACCTGGCGGTCGGGTACGGCACGGTGCTGAGCGCCGCGGAGGTTGCCGATGCGACCGGCCTCGCGCTGCCGACCGTGAGCAAGCTATTGAAGTCTCTCGCCCGGGCCGGGCTCGTGACTTCGATGCGCGGCGCGAACGGCGGCTACCAGCTCGCGCGCGCGCCCGGCGAGATCAGCGCAGCGGACGTCATCGATGCGCTCGAAGGGCCGGTGTCGATCACCGAATGCAGTTCGCTGGACAGCCAATGCGAGCACGAAGGCGTCTGCAGCGTGGGCGGCACCTGGCAGCGGATCAATGTCGCGATCCGCCGGGCGCTCGACGACGTCACCCTCGTCGACCTCCTGCACGCCGACAGCCCATTGCCCTCTTTTATATTCGCGGGCGTCCCCGTCAACGTCGAGACGCAGCGTCCGAAGAAGAGCTGAAACACAGTGGCAAGCGAAACGGAAAACCTGGAACGGCTCGTCAACCGGCGCTACAAGCACGGATTCGTGACCGACATCGCGAGCGAAGGGCTGCCGCCCGGACTCGACCTGGACACGGTCCGCGCCCTGTCGGCGCTCAAGGACGAACCCGAGTTCATGCTCGACTGGCGGCTGCGCGCCTATCACCAGTGGCGGGAGATGACGGAACCCGCGTGGGCGCACGTGCGCTATCCGAAGATCGATTACAACTCGATCTCTTATTACTCGGCGCCGAAGTCTGACAAGGACCGGCCGCAGAGCCTGGAAGAGGTCGACCCGAAGCTGCTCGAGACCTACGACAAGCTCGGCATCCCGCTGCACGAGCGCGCCAGGCTCGCGGGTGTCGCGGTGGATGCCGTGTTCGACAGCGTGTCGGTCGCGACCACCTTCAAGAAGAAGCTGGCCGAAGCCGGTGTCATCTTCTGCTCCTTCTCCGACGCCGTGAAGAACCACCCGGAACTGGTGCGCAAGTACCTGGGTACGGTGGTGCCGCGCAACGACAACTACTTTGCGGCCCTGAACTCGGCGGTGTTCAGCGACGGTTCTTTCGTCTACATCCCGAGGGGCGTGCGCTGCCCGATGGAGTTGTCGACCTACTTCCGCATCAACGCCGCCAACACCGGGCAGTTCGAACGCACGCTCATCGTCGCGGACGAGGGCAGTCACGTGTCCTACCTCGAGGGCTGCACGGCGCCGATGCGCGACGAGAACCAGCTGCACGCCGCGGTAGTGGAACTCGTCGCGCTCAAGGACGCCGAGATCAAGTACTCGACCGTGCAGAACTGGTACCCGGGCGACGAGCGCGGCGTCGGCGGCATCTACAACTTCGTGACCAAGCGCGGCGATTGCCGGGGGGCGAATTCGAAGATCTCCTGGACGCAGGTCGAGACCGGTTCGGCGATCACCTGGAAGTATCCGAGCTGCATCCTGCGCGGTGAGAATTCGGTGGGCGAGTTCTACTCGGTTGCGGTCGTGAACAACTACCAGCAGGCCGACACCGGTACGAAGATGATCCACATCGGCCGGAACACCCGCAGCACGATCGTGTCAAAGGGCATTTCGGCGGGCAAGGCCCAAAACGCCTACCGCGGCCTCGTGCGAATGATGCCGCAGGCCCAGGGGGCCCGGAATCACACGCAGTGCGACTCGCTCCTGATCGGCAAGGAGTGCGGCGCGCACACGTTTCCGTACATGGAGATCCGCAACCCGACCGCGAAGGTGGAACACGAGGCCACGACCTCGAAGATTTCGGCGGACCAGCTGTTCTACTGCCGGCAGCGCGGCATCGCCGAAGAAGATGCGGTCAACATGATCGTGAGCGGATTTTGCAAGCAAGTATTCAACGAACTCCCGATGGAATTCGCTGTCGAGGCGCAGGCGTTGCTGAACGTCAGCCTCGAAGGCGCCGTCGGCTAAGGAAAGGCACGATGACCCTGCTCGACATCCACAACCTGCACGCACGAATCGGCGGCCATGAGATTCTCCGCGGCCTCACGCTCGCGGTGAACGCGGGCGAAGTGCACGCCATCATGGGCCCGAACGGTTCCGGCAAGAGCACGCTGGCGCAGGTGATCGCGGGCCACGAGGACTACGAGGTCACCGCAGGCACCGTGTCCTACGAGGGCCGGAACTTGCTCGAACTCGCACCCGAGGAGCGCGCCCGCGAAGGCATATTCCTGGGCTTCCAGTACCCGGTCGAGATTCCCGGCGTCAACAACGCCTACCTGCTGAAAGCGGCGTTGAATGCGAAGCGCAAGCACGAGGGCAAGCCCGAGATCGACGCGTTCGATTTCCTGAAGCTCGCGCGCGCGAAGATGACGCAGCTCGGCATCGACCCGAAATTCCTGAATCGCGGCGTCAACGAGGGCTTCTCCGGCGGCGAAAAGAAGCGCAACGAGATCCTGCAGCTCGCAATGCTCGAGCCGAAGCTCGCGATCCTGGACGAAACCGACTCGGGTCTCGACATCGACGCGCTCAAGGCCGTCGCCGACGGTGTCAACGGCTTGCGCAGTCCGGAGCGGGCCATCGTGCTCGTCACGCACTACCAGCGGCTGCTCGATTACGTCGAGCCGGACCACGTGCACGTGCTGTCCGAAGGCCGGATCGTGCGCTCGGGCGACAAGTCGCTAGCAATGGAGCTCGAGGAGAAAGGTTACGAATGGGCCCGGGAGGCGGCGACGGGATGAGCATGCAACTGCCCTCCGATGCCCTGGAACGTGCGGTTCGGCAACTGCCCGGCAACGGCGCATCCGCGCTCCGGCAGGCCGCCCTCGCCGCCTTCGCCGCACATGGCTTCCCGAGCGTGCGGGACGAAGACTGGAAGTACACCGACCTGACCCGCGCGATCGACATCAGCCGCGAGTGGCTCCTGGCCGGCGCGCCGCAGGAAGGTCCGGATCTCGATGCCATCCGGGCGGTACAGGCCGCCATCGACGCGCACTGGCTGGTGCTGGCGAATGGCGCCATCGTGAATGAATGCTCGGACCTGCTTTCGCTGCCCGGTGTTCACGTTGAGACCGGGAAATTGACGGATGCGAAGTTCACTTCGCCCCTGTCGGACCTCAATGCCGCACTGAACCGCAGTGCCGTCGCATTGCGGGTCGGCAGGGACTGGACCGGCGACCGGCCGATCGCCGTGCTCGTCGCCGATTCGGCGGCAGCTGCGGCGATGGCTTCGCACGTCCGCGTGGCGATCCGACTGGAGCCATCGGCGGCTGCGAGCGTCGTCGAGTATCACTGGTCGACGGGGCCAGAACCTCACTATTCCAACGTCCTGATCGAACTCGAACTCGCGGCGAACGCGCGCTGCCGCTACCTGCGCGTGCAGGAGCGCGCGTTGCACCACAGCCAGACCGCGCGCCTCGACGTCCGCCTCGGCCGCGACGCGGAGCTCGAACATTTCGCCGTCGACCTGGGCGGGGAGCTCGCGCGCAACGACCTCAGGATCGACATTGCAGAGCGCAACGCAAACGCCGTATTGAACGGTGTCTACCTCGCCGGCCCGGGACAGCACATCGACAACCACACGCGCGTCGATCATCGGGTCGGCCCGGCCCGTTCGCGCCAGGAATACCGCGGCGTGCTGGCCGGCCGCTGCCGCGCCGTCTGGAATGGCAAGGCGATCGTGCACGCCGGCGCGGACGGCACGGACGCGGAGCAGGCGAACCACAACCTGCTCCTGTCGGAGCATGCCGAGATCGATGCCAAGCCGGAACTCGAGATCTACGCGGACGACGTCAAGTGTGCGCACGGCACGACCGTCGGCCAGCTCGACCTGCGCGCACTCTTTTACCTGCGAACCCGCGGCATCGACGAAGCACGCGCGAAGCGCATATTGACACGGGCCTTTGCCGCGGCGGTGATCGAAACCGTGCCGATCGCGTCACTCAAAGACTACGTCGGCGAGCGGGTCGAGGCGCGCCTGCGCGCGATGGCCGCCGGAGACGAGCGATGAAACCCTTGCAGGCCGACAGCAGCCGCGACCTGCTCGACGTCCGCGACGACTTCCCGGCGCTCGAGCAGCTCGTGAACGGCCATCCGCTCGTCTACCTGGACAACGCCGCGACCGGCCAGCAGCCGTATTCGGTCATCGACGCGGTGGTCGGCTACCAGCAGCTAGATCACGCCAACGTGCATCGCGGCGTGCATACGTTGAGCCACCGCGCGACCGAGGCCTACGAGGGCGCGCGCGACAAGTTGAAATCCTTCGCCAATGCACGAAGCCGGAGCGAGATCGTCCTGACGAGCGGCACGACGGCGTCGATCAACCTCGTCGCGCAGGCCTACTGCCGGCCGCGCCTAGGGCCCGGCGACCAGGTGCTGATCACGCATCTCGAGCATCACTCGAACATCGTGCCCTGGCAGCTCGTCTGCGGGCAGACCGGCGCGGAACTGGTGGTGGCACCGATCCTCGCAAACGGAGAAGTGGATCTCGAAGCCTTGTACGGGCTCATGGGCGAGCGTGTGCGGCTGTTGGCGATCGGCCACGTATCGAATGCGCTCGGCACGGTTAACCCGGTGCGCGACATCATCAGTCGCGCGCACGAACGGGACATCCCGGTGCTGGTCGACGGCGCCCAGGCGGTGCCGCACATGGCCGTCGACGTGCAGGATCTCGGCGCGGACTTCTACGCATTTTCCGGGCACAAGATGTTCGGTCCGACCGGTACCGGCGTGCTCTATGGCCGCGAAGCCCTGCTCGACGCCATGCCACCCTGGCAGGGCGGCGGAGACATGATCCTCGAAGTCCGGTTCGACGGGACGATCTACAACGACCTGCCGTACAAGTTCGAAGCGGGTACGCCGAACATCGCCGGTGTGGTCGGGCTGGGTGCCGCGGTCGATTACCTCGGCCGGATCGGCTACGAGCGCATCGCGGTCCACGAGGCCGAGCTGCTCGGGTACCTGACCAACGCGCTGGGCGCGATCGAGGGCCTGCGGCTCATCGGCACCGCCGCGCACAAGGCGAGCGTGCAGTCGTTCCTGCTGGGCGACATACATCCGCACGACCTCGGGACCATACTCGACCACCAGGGCGTCGCAATCCGCACCGGGCATCACTGCGCCATGCCGGTCATGCAGCACTTCGGCATCCCGGGCACTGCGCGCGCATCGCTTGCCCTGTACAACGACCGGACCGACATCGATCGCCTGCTCGCCGCCCTCAGGAAGGCGCGGGAGATTTTCGGATGAACACCCTGGCAACATTGTCCGGCAACGAGTTGCGCGAGCTTTATCGCGACCTGATCCTCGATCATGCACGCCATCCCCGGCACTTCGGCGCGCTGGCCGGCGCCACGCACGAAGCGGCCGGCATCAATCCGATGTGCGGCGACCGCCTGCACCTGTACCTCGCGGTTGGCGAGGACGGCATCGTGCGGGACGCAAGCTTCGAAGGCTCGGGCTGCGCGATCTCGCTCGCGTCGGCCTCGCTGCTGACGGAAACGGTCATCGGCATGAACCGGGCCGAGGCACTCGCCCGCTGGTCGGAACTGACCCGGGCCCTGCGCGGCGAGACCGCGGCTGACGACCTCGGCAAGCTCACGGCGCTGCTCGGGGTGCGTGAGTTCCCCACCCGGGTCAAGTGCGCCACGCTCGCCTGGCACGCACTGCGCGGCGCCCTCGAAGGCGGGTCGGGCACCGTCAGCACGGAGCACTGAGCAATGTTCGGCCATACGAACGAACCGGTGACGCTGACCCGCGACGTCCGGGCGATCATCATCCCCGCGGGCGAGGAGCTCTTGCTGCGCGCCGGCACGAGCGGGTTCATCACCCAGGCGCTAGGCGGGAGCTTCACGGTGTACGTCGAGGGCAACCTGTTTCGCATCGCCGGCGCGGAGGCCGACGCGCTCGGCAAGGAGCGCACCGCGACGCCGGAGGTGCCGGAGAATCCGACCGACAAGGACATCGAGGACGTGATCTGGAAGCAGCTCAAGACCTGCTATGACCCGGAGATCCCGGTCAACATCGTCGACCTCGGGCTTGTCTACCGCTGCGAGGTGAAAGCCGCCGGCAATGGCGAGCGCTCCGTCGAAGTGGACATGACGCTGACGGCGCCCGGCTGCGGCATGGGCGACATACTCGTTGCCGATGCGCAGGAAAAGATCTCGGTCATCCCGACGGTCGCCGATGTCAAGGTCGAGCTCGTCTTTGACCCGCCCTGGAACCAGACTATGATGTCCGACGAGGCCCGGCTGCAGACGGGGCTGATGTAGCCAAAAGAAACAGAACCGCACGGCATGAAGACGCTCACGATCGTTCGCCACGCCAAATCGAGCTGGGACGATGAAACCCTTGGCGACCGCGAGCGGCCGCTCAATGAACGCGGTGAACGCGATGCGCCGATGATGGGCCGCCGCATTGCCGCCGCCGGCATCCGGCCATCGCTCATCATCGCGAGCCCGGCGGTGCGTACCTGGAGCACGGCCCGGGCCGTCGCAGAGGAACTGAACTACCCGCTCGAGTTCCTGCAGCGCGAAAACGAGCTCTACCTGGCATCGCTCAGGGACATCCTCGACGTCGTCGGCGCCCAGGATCGCAAGTTCAACAGCCTGCTGCTCGTCGGACACAATCCCGGCATGACGGACTTTGCAAATTTCCTGGCGCCGGGCGTCACGCGAAACCTGCCCACCGCAGGCGTCGTGTCCGTGTCGATCGACCGCGAAGACTGGGCGTTGCACTCGCGTCCGCCGATGGAACTCCAGCTGTTCGACAGTCCGCGGCGCGTGCGCTAGAGCAGCTGAGGCGCGGGCCGTCAACCTTGCTGGCGCCCGCCCGCCCGGGCCACAATAGCGGCGGGCGGGCGATTAGCTCAGTTGGGAGAGCGCCGCATTCACATTGCGGAGGTCACTGGTTCGAGACCGGTATCGCCCACCAATTTTCCGTCGGAATCGGGGCCGTAGCTCAGCTGGGAGAGCGCCGCGTTCGCAATGCGGAGGTCGAGGGTTCGATCCCCTTCGGCTCCACCAATTTCCTGCAATGGAACCAATTAGTTAAGGTAGTTTTTCGCAAGCGCCGTATGCTTGCGCTCATGCGAGCGCCTACCGACCCCAGAGACGCTGATATGAGCTCACACACCGCCTCCGGGGTGGCCAAATTCCAGGGCGTGGAATGTCTCGGCGACGATGAGCGCCCGTTGGATTGGAACGGCCCGACTGATCAGAACTTCATCCGGTTTCGCGACGAAGATTTGGATCGATCGATTCTCAATGGCTTCGAGCGCGCGGCTCGCCGACATCCGGATCGCGTTGCGGTTACCGATTCCGAGACATCACTCTCCTATGCCGAGCTGCGGGATGGCCTCCGCGGACTTGCGCAAACGATCGAGGCGAAAACCAAGCCGGGCGATTTGATCGGCATCCTGTTGCCGACTTGCTCGATGGCCCCGCTCGCGATGCTGGCCTGCTTGGCGGCAGGGCGTCCTTTTGTCGTTCTCGATCCTCACTACCCATGCCACTGGCTGGGTCAGGTGTTGGAGGATGCGCGGCCGGCTCTGATCATAGCAGGGAAACACGCCTTGGTCGGTGTAGAGACGGGCTTGCCAGGGGCGCGCATCGTCCATTTGACCCGTCTGCCTCGCGCCGCACGAACGAGGAGGCGACCCACAGACCTGAGTGCGGACGAGCCGGCGTGCGTGTTATTCACCTCCGGAAGCACGGGCCGGCCAAAGGGAGTCGTCAATAGTCAGAGAAACATTCTGCAACGCGTGGCGCAGTCCATAAACGCCGCGCACATCGACCAAGACGACCGGTTGCTGACCCTGGCGTCGCTTTGCACCATCGTTGGTGTCCGAGACGTCGTGACCGCGTTGCTCGCCGGCGCGAGTGCTCGCCTCCTCGATCCACTAAGCGTTGGAGCACGCGAAATCCTGAACGTTGTCCGCACGGAAGGCATCACGGTCCTGTTCGCGTTTCCAGATCTCTTGCGGTCGGTAGTCGGGTCCGGCGGTGACCAGACCGGTGGCGCGCTGAGATTGGTTCGCGTCGGCGGAGATACGACGCTGTGGAGCGACGTCGATCAGCTGCGCGCCTGGCTTCCTCCGGAAGCGGCGATCCAGGTGATCTACGCTGCGACGGAAGCGCCGATGATGCAGTGGTTCGTTCATGAGTCTTGCCGCGGCGAGGATGCGCGAGTTTCCATCGGCTATCCGCTCCCCGGCAATCGTTTGGCGGTGGTCGACGAGCTTGGGCGCGCCGTGCCGCGGGGCGAGGTCGGCGAGCTGATTGTCCAAAGCCCGTATGTGGCCTTGGGACGTTGGGTCGAAGGACGCTGCGTCCCGGCGAGCATCGACAGCGATGGAACACGTCTCTTCCGGACGGGAGATCTCGTTCGCCAGAGGACCGACGGGCTCCTGGATCGGATCGGACGCAAGGACAGGCAGGTCAAGATACGCGGCACCCGGGTCGATCTCGAAGGCGTGGAAGCCGCTCTTCGCCAGCACCCTTGCGTCCACGACGCCGGCGCCTTGGCCCGAACGTCCGGCGCCGACGCAGCGATGCTCGTCGTCTACGTGAGTGCGCAGCACGGCGCGCCGGACGGGTTGATCGCGGATCTCGAAGCGCAGATGCGTTCGGCGCCGCCGCCCTTGCGGCCTGGACGAATCTACCTGATCGACGAGATTCCGCGGCTGCCGAGCTCCAAGCTGGACCTGCGCGCGCTCATGACGCTGGACGAAGATAAGGTCGCACTGGAACATGCCGCGGTCGCCGCTGCAGATAGAGTCGGTCCGGTGGACGGCGATTGGGTGGTGCAGACGGTGGCGCATGTGTGGCGGGAAGTACTGCACCGGCCCGTCGGCGGTCCGCAGGACGACTTCTTCGAAGTTGGCGGCGATTCCCTCAAGGCGATCAACTTCGTGCTGGAGCTCGAACGAGCCTTGGGTTTGGAGCTTTCCGTGACGCTGATCAACGAGTCGCCGACGTTCGGCGGACTTTGCAGCACCCTGAGAGAGCAAGGCATGACTCGCTACACGCCGCTCGTGGTGCTGAAGACAGGCGAGGGCCTGCCGCCGGTCTTCATCGTTCACGGCGTCGGCGGCAACGTCGTGGAGCTCTTCCCGATGGCCCGACGCATGAGCTACCCGGGGGCAGTTGTCGGCATCCAGGCCCGCGGTCTGGCCGACCGCGAGTCGCCGCACACGAGCGTGGAGGCGATGGCGGCCGACTATCTGCAAGAGATCAAGGCGCGGCAGCCGCACGGCCCCTACTACCTTTGCGGCTATTCCTTCGGCGGGCTTGTCGCTTTCGAAATGGCGCGACGCCTGTGCGAGGCGGGAGACGAAGTCGGACTGGTCGGTCTTCTCGACACGAGGATCAGTCCGCTGAGATGGCCGCTGCTCGCCTGGCTCTCGATCGTTCGCAAAGCGGGCGGCCGTCTCCCGGATTGGGTGCGCGGACGCGCTTGGCCGACACTGCTCGACGGGGCAGCGTTGCCCAGCTTCTTGAAGTCCGCGCCCGCCAGGATGGTCAAGGTGGCGGCGAGCGCCCTCACAGCATCCGCGCGATATCGCCCAGGTTACTATCGTGGTGAGCTAACGGTCTTTACGCCGATTAACCGGGAACCAGGCTTCCCGTCTCTCGAGTCCATTTGGCGCAAGCACGCGTGCAGTGTCGCCGTCGTCGAGACCAGAGGCACGCACGCGACGATGCTGTCCCCGCCCCACGCCGAATCCACCGCCGCATCCCTGACGCGTCGCCTTCCTTCATGCTGACGCGGCCCCGCCCGAGCGGCTCGGATGATGACGCGATCCACTGGGGCTCCGCCTATCATCGAATTGGCGATGTCGCAGCCGGACTGCGACAATTCGGAACTACGAACGCAAGCAGGCAGGTTACGACAATGAAGACAAAGACCCCGTATTCCCAAATGCCGCTGGCAGGATTCCTGGGGCTCGCGTTGTCCCTGACGCTGGCGGCTTGCGTGGCCGGACGCACGACCGGCGAGACGATCGACGACTCTACGATTGCGTCCTCGGTCAAGATGGGGCTCATCGGCGACGCCGCGGCGCCGGGCACCAGCATCAACGTGGAATCCTACAAGGGCACCGTGCAGCTAATTGGCTTCGTGAGCTCCGAGGAGCAGAAGCAGGCGGCGATTGCCAAGGCGAAGGAGGTCGGCGGCGTGCAGGAGGTCGTCGACGCCATGGTCGTCGTGCCCGAGAAGCGCACCTTCGGCACCACGGTCGACGACCAGACCATCCAGACCAAGGTCAAATTCGATCTCAGCGAGGTCGGCGCTGGCGAGGCCGTGTCCGTCGTCACCGACGTGCGCAACGGTGAGGTACTGCTCGGCGGCTTCGTCGACACCGCGGAGCACCGCGACCAGATCGGCAAAATCGCCGAAGGTGTCGACGGCGTAACCAAGGTTCACAACTTCGTCGGCGTCCGGCAGTAAGCAGGCTAGCGGCGTGACCCGGCGGCAAGCTGCGGATCGCCGAGCGTCCGGTTCAGCTTGACTGCTTCGCGCGCGAGGCGCCTGACGGCCTTCGCGTCGATGCTGTCGTTCCTGCCGAGCACTATCGTCGCCATTTCGTACTTGCCGCCGGGCTTCAGGCGCGCATCGATGGCCTTGAGACGCTGGCCGCGCCAGAAACCGAACAGCACCCGCTCCTCTTCGGCGCGGATCAGGAGCACCGGGCCGTTGGCGAAATAGACGAGGTGGCCCCACTTGATGGTTTCCTCGAATTTCGCCGCAGCCAGTACCTCGGTGCGCAACTGACGGACGAGCGCCGCGCGCCAGCCGCTCAGGGCAGCGAGATAGGCAGCGGCGTTCTCGGGTTTGGCGGCTTTCTTCACGTCAGCATTCCGGCACGTTGACCGCGAGGCCGCCCTGGGACGTCTCCTTGTAGCTGGTCTTCATGTCGAGCCCCGTCTGGCGCATGGTCTCGATGACCTGGTCGAGTGATACCTTGTGCGTCCCGTCGCCGTGCGCGGCCAGGCTGGCGGCATTGATGGCCTTCACCGCACCCATGGCATTGCGCTCGATGCAGGGAATCTGCACCAGGCCGCCGATCGGGTCGCAGGTGAGCCCGAGATTGTGTTCCATCCCGATCTCCGCGGCTTCTTCGACCGTGTCGTTGTCGAGACCCAGCGCGGCCGCGAGGCCACCGGCCGCCATCGAGCAGGCCACGCCGACCTCGCCCTGGCAGCCCATCTCGGCGCCGGAGATCGAGGCTTTCAGCTTGTAGAGCGCGCCGATGGCGCCCGCCGCGAGCAGGAAGGTGCGGATGCCCTCGGGCGTTGGCCGTTTCGTGTAGCGCGTGTAGTACTTGATTACCGCCGGGATGATGCCGGCGGCGCCGTTGGTCGGCGAGGTCACGACCCGCCCGCCGGCGGCGTTCTCCTCGTTGATGGCGATCGCCCAGGTATTCACCCATTCCATGGCATCGGTGGGCGAGGATTCGGTACGCGCCTCGAGCCGCCTGGAGAGCCTCTTGGCGCGCCGCACGACGGCCATGCGACCCGGCAGCACGCCTTCGGCACGCAGACCGCGTTCGATGCAGGCTTCCATGACGGACCAGATACGGTCGAGGCCCGTCACGATCTCGCTCCTGTCGCGCCAGGCCAGTTCGTTCTCGAACACCAGTTCGGCGATGCTCAGGCCGCGGCCGGCTGCTGCCGCGAGCAAAGCCGCGGCGCTGTCGAACGGATACGGCGGCGCCGGTCGCTCGCCGCTCATGAGCGCCACGTCACCGCGGCCGATGAATCCGCCGCCCAGCGAATACCAGTTTTCGGCGGCGAGCTCGATGCCGGTATCGGCGCGGGCGATGTAGCGCATGCCGTTGGTGTGCCGCGGCAGCTCCGCGGCATAGTTGAAGACGATGTCGGTGTCCGGGTCGAACGCGATGGCGGGGCCCGCGGCGAGTTCGACCCGCTTGGTCGCGCGCACCTTCGCGAGTATTCCGGCGACCGCGTCCGGGTCGACGGTATCGGGCTCGGCGCCCATGAGCCCGAGCACGATCGCGGTGTCCGTGCCGTGGCCCTTGCCCGTCCAGGCGAGCGAACCGTGCAGGCTCACCTGGACCGCCGCGACCGTTCCTTCCACGCCGGAAAGCGACAGAGCGAACTCCCGCGCCGCTTTCATCGGGCCGACCGTGTGTGAACTCGACGGCCCGATGCCGATCTTGAAGATATCGAAGACGCTGATCGCGGCCATGGCTCAGTCCGTCGCCAGCGAGAGCAGGCTTGCATTGCCGCCGACCGCTGCGATGTTGTTGCTGACGGTGAATTCGTGCGCGAAGCGCGACAGGTAATTCGGGCCACCAGCTTTCGGACCGGTGCCGGACAGGCCTACGCCGCCGAAGGGCTGGACGCCCACCACGGCGCCGATCATGTTGCGGTTGATGTACAGGTTGCCGGCGCCGGACAGGCGCGCGACCTTGCGCGCCCGCGCATCGATGCGGCTGTGCAGCCCCATCGTCAGACCGTAGCCCGTGTTGTTCACCGCTGCGATCATTGACTCGAGATCCCGGCCGCGAAAACGCAGCACGTGCAGCACCGGTCCGAACACCTCGCGTTCGAGGCGGTCGACGCCGTCGATTTCGATCAGCGCGGGCGCAAAGAAAGTGCCGTGCGCGGCATCTGCCGGCAGACGGCAGCGATGCAGCACCTGCGCTTCGACGGACATGCGCGCGACGTGCGCATCGAGCGTGACGCGGGCCTCCTCGTCGATCGCGGGCCCGACGTCCGTGGACAGGTCCGCCGGGTCGCCGACCTTCAGTTCGTCCATGTGCCCGACCAGTAGTTCTATGACGCGCGGCGCGATGTCGCGCTGCACGCACAGGAGACGCAAAGCGGAACAGCGCTGGCCTGCGCTGTTGAACGCGGAGTACAGAGCGTCCAGGACGACCTGCTCGGGCAGCGCGGAACTGTCGACGAACATCGCGTTCTGGCCGCCCGTTTCGGCGATCAGCGCCGCGATCGACCCGGCACGTGCCGCGAGCGCTCGATTGATCCGCTGCGCGGTTTCCGTGGAGCCGGTGAACGCAACGCCGGCGACGCGTGCATCCGCGACTGCCCGTGCGCCGACCGTCGCACCGTCCCCCGGCAGGAAATGCAGTACCGAGTCCGGCACGCCGGCTTCGAGCATGAGTTCGGATGCGCGGAACGCGACCAGCGGCGTCTGCTCGGCCGGCTTCGCCAGCACCGCATTACCCGCGGCAAGCGCCGCGCTCACCTGCCCGGTGAAGATGGCCAGCGGAAAATTCCAGGGACTGATGCAGACGAACACGCCGCGGCCGTGCAGGCCGAGCGTGTTGCGTTCGCCGGTCGGCCCGGGCAGGCGGAGCGGCTCGCCGAAGCGCTGCCGCGCCTGCGCTGCGTAATAGCGCAGGAAGTCGACGGCCTCGCGCAGCTCCGCGACAGCGTCGGGCAATGACTTGCCGGCTTCGCGCACGCACAGCGCGAGGAGTTCGGGCGCATGCTGCTCGAACAGGTCGGCGGCATTTTCGAGCACCCGTGCCCGCTCGGCCGCCGGCGTGCGATTCCAGTCCGGTTGCGCCGCCACGGCCGCTGCCAGCGCCGCATCGACCGCTTCCGGCGCCGACTGCACGCAATGGCCGACGATCTCGCTCGTGTGCGCCGGGTTCACCGACGGACGCACGACGCGTTTGCCGGCCTGCCGCCGGGCCGCCACGCGGAGGACAGCGGCGTGGCCATGAGCGTGCCGCTCGCCTGCGCCTGCATGGCGGCCAGGAGCGGTGCCGTCACGGCACGATCGGCCAGGTTCCAGCCCTGCGAGTTGCGACGTTCCGGCGCATACAGGTCGGGCGGCCGGGGAATGCGTGGGTGCGCGCGAAACTCGTGCGCGCGCCCGGCCGCGATCGGGTCCGCCACGATGTCCTCGACGGCGATCGTGTCGTCCGAGATGCGGTTCACGAAGGACGTGTTCGCGCCGTTCTCGAGCAGGCGCCGCACCAGGTAAGGCAACAGGTCTTCGTGGCTGCCGACCGGGGCGTAGACGCGGCACGGGCGGCCGAGTTTCTCCGGGTCGACGACTTCGGCGTAGAGTTCCTCGCCCATGCCGTGGAGTCGCTGGAATTCGTAGTCGCTCCGGTCGCCGGCGTAGTGCAGCACGCTCGCGAGCGTGTGCGCGTTGTGTGTCGCGAACTGCGGGTACAGGGCCTCACCCGCCGCCAGCACCTGCCGCGCGCAGGCGAGGTAGGAAATGTCGGTGTGCGCCTTGCGCGTGAAGACGGGATAGCTCGACAGTCCGGCTTCCTGGGCGCGCTTGATCTCGGTGTCCCAGTAGGCGCCCTTGACCAGCCGCACCGGAATACGGCGCCCCGTGTCCGCGGCCAGGCCGGCCAGGTAGTCGAACACGTCTCTGCGCGCGGCGCTGGTAGGTCTGCACGGCGAGGCCGAATCCGTCATAGCCATCGAGCTTCGCGCCCCGCGCGACGGCGGTGAAAATCTCGAGCGACAGTTCGAGCCGGTCCGCCTCTTCGGCGTCGACGGTGAGCGCGATGCCGGCCGTTTTCGCGTGTTCCGCGAGTTCGATCATGCGCGGGACGAGCTCGGCGATCACCCGGTCGTGCTGCGCGTACTGGTAGCGCGGATGCAATGCCGAGAGTTTTACCGAGATGCTCGGTGCGGTGACGATGTCCTTGCCGCTTTGCGCCGCCCCGATGCTCGCGATCGCCGCGAAGTAAGCCTCGAAGTACCGCTGCGCATCCTTCGCCGTCAACGCCGCTTCGCCCAGCATGTCGAAGGAATAGCGATACACCGCGTTCTTCCGGCGCGCGGCGCGTTCCAGCGCCTCCTCGATGTTGCGGCCCATGACGAACTGGTGGCCCATGATGCGCATGGCCTGGCGCATCGCCGCGCGGACGACCG
Source organism: uncultured Pseudomonadota bacterium (assembly GCA_963770585.1). Classification (GTDB taxonomy): domain Bacteria; phylum Pseudomonadota; class Gammaproteobacteria; order Steroidobacterales; family Woeseiaceae; genus UBA1847. The sequence continues at coordinate 876,749 of CAVYQH010000001.1, read as the reverse complement.
GTTCCCCGGCCCGGCTCGCGAGCAGCGCCAGCACCTGCGCGGGGTTCCGGCGTGCTTCGTCGTCCACCTTCAGCAGGCGGCCGGTGAGCATGAGGCCCCACGTCGACGCGTTGACGAACAGGCTGTCGCTGCTGCCGAGATGGTCCTCCCATTGCGCGGCAGTGATCTTGTCGGCGATCAGTTGGTCGGCCGTGTCCGCGTCGGGGATACGGAGTAGCGCTTCGGCGACGCACATGAGCAGCACGCCTTCCTGCGAAGACAGGTCGTACTGCTTGAGGAATGCGTCGATCCCGCCTTCCCGTTCGGTGTTGCGGCGCACCGCGCGCACGAGATCTGCGGCCACGGCCTGGATCCGGCGGCGCCCGTCGTCGCCCGGGTCCGCGATGGCGGCGAGCTCCGCGAGCAGCTCGGCCTCGTCGGCGAGGTACAGGTCGTTGAGTCCCGGGATCGGGCCCGGCCGGGCGGCCGCTTGATCGTCGAAGTGCATAGTCGCTGGTTCCCCCGGGGCATCTTCGCACACCGCTCCGGCGGCTGACCACCGGACCTCCGGCGCGATTCTCGCGGCCGTTCGAGGAGCCCGACGCGCCGCGCCGGCGGGGCCGGCTGATATACTCGGCGGCCTTTCGACCCCGAGGACAGGACGGTGCCTGCCAGTTTTCTCGAAGCGCTAGCCGCACAGACCGAAGACCTCAAATCACAGGGCCTGTACAAGGAGGAACGCCTGATCGCCGGCCCGCAACAGGCCGACATCGACGTAAGGACCAAGGCCGGCACCGAGCACGTCCTGAACCTCTGCGCGAACAACTACCTCGGCCTCGCGAATCACCCGGCGGTGATCGCGGCCGCGCACGCGGCGCTGGACCGTTACGGCTATGGCATGGCGTCCGTCCGCTTCATCTGCGGCACCCAGACGATCCACAAGGAACTCGAGGCGCGCATCAGCGAATTCCTGGGCACCGAAGACACCATCCTCTATCCCTCCTGTTTCGATGCCAACGGCGGCCTGTTCGAGACCCTGCTCGGCGAGGACGACGCCGTGATCAGCGACGAGCTGAACCATGCCAGCATCATCGACGGCATCCGCCTCTCCAAGGCCAAACGTTTCCGTTACCGAAACTGCGACATGGACGATCTGCGCGCGCAATTCGAGGCGGCACGGGAGTCTCGGACGCGGCTCGTCGTGACCGACGGCGTGTTCTCGATGGACGGGACGATCGCGAATCTCGGAGCCATCTGTGACCTCGCCGACGAGTACGACGCGCTGACGATGATCGACGATTGCCATGCCACCGGTTTCCTCGGCGCGACGGGCCGCGGCACGCACGAGTACCGGGGCGTCATGGGGCGGCCCGACATCATCACCGGCACACTCGGCAAAGCATTGGGCGGTGCGTCCGGCGGCTACACCTCCGGCCGGCGCGAGATCGTCGGGTGGCTGCGGCAACGTTCGCGCCCCTACCTGTTCTCCAACTCCGTCGCACCGGTGATCGCCGCCGCGTCGCTCGCGGTGTTCGAACTGCTCGCACGCGACAACACGCTGCGCGAGCAACTGCACGACAATGCGCGCTATTTTCGCGCGCGGATGAGCGAGCGCGGGTTCGACCTGAAACCGGGTGAGCACCCGATCATCCCCGTCATGCTCGGCGACGCGAAGCTGGCCACACGACTGGCGGCCGAGTTGCTCGGGCGCGGCGTGTATGTCGTGGGCTTTTCCTTTCCCGTGGTGCCGCGCGGCCAGGCACGCATCCGCACGCAGATGTCCGCCGGCATCACGCGCCGGCAACTGGACCGGGCGATCGACGCGTTCACCGACGTCGGCCGCGAACTCGGAGTCATTCACTGATGAAAGCGCTGGTCAAGGCAAGGCCGGAGCGCGGTATCTGGATGCAGGACATCGCAATCCCGGAGGTCGGCCACAATGACGTGCTGATCAAGGTGCGGCGCACCGCGATCTGCGGCACGGACATCCACATCTACCAGTGGGACGACTGGGCGCGGCAGACGATCAAGGTGCCGCTCGCCGTCGGACACGAGTTCTCGGGCGTGATCGTCGAATGCGGCAGCGAGGTGCGCGGCCTCGCGCCGGGCGACCGCGTGTCCGCGGAAGGCCACGTCACCTGCGGCGTGTGCCGCAACTGCCGTGCCGGCCGACGGCACCTGTGCATCAACACGATCGGCGTGGGCGTGAACCGGCCCGGCGCATTCGCGGAGTACGTCGCGGTGCCCGCGTTCAACGTCTTCAAGTTGCCGGACGCGATTACGGACGAGCTGGCGGCGATACTGGATCCGCTCGGCAATGCCGTGCACACGGCCTTGTCGTTTGACCTGGTCGGCGAGGACGTGCTGATCACCGGCGCCGGACCGATCGGCATCATGGCCGTCGCGATTGCGCGTTTCGCCGGCGCGCGGCACGTCGTCATCACCGATGTGAACGACTACCGACTGGACCTTGCACGCAAGATGGGCGCCACGGTCGCGCTCAACGTCGCGCGCGAAGCGATCGACGTTACGATGAAGACACTCGGCATGACCGAGGGTTTCGATGTCGGCATGGAGATGTCCGGCAACGCAGCAGCCTTCCGCGACATGCTGCACACGATGCATCACGGCGGCAAAATCGCCATGCTCGGCATTCCGCCGGTCGAAATGGCGATCGACTGGAACCAGGTGATTTTCAAGGGCCTGGTATTGAAAGGCATCTATGGGCGGGAGATGTTCGAGACCTGGTACAAGATGTCCAGCATGCTGCAGAGCGGTCTCGTGATCGCGCCGGTCATCACCCACCATTTCGGCGCGGACGACTACGTGCCGGCCTTCGAGCTGATGGCCTCGGGCCAGTCGGGCAAGGTGATCCTGAACTGGTGAATTACGGTTCCCCGTTATTCCACGTCACACAGGCAGTGTGAATAAACGCCTTTCGGGTCGTCGAAGTCGAGGAGCGGCCCGAGCGCGGCTTCGACGCCGGCGGCGACCTTTTGCAGGGCGGACGGCCTCGTCCGCAGGCCGTCGGGCTCGAAACCCAGCGCGCGGCCGAAGGACATGAGATCGATGAGCAACTGCTCCGTCGGCGAAAGCTCGCGGCGGATCGTGCGCACGCCGTAGTCGCCCTCCTCCAGGCCGGCCAGCTCCGCGGCGGTCGCGATCGCATCGTCGAGGTCGCCGAGCGCATCGACGAGGCCGTTGTCGACTGCGTCGGCCCCCGTCCATACCCGGCCCTGCCCGATGGAGTCGACGGCGTCCCTGTCCATGTTGCGGTAGGTTGCAACGCGGGCCACGAAATCCTCGTAACCGTCATTGACGATCAGCTGGAACAATTCGCGGGCCTGCGGCGACATTTCCCGGTCGGGCCGGAATGCATCCGCCCAGATCGTCGAACCGGTACCGTCGACGTTCAGGCCGACCGCCGCCAGCGTACGCTGAAAAGTCGGAAACATCCCGAAGATGCCGATCGATCCGGTCACCGTCGACGGGCTCGCGTAGATTACATCCGCGCTGGACGCGATCCAGTAGCCGCCGGAGGCCGCGATGCTGCCCATGGACGCGACCACCGGCTTGCCGGCTTCCTGCACGTCCAGCACGGCGTTCGCGATGACATCCGAAGCGAAAGTACTGCCGCCGGGACTGTCGATACGCATGACGACCGCGGCGACGGATTCGTCCGTCAGCGCCTCGCGCAGGAGTTCGCTCGTCGAGTCCGACCCGATCGTCCCGGGCGCCGGATCGCCGACCGTGATGTCGCCCGACGCGATCACGACGGCGACGTTGCTGTCACGCAGTTCCAGCGGTTCCAGCAGCCGCACCTGCGCGACGTAGTCGTAAAGCTCCGCCGTCACCGGCTCGTCCGGATATTCGTCTTGCGCGCCAACGACTTCGATCAGCTGTTCGCGGATTTCGCGGTGGGTACGAAGTCCGTCGAGCAGGCCTGCATCGACTGCGGCCTGTGCGAGGTCGCCGCCTGCCGCGGCGACATGCTCGGTCAGATGCTCTGCGAAATCGGCGATCGTCCCGTCCTCGAGGCCGCGCGCTGCACCCACATCGGCCTGGTACATGCTCCACAACTGGCCGGTCAGCCGGCCAATGTCCTCGCGCGCCTCCGTGGACATGTCCATGCGCGTGTAGGGTTCGACGAACGCCTTGTGCGTGCCGACCCGGAATACGTTCCAGTCGATGCGCAGCTTGTCGATCGCCTCCTTGTAATAGGTCCGGTAGCTGCCGTATCCCTGCAGCAGCACGAGCCCCTCCGGATGCAGGTAGGCCTCGTCGGCGTGCGCGGCGAGAAAATAGCCGGCCTGCGACAGGAAATCGGCGCTCGCGACAATCCGTTTGCCCGACTGCCGGAAATCCGTCATGGCCGCCGCGACCCGCTGCAGCTTCGACAGGCCGCCGCCAGCCAGGCCGGACAGCTCGAGATGCGCGATGAGTATGCGGTCGTCGTCGCGCGCGTGTTCCAGCGCATCGACGATGTCCTGCACGACCGTCTGCGGCGCCGTGTCGCCGCCGGCCAGTTCCAGCCGTGCCTGTTCGAAAGGGTCGCCCTCGAATTGCTCGACCAGGTAGCCGTTCGGCCGGATCTCGAGCGCCGCCACCGGCGGCAGGATCGGCGCTGCGCCGTTCACGGCGGCGATGACCACGCCGAAAATAAGCACCAGCAGCATGAGGTGCAACAGCTTGCGCACGGTGTCGACGCCGTGCCAGAACGTGCGCAGGAAACGCAGGAACCCGTTCGGGCGTGCGGGTTCGGCGAGCATCAGCGGGTCGTTCATGTCGGCATTGGACCTCAGGGCTTCGTGTCCGGTTCGTCGTAGCGGATCCGGTAGACCTTGCCCGCCTCGTCGTCGCTCACCAGCAGCGAGCCGTCGGTGTGCGCCAACACGTCGACCGGTCGGCCGAGGGTGCGCTGGCCATCGAGCCAGCCTTCGGCGAAGGTCTCATAGGTAACGGCCCGATCACCCTCGAAGCGCACGAGCGCGATACGGTAGCCGGCTTTCTCCGTGCGGTTCCAGGAGCCGTGTTCGGCGATGAACAGCTGCCCGCGATACTGCTCCGGGAAACTGTCACCCGTGTAGAACGCAATGCCGAGTGCCGCGTGGTGCGCGCCGAGCGTCTGGGCCGGCGCCGTGAAGTCGCTGCATGGCCGCTCGTCGCCGAACTCGGGATCCGGCAAGTCGCCCTGGTGGCAGTATGGAAAGCCGAAATGCTCGCCTGCTGTACGCACGCGGTTCAACTCGTCGCCCGGGACCGCGTCGCCGAGCATGTCGCGCCCGTTGTCGGTAAACCAGAGCTCGCCCGTGCCCGGATGCCAGGTGAAGCCGACGGAGTTGCGCACGCCACGCGCGACGGTTTCGCGCGCACTGCCGTCGGGATACATTCGCAATATTTCCGCGTAGCCTTCACGTTCGCAGACGTTGCACGGCGCACCGATCGAAACGTAGAGCTTGTCATCGGGTCCGAAATCGATATAGCGCCATCCGTGATGGCTCTCGGACGGCAACTCGATGTCCAACAGCTCGGGATCCGGGGGATCGCGCAGGGCGTCGAGGATACCGCGATAAACGAGAATCCGGTCGATCTCCGCGACGTACAGGTCGCCGTCGTGAAAAGCGATCCCATTCGGCGTCGCGAGGTCGTAGTCGATTTCCACCACGCGCGCCCGGTCGCCCTGCGGCACCAGCGCATAGACAGAATCGCCCTGCCGGTTGCTGACGAACACCACGCCATCGGCGCCCGCCGCGAGCGAGCGAGCGTTCTTCACCGCGGCATACTCGGATATCAGGAAACCCGGGGGCAGGGATACGTCGGCAAGGTCGACATCGGCGAGCGCGGTGCCGGACAGCATTGCGGAGATCAGGATCAGGGCATTTGTAGCGGGTCTGGTCGGCATCGTCACTCCGGGGATGGGCCTCATAGATTATCAGGAATCTCCTGTTCCGGCGGACTCACTCCGGCAGCAGCCACAGCGACAACTGCGGCCAGAAGGTGATCATCAGCACGGACACCAGCAGGATCATGAGGAACGGAAAGGTCGCGCTGTAGACGCGCATGATCGGCTGCTCGAAGCGGTAACTCGAGATGAACAGGTTTAGGCCGACAGGCGGGGTCAGGTAGCCAAGCTGCATCGCGGCCAGGAAAACGATTCCGAGGTGCACGGGGTGCACGTCATAGCCCGCCGCGATCGGCAGGATCAGCGGCACGACCAGCACGATGGCCGAAAAGATGTCGAGGATCGTGCCCAGTGCCAGCAGGAACAACAACAGCAGGAGGAGGAAGGTCGTCTGGCTGGTCACAAGACCGGCGACCAATTCGAACAACATCTGCGGATAGCCGGCGCCGATCATGTAGTTGGTGGACGCAAGCGACACGCCGAGGATGAGCAGGATCCCGCCCACGAGCACCATCGACGAACGTACGATCGACGGCAGCTTTTCGAACCGGATCTCGCGCAGGATGAAGACTTCCACGACCAGCACATAGAGCGCCGTCACGGCGGCGGCCTCGGAGACCGCGAAGTAGCCCGAATAGATGCCAGCCAGCACGACCAGCGGCAGCGGCAACTCCCAGACCGACTCGCGCAGCGCAGCACCGAGCTCGCGCCAGGAGAAGGCGCTGAACGGGCGACGGTTGCTGCGGTTTACCCACAGGCACCAGCCCGCCAGCAGCACGAGCATCAGCATGCCGGGCAGGATGCCGGCGAGGAACAGGTCGTCGATCGGCACCTCGGAGACGACGCCATAGAGGATGATCGGCAGCGACGGAGCAAACAGGAGCCCGAGGCTTCCCGCCGAGGTGACGAGGCCCAGGGTGAAGCGCTCCCCGTAGCCGTCGTGCTGCAAAGCCGGATACAGGATGGCGCCGAGCGCAATGATCGTTACGCCGGAGGCACCGGTGAACGCGGTGAAGAACGCACAGGCCGCCAGGCAAACGATCGCGAGCCCTCCGGGCATCCAGCCCAGCAGCGCATTGGTCAGGCGCACGAGGCGTTTCGGCGCATCGCTTTCGCTGAGCAGGTAGCCCGCGAAGGTGAAAAGCGGGATGGCCGCCAGGAACGGCATGTCGGCGATGCTCAGGATCTCCAGCGCGAGATTCATGAGGTCGGTGTCTTCGCGCAGGAAACCCGCCGTAGCACTGCCGGCAATCACCGCGAACAGCGGTGCGCCGAACACCGCCAGCAGCAGTAGCACGAGACCGACGGCAATCATGCGTGGAACTCGTCGCCGAGCTCACGGACCGACACGACGTGTAGCGCCGCCAGCACGACGAAGCGCCACGCGATCAGCGCGAATGCGAGCGGCACGACGAGGTGTGCCAGCCACGCGGGCGTATCGACCAGCACCGTGTCGCCGAACTCGAACTCGACCGCGAGGTAGCGGTACGACTGCCAGGCAATCGTGGCACAGATTCCCGCAGCGAACAGGTCCACGACCGCGCGGACGGCGACCACGGCGCGTGGCGGCAACACGTGGGACAATGCATCGATACGGATATGGCGATTGTCGCGGCAGGCGGCAATCGAACCCACCATTGCAAGCCACAGGACCAGGATCCGCACGAGCTCGTCGGCCCACACGAAGCCCGTCGAAAACAGCTCGCGCAACAGGATCTGGCCGACGGTCAGCAGCATGAGCGCGACGAGCAGCACAACCAGCGCCGCATTCTCCGCGGAACGTCCGGCGCGATCGAGCCGGAACAGCAGCGCCTTCAAGTGGGGACGGGCTCAGTCACTCCGGTCGACGGCATTCGCGCTGGCCGCATGCGTCTCCCGGTACTGCGCGGCCAGCGCCAGCATTTCGTCGTACAGTTCCATGCTGAACTCGCCGGTTTTGCCGAGCGCACGATTCGAGTCGAGGACCAGGCTGCGCAGCCGTGCGTGTTCGTCCGGGTCGAATTCGACGAGCTGGATCTTCTGTTTGAGGAGTGCCTCACGCGCCGCGCGATTATCCACGAGATTCTGCTTGTCGAAGTCCTGGTAAATGCGCGTCATGACTTCGCGTACGACCTCCCGGTCGGCCGCGCCCAGTTTGCCGAACGCCTTCCTGTCGATCGCGAGAAATCCGATCGTGTAGGACAACGGCAGTTCGGTCATGAACTTGACTTTCGTGTGCCACTGCAGCACGAGCGCGCCTATCGGCGATACGCCTACGATGTCGATAAGGCCTGTTTGCAGGCCGGTCAGCACGTCGGTGAGCGGCAACGTGACGGGCGACAGTGACACGGCCTGCATCGATGCATAGCTGATGCGGTCGCCCTCCGGTATCCATACCCGCCGCCCGCGCAGATCATCGAGCGTGCGCACCGGCGTGTTCGACATGATCGCTGCGAATCCGCCGGCCGCGAATCCGAAGCTCACGAAGCCGGCATCTTCGAGGCCCTGCCGGATCTTGTCATCCATGCGCTCACGGACCCAGGCCGCCTCTGCTTCGGATTCGAATACCATGGGCATTCCGTATAGGTTGATGTCCGGGTACAGCGAGCCGAGCGCCGTCGGCGTGAAGGCCCCGCCCTGCAGGGCGCCGATCCGAATCTTGCCCAGTACCTTGCTGTCGTTGCCCTGCACGCCGCCGCCATAGAACTTGATCTGCACGCGCCCGGCCGTCCGGTCCTCGATTTCGGCCGCGCCCGCGCGCATCTGCTTCATCCATTCGGAACCTTCCGGCGTGACGGTGGCGAGCTTGAGGGTTGCGGCTTGCACCAGTCCCGCGCAGGCTAGCAACAACGCTGTCGCAACGAATCTCTTCATCTTGTCATCCCTCTCGGGCAGCGCGGCAGGCGCACCGTCCGGTATTCATTCAGAAATAGTCGTCGGCATCGGCCAGCAAGGCACGCGCGTCGTCCTGTGCCAGCACATTCGACAGGGTGAGGCCGTCGACATACGGGTCCGCGTCCACGACCTCAGTGAGCAGCCGGTCGTGCAACTCGCGATCGTAAAGCATGCGAGCGTACCCGCGCGCGTACTCCACCTTAGCACTCAGGTCCCGTCCGCCGCTCATTTCAATAGCCTGTTCGAAATGCTCGCGCGCCTCCTCGGGCTTGCCACCCATCGCTGGGGGACGCAGCGTCAGCAGCACTCCCAGATACGTGTGCGTGGCGGGACTCGCCGTCTCGCCGGCGAGCACGAGGTAACGGTCGAACAAGGCCTCGACCTGCGGCAGCTCCGCCAGCGTGTCCCAGTCGTCAGCGTGCGCCCGCAGGTAGGCCAGCGTAGCGAACCCGTAGCTGTAGAGGTATTCCGCGTCGCGCTCGTCGACAGCCGCGAGGCTCGCCACGAATTCCTCGTAGTTCTCGTCGCGCCAGCCACAGGCGTCGGCATAGCGCTGGCACATCGCATCGAGGCCATAGCGCCGCCCCTTGGCCGTGAGCCGTGCTGCACGCTGCGGCTCTTCGGCGAACACCGCGCCGTAGGAGGCGTACAGCTTGGCGGCCGCGGCCAGCAAGTCCGGATTGTCCGGATGACTTTCCAGCAGGCTGTCTACCAGCACCATGTACGACGGGATGGCCGCGCGCGCGGTTTCCGGATCGTCCTGGTTCAGTACGGCAGTGGACAGGTCGTCGGCGAAATCGCCGGCGGCATCGGACACCAGCGAGGCGCAGCCCGGCAGCAGCCCGGCGGTCAACGACACGAGCAGCGTGCCGAACCGGGCGAATGGCGATCCGGAGGTCATGCGACGAGAGACTCCGAGGCGGCGGAAAGGTTGCAGGATAATCGCCGGGCGAAACCGGATTATGTGGGCTGGCGCACGCTTTTTGCACGCCTGTCGCTGGCGGGCGCGAAAGTCCCTGCCGCAGTGTCGGCGGGGACTCTTTTGAGCAATCGGACCAGAACTGGCGACGGTAGCCTAGATCTTTTCCCGGATGCGGGCAGCCTTGCCCGTCCGGCCGCGCAGGTAGTACAGCTTGGCGCGCCGGACGTTGCCGCGGCGCTTCAGTTCGATCGAATCGACGACCGGACTGTAGGTCTGGAATATGCGCTCGACGCCCTCGCCGTGCGAGATCTTGCGCACCGTGAACGACGAGTTGAGGCCGCGATTGCGTTTCGCGATCACGATGCCCTCGAACGCCTGCAGGCGTTCGCGATCGCCTTCCGTCACCTTGACCTGAACAACGACAGTGTCGCCTGGCGCAAAGTCCGGGATGTTCTTGTTCATCTGTTCCTGTTCGATCGCTTCGATAATCTTGCTCATGATTCAATCACCGGCTTCTTGCAAATACTCATCAAGCAGCGCCTGCTGCTCGCTGTCCAGGTTCATTCTTCCTACCAGGTCCGGGCGCCGCAGGAAGCTACGGCCCAGGGCCTGCTTGTAACGCCAACGCGCAATTGCCGCGTGGTCGCCGGACAACAGCACGGCCGGCACGTCCCGGCCGGCAATGTGCTCCGGCCGCGTGTAGTGCGGATGATCCAGCAGCCCGCGCATGAACGAGTCCTGCGCCGCCGACTCCGCATCGCCGAGCGCCCCCGGCAGCAGCCGCGTCACCGCGTCGATCACCGCCATCGCGGCGATCTCGCCGCCCGACAGCACGAAGTCGCCGAGCGACAGTTCCGCGTCGACCTTGTCCTGCACAAGGCGCTCGTCGAAACCTTCGTAGCGCCCCGACAGCAGGATCAGTCCGGGCAGGCGCGCGTAATATTGCGCCGCCGCCTGGTCGAACACCCTGCCCTGCGGCGACAGGCACAGCACCGGTACCTCCGCCGGCAGCGCCGCCCGCGCCGCATCGATCGCCTTCGCGACCGGCTCGTACTTCATCACCATGCCCGGGCCGCCACCGTAGGGCCGGTCGTCGACCGTCCGGTGCAGGTCCCCGGCGAAATCCCGCGGATTCACGCACTCGAGCCGGATCAGCCCGCTTTCCGCCGCCCGGCCCACGACCCCGTGCCGGGCCACGCCCGCCACGAACTCGGGAAACAGCGTCACCACGGCGTAGCGCATGGTCCTAGTCCCATTCCCAGTCGACCCGGATCACGCCAGCGGCAAGATCCACGTCGAGGACCACGTCTCCCGGGACGAACGGAATCAGCCGCTCCCGCTCACCCTCGGTCACCAGCACGTCGTTCGCACCGGTCTCCAGCACGTAGGCGACCCGGCCGAGGCCGGTGCCGTCCCGATGCACGACTTCGAGTCCCACGAGATCGTGCCAGTAATATCGTCCCTCTTCCGGATCGGGCAACGCCTCCGGCGCCACCGCGATGTCGCTGCCGAGGTGCTCCGCCGCCTGCTCCCGATCGGTACAGCCCTCGAGCCTGGCGATCACGTGCCTGCCTTGGCGCCGACCTTCGGCGAGCGGCAGCTGTCGCCATTCTCCGTCCCGCCGCAACCACCACGGTCCGTAATCGAGCACGGCCTCCCGCGGATCGGTGTAGGAGTAGACCTTCACCCAGCCGCGGACGCCGAACAGGCCCGCGATCCGGCCCAGAAATACGGGTTCGAATCCGGGCTTCTCTGCAGACTCTGTCACGGCGCCGGGCGCCCGCAGGACCGCTTGCTCAGTTGGCGACGACCGCCTTGCGGTGCGCCTTCAGGAGCGCGGCAACGCGCTCGGACGGCTTGGCACCTTGCCCGAGCCAGTAGTCCACGCGTTCCAGATCGACCCGCAGGTTGTCCTCGTGCTCCCGGCCAACCGGGTTGAAGAAACCGATGCGTTCGATGTAGCGGCCGTCCCGACGGTTACGATTGTCGGTGACCACGACGTGATAAAAGGGGCGCTTCTTCGCGCCAGCGCGCGCAAGACGAATGCTAACCATCTGAATTCCGTATAAAAGCTGTAGTCAGGCAGACATGCCGGTGCTCGGGCCGACCCGAACAGACGGCGCATTGTACCCGTAACGCCGTAAATGTGAAGCGTTTTCCGCGGCGGAATCCGTTGCCAATCAGGCCTCTGCGCCGAACCTGACGATCAGCGTCCGAAGCCGGGCGGCAGTCCCTTGCCCGGCAGGTTTCTCAGCATGTTCTTCAGCCCGCCGCGGGACATTTTCTTCATCATCCGCTCCATCTGCGCATGCTGCTTCAGCAGGCGGTTCACGTCCTGGATCGCAAGTCCTGCCCCGGCCGCGATGCGTTTCTTGCGCGAGCCGTTGATCAGTTTCGGGAAGCGCCTCTCCTTCGGCGTCATGGAATTGATGACCGCGATCTGGCGTCGCATCTGCAGCTCGTTCGCGCCGTCCTTGAGCGCCGCTGCGTTCAGGTTTCCGGGCAGCGGCAGTTTGTCCAGCATCGCGCCGAGGCCGCCCAGGTTCAACATCTGTTCAAGCTGGTCTTTCAAATCCGCCAGGTCGAAATTGCGGCCCTGCCGGAGTTTCTTCGCCAGCTTCTCCGCTTTGTCTTTCTCGACCTTGCCCTCGATTTCCTCGACCAGGGACAGCACGTCGCCCATGCCGAGAATGCGTGACGCCATGCGGTCCGGGTGAAAACTCTCCAGCGCGTCGGTCTTCTCCCCGACACCGACGAAGCGGATCGGCTTGCCGGTCACCTCGACAACCGACAGCGCAACGCCGCCCTTGGCGTCGCCGTCCGCCTTGGTCAGGATCACGCCGGTAAGGGGCAGCGCGCGGTCGAAGGCGGTCGCCGCGTTGACGGCATCCTGGCCGGCCATGCTGTCGACGATGAACAGCGTTTCTGCGGGGCGCGCACGTTCGTGCACCGCAACCACCTCACGCATCATTTCGTCGTCCACATGCAGGCGCCCGGCCGTGTCGACGATCAGAACGTCGACATGTGCCCGGCGCGCGGCGTCCAGTGCCCGGTCGACGATGCGAGTCGGTGCCTCGTCGGCACTGCTTTCGACGAACTGCGCGCCGACCTCGGCGGCAAGCTTCTCGAGCTGCAGGATCGCGGCGGGCCGATGCACGTCGACACTGACCAGCATCACCTTTTTCTTCTGCGCCTCAATGAGCCGGCGAGCCAGCTTGCCGGCCGTCGTCGTCTTGCCCGCACCTTGCAGTCCGGCCAGCAGGATCACCGCAGGCGGCTGCACTTTCAATTCGAGCGGCCGATTGGCGCGGCCGAGCACCGCGACCAGCTCGGTGTGCAGAATCTTCACCAGCGCCTGGCCCGGCGTCAGGCTGCGGCCCACTTCATCGCCGATTGCGCGTTCCCGAACGCGCTCGATGAAGGATTTGACAACGGGCAGGGCGACGTCCGCCTCGAGCAGGGCGAGCCGCACCTGCCGCAGCGTATCCTTGATATTGTCCTCGGTGAGCCTGCCTTTGCCGGTGAGGCTGCGGGCGACGTCCTGAAGACGTCCGCTCAGCTGGTCGAACATGACAGCTTGTCGGGTGCCGAAGAGACGGCGAGTGTATCAGACGCTCAAAACGGTTCCACGCGAGAGCATCCGGATTCGCCGATCCGGCATCTGCGCCATTACCTGCTCGAAGATGCGGTCTTCCTCGCCGGGTTTCATGCCGGTCAGCCAGATATCCGGCCTGTGCTCGAGTCGCGCAAGATCACGGACCAGGGTCCGCGGGCAATAATGGCCCGCAGCGTTGGCAAGCTGCTCGAGTTCGTCGGGAAAGGAGACCTCGATGACCAGCAGCTTGAGGTCGCGACAGGCGTTCAACACCGGCCACAGCGTCTCGTTGGTCTTGGTGTCGCCGCTGACGGCGAACGCGCCGCTCGAGTTGTGCACGGTGAAGCCCAGCGACGGCACACTGTGCATGACGTCGATAGCATAGAAGTCGCGATGTGCAATCGTCACCGTGTCACCCGGGCTGCAGACTCGATACCGCAGCATCGGTTTGCCCGCGCTCGGCAGCCGCGCGAAGTTTGGCCAGATGATATCGTTGAACAGGTGATCCTGGATCGCGCGCAGCGTTTCCTCGCGTGCGTACACTGTCAGCGGCGTTGTGAAGTCTTCTTCGAACACCAAGTCGACAAGCATCGGCAGACCAGCTACGTGATCGAGATGAGAATGAGTCAGGAACACGTGGCGGATAGAATGAAGATTGTCGACGCCGAGATCACCGATTCCCGTTCCGGCATCGATGAGCACGTCGTCGTCGACCAGCATTGCGGAGGTACGCGATCCCCCTCCGATACCGCCGCTGCAACCCAATATTCGTATCTGCATGTGCTGAGGCTCGCCGACCCCTGGCGGCGCGCAGCGACAAGGGTACTAATGACAATCGCCATGTGGGATGATTCGTCGCGGCAACGGTAGGCGATTGAACCCCGGGTTTCTGTGTCTCAAATCACAATTTTTTTTCTCTACGCGCTTGCCGCATTTTCCTTTGCGTTCAGTCGCTTGCCCAAGTGGGCAAAGCACGCCTCCGCACTCGTCCCCGCCGCTTTCCTGTGCGCCGTCGCGGCAGTCGCGATGGACACCTGGCTGTTGTACGCCGCCCTCAATGCAGGACATAACGTCACCCTGCCGAATGCCCTTGCACTGATCGGCTGGCAACTCGGCGTCATCGGCGTGATCGGCGCTGCCAACGCCAGCCTCAGAGGCGTGTCCGCCGGGCTCCTGGCACTGGCGGCGGTTTTCGCGCTCCTGATAACACGTTCGCCGGCCCCGCCCGTGGCGGCGGAGCTCGGCTGGCAGCTGCGAACGCACGTGCTCACGTCGCTGTTCGCGTACGGACTGCTGACCGTCGGTGCGATCCTGGCGTTGTTCGCGCTCGTCCAGGAACATCGACTCAAGTCGCGCCGCTTGTCGCCGGCCAACCATCTCTTCGCGCCGCTCGAAACGACCGAGTCATTGCTGTTCCGGATCACCACGGCGGGCTTCACCGTCCTCGCCCTATCGGTGATCAGCGGATTCACATTCATCGAGAACCTGTTTGCGCAGCACCTCGTGCACAAAACCGTGCTGTCTCTGCTCGCGCTGCTGGTGTTCGGCATCCTGATACTCGGCCGCCGCTATGGCGGCTGGCGCGGCCGGCGCGCGATCTACCTGTACCTGGCCGGCTTCGCGCTGCTGTGCCTCGCGTATTTTGGCAGCCGCTACATCCTCGAGGAAATCCTCGGACGCAGCTGGAGCTGAGGCGGTATTCTTGACAGCCTCCGGGCGCCCTGCTGAACTGCGGCGGAACGCATAGTCGAGAGGAGGAGTTCATTCGTTGGGCGATGATGTTCCACTAGGCGTCCAGATCGGACTTCTGCTGTTACTTCTGCTCCTGTCGGCATTTTTCTCCGGGTCGGAAACGGCCCTCATGAGCCTCAATCGGTATCGGCTGCGACACAAAGCCCGCCAGGGCCATCGCGGTGCGCGCCTCGCCGAGGTACTGCTCCGGCGCCCGGACCGGCTCATCGCGCTGATCCTGCTCGGCAACAACCTGGTCAATTTTTCCGCGGCGTCGCTGGTCGCCATCATGGCGCTGAAGATTGGCGGCGAACCGGCGGTCGCACTTGCGACACTGGTACTCACGCTCGTGGTGCTGATCTTTTCGGAAGCCACGCCGAAGACACTGGCCGCGGTCAATCCGGAACGCCTTGCCTACCCGGCGGCCATGGTCTACTACCCGCTGCTCAAGATCACCTACCCGATCGTCTGGCTCACGAACGCCTGTTCGAACCTGATCCTGCACCTGTTCGGCGCACGCAACGACCAGGAAAGCCTGCAGGCACTCACGCGCGAGGAGTTGCGAACGCTCGTGCACGAGGCAGGCAGTCGCATATCCAGCCGTTACCAGCGGATGCTCATCAGCATCCTCGACCTCGAGAAGGTCACGGTGGACGACGTGATGGTGCCGCACAACGAGATCGTCGGCATCGACCTCGACG
This sequence comes from uncultured Pseudomonadota bacterium, assembly GCA_963770585.1. Classification (GTDB taxonomy): domain Bacteria; phylum Pseudomonadota; class Gammaproteobacteria; order Steroidobacterales; family Woeseiaceae; genus UBA1847. The sequence continues at coordinate 861,045 of CAVYQH010000001.1, read as the reverse complement.
AGCCCGCGGAGGAAATCGAACGCGTGGTGCGCGAGAGCGCGCATTCGCGCCTGCCGGTATATCGCGACGCCATCGACAACGTCGTAGGCATCCTGCACCTGCGCAAACTCGCGAATTTCGCAATGCAGAGATTCGACCCTGATGCACTGATCGCACTGCTCGACGAGCCCTACTTCGTGCCCGAGGGAACGCCGCTAAGCACGCAGCTCGTGCAATTCCAGCGACGCCGCCAAAGGATCGCGCTGGTCGTGGACGAGTACGGCGACATCCAGGGCATCGTGACGCTCGAAGACATCCTCGAGGAGATCATCGGCGAATTCACGAGCGATCCCGCGGACGAAGCGGCCGACGTCGTCCGTGAAGGCGCGAACGCATGGCTGGTCGACGGTGCCGCGAACATTCGCGAGTTGAATCGCTCGCAGGGCTGGTTCTTGCCGACCGAAGGACCGAAGACGATCAACGGGCTAATTGTAGAAATGCTCGAGACCATACCCGCGCCTGCCACTTGCCTGCAGATCGAGGGCTATCCGATCGAGATCGTCGCGAGCGACGAAAATCGGATCCGGACGGTCCGCATCGGACCCCGGGTCGTGTCCGCAGAAACCATCGGCTGACGACCGTCAGCGCTCGAACGCCGCATCGAGCGCCTCTGCGAGCCTGCGCACGGCCAGCACGCGGATCCCGTCCGGCGCGCGCTTCGGCGCATTGCCGCGCGGCACGATCGCGCATTTGAACCCCTGCTTCGCGGCCGCCGCGATGCGTTCCTCACCGTAGCGCACGGGCCGGACTTCTCCGGCCAGGCCGATTTCACCGAAGCTGACCACGTCTTCCGCCAGGCGCCGGTTCCGATGGCTCGACACGATTGCGATCAGCGCCGGCAGGTCGACTGCCGTTTCGCCGATGCGCAGGCCACCGACGACATTCACGAACACATCCGCAGCCCCGAGCTCGACGTCGCCGTGGCGCTGCAGCACGGCAAGCAGCAATCCCAGCCTGTTCTGGTCCACGCCCTGCGCCAGCCGCCGCGGATAGCCGCCGGCGCCGTCGGCGACCAGCGCCTGGATTTCGACCAGCAACGGACGGCTGCCTTCCCAGGCGACCGAAACGATGCTCCCCGGCTCGCCGGTCGAATCGCGCGAAAGGAAGATTGCCGACGGGTTTGCCACTTCCCTGAATCCGTTGCCGGTCATCGCGAACACGCCCATTTCGCCGGTCGCTCCGAAGCGATTCTTGACCGACCGGATGAGCGTGTACCGGCTCGTCGGGTCCGATTCGACATACAGCACCGTGTCGACCATGTGTTCGACGACTCGTGGGCCGGCGATCGCACCTTCCTTGGTGACGTGACCGATCAGGAACACGGCGATTTCATTCTGCTTCGCAAACTGCACGAGCCGGCCGACGCACTCGCGGACCTGCGATACGGACCCGGGCGCTGACGGCACCGCTGCGCTCGCGAGGGTCTGAATCGAGTCGATCACCAGCACCCTCGCTTCGATCCTGGTGACTTCGGCCAGCACCGACTCGAGCGAGGTTTCTGCGAGCAGGCTGAGCGAGGCAGCGGCCTGCTCGAGCCGACGAGCGCGTTCTGCGATCTGGCGTAGCGATTCCTCACCGCTGGCATAACAGACCGGCATGCCCGCGGCCAGCGCCGCCGCGACCTGTTGCAACAGAGTCGACTTGCCGACGCCCGGATCGCCGCCGAGCAATACGACCGCACCGGGCACCAGGCCGCCGCCCAGCACGCGGTCGAACTCCCCGAAGCCCGTCGCATGCCTCTGTTCTGCCTCGGCCATGAGCGCATCGATCGGCGTTGCCGGCTGTCCCTGCGATCGGTTCAGAGCCGCATCCGGGACCTGCGTGAGCGTGTTCCAGCGCCCGCAGTCGCCGCATTGCCCCGCCCACTTGGCGCTGTACGCACCGCATTCGCCACACACATAGGCCGATTTGCGTCTTGCCATCAGCACTATTCCGTAAACAACTGAAAATATTGGATTTTAGGTAAAAAACCATCGCTCGCTGCGCGTTCCGTCGCTGCGCTTTCCGGATTCCGTCCGCGGTAATTTGCACGCGCCGGCGGCAAGCAGCCTTTGTGACATAAAAAGTGCCGACCCATTCTCATAACGGCGCCCTGCAATTTCCTATACTTTCGCCCATAAAACAGGGACCTGAACGCTTGGACCACGCCCGGAAACAGACCCGTATCCGACTCGTTGCGCTCGCCTTCGCGAGCGTCCTCTTGTTGGTGGTCTATGGCCCCCTCGCCCCGCTCTTCTCCGGCATCGATCGCTTCGTCTACGACCTGTTCGCGGCTCGCATGCCCGGCAACGCGCTGCACGACACCGTCATCATCAGCATCGAGCCGCAACGGGCACGCAACGAAAACGAACTCGAACTCTACGGCGAGATTATCGGCAAGCTGCGTGCCGCGGAAGTACGTCGCATCATCTTGCCGAATCCGCCCGCTGTCGACGCCGCCGCCGAACTGCCGCCCTGGTCGAACCACCAGGACGCTGGCGTCCCCGTTTACGCGCCGACCGACAGTCGCTTCGCCACGGTCGCACGCCGCGCCGGTTTCGTCGAATATCAATCGGACAATGACGGCGTCCTGCGCAGCACTCCGCTGTGGCGGCTGTCCGGCGGCCAGATGCTGCCGTCGCTCGCCATCGCTGTTGCCTTCGACAGCGAGACCCTCAACGAAAATCAGCTTGCGCTCGGTGCGGAGGACCGCGTGTTCCTGTCGAACTACGCGGAGCTTCGTCGCGTCGCGGTCGACGACCTGATCTTCGGTTACATCAACAGCCGGTCGCTGACCGGTCTGACCGTGTTCGTCGACAGCGACCCCGCTCTCGAAGGCGCGACAGCGATGCTGCCGTCCGGCCAGTTCGTCACAACCTCCGAGATAACGGCCTCGCTGCTGGCGGATATCGAACAGGATCGCGCCATCGTGGCGCCCACTTGGATCAAGGCGCTCGAATGGCTGGCACCCCTGCTGCTGGCGGGCGCGGCTGTCCTGCTCATGCCCGAACGCAATCGTCGCGACATCCTGGTGACAACGCTCGCCTTCGTCGTGACACTCCTCCTGGTCGAGGCCCTAATTCTGCTGACGCTGCACATCCGCATCGATCTCGGCCGCAGCATCCTGGTCTTTTCGGGCGTGTCCCTGCTCAGCGTCTGGCTGGTCGGGGATGACCGCAAGGAGCTGGTCGCGGCGTTCAAACGCGGCTCCGACTTCCTGGCCGCAGGCCGGCTCGAGCCCGCATTCGCCGAACTTCGGCGCTGCCCGCCCTCCGATAACCTGGCCTCCGTCATGTACAAGCTGTCGCTCGCGTTCGAGCAACAAGCCAAGGCCGAACGCGCCGAAGCGGTACTCGAGTGGATGAAACGCACTCACGGCGCATTACCCGAACCAGCGGTTAAACCGGTGCCGGTCAACGGCGTGCCTCAGCGGCTCGGCCGGTACGTCATCGAAAAGCGCATCGGCAAGGGCGCGATGGGCGCCGTGTATCTGGCGCGGGATCCTCGCATCAACCGCCCGGTGGCATTGAAGGCGATCCCCATCGAAAAGGAGTTCGAGGACGACGAACTCAAGGAAGCGCGTCTGCGTTTCTACCGGGAAGCCGAGTCGGCCGGCCGCCTGACTCACCCGAACATCATCACCGTCTACGACGCCGGTGAGGACAAAGGACTGGCCTACATTGCGATGGAGTACGTGCCGGGGATCGCGCTGCGGGAATTTACCGACCCGAAGCGGCTGCTCGCCCCAAAGCGGGCACTGGAACTGGCGGCACAGACCGCGGATGCCCTGGACTATGCGCATAGCCAGGGCGTGATCCATCGTGACATCAAGCCCGCCAACCTGCTGTACAACCCGCGGGAGGGCACGCTCAAGATATCCGATTTCGGGGTCGCCCGTATCACCGACAATAACCGCACCAAGACGGGCATCGTGCTGGGCACGCCGATGTATATGTCACCCGAACAACTCGGCGCCGAGCCATTGACGGGCCTATCGGACTTGTTTTCACTCGGTGTTACCCTTTACGAACTTTTGTGTGGCGAAGTACCCTTCAAAGCCACGAACATCGCGTTGCTGATGACCAAGATAAGCACCGACGACGCACCGCCGGTGGCCGGCCGGCGGGCCGGCGTCCCGGCGAACGTAGACACAGTTCTGGCCAAGGCCATGGCGAAGAAACCCGAAGACCGTTTCTCCGGTGGGGCCGAGATGGCGATTGCATTGCGCAATTGCGCGCGCATTTGAACGGCAGGAAGGACAGAGCGGTAGCACGACGACAATGAACCTGCGTGGAAAAATCCAGTTCGCTCAGCTGTCCGACACCGGCCGCGTACGCGAGCACAACGAGGACGCGATCGGCACCAATCCGGACATCGGCCTCATGGTGCTGGCCGACGGCATGGGCGGTTACAACGCGGGCGAGGTGGCGAGCGGGATTGCCGTGCAGATCGTGACCGAACTGGCGGCGGAGGGGGCCTTGCGGCTGGACCGCGCCGACGTGGATCCGCACAGCGGCCTGATGCGCCAGTCCATAATACTGCGCGATGCGGTCTACCGCGCCAACAAGATCATCTTCCAGACCGCTCAGAGCCAAACGCATTGCGAGGGCATGGGGACGACCATCGTGGCCTGCATGTTCTTTGACAACCGGGTGTCGGTGGCACATGTCGGCGATTCCCGTGCCTACAGGCTGCGGGGCGGCAGCTTCGAGCAGATCACGCTCGACCATTCGCTGCTGCAGGAACTCGTGGACCGCGGCTTTTATTCGGCCGAGGAAGCCCAGCGCTCGACGAATCGCAACTACGTCACCCGTGCGCTCGGCGTCGAGCCGACCGTGGAGGTCGAGGTACACGAACATGACGTCCTGCCGGAAGACGTTTACCTGCTTTGCTCCGACGGCCTGCCGGACATGGTCGAAGATGAGGACATTCACTTAACTATCAAGACTTTTAATGCTAGTCTTGACGTCGTTAGTCAGCAGCTAGTGGAGCTGGCCAACAATCAGGGCGGACGCGACAACGTCTCGGTAATGCTGGCCCAGGTGATCGAGCCCTTTGCGGCGAGACAGAACCTGTTCGTCAAGATTGCCGGCTGGTTTCGATAGCGTTCGGCGAAATCGTCATAGAGTAATCGACAGCCACTCAACCGCGGCGAGACATCCATGGCACGACTAATTCTGAGTTTGGACAACCAGGTCCTTGCTGAGTACAACATGACCAAGGAGCGCTACACCATCGGGCGCTTGCCGGACAATGACGTGCGGATCGACAATCCCGCGGTCAGCGGCCATCACTCGCTGATTATCAACATCCTGAACGATTCCTTCCTGGAAGACCTGAACAGCACCAATGGCACCTATGTCAACGGCAAGCTGATCAAGAAGCATGCGCTCCAGAATGGCGATGTCATCACCATCGGTCATCACCAGCTCCGCTTCGCCGATGAACACACCGGCGACGCCGCGCAGGACGAGTTCGAAAAGACCATGGTCATTCCGTCGGGGCAGCAGAATGCCGCCCAGTTGCGCCGGGCCGAGAAGGCCGCGGAAGCCGCGGCCCGGGCCAGCGCCGCTCCGGGCTCCGACCGTGACGGTGGCGTCCGGCTCGACGACGAGGACGTGGCGGCGCTCAAGGGCGGCCCGAAGCCCAGGGCGAAGCCGGAACCGATCTCGCACACGCGCACTTCCGCCGGCATCGACCCGGCGAGCGTGCCGAAGTCACTGCCGCTCGCGAAACTGCAGGTTCTGAGCGGCGCATTCGCCGGTCGGGAACTGGAATTGACCAAGGCGCTGACGACGCTGGGCCGTCCCGGCGTACAGGTCGCCGCGATCACCCGGCGGGCCGAGGGCTACTACATCGTGCACGTCGAATCCGGCAAGGACGGCGACTTCCCGCTGGTGAACGGGAAGCCGATCGGCGCGCAGGCACGGAAGCTCACGGACAACGACGTGGTGCAGCTGGCCGGCGTCAAGATGGGTTTCTTCGTCTCCTGAGTCAGTCGCCCCGGCGGATGACCGCCGCGACGAAGCGCGCGACCTCGGTTTCCGTATTGAAATAGTGTACGGAGGCGCGGACCAGCGCATCGATGCCGCGGGCCGCGAAGTCGATCTGTGCCGAGCTTCTGTCGCTTACCGACACGTTGATACCGAGGGACGCGAGGCGTCGATGCGTGGCGTCGGGCGTTTCGCCGTGCCGGCGAAAGCTCACGATCCCGCACTGCCGGCGGCCCAGGTCGAAGGTGTCGACCTCGGGTGCGTCCGCGAGGGCCTCGCGGAGCATTGCGGCAAGGCCTGACACTCGCGCCTCGATGGCCGGCAGGCCGAGCGACCGGGCATAACGCACGGCGCGCATGAGTCCGATACGGCCGGCGACCTGACTCTCCCAGGTCTCGAAGCGGCGCGCGCCGGCGGCCAGTTCGAATGCCTGCGGCGCCGTCCAGGTCGCCGCCCGCATGTCGATGAATGGCGGATCGAGCTGCTCGGCCAGGCGTCGCGCGACATACAGGAAACCCGTGCCACGCGGGCCGCGCAGGAACTTGCGGCCGGTGGTCGCGAGCATATCGCAGCCGATCCGCGCGACGTTCACGTCGATCTGTCCCACCGACTGACAGGCGTCGAGCAGGAACGGAATGTCGCGCCGGCGGGCAACCTCGCCCACCGCTTCGGCGGGATTCACGAGCCCGCCCTGAGTCGGGACGTGCGTCAGCGCGATGAGCCGGACGTCCGGGCCCGCCATCGCATCCAGCGCCGCCACGTCGATCTGCCCCGAACCGGTCCGACGGCACGAGTTCGATCGCGAAGCCGCGGCGCCGCGACTGATGCAGGAGTGCCAGGTAGTTCGACGCGTATTCCGATGCATGCGTCAGTACCCGGTCGCCCGGTCCGAGTGCAAGTCCGTAGAAGGCCATGTCCCAGGCGCGGGTCGCGTTTTCGACGAAGGCGATTTCGTCGGGCGCGGCGTTGATCAGGGCTGCGCATTCGGTGTAGAGCGCGGCAAGGTCCGCGCCGGCCTCTGCTTCCGCCTCGTAGCCGCCGATGTTCCGTTCGAGCTCGAGATGATCACGCAGCGCGTCGAAGACCGGCTTTGGCATGAGCGAGGCGCCGGCGTTGTTGAAGTACAGGAGCCGCTCGCAGGCAGGTGTGTCGGCGCGCACGGCATCGATGTCGATCATCGTCGCCTGCTCAGTAGGCCGCAGGATTCCCTGCGGACTCACCGGTAGGATTCGGGGAATGCCTGCTCAGCGTAGGAATCCGGCACGAAATTCTCGAACTTGGTATAGCGACCGACGAAGGTCAGCAGGAAATCGCCGATCGGGCCGTTGCGCTGTTTCGCGATCGCGATGTCCGCGAGCCCCTTCTTCGGCGTGTCGGGGTTGTAGACTTCCTCGCGGAAAATGAAAACGATGAGATCCGCGTCCTGCTCGATCGCGCCGGATTCCCGCAGGTCCGACATGACCGGGCGCTTGTCCGTGCGCTGCTCGACGCTGCGATTGAGCTGGGAGAGCACGATGATTGGCAGCTCAAGTTCTCTGGCCAGCGCCTTCAGAGATCGCGATATCTCGGAAATCTCGGTCGCACGATTTTCGGTGTTGCCGGGAACCGTCATGAGCTGCAGATAGTCGACGACGATCAGCCCGAGCCCATGCTCGCGCTGCAGACGGCGAGCGCGAGCCCGGATCTCCGTCGGCGACAGGCCGGCGCTGTCGTCGATGTAGATCGGTGCATCGGACATGAGCTGGACCGCGGTGTTGATCCGCGACCAGTCTTCGTCCGGGAATCGCCCGGTGCGAAGGTGTTTCATGTCCACGCGGCCGAGCGACGAAATCATGCGAAAAGCCAGTTGCTGCGCCGGCATTTCCATGGAATAGATGGCAGTGGGCACCTTCGCGCCGATCGCCGCGTTCTCGGCGATATTGACGGCCAGCGTCGTCTTGCCCATGGATGGACGGCCCGCAATGATGATCAGGTCGCCGCCTTGCAGGCCGGCTGTCAGCTTGTCGAGCTCCGTGAAACCGGTAGAGATACCGGTGATGTCACCGCCCGACTGGTGCAGCAGATCGATGCGGTCGACGGTTTCCGGCAGGATATGCTTCAGCGAACGGAAGCCGGAGCGCCCTCGCGCGCCCTTCTCCGCGATCTCGAACACCCGGCGTTCCGCCGCGTCGACGAGTTCGGTCGTCGATCTCCCTTCCGTGGCGAAGGCACTGCCCGCAATCTCGTTGCCCGCATTGATGAGTGAGCGCAGCACGCTGCGTTCGCGGACGATGTTGGCGTAGGCCCGCGCATTCGCCGCGCCGGGCGTCTCGTTGGCCAGTGATGCCAGGTATTCGAGGCCGCCGGCCTTGCCGAGCTCGCCGCGCAGATCCAGGAATTCCGACACCGTGACGACGTCGCAGGGATGGCTGTCATTCACCAGCTGCGCGATCGCCGCGAAGATGAGACGGTGGTCGTGCCGGTAGAAATCCTCGGCGCCGATGACGTCGGCGACCTTGTCCCAGGCCGCCTTGTTCAGCATCAGCCCGCCGAGCAAGGACTGCTCCGCCTCGACCGAATTGGGCGGCACCTTGAGGCGTTGCTCGACGCCGTCGATGCCTGCCGCTTCACCGAATGCCCGAACCATATCCCTAACCTGAGTCGTTCAGCGACGGGCCCTCAAAGGTACCATGGTCCGGGTGCCGGAAGGCCGGCAATTACTCCTCCGCGACGACGCGAACCTTGACTTCGGCGTCGACGTCGACATGCAGGTGCACGCCGATCGGGTACTCGCCGAGCGCGTGTATCGGGCCGTCCGGCATGCGGATCTCGCTGCGCTGGACCTCGACCTGCACCTTCGCGAAGGCCTTTTCGATGTCCACCGGGCCGACGGACCCGAACAGCTTGTCCTCGGTGCCCGCATTGGCCGTGATGACGAGTTCGAGGCCGTTGATCACATCGTAGCGCTGCTTCGCCTGTGCGAGCTCCTCCGCAGCAGACTTCTCGAGTTCCGCACGACGCGCTTCCATCGTCTTGATGTTGTCTGCCGTCGCAAGCGCCGCCTTGCCCTGCGGCAGAAGATAATTGCGGCCGAAGCCCGGCTTGACCTTGACCAGGTCGCCGATGCGGCCGAGATTCTCGACGTTGTCCAGGAGTATTACTTGCATAGTCCGATCCTGCCCTAATTCCGTGTACGTTGCGTTCTCATTTTGCCGTCCTAAGGCGGCGAAATCCAAACCAGGCGTCGATGTAGCCGGAAACAGCCAGGCCCATCAACATGACCACGTTCAACAGCGGCATCAATACATACAGTGCCGCCAGCCCGAACGTGGGCAAGAAACCCTGCCCGTGTGACCAGTGCGCGATCGCAAGACCTTGCAGCCAGAACATCGCGAACATCACGAAGGCCGTGCTTTGCATCGCTACCCAGCCACCCAGCCAGGCCACGATGGACGCCGCGGCGGTCGCCAGTGCGATCACCCGACCGAAATTGAGGTCGCGAAACCGCCCGAAACGCGCCGTCCCGCCCGGCAATTGCCGCTCGAGCTTATAGCCGAGCACCAGGCCGACGACACTCACGCTCCACAGGAGCAGCGCGACGATCATCGTCATCTGCTCCGCGATCCCGCTGATGTCGCCACCGAACATCGCCGCCTGCTCGTGCAGCCCCTGCGCGGTGAGTGCGTCACGCAGCGCATCGATCCGTTCCTGCCAGAACGCAGCGGCGTCCGGCACCGCCACCACGAACACCAGCAAACCCGCTATCGTTGCCAGCCAGGCCACCTGCAGCGTCAGCGTCAGCGAGCGCGTTCGCAGCAGGAGCAGCGCGAGCGCCGCCGCCGGCGCCCAGACCGCCAGCGCCCCGCCGAGCGTTGCGCCAAGGGGCGCGCGCAGCAGCAGGCTCAACAGCGCCAGCATCGCCGCCGCGCCGGCCGTCTCGATGGCCGCCATTCGCGGACCCTGGTGCAAGATCAGCAGTACGAGCACGACCCCACTCAGGACACTGAGCCAGGCCAGCGACATCGTCACCGCCAGCGCGAGCACCGCGTGCAGCGGCCGTGCGACCAGCCATCGGGCCAGGGCTTGCAATGCCGCCCCAGGATCGGCTCAGTGACGGTCCGTATACGGCAACAATGCCAGATATCGCGCGCGCTTCACCGCCGACGCCAGCTGGCGCTGGTAGTGCGACTTGGTGCCGGTAATCCGGCTCGGCACGATCTTGCCCGTCTCGGTGACATAGGCCTTCAGGAGATTGAGATCCTTGTAATCGATCTCCTCGATGCCTTCGGCGGTGAAACGGCAGTACTTGCGCCGGCGCGAATAGCGATTCGTTTCCGCGCCCCTCATGCGCTTCTCGCTGCTTTCGCAGCGCCCTCGTCATCCGTTGATTGCGAAACGTCCGCAGCGTTCAATGCATCAGCGGCCGCCGTATCCCGGTCGATCGACTCGAACTCGTCATCGTCGTCGGCCTCTTCATCGGCGCCCGCCTCGTCTTCGACACGCATGCGTGCCTCGGCGGCGGCCTTCGCATCACGGCGCTGTTGTGCCTCGCGTTCCTTGGCCTTTTCCTCGGCCACGGCCACGGCCATCGGCGAAGGTTCAGTGATTGCCTTGTCCCGCGCGATGATGAGGTTCCGAAGCACGGCGTCGTTGAAGCGGAACGCCGTCTTGATTTCCTCGACCACGTCGTCACCACATTCGACGTTCAGGAGCACGTAGTGCGCTTTGTGAATCTTGTTGATCGGGTGTGCCAGCTGCCGCCGGCCCCAGTCTTCGTAGCGGTGCACGGCGCCGCCGCCGCCTTCGACCATGCCCTGGTACTTTTCCACCATGGCAGGGACCTGCTCGCTCTGGTCCGGATGGACCAGGAACACGATTTCGTAATGTCGCATTGTCGACCCTTATGGTTGCTAACCGATTGGGGCAAGCTGCGGTACCGACAGTGCCCTTGCGGGTTAGAGCTGCCCGCCCGTGCGGTGCAGCAAGAGGCTAAAAGCCGGAAAATCCACGACTTTCCCCGCCGAAACGGCAAGGGACGCGCATCCTACCCGGACGGCAGGCCACTGGCAAGGTTCCGGCGCTGCCGGACCGCCTCGAACAGGCACACGCCGGCAGCCACGGACACGTTGAGGCTCGCGACGCGACCGGCCATGGGCAGGCGCGCGAGCGCGTCGCAGCGGCCGGCCACGGCCGCCGCGAGGCCCGATTCCTCGCGACCCATCACCAGCACCAGTGGTCCCGCGAGTTCCTGCGCCCAGAGTTCGCCGTCGGCCCGGTCGCTGGTGCCGACGCGGCGCACGCCGTAGTCGCCGAGCCAGTCCAGCACCCGGACGAGATTGGTCACCGGGGCGAAAGGCAGAGATTCCGCGGCCCCGGCCGCGACCTTGCTGACGGTCGGTCCGAGCCCGGCCGCACCGTGCCGCGGCACGACCAGCGCGTCGGCGCCTGCGGCCTCGGCGGTCCGCATGCAGGCGCCGAGGTTGTGCGGGTCCTGGACGCCGTCGAGCATCAGCAGCAAGGGCGCGGCGCCGGACGTAAGGCGAGATTCGACCAGCGTCCGCAGTCCGGCTTCGTCGAGCAGCGTGCTGCGGACAACTTCGGCCACGACGCCCTGGTGACGGGGGTCGCCACACAGCTGCGCAAGGCGCGCGCGGTTTGCCGACTGCACTTCGATTCCGGACTGGCGCGCGCGGGCGACCACGGCTTCGACGCGTGGATTGGCTGTTTGGTATTCGGCGTAGAGGCAGCGTACGCTGGCGGCGTCCATCGCGAGGACTTGTTCAACGGCGCGCAGCCCCGTTACATAGTGCGACGAGCCGATGTCAGCGCTCCCCGCGCCGCTCGCGTCGGCGCTCTTCATGCGGGAAGTCGGCGGGGCGAAAGTCGATCCGCCGGCTTTCCATGTCGACACGCTGCACGAACACGCGCATCGCCTCGCCAAGCTGGAACGTCCGCCCGGTGCGTTCGCCGACCATGCGCTGGCGCTCCGCGTCGCGGTGGTAGTAGTCGTTCGGCAGGTTCGTCACGTGCACGAGCCCATCCACCATCAATTCCCGAATCTGGACGAACAGCCCGAAGTTGGTGACGCTCGTGATGACGCCGTCGTACGCTTCACCGACGCGGTCCAGCATGAAGCGGCACTTGAGCCAGGCCTCCACGTCTCGCGTCGCCTCTTCCGCCCGGCGCTCGTGGGCCGACGTCAGCGCGCCCAGCCGCAGCATCGCCTGCCGGTCATACAGGTACTTCGCAGGTTTGCCGCCGCGAATGACGTGTCGGATCGCGCGATGCACGAGCAGGTCGGGATAGCGACGGATGGGCGACGTGAAGTGCGCATAGGCGTCGAGAGCGAGCCCGAAATGCCCGATGTTGTCCGGCGAATACTCGGCATGCTGCAGGCTCCTGAGCAACTGCATCGAGATAGCGGCACTGTCCGGGCGGCCGGCGACCTGGCCGAGCAGCTTGCTGAACTGCTGCGGCTTGATGTGCTCGACATGCGGCACCTTCAGCCCCAGCGAGACGAGATAAAGGCGCAGCTCGTCGAAGCGATCCGCATCCGGCCGCGCATGGATTCGAAACAAGCCGGCTATCCGGTGGCGGTGGAGGAAGCGGGCGGCCTCCACGTTGGCGGCAATCATGCATTCCTCGATGAGCCGGTGGGCATCGTTGCGTTCGACCACCCGGATGTGGCGTATCTTGCCGTCGTCGTCGAGTTCGAACTTCACCTGCGGAAGGTCGAGATCCAGTGCGCCGCGGCTGCGCCTCGACCTGGCGAAAGCCCGGTACAAGTCGTGCAGATGGCGTACGCCCTGTCGTGCGACGGCCGGGATCGCGTCTTCCTCGCCCTCGAGCCAGGCGTTGACTTCGGAGTACGTGAGGCGCGCCTTGGAGCGCATCACGCCTTCGTGGAAACTGGAGTGCGTCACTTTGCCGTCGTGGCTGACGCGCATGTCGCAGACCAGGCACAAGCGGTCCACCTTCGGATTCAGCGAGCACAGCCCGTTCGACAGGACTTCGGGCAGCATCGGGATGACGCGATCGGGAAAATACACGGACGTTCCGCGTGCGGTCGCTTCACGGTCGAGCGGTGTGCCGGCCTCGACATAGTGCGCAACATCCGCAATCGCCACGAGCAGGCGCCAGCCATTGCCGTCGGGTTCCGCGTACACCGCGTCGTCGAAGTCGCGCGCGTCCGCACCGTCAATCGTAACGAGGTCGAGAGACCTCAGGTCGAGCCGGCCCTGCTTCGCCGCGGCCTTCACGCTGCTGCCGAAATGACGACTTTGTTCGACCACCTCCGCGGGCCAGTCCGCCGGTAGCCCGTGCGACTGTATCGCGATATCTGTGGCAATCCCCTCCTGGTCCGGCGCACCCAGCACCTGCACGATGCGTCCCGTTGCCTGCTGCACAGCGGTGGGAAAATCGAGAATGCGTGCAACGACGATCTGCCCGGGCCGCGCACCGCCGCTGTCGCCCTTGCCAATCAGGATTCGGTGCGAGATACGGGGATTGTCGGGGACCACGAGTCCGATGCCGCGTTCGCGAATGAACTGTCCGGCGACCTCCTGCGTGCCGCGTTCCAGGATCTCGACGACGACACCTTCGGGCTTGCCGCGACGATCCGTGCCCGTCACCCTCGCGGCGACCCGGTCGCCGTCGAACAGGACGCGCATCTCCCGTGCGGAGAGGTAGATGTCCTCGCTGCCGTCGTCGGGGATTGCGAACCCGAAGCCGTCACGGTGACCGGCGACCCGGCCCGGCACGAGTTCGAGCTTGCCGGTCAGGCAGTATTCCTTGCGCCGGTTCTCGATCAGCTGGCCCGCTCGGACCATCGAGTCGAGGCGGTCAACGAGCAGGGCTCGCATGCGCTGACCTTTGAGCCCGAAAGCGGCCAGTATCGCCTCCGCCTTTTGTGGCCGTCCCGCTTCGTTGAGGTAGTCGATGAGTGCGTTGCGCGAGGGTACCGGGTGGCGGTATTCCCGTGGCGTCGCGCGTTTGCGCCCTGAGCTGTTCTTATCGTTCCCCTGCTTCGGCAAACTTCGTGCTCCGTGCCCGAGCCGCGCCCGTGGCGTTGACAGGCCGCGGTTGCGTTGAGTACAGTGCGCGACCTTCGTAAGTCCCGCGATTGTACGCGCTTACGCCATGCCGAGGTGGCGGAATTGGTAGACGCGCTAGCTTCAGGTGCTAGTGGGGGTAACCCCGTGGAGGTTCAAGTCCTCTTCTCGGCACCACGTTCCTGAAGGCCCTCGCACGCGAGGGCTTTTTTTTCGAATCGATGACAGCCTGACCGCGCGGTTGTGTTTATGGCCTGGAAAACACTTTCCACGAAGCTCGTCTACGAAAACGGCTGGATGCAGGTTCGCGAGTCGGACGTCGTCAACCCCGGCGGCGGCCGGAATCGCTACGGTTATGTGCACTTCAAGAACGTCGCCGTTGGCATCCTGCCGGTCGACGAAGAGGATTGCACCTGGCTGGTCGGTCAGTCGCGTTTCACGCTCGGCGCCTACAGCTGGGAACTGCCGGAGGGAGGCGCCCCCGAGGGCGAGGATACGCTCGACGCCGCCAAACGTGAGCTCAGGGAGGAAACGGGACTGGTCGCGTCCAACTGGCAGGAGCTCATGCGCCTCCATACGAGCAATTCGATCACGAACGAATCGGCGGTCGTCTACGTCGCCCGAGGCCTGACGCCGGGCGAGCCTTGCCACGAGGAGACTGAAGACCTGAGCGCCCGGCGCCTGCCGGTCGACGAGGCGGTGCGCATGGCCTGCGACGGCGAGATCACGGACGCGATCAGCGTCGCGGCCTTGCTCAAGTTTCAGCTCTCGCGCATGCGTGCGCGCTGATCGGCGACATTTCTCTGCACCGACAGGAACAGTTCGTCGCGCAGGCCGAGCAATTTGAAGATTTCCACGACCGTGAACAAGGGTGCGGCAAGATTGGCTTGCACCGGGTGCCGAACGAGGACCGGCATCGATCGTTCGACGGCGTGGCCCGCGAACTGCGCCAGGTAGCCGCCGACGAACAAGGCTGCCGCAATGGCGCCGGACTGCGCCGGCGGCAACGCGCCGAGGCGCGCTGCCAGCTCTGTCAGCAGCCAGCCGCCGCCGAGGAATGCCAGCGCGAAAACGACGTCCAGCCTGGCATAGAAAAGGAACAAGCCCACGACGACGATATGTGCCGCGCTGAGCCGTACCGGGCCTGCCGGCAAGCCCAGCCAGGTCAGGGGAATCAGCAGGCCCAGCATGATCGTCGGAATACCGATCAGGTGCACGAAAACATTGAAGGGATGCTGGTGCGCCGCGGCGTAGCCGGTCAGCATCTCGAGCAACTTGTTGTGGGCCGCGAACATATTTTGCAGTATACGCAGGTCAGGCCAATGACAGGAGCGAGCCTTGGCAGTCTTGATCGCGGGCGTTTTGCTGTGGAGTCTCCTCCACCTCTTTCCCGTCGCCCTGCCGGCGTCGCGGGCCCGGCTCTCGGACCGCCTCGGCGCCAATCCCTATCGCGGCCTGTTTTCGCTCTGCATTCTTGCTTCCCTGGTGCTGATGGTGGTCGGCTGGCGCCAGGCCGATCCCGCGGCCGTGTACCTGCCGCCGCTGTACGGCAATCCGCTGGTCGCGGTGCTGGTGTTCGTTTCGTTCTTCCTGTTCGCCGCATCGCACGCACCCGGCAACACCAAGCGCTGGCTCCGGCATCCGATGCTCACCGGCACCATCCTGTGGAGCATTGCGCACCTCCTGGCCAACGGCGACGACCGTTCGCTGGTGCTGTTCGGCGGCCTGGGTGCCTGGGCCCTGGTCTCGATTTTCATGATCAACCGGCGGGACGGCGCATACACGCCGCCGCCGGCCGTGCCAATCAGCCGGGATCTCAAGACGCTGGCGGGCGCGGCCGTCGTCTTCGTGGTGGTTGCCCTCATCCACCGCTGGCTGTTCGGCGTGTCACCCTTCCCGGCGTTCTGAGGCCAGTCGATCATGCAGCACCACAACTGGCGTGAACTGGCGGAGGCCGTCGGGTTCGTGACGATCGTCGCGGTACTCGTGATGATCGCCCTCGAGGAGAGATCGGCGAATCGCATCGCGGCCGACGTCGCCGAGGTGGAAGCGCAGCGCTCGCTCGCCGCAATGCACACGTCTTTGTACATGTCCCGCGCGACCAATGCGGATGTCGCCAAGGTCTTCGCCAAGATGGCCGCGCCGCAGGGCCAGCTCTTCACCGTAACCGACACATCGCAAATGCGCGCAATTGCCCAGCAGTACTTCAATATCTATCGCTCGGCGCAGTTCGCACACGATCGCGGGCTGCTCCCCGCTGCACAGCTCGAGCAGCTGCGCCGCGATCTCGAACAAACCATCGATCTCTATCCGGGGCTCCGTGGACCGCTCGTGGAAGTGTTCCGGTCCATCGACGGCGCGGAAAGCGCATACGTGCTCGAACCCATTGCCCGTCTGGCGGCCGACGAGCCGCCGGGCGGCGATGACTGAAGGCATGACCACGCCGGGCTCGTCAAGCGGGTGCACGGCGGGTTGAATTCGGGGAACAACGTCCTTCGGTGTAGGGAGAGTCGCTCATGCGAACGTTACTGATCCTGCTCGCACTGGTCCTGCTCGTCGTCTGGTGGTTGGTGCGCCGCCGGGGCAGCCAGCTGCCCGCAGCAACGTCACGCCGACTGGCGCATAGCGGTGACGGCGCAGCAACCGAATTCCATGCGGTGGCCATCAAGGTGCAACCGTTCGCCTGCGCGGCGGCCCACAAGCTCGAGGGCAAACGCTACCTTGCTACTGACGCACCGCGTCTGCCACTGTCCGATTGCGATCGCGAGCGCTGTGAATGCCGGTTCCAGCACTACGGTGACCGGCGTTCGGGGCGCGACCGCCGCAGCCCTTTCGGTTCGGGTGGGATGGCGGCCCGAACGGGCAGCTTCGAGCAGGAACGGCGGTTGCCGGAGGGGCGGCGCGCCGACGACAAGTAGTCGGCCGGCGCGGCTCAGTATTCGTATGCGGCGACCGTGCTTTCGTACTCCGCGAGGGCGCTTTCGTGGCGCGCACGCTCGGCGATCAGCGCTGCGATCTCCGCTTCGAGCTGGCCGGTGCGTTCCGCGAGTTCCTTGAGATCCGCAAGCAGCAAGACTCGCTCCTGTGGAGTGGCCTCGGAGCCGATCAGCAGTGCTTCCTTGTCACGCATCAGTAGCCGCACCCGGTCCAACTCGTACTCTCGGTCCGAGATTCGCGCGCTCGCGTCATACACATTGGCGCGCAGCGAATAAAGCTGATGCCCGACCTGGAAGGCGTCGAGGAACTCCTCCTCGAGCGCGACGTCGCAGACTCCGTGATAGTGCCCGCCGCTGACACCGAGGCTGTAGCCTCGACCCGGCTGGCAGAACTCGACGAGGCCTTCGTCACGGCCATCCCGATATGCAGCGAAGTCGGCCGTGATCCCGTGCTTGGCGCAGGCCGTCCGGTGGTTGCCGAAATGCTCGGCGGGCAGGCCACGCGCCCCATCCTCGTAGCCGACTGCGTTCCAGTCCGTGGCGGCACATTCCTCCGGCCCCATCGAGGAACAGGCGCCGGTGGCGAGCGCGGATGCGGCCATCAGCAGGGCTGCGAATCTCGGTTTCATGACATGGCTCCCTCAGGTCCGTGGTTACGATGCACTGCGCGCCGGACGTACCACGGCTGACGCTAGCAGCCGCGCCGCCGGTTGCGCGTGACGACACTCACAATTACGCCGGACGGCCTGAACCGCCGCTGAAACGCAGCCTGCGACAAGACCGTGCGCCGGCACGAGTGTGACCTGCGTCACGGTCGTGCCGCAGTGCCGCGGCTAGGCTGGCCGGGACCAGGACGGTACTGCGAGCCTCGCTATGGACATACAGGCAATCGGCGCATCGGCCACCGTCGCGCTGTTCTGCGCGATTTTCTTCATGCTGGCAATCAAGTCCTGGTACGCGGTGACTCGTGTGCTTTCCGGGCAGCCGAGTTTCGCTGACAGCATCACGCGCGAGGCGGCGGAACGGCTGCGGAGCGAATTGCACACGCTGTCGCGGCGCCAGTCGGCCTACGTCGGGGCGCTGGTCGTTTTCATCGTCATGTATGCCGCCGCGACGCTGTTCGAAGGCCCTGTGTTGTTCGCCGGCTACCCGGCCTGGCAGCTGTTCGCCGTTTTCGGCGCCCACGCCGCGGCTGCCTGTTTCGCCGCGTACCGGCTCGGCGGCATCCTGGTCAACTGGCGCCAGGTGCGTTTCCAGCACGATGCCAATATCGCCATCGGTCACCAGTTGCGGCGCATCGCCGCCGATCATGGCCAGGTCTACCATGACGTGCCGACCTCCGCGGGTATCGTCGACCACGTGCTCGTCGGCCAGAACGGCATCTATGCGATCAGCGTCGTCGCGCGACGGCACTGGCACACAGGCGCGGTACGGCTCGATGGCCAGGCACTCGAGTTCTCGACCTCGGCACGGCTGCCCGTTGCCGATATCACAGCGGCGGTCCCGCGCCTGGCCCGGGAATTGCGTACGGTCGCCACCCGGCCCGTGCGAGTGCGCTCCGTACTCGCAGTGCCGGGCTGGCAGATCGCGGAACAGTCCGGACACGAGCACCTGCTCGTCAACGAGCAGAACCTGGCGATGTTGCGCGGCTGGCGCGATCGCGGCGACTACCTGATGGACGAGGAAACCACCGCGATCCATCAGGAGCTGACGCGCCGTTGTTCGCGCGCCACGCGGCGAAACGTTCCGGTCAGAACGGCCTGAGACGCTCCGCGAGCCTGTCGTTGTCGAGTACGTCTTCGAATTCGTCCGCCAGTTCCCGGCACATGGCGACCACCTCTTTCCATACCCTGACACGCTCCGCTGGCGGATAGCTGACGAAATCGCGACGATCCGGAATCTTCGCATTCGGCAGGCGCGCGACAAATGCCGGCGACGGGCTGACGAGGAGCATGCGATCGGTGTTCAGGACATTCGGCCGCCGCCAGCCGAGCCGCTTGTCGAACCAGCCCGGCTTCAGAAAATCGTAGAAATGCAGGAACAGCGACAGGCGCTCGTTGTCACTTTGCGGCAGGTCGATGTGGTAGTCGATGACGCCGCCGTCACGGTACATGCCCGGCGGCGCGCCCGGAATGTCGCGCACACCGTTCATCAGCATCGGGATTGCACCTGTCGCGACAATCGCAGCCCGCAGATTCGCTTCAACCAGCGGCACCCGGTGCAGTGGAAAACCGGTCGCAGCATAGAACGGCGGGCGATCGCGATCCGCGCAGCGCGCGTCGAAGAACAGCACCCGGTCGAAGAACCAGCCGAGCGTACGCCGGTGCAGCAGGTTGAGGCCGGCTGCCGCGAGTAGCCCGGCGCCGAGCGCGGCACGCGTTTCCGACGAGGTCAGGTGCCGGCTGCGCACGGTCATGACGTGGGTCCGCAGTACCGGGTGCGCGAGGATTTCGCGACTGCCGTCGGCGCCGAGCACGGTATCGAGGATGCGGACGCTTTCCCTCGAGATCTCGAGCCGGTCGGGTCGCTCGCTGTAGCGTTGCGCGACATAGGCCGACTCGAAGCGCTCCAGGGCCGCCACCGGATCGGCCTGCGCGTAGCAGGCCATGCGCCACGCCCCGATCGAGGTCCCGATGGTGTGCACCGGACCGCGCAAGGCTGGCAGGACACGCCGTGCCAGCACCCGGTCGAGCTGGCTTAAGACCAGCCACTTGGCGCCTCCGGAAGCACCCGCGAGCGTGCCGATACGCTCCGGGCGAAAGCCGTCGGCGCGAATCTCACGCAATGCCGACGGTCCCGCGCTGAAGCGCAGCGCACCTTCAGTGGGTTCGGGTCCGACCATGCGCGGGAGTGTACCTTCCCGCCCGCAATGGCTCACTCGAACGGGTGCTGCTTGATGATCGTCTGGTCCCGGTCGGGTCCCGTCGAGATGATGTCGACCGGCACGCCGGCGAGTTCCTCGATCCGCGCCAGGTAGGAGCGCGCGTTCGCGGGCAGCTCAGTGAGCTTCGTCAGGCCTACGGTGGACGACCGCCAGCCGGGCCATTCCTCGTAGACCGGCTTGCAATTGGCAAAGCGGTCGACGATCACCGGCAGGCCGCTGATCGGCTCGCCGTCGATCGTGTACCCGACGCAGATCTGTATGGTCTCGAGTTCATCCAGCACGTCGAGTTTGGTGACGCACAGTCCGGAGACGCTGCTGTTCACGATGGAGCGACGCAACGCGACGGCATCGAACCAGCCGACGCGGCGCGGGCGCCCGGTCGTTGCGCCGAATTCGGCGCCGACCTTTGCCAGGTGTTCGCCCGTGTCGTCGAACAATTCCGTCGGGAACGGACCCGCCCCGACCCGCGTCGTATAGGCCTTGACGATGCCGAGGATGTAGTCGAGATCCCGCGGACCGAGGCCGGTGCCGATGCTGGCCGCCGCGGCGACGGTGTTCGACGAGGTGACGAACGGGTAGGTGCCGTGGTCGATGTCGAGGAAAGTGCCCTGCGCACCTTCGAACAGGATGCTCTCGCCGGAAGCGGCAATGTCGCTCAGGATCTGCGTGACGTCCGCGACGATCGGGGCGACGAACTCGGCGGCTTCCATCGCGTCGTCCAGCGTACCGACGAAGTCCACCGGTTCCGCGCCGTAATAGCGGCGCAACAGGAAGTTATGGTAGTCGAGGATTTCACCCAGTTTCGCGGCGAAATTCTCGCGCACGAACAGATCGGCAACCCTGAGAGCCCGGCGCGAAACCTTGTCCTCATAGGCCGGGCCAATCCCGCGGCCGGTCGTGCCGATCGCCGCCGCGCCGCGCGACTTCTCGCGCGCGAGGTCGAGCGCCGCGTGCGACGGCAGGATGAGCGGACAGTTGGGGCTGACCTTCAGGCGCTCGAATACCGGCACGCCGTTCGCGGCGAGCGCATTCGCCTCCTTGACCAGCGCTTCCAGCGAAACCACGACGCCGTTGCCAATCAGGCAGCTCACGTCGTCGCGCAGGATTCCGGAGGGAATGAGGTGCAGGACCGTTTTCCTGCCACCGATGACCAGCGTATGCCCGGCATTGTGTCCGCCCTGGAACCGCACGACAGCCGCCGCACGGTCCGTCAGCAAGTCCACGATCTTGCCCTTGCCTTCGTCACCCCACTGGGTGCCGACGACGACGACGTTCTTGCCCATATTGGTTTCCCGGTGTGTGGGCCTAGCGACGGACCACGAACAGCAGCACGAGGCCGATGACGATCAACACCAGGCCGACGGTGCGGATGTGATTGTCACTTAGGCGTACCATCTCCGCCACCACCTGCCGGTAGCGCGACGGCGCCGCGAACGGCAGCAAGCCCTCGATGACGAGCACCAGCGCGACGGCGGTCAGGATCTCGGTCCACATCGGCTCGTTGCGTGTTGCTACTGGTCGCGACGACCGTCGGACTGGTTCAGGTAGCGAAAGAAATCGTTCTCCGGATCGATCACCAGGACGTCGCCGGACTTGCCGACCGACCGGCGGTACGCTTCGATGCTGCGGTAGAATGCGTAGAACTCCGGGTCCTTGTTGTACGCATCAGCGTAGATCTCTGCGGCACGCGCATCACCGTCGCCGCGCAGCTTCTGACTTTCACGATACGCTTCGGCGAGAATCACGGTTCTCTGCCGGTCCGCGGCCGCACGGATCTCCGCTTCGTTCTCACGTCCCTCGGCGCGGCGTTCGGCGGCGATGCGCTGCCGCTCAGCTTCCATTTGTGCATACACCGAATTGCGCACCTCCTCCATGAATTCGACCTGCTTCACGCGAAAGTCGACGAGATCGATACCGAGTTCCTCGGCGGTCTCCTCGGCCCGATCCAGCAGGTCGCGCATCAGCTCCGCCCGGCCGACCGAGATAGCGTCCTGGACTTTTCGTTTGCCGAATTCCGTGACGATCGCGTTCTTCACGATCTCGCCGAGGCGCTGTTCGGCGATATTGCGGTCGCCACCGGTCGAGGTGTAATAGCGCAGGGCGTCCGTGATCCGGTACTTGACGAAAAAGTCCGCGTCGAGCGATTCGTTCTCCGAGGTGAAGACGCGTTCCGGGCGGTCGCTGATCGTCAGCACCTGGCGCGGGAACTTGCGCACGTTCTCGATGACCGGAATCTTCCAGTGCAATCCGGGCGCCAGCTGGGCGTCCACGACCTCGCCCAGGCGCAGCTTAATGGCCTGCTCGCGCTCGTTGACCGTGAACAAGGACAAACCGGCGACGATGACGAGGATGCCACCGAGCACGAACCAGCCGAATCGACCCGAATTCATCAGCGGGTCCTCCGCTCGCGCGTTTCGCCATCGCGGGCGTCTGCGGACTCCGGCCGCGCCGGATCGGGCAGCGCTTCGTTCGTCGCCGCCTGGCCGGCGCCGCGCCGCTCCTCGATCAGCCGGTCGAGCGGCAGGTACAGCAGGTTGCCGCTGCCTTCGGCATCGAGGATTACCTTGGTCGAGTTGCCATAGACTTCCTCAATGGCTTCGATGTACAGGCGCTCCCGGGTGACCTCCGGCGCTTTCTGGTATTCCGCCAGCAGTGACTCGAAACGTGCTGCATCGCCTTCGGCATTGGCGATCACCTGGTCGCGATAGGCCTGCGCGCCTTCCAAGGCCTTGGCGGCCTCGCCTCGCGCCCGTGGAATGATGTCGCGCGAATATGCATCTGCTTCCAGGGCGTAGCGATCGGCATCGTTGCGAGCTTTCTGGGCATCGTCGACCGCATTCTGCACGTTCTGCGGATACTTGACGTCCTTCAGTGCCACCGATGTGATCGTGATGCCGGCCTCGTAGAAATTCAGCGTACTTTGCAGGGTTTCCAGGGTGCGCGAGGCGATCTCGTCACGCCGGCCCGATGCGACCAACGCCTCGAGGTTGGTCGTGCCGACCACTTCGCGCAGCGCGCTTTCGGTCACGTCCTGCAGGGTGACGTCCGGCAGCTCGACGTTAAAGCTGTAATCGACCGGATCGGTGCGCCGAAACTGCACGACCATATCGATGAACACGTACTGCATGTCGGCCGTGAGCATCTCCGTGTTGTACGCGTAATCGGTGATGCGGATCGTGTTGACGAGGTCCACGGTCTCGATGGGCACCGGCATATGCCAGTGCAGGCCGGGCAAGGTCGTCTTCGTATATTTGCCGAAAAGCTGCTCCACGCCGCGTTCCGCTTCGTCCACGCGGTAGAAACCGGTCAAAGTCCACGCGGCCAGCGCGAACAGCACGATAAACCAGCCCCCGCCGCCCGGCGCACGCCGGCCTGCGCCGGTTTGCCTGCCGCCGCCCAGCAGGCCGCCCAGGCGCTTCTGCCAGTTCTGCACGATCTTGTCGAGATCGTTCGGCTCCTGGTCGCCCCGCTTCCACGGGTCCTTGCCATTTCCAGAGTCGTTCCAGGCCATAGTCCCTGAGTTCGCTTATCGAGTCGGTGCGGCGGCGGCACTCCGGTCCTTCCGGGCGCCCACTATTGGCTGCAATGCATCCGCCGCGAGATTCGCACGCTTGAGAAAGCGTCGCAAATCCTTTTCGGCCATTTCGAGTTCGATGCTCCAGCCGCCGTCGGCCTGCGGCACTTCGTTCAGTACGGCGCCGAGTTCGAATAGCTGCGCCCGCTCCCGGCCTTGCGAATGATCCAGGTTGAGGACGCCGCGCAGCAGCTTGCGCTCCAGCCGGTCTCCGATCGCGTCGAGCAGCAGCGGGATACCGTCACCCGTCCGGGCCGACAGCCAGACCGCCCGGGCCCGACCGTGCCGATCCGTGGTGATCCGCGGGCAGCGATCGAGCTTGTCGATCTTATTGTACACACGGATCTGCGGCACCTTGTCCGCTTCGAGCTGCCTCAAGACGGCGTTCACCTGGCGCAGGCGTTGCCAGAAAAAATCGTCGCCGGCATCGATAAGATGCAGGATCAGGTCGGCCTGGCGCGCTTCGCTCAAGGTCGAACGGAATGCGGCGATCAGTTCGTGTGGCAGGTCGCGGATGAAACCGACGGTATCGGCGAGCACGACGCCGCGCCCATTGGGAAGACGCAGACGGCGCACAGTCGGATCGAGTGTCGCGAACATCTGGTCCCGTACGTACACGCCGGCCCCGGTCAGCGCGTTGAACAAGGTCGACTTGCCGGCATTCGTGTAGCCCACGATTGCCACCGTCGGGATTTCGGCGCGCTCGCGATTGCGCCGATTCATGCTGCGCCGGCTGTCCACCTGCTCGAGGCGTGCGTGCAGCAGGCGGATGCGATCATCGATCAGCCGGCGATCCGTCTCCAGCTGCGTTTCGCCGGGTCCCCGCAGGCCGATGCCTCCTTTCTGCCGCTCGAGATGCGTCCAGCCGCGGACGAGCCGGGTCGACAGGTGTTCGAGCTGGGCCAGCTCGACCTGCAGCTTGCCTTCGAAACTGCGGGCGCGCTGCGCGAAGATATCGAGGATCAGGCCGGCACGATCCACTACCCGGCACTCGAGCTCGCGCTCGAGATTGCGCTCCTGGCTCGGCGTCAGCGGCGCCGCGAATATGACCAGCTCGGCATCGTGCCCGGCGACGGCAGAACGCACTTCCTCCAGCTTGCCGCCGCCGATAAAGTGCTTTGGGTCCGGGCGCTTGCGGGCGCTCGTGATCTCGGCGACCACGACTGCACCGGCGGAAGCCGCCAGCTCCGCAAACTCTTCGCATTCGGATTCGTCTGGAGCACCGCTAGGGCCCGCGTGTACGAGTATTGCTCGTTCACCGCTTTGCGGACGTTCAAACAACCAGAACCTCCACTGCGGGTGGAGGGGGGTATTGCCTAGTCTTCGCTGTCTCCATCGTCATCCGGTAACGGCAGGCGCACGTTGCGCGACGGCACGACCGTCGAAATCGCGTGCTTGTAGACCATCTGGTTCACGCTGTTCTTGAGCAATACCACGAACTGATCGAACGAGTCGACCTGGCCCTGCAATTTGATGCCGTTCACCAGGTATATCGATACCGGAACCTTTTCCTTGCGCAGTATGTTGAGGAAGGGATCCTGCAGTGTCTGCCCTTTAGCCATCTCGGGTCTCCTTGTTCTTGTTGTTTTGAACACCACGTCCCGTTGGCGCAGGTATGCCCTGTCGGGTGTTCAGCCTAAGCGTCGAAAAAAATGGTATCAGAAACGTCGACATTGCGTCGATCACATCCGTCTCGAGGGGATTGAAGACCGAGAGCTCGGGGTCGTTGCGGAGCCAGGTCAGCTGTCGCTTGGCGAGTTGTCGCGTTGCAACGAGGGCGCGGTAGCGAGCTTCCTCGAGCGTCGTCTCGCCCGCGAGGTGGTCCCAGAACTGTCGATAGCCGACCGCGCGCATCGCGGGCGCCTCCCGGCTGAGGCCCGGGCGCTGCATGAGGCTCTGCACCTCCTCGCGAAAGCCCTTGTCAATCATCAGCTTCAGGCGCTTTTCGATGCGCTCGTGCAGCACGCGGCGCGGCTCCGGAACGAGCGCGAGGCGCAGGTAGCCGGTGTCGCGCGCCGCCCGCGGTGCCGAACCGGCGGACTGCCAGTCAGTCAGCCTGCGGCCGGTCGAGCGGTAGACCTCGAGCGCTCGCTGGATGCGCTGGCCGTCGGTCGGCTCGATGCGCAAAGCAGCGACCGGATCCACGCTTGCGAGGTCCGCATGCAGCGCCGCCCAGCCGCGGCGCCTGGCCTCCTCGTCGATCTGCCCGCCGCAGCACGGGATCCCGTTCCGGCAGTTCGGCGAGTCCGCGCGTGAGTGCGTGAAAGTACATCATGGTGCCGCCGACCAGGAGCGGTATGCGCTGCGCCGTGAAAATCTCGTCGATCGCGGCCTGTGCGTCACGGACGAAGTCGCCCGCCGAATAGGCATCTTCGGGGTCGCGGATGTCGACCAGGCGGTGCGGTGCGCGGGCCAGCGTGTCAGCGTCGGGTTTCGCGGTGCCGATGTCCATGCCGCGATAGACCAGCGCCGAATCGACGCTGATGATCTCGCAGGGGAACCGCTGGCACAGCTCGACGGCGATCTCGGTCTTGCGCGCGGCCGTCGGTCCCATCAGGCAGACGGCCAGGCGCATGTCGGCCGGTGCCGGCACCCTCAGCGACCGCGCAGGAACAGGCGATCGAGGTCCTGCATCGTCAGCGCGGTCCAGGTCGGCCTGCCGTGATTGCACTGGTCCGCTCGCTCGGTGCTCTCCATTTCCCGCAGCAGCGCATTCATTTCCACCAGCGTGAGCAGCCGGTGTGCCCGAACGGAATGATGGCAGGCCATCGTCGCCAGCGTGTGGTCGATGAGCTCGTCGACACGCCGGCTGTTGGCCAGCGTCGGCCAGATCTCCGATGACATCGCGCAACAGGGCCTCGGCATCGGCGGCGCGCAACAAGCTCGGGATCTCGCGCAGCCGAAGACTGGTGGGGCCCGCTCGATCGACGACCAGGCCGAGACGCGGCCAGCAGCTCCGCCGAGTTCTCGACCAGTTCCGCTTCGCGTTCGGCCACCGCAACGGCGAGCGGCAGGAGCAGGGGCTGGCGCACGATCGACTGATCTGCGTGCGAACGCTTGAGCTTTTCATACAGGATTCGCTCATGTGCCGCGTGCATGTCGACGAGCACGAGCCCGTCGCGATTCTCCGCCAGGATGTAGACGCCGGCGATCTGCGCGAGTGCGTAACCCAGCGGCGGTATGCCTTCCGCCGTGCTGCGCGAATTCCCGGAAGGCGGATCCGCCGTGAGTTCCGCATAGTGCGCGATGGACTCGTGCACCGCGTGCGCGCGGCGGCCGCCGGCCGCGCCGAGGGCCAGACCGCCCTGCGTCGTCCCGTTGTAGCTCGTCCTGCCGGCTGCGGCGCCGGCCGCCCGTGCGCGGGACGCGTTCCGGCAAGTGCATAGCCGAGCGACTGCGTGACGACGCCGTGTACGCGCCGCGCGTCCCTGAAACGGACTTCGTGCTTGGCCGGGTGCGCATTGGCATCCACCGTTGCCGGGTCCATGCTCGAGGTACAGCACATAGGCCGGAAATCGGCCGTGCAGGAGCACATCCCGGTACGCGTGTTTCGCGGCATGCGCCAGTGTCCGGTCGGTGATGCTCCGGCCGTTGACGAACCAGAACTGTTGGTCGGCCAGGCTGCGATGGTAGGTCGGCAGCCCGAGCCAGCCGGCCAGGGCGATGCCGTCGGCTTCGCGCTCGAGAGCAAGTGCCCGGTCGGCGAAAGCCTCGCCCAGCAACTCTCCCGAGGCGTGCCAGGCGAGCCTCGCTGTCGCCGGCGCCAGCCAACGCGAGTACCTCGCGACGATTGTGTGTCAGCGTCATCGCGACATCCGGCCGCGACAACGCCAGGCGCTGCAGCCATTTTTCGATGTGACCGAACTCCGTCCTGTCGCTGCGCAGGAACTTGCGCCGCGCCGGCGTATTGAAGAACAGGTCCTCGACTTCCACCGACGTCCCGACCGGATGCGCCGCCGGGCGTGGTTCGCTCAGCACGCCGTTGTCGGCGCTGAGCTGCCAGGCCGTGCCCGCGCCGGCGACCCGCGACGTCAGCGTCACCCTCGCGACAGAGCCGATGCTCGGCAGTGCCTCGCCGCGAAAGCCCAGCGACGCAACCGCTTCGAGGTCGTCGAGGCTCGCGATCTTGCTGGTCGCGTGCCGGGCCATGGCGAGTCCCAGTTCCTCCGGCGGAATTCCGGCGCCGTCGTCGCGCACGCGGACGAGCTTGCGGCCACCATCGACGATGTCGATGTGCACGGCTTTCGCCCCTGCGTCGAGGCTGTTTTCGACCAGTTCCTTGACGACTGACGCCGGCCGTTCCACGACTTCGCCCGCGGCGATCTGGTTGACGAGGTGGCTGGGCAGCAGCTGGATCGGCATGGAGTAGCGGTGCACGGGTTCATGACAGCCCGTCATTGTTCCAAACCACCGCCGAAAAGTCTTGCGTCGGGCGGCGCTTCAGCCGCCGGCGTAGACCGGGATCGCCAACGTCTGGCCTACGCGTATGCGGTCGCTGGAGAGCTTGTTCGCGCGACGGATGTCCGTCGTACTGACGTTGTAGCGTGCCGCGATGTCGGACAGCGTGTCGCCGCGCGTGATCACGTGCCGCACCTGGCGCAAGGGTTCTCTGCGGGCTTGCATGGCGATGCGCGTGTCCGGCGGCGCGTTCTCGTAGAAATAGGCGCGGATACCGGCCAGCAGGGCGTCGGCAACGCGGCCCTGGTGACCGCTGCTGCGCAGGTTCTGTTCTTCGGTCGGGTTGGAGATGAAGCCGGTCTCGACGAGGATCGAAGGAATGTCGGGCGATTTCAGGACGATCAGACCGGCCTGCTGGACGGAGCGCCGATGCGTCTTGCCGATCCGCGACAATTCACCGATCACGTCGCTGCCCACATCGAGGCTTGCGCTCAACGCTGCGTTCTGCGAGAGATCCAGGAGTACCGATGCCAGTACGTCGTCCTTGTCCTGCAGCGATACCCCGCCGATGCTCGCGTTTTCGCGCGCGGCGAGCTGCCGCGCTGCTTCGTCACTGGCACCTTTGAGTGACAATGCATAGACGGTGGTGCCTTGCGGCCGTCGATCCGACACCGCGTCCGCGTGGATCGAGACGAACAGATCGGCCTTGTTCTCGCGTGCCACTTGCATGCGCCGGCGGTGTTCGACGTAGTAGTCGCCATCGCGAATCATCACTGCGTGCATGCCGGGCTCCGCATTGATGCGCAAAGCCAGCGCGCGCGAAATCGCGAGTGCCACGTCTTTCTCGCGCGTGCGATTCTTGCCGATTGCACCGGGATCCTTGCCGCCGTGACCGGCGTCGATCGCGACCACCAGGTCACGTCCCGGCACATAACTTTCCGAGGCACGTTTTACCGCGGTGAGCATGCCGCTGCGGTGCAGGTCGACGACGAGACGATTGCCGTAGGTCTGGTTGGGCGCGACGGTGAAACTGCGGGAGCGCACTGCCTCCCTCAAGTCGAGCACCACCCGCAGGTCGCCGTCGGACTGCACGGCACTGCGCACCGCGCTGACGGAGCCGGCGCCGGCCGGCATGGTGCGGAGACGTTCCGCGAGACGACCGTCCTTCAGGTCGATGACCAGCCGGTCTGGTCCGCGCATCGTGAAGATGTTGTGAGGTACCGGGCTGGACAGGTCGAGCACGATGCGGGTCTTGTCATCCTCCGCCCAGATGCGAATGCCCTCGACGGTCGCACCTGCCCGCGCGCTCAAGCACACGCCGAAGAGTGCCAGGAAGGCCGCAAGCCGACACAGTGCACGCATTGCCGAAACGTTTCCCCGATTGCGAATAATTATGTCAGGCGAGTATACGAGATTCGCCGGTAAAGCCAAGATTTTCTCTTACAAAATTATGAAGATATGGGAGACATTTAATGCAAGTCTTTTGGCTTCCAGTCATGCCGTTGCGGCCAGCGCGGCGGCCACCGCCCGGCCGCGATGGCTCAAGCCCAGGACGGCGGCGCGCCGGCCCACGCCCGCGTAGTCCAGGTGCACGCGGAGGTCGGCCGAAGCGGCGAGTTCCGGTGCGCGGTCGGGCCATTCGACCAGCCGCAGGCCGTCGTCGAGTTCGGACCAGCCGAGAAACCGCAATTCGTCGGCGCTCGCCACGCGATAGAGATCGACGTGGTACGCGGTGCCGCCGGGCAAGCGGTAGGGTTCGACCAGGGTGTAGGTCGGGCTCGGCACCGGACCGGAGTGGCCCAGGGTCTTGAGCAGCGCGCGCGCAAACGTCGACTTGCCGGCGCCGAGATCGCCGTCCAGCAGCACGGTAAAGCCGGCGAAATCCGTCGGCAAATTCCGTGCGAGGCGCTGCGCGTAGGACGCGGTCGCGGCTTCGTCGGCCAGGTATACGCTCATGGCGCCGATCCCGCCCGCGGGATTCAGGACCTGCCGCAGCTCGGCGAGCAAGTCGGATGCCAGCAGGCCGCGGGCGCCACGCACGGCGACCAGGTCTCCTGCGCGTGCATGGGCTTCCACACCAGTGACGGCCGCCGTTTCCGGCGCGAGTCCCTGTGCCACGAGCGCGGCGATGAGCCCCGTCAGGACGTCGCCCATGCCTGGCGCGGCCATGCCCGGATTGCCCGCGGTACAGATGTGTGGCGTGCCATCGTTGCGCGCGACCAGCGTGCCCGCCCCTTTCAGTACGGCTATTCCGCCGTAGCGCCCGGCCAGTGCCCGGACCGCGGCGAGGCGCCCCTGTTGTATCGTCGGCCGGACTCCATCCGAGCAGGCGCGCCGCTTCCCCGGGGTGCGGCGTGATGATCCGTCCCTCGGCTGCGACGCCGGGTTCCGCCTCCGACGCGGCCAGCAGGTTCAGCGCATCCGCGTCCCAGACCGCCGGCTTGCCGCAGTCCGCAACCGCGTCGTAGAGCGCGTGCGCCCAGCGGCTTTGCCCGAGCCCGGGCCCGAAGGCCACGACATCCGCCGCCTCGAGAGATCCGGCGATGCCGGCTTCGTCCGCGACGCCGGCCACCATCAGTTCCGGTCGCGCCGCGCCGAGCGCGGCGGCGTGCGACGGATGGGTCGCGACACTCACCTTGCCGGCGCCGCCGCGCAAGGCCGCGCTACCACACAGGAGCGCTGCGCCGGGCATGCCCGGGCCGCCGCCGATGACCAGGACGTGCCCGAAGTCGCCCTTGTGCGCGTCGCGCGGGCGCGGCCGCAGGCTGCGGTGCAGGAACTCACCGCCGATGCGCCGCAGCACCGGCCGTTCCGGGGCACGGCAGGCATCCGGCACGTCGAGCCCTGCGTAGCGCAGTTCGCCGGCGGCCGCGTAACCCGCGCCGAGGAAGAGCCCGGATTTCAGTCCGACGAAGGTGATCGTAAGCGTGGCCGATACCGCCGGGCCGAGGCTCTTGCCGCTGTCACCATGTATGCCGCTCGGCACGTCGAGCGCCACGACCGGCGCACCATGTCGGGCGAGTGCCTCGACGATGGCGGCGTACTCCCCCTCGATCGGCCGCACGAGCCCGCTGCCGAACAGCGCGTCCACCGACAGGTCCGCGCCGGCGTCGAGTTCGCCGCGCCAGCGCGCCACCGTGCCACCCGCGGCGAGCCACTCCCGGCAGGCACGCGCCGCGTCTCCGGCAAGTTCGTCCGGCCCGGCAACCGAGTACACGCTGACCGGCATGCCGGCCTCGCGGGCGGCCCTGGCGACGACGTAACCGTCGCCGCCATTGTTCCCCGGACCGCAAACGATCTGCCAGCGCCGGCAGCGCGGAAACGACCGGAGGATCTCACGTACCGCGAACTCGCCGGCACGCGTCATGAGCGTGTAGCCCGCAATACCCGCCTGCTCGATCGCGCGACGGTCGATCGCGCGCACGGAATCGACCGAATAGATTTCGAGCGGCAGGCCTTGCATCGCCGGAATTATACTGGGCTCGTCAACGATTCACCCGGCCGCCGACCACATGAGTTCGCATTCGCCGCACGCTTACACCGAGCCGCAACTGCTCGGCCTGAAGTCGCGGATCTGCGGCTGGGCGCGGGAACTCGGGTTCCAGCAGTTGGGCGTCAGCGATGTCGATCTCGGCCAGGCCGAAGCGCGTCTCGCCCAGTGGCTTGCGGCGCGTTTCCACGGAACGATGCGCTACATGGAACGCCACGGAACCCGGCGCAGCCGGCCGCAGGAACTCGTCCCCGGCACGGTACGCGTACTCTCCGCACGCATGGACTACCTGCCCGAAGCGCAGGATCGGGCGCGCGCCCTGCTCGATCACGAGTCGGACGCTTACGTCTCGCGCTATGCACTCGGTCGCGATTATCACAAGGTGTTGCGCGGTCGACTCAAGGCGCTCGCGATGCGCATCGGCGCGGAGGTCGGCGAGTTCGGATACCGGGTGTTCGTCGACAGCGCGCCGGTGCTCGAGAAGCCGATCGCCGAAAAGGCCGGCCTCGGCTGGATCGGCAAGCACAGCAACCTGCTGAACACGGAGGCCGGTTCGTGGTTTTTCCTGGGCGAGCTGTACACCGACCTGCCATTGCCGGTCGACGCCCCGGTCAGCGCGCATTGCGGGACGTGCCGTGCCTGCATCGACGTCTGCCCCACCGGCGCGATCGTGGCGCCTTACGTCGTCGACGCGCGGCGCTGCATCTCCTACCTGACCATCGAGCTCGACGGACCGATACCGCTGGAGTTCCGTGCCGCGCTCGGCAATCGCATCTATGGTTGCGACGACTGCCAGCTGTTCTGTCCCTGGAACAAGTTCGCGCAGAGGAGCCAGGAACCGGACTTTGCGCCGCGCCACGACCTCGACGGCGCCGCGCTCACGGAACTCTTCGCGTGGAGCGCGGCGGACTGGCTGGAGCGCACGGCGGGCAGTGCGATTCGGCGCATTGGCTACGAACGCTGGCAACGCAACATCGCTGTCGCACTCGGCAACGCGCGCACCACGCCGGCCGTGATCGACGCGTTGCGGAAACGGCGTTGCACCGCGTCGCCGTTCCTGCGCGAACACATCGACTGGGCGCTCGGACGACACGGCGTAATGGCAGCCGAGGCTTCGGGATAAGGCGCAAGCGCATTAATTGTCCAATTGCTTCATTGCGGGCGGTGCGCGTCTGGAGCGTGTCCAAAGTTCAGCGTATGCGCTTACACGCCGCATGCCGGCAACAGACTGTGTCGCAGTCGTTATCGCCCGACTTCATCAGGCGCGAGAATTGCGCCATGGCCGAGATGCACGCGCTCAATTCGGACTACCAGCGATCGTTGCTCGAGGCCCTGAACCTGTTCCGCGGCGTCGATCCCGGCGATGTGCAGGTACTGTTGCAGAAGTGCAGCCGCCGCGACATCGGCGTCGGTGAAACATTGCTATCGCCCGGCGCTCACAACGACAACGTATACCTCGTGCTGTCCGGCAGCCTGGACGTGCATGTCGGTTCGCCGCAAACGCCGCCGCTCGCGCGCGTCGAGGCCGGCGCCTGTGTCGGGGAAATGTCGATCATCGAGGACCGCGATCCGTCGGCTTACGTAATTGCCGCCGAGGACAGTCACCTGCTGGTCGTGCACCAGACGATCCTGTGGGACATGGTGCATGCGTCCCATGCGTTCGCCAAGAACCTGCTGGTCGTGCTGTCCGAACGTGTACGCAGTCACAACCGGGTCATCGCCGACAGCTACGGCGAGCTGCGCAAGTACGAGCGGCATGCGACGACCGACGCACTGACGGGCCTCGGCAATCGACATTCGATGGCAAACACGTTTCCGCGCGAGATACTGCGTTGTGCCGGCGATGCCCTGCCGGTAACCCTGATCATGATCGACGTCGACAATTTCAAGGAGTTCAACGATCGCTTCGGGCACATCGCAGGTGATCATGCGCTGAGTGCCGTCGCGATGATCCTGAAGAAGCATTTCCGTCCGAACGATATCCTGGTGCGCTATGGCGGCGACGAGTTCGCCGTGCTGCTGCCGGACGTAGGCCACGAGCAGGCGCTCGCGATCGCCGACCGGGTGCGTCAGCGAGTTTGCGGCGACACGGCCGAAGCCGCCGATTCGCAAATCCAGGTGCCGATCAGGATCTCGATGGGCATCGCGGCATTGAACGAGGCCGGCACGCTCGAAACGCTGATCCGTGCCGCCGATGCGGCGCTGTATCGCGCGAAGCGCGCCGGCCGCAACGCCATATCGACCTGACGCGCGTTGGCGTCGCATTCAGACCGTGACGACGACGTTGTCGATCAGCCGGGCTTTCCCGAGCCGAGCCGCGGCCAGCACGACCAGCTCGCCGCCGTCCCCTTCGGGGACCGCGAGGTCCCGGCCGCGACGGATCGAAACGTAATCGACACGGAATCCGGCGGCTTCGAGCTCGTCCCGTCCGCCGGCTTCGAGTGCCGCGAAGTCGCGCTTGCCGTACTCGAGCTCCATGCCGATGCGGCTGAGCACTGCGTAGAGCCGCGGCGCGATCGCCCGCTCCCTTACCGTCAGGTAGGCATTGCGCGAACTCAGCGCGAGCCCGTCGCCGTCGCGCACCGTAGGCGCCGTGATGACGCGTAACGGCAGGCTCAGGTCTTCGGCCATGTAACGAATGACGACTTGCTGTTGGTAATCCTTTTGCCCGAACACGGCAACGTCCGGCTGCACCAGTGCGAACAAGCGGGCGACGACGGTGGTCACGCCGTCGAAGTGGCCGGGACGGAAGGCGCCGCAGAAGTTGTCCGTCAGTCCGGGCACGGCCACGACCGTGGCGCATTGGTGGCCGAAGGGATAGATGGTCGAGTCGTCCGGCACGAACAGGACGTCGGCCCGCACCTCGCGCAGTCGCCGCGTGTCGTGCTCCAGCGTGCGCGGGTAATTCTCGTAATCCTCGTCGGCGCCGAACTGGGTCGGGTTGACGTAAATCGAGACGACGACGCGTTCGGCATGCTGCCGGGCGGTTGCAACGAGGCTCGCGTGACCGGCGTGCAGATTGCCGAGCGTGGGCACGAGTGCGACGTGTTCGTCGTGGCGCCGCCAGGTGGCGACCGTGTCCTTCAGTTCTTCCTTGGTACGAATGACCTGCACGGGCGTAGCGGTACTTGGGAATGGTCGAAGCGAGTCGACTACGAAAAACAGTGTTCGGGCGCGGGGTAACTGCGATCCTTGACGGCGCGCACATACGCTTCGCAGGCGGCGAGCTGCGAGCTGCGTCCCCCATGAAGTTCTGCACGAAGCGCGGCATGCGGCCCTGCGTGATGCCGAGGATGTCGTACAGCACGAGGATCTGGCCGTCGACATCGGGCCCGGCGCCGATGCCGATGACCGGCACGTCGCAGCGCGTCGGTGATCGCGGCCCCGACCTCGTTCGGCACGCATTCGAGCAGCACGATGTCGGCACCGGCTTCCTGCAGACGCCTGGCGGCCTTGAGCATCTGCTCGGCCTGCTCCGGTCGCGCCCCTGCACCTTGAAGCCGCCGATCTTGTGCACGGACTGCGGCTTCAGGCCCAGGTGCGCGCAGACCGGGATGTCGTGCCGCGCGAGATGCTCGACGATCTCGACCTGTCCTTCCCCGCCTTCGAGCTTGACCATCATCGCGCCGCCTTCCTGCATCAGGCGCACGGCGTTGTCGAGCGCCTGCGCGGGAGTCGTGTAGCTCATGAACGGCATGTCGACCACCAGGAACGCGCGCCTGAGCCCGCGGGCGACCGCGCGCGTGTGGTAGACGACGTCGGCGACCGTGACGGGCACCGTCGTGTCGTGACCCTGGATGACCATGCCGAGCGAATCGCCGACGAGCACCACGTCGGTGCCGGCCAGGTCGACGAGCTGCGCGAAGCTCGCGTCGTAGGCGGTGAGACAGGCGATCGGTTCGCGCGCCGCCTTCATCTCGCGCAGCGTAGACACGTTGACGGGCGGTTCGACATGCCGCGTTGTTCAAGTTGCTTGTACACGATGCGGTGATCCTGTCTTCAGGCGAGCACGGCGGACCGGGATTGAAGAAGTGTCGCCCGCGCCGATCTTCTCGATCTGGCGGAACAGCTGCTCGTAATCGGCGTCATTGTGCACGGGATCGATCTGCGAGGCATTGACGATCAGGAGCGGCCCTTCGTCGTAATCGTGGAAGAAGCGCGCATAGGCGTCGGCGAGCCGCTCCAGATAAGTGCGGCTCGATCAGGTGCTCGCCGGGCCGGCCGCGCCGCGCGACGCGCCGCAGCAGCGCGTCCACCGGCGCCTGCAGGTAGATGACGAGATCGGGCATGGGCGGATCGATGTCCAGCGTGTCGGCGACCTGGTCGTAGAGCGCGAGCTCGTCGGGGGTGAGATTCAGTTCGGCGAACAAGCGGTCCTTGTGCGAACAGGAAGTCCGCGACCTGTGCATCGGTGAACAGGTCCGCTTGCCGCAGCTGCTCGAGCTGCCGGGCGCGTGCGAACAGGAAAAACATCTGCGTCGGCAGCGCCGCACTGCGGCCCTCGCTGTAGAAGCGCTCGAGGAACGGGTTGTCGTCGACTTGCTCGAGCATGAGCCGCGCCGAGAGACTCTCAGCCAGGCGCTTCGCGAGTCTCGTCTTGCCGACGCCGATCGGACCCTCGACCACGATGTACCGGGTTCCCTTGCGCCGCGGACTCAATGAAGTGACTGCCAAGTAGTGCCCTCTAGTCCAGCCGGGTGATGCGCGGTTCCTGCTCGTCGACCGGCAACGACCCCACGCGCCCGAGGCCGGGAATGACGAGATCCGCCGCCAGGTCGGACAGCGGCAACAATACAAAATTTCGCCCTGCGATGCCCGGGTGCGGCAGCTCGAGATCGGGCAGTTTGACGATTTCGTTCGAATACACGAGCAGGTCGAGATCGAGCTCGCGCGGCCCCCAGCGCGGGCCGTCCGCGCGGCGGCCCGCCGCCCGTTCCAGGGCCTTGAGTCGGGCGAGCAGGTCGTGCGGCGCCAGCCGCGTCAGCAATGCCGCCACCGCGTTGACGAAGTCCGGTTGCTGCACGCCGCCGAAGGGCGCCGAGCGGTAGCGTGGCGAGCGCGCGACGAGGCGTGTCTCGGGCAGCCCGGCCAGCTGATCGAAAGCCGCCGCGACGCGCCGTTCGGGTTCGTCGAGATTGCTGCCGATGCCGATGTAGGCCGGCCGCCAGACCGATGCCGGCACGCTCATTCGTCGTCGCGAGACGGATTGCGCTGACGTCTGCGCCGCTGCTTGCGCGCCTTCGCGGGCACCTGGAAACGCTCCATGCGCTGGTCCGAGGACAAGGACTGCACCTCGCTCCAGAACGCGGCGATCTCGGGATCGACGCGGCCGATGTCCGACAGCAGCATCATGAAATCGTAGGCGGCCCGGAAGCGGCGATGTTCGAGCAGGTTCATTGCGCGCCGGCCGCGCGTCGCATAGAAACGCGGCTGCAGAGCCATCATCTCGCGCATCGGTACGTGAATCGCTTGGGTATCGAGATTCGCTTCTGCTGTTCGCCGGCGACTTCCCAGGCCGCAATGTTCAGCGATTGCGCGTCCGATATCTCTTCCTGCGCGCGATGCAAGGCGGCGACCCGGCAGACCGGCGCCCACAGGAGCACGCCCAGGAGGAACATCGGCGTCACCGTCTTGCCGTCTGCGACACGGAGGTCGGTATTGCGCAGGGCAGCGCGCACGAAGCGGCGGAAATCCTCGTCGATCTCGAGTTCCTGCGCGGTGGCGGGAAACATCCGTGCGAACAAGCCGTACTCGCACAGCAGGTCGAAGGTCTGTCTCGGCCCTGCCGCCGCCGAACAGCTTCAGGAACTCGTCGAACAATCTTGCGGACGGCACGTTGGTGAGCAGTGCGACGTTGGAACGGATGGCACGGCCGGCGGACTCTTCGATGGTGAAATCGAGCTTCGCCGCGAAGCGCACGGCGCGCAGCATGCGCACCGGGTCTTCGCGCACGCGCTTGTCCGCGTCCCCGATCAGGACCAGGCGACGTTGATCGACGTCGCGAACGCCGTCGACGTAGTCCCAGATGCTGAAATCGTCGATGTTGTAGTAGAGCGCGTTGCAGGTGAAGTCGCGACGCCAGACATCTTCTTCGAGGGTGCCGTACACGTTGTCGCGCAGTATGCGGCCTTCGTGATCGTGGGCGACGTCGTCGTGTTCGTGCACGGCGGCGGCGCGAAAGGTCGCCACCTCGATGACTTCGCGACCGAAACGCACATGCGCGAGCCGGAACCGGCGACCGATGAGCCGGCAATTGCTGAACAGGTCCCGCACCTCGTCCGGGGTCGCGTCGGTGGCGACATCGAAGTCCTTGGGGTGCAGGCCGAGCAGTGCATCCCGCACGCAGCCGCCGACCAGGAAGGCCTGGTAACCGGCCTTGTTCAATCGGTACAACACCTTGAGCGCGCTTTCCGAGATCTCCTCGCGGGAGACGGAATGAGCGGCCCTGGAGATGATTTTCGGCGTGTGAGCGGTCGGTTTCCCGCTATCTTTCAAAGCTTTGTCCGTAAGGCATGTTGTTGTTTACGGCTATGATAACAGCGCGGGTCCGCAGGCGCAGATCGTTTGCCCGGCGCCGCACGCACGGGCTTGAGTCCGGCGCTTCGGCCCGTATAATACGCGCCCCGGCCGCACAACGGCCGGCCAACGCTCCCTTCGTCTAGTGGTTCAGGACGCCGCCCTCTCACGGCGGTAACACCGGTTCGAATCCGGTAGGGAGTGCCAGACTCCATAGACAGGGGCCCTCGCGGCCCCTTCTTGTTGCTCTCGAGCTTCAGGAATCGACGGGCGTCGGCTTGCCGTCCGCATCGAGCGCGACGTAGATGAACAGGCCCTCGGTCACGGTGGCCGTCTTCCCCGTATCCTCGCTCATGGCCTCGGCCCGGATGCGCACGGAGATCGACGTGCTGCCGACCTTCTCGATCTCCGTGTAGAAACTGACGACGTCCCCGACATGAACGGGACGGTGAAACTCCATCGTGTGTATGGCGACGGTGACGACACGCGATCGTGCCCGCTGCCGCGCCGCGACTTCGCCGGCCAGGTCCATGTGCGACACGATCCAGCCGCCGAATATGTCACCGGCCGGATTCGTGTCGGCCGGCATGGCCCGGGCACGGATCGCCGGACTCAGCACGGAGTTCGATGCCGATTTCCGGGCGGCTTTCCGCGTGGTTTTGTGGGTCGGCGTCAAGTGTCAGGCACCGCCCTGCAGGAGGCCGATGAACCCGTTTGCAAAATTTATCCAGGCCGGCGTATCCATGACCGCGAAGCGCCCGAACTGCATGGCCAGCGTCAACACGCTCGCCACGAGGGTCGCCGGATGAACGCGCTTCAGCGTCACGAGGTCCCATGCGATGACCGCCGCGATCAGGATCCAGCTGCCGAAGTAGATGGAAACGGGGAAATACTCGGTGATTACCTCCAGGGGAATCCGCGCTACGGCCGCATCGATGATGTTGATGGTCGCGAACAGCACGAGACGCTTGTGCGCCTGCGGGTTCTTCCGGGCGACGACGGCCCAGCCGAAGAACAGGCTGAACATCACCAGGTCGAAGAACGGGATGGCGAAGAATTGGTCCGGCGGCGTCGGGATGCCCATGAAACCGCCGGGTCGTGCGGCGGCGACGGTGGCAGCGTAAAGGCCGACGGTGACCAGCAGGATGGCGAGTACGACCCCGACTTTGCCCATGGTCCGATGCAGCGTGTAATTGCCGCCGCGAATTAACAGGACTGGGCGATGAGCCAGGCGAACCAGAGCGTCGCCAGCGCCCCGTGCAGCGTGAATACCGCTTCGGGCGGCACGAAGCGCTGCATCTCCGGGAACAGGCCGTTCAGAAACCAGGTGCGTGCAAACCCGATGACAGTGATGGCGGCCAGGGTCAAGGCCATCAGCAGGTAGAAATTGCGCTCCCGCCGGCGCGCGATCATTGCATTGGCCGCCATAGGAATCTCCCCATCCGGTACGGACGGTCGGATTCTACCGCCTGCGGCCGCCGTCGCCTATCGCCGGCCGCAGGTCCCGGCGATCACGGCTCCTCAGTCCATGTAATAAGTCTGCTGGGATCGCCCGCCGGTACTGCGCTGTAATTCCGCTGGCAAGGCTGGCAGCCAGCGGGCCGCTCTCGAAGCGCACGAAGTCGCCATCGTAACCCGGGGCATGCGCTGGCCGATCGCCTGGAGTACTCCGTGCCAGCTGTCCGCGACGAACGCCCCGTCACTGACCGAATAGGGCACGAAAGGATTGCGGGTCGGATAGCATTGCGAGAGATCGGCGCTCAGGCACCGATCTCCGCGCTCCTTGTCGGGCCATTGCCAGCTGACGTAAATATTGCGCCGGGCCATGGCAGCACTGAAGCCTGTCGTCACCGTGAGTGCCGCCTGCCGGCATTTCAACAGCCCGACGCGCGGAAAGCCCGGCACCAGCCTGGCCTTGAGTCCGTCGCCCGCATCGAGCACCGCCTGCGTGACGAGTTCCCCGAGCACGGGACAGTCGTCCGTGCCCGATGCCGTGCCGCCGGCTGCGGTCCCGCCCAGTGACAACAGCGCGACTCAGCGCAACCAGCTTCATTGCAGTTCCCTTGTTCATCGCTCGCTCCTTGTTCAGGTCGGCATCCAGCGTCACGCAGGATTGAGCTCCGGGAGACAGCGGCGAATGTCGCGGCTTGCAGCAGATTGGCGGCGAGAGCGCGGTCCGAACTATCGTTCGGTACCGCGATTCCTTACCATCCGGCGAATCAGGCCTCCGCGCGGACATCGATGAGCAAAGCCTTTCTTGAGCGTGTGCTCGGTGTCGAGAAGCGCGAAACGGTCGCAGTCGCCTGGTCCTTCGCCTATTTCTTCTGCGTGCTGTCCTCGTATTACATGCTGCGTCCGGTACGCGAGGCGATGGGCGTCGAGAGCGGCACGGACTCGATCCCGCTCCTGTTTTCCAGCACCTTCGTCGTGATGCTTCTGGCCTCGCCGGCGTTCGGCTGGGTTGCCTCGCGCTATCCGCGTCGCAGCTTCCTGCCCTGGGTGTATGCTTTTTTCGGCGTCAACATCCTGTTGTTCTACGCCGGATTCTCGATCGCCAAGTCAGCCGGCCACGACATCGTCTGGATGGGCCGCGTGTTCTTCGTCTGGCTCAGCGTGTTCAACCTGTTCGTCGTCTCCGTCTTCTGGAGTTTCATGGCGGACATCTACACGAAGGAACAGGGCCGCAGGTTGTTCGGCGTCATCTCGGCTGGCGGCAGCGCCGGCGCACTCGTCGGCCCGTTGCTCACGAGCCAACTGGTCCGGTCCGCTGGGTTTCGCGAACCTGCTGCTCGTGTCCGCGCTGTTGTTGTTTTGCAGCATTGTCTGCATTCGCGCGTTGCGCACCTGGGTGGAACGGCAGCAATCCGGCGAAGTCATCGAGACGGCGGCGACGCCGAAAGCGCTCGGCGGCAGCGCCTTCGCCGGCATGACCCATGTCGTGTCGTCGCGCTACCTGTTGGCGATCAGCGTGATGTCGGCGATTGCGTCGTTGCTCGGCACCGCGTTGTACATGTTCATGAATACATGGTCGCGGATGCGATCGAGGGCGTCGATGCGCGCACGCGGCTGTTCGCCAACCTCGACCTGGCGACGGGCGTCTTGTCGTTGCTGTTCCAGCTGCTGGTCGTGAAGCACTCCGTCCAGCGCCTTGGCCTCGGACTGACGCTCGCACTGCTGCCCCTGCTCTCGTTCCTGGGTTTCGCGCTGATTGCGGTGCATCCCGCGCTGCTCATGGTTGCGGTCTTCCAGGCAGCGCGGCGGGCGATCGGCTTCGGCTTCGGCAAGCCGGCCAGTGACATGCTGTACTCCGTCGTAACGCCGGAGGAAAAATACAAAGCGAAGAACTTCATCGACACCGCCGTCTATCGAGGCGGCGATCTGATCGGAACCTGGGCCGTCCGCGCGATCTGGGGCCTCGGCATCACCGGCATCTCCGTCCTCATGCTGCCGTTCGCGTTACTATGGGCGCTGATCGCATGGTGGCTCGGTCGCGAGTACCGGCGGCGCGATCACAGTGGGCGGCGGATCGAGGTGGCCAAGCGGCGATGCGCAAAGTGCACTGGAATCGACGTGAGCTGCTCGCGGCGGCAACGGCGATCGGGCTCGTGCCGATGGCAGCCATGACGGCGCCGGCGACGATGGCCCGTCGCCCGATCCCCTCGTCGGACAAGGAATCGCTGCCCGTGATCGGGCTCGGCACGTACGAGGTCTTCGACGTCGCCGGTTCCGCCGCGGAAATCGCGATTCGGCGAGAAGTCGTCGACGCACTGGTCGCCGCCGGCGGCAGCGTCGTCGATACGTCGCCGATGTACAACCGCTCGGAGACCGTGATCGGTGACCTCATCGACGCCGGCCTCGCGCGCGACCCGCTGTTCCTGGCAACCAAGGTATGGACCAACGGCCGCGTGGCCGGCGTCGAACAGATGCGCCGCTCCGCGCAGCTGATGCACACGGGCGTCATCGACCTGATGCAGGTGCATAACCTGCGCGATACCGAGGTGCATATGCCCAGCATCCGCGAACTCCAGGAAGAAGGCCTGGTCCGCTACAGCGGACTCACGCACTACCACGCAGGTGCCTTGTCGGAGCTCGAGGCGGAAATGAAACACTTTCGGCCCGACTTTATCCAGATCAACTATTCACTCGGCGAGTACGCAGCGGACGATCGC
Source organism: uncultured Pseudomonadota bacterium (assembly GCA_963770585.1). Lineage (GTDB taxonomy): Bacteria > Pseudomonadota > Gammaproteobacteria > Steroidobacterales > Woeseiaceae > UBA1847. The sequence continues at coordinate 819,037 of CAVYQH010000001.1, read as the reverse complement.
CTGCTGCCGCTCGCCGCGGACCTGGGAGTCGGCGTGATAGCGAACCGTCCGTTCCAGGCCGGCGCGCTGTTCGCTGCCGTGCGCGGCCGCGAGCTCCCTGACTGGGCGACCGAGTTCGCCGAAGGTTGGGGCCAGTTTTTTCTCAAGTTCGTCGTCAGTCACCCGGCAGTCACCTGTGTCATTCCGGCGACCAGCAAGCCCGAACACATGCGTGACAATGTGAGGGCGGGCTTGGGCGCTCTGCCTGATGCCACGACGCGCCAGCGCATGATCGAATTCGTCCAGGGCATCTGAGCATGCAGGCCAGCGGTCTGTTGCGCCGCGGTGGCGCAATGCTGTACGACGCCTTTCTGCTCATTGCGCTCCTGATGCTAGCGACGGTGCCGTTCATCGCCGTGCGCGGCGGCCTGCTGGTCGAACCGCGCGACAACCTCGGCTACCAGGTCGTGTTGTTCGCGGTGATCTTCGGCTATTTCGTCGGCTACTGGGCGTGGAAGGGCCGCACGCTCGGAATGCAGTCCTGGGGTCTGCAGCTCGAAACCACCGCGCACCAGGTGCCCGGGGTCGGCGCATGCACGCTGCGTTTTTTTGCGGCCCTGCTGTCCTGGGCGCCGCTCGGTCTCGGCTTTCTCTGGCAGCTCTGGGACCGGGACCGGCGCACCTGGCACGACCGGCTGAGCGGCACTTTTCTCAATCACTATCCGCGCCGCCGCGCGTGATCCGTCCGGCCACTGGCACGAAACTTGCTGACTTGCAGGATAAGCGGCGCAACGCAAGACTTTGCGTGCCGCGGATGGCGGTGCCGCGCGGTCCGCCGTGCCCGCAACGATCCGGAGGATCCCATGCAAGAGTATCACCTTGTAAAAAGAGCAAACCTGTGGCGACTCGAGGAAGAAGGGTCCGAACAAGCCCTGCTCACGGCCGCCACCAAAGCCGAAGCGCTCGAACAGACCGAGGCGTTCATGAACGAGCATCGCGGCACCGTCTGGATCCACAAAGCGGACGGCGACCTGCAGGACGAGCGCATTTACGAACTCGAAGCCACGACCGGCCGGCGGTCCTCCGCCCTTACCTGGGCGACCGTGCTGACGCTCGGCATCACCTTCGCTGCCGGTTGCGCGCTCGTGTGGTATTACCGGAAAGACCTCGGCCGGAGTCTGCGGCAGGTCGATCTCGGCAGGAGCCTGCGCCAGGTCGATCTCGGCAAGAGTCTGCGCCAGGTCGATCTCGACCGCTTGCGCGGGCTCTTGTCGCGCTGACCGGCGCTCCCGGCGCTCAGCGGATGCGCGCCAGCGCGATCGCCGTGGCAGCGACCAGCGCCGCGGCGGGCAGCCAGCTCACGATGACCGGATCGAGGTCGAATACCTGGCCGGAATTGGCGAGCATCTCGGAGGCCGAGATAGTACGCGAGTCCGACCACGACGCCGATCACGAGACGGCCGCCCGTTCCGCCGGAGCGTAGCGAGCCGAACACGAATCCCAGCGCCAGGATCGGCATCACGAGCACGGTGACGGTGCGCGACACCCGATACCAGAGTTCCGTCCGGTACTGCCGTGAATCGAGCTGGTTGGCGTCCAGATAATCGATGTATCCGCGCAAGCCACGCAGGGAGAGGCTCAGCGGCTTGGCCAGCGTGTTGCCGATCAGCTCGACACTGACGCCAAACTTCTCCACCGCGAGGTTCGATTCAACGACCTGTACGCCGTCCTCCGCGAAGCGCGTTTCCCGAACGTTCTCCAGCCGCCAGCGGTCATCGGGCCCGATGCCCGAATCGTCCGCGCGTGCGATCGATTCCAGCGAATGGTCGGCGTTGAATCGGTAGAGATAGACGGCGCCGAATTCGAACTCCGGGCTCACGCGTTCGAGGTGCAGGAACACGGAACCGTCCCGCACCCAGGTCGCATCGGCGACCCGGTCGTCCTCCTCGCCATAGCGCGCCTTCGCGCGCATGTCACGTGCAAAGTAATCCAGCGGCGGGCCCACAAATTCGCCGAGCAAAGCAGCCAGCGCCAGGAGCACGACTCCGGTCAGCGCGACCATGCCAGCCATACGTCTCACGGAGTAACCCGCCGCGCGCATGACGATGATCTCGCTGTGCGAAGCCAGCGCCCCGAGTCCCAGCAGCGAGCCGATGAGTATGGCGACCGGCATCATTTCGAAAGCGAGATTGGGCAGGCGCAGCAGCGTGTAGAGCACGACCTCAAGCGTCTGGTAGCCATTGCGCACGTCGTCGAGCTCGGCGATGAATTCGAACAGCGCCGCGAGCGCAAGCAGCACGACGAGTACCAATGCGGAACTCATCAGTATCGAGCGCATCAGGTAGCGCGTGAGTATGCTGGTCATCGGAACAGCCGCCGGTGCACGCCGTGTTGCACGGCAAGCAGCAGCAGAGAGAACAGGAAAAGGCCGCCGTGCACCCACCACAGCCCGAGCTCGGGTGCGATCCGGCCGGCTTCGGTCCAGGCTTTCGCCGCGCTCAGCAGATTGAAGTAGACGATGAAGATCAGGAGCCCGGCCGCGATCCGCCCGTAACGCCCTTCGCGCGGCTGGCTCCGCGCGAGCGGTACGGCGAGGAAGCCCAGGAGAAGGGTCGACAGCGGCACGCTCAGCCGCCACTGCAGTTCGGCAACCGCCGCGGGATCTCCGGCACGCAAGAGCTCGACGGTGCGCAACGCTCGGGGCCGCGGATCCTCCGGCTCGACGCTGGGCAGACGATAAGGAATACCGTGCTCGCCGAACTCGAGCACCCGGAAGCGCGCGGCGCCGGGCACGCCTTCGTAGCGGCGCCCGTTGTTCAACACGAGCATGCGGATGTCGGGATCGTCACCCACTATCTGCTCGCCGCGCTCCGCCACGACAACCTGGACGCTGCCGTCCGGTACGTTGCGCTGCAGGAACACGTTGTGCATGACGCCGTCCGCGCTCACCGATTCGCCGTACACGACCGCTTCGCCGGCGCCGATATCCGTGAAGCGGCCCGGCTCGATGGTCGCGAGATCGGCCGCGCGCCGCGCTTCCGTACCGATGCGTTCCACCGCCGCCAGGGCCTGGGGTCCGATCACGATCGCGAGCCAGGCCACCAGTACCGCAAGCGGAACCGCGAGCCAGAGGAGTGGCCGATAGACACCCATCGGGCCGATGCGGCAGGCGGTCATCGCCGCCATTTCACTGTCGCGATACAAACGCCCGAGCGCCATCATGATCGCGAGGAACAGGCCGACCGGCACGAGCACCGTCAGGTACTGCATTGCCGACAGTCCGATGACGCTCATTGCTGCGTCTTTCGGGAGTTTTCCCTTCGCCACGTCCCCGAGTACCCGGGCAAACTGGTTCGTCAGCAGGATGAGCAGCAATACCCCCGTGACCACCAGCCAGGTCGTGGCAATCTCGCGGAAGATGTAGCGGTCGAGTATGCGACGCATCGCGTGGATTGGCTTAACGGTAGCGGGCGTATTCAGTTAGACTAACCGTTTTATTTTGCCCGGGACAAGCGGTTTTCCATGGACTATTTCACTACGACTGGCGCAACGTCACTGCGATCCGTCGATTGCGTTATCGTCGGCGTCTACGCACGCGGCAAACTAGGCAAGGGCGCCATCGATATCGACGGCGCCAGCAAGGGCGAACTCAAGCGCCTCATCAAGAGCGGTGACATATCCGGGCACCTCGGCCGGTGGACCGTGTTGAACCGGCTCGATGGCGTGCGCGCGAAACGGGTCGTGGTCGTCGGCCTCGGCAAGTCGTCGGAATTCGACATGAGCGCGTATCGCAAGGCACTGGCCGGCGCCATCGATTCCCTGGCGAAGACGCAATGCACCTCCATCCTGAATGCACTGGCGCTCGAACCCGCCGGCGACGTCTACTACATGGCACGCGCGACCCTGGAAGTCGTGTGCGATGTCCTGTATCGATTCACGATGATGAAGAGCAGTCCCAAAAAGCCGACCATGCCGCTCAAGCGAATCGGCTTCGTGCTCACCAGCCGCGCCGAGCGGCAGCGTGCTGAACTCGGAGCGCAGCACGGCGCTGCGATCGGCAGGGGCGTCGCGCTCGCGAAGGATCTGGGCAACCTGCCGGCGAACGTGTGCACCCCGTCCTATCTTGCCCAGGCCGCGCAAAAGCTCGCCAAGGGCGACAGCCGGCTGGCCGTCAAGGCGCTGAACGCAGCGGAAATGAAGCGACTCGGCATGGGCTCGCTCTTGTCCGTCGCCGCCGGCGCAGCGGAACCGGCGAAGCTGATCGTCATGCAGTACAAGGGCGCGGCCGACGATGCGCCGGTCGTACTCGTCGGCAAGGGCGTCACGTTCGACACCGGCGGCATCTCGTTGAAGCCGGGACTGGCCATGGACGAGATGAAGTTCGACATGTGCGGTGCCGCCAGCGTAATCGGCACGATGGCCACCGTGGCCGCGCTGAAACTGCCGGTCAACCTGAACGTCGTGGTGCCCGCAGTCGTGAACATGCCCGGCAGCCGGGCGACCGTTCCGGGCGACATCGTCACGAGCATGTCCGGCAAAACCGTCGAGATCCTGAACACCGACGCGGAAGGACGCCTGATCCTCTGTGACGCACTAACTTACTCCCGGCGTTTCAAACCCGCCGCCATCATCGACGTCGCAACGCTCACCGGCGCCTGCGTCATCGCCCTCGGCAAGTTCCACGCAGGGCTGATGGCCAACGACGATACGCTGGCGGGCGACCTGCTTGCCGCCGGCCAGCGCGCCGGCGACCGTGCCTGGCGCCTGCCCCTCGGCGAGGACTACGCAGCGCTGCTGAAGAGCAATTTCGCGGATCTGGCGAACATCGGCGGGCGCGACGCCGGCACGATCACGGCTGGCTGTTTTCTCGGCAAATTCACCGAGGGAATGAAGTGGGCCCATCTCGATATCGCGGGTGTGGCGTGGCACACCGGTAACAAGAAGGGCGCGACCGGCCGGCCTATCCCCCTCTTGAGCGATTTCATTCTTTCGCGCGCGGGCGTCGTACCCGCCTGAATCATGGCGCAGGTCGATTTCTACGTGCTGAGCCAGGGTGGCGAACAGGCACGACAGGTCTTTGCCTGCAAGCTGGCGGAAAAGGCCTACCGGCTGAATCACCGCGTGCATATTCGCACGGCTTCCCGAGCGCTGGCGGAGGACCTCGATACCCTGTTGTGGACCTTCCGGGACGGGAGTTTCGTGCCGCACTGCCTCGTCGGTTCCGGCCATGCCGGGGCTCCGGTGTCGGTCGGAAGCCGCGACGACCGGAGCGCTTCCTGCGACCTGCTGATCAATCTCGCGGACGAAATACCGCCGGATGCCGCTGCTTTCCCGCGCATAGCCGAGCTTGTAAGCTCGGATGAGGACTCGCGGCAACGCAGTCGGGAGCGCTTCAGCGCATACCGTGCCCAGGGTCACGAACTCAATACCCACAAGCTCTGAAGCATGGACAAGACCTACCAACCGCAGGCGATCGAAGAGCGGCACTACGAGCGCTGGGAGGCTGCCGGCTGGTTTGCACCGGCGGGAGACGGTCCGAGCTACTGCATCATGATCCCGCCGCCGAACGTGACCGGCACCCTGCACATGGGCCATGCCTTCCAGGACACGATCATGGATGCCCTGACGCGCTATCACCGCATGCGCGGCGACCGGGCGCTGTGGCAGCCCGGCATGGACCACGCGGGCATCGCGACGCAAATGGTGGTCGAGCGCCTGCTGAATGCCGAGGGCAAGTCGAAACGCGACCTCGGCCGCGATGCATTCGTCGAGCGCGTCTGGCAGTGGAAGGCCGAATCGGGCGGCCAGATCGCGAAGCAGCTCCGGCGCATGGGTGCCTCGGTCGACTGGACACGCGATCGCTTCACCATGGACGACGGATTGTCGGCCGCGGTCCGCGAGGTATTCGTCTCGCTGTACGACGAAGGGCTGATCTACCGTGGCAAGCGGCTCGTCAACTGGGACCCGGTACTGCACACGGCCTTGTCCGACCTCGAGGTGCTGACGGCCGACGAAGACGGTTCTCTCTATCACTTCCGCTACCCGCTCGCGGACGGCGATGGTTTTCTCGCGGTGGCCACGACCCGGCCGGAGACCATGCTCGGCGACAGCGCGGTCGCCGTGCATCCCGATGATGAACGTTATCGCCACCGGGTCGGCCGGGAGATCCTGCTGCCGATCGTCGGCCGCCGCATCCCGGTGATCGCCGACGACTACGTCGAGCCGGAGTTCGGCACCGGCTGTGTCAAGATCACGCCCGCGCACGACTTCAACGACTACGAGATCGGCAAGCGCCACGGCCTGCCGATGTACAACGTGTTCACCGATTCGGCGGCGATGAACGACACGGTGCCGGAGACGTATCGCGGCCTGGACCGCTACGCCGCGCGCAAAGCCGTGGTCGCCGAGATGGAAACACTCGGCCTACTCGAGAAAATCGAGAACTACACGGTGAAGACGCCGCGCGGCGACCGTTCCGGCGCCGTCGTCGAGCCCTACCTTACCGACCAGTGGTATGTCCGCATCGCGCCCCTGGCGAAGCCGGCAATCGAGGCCGTCGAGTCCGGCCGCATGCGCTTCGTGCCCGATAACTGGTCGAAGACCTATTACGAATGGATGCACAACATCCAGGACTGGTGCATTAGCCGCCAGCTCTGGTGGGGCCACCGGATTCCCGCGTGGTACGACGACGCCGGCAACATCTACGTCGGCCACGGCGAGGATGACGTGCGCCGCAAATACGCGCTCGCTGCAAAGCTGCCGCTGCGCCAGGACGAGGACGTCCTGGACACCTGGTTCTCCTCCGCGCTGTGGCCGTTCAGCACGCTCGGCTGGCCGGACCGGACCAGGCCGCTCGCCGAGTTCTACCCGGGCAGCGTGCTCGTTACCGGCTTCGACATCATTTTCTTCTGGGTCGCCCGCATGATCATGATGGGCATCAAGTTCATGGGCGACGTGCCTTTCCGAGAGGTCTACATCCATGGCCTGATTCGCGACCAGGACGGGCAGAAGATGTCAAAGACCAAGGGCAATGTTCTGGACCCGCTGGACCTGATCGACGGCATCGACCTGGAGTCGCTGGTCGCGAAGCGGGTGAGCGGCATGATGCAGGGGCATCTCGCTCCGAAGATCTCGAAGGCGACGCGGGAACAGTTCCCGAATGGCATCGAGGCCTACGGCGCCGACGCGCTGCGGTTCACGTTTGCCGCGCTCGCCACCACCGGCCGCGATATACGTTTCGATCTCGGCCGCATCGACGGCTACAAGAACTTCTGCAACAAGTTGTGGAACGCGGCCCGCTACGTGCTCATGAATACGGATACGGGCACCTCGAAGGGCGGTGCGGCCGAGTACTCGGCCGCGGACCGCTGGATACGCGCACGTTTCGATGCGACGGTCCGGCAGGTGCACAGGCACTTCGGCGAATACCGGCTGGACCTGGTCGCACAGGCGATTTACGAGTTCACCTGGCACGAGTTCTGCGACTGGTATCTCGAACTGTCGAAGCCCGTGCTCCAGTCCGGCGAGGCGAGCGCGGCTGCGCAGGCCGGCACGCGCCGGACGCTCGTCGAGATGCTCGAAGCGCTGTTGCGCCTGTTGCATCCGATCATGCCGTTCATCACCGAGGAGATCTGGCAGCAGGTGGCGCCGCGCGCCGGCCTGGACGCGCCGACCATCATGTTGCAGCCGTATCCCGTAGCCGGCGCAAGCTCGATCGACGACGGTGCCGTGGGCGACATCGAATGGGTACGGCATTTCATTCTTGGCGTCCGGCAGATTCGCGGCGAAATGGACATATCGCCGGGCAAAGCGCTGCCGGTGCTGCTCGAGAACGCGACTGCAACCGACCGCCGTCGCGCCCGCGATTATCCTGGCCCTGCTGGCGCGTCTCGGTCGCGTCGAGTCGGTCACGGCGCTGGCCAACGGCGAGGAACCTCCGCAGTCCGCGACGGCGCTGGTCGGCGACATGCGCCTGCTGGTGCCGATGAAAGGGCTCATCGATGTCGACGCAGAGCGGGCGCGGCTCGAAAAGCAGCAGGCAAAGCTTCGGACCGAACTCGCCAGGGCCGCAGGCAAACTCGCGAACGCGAGTTTCGTGAACAACGCGCCGCCTGCCGTCGTGCAGCAGGAGCAGGAGCGCGCCGGCGAGTTCGGCCGGCAGCTCGAGCAGCTCCAGGAACAGCTGGCCAAGCTCGCGAGCTACGCCTGACGCTGTTGCACCGGCCGCCAGGCTGCGCCGTGGCGGGACCCTGCCGTCGGGAAACTGCGGATTGCATCACAATCGCCCTGCCGCAGGGGTGCAATCCGGCGCAACTTTCGCGAACATGGGGCAAGGGCACGTCCGCCGGGCGGACGTGGCGCGATCCTGCGATCACCCGGGTTGTCGGAGCGAGCATGCAGCAAGGCACGGCACATTCGATCACGCAGGCAGGCAGCGCGGAGCGGGCTGCGCTCGAGCGTGCCCGGGCGGCGGTGAATCGGATCATCCTGGGCAAGGACGCGCAGGTCGATCTCGCCCTCGCCTGCCTGCTGGCCCACGGCCACCTGCTCATCGAGGACCTGCCGGGACTCGGCAAGACCATGCTGGCGCAGTCGCTGGCCCGGGTCCTCGGCCTGAGCTTTCGGCGCATCCAGTTCACGAGCGACCTGTTGCCGGCGGATATCGTCGGCGTGTCGGTGTTCCGGAAATCGAGCGGCGAGTTCGAATTCCAGCCCGGGCCCGTGTTCGCCCAGCTGATCCTGGCCGATGAGGTAAATCGGGCGACACCGAAAGCGCAAAGCGCCTTGCTGGAGGCGATGGCAGAACACCAGGTGTCGGTGGACGGCCGGACGATGCCGCTGCCGGCACCGTTCTTCGTCGTCGCTACCCAGAACCCCGCCGACCAAATCGGCACGTTTCCTTTGCCCGAGTCCCAGCTCGACCGGTTCCTCATGCGGCTCGAACTCGGCTACCCCAGCCACAAGGATGAGCGGGACATCATCACCGGCGGCGACCGCCGCGAACTGCTGGACTCCGTCACACCCGCCCTGGCGCCCGAGCACCTGCTCGCGTTACAACAGGCGGCGCGGACTGTGCACATGAGCGAAGCGCTCGTCGACTACATCCAGGCCCTGGTGCGCATGACGCGCGAATCGCCGGACATCGACGTCGGGCTGTCGCCCCGCGGTGCGCAGTCGCTGGCGGCGGCGGCGAAAGCGCATGCCTTCATCCAGGAACACGCGGGCGTGTACCCGGACGACGTCCAGGCCGTGTTCACCGCCGTGGCGGCACATCGCCTGAAGCCCGCGAGCAGCACGTCGCACCGGCGTCCCGCCGATCTGTGTGCGCATGTCCTCGGCAACGTCGCCATTCCCTGAGTCCGCCGGCGCGCTCTTGCGGCTTCGCCGCGCGGCAATCCGGCGTGTGCAAGCCTGGGCCCGCCGCCGGCAGGGGGCGGACTCCGGCCGCACCAAGCTCGCGGCCGCGCGCACTTACATCCTGCCGACCGGCGTCGGTCTCGTGTATGCGCTGATGGCCTTCGCGATGCTGCTCGGCTCGATGAACTACAACAATAACCTGTCCTTCGTCCTTACCTTCATGCTCATCGGGCTCGGCTTCGTCGCGATGCACCAGTGCCAGCGCAACCTGGTCGGCCTCGACATCGCGTTCGCGGGTGTCGAGCCGGTGTTCGCCGGTGGCGTCGCACTCTTTCGATTTGCCGTCACGAATCACTCGCGGTCCGAACGTTACCGCATCGGGCTCTATGTCGACGGCGCAACCAGCGCCGTAGAAGATCTTGCAGCAGGCGAAAGCCGCATCTTCGAGTTGCCGGTGGCCGCAGCGCGGCGCGGCCTCGTCAACCTGCCCCGCTTCGGGTTGCAAAGCCGCTTCCCGTTCGAGCTATTCCGAGCCTGGGCGTGGCTGCACATGGACATACACGGCCTGGTGTACCCGAAACCCGTGGCCGAAGCACCGCCGCCGCCGGCTTCGCTGCTGGCACTCGGCCACCGGCAGCACGACGCGCGCGGCGAGGAAGACTTCGCCGGACTGCGTCCATTTGTCGCGGGCGACTCACCGCGCAATGTCGCCTGGAAAGTCTATGCGCGGACCGGCCAATTGCTCGCGAAGCGTTTTGCCGGCGCCGACACCAGCAGCCAGTGGCTGGACTTCGAGGACATCGATTCGCCGGCGGTCGAGGAGCGGCTGTCGATACTGACCCGCTGGGTCGTGGAGGCGGATCGCACCCGCGAAGACTATGGCTTGCGCCTGCGCGCCCTCGAGATCCCGCCCGCCCACGGCGACGCACATCGCCGGCGCTGCCTCGAGTCGCTGGCCCTGTACGGGCTCGACGAGCGTGCTCCGGCTCGGTAGGCGGCCGCGCGGCACCGACGGCGGGCTGCTGGCCAGCCTGCCGTGGACTCTGGCGGCGCTGGCCGTCGCGCTCGTCCCGCACCTGCCGCACCTGCCCGCATGGGCCACCGCCACCTTTCTGGTCTGCGCCGGCTGGCGGCTGCTGATCGAACGCCGCCGGGGCCTGCTGCCGCGTGCCTGGCTGCGCGCGCTGCTCGCGCTGGGATCGTTCCTCGGCGTGTTCGCGACTTACGACACGATCAGCGGCGTCGGCCCCGGCTCGACGCTGCTGGCGCTGATGGCATCGCTGAAACTCATGGAGACCCGCCGGCACCGCGACCAGTTCGTGCTGCTGTTCATCGCCATCTTTCTCGTTATGTCGTCGCTGTTGCGGGAGCAGTACCTGTGGTCACTGCCCTACCTCGCTGCGAGCCTCGTTTTGATCATGACCGCCTGGCTGCGCGTGACCGGCGACGCGACCACGCCGATCCGCGCGAGTGTGGTACTGGGCGCGCGGCTCGTCGCTTACGCGGCGCCGCTCGCGCTCGCCATGTGGTTCTTCTTCCCGCGGCTGTCGTCCCCGTTCTGGGCCGTGCCGATCGATACCAGCGCCGGCATCACCGGGCTGAGCGACACGATGAGCCCGGGCGACCTGTCCTCGCTGTCGCGCTCGAGCGCCGTTGCCTTCCGCGTGCGGTTCACCGGTGCGGTGCCGCCGCCGCGCGACCGTTACTGGCGTGCGCTGGTGCTGCATCGCTTCAACGGGCGCACCTGGTCCGGACGCGAACCCGCCATCGGCCTCCCGGTCGACGAGCAGGTGGCCTTCGAGGGCGTCCCGCTGAGCTACCTGGTGACGCTCGAACCGACGCGCCAGCACTGGCTGCCGGCGCTGGAATTGCCTGCCGAGTGGTCCTTGCCCGACGCTTTCATGCAGCCCACCCAGGCCCTGGCGCGTGTCGCGCCCGTGGACCAGCGCATCGCCTTCGAAGCCGTGTCGCACACCCGCTATCGCGCCGAGGCGGGATTGCGACCGCTGATGCAGCGCTGGTATTTGGACGTGCCTGACGGCACGAACCCGCGCACGCAGGCGCTCGCCGCGAACCTGCGCACCGGGGCAGCGTCGAACCGGGCGTATGTCGACCGCGTACTCGGCCTGTTTCACTCAGAACCCTTCCATTACACGCTACAGCCGCCCGCGCTCGGCAGCAATCCGGTCGACCGGTTCCTGTTCGACACGCGCAGCGGATTCTGCGAGCACTACGCGTCGGCCTTCACGGTGCTGATGCGGGCGGCCGGGATTCCGGCACGTGTCGTGCTGGGCTACCAGGGCGGCGAACTGAACCCGGTGGGCAATTACCTGATCGTGCGCCAGTCCGATGCACATGCCTGGTCGGAAGTGTGGCTCGCGGGTTCCGGCTGGGTGCGCGTCGACCCGACGGCCGCGGTGGCGCCGGAACGCATCGAACTCGGTGTCGCCGACTCGCTGTTCGGCGGCGCTGCGGCGACCTGGGGCTTCGACGCGCCGTCGCGGCTCTGGCACAAGGTGCGCCTGTCCTGGGATGCGCTGAACGCGAACTGGAACGACTGGGTGCTGGGCTACGGCCCGGACAAGCAGGCGCAACTCATGCGCTGGCTGGGCATGGCATCGCCGAAGTGGCGCAACATGATGCTGACGCTGATCGCGCTGGTCGTCGTACTCACGCTCATGGTGAGCGCTCTCATGATGTGGCGTTACCGACCGCCGCGACCGGACCGCGCCAGCCGGCTGTATCGTCGCTTCGTGGCCGCGACCGGGATCATGCCGGCCACGGGCGAGTCGCCGGCGGCGTTTGCAGGACGCGCGCTGTCGGCAAGCACGGTCACGGGGGAATCCGTCGAACGCGTCACCAGCGCCTACCACGCCGCGCGCTACGGCGGTCGGCCGGGCGCGCTCGAGGAACTGGAGCGCGAGGTGGCCGGACTGCGGCGACGCTGACGCCGACTCAGCGGGCAGGAGCTGCGGCCGCCACGCGGGTCAGCAGGCACGCACCGCTCACGAACAGGGGCAGCAGCACCAGCAGCAGCACCTGCGGGCGCTCGGACACCGCCGCCGCGATGCCCACGAGCGCGGGACCGACGACGTGGGCGAACTTGGTCACCATCCCGTAGAAGCCGAAGAACTCGCCGGAGCGTTCCGCCGGGATCAGCTCCGCGTACAGGGAACGACTCAGGCTCTGCACGCCGCCCTGTACGCAGCCGACAATGACGGCCATGACGTAGAACTGCCAGACCTCGCGCATGAATACCGCCCAACTCGCGACGGCGATGTACACGGCGAGCGCCACGTAGATGCCTGCCCGGGGACCGAAGTGGTGGCCGAGCGCGCCATAGAGCAGGGTCGCCGGAAAGCCGGCGAAATTCGTGATCATGAGCGCCATGACCAGGTCTTTCTGGTCGAAGCCGAGGCGCTGGCCGTAGTTCACCGCCATGAAGATCACTGTGAAGACGCCCGCGATATACAGGCAGTAGCTCACCAGGAACAGCACGGCCTCGCGGTAGTTGCCGAGGTGTTGGAGCGTCGAGCGGAGCTGCCGGTACGCGACGCGCACGACGTCAGTCGCGACTCGTTCACGTCCGGCGCGCTCCTCCACCAGGAACACGAGCGGCACGGTGAACAGGGCCCACCATGCTCCGACCGTGATGAACGCGAAGCGTATGACTGCCGTTGCATCCGCGAATCCGAAGGCGGCGGGCCGTGTCAGCATGACAACGTGCACCGCGAGCAGCGCGGCCCCGCCAAGGTAGCCGATGGCGAAGCCCAGCGAGGATACGAAACTGTAGTAACGCGGCGTGACGACGTCGACCAGCAGCGAATCGTAGAACACCGTCGAGCAGTAGTAGCCGACCGAGCCGACCAGGTACAAAGCGAGTGCGGCCTGCCACCAGGCCTGGGGAGTCACGCCGAGCCCCGCGGTGCCGGCGGCTCCGCAGAGTGCGAGTGCAAGCAGGAAGCGTTTCCGGTAGCCGCCGGCGTCGGCAATCGTGCCGAACACCGGCGCCAGCACCAGCACCACGGCGCTCGCCGCTGAAGTCACCCATGCCAGCCGCTGCGTGACGATCGGACCGGGTTCACCCGCGCTCCAGTAATTGCCGAGGAACACAGGGAACAGCACCGCCATGACGGACAGCGCGAACGCCGAATTCGCCCAATCATACAGTGCCCAGGCGACGACCTTGCGGTTCCACAGTTCCGATCGCGCCAAGGGCATACTCCGGCGTGGCCTACCGGCGCTAGTGCTCGCGCGTTTCGCGAAACCGGATGTCGGGCCAGCGTTCTTCGGTGAGATTCAGGTTGACACGGGTAGGCGCAATGTAGACCAGCTGCTCGCCGTGATCCAGCGCCAGGTTGTCGTGCGCCTTGCGCTCGAAGTCTGCGAGCATCCGGCGGTCGCTGCACTCGACCCAGCGCGCGGTCGCGACATTGATCGCCTCGAACTGGCACTCGACCTTGTATTCGTCGTGCAGGCGATGCGCGACGACCTCGAACTGCAGCGGACCGACAGCGCCCAGGATCAGATCGTTGTTGCGGAACGGCCGGAACAGCTGCGTTGCACCTTCTTCGCACAGCTGCGCCAGTCCTTTTCGCAGAGCCTTGAGCCGCAAGGGGTCCTTGAGGACCGCGCGCCTGAAGATCTCCGGCGCGAAATTGGGGATGCCCGTGAAGCGCAGAAGCTCACCTTCGGAAAAGCTGTCGCCGATGTTGATGGTGCCGTGATTGTGCAGCCCGATGATGTCGCCCGCGCAAGCCATGTCGGTGTGCTGGCGGTCGGCGGCTAGAAAAGTGATCGCCTCGGGAATCTTCATCTCCTTGCCGGAGCGCACGTGCAGTAATTTCATGCCCCGGCGATATTCACCGGAGCAGACACGGAGGAACGCGACCCGGTCCCGGTGTCCGGGATCCATGTTCGCCTGGATCTTGAATATGAAGCCGGTGAGAGGAGTTTCGTCCGGCGCGATCACCCGCTCCTCGGTCGCCCTAGGCAGCGGCGCGGGCGCGTAGCGTACGAACTCGTCGAGCAGTTCCCTGACGCCGAAGTTCGACAGCGCGGACCCGAACAGCACCGGCGTCTGCTGGGCCGCGAGGTACGAAGCGCGGTCGAATGCCGGGCAAGCCCCGCGCACGAGTGCGAGCTCCTCGCGAAACTCGGCAGCCCGATCGCCGAGCACGGCCTCGGCGTCGGCGGAAGCGAGCCCCTCCACGACGCGAATGCCGGATGCCTTGTCACGCCCGGCCTTGTCGTACAGGTAGATGCGATCTTGCGGGATGTGATAGACGCCCTTGAGCGTGGTGCCCATGCCGATCGGCCAGGTCACGGGGGCGCATTCGATCCCGAGCACGGTCTCGATTTCGTCGAGCAGGTCGATCGGTTCGCGCCCGTCGCGGTCGAGCTTGTTGATGAAAGTCATGATCGGCGTGTCGCGCAGGCGGCACACTTCCATCAGTTTGATCGTACGCGCCTCGACACCCTTCGCGCAGTCGATGACCATGAGCGCCGAGTCGACGGCGGTGAGCGTCCGGTAGGTATCCTCCGAAAAGTCCTCGTGGCCGGGCGTGTCGAGCAGGTTCACGACGTAATCTCCGTACGGAAACTGCATTACCGACGAGGTGACGGAGATGCCGCGCTGCTGCTCGAGCGCCATCCAGTCCGAGGTCGCGTGCCGGCTCGCCTTGCGGCCCTTGACGGCACCGGCAAGCTGTATCGCACCGCCGTACAGCAGGAGCTTTTCGGTGAGTGTGGTCTTGCCCGCGTCCGGGTGCGAGATGATCGCGAACGTGCGGCGCTTGCGGACCTGTTCCTGTATCGATGGCATGCGGAGAGGGCCGCCGGCAAGGCGGCGCTGGCCCGTAGGATTCGAGGGCGCGCAGTCTAGCTCAAGGCCCGGTCGATGGAAACGCCGTCAGACCGTGGTCTTGAGCTTCTTCGCCAGCACGGCCGCGTCCTCGCGGCCAGCGCGCGCCTGGTAATACGCCGGCCGGTTCGCGATCTGATGGAAACCTTTTTTCCGGTACAGTGCCAGCGCCGTCAGGTTGGACGGACGGACCTCGAGAAAGATTTCCGCCACCTGTTCCCGCCGCGCACGCGCGAGCACTTCGTCGAGCAGCTTCTCGCCGTAGCCCTGTGCACGATGCTGCGGGTCCACACACAGATTGAGGATGTGGGCCTCGCCCGCGGCGACCGACAGGATCGCGTAGCCGGCGACGCGACCGCCGCGCTCCAGCGCGATGCACTGGTAGCCGGCGAGCAGGCAATCGCGGAACACGCCGTGACTCCAGGGAAAGTCGTAGCTGCGGCGTTCGATGTCGGAGACCTGCGCCAGATCTTCATGCGTCATGCCGCGGATCGACACCGGCGGTTCCTGCATCGGCATGATCATGTCGCGCCCGCCCCTGCGAGATCGCGCGCCAGGCAGAGGTCGTCCCACGCCAGCCGCTTCTGGGACGGGCTGCGCAGCAGGTACGCGGGATGGTAGGTCACGACCAGGGGAATGTCGCCGTACTGGTGACGCCGGCCGCGCAGCCGGCCGACCGGTGCGTCCGAGTGCAGCAGGTTGTGCGCCGCGACCTTGCCGACGGCGAGGATGATATCCGGCCTGACGAGTTCGATCTGACGTTCGAGATAGGCGCGGCAGGCCGCCGCTTCCTCGTCGGCAGGATTGCGATTCTCCGGCGGGCGGCACTTGACGATGTTCGCGATATACACGCGCTCGCGGCCAAGCCCGACGGCGCGCAACATTTCGTCGAGCAGTTTCCCGGCACGGCCGACGAAGGGTTCGCCGCGGCGGTCCTCCTCGGCGCCGGGTGCTTCGCCGATCAGCATCCAGCTCGCGGAACGATCGCCGACGCCGAAAACGGTTTGTGTGCGGCCACGGTGCAGCGGGCAGAGCGTGCACCCGGCGACGCATTGCTCGAGGGCCTCCCAGTCGAGCCGCGCCGGAGCAACGTCCGGCGCATCGTCCCGGTCAACGTCCGCCGACCCGGCCGCGATCGCAACCTCCGGCGCAACGCGCGGCAGCCAGACGTCGATACCCATCGCCTCGAGATAGGCGCGGCGCTGCATTTCGTCAGGATACATGCAAGGGTGTGGCGTTCGTCGATCGATGGATTGCCATTAGTGTGCCACGGCACCTGAGCGAATTCATCGCGGCCTGGGACCTGAGGTCAGGGAGGCGGCAGGCGCGCGATGAGATCGCTGCCTGCGCGCAGGACCTGCCCCGGTTCGACCAGTACCCTGCTCGTGTCCGGCAGATGCAATTCCGCAAATCGCGTCAGGCGCAGGTACGCGCAGCGTGCGCCTTGTCCGAGTCGTTCGCCGTAGCGGGCGAGCGAGCGCGGCGGAAGGCCGAACCGGTAACCCGAGAACTTCAGGACGACATCGTCGCCTTCGTCGGTCCTGAGCCACAATGCGTTGCGCGGATAATCGGCGGCGCGCTCGGTCGTTTGCAGGTCCCGGACGCGGCCCTCCACCGGACTGCGGGCCGTGTAGGTGCCGAGGCCGTCAATGCGAATCACGATGCGCTGCGCCCGGCCCTGCAACACACCGCCCTCGGCGACGTCGACCGCGACGACTTCGCCATCCACCGGGCTCACGACGCCGAGCGCCGACGGCGGCACGAGTCGGTTCGCGTCGCGGAACACGAGGTACAACGCTGCGAACACCGCCGCGGGTACCGGCACCCACGGCAATCCTGCGTACCACCAGGTCAGCCAGCAGGCCAGCGCGGCACCCAGCAGAAAGGGTATGCCTTCAAATGCAACAAATGGAATTGGTCGGCCGCGCAACGCTCGTCGCATCCCTCCGTTCCCGGCACAGGCGACCTTCCCCTGCAATGATGCCCGAGTCAATAGCGGTGCACCTCGGCTACGGCCCGGCCGATTCACGCTAGAATGCGCGCCTTGATCCAAACCCCCTGCAACAGGCTTTCGATCGATGCGCTATTCGACATTCGGGCTGACGACGCTCAAGGAAACGCCCGCCGAGGCGGAGATCGTCAGTCACCAGCTCATGCTGCGCGCCGGGCTCATCCGCCGGCTCACCGCCGGCATTTTCACCTGGATGCCATTGGGACTTCGGGTGCTACGCAAGGTGGAAACGATCGTGCGCGAGGAAATGGATCGTGCCGGCGCGCTGGAACTGCTGATGCCGGCGGTGCAACCGGCCGAGTTGTGGCAGGAATCTGGCCGCTGGGACCAGTACGGTCACCTGTTGCTGCGCATACGCGACCGGCACGAGCGCGATTATTGCTTCGGGCCGACGCACGAAGAGGTGATCACCGACCTGGCACGGCGGGAGCTCAGGAGCTACAAGCAGCTGCCGTTGAACTGGTACCAGATCCAGACGAAATTCCGCGACGAGATCCGGCCGCGTTTCGGCGTCATGCGTGCGCGCGAGTTCGTGATGAAGGATGCCTATTCCTTCGACCTCGACGCGGCGGGACTGGAAGCGTCGTACCGGAAGATGCACGAGGCATACACGCGTATCTTCGAGCGCCTTGAACTGCGATTCCGCGTCGTCGATGCCGATTCCGGCGAAATCGGCGGCAGCCGTTCGCAGGAGTTTCACGTGCTTGCGGACTCGGGTGAGGATGCGATCGCGTGGTCCGAAGCGGACGACTATGCCGCGAATCTGGAGACTGCCGCGACACTGCCGCCCGCCGATCGTCGTCCCGGGCCCGCGAGCGCACTAAAGCGAATTGCGACGCCCGGCGCGCGCAGCGTCGCGGAGGTCGCGGTTCTGCTCGACGTCACGCCCGACCGGATCCTGAAGACGCTGATCGTCGCCGGCGACGCCGGTCCGGTCGCCCTCGTGTTGCGCGGCGATCACGAACTCAACACCGTGAAGGCCCAGAAGCTGCCTGGCGTAGCTAGCCCGTTGACGATGGCCGAGGCCGCCATGGTCCGCACGGCAACCGGCGCCGAGCCGGGTTTCGCCGGTCCGGTCGGGCTCGGCATACCGCTGTATTACGACCACGCCGTCGGCGTCATGGCGGATTTCGTCTGCGGCGCGAATGCAAGCGATGTGCACCTCACCGGCGTGAACTTCGGCCGCGACCTGCCGGCCCCGGCGACCACGGTGGATCTGCGCAACGTGGTGGCCGGCGATCCCGTTCCCGGCGGCCGCGGCACGCTCTCGATCGCGCGCGGCATCGAGGTCGGACACATCTTCCAGCTCGGATCGAAGTACTCCCACACGTTCGGCGCCGTCGTCCTCGATCCCGACGGCCGCGAGCGGGTCCTGGAAATGGGTTGTTACGGCATCGGAATCTCCCGCATCGTCGGCGCCGCAATCGAACAGAATCACGATGAGAACGGCATCATCTGGCCGGCGCCGATCGCACCGTTCGACGTCGTGATCGTCGCGATCAATCCGCAGCGTTCGAACGCGGTGCGCGAGGCTGCCGAAGCCCTGGGCGCCGAACTCGAGGCCGCCGGTGTCGAGGTGCTCTACGACGACCGGGACGCGCGGCCGGGCGTGAAGTTCGCCGACGCGGAACTGATCGGGATTCCGCATCGCATCGTCGTATCGGAGCGCGGCATCGCCGCGGGCGAACTCGAATACCGTCACCGGCGGGAGCCGCAGTCCCGCCAGCTGAAACGTGAGGAAGCTCTCGAACTGCTCCGGGGCCGGCGGTTAACATAGGCGCCAACCGCCGGAGACAGAAGATTAGAATTCCGCAGCAACTCGTTGTTTTAACATCATTGTTGCTCCTCACAGCGGCGGATTCGGTGCGGGCGCAGGGGCACCCGGACCCGGACTTGCGCGCCGCGCTCATTGCCGCTGTTTCCGACGCCGACAGCTTTCCGGATCGCTTCGAGGCGGAAGTCTGGCTGACCGACATGTCTGCGAGGCTTGCACGCCAGGTGTCCGATCCCGACGAACGCATCGAGATCCTGATGCGCGTGCACTACGAGGCGAGTCGCGCAGGCTTGCCGCCGGAACTCATCCTGGCGGTCATCGAGGTCGAGAGCAATTTCGATCGCTACGCCATCTCGGTTGCCGGCGCGATCGGCCTCATGCAGATCATGCCCTTCTGGCTCGACGAGATCGGCCGGCCCGACGACAACCTGCTGCACGTCGACACGAACCTGCGTTACGGCTGCACGATACTGAAGTTCTATCTCGACAAGGAAAAGGGCGATCTCAGGCGTGCGCTCGGGCGTTACAACGGCAGCCTTGGCCAGCGCAAGTATCCGAACCGGGTCGTCGACAAACTCACGCGCAAATGGTATCGCGCCTGAGTGCGAGCACTCAGGGCGGCTGCACGGCCTCGCTCAACGCACGCGCTTCGAGCGCCTTGCTCTTCGCCTGTAGTGCGCTGCGCCGGGCACGGGCATATTCCTCGACGTCGAGATCGTGTTCGGCCGATTCGAGGAAATGCAGCGCTTCAGTCAATTCCGGACCGGCGTGCGCTTCCGCACCAGCCTGACGGGCGACCTCGATCGCCTGCCGGGCATCGCTCATTTCCTGCACCGGCGGCGCAGTCTCGCAGCCACCCGCCGCCAACAACGCGCAAGCGAACCACGGGAGCGGTCGCTTTGTGCTCACGGAAGAACGCATGCGGGGCCGGCCTCGTCCGTCGATACTTTGCATTTGGTCAACGCTAACAAGCACGCTGTCGCGACGTCAAGCCGTGCCTGACGCCTTGTCGGGCGCCTGTTACAGTGCGCCGTTCCACGGAGGAATGCCACCGGATGAGCGAGATACTCGTCCTCTATTACTCGCGCCACGGTACAACCGAGGCACTGGCGCGGGAGGTCTGTCGCGGCGTCGATGCGGTGCCCGGCATGGCCGCGCGCCTGCGCACCGTCCCGCCCGTGTCGACCGTGACGGAGGCGTCGGCCGACGCGGTGCCGGATGCGGGGCCGCCCTTTGTCGCTAACCGGGACCTGGTCGAGTGCGCGGGTCTCGTGCTCGGCAGCCCCACCCGCTTTGGCAACATGGCGGCGCCGCTCAAGTACTTCCTGGACGGCACCGCCGGCGAGTGGCTGGCCGGCAAATTGGCCGGGAAACCGGCCGGCGTGTTCACCTCGACCTCGACGCTGCATGGCGGCCAGGAATCCACGCTGCTGACGATGGCGATACCGCTTCTGCATCACGGCATGGTCCTGGTCGGCGTGCCTTTCACGGAAGAAAGTATGTCGAAGACGACGACGGGCGGCTCGCCCTACGGCGCGACACACGTATCCTGGAATCGCGACGATGACAGCCTGTCGGAGGACGAAAAGCGCACGGCGCGGGTACTCGGTCGCCGGGTCGCGGAAATCGCAGCGCGCCTCGACTCCTGAACGTCAGTCGCGTTTCGCGAGCACGTCCCGCACGAAGGGCACCGTCAGGCGACGCTGGGCCCGCAGCGCTTCGCGATCGAGCGTGTCGAGCAGCGCATAGAGGCTGCCCATGTCCCGACGCGAGCGGGTCAGCAGGTAGCGGGCGGCTTCCTCGGGCAACTCGAGGCCGCGCAAGGCTGCCCTGAGGCGCAGCGCCTGGAGCCGCTCGTTCTCGGCGAGCACCCGGAGCCGGAAGGCAGGTAGCTGGCTCAGGCGGCTCGCGAGGTCCGGCAAGCGAATCCCGCTCTCGCGCGGTGGGACGCCGGCACTGACCACCAGTTGTCCGCGTTGGGCCTGCACGGCGTTGAACAGGCGGAACAACGCGCGCTCGCGCTCGTCATCGCCGGCCAGGCGGTCGACATCGTCGATCAGGACCAGGTGTCGCGACTCGAGGCCGTCCAGTGCGGACGGGCTGGCGCCGGCGAGCAGGCGCGCCGGCAGGTAGACGGCGCCGTCGCCCGCGGCGGCGCAGGTCGCCTGAAGGAGGTGGCTCTTGCCGCTGCCCGCGGCGCCGCAAACCCAGGCGCCGCCGACGGCGGTGCCGGCGGCGATCGCCTGCAGGTGCGCAAGCGGGGCCTCGTTGCCGGCGGCATGGAAGCTCTGGAACACGGCGTGGTCGGCGAGGCCGATAGGCAGCGCGAGCTGGTTCATCGCGGCTTACTCCAAGCGAGCGGCGCCCGCCGGGCCGTGCGCGTCCGCGTCGGCAACCGCCGGTTCCTCGAGCGCAAGCGCGGCCTCGGGATGTTCTTTCAGGTAGCGGTGGTAGGCGAAGCGCACGAGCACGGACAGGATCGCGGCGGCGGGCAACGCCAGCAGGATACCGAAGAAGCCAAACAGCTGTCCGCCGGCGACCACGGCGAAGATGACCAGTACCGGGTGCAGCCCGATCCGGTCGCCGACGAGCTTCGGCGTCAGGAGCGTCCCCTCGATGAGCTGTGCAATGGTGAACGTGGCGAACACGCCGACGATGGGCCAGAGCGGATCCGGTTCCAGCGCCACGACGAGCATGGCAAGCACCATGCCGAAGACGAAACCCAGATAAGGCACGAAACTCACGAGACCGGCGACGACACCGATGGCGATGGCGAAGTCGACGCCCGTGAACGCAAGTCCCGTCGAATAGATGACCGCAAGCGCGAACATTACGAGCAGTTGCCCGCGCAGGAATGCACCCAACACCTCGTCGGTCTCGCGCGCCAGCGCATGGACGGTGCCCCGCTGGCTCTCCGGCACGATCGCGGCGACGTGTAGCTTGATGGAGTCCCAGTCGCGCAGCAGGTAGAAGGTCAGTATGGGTACCAGGAACAAGCTCATGACCGCCGCGGCGAGCATGCTGCCGGTGCTGGTGACCGACGACAGTGCCTTGCCGCCCCAGGTACCCGCCATGTCGCCGTAGCGCGAGAGAAAGGCGCCGAGCCCGACGTCGTCACCAAGCTCGATATCGAGCCAGCCGGCGACGCGCGGCAGCCAGACGCTTTCCGCCTTGCTGGCGATGGCCGGCAGCGATTCGAACAACGCGTTCACCTGTTGTTGGATCAGGGGACCGACCAGCAGTATCAGTGCGCCGATGAGCAGAAAGGTCAGCAGGAACACGGCGATGACAGCCAGCGTGCGCGGCAGGCCCAGGGCCTGCAGGCGGTCGGCGAGCGGGTCTCCGATGTAGGCGAGCAGCGCTGCCGCCACGAACGGGGTCAGCACCGGCGCGAGCAGGTACAACAACACGCAGGCGATTGCAAACGCGATCAGCCACGCAATCCGGGTATCGGACTTCATGCGGCGCCTCCGTGGCGGGCACGTACGGACCAGCGCAAGACGTAGTCGACGCCGCTGATCGTCACGGTGACGAAGGTCGCCGCGCCGAGCACCGTTACGGCGATCGGGTCCGGCCAGTCGAAGGCCGCGCGACTTATCACGCACAAGAGAAACAGGAGCTGGACGGCCGTATTGAGCTTGCTGATGGTGGTCGGCTCGCCGCTCACCGGTTCGATGAGCATGTGATACGCGATCGCGCCGGCTACGATGACGAGGTCGCGGAGGATGACGACTGCCGCGAGCCAGACCGGAATGAGCCCGATGACGGCCAGCGAGATGAACATGCCGGCGACCAGCAGTTTGTCGGCGACCGGGTCGAGCAGCGCGCCGAGTTTCGACTGCCAGTCGTAGCGGTTCGCCAGGAACCCGTCGACACCGTCGGACAGGCCCGCGGCCCAGAACAACAGCAACGCCCAGCCGTAGTCGCCGCGATGCAGGAACACCAGCACCGGCGCAACCAGCGCAATGCGCAACAGCGAGATCGCATTGGGTATCCAGCGCAGCGACATGGCGACTCGAACCCGGACTTACGGGTTGTAGAAGAACTCCAGCGTGTCGACATTCTGTGTGTCGACGTCGAAACCGCTCATGTCGATGCGGTCCTGCTCGAGCAGGCCTGCAAAGCGCAGCGCCCGGGCCAGCCGCTCGGCACCGCCGTGGGCGGTCACGCGGTAACGCAGGCGATCGCCGTTGACCTCCGTCAGCGCACAGCTCTCGATCACGTTGATGGTGGCGAGCATGTTTTCGACATCCCCGTAAGCATCGACGCTCGTCACACCATGAACATTCAGGTCGACCGCACGCACCGGTTCGCTGCCGCTGATGGCGAACTCGGTGGCAAGCATGTCGGACACCTGTGCCATCACCGTTTCCGGCGATCCTGTCCAGTGGCGCTGCTGGTCACCGAACAGGTAGGTCCAGCGATTCTGCGCAGTGCCGCCGGCATCCACGCGACCGATGAGTATCGAACTCGCATCGTAGCGGGCGGACGCGTCCACGATGCGTTCGTCGAAGCCACCCCACACGTCGCTGAATTCCACCTTCGCCATGTCCTCGCTGTCGAGCAGCGGGAAGACCAAAGGCAGGCCTCGCCCGGCGGCGATTTCGAGGATACGTTCGCGCAGCTGCCGGTTGCGGTTCAACGAGCGGGCGTCGTCGGCCGGGCGATCCGTATCTGCGGCGGAGATGATCTCCCGTTCGCCCTGACCCCAGTCCACCGCGAGCCAGACGAGGGTGAGCGGCCGGTCGCCGCCCCACACAGTCTGGTTCGACGCGCGCAGCGTCTGTTCGAGCGCGGCGCCGTCGAAAGTGACGAACAGTGTGTCGGCCGGCCCAGGCTGGAACTGCACGACGTAGACCGAGGGATCCGGGAACAGGGATTCATACAGGCCCGTGTCGGTCGCGAGCTCGGGGCCGGACACTCGCATCAGCACCTGCCGCAGTGCCGCATCGTAAGCCGCGGCCCGTGCATTCTGCTGATCCTGGTCGAACGGCACCTGTGCCGTATAGAGCGACGTCACCTCGGCAGCATGAGCCAGCGCGAACGCAAAGACGCCGATCAGCGCCCGGAGCCAGAACTTCATGCCGCTAGTTTCCCCATCTGAGCCCAACGACTATTATATCGCCCCCGCGCAGAGCGACCATCGTTTGTAGATCCCCGAACCCGCCCTCATGGACCAGAAGCCGCTCACATACAAGGATGCCGGCGTCGACATCGATGCCGGAGACACATTGGTGGACCGGATCGGCCCGCTGGTGGCGCGCACCCGGCGCCGGGAGGTGCTCGCCGGGCTCGGCGGTTTCGGCGGGCTGTTCGCGCTGCCGCCCGGCCGCTTCCGCGAGCCGGTGCTGGTGTCCGGAACCGACGGCGTCGGCACCAAGCTGCTGCTCGCGCAACGGCTTCGACGGCACGACACGATCGGCATTGACCTGGTCGCGATGTGCGTCAACGACGTGCTGGTGACGGGTGCCGAACCGCTTTTCTTCCTCGACTATTTCGCCTGCGGGAAGCTCGACGTCGAGACGGCGGCGGAGGTCATCGGCGGCATCGCCGACGGCTGCGCCCAGGCGGGCGCCGCGCTCATCGGCGGCGAAACCGCCGAGATGCCGGACATGTACCCGCCGGGCGAGTACGATCTCGCCGGCTTCTGCGTCGGCGCGGTGGAACGCGACGCACTGATCGATGGCCGCTCGATCGTTGCCGACGACGTGCTGATCGGCATCGGCTCGAGCGGGCCGCACTCGAACGGCTATTCGCTGATACGCAAGGTGCTGGAGCGTGCGGGTAGTGACGCCCGCATCGACGGCCGGCCGGCCGCCGAATGCCTGCTGACCCCGACCCGCATTTACGTACGGCCGGTGCTCGCGCTGCTCGCGGCAATCGCGGTCAAGGGACTCGCCCACATCACCGGCGGCGGGATCACCGAAAACCTGCCGCGCATCCACGGGCGCGACCTGCATGCGGAAATCGACACCCGTTCGTGGCGGCCGGGGCCGGTGTTCGACTGGCTGGCGGCCGCCGGCCGCATCGAACCCGCCGAGCTGCGGCGGACCTTCAATTGCGGTGTCGGCATGATCGTCGTCGTCGCAGCGGCCGACGCGGACGCCGCGCTGGCGGTGCTGCGCGCGCACGGCGAACAAGCGTGGCTGCTCGGCCACATGGCTGCCGGCGCCGGCGAGGTCCGCTATCTTTGACGCGCCGGGCCTATGGTAGCGATTGCCGCGCCGCAATCCTCATTTCCGGGTCCGGCACCAATCTTCAGGCCTTCATCGACCGGCGCGCGGACGGCGACCTTACTCTGGACCTCGCGCTGGTGCTGTCCAACCGCGCGGACGCCTACGGCCTGACACGGGCTGCGGCGGCCGGCATCGACTCCGCCGTCGTCGCGCATGGCAGCTATGACAGCCGCGAGGCCTTCGATCGCCGGATGGCCGGCGAGCTCGACGCCGCCGGCATCGAGCTCGTGATCCTTGCCGGATTCATGCGCATCCTGAGCCCGTGGTTCGTACGACATTTCGAAGGACGCGTCCTGAACATCCACCCTGCGCTCCTGCCCCGGCATCCGGGCCTCGACACGCATGCCCGCGCGCTGGCGGCCGGTGACCGTGTGCACGGCAGTACCGTGCACTTCGTCACGACCGAACTCGACTCCGGTCCGCGGATCCTTGCAGGCCGCGTCGAGGTACGGCCGGGCGACACCGCCGACTCGCTCAAGCACCGCGTTCAGTCCGTCGAACACCGGATCTATCCCGAAGCGGCACAGTGGTTCGCCGACGGCCGCCTCGTGTTCCGGGCCGGTGCCGCGTGGCTCGACGGGCAGCAGCTCGATGAACCCGTAATCCGCGATTTCGACCTGTCGGAGCGGCGGTAACGCCGGATTCGCTCAGCTCCTACGGCTCAGGCTTTGGGCAGGGTCACCCCGGTCTGGCCCTGGTACTTGCCGCCGCGATCGGCGTAGGACGTTTCGCATTCCTCATCGGATTCGAGGAACAGCATCTGGGCAACCCCTTCGTTCGCATAGATCTTGGCCGGCAACGGTGTCGTGTTGGAGAACTCGAGGGTCACGTGCCCCTCCCATTCCGGTTCGAGCGGCGTCACGTTGACGATGATGCCGCAGCGGGCATAGGTCGACTTGCCGAGGCAGATCGTCAGGACGTTGCGGGGGATGCGGAAGTATTCGATCGTGCGTGCAAGCGCAAAGGAATTCGGCGGGATGACGCAGACGTCACTCTTGAGGTCGACGAAACTGTTCGCGTCGAAGGACTTCGGATCCACGATCACCGAGTTGATGTTCGTAAAGATCTTGAACTCGTTCGCGCAGCGCACGTCGTAGCCGTAGCTCGACGTGCCGTAGGAGACGATGCGGCGGCCGTCGACCTGCCGCACCTGCCGCGGCTCGAAGGGTTCCAGCAAGCCATGCTCCTGCGCCATGCGGCGGATCCAGCGGTCGGATTTGATGCTCATCAACTGTCCTCGACGACGATCTTCGGAAACTTCGCGCTGTAATCGCGTCCCAGGACCGCGAGTTCGGCCGCCATGCGCCGAGCCGCCGCGCGAAAAGCCGCGGCCGCTGCCGAATCCGCATCGGCAAATACGGTCGGCGTGCCCGAGTCGGCCTGTTCGCGAATCCGCGCATCGAGTGGCAGGCTGCCGAGCAGCGGCACCTCGAAATCCCCGGCGATGCGCGCACCGGCGCCGACGCCGAAAATGCGATCCTCGTGCCCGCAGGCCGTGCAGAAATGCGTGCTCATGTTCTCGACGACGCCGAGCACCGGAATCGACACCTTGCGGAACATCATCAGCCCCTTGCGCGCGTCGATGGCGGCGATGTCCTGCGGCGTCGTCACGATCACCGCGCCGGACACCGGCACCTGTTGCGACAGCGTGAGCTGGATGTCGCCGGTGCCTGGCGGCATGTCGACGATCAGGTAGTCGAGATCGCGCCAGCGCGTCTGTGTCAGGAGCTGGTTCAGCGCAGAGGTGACCATCGGCCCGCGCCAGACCATCGGCTGGTCGGCATCGACGAGGAAGCCGATAGACATCACCTGCAGGCCGAGCGAATCCAGCGGGTCCATCGTCTTGCCGTCCACGCTGACCGGGTGCCGGCCCGCAAGTCCCGTCATGAGCGGCAGGCTCGGCCCGTAGATATCCGCATCCAGCAGGCCGACGGCCGCACCGTCCGCGGCCAGGGCGAGCGCGAGATTGACGGCGACTGTCGACTTGCCCACGCCGCCCTTGCCGGACGCGACGGCGATGACGTTGCGGACGCCGGCCAGTGGTTTCAGGTTGCGTTGCACGCCGTGAGCGACGATGTCGGTGGAGAGTTCGACCGCCACGTCAACGACACCCGTCGCGTCGGCGAGGCGTTTTTCGAGCGATGACTTCAACGCCGGAAAGTCCCGTTCCAGCGGCAGGCCCAGGGCGATCCTGGCCCGCAGTCGCGACGGCCCCGCTTCGACGACCGCAATCCTCGCGACCTCGCCCAGGGCCTTGCCGGCCTGGGCTAACTCAATGGATTTCAGAAACTTATTCAGGTCGGATTCTGTTGACGGCGTCACAGTTCGCGTTCTCGCATTAGGTAACATTCTGTCCAGTCGCCGTGCTCCGGTCGGCAGCCGGGCGCACATTGTAGCGAAGCAGGTTCCAAACCCAAGGACCGCGGCGCAAACCGCACGGTCCGGAGCGGCGTTTGGGACGGAACTGACGAGGGCAGCGGAAGTGACTGAAGGTCGGTATGGCATAATGCCGCGTCGGCTACTGGACCGGGCCGAACCCGCATGTGCAGCGCCCTGCTGCCGGCATCGACCGGGTCGGGACATCGGGCAACGAAGTTGAAATTCGAGACGACGCGAGCAAGACCGGATTCGATTGCCGGCCGCCCGGCTGCGGGCCGCGTCGTGGTCGTCGGCCGGCCGGCCCGCGCAGGTGACAGGACTTTGCGATGAGTCTGCTCGGCGGGTTTCGCACGGACCAGCAGATCACGGCACTCATGGCGGAGTCGGACCCGGCCTCCCAGAGGGCCACGACTCTCATGGAGCGCCTGAAGCGCTCCGGGCCGAAGGTAATCCCGAAACTGATCGACGCCCTCGCCCTCTCCGACAAGTCGCACACGATGATGTTCGTCGACGTCCTGACGGCACTCGTGAACGACAGGACGCTGGCCGAGTTCCGGGAAGGTCTCGCGGACGGCAACGAGCGGGTGGTCAAGGGCACTGCCTGGGCTCTCTCCGGCTCGACCGCCTACAACGCCAACACGCTGCTCGCATGGTTCGCCGATGCCGAGGTCTCGAAAGCGGCGCTGATCGAGGTGCTGCGGGTGCACAAGCAGGACCTGTCGGTGCACGAACTCCTGCAGGCCGCTTATGACCTGGATACCCGCGAGAAAGCCGCCGTGTTCCGGATCATCGAGGATGTCATCCGCCCGGAGATGGTACCGGACCTCGTTGCGCGCATGGGCGGCAAGGATCCGATCGTCAAGATCCACCTGATTCACCTGCTGGGCCGTTTCAACACCGAAGCCATCAACGACGCGCTCGAGTTGCAGCTGCGCGATCCGAACAAGATGGTACGCAGCGCCGCCCTGGGCGCGCTCGCATCGCGGCCCGGCAACGTCAACATCGCGGCAGTCGCGAGGCTGCTGCAGGATCCGGACCTCGACGTGCAGGCGAAGGCCGTCGACATGATGATCCAGATCAAGCACCCGGATACGGTGCTATACCTGGCCGATGCGCTGAAAGACGAATCCGAATACGCCCGACGCGCGGCGGTCGAGGTACTGAATGAGGTCGGCACGGTCAATTCGGTGAAAGACCTGCTGGGCGTGCTCAAGGACGACGACTGGTGGGTTCGCTCGCGGGCCGGCGATGCGCTGGCCGAGATCGGCGGGCCGAAAGTGGTCGATTCCGTGGTGCAGCTGATCCGTGACAAGGACGAGGAAATCCGGCGCACAGCTATCGAAATCCTCAATGCCATGAAGGACGAGCGGGCCGTCGACCATCTCATCGCAGCAACCGACGACTCGGACTGGTGGGTACGCGAGCGGGCCATCGACGCCCTGTCCCAGATCGGCAGTCCGAAAGCGCTGCCGAAGCTCGAATCAATGCTCGGGCAGAACGCCAAGACCGACACCGTGATCATTCGCGCGCTCGCAAAGCTGGGTAGCGCAAAACACATCGCACGCATGATACCCCTGCTCAAGCGGCCGGAGCGGGACGTGCAGATCGAAGTGATCAAGGCGCTCGCGAAGCTCACCGACGAATCGCAGGCCGAGACGATTCGCGGCGTGCTGAAGAAGATCAAGCTGGCCGACGACGCCACCATTGTCAACGTCGCGGACGGAGCACTCAGGGACCTCGACGCGCGCTTCTCCGCCACGGTCCTGGAGGAGAACGAGCGCGCGAAGAGGCACGTCGACAACTCGCGCACGTTGCTGGTCGACGGCGAAGACCTGGACCGACTGCTCAAGGAAGCAAAGGCGGCCAGCCGGGTCGGGCAGCTCGAGGAGGACGAGGAAGGAGAATTGACGCCCGCGGCGGCCGCGCCGGCGCCCGTACCTGCGTCCGCCGTGCTCGACATCTCCAAGCTCAAGCCGGGCGACGTCGTCGACGGCCGCTACCGGTATATCGAAAAGATCGGCAAGGGCGCATTCGGTACCGTGCTACTGATGGAAGACACCGTCGTCGACGAACGCCTCATCCTCAAGTTTCTGAACCCGAACGTCTCTTCCGACGAGGAGATGATGAAACGCTTCGTGCACGAACTGCGTTACTCCCGCAAGATCACGCACCGCAACGTCATCCGTATCTACGATTTCCTGAGCCTGCAGGGCATCTTTGCGATCTCCATGGAATACTTCCCGTCGCACACGCTGTCCGGCGAAATCCCCGACAGCAAGCCCATGGATATTGCGAAATGCCTGCAATTTTCCCGCGACATCGCGACGGGCATGACTGTCGCGCACCAGGCCGGCGTCATCCATCGCGACCTGAAACCGGCGAACGTGCTGGTAAACAACGAAGGATTGCTCAAGATCGTGGACTTCGGTGTCGCCGCAGCAGCAGCCAGCGGCGACACGCAACTGACCAAGACGGGCTACGTGATCGGCTCGCCGAAGTACATGGCACCCGAACAGATACTCGGCAAGAAGGTGGACGAGACCGCCGACGTCTACAGCGTCGGCGTGATCATGTACGAGATGGCGACCGGCGTACCGCCGTACAGCCGGGGCGACCACATGTCGGTCATGTACCAGCATGTGCAAGGCAAAGCCAAGGCGCCACAGGAAATCAACCCGGCCATACCGGACACACTTGCCGCGATCATCAGCAAGGCGATGTCGGTGGACAAATCGAAGCGCTATCAGTCCATGGGTGAGCTGACCACGGCTCTCGATGCGGTGACGATGTAAGTCATGGCGCGCATCGACGCATTCCTGAAACTGGGACTGGCGCAGGGCTGCTCGGACGTACACCTCGCGGTGGGTACTCCGCCGATGCTGCGCATGAACGGAGACCTCCTGCCCATCAAGTTCCGCGCACTCTCCGATACCGAGCTCGAGTCCTACATCCACGAGATCCTGACGCAGTCGCAAAAAGAGCGCCTCGCGCAGGGACGCGATCTCGACTTTTCCTACGTCGCCGAGGAAGGCGGACGCTTCCGCGTGAACGTCTTTCGCAAGATCACCGGTGTCGGCGCCGTGTTCCGGTACATCCCCCGCGAAGTGCCAACGCTCGAGAAACTCGACGTGCCGCCCGTGCTCACGACCTTCTGCGACTACCACCAGGGGATGGTGCTCGTGACCGGCTCCACCGGCACGGGCAAGTCCACCACGCTCGCGGCCATGATCAATTACATCAACGAACGGCGGCACCTGAACATCATCAGCCTCGAGGATCCGATCGAGTTCGTGCACCCGAGCAAGAACTCGCAGTTGATCCAGCGGGAAGTCGGCACCCATGTGCGCAGTTTTGCGGATGGCGTGCGCTCCGCGATGCGCGAGGACCCGGATGTGATCCTGGTTGGCGAGCTGCGCGACGCGGAGACGATCATGATGGCGATGACCGCCGCGGAAACCGGCCATCTCGTCCTCGGCACGCTGCACACGACCGGCGCCGTGAAGACGATAGACCGCATCGTGGACGCCCTGCCGGGCGATCTGCGCGAACAGACCAAGGCCTTCCTGTCGATGAGCCTCAAGGCGGTCGTGACGCAGGTGCTGGTCAAGACGCCGGACGGTCGCGGCAGGCGCGCCGTGCTCGAAATTCTCGTCAGCAACCGGGCAATTGCCAAACTGATTACCGCGGATCAGACGCACCAGATTCCGTCGCAACTGCAGACCGGCAAGGACCGTGGCATGCAGCTGCTCGACCAGGCTCTGCTCGACGCGGTCCAGGCCAAGCGCGTCGATCCGAACGACGCGATCCGTTACGCCAACGACAAGAAGAAGTTCGAGCGCTTCGTGACCGACACGGACATACTGCCGTCGCTGGGCCTGAGCCCCGGCGCGGGGACGGAGGCCTGAGCCGGTGCCGAAGATCGACAGGTACCTGGAAGCGGCGCTGAAGTCCAAGGCTTCGGACCTGCACTTCCTGTCGGGCGACCCGGTGCGGGCGCGGGTACACGGCGACCTGAAGATCCTCATGCAGGACGTCGTCGGGTTCGAGCACGTGCAGGAATGCCTGTTCGAAATCATGGACGCCGCGACCAAGCGCGAATTCGAGCGCGATGACGCCGCGGATTTCGCCTACGACATGCCGGAAGTGTCCCGCTTTCGGGTGAATGCCTTCCGGCACCTCAACGGCCTCGGCGCGATCTTCCGCGCAATTCCGTCGAAAGCCCTGTCACTCGAGGAACTCGGCATGCCCGAGGTCGTGCATCAGCTGTGCCGGCAGACGCAGGGCATGATCCTGGTCACCGGCAAGACCGGCTCCGGCAAGTCGACGACACTCGCGGCGATGATCGATGCTTTGAACCGGCGGCTGAAAGGCCACATCCTGACCATCGAAGACCCGGTGGAATTCGTGCACAAGGCCAAGGGCTGCCTCGTCAGCCAGCGCGAAGTGGGCGTCCACAGCGAGAGTTTCGCAGCCGCTCTGCATTCGGCGCTGCGCGAAGATCCGGACATCATCCTGGTCGGCGAAATGCGCGACCTGGAAACCATCAGCATTGCGGTGACCGCTGCCGAGATGGGCATACTCGTGATGGGCACACTGCACACGAACGGTGCAGGCCAGACCGTGGACCGGATCGTGAACTCCTTTCC
Organism: uncultured Pseudomonadota bacterium; assembly: GCA_963770585.1. Taxonomy (GTDB): domain Bacteria; phylum Pseudomonadota; class Gammaproteobacteria; order Steroidobacterales; family Woeseiaceae; genus UBA1847. The sequence goes on along the minus strand of CAVYQH010000001.1, from coordinate 786,792 downwards.
CGCCGACAAGCAGAATCACATCCGGACGATGATCTCGACCTCGCTGCGCGGCGTCATTTCGCAGCAGCTGCTGCCGACCAAGCAAAAGGCCGGCCGGGTCGCGGCGCTCGAAATCCTGATCAACACACCCGCCGTCAGCAACCTGATACGGCAGGGCAAGCTCGACCAGCTGGAAACGGCCATGCAGTCCGGCGGCAGCATCGGCATGCAGACCATGGACAGCGCGCTCATGGCACTGGTGACGCAGGGACTGATCGAAGGCAAGGACGCGTACCTGCAGTCCAACAACAAGGCGAAGTTCGAACGCTTCAAAGACGAGGCCTGACCCTCGTCGCGGCACGGCCGCCCACGGCGGGCGCCCCCAGCCAGCGCCCGCATCCGTGGCATAATGCCGCGCTTTACCGGCCATCCCCGACGCCCCATGCCCGATCGTCCGCGACAGATACTCGTCACCAGCGCCCTGCCCTATGCGAACGGTTCCCTACACATGGGCCACCTGGTCGAATACATCCAGACGGACATCTGGGTGCGCTTCCAGAAGCTGCGCGGACATCGCTGCACCTACGTCTGCGCGAGCGATGCGCATGGCACGCCGATCATGCTCAAGGCACGCGAACTCGGCGTTTCGCCCGAAGCGCTGACCGAACGGATCAGCGCCGAGTTCGTCCGCGATTTCGCTGACTTCGATGTGGATTTCGACAACTACCACACGACGCATTCGGCCGAAAACGAGGCGCTGACCATCGAGATGTTCGAAGCGCTCAAGGAGAACGGCGACATATATACCCGCACGATCAAGCAGGCCTACGACGAGCGGGAAGGCATGTTTCTCCCGGATCGCTTCGTGCAGGGCACCTGTCCGCGCTGCAAGAGCGCCGACCAGTACGGCGATTCCTGCGAGGTCTGCGGCGCGACCTACACGCCGGCCGACCTCCTCGACCCGGTCTCGGTCCTGTCGGGCACTCGGCCGGTGACGCGCGACTCCGAACACTATTTCTTCCGGCTGAGCGACTATGGCCGGCGCCTGCGGGAGTGGATACGGGAGGCGGCGCTCGACCGCCACGTGGTCGCGAAGCTCGAGGAGTGGTTCGCTGCCGGGCTGCAGGACTGGGACATCTCGCGGGATGCGCCGTACTTCGGCTTTCGCATACCGGGCACGCGGGACAAATATTTCTATGTGTGGCTGGATGCGCCCGTCGGTTACCCGGCGAGTTTCCTCCACCTGTGCGAGCGCCGCGACGATCTCGATTTCGATGCGTACTGGCGCCCCGGCCACGACACCGAGGTCTATCATTTCATCGGCAAGGACATCATGTACTTTCACACGCTGTTCTGGCCGGCGGTGCTGTCCGGTGCCGGCTTTCGCACACCGACCGGCGTGTTCGCGCACGGCTTTCTCACGATCAACGGCCAGAAAATGTCGAAGTCGCGCGGCACCTTCATCAAGGCCCGCACCTATCTCGACAACCTCGATCCCAGCTACCTGCGCTATTACTATCGCGGCGAAGCTCGGGCCGACGATCGAGGACATCGACCTCAACCTCGAAGATTTCGTGAGCCGCGTGAACGCGGACCTGATCGGCAAGCTGGTCAACATCGCCAGCCGTTGCGCGGGCTTCGTGAGCAAGCGCTTCGCCGGCCGGCTGGCCGATGCATTGCCGGAACCGGACCTGTTCGCCGCCTCCGCCGGCGCGGCCGACGAGATCGCCGCGCACTACGAGCGCCGCGAGTATTCGAAGGCCATGCGCAGGATCATGGCGCTCGCCGATGACGCGAACCGCTACATCGACGAACACAAACCCTGGCTGATGGCCAAGGACCCCGCGCGCGCAGCCGAGGTCCAGGCAGTGTGCACCCAGGGCCTCAACCAGTTCCGCAGCCTGATGATTTACCTGGCGCCGGTGCTGCCCGAGGTTGCGGCCCGCGCACGCGCGTTCCTCGGCGATGACGCGTGGCGCTGGACGGACGCCGCAGAGCCGCTGCTCGCGCGGACCATCAACGCGTTCGCGCCCCTCTTGACGCGGGTCGAGCCCGACAAGGTAGCCAGCATGCTCGAGCAATCGAAGGACACGCAGGCAAAGCCGGCGCCTGCCGCCGATGCCGACCTCATCGGCATGGAGGAATTCGGGCGGGTCGACCTGCGGGTCGCGCGCGTCCGCGCGGCCGAGCCGGTCGCCGGCGCGGACAAGTTGTTGCGGCTCACGCTCGATCTCGGCGGTTCGGAGCGCACGGTGTTCGCGGGCATCAAGTCCGCCTACGCACCGGAGTCGCTAGTCGGTCGCCACGTGGTCGTCGTCGCCAACCTGGCGCCGCGGAAGATGCGCTTCGGCGTGTCCGAGGGCATGGTGCTCGCCGCGGGTCCCGGGGGCAAAGACATCTTCTTGCTGTCGCCGGATCAAGGCGCTGAAGCGGGGATGCGCGTCAAGTAGAATTGGCGGCGATGAGCGAGATCGTCGTCATTCTGGTCGGCACCATACTGGTCAACAATTTCGTCCTGACCCGTTTCCTCGGCCTGTGTCCGTTCATGGGTGTGTCGCGGAACCTCGACGCCGCGGCCGGGATGTCGCTCGCCACGGCCTTCGTGCTGACGCTGTCTTCGGCGGTGGCCTACCTGCTGCACCAGTACCTTCTGGTCCCGCTCGAACTCGAGTACCTGCGCACCATCAGTTTCATACTCGTGATCGCGGGCACCGTGCAGTTCACGGAGATCATGGTGCGGCGCCTGAGCCCCCTGCTCGACCAGTTACTGGGCATCTTCATTCCGCTGATCGCCACCAACTGCGCCGTGCTGGGCGTCGCGCTTATCAACGTTCAGGAGTCGAACAGTTTCGTCGAGTCGGTGTTTTTCGGGTTGGGCGCGGCGGCGGGCTTCGCACTCGTACTCGTGCTGTTTTCGGCGATTCGCGAACGGCTCGAAGCAGCCGACGTTCCCGCGCCGTTTCGCGGCACGGCGATTGCACTCGTGACCGCGGGCATCATGTCGCTCGCGTTCATGGGTTTCGCCGGCATGGCCCGTCCCTGATCCGCCATGGGCGCGATCGTCACTGCCGTGGTGACGATAGCGGTGCTCGCCGCTGTCGCCGGATTGCTGCTCGCATTCGCCGGGCGGCGCTTGCCGCCGGCCGCAAGCGACCTCGTCGAACGGGTGAACGCGCTGCTGCCCCAGACGCAGTGTGCGCAATGCGGCTTCCCGGGCTGCCGCCCGTATGCAGAGGCTCTGGTCGACGGGCGCGCCGCAATCAACCTGTGTCCGCCGGGCGGGACCGCAACGATCGCGCGCCTGGCCGAACTGCTCGGCCGGGACACGCTGCCCCTCCCCGTCCCGGCGCCGTCCGGCCGCATGGTCGCCGTCATCGACGAGGACCGGTGCATCGGCTGCATGCACTGCCGCAACGCCTGCCCGGTCGATGCAATCGTCGGCGCGCCGCACTTCATGCATACCGTCATCCGGGACGAGTGCACGGGCTGCGAACTGTGTATCGCGCCCTGTCCGGTCGATTGCATCAGCCTGGGACGGGTCGCGTGAGCGCCCCTACCTATGACCTCGGCAAGTTGCATGGCGGACTGCGGCTCGAAGCCCACAAAGCCCCGGCGACGGCGGCTGGCATCCGGGAGGTGCCGATCCCGGCACAGCTCGTACTGCCGCTCGTCGCAACACGTCGGCGCGCCGGCGCATCCCGTCGTGCAGGTCGGCGAGCGGGTGCTCAAGGGACAGCTGATCGCCGCGCAGGAAGGCTCGCTCGGTGCGCCGGTGCACGCCTCCTCGTCGGGCACGGTAGTCGGGATCGAGGCCTGGCCCATCGTGCGGCGTCTCGGCGACCGTGCCCCGTGCATCGTCATCGAAACGGATGGCGAGGATCGCGCACTGGACCCGGCACCGCGACCGCCCTACACCGAGACTGCGCCGCAGGAACTCGCGCAGCGGATCCTGGACGGCGGCATCGTCGGACTCGGCGGCGCGGCGTTTCCCACGGCGCAGAAGCTGATCCAGGCGAACACCTGCAAGCTCGACCACCTCCTGTTGAACGGCGTCGAGTGCGAACCCTACATCAGCTGCGACGACGTGCTCATGCGGGAACGCGCCGACGCGGTCGTCGACGGCAGCCGGATCCTCATGCACGTGCTGGGTCTCAGCTCCTGTTACATCGTCGTGGAAAGCGACAAGCCCGAGGCGTTGCGCGCGCTGGCCGCAGCACTTACCGATGCGCGCGACGAGCGCATCGTGCTGAAGCAGGTGCCGACGATCTATCCGTCCGGCGGCGAGAGACCAGCTCGTGCAGCTCGTGACCAACCGCGAGGTACCGAGCGGCGGATTGCCGTCGGACATCGGCTGCCTCGTGCAGAACGTCGGCACCGCGGTCGCGATTCACGACTGGATCGAACGCGGCGAACCTCTGATCTCGCGCGTCACGACCATCACCGGCGACGGCGTGCGCGACGCCCATGAATGTGCGGGCGCGTCTCGGCACCACCGTCGCGGCACTCGTCCAGTTCGCCGGCGGCTACACCGCCCGCGGCACGCTGGCTCGTGATCGGCGGGCCCATGACCGGCCGTTCGGTGACACACGGATCGCGTGCCGCTGGTCAAGGCGAGCAACTGCATCCTCGTACTTTCGGAGCCGCCGACGACCGGCCCCGAGCACCAGTGCATCCGCTGTGGCAATTGTTCCGACGTCTGCCCGGTGCAGTTGTTGCCGCAACAGTTGTACTGGTATGCGGCCGCGGACGACGAGCGCAAACTCCGCCTGCACGGCCTGACGGACTGCATCGAATGCGGCTGCTGCGACCTGGTCTGTCCGAGTCACATCCCGCTCACGGCCGATTTTCGCAAAGCCAAGGCGCGCATCCAGGAACTGGCCGACGAGAAGGCCCGCGCAGAGCGGGCTCGTCATCGTTACGAAGCGCGCACCGAACGGATCGTGCGCGAACGAGAGGAGCGCGAGGACGAACTCGCGCGACAGAAGTCCGAGGCGCGCAAGGCCGGCCCGCGCGCGATCGCCGAGATCCTGCGCCGGCGGCGCGACAGGGACGAGGACTGAGCGTGGAGTTCGAGCGCCGCGAAGCACCCTATCTGTCCCCAGCATCGAACGTGCAGGCGGTCATGCTCCAGGTGTTGCTGGCGCTCATCCCGGCGGCGCTGGCTCACATCTGGTTCTTCGGTCCGGGTTTCCTGTTCAACTTCGTCATCGCAGCGATCTTCTGCGTCGCCGGAGAGGCGGCGATGATGCGGCTCCGGGGGCGGGATCCCCTGCCGGCGCTCGAAGATCTGAGCGCGCTGGTCACGGCCGCTTTGCTCGCTTTCGCGCTGCCGTCGCTGACGCCGTGGTGGGTGACGGCCACCGCTGCCCTGTTCGCCATCGTCGTCGCGAAGCACCTGTACGGCGGTCTCGGCTTCAACCTGTTCAACCCCGCCATGGCCGGATACGTCGCCGTCCTGATCGCCTTCCCGATGCACCTCAGCCTGTGGGTCGCGCCGCGCATGGGCGACCTCGATTACGAGTACCTGCGGTTCTTCGAGACCCTGCGCTACACGCTTACCGGGCAGCTGCCGGACCTGCTGAGTTTCGATGCCGTCAGTCGCGCGACGCCGCTCGACGCCATGAAATCGGGACTCAACAACGCCCGCACCGTCGACGAGATCGGGACCTTGCCGATCATGGGCGATTTCGGCGGGCGCGGCTGGGAATGGATCGGCAATTTCGTGGCGATCGGCGGTTTCTGGCTCCTGATTCGCGGCATCATCCGCTGGCAGATTCCCCTCGGCGTGGGGCTCGGACTGCTGGTGCCGGCCGGCGTCATGTACCTGGTCGACCCCGGCACCAACCCGAGCCCCGGCTTCCACCTGTTCGCGGGCGCGACCATCCTGTGCGCTTTTTTCATCGCGACCGACCCGGTGACCGCGGCGACCAGCCCGCGCGGGCGGCTGCTTTACGGGCTCGGCATCGGTTTGCTCATCTATGCGATCCGCACCTTTGGCGCGTACGCGGACGGCGTTGCCTTCGCGGTGTTGCTCATGAACCTCGCCGCGCCCGCGATCGACCGCATCACCCGGCCGCGCATCGTCGGGCGTACGCGGCGCCGCGCCCGGGCGGCGTCCGGCCGCCAGAAGGACGCGCGGCCATGAACGAGGTCGCACGAAGCGGGCTGACGCTGGCCGCCATCGCGGCGGTCTGCGCGGGCCTGGTCGCGACGACCTGGCACCTGACGCGCGAAAGGATCGACGCCAACCAGCAGGCGCTGCTCGAACAAAGCCTGGAACCGGCGCTCGCGGGACTGTTCTTCGACGGCAAGCTGTCCGAATCCCGGCTCGTGATTGCGCCGCCGCACGGCCTGCCGGGCCCGGACCCGGTGATCGTCTACCGCGTTTACCGCGAGGGACAGCCGGTCGCCGCGCTCTTTGCGGTGACGGCACGGGACGGCTACGCCGGCCCGATTCGCGTCCTCGTCGGCGTCGCTTACGAAGGCGGCGTCACCGGCGTGCGGATACTGGAGCATCGCGAAACGCCGGGGCTCGGCGACGCCATCGACGAGGACCGGAGCGACTGGGTCGAACAGTTCAACGGACGCTCGCTCGCCGACCCCGACTTGCCGGGCTGGCGCCTGAAACGCGACGGGGGCGAATTCGACCAGCTGTCCGGGGCTTCGGTCACCCCGCGTGCGGTGCTGAAGGCCATCCGCGAGACCCTGGTCTGGTACCAGGACCATCGGGACGAGGTATTCGCGCAGCGCGAGGAAGAGTCGCCATGAGCCGCGAGGGGCTGTTCCAGCAACTGTGGCCGGGGCTCTGGCGGGACAATCCCGGCCTGGTGCAACTCCTCGGCATGTGCCCGCTCCTGGCCGTGACGACCTCGTTCGTGAACGGACTGGGGCTCGGCCTCGCCACTCTCTCCGTGCTGGTCGCGTCGAACGGCCTCGTATCGGCGACGCGCCGCTGGCTACGCCCGGAGATTCGCATCCCGATCTACGTGCTCCTCATCGCGAGCCTGGTCACCTGCGTGGAACTCGTGTTCAAGGCCTGGTTCCCGACGCTGGACCGCTCACTCGGCATTTTCATTCCGCTGATCGTCACGAACTGCGCGATCGTCGCGCGCGCGGAAGTGTTCGCCTCACGCCACGGGATCGCGAGGAGCCTCGTCGACGGCCTCGGCATGGGCGCGGGATTCGCGCTGCTCCTGGCCGGCATCGGTTTCGTGCGTGAACTGCTGGGCAACGGCACCCTGTTCGCGGACCTGGGTCTCCTGTTCGGCGGCGCGCCCTCGAAAGGTCTCGAACTCACCGACGGCGGCTGGCTGCTGGCGATCCTGCCGCCCGGCGCATTCTTCGCGCTGGCGCTGGCCGTGGCGGGCAAGAACGCGCTCGATCGTCGCAGGCGCGAACGCGGGCAGGTCGCGCCGACGCGCGCGATCCGCCGGCGCCTCGGGCACTGAGACTCCATGAACCGCGAACGACGACGCGCCATCTTCGAACGCCTGCGGGCCCTCGACCCCGATCCGGACACGGAGCTCAGCTACGGGTCGACGTTCGAGCTCCTGGTCGCGGTCATACTGTCCGCCCAGGCCACCGATGCGGGCGTCAACAAGGCCACGGCGAAACTGTTCCCGGTCGCGAACACGCCGCAGGCCATCCTGGACCTCGGCGTCGAAGGGCTGTCGGAATACATCCGCACGATCGGCCTGTACAACAGCAAGGCCCGGAACATCATCGAAACCTGCCGGATCCTGCTCACGGAGCACGGCGGCGAGGTGCCGCGCGAACGTGCCGCGCTGGAACGCCTGCCGGGCGTCGGCCGCAAGACGGCGAACGTGGTGCTGAACACCGCGTTCGGCGAACCGACGATCGCGGTCGATACGCATATCTTCCGGGTCGCGAACCGGACCGGAATCGCGCCGGGCAGAACGCCGCTCGCGGTCGAGCAGCGACTCCTGCGGACGACGCCCGCAGAATTCCGGCAGCACGCTCACCACTGGCTGATCCTGCACGGCCGCTATGTATGCAAAGCGCGCAAACCGCTGTGCGGACAGTGCCCGATCGTCGAGTACTGCGAATACCGGCACAAGGTACTCGCATGATCTTTTCCCGCGACCGTGAAACGCTGCGCCGCATGTATGCCGAAGCCTGGCAGAAGCGCCGCGATGGATTGCCGCTGTCCCCGCTCGAGACCGCGCATCGCGGACGTCGTCGCCGAACATCCCGAGTATCACGCCGCGCTCGACGCCGGCGGGCTCGATCGCGACTACGCACCCGAGGGCGGCCGTACGAACCCCTTCCTGCACATGGGCCTGCACCTCGGCCTGCGCGAGCAGCTCGCCACGGACCGCCCGGCAGGCATCGCCGGCCTCTACCCGCGGATCGTCGCGCGCTGCGGCGACGCGCATGTGGCCGAACACCGCATGATCGAATGCCTCGCGGAATCCTTGTGGGAAGCGCAATCCGGCAATGCCGCGCCGGACGAGGCCCGCTATCTCGAGCGGCTGCGGCGGGTCGCCGGCGACCTGTAATAAGTAGAGGGGCCGCCCGGTCAAAACGCCATGCCGACACACGACTCGCGATGACAGCCACAGCGACACGGTTCCCCGTCAACGGCGCCGGCCTGGGCCTGCGACGGCCGCTGATCGAGCCCCTCATGACCGAGCCATCGCCGGAGGTCGACTTCATGGAAGTGGCGCCCGAGAACTGGATCGGCGTGGGCGGACGCCTCGGCCGGCAACTGCGCTACTTCACGGAACGTTATCCTTTCGTGGTTCACGGGCTGTCGCTGTCGATCGGCTCGCCGGCGCCGCTCGACGAAGACCTCGTCCGTGCCGTCGGGGCGTTCATAGACGAGCACGGCATACGGCAGTATTCGGAGCACCTCAGTTATTGCAGCGACGACGGGCAACTGTACGACCTGATGCCGATCCCGTTCACGGCGGAAGCCGTGCGCTGGGTTGCAAGCCGGGTGCGCCGCGTGCAGGACATACTCGGCAGGCGCATCGCGCTCGAGAACGTCTCCTATTACACGCCTGCCTTGACCGAACTCGGCGAGTTGGCGTTCACGCTGGCCGTACTCGAGGAAGCGGATTGCGACCTCATGCTGGACATCAACAACATCGTCGTGAACAGCGTCAATCACGGCTATGACGCACGCACATTCCTGCAGGCGATGCCGGCGCAACGCATCCGCTATTTTCACATCGCCGGCCACCATGTCGAGGCGCAGGATCTGCGCATCGACACGCACGGCGCGCCCGTCGACGACACGGCCTGGTCGCTGCTCGCCGAGGCCTACGCACTGTTCGGGCCCGTGCCGACCCTGCTCGAACGCGACTTCAATTTCCCGCCGGTGGCCGAGCTCCTCGCCGAAGTGCGGCGCATCCGCAGCCTGCAGACGGAAACCTGCCGCGGGCAGGTCAGTCATGGCTGAACGTCCCGCCTTCCAGGCTCGGCAATATGCTTTCGCCGCCTACATTCGCGACCCGGACAACACGGCCGTTCCCGACGGCGTCGATCCCCGCCGCATGGCCGTCTACCGCGACCTGTTCTTCAACAACCTGCGCAACCTGCTCGGCACAACGTTCCCGGTCCTGCGCCGCTTGCAGGGCGACGCCGGCTGGGGCCGCCTGGTCCGCGCGTTCCTGCGCCAGCATCGCGCGACGACGCCGTACTTCCCGCAGCTGCCGCGCGAATTCCTGCGCTTTCTCGAGTCGGGGCTCATCGCAGGCAGCGACGATCTCCCGTTTCAGGCCGAGCTCGCGCATTACGAATATGCCGAACTGGAGGTGGCACTCTGCGCCGAAACCGACCCGCATGTCGCCGTCGATCCGGGCGGCGACCTGCTCGCGGGCGTGCCGGTGGCCACGGTCGCATGCCGCGTGCATGCGTATCGCTGGCCGGTGCACAGAGTGTCGGCAGACTATATCCCGGATGCACCGGCGGCCGAACCGGTGCACCTTGCCGTCTTTCGCGGCCCGGACGAGAAAGTCCACTTCGCGGAACTCAATGTGGTCACCGCGGCCTTGCTGGCGCGAGTTCGCGACAATCCCGGGCAACAGACGGGCCGGCAGCTGCTCGAAAACCTGGCACACGAGATCGCGTTCGCGGACACCCGTACTTTCGTCGCGCACGGCGCGCACATGCTGCGGGAGATGCGCAAGCGCGGCCTGCTCGCCGGCAGCCGGCGGCGTTGAGCATGGCGCCCGTGCGACGGCTGCTCGCCGCCTGCAGCACAACCCGTGCCGCGCTCGATGCGTCGAGCGCATGCTTCGCCTTGCTGCCGATCCGGCTGCTGCTGGCCTGGGAGTTCACCAGCGCCGGCATCGGCAAACGCGACGGCGAGAACTGGTTCGGCAACGTGCAGGAGCAGTTCCTCTTTCCCTTCGATCTCGTGCCGGCTGCCATCAGCTGGTTCCTCGCAACCTGGACGGAAATCCTGGGCGGCGTCTGCCTGGGGCTCGGGCTCGCGACCCGGTTCTGGGCCGCGGCGCTCATCGCCGTGACCGTCCAGGCCATCGCCGCCGTACACTGGCCCGAAAGCTTCGCCACCTTCGCCGAACTGTGGCGAGGCTACACCGTCACCGACAAGGGTTTCGGGAACTACCGGATTCCGTTACTGTTCATCGCAATGCTCGTGCCGCTCGTATTTCAGGGCGGCGGCAAGCTGAGCCTGGACCATCTGATGCTCGTCAGCCTGGGGAGCCGTCGGCACTAGCGGTGTTCGCGCACGGCGCGCGGACCGGTACTCTACCGGGGGTTCGATTGACCGAGCCGTTTCACCTGACCATGCGCGCACTCGAGTGGCTGTCTGCGCTGCTCATTTTCCTGTTGGGTGTCGGCCTGCTGGAACTGCTGGTCATGTTCGTCATCGACTTGCTGCAAACCAAGGATGCCGTGCGCCGCAACTTTCCGGTGATCGGACGGTTTCGCGGGCTCTTCGAACGACTCGCCGATTTCCTCCGCCAGTATTTCTTCGCACTGGACCGCGAGGAGATGCCTTTCAATCGGGCGCAACGAGAATGGGTGTACCGCGCCGGCGCCGGCATGAACGAGACGGTGCCGTTCGGCTCGACACTGAACCTGACCTAGCCGGGCACGTCGATCTTCGTCAAAGTGCATTTCCGATGCTCGAATCGGAGATGCCGCCGGCGCATCACCAGCTGGAACAGGAACCGTCGCGCCTGCAGCGCTACCACTGCCGCATCGTGCAGGACGACGGGCGCTCCGTGCCGCTCGACGATATCTATCCCGTCGTGCGGCCGGCCTACCCGGTTCAGTGAGCGCCGCGGGCCGGCGCGCTCGCCGGCTGCGCGGCGGACAGGCCTTCGCTCTCCACGAACGGGCGCACGCCGACCGCATCGTACAGGCGGTCCGGCTGATAATAGGTATCACCCTTGACCACCAGCGTCGCAAGGCGCACGGCGCTCACGTCAGCCAGCGGGTTGCCGGTCAGCAGGATCAGGTCGGCATCCTTGCCCTCGCTGACGGATCCGGTGCGCTGATCGACGCCGACCACGCGCGCCGAGTCCAGGGTCGCTATCCGCAGCACGTCCGGCGCCGGTATCCCCGCCTCTGCGTACACTTCCAGCTCGCGATGCAGCGTGAATGCCGCAATGCTGTCGCTGCCGGCAACGAGTTGTATGCCGCGCTCGTGCAGCGCCTTCAGCATGCCCGCCTGCGCCCGCGCCGATCGTGCCCATTCCGCGACCTTGTCGCCCATCTCCATTTCCGGGTTGTACATCGGTCGTGCAACCGACGGCGGCAGATGTTCCACGACAGCGGCGAAAGTCGGATCGGGTTCGCCGCGGTGATGAATGAGCTGCGTTTCGAAGATGGCGGCGGTCGGGTCGACGACGATCTCGTTCTCGGCGAGCAAGTCGAGAAAAGCCCGGACCTCGGCGCCTTCGAGATCCAGGTTCCCCGCTTCATCGCCGTACAGCGTGAAGCGCAGTTGCTTGCGGGTATCTTCGTGGTCACCGGCCAGAAAATTCAGGAACACCATGTTGATGTGCTGTATCTCGTCGAATCCGGCTCGTACCGCCTGCTCCGCGGACATGAATGCCGGTATGTGGCCACTGACCCGCATGCCGAGTTCATGCGCATGAGCCGCGATAGGCGCCACCCAGTCCGGCTCGATCGAGCTGTACAGCTTGACCTGCGTATAGCCGTTGTCGTGGTAGAAGTCGACCCGCGAGAGCGCATCCTCTAGCGAGGTCGCGGCGGCCCCCGCGGCATACGGACCGGCGCGGTCCAAGAAACCGGCGCGATAGGTGTGCGGCCCGATCACTTCGCCGGAATCGAACTTCCGCGTGAGTTCCATCAGCGCTTCGTGCAGGTTGCCGAGGTCGCGCACGCTCGTGACGCCGCCGGCGATGTTCAGGATGCCCTCCGCGATGGAGAAGTGACCGTGCATGTCCCAGATGCCCGGCATGAGGTACTTGCCGGTGCCGTCGATCGTGAGCGCCGTTTCCACGTCCACCGGTGCCGACGTGATCTGCCGGATCTTGCCGTCGGCCAGCAGCACGTTGCGGTCCTCGAGCAGCGTGCCGGACTGCACGTCGACGACGGCGACATTGCGAATGAGCACCGGACCCTCGATCCGGTGCGCGAGTTCCGCCGATAATTGCGCAACATGCGCGGCGTCCGCTGCGGTCTGCGCATCGGTGAGTTCCTTCAGGACTGCAACGCTAAAGCCTTCGCGCACCATCCCGAATCCCGGGTTCGCCTGCGCCGCCAGTGCGAGGTCGGCATCGAACCAGGCGTAGTCCGGCGTGAAATCGGTGCCGGAGATGGCATACAACGACAGGACCTGGTCGCCACCCGGCACTTGAACCGTCTTCTCGGCGACTTTCTCGACGTGCGCAGTACCCTGCGGGAACAGCGGCAATTCGTGGTCGACCTCGCGCACGGCCGCCTGCACCAGCGCTTCCAGCGAGCCGATGGCGGCCCATTCCAGCGGCAGGTAGAACGCCGGTTCGTCGCTCGTCGCCGAGCCGCCCTCGCCCGGCGTACGCCAGGTGGCCAGCCCGTCCTCGTAGCGGAACGTCTCGTCTATCGGCGCACCGAACGCGGAGGTGCCCGTGAGCGTCTGTGCGACGGTCATCCCGTTCTCATCGAGTTGCGTATCGCCTTTGAGTCGGTACTCCCGATTGTTCCAGTGCAGGAAGGACTCGTTCGTGATCCGCCCGTCGACCGTCCGTGTCACGACGCTCTCGCCGCCCGGGGTCTCGTACTCCAGGTACCACTCGTACTTCTGCTCGCGCGCGACGGGCGGGGCGGCCGGTGCATCGGCGCGCCCGGCCTGCTCGTCCTGACAGGCGACGAGCGACAGCGCGAGCAATAGAGCGATGCCCCGCACGAGACGATGCCACTCGTTGACCATGCCTTGCTACCTCGACGCCTGCCGCAAACGAATCTTCCCCGCCATCAGCTGCGCTTCTGCCGGGGCATGTAGAGGTCCGTCAGCGACCCGTCCATGCCCTCAGCCGCGAATGCGATGGTCTCGGACAGGGTCGGGTGCGGATGGATCGTGAGACTGAGGTCGGTCGCGTCGGCGCCCATCTCGATAGCGAGCACGACTTCGGAAATGAGCTCACCGGCATTCGGTCCGACGATCGCGCCGCCGAGCACGACACGACTCTGCGGGTCGAACAGGAGCTTGGTGAATCCCTCGTCCCTGCCAAGCGACAGTGCGCGGCCGCTCGCCGCCCAGGGGATCGTGATTTTTTCGTAAGGGATGTCTTGTGCCTTCGCCTCGGTTTCCGTGAGGCCGGCCCACGCGATTTCGGGGTCCGTATACGCCACCGAGGGAATCGCGCGGGCGTCGAAATGGCTCTTCTCTCCTGCCGCCACTTCGGCGGCGACTTTCGCCTCGTGCGTCGCCTTGTGCGCAAGCATCGGCCCGCCGGCGAGGTCGCCGATGGCGAAGATGTGCGGCACGTTCGTGCGCATCTGCTTGTCGACCCGGATGATCCCGCGCTGGTCGACTTCGACCCCGGCCTGCTCCGCGGCCAGCCGGTCGCCGTTGGCGCGCCGACCGATTGCCATCAGCACCTTGTCGTACACCGCGGACGCGGGTGCGTCCTTGCCCTCGAAGGACACCTCGATGCCCGGTTTCGTCGCACGCATGCCCGTCACTTTCGTCGACACCATGATCGACTCGTAACGCGGCTTGACTATTTTCATGAAGGGCCGCAGGAGGTCCTTGTCGGTACCGGGCATCAGCGCATCGGTCAGTTCGACGACGCTGACCCTGGCCCCCAGCGCCGCGTGGACGCAGGCCATTTCCAGGCCGATGATGCCGCCGCCGACGACCAGCAGGCGCTTGGGCAGCGGATCGAGTTCCAGCGCGCCGGTCGAATCGACGATGCGCGGATCGTCCGGCAGTCCCGGCAGCATGGCGGGTTCCGAGCCCGCGGCGATGATGCATTGCTTGAATTCGATCGTGTCGCCATTGTCGAGTTCGAGCCGCTTGGGCGAAGCGAACTGCGCCAAGCCGTGCAGCACGCGTACCTTGCGCTGCCGGGCCAGCTGCTCGAGCCCGCCGACGAGCCGGCCGACGACCTTGTTCTTCCAGGCGCGCAGCTTGTCGGCGTCAACCCGCGGCGGCCCGAACTCCACGCCGTGCGCCGCCATCGCCTCGGCATCGTCGATCACTTTGGCCGCGTGCAGCAGGGCCTTCGACGGAATGCAGCCGACGTTGAGGCAGACGCCGCCCAGCATCGGCCAGCGCTCCACCAGCACGACATCGAGGCCTAGGTCGGCAGCGCGGAATGCGGCGGTATAGCCGCCAGGGCCGGCGCCGATCACGACGAGCTGCGCCTGGTGCGTCGCATCGCCTTCCGTTTTGCGCGCCGGCTGCGGCGCCTTGCCCGCGGCGCCGGTCGCATGGGCGATTTCCGCGCGCGTCATGACCTGCGTCTTCACCTCCGCCGGTTCCGCGTCGTCCGCGCCACCCGCGGCGGGACGCGGCGCCGGCTCTGCCGGCCTCTCGGATTCGAGCGTCGCGATCGCGTCGCCGGAATTCACGCGATCGCCACGCTTCACGGCCACCGAGACGATCCTGCCTGCGGCCGTCGACGGAATGTCCATCGCCGCCTTGTCGGTTTCCAGCGTGACCAGCGGATCCTCGATCCCGACCGTGTCGCCCGGCGCAACGAGGATCTCGATGACCTCGACATCGCTGAAATCGCCCAGGTCGGGCACGGTCAGGCGCACGGTTTCGGCCATCAGGGGATTGCCTGCAGCAGCCTGTCCACTTGGGCGAGCGCCTGGCCGAGATAGGTCGTGAAACGCACCGCCAGCGCGCCGTCGATCACGCGGTGGTCGTAGGACAGGGACAAGGGCAGCATGAGCCGTGGCCGGAACGTCTCGCCGTCCCAGACCGGCTTGATGCTCGAACGGGACACGCCGAGGATGGCCACCTCGGGCGCGTTGACGATCGGCGTGAAGGCCGTGCCGCCGATGCCGCCCAGACTCGACACCGTGAACGAGGCGCCTTGCAGCTGGTCCGCCTTCAGCTTGCCGTCACGGGCCGCTTGTGACAGGTCGCGCAGTTCGGCCGCCAGTTCGTAAACGTCTTTCTTGTCGGCGTCGCGAATCACCGGTACGACGAGCCCCTGCTCGGTATCGGCCGCAAAACCGAGGTGTAGGTACTTCTTCAGCACCAGGTTCGCGCCATCGTCGGACAACGAAGCGTTGACCCGGGGAAATTCCTTCAGCGCGGCGACGCAACCCTTCAGGATGAAGGCGAGCGGTGTCAGCGGAATGCCGCGTTCCTTCGCAGGGCCTTTCAGCTCCTGGCGCCGCGCCTCCAGGTCCGTGATGTCGGCCTCGTCGTGTTGCGTGACGTGCGGCAGGTTGACCCAGCTCGCCTGCAGGCGCGGGCCGGCGATTTTTTGGATACGCGTCAGCGGCTGCACGTCGACCGGGCCGAACCGGGCGAAATCGACGCTCGGGACCTTCGGCAACGCGGCGCCGCCGGGCGCGGGCGCCTGTCCGCTGAGTATCGACTTGACGAAGACCTTGACGTCCTCGTGCAGCACACGGTTCTTCTTGCCGCTGCCTTTCACGCGCACGAGGTCGACGCCGAGTTCGCGCGCGAGTTTGCGCACCGACGGGCTCGCATGCGCGCGTGCAAAACCGGCCTCGTCCACGGGCGGCAGCGCGACCGACCGCGGTGCGGCCGGCGGCGGCGCGGAGTCGCGATCCGGCCGCGTCGGCGCTGCGGCAGGCTGTGCTTTCAACGGCGCGGGTCGCGCGGCAGTTTGATCGGTGTCGGGGCCCGCGCCATCCGCAGCGGGGTGCTGCGTGACATCGATCATCGCGATCGACGAGCCGGCGGACACCTTGTCTCCGACCTTGACGAGCACTTCGCGCACGGTGCCCGCCGCGATTGCCGGCACGTCCATGGCCGCCTTGTCGGTCTCGAGCGTGATCAGGGGGTCATCGACGGCAAGGTCGTCGCCGGCGCTGACGTGCACCTCGATGATCGCGACGTCCTCGAAATCACCGAGCTCGGGTACCACGAGCGTCTGCACGCCGCCGGCCTTGCGCGGCGCTTCCTCCGGGTCCGCCAGCACCGTAGTTTCGCCGGTCGTCGCGTGCGCGGGCCTGGCCGCGTCCTCCGTGCCGGTCGATGGCTCATCCTCGCCCGCCGCCGCACCTTTGCCGGCGAGACGCAAACGGCCGATCACGTCGCCGGACGACACTTTGCCGCCGACCTTGACCGATACTTCCTCGATGACGCCGTCCGCGGGGGCCGGCACGTCCATCGCGGCCTTGTCGGTCTCGAGCGTGATGAGGCCTGCTTCCCGGGTCACGCTGTCGCCGGGCGCGACCAGCACCTCGATGATCTCGACGTCCGCAAAATCCCCGAGATCGGGTACGACGATGTCGATGGTCTTCGCCACGCGCGACTCCCGCTTCGCCTACAGCGTGACCGGGTCGGCCCGGTCCGGGTCGATCCCGTACTTGGCGATCGCCTGTGAAACCGTCTTCAAGTCGAGCGCGCCATCGTCGGCTAGTGCCTTGAGCGCAGTGACGGCGATGTAGTGCCGATCGACCTCGAAGTGTCGCCGGAGCGCCGCGCGTCCGTCGCTGCGGCCAAAGCCGTCCGTACCCAGTGAGACGTAGGTTCCGGGCACCCAGCGTTGAATCTGGTCCGGGTGGATCTTCATGTAGTCGGTTGCGGCGATGTACGGCCCCGGCCGCTTCGTGAAGCAGTTCTCGATGTAGCACTTGCGCGGCTTCTCGGCCGGATGCAGCTGGTTCCAGCGCTCAACCGCCATGGCATCGCGCCGCAGTTCGTTAAAACTCGTAACCGACCACACATCGGCCGGCAGGCGAAAGTCCTTCTGCAACAGCTCTGCGGCTGCGAGCACCTCGCGCAGGATGGTGCCCGAACCGAGCAGTTGCGCACGGATCTTGCCCTGGCCCCCGGTCTTCAGCAGGTACATGCCCTTGAGAATTCCTTCCTCGACGCCCGCCGGCATCGCCGGATGCACGTAGTTCTCGTTCATGCAGGTGATGTAATAGAAAACGCTCTCGCGCTCGCCGAGCATGCGCCGCAATCCGTCCTGGATGATGACGGCGAGCTCGTAGGCGTAGGTCGGGTCGTAGGACACACAGTTCGGGACGGTCGATGCGGAGACGTGGCTGTGGCCATCCTGGTGCTGGAGGCCTTCGCCGGCCAGCGTCGTACGTCCGGCCGTTGCGCCGATGAGAAATCCGCGTGCCTGCTGGTCGCCGCCTGCCCAGATGAAATCGCCGATGCGCTGAAAGCCGAACATCGAGTAATAGATGAAGAACGGCACCATCGGCACGCCATGGTTGGAATAGCTGGTGCCGGCCGCCGCCCAGGAACAATAGGAGCCGGCCTCGTTGATGCCTTCCTCGAGGATCTGCCCCTTCTTGTCCTCGCGATACCACATCAGTTCGCCGGCATCCTCCGGCTCGTACAGCTGGCCTTTCGAGGAATAAATGCCGACCTGCCGGAACATGCCTTCCATGCCGAAGGTGCGCGCCTCGTCGGGGACGATCGGCACCACATGCTTGCCGATCTCCTTGTCACGGATGAGGGCGTTGAGGATACGCACGAAAGCCATCGTCGTAGATGCCTCGCGCTCGCCCGTGCCCTCGAGCTGTGCCTTGAAGGCATCCAGCGCGGGCACCGGCAGCGACCGAGTACCGGCTCGCCGTGCCGGCAGGAAACCTCCCAGCGCCTTCCGGCGCTCGTGCAGGTACTCGAGTTCCTCACTGTCCCGGGCCGGCCGGTAGAACGGCACCTCCTCGAGTTTCCCATCGGCAATCGGTATGTTGAAGCGATCGCGAAAATCCTTCAGCGACTCGACGTCCATCTTCTTCTGCTGGTGCGCGGTGTTCTGCCCCTCGCCGGCCGCGCCCATGCCGAAGCCCTTCACGGTCTTCGCCAGGATGATCGTGGGCTGTCCCTTGTGGCGCATGGCCGCGTCGTAGGCCGCGTACACCTTCAGCGGATCATGGCCGCCGCGATTCAGACGCCACACTTCCTCGTCCGACATGTTCGCGACCATCTCGAGCGTTTCGGGGTGCTTGCCGAAGAATTTCTCACGCACGTAGGCACCGTCGCGCGCCTTGTAGGTCTGGTACTCGCCGTCGACCGTTTCTTCCATGAGCTTCCGCAACAGGCCCTTGTTGTCGTTTGCGAGCAAGGGGTCCCAGCGCGAACCCCAGACGACCTTGACGACGTTCCAGCCTGCACCGCCGAAGGCGGCTTCCAGTTCCTGGATGATCTTGCCGTTGCCGCGCACCGGGCCGTCGAGACGCTGCAGGTTGCAATTGACGACGAACACCAGGTTGTCGAGCCCCTCGCGCACCGGCATCGTGATTGCGCCCATCGACTCCGGTTCGTCCATCTCGCCGTCGCCGAGGAACGCCCAGACCTTGCGATCGGACGGCTCGATCATGCCGCGGTGTTCCATGTAGCGCATGAAGCGCGCCTGATAAATCGCCATCATCGGGCCGAGGCCCATCGATACCGTCGGGAACTGCCAGAACTCGGGCATGAGCCAGGGATGAGGATAGGACGACAGCCCGCCGCCGCCCACTTCCTGACGAAAGCGCGCCAGGTGCGAGTCGTCGAGCCGGCCTTCGAGGTAGGCGCGCGCGTATATGCCCGGCGACGAATGCCCCTGGTAGAAGATCATGTCGCCGCCGTATTTTTCCGTCGCGCCGCGCCAGAAGTGATTGAAGCCGACTTCGTACAAGGTCGCCGATGACGCGTAGCTCGAAATATGCCCGCCGTATTCCGTGCTCTTCCTGTTCGCGCGCAGGACCATGGCCAACGCGTTCCAGCGTAACAACGACTCAATGCGTTTTTCGAGTGTGCGGTCGCCGGGATACTCCGGCTGCTTGCCCGTGGAGATGGTGTTGAGATAGGCAGTATTGGGGCTGTACGGCAGGTACGCGCCCGACCGGCGCGCAAAGTCGATCATCTTGTTGAGCAGGAAATGTGCCCGCTCCGGACCGCCTGTCGACAATACCGAATCGATCGACTCGAGCCACTCGCTGGTCTCGAGCGGATCGACGTCGTCGTAAAGATTGAAGTGGGTCATAGGAAGTCCGTAAAACCTCGAGGACGTTCACTGCCCGCAAAGTTCGTGGCGTGAATAAACGCAGGCGTCCTGCTACGATCACCGCTCGATCACGATGGACCGCGGGCTCCGTACCGGGACGGCAATGTTCCGGCTTTGAGCCGATGGGGTCAAGCACGACACAGGGATTTCACAATCATGCACGCGCTTCTTAATGACGCCGCGGACATACGAATCGTCCAACATGTCGGGAAGGTAACTCCGAAGTCACTTGAAGCGGTCGATAAGTTGCTGCTGATACTGCCGGCACGAGTGCCGGCCGATGCATGGAACGCCATCCCGCAAGCCGCGCGACTGAAGTCCGCGATGCAGAAACGTACTCGCGGATCGGCACCCGAATTGCTGACGCGATTGTCGAACAAGCGACAAACGCTGGTCTGCGGAGGCCTGCTGCCGGAGAACTCGAGCACCTTCGATGAGCTGGATCTCGGCCGCAAGCTTGCCGCACTCGCCGCGACCGAGAACGGCGCGCAGATCGCGATACTCGTTGCGGGACTGGAACCAGGGGCGCAGGTGCGCGCCACGCGCAGCCTGCTTGCCGCCACACTGGCCGCCGGGTTCAGCATGCCCGCCTACCGCAGCAAGCCGCCCGCGCCCGCCATTCGCACCCTTCATATCCTGGGACTGGCCAGCCGACTGGACACTTCGCGCATCGAATCCGAGGCACGGGGCAACAACCTGGCGCGGTGGCTCACCGTCATGCCGCCGAACAAGCTCGACGCGGTGAATTATTCGGAGATAGTGCGTGCGCTCGCGCAGGCCGAGGGCTGGCAGTTCAAGCGCTATTCCACGCGTGAGCTGGAAAAACTCGGCGCCGGTGCTTTTTTGGCGGTGTCCCAGGGAAATGCCGACGACAGCGCCGGCGTCCTGCGCCTCCGCTATCGGCCGGGCGCGAAGAATGCCGTGCCCGACCTGTCCCTGGTCGGCAAGGGCATCATCTTCGACACCGGCGGCAACAACCTGAAACCATTCCAGGCGATGCTCGACATGCATGGCGACATGCAGGGCAGTGCCGTGGCGCTGGGCACGCTGCTCGCGATCACGCGAATGAGCCTGCCGCTCGCTGCGGACTGCTGGCTTGCCGTGACGGAGAACCGCATCGGGCCCGACGCCTACAAGTCACGCGATGTGGTGACGGCGGCCAACGGCAAGACGATCCAGGCCATACACACTGACGCGGAAGGGCGGCTGGTGCTCGCCGACACGCTGGTGCTCGCGAGCCGCGAACGTCCGCGGCTCATCATCGACTATGCAACGCTGACCGGTGCCTGCATCAACGCCATTTCCCGCCGTTATTGCGGCATCTTCACGAATCGCCCCGACTGGCACCCGCGTTTGAAACGCACAGGCCAGCAGTCCGGCGAACGCGTTTGGCCGTTTCCCATGGGCGCGGAGTTCCTGGAGGAACTGAAGAGCGACGTCGCCGACTTGAAGCAGTGCACGGTGCAGGCGACAGCCGACCACATTTATGCGGCGACCTTCCTGAATGAATTCGTCGAAGGCGATGTTCCGTGGATACACCTGGACCTCAGCGCCGGCGACAACGAAGGCGGCCTCGGCCACGTTCCGACCAAGGTCACGGGTTTCGGCGTTCGCTATACCATGAGCCTCCTCCTGGACGAACGACTTCTCGGGCCGATATCGTAAGTGGACCGCGCAATCTGCATGGCGGAACGCTTTCGCGGCTTCCTGCCGGTCATCATCGATGTCGAGACCGGCGGCTTCAATTGCAGGACAGACGCCTTGCTGGAAATCGGCGCGGTGATCGTCGGTTTCGACGATAGCGGCGAACTGGTCCGGCGCGAGACCATCCGCCACCATGTCAAACCATTTGCCGGTGCCAACATCGAGCTGGCTTCGCTGGCGATCAACGGCATCGATCCGAACCACCCACTGCGCCCGGCGATCGATGAACGCGACGCTCTGGGCCGCTTGTTCCGCGAAGTACGCAGGGCAATACGCGACAACAACTGCAGCCGCGCCGTGCTGGTCGGGCACAATGCGCATTTCGATCTGGGCTTCGTGAACGAAGCGATCCGGCGGGCGGGCATCAAGCGCAACCCGTTTCACCCGTTCAGCTGTTTTGATACCGCGACGCTGTGCGGAATCGCATTCGGACAGACCGTGCTGTCGCGTGCGGCGAAGGCTGCCGGAATCGCCTTTGACGAATCCGCGGCGCACTCGGCCGCCTATGACGCGGAAGTCACGGCCGACGTTTTCTGCATGATCGTGAACCGATTCCGGCCGCTGTTCGAAGCCGGCCTGCCGGCCTGAGGCTGCCCGCGACTAGCCTGCCTCGACGTCCTCGCCCACGGCTTCGTCGATGAGCTTCTTCAGTTCGCCGGACTGATACATCTCCAGCACGATGTCGCAGCCGCCGATGAGCTCGCCACGGACATAGAGCTGGGGGAAGGTCGGCCAGTTGGAGTACACCTTCAGGCCCTCGCGAATCTCCGGGTCCTCGAAGATGTTGACATAGGCGAACGGCTTGCCGACCGCGTTGAGCGCGGCAACCGTTTGCCCCGAGAAGCCGCATTGCGGAAAATCCGGGGTGCCTTTCATGTACAGCAGCACGTCGTTCGACTTCAGCTGTTGTTCGATTCTCGTATTGACGTCCACGTCCTGTTTCCGTTCGTCCAGATGGCCCGCATGGGGACCGATTGCGCGTGATTCCAAGCGCTCATTGTCGATCACTCACGGCGCTTTGCATAGCCCGGCCCGACGTTGGTCCGCCGAGCAAGTCTCGGACGGCGGCCGGTAGCCGCCGTCGCCGTCCATCATCATGGCTGCACAGCCGGCGAGCTGCAGCACGGCCACCAGGCCGACGGCCAACACGAGCCGCGCCTGGCCGCGGGTGACCGGGACGCCCGCGCGGTTCACGGCGCGACCCGCTGCCGTGCGAGGCGCTCGATCACCGACCATTGTTCCGCGGCGGACATGCAGGTCCAGCGCGCGATCTCGTCCAGCGTTCGCCCGCAGCCGACGCAACGATCATGCCGGTCCAGTCGACAGACATCGATGCACGGTGAGCGGGGCGCCGCCAGCGCGGCGGCAGCCGACACCGTCTCGTCTTCTCCCTTGCGCATATCGTATATACTACCGCGGGGCCAAGCACCTGATACCAAAAAGAAAGCAGGGTTGGGACAATACCTTCGAGTCAACCACGGGGAATCCACTATGAATCCGTTGAAGACCGTCGCCGGTACGATTATCGCCGGTTTCATTCTTGCCGCGATCATTATTCTCGTCACGGGCGACAACACGGTGGCCGACAAGGCCTCTGTGATCATCTGGCTGCACGTGCTGGCCGGCATTACGTGGATCGGGCTGCTCTACTATTTCAATTTCGTGCAGGTGCCGGCGCTCGGCGCGGCTGCGTCGGACTCGGGCGGGCCGGGCGGCGCCGGCATCACCAAGTACGTCGCCCCGCGCGCGCTCCTGTGGTTTCGATGGGGTGCGGTCGCGACCTGGCTTACCGGCGCGGGCTGGCTGGCGCACACCGGCCAGTTCGTGAACGCATTCCTGCTCGGCCAGAACAGTGATCCGGTCAACACCTACGCACTGACCATCGGCATCGGCGCCTGGCTCGGCACGATCATGCTGTTCAACGTCTGGGTATTGATCTGGCCGAATCAGAAGAAAGTCCTCGGCATCGTGAAAGCGACGCCGGAAGAGATCGCGAAGGCCAAGAACACGGCCTTTCTCGCATCACGCACGAACACTTTGCTGTCGATCCCCATGATCATGAGCATGGTCGGCGCCCATCACGGATTTCTCCTCTAGCGCCATGCCCCGGCCCTGCCCGGTATCCGGCGGCAGGTCCGGTGCGTGCTGAGGCCTCCGGACGCCGCGCTCGAGGCCGCCGTCCGGCGCAACGTCCACGATGCGCTGGCAGAGGACGTCGGCAGCGGTGACCTGACCGCCGCACTGGTCGACGCGGAGCACATCGCCGGCGCCGCGATCGTCGCCCGCGAACCGATGATCGTCGCCGGCCGGCCCTGGGCCGATGAAGTGTTCCGGCAACTGGATCCAGCCGTGCGCGTCGACTGGTACATCGACGACGGACAGAGCGCCGGGCGCGGCGACGTGCTCTGCAAGCTGACCGGCAATGCCCGGGTGTTGCTGACCGGTGAGCGCACGGCCCTCAATTTCCTGCAGACACTGTCGGCCACGGCGACAATCACGGCCGCCTACGTCGCAGCGATCGCCGGCACGGGCGCACGCATCCTCGACACCCGCAAGACCCTTCCCGGACTGCGCCTCGCGCAGAAGTACGCCGTCCGCATCGGCGGCGGAATGAATCACCGCACCGGCTTGTACGACGCCATCCTGATCAAGGAAAACCACATCCGCAGCGCCGGCGGAATCGCGTCCGCCATGGCCGCAGCCTTTCGGCTGCACCCGGTCGCGGCTACCGGTCGCCCGACGATCGAGATCGAGGTCGAAACGATCGACGAATTCGAGGAGGCGCTCGCGGCGGGCGCTGCCCGCATCCTGCTCGACAATTTCGGCCTCGAGGACCTCGCGAGCGCCGTCTCGATCAATCGCGCGCAGGGCGGGCGCGCCGCTGAACTCGAGGCCTCCGGCAACGTGACTCTCGAGTCGGTCCGTGCCATAGCCGCGACCGGTGTCGACTACATCTCGACGGGCGCGATCACCAAGAACGTCGCCGCCGCCGACCTGTCGATGCTATTCCGTCTCGGCTGACGGCCGCTCAACCCGGGCCGCGACTGGCTCCATACCCGGTCGCGCGCGAACCATTGACGACCCCGCTCTGTCGGGCGACGATGAGAACCACATTTCGGATTGATCCTGGGTGTTGCAAGGACCTGGAAACGAGCACCCGATACCTGCGCACGTTCGTCGGGCGCTGGCCACCATTTTTAACGAGCCGGTGGACGACGTCGAAATCAGAGTGCGTCCACTGTACGTGCGTCTGCACGGACGGCGCGCCCGGGTGACGACGCGACCCAACCGGATCTGCCTGGGCTGCGACATGGAGACTTTCCTGGGTGACCCGGAATTGATGCTGCACGAGTACTATCACGTTTTGCGTCAGTGGAATCCGGGGCTCATGAAGCGCTTCAGCTATCTGCGCGAGTGTCGCAGGAACGGTTATTTCGACAACAGGTACGAAGTGGAAGCGCGGGCGTTTGCAAGAGAGAACCTGCGGCGCTTCAAATCCCTCTTGCGAGAGAAACCGAGCGACTGAAGTATCAGGCGACGGCGCGGGTCACCCGCTTCGGTTCGGAAACGCCATACCCCTGCGCGTAGTCGATGCCCATGCCCCGCAGCATCGTGATGATCTCTTCGTTTTCCGCAAATTCGGCAATCGTTTGCTTACCCGTAAGGTGACCGATTTCATTAATCGAACGTACCATCTCGCGGTCGATCGGATCATGCAGTATCTCCTTGACGAAGCTGCCGTCGATTTTGAGGAAGTCCACCGGGAAATGCTTGAGGTAACCGAACGACGACAGGCCAGTGCCGAAGTCGTCCAGTGCAAACTTGCAGCCGAGCTCCTTTAGGGCGTTGATAAACCGATTGGCTTGCGAATATGACGCTATCGCAGCGGTCTCGGTGATTTCGAAACAGATCTTGGTCGCATCGATGCCGCTCATCTGGAACTGATCGACGACGAACGGCAGGAACTTCTCGTCCCCCAGGCTTTGGCCGGACAGGTTGATGGAACACAGGACGAGGCGCTCGCGCTCGTCGGCCTCGGAGACCAGCCAGCGAAATGCACTGCGGATCACCCAGCGGTCGATGTTCGGCGTGATTCCATAACGTTCCGCGGCTTCGATGAAGAGCCCAGGGGAAATGATGCCGCCGTTCTCGTCGCGCATGCGCAGGAGTATTTCGTAATGCGCGCCTTCCTCGTCGGACTGCAGAGGCTTGATCGTCTGCCGGAACAGCTCGAAGCGGTTCTCTTCGAGCGCATTATTGATACGCGCGGCCCACTGCATTTCGCGGCGGCGGCGCATCAGGTCGATGTCGTTTTCCTGGAAACTGTGAATGCGATTGCGTCCTGCCTCCTTCGCAGCTGCGCAGGCACTGTCGGCGGCGCTCAACAGCGCGGCCACGTCCTCGTTGTCGGCAGTGATCGGCACGACCCCGATGCTGACGCCGAGCCGGAAGGCGCGCTCCTCCCAGGTGAACTTGTAGTCCCCGATCGCGACCCGAAGCGCCTCGGCGGATTGCATCGCCTCATCCAGACTGCAGCTCTCCAGGAGAACGCCGAACTCGTCGCCGCCCAGGCGCGCCAGCGTGTCGCGCCAGCGGATCTTGCTCTTCAGCAGCGCGCCGAGTTGCCCGAGCAGCGCATCCCCCGCGCTGTGACCGCAGGAATCGTTCACGATCTTGAACTGATCCAGGTCCAGGTACAGCAGGGCATAAGAGGTTTCACGCGCTCTCGCGCTCTTCAACGCGCGTTCCAGGCGGTGCTCGAATTCGCGCCGGTTCACAAGCCCCGTCAGGATGTCGTGGCTCGCGTGGTAGCTCAGTCGCCGGTTTAGCTCGCGTGATTCACTGACGTCATGGAATACGAGCACGCCGCCGGTGACATTGCCCTTGCCGTCGCGGATCGGGGACGCCGTGCTCTCTATGTACAGTTCGTTGCCATCGCGCCTAATGAGCAGTGTCGGCCGCACCGACTTGATGGAGCGGTCCCTGCGGATCGATACCGACAGCGGGTTTTCCAAAGGTTCGCAGGTCTCTTCGTGAAAGGCGCGGAAGATCTCGTCGATGGAACGGCCGCTCGCGTCATCGACCTTCCAGCCTGTCAGGTCCGCGGCGACCGGATTCACGTATTCGACCTTGCACTCGGCGTCCGTCGTGATCACGCCGTCGCCGATGGACTGCAGCGTGATCTGCGCACTCTCCTTCTCGCGGAACAGCGCGTCCTCGTAGACCTTGCGTTCAGTGATGTCGACTTCGACCCCGAGCAGGCGCAGCAATCGCCCGTTCGGGTCCTGCACGGCCTTGGCGCGGCTCGACATCCAGCGCCATTCGCCGTTTTGATGCTTCATGCGGTGCACGGACTCGAACAGCGGCGCCTTCCCTTCGAGGTGTTCGCGCATGTGGGCCTGCACGCGCGCCATGTCGTCCGGATGCACGAGATGATACCAATCGAGCATCAGTTCCTCGTCGTTGACGTCATAGCCCAGCATGCGCCGCCAGCGGGGCGACAGGTTCAGGCGCTTCGTCAGCCCGTCGAAATCCCAGATGCCGTCGTTCGCCGTCTGCGACACGAGTTCGTGCCGCTCCGTGAGATCCCGTAGCACGCCGCGATCGCGGACCCGCTCGAGGCCGGACGCCAGGGAGGCGCCGAACAGCTTGATCAGCAGGTGCAGGCCGGCGTCCCAGGCCCCGAGCGGCTGCTCGTTGGCGAAGACGAGAAAGCCCGCCAATTCGCCGCGCACACTCACGCCGATCACGAGCAGCGCGCCGATGTGCAGTTCGGCGAGTCGGCTGAATTCGGGCTCCGCCCGCTTCGGGGTCCGACCCGTGTCGGCGATTTCGATGACGCGGCCCTCCGCCAGCCGCTGCATTAGCCACGGCCAGTCGCCGAGGTTTTCGCCGGCCAGCACTTCCGCGTTGCAGGCCGCGAACCCATGCCTGCCGCAATAGACCTTGTCGATGGCCGCGCCATCCTCGGAGACGAGGCAAAGGAACGCGCAATCGACGCCTGCCGCCTCGGGCAGGTCGCCGGCAATGGCCGCGAGCTCCGCGTCGAATGCGCCGTCGAGATGCTGCAGGTCGACGGCGATCTTGGTCTGCAGGGCATCGACATTGCCGCGGGTGCGGGTGCCGGCACGCGGCCGCCGCGACCGGATGCCGCTGGGCAAGTGGCTGTCGGGCGACGATGTCATTAGCTGCACATTTTGACAGGTAACCAGAGGAATACAAGATAAGTTACTGTAATTCGTGCGTTAACGGAATGCACGCGCTTGTGCATTTTTCTGATACGATGGATCGCGCAATCCGGAGGCCCCCGAACGCAAGGACAATAAATGGCCGACCCCTCGGAGCGAATCAGCCAGCTCAAGATCGACCGCGACCTCCCTGCAACCTCCTCCCGCAACTGGCTATGGCCGGTCCTCGCAGCTCTCGTTCTCGTGGCGGGGCTCGCGGGGTGGCTGCTGGTGGGCGGTAACGCCGGCGCAGTCGTGGTTGAGACCGACACCGCCCGCAAGCCACCGAGCGCGGCCGCCGCCAACAGCGTGCTCGACGCCTCGGGCTACGTCGTCGCACGTCGGCAGGCGACCGTGTCCTCGAAAATTACTGGAAAGGTCAAGGAAGTACGGGTCGAGGAAGGCATGCGGGTCGAGGTCGGCCAGGTCGTCGCGACGCTGGACGATTCCACGGAGCAGGCGCAGCTCGAATTGGCGTTGTCGCAGGTCAAGGCGGCACGTGCGCAACTCATGGAGATTCGCGCCCAGCTCGGCAATGCCAGGCTCGAGCGGGACCGCCTGCATGGGCTTCTCGACCGCAAGCTCACGAGCCAGGCGAGCGTCGACGCGGCGGTCGCCAAGTACGACGAGCTGGAGGCCAGGCTCGCCACGGGCGGAGAAAATGTCGGCGTCGCCGAACGCAACGTAGAACTCGTTCGCGATGCCTTGTCGAATATGACCATCCGGGCGCCGTTTGCCGGGATGGTCGTCACGAAGGACGCGCAACCGGGCGAGATGATTTCACCCGTGTCCGCCGGCGGCGGATTCACGCGCACCGGCATCTGCACGATCATCGATACCGATTCACTGGAAATCGAAGTCGACGTGAACGAAGCGTATATTCAGCGGGTTGATGCGGGCCAGCGCGTGTCCGCGGTACTCGACGCGTATCCGGACTGGCGCATTCCGGCTGAGGTGCTCGCGATCATTCCGACCGCGGACCGGCAGAAGGCAACCGTGCGCGTACGGGTCGGGTTCCTGGAACGGGATCCGCGCATCCTGCGCGACATGGGTGTCAAGGTCTCGTTCCTCGGCGCCCTGCCAGCCGACGAGGAACCGGAAATCCAGGGCGTCATGATCGCCGGTCCGGCATTGCACGCTGACGACGCCGGGGACTACGTGTGGCTCGTGCGCAATGGCGCGGTCGAGCGTCGCGGCGTTGCGATCGGCGGGCCGCGCGACCGGCCGCAAGTGCTGGTCGATCTCGGGGCTGGCGCCGGGCGAGACCGTCGTGAAAAATGCGGAGCAACCACTGTCGGTCGGCCAGGCGGTCACGACGGCGAAATGAATCCGGCAGCACGACTGACCACAAGGGGAAACGAATGACAGAAGTCCTGGCAAAGCTCGAGGGTGTCAGCCGCACCTACCAGAAGGGCAAGGAAAGGGTCGAAGTGCTGCATCAGCTCGACCTCGAGATCCCGAGGGGCGACTTCGCCGCGATCATGGGCCCGTCGGGGTCGGGTAAGACGACCCTCCTGAACCTGCTGGGCGGCCTCGACCGGCCGACGTCGGGCACAGTGCGCGTCGGGGACGCCACACTATCGTCGATGTCGAACAGCCAGCTTTCACACTGGCGTTCGACGCACGTCGGATTCATCTTCCAGTTTTACAACCTGCTGCCCGTCCTGACCGCGCAGAAGAATGTCGAACTGCCGCTCCTGCTGACCAAATTCAACAGCGGCGAGCGCGCGCGCCGCGCCAGGATTGCGCTCGAGATCGTGGCACTCGGCGACCGGGCGCGCCATTACCCCCGCGAACTCTCCGGTGGCCAGGAGCAGCGAGTAGCGATAGCCCGGGCGATCGTGTCGGACCCGGCACTGCTCTTGTGCGACGAGCCGACCGGCGATCTCGATCGCGACACGGCCGACGAGATCCTGAAGCTCCTGCAGATACTCAATCGCGAACACAACAAGACGATCGTCATGGTGACGCACGATGCGCAGGCTGCTGAATACGCGAAGCGGATTCTGCACTGCGACAAGGGGACGCTCGAGCAGCGTGCGGCCGCATGAAGTACTTCGGCCTCGTCTGGAAGAGCGTGTGGCGGAAGAAGATCCGCACGTCGCTGACCATCCTGTCCGTGCTGGTGGCTTTCCTGCTGTTCGCAATGCTATCCGCGATCGCCTACGCGTTTCGCGCCGGGGCCGACGTGGCCGACGCCGACCGGCTCGTCATCATCGACAAGGTCTCGCTGATCAACCCGCTGCCGGTCGCGTACCAGAACCGGATCGCAGCCACCGAGGGCGTCGCCGAAGTCACGTATGCGTCCTGGTTCGGCGGCTACTACCAGGACCCGAAGAACCAGTTTCCGCAGTTCCCGATAGATCCCGAGGGTTACTTCGCCATGTACCCGGAACTCGACATTCCGGAAGAACAGCTGGAAGCGTTCAGCAAGAACCGTACCGGTGCCGTCATCGGGCTTGAGATCGCGGAGCGGTATGGCATCAAGGTGGGCGACCGGATCCCGATGATTTCGACGATCTGGCCGAATTCGGCGGGCGGAAACAACTGGGAGTTCGACGTCGAAGGCGTGTTCTCTTCGACCGACCCGCGAGGATCGAGCGCGTATATGCTCATGCACTACGACTATTTCGATGAGACCCGCCAATTCGGCAAGGGAACCGTCGGCTGGTACATCTTGCGCGTCGATCCGGATGCCGATCCCGTAGGGGTGGCGAACACTATCGACACCCAGTTCGCGAACTCGCCGAGTGAAACGGAAACCAGCACGGAAGCGGCATTCGCTCAGTCCTTCGCCAAGATGTTCGGAAACATCCAGCTGATCGTCACACTCATCCTCGGCGCCGTGTTCTTCACGCTGCTGCTGGTCGCCGGCAATACGATGTCGCAGTCGGTGCGCGAGCGCATACCTGAGCTGGCGGTGATGAAGACCCTGGGCTTCAGCGACCGGTCGGTGCTCGGCGTTGTACTGTCGGAATCGATCCTGATCATGCTGGTTGGCGGCCTGATCGGCCTTACCGTCGGCTGGTTCGTCGTACAGGGTGCCGCCAAGGAGTTGGGCGCGATGCTGCCCGGCGTCTACCTGCCGCCGCAATCCATGCTGGTCGCCCTGGCGATGATGCTCGGCGCCGGCATCCTCGCCGGAATTTTCCCGGCCCTTAAAGCCATGCGTCTGCCCATCATCGACGCGCTCGCACGCGCCTGAGGACCAGCATGAAAACCATCAGGCAGATCATCGCCATTACCCTGCTGAACCTGCGCAACCTGCCGCAACGCGTCGGCTCGTCGCTGGTGGCGGTCATCGGAGTTGCGGCGGTCGTGCTCGTGTTCGCCGCCGTGCTGTCGATGGCCAGGGGCTTCGAACGCACCATGCTGTCGGCCGGCACCGAGAGCACCGCCATCGTCCTGCGCAGCGGCGCGACTTCGGAGATGAACAGCGGCTTCGGCAACGAACAGGTGGTCATCATCGAGAACGCACCCGGCATCCGACGCGAGGACGACCGCCCTGTCGTGTCGCCGGAACTCTACGTCATTGCCGACGTACGCATGCGCAACACCGACGCCGACGCCAACGTGCCGTTTCGGGGTGTACTTGCGAGTGCGCTCGAGGTCCGCCCAAACGTACGGATCACGGATGGACGGATGTTCGAGCCGGGCAAGCGCGAGATCGTTGCCGGGCGGTCTGCACACGAGGAGTTCGTCGGGCTCGACGTCGGCAACACCATCAAGTTCGGGCAGGCCGAATGGAATATCGTCGGCATCTTCGATGCCGACGGGAGTGTGTCCGAATCCGAATTGTGGACCGACGTCCGCGTGCTGCAGTCGGCCTACAACCGCGGCAACTCCTACCAGACCGTGCGCGTCAGGCTCGAGACTCCCGAAAGCCTCGAATCGTTCAAGAAAGCGCTTGAGGAAGACCCTCGCATCGAACCCGACGTGATGTCGGAACGTGAATATTATTCGTCGCAGTCGACAGGAATGACCCAGTTCATCAAGGTCGTTGGGTATCCGCTGACCATCCTGATGGCGATCGGTGCGATCTTCGGCGCCCTGAATTCGATGTATTCCTCGGTCTCGGTACGCGGCAAGGAGATCGCTACGTTGCGCGCCCTGGGCTTCGGACCGTTCCCGGTCATGGTATCGACGATCATCGAGTCGACGCTGTTAGCACTGGTCGGCGGCCTCGTCGGCGGTTTGATCGCTTATGTCGTGTTCAACGGCTTCCAGGTGTCCACGCTGAACGGCCAGAGCTTCAGCCAGGTGGTGTTCGACTTCGCGGTGACACCCGACCTGCTGTTGCAGGGCCTGTATGCGGCACTGATCATTGGCATCGTGGGCGGCTTTTTCCCGGCGATCCGGGCGGCGCGCCTGCCGGTCGCCCAGGCCCTGCGAGAACTTTGATGCAGCAGAGCCCGATGAACCGTGCGAGCACTGGGCATCACTACTCGCCGCTCGAAGAGCTGGTGAACGTGGTGTCGCACGCCATCGGGCTGGTGCTCGGCATCGCCGGTTTCATATTGCTTATCGTTCGTGCAACCCGTTTCGGCGACGCGTTGCACATCGCCAGCTTCGCGGTGTTTGGCGGCAGCCTGATATCCCTGTACGCGGCCTCGACGCTGTATCACAGCAGCCGCGACGAACTTCGGCGCGCACGCCTGCGCACGCTTGACCATTCGGCGATCTATCTGCTCATTGCCGGCACCTATACGCCGTTCACGCTGGTCACTCTCGAAGGCCCGGTCGGCTGGACGATGTTCGGGATCACCTGGGGCATGGCCGCGGTCGGCATCACGATGAAACTGTTCTTCACCGGCCGCTACGACCTGCTGTCCACGCTCATGTACCTCTTCATGGGCTGGGTGATGCTGTTCGCCGTAAAACCGCTCCTCGACGCATTCCCGGGCCACGGCATTGCCTGGCTGGCCGCCGGCGGCATTGCGTATTCGCTTGGCGCGATTTGCTACAGCTTCAAACGGCTGCCCTTCGGGCACGCCACTTTCCACCTGCTGGTACTGTGCGGCAGTGCCTGTCACTTCGTGGCGGTGTACTTCTTCGTCCTGCCGTCCGCGTCAATCGCCTGAGTCCTGCGTCGCCGCCGGAATGCGCGTCGCCTGCCAGGCGACCGCCCGCCACACACCGTCCTGGCGCCGGAAGGTGCCGGTGTTGAAGTATTCGCTCCGCTCGTCAGCGGCCGGTCCCCGGGCCACCAGCCGGAACACCACGACCGCCGTGTCGCCATAGACTCGGATGTCGACGTCGCCTGCGCTGTAAACCGGACCTGGCGGCGCATCTGCCGACGCGACGCCCTGCATGCTGGCGACGATCGCCTGCTTGTTCGTGCGTGTGCCGTCCGAGGAGGTGTAGACCAGCTCATTGGCCCAGAACGCCTCGTGCATTTCGACACGGTCGGCATTCGCCAGGAATTCGTCGAGCAGGCGGTGCAGGTCCTCTTCGTCCGCAGCCGTTGCAGCCGAACAGGCGAGCACGAGGCAAAAGAGGAGCCCGGCACGCGCCGGCAAACTGCGGTGATTGACTATCGGACTCATGGCCGGTCTCCAGCGCGCTTTTCATTCCGACGATACAGGCGTGCCGGCCGGTGCGCGACCGCCCGCCGGACCTGCCCGGTGGCTTGTACGATACCCGCGGCCTCCAAACGCTTGCGGAAGTTGCGCTTGTCGAGACGCTCGCCCGCCACGGACTCGCAGGCCGACTGAAACTCGGAGAGCGTGAACTCCGCCGGCAGGAAGCGCAAAACGAAGGCAAGGTCCGCCGCCTGCTGGCGCAGCCTGGCCAGCGCGTGGCGGATGATCATGTCGTGGTCGGCGGCCAGCGGCGGCAGGTCGTTCACATCGAACAGCGCGGCGGCGCTCGCGTCGCTGCCGGCTCGAAACTGCAGCTCGTCACGGGGCATCGCCGAGTAGAAGGCGACCGTGATGATGCGCTCGCGCGGATCACGGTCCGGACGGCCGAACGCGCCCAGTTGCTGCAGGTGCCCCGCACGCACGCCGGTCTCCTCCTTGAGCTCCCGCCAGGCTGCACGCTTCAGGCTCTCCCGGATCCCGACGAAACCGCCGGGCATGGCCCACATGCCCATGAAAGGCTCGCGGGCGCGCCGGATCAGCAAAACCTTCAGCCCGTTGGCGTCGAGCGTGAAAACGAGAATGTCGACGGTCACCGCCGGATGCGGGTATTCATAGGTATAGGCCATACGCTGTTGCCTGAGCTGCGACCTGGTTATTGTAACTACGACACTAAGACTCCTGCCAGTGGCGCGAGAGCCGGGAACCTGTAACCGGCCGGCCGGCGCCGCGCTATAAGCTGTGCAATGCGGGCCCGCGCCCGAGCTTCCGACGGAGCCACTTCTGATGAAACCGGCACTCCCTCTCACAGCTATCCTCCTCTCGGCCGTGTCCTGCCCCGCCTTTGCGCAAGAGCCGCCCAGCCACGAGGACCGGGTGGCGCAGGCATTTGCGGCGCTCGACAACGGCTTCGAGCGCAACTGGGCTTACACCGAGTCCTCGACGGAAGAAGGTCGAACCTGGGTCGGCCGCTATGATCCCCGGCTCCCGGCCGGCGCTCGCTGGACCTTGAGCTCCGTCGACGGCCGCCCGCCGACGGCGAGCGAACGCAAAGACTGGCTGGCCGACCGCGTCGAGAGAGCGCCCCGGGACGACGAGCACAACGCGGATGCGGGGATCGTGACGCCCGGCTCGCTGGTGCTGCTCGCGGAAGACGACGCGAGCTGGCTGTTCGGGTTCACGCCTGCGGCCGAGGGCGACGGGGAGTCCCGGAAGTTTCTCGCCGAGGTCGACGGCACCTTGCGCATCCGCAAGGACGGGACCTGGCTCGAGGAATTTCACCTGGCGAACGAGTCACCCATCACGCCCGCAACCGGCGTGAAGATCAGCCGCTTCGAAACCTTGCTGAACTTCGGGCTCGCGGGGCCCGGCGGCCCGGTCGTGCCGCTCGCGGTCGACGTGCACGTCAAGGGACGGGCGTTCCTGGCGATCGGCTTCGACGAGCAGGAACAGGTGCGGTACAGCGATTACGAACTCGTGGTACCCGGTGCGGCGACCGTAACGGCGGAGGAAGTGGTGCCGGATAGGTGACTCGAACACCTGACCCCCTCATTACGAATGAGATGCTCTACCAACTGAGCTAATCCGGCACGGATCGGCTCCCGGACCGCGGCGGCGACCGGGTGGCGGGGCTCGGCCCCCGCACGAAGCGGCGCAGTATAGCCGCGGGCGGCCGCCCATGAAAAGCCGCGAGGCAGGATTCGAGTCAATCCGGGTCCGAGGGACGGCCCGGACGCGCGGCGGGACCTCAGTCCGCGCCGCGTATCCGGATCAAGACCTCAACGCTGTCCTCGGTCGTCCCGTCGGGCAGCGCGGGGAGCCGGCTGAAGCCCACGGCATCGTCGGCGATGTCGCGCAGTTCGCCGGTATCCATATTGTAGAAATGATGGTGCGCGTGCGTCGTCGAATCGTAGAACTTGCGCACCGGGTCGACCATGACCTCCCGCACGATGCCGCGATTGCAGAACAGGTTCAGCGTGTTGTACACGGTGGCCTTGGACACGCGGCTGCCGGCTTCCTTGAGACGTTCTATGATCTGGTCGGCCGACATGTGTTGCGGCCGACACAACAAGACCTCCGCGACTTCGACGCGCTGCGGCGTCGGCAGTACGCCGTGTTTTTCCAGCAGTGCGAGTATGTCCGACTTGGACATCGACCAACCTCCGAAATTGAGCATCCGCGCAGTATAGATCAAATCCACCCGAAACTGAGCAATAAGTCCGGCGGCCGATGCCGGCGCGGCGCGCTTCAATAAGCCGACTGTACGGCCAATGACATGGAGGTTGAAGCATGCAGTGGCGCACTGAAAGTGCCGGCTACACCCTGTACGAGCTACTCTTGACGCTCGCCATCGCCGCCGTCGTGCTGATCATCGGCCTGCCGTCCATGGGCGAGGCCGTGGCGCGCAGCCGGCAAACCGCCGAGGTGAACGCGCTCTTCCATGCCGTGCATTCGGCGCGCATGGAATCGATCATGCGCCGCCTCGTCGTGTCGCTGTGCCCGAGTGCCGACGGCCGTCGATGCCAATTGGGCACGGACTGGTCCGCGGGCTGGATCATGTTCGAGAATCGCGACCGGGACGAGCCGCCAAGCGTCGATGCGAACGAACCGGTGTTGCAACGACATGCCGTCGATCCCGCCGTCCGGCTGACGGCGAACCGGCGCGGATTCACTTTGCGCGCAACCTTCCTGCGCGCGACCAACGGCACCCTCGTCGCCTGCGACCCGGGCGGCCGCATTCCGCCCAAAGCACTGGTCGTGAGCTGGACCGGTCGGCCACGCGTCGCGCAGGAAAATACGAACGGCGAACCGTATGCCTGCGCGGATTAGGTCAAATCCGCGGGCAGCCGGAGCGCCGTTGGTCGGCACCCCGCTGCCGTTTATCGGGAATCCGGGAATCCGGGCGCGTAGCTTCCTATATTGCGCGCATGAACATGCAATCGCGAATACAGCGCCAGTCAGGCTTCACCCTGTACGAACTGATGATCACGCTGCTTGTCGTCGGCGTCATTCTCTCGTTCGGCATGGCGAACCTCGGTGATTTCAATCGCAATGGCCGAATGACCGCGTCTGCGAATGACCTGCACGCCGCGTTTCACCTGGCGCGCAGCGAATCGGCTCGAGCCAAGACCAATATCACGGTCTGCGCAAGCGCCGACGGCGCGCAATGCGGCGGCACCTGGGAACAGGGCTACGTGGTTTTCCAGGACAACGATGGCGATCTCACCGTCAACGGTGCCGATACCATCCTGCGTGCGCATGGCGCGGCGGAAACGGGCGTGAGCATGGTCGTCCCGAACGGCGCCACCTACTTCAGTTACTCGGCGACCGGTCTCGGGCGCGGCAACGTTGGCGTCGATCCCGCTATGGCGCAGGTCGTCATGTGCGACGAACGCGGCAACAGCACCATCTTAAGCGGCCCGGGCGGGGACTACTCCGCGGCTCGCCTGTTCGTCGTCACGCCACTCGGACGCGCGACGATCCTCCGGGACCCGGCGCAGATCGATGCCGCCGGCGGTTGCCCCTAGGCACGCGGCAATGCAGCAAGGATCGGGATACATGAACAACACGCACTTCATCCAGGCCATTCGGCACACACGCGGCTTCTCGCTCGTCGAGGTGCTCGTGGCGCTGATCATCATGTCAGTCGGCATGCTGGGTATCGCCAGCTTGTACGTGCAGAGCATGCAGGCAGGGCGCACTTCGCTCTTCCGGCACAATGCCGTCACGCTAGCCGGCGATGTCGCGGACCGCATCCGCGCAAACCCGACGGCCGGTGCGGCCTATTCCGGCGCCGGCGCCGATTTCAACTGCATCGCCCAGGGCACGAATTGCAGCGCCCCGCAGATGGCGGCGCAGGACGTGCTGGTCTGGAGCAACCAGGCGGCCAATTCCCTGCCGGACGGCGCCGTGGACATCCTCTTCGACAACGCCGTGGCACCGCCGACCTACCAGATCACGGTTCGCTGGAACGAGCCGGAGGGCGCGCAGAACTACACGGTAACGATACCGGTGCGGGGGACCTGATAATGATTTCGCGACGCAAGCAAACGGGGCTGACTCTGGTCGAGTTGATGGTCGCACTCGCGATCGGTTCCTTCCTGATCATCGGCGCCGTGCAGATCTACAACCAGAGCCGGCATGCTTTCGTGATCAACGAATCGATCGCGCGGGTGCAGGAAACCGCGCAGTTCGCCATGGACACGATCGAATCGGACCTGCGGATGGCGAGTAACTGGGGCCGGACCAGCCGCGGGCTGGCGGTCGAGGGACGCTCGCTCAACGCGGATCCGAATCCGAGGAATCTCGGGGTGCCGCTCGATTGCGGCGCCGACTGGGTGCTGGACCTCGCGGTGCCGGTCGACGGGGGCAACAATGCGTTCACCCTGCCCTGTGCGGCGCAAGGCGGCGCTCAGGCTGTCTCCGACCTGATCACGGTTCGTCGCGCCACGGTAGCGGCACAACCGCTGGAGGCCGGCCGCCTGCAAATCCAGACGACGCGCGTGCAAGGCGAACTCTTCGATGACGGTGCGGTTCCGGCCATGTTCTCGCCGGTCGACTCCGAAACCCACAACCTGATGGTGAGCAGCTATTACGTGGCGCAGCCGGATGCCAACAACCTGGTTCCGAACGTGCCCACGCTGCGCCGCAAGACGCTGACGGTGACCGGCGGCGCCGCGTCGATCGACGACCAGGAAATCGCGCCAGGGGTCGAGAATCTCCAGGTGCAGCTCGGCATCGACGTCGACGAGGACAACACGGTCGACCGTTACGTGAATCCCGGCGACGAGATTTACGATCCGGCCGCCGCCGGCTACGTGCCCGGTGCGCGGGTCATCACCGCCCGCATCTGGCTGGTGGTCCGCGGTACGAACATCGAGCTCGGCGTGGACGACCCGACGGACTACGAACCGGGTGACGTCGATCTCGGTGCCTTTGACGACAATCTCCGCCGCCTGCAGGTTTCGAAAACGATCCTGCTGCGTAACGCGCGGACCTGAGCGAGAGAGTGGCAGACATGCAAACCACGAATATGCGGCAACAACAGGGTGCGGCGCTGGTCATCGGCCTGATCCTGCTCGTCGTGATCACGGTTCTGGCTATCTCCGGCATGACGACGGCGACCACGGAAATCGCCATGGCCCGCAACGACCAGAATTACGAGAACGCGTTCCAGGCCGCCGAGACGGGCATCGAGACAGCGCTCGCGCAAGGCAGCTGGGACACGCTCGCCGTAGCCGACCTGCCGCAGTACGTCTCGCCGACCGGCCATGAATTCGTCGAAGCCCGCATCGAGTTCGAAGACTCGACGCTGGTGCCGGACAAAGCTTTCAGCCTGGGCGTCGGCAGCGGCATCGCAGCCTATCATTTCCTCACCACGTCGCAGGCCGAGTCCCGCCGCGATCCGGGCGGTGACACGGACCGGGACGCCAGCGCGGTACACACCCAGGCTTTCTATGTCGTCGGCCCCGAATCGCCGACCTTATAGACACCCGATCAAGGAAGGGAGCACAACGATGAATACCAGGGCATGGACGTTTGCGGTGTTGCAGGCACTGCTGCTTGCAACGGCGTCGGCTGAAATCCGAACTGTGGAACTCGCGCACGAAGTCCGGCTCCCGGATCTCAGGCTGCCGCAGGCGGAGTCCGGCACGGTCGGCTACAGGACCTGCGACGAATGCGAATACCAGACGGATCGGGTGACCGCGGAAACGCGCTGGTCGCTGAACGGCAGGATCGTGCCGCTCGACGATTTCCGCGTGGCCCTGGCACGGGTCGCTGACCGCAGCGACGTGTACGTCACCGTCCTGCACCATCTCGAAGACGACCGGGTTACGGAAGTCTCGGTCTACCTGCCTTAGGCACGCGATCATAGCGTGAAGGAAGCACCATGATTACGACACTCAGGAAAACAGGGCAATTTGGAGCGGGCCTGCTGCTCGCGTTGGCAATCGGTGCACCGGCGCTCGCCGACGACACCGAGCTCTTGCTCGTCAACCCCGACGACATGACCGCGCCCAAACCGAACATCATGTTCATCCTCGATACCTCGGGCAGCATGACCACGGTCGAGAGCACGCGCGAGATCTATGACTCGACGTTGACGTTCACGGGCACCTGCAATCCGGACATGCTGTACTGGTCCGAGGTCGACGTGCGTCCGAGCTGCGACGTCGCGAACACGCGCTTCATCGAAAAAGCGTCGTTCGTCTGCGACTCGGCTACGCTACAGCTCGCCGGCATCGGCAGCTACACGAATACCATGGCGCAGTTCCGCGACGGCGGGTCGGGCTGGTTCAGCATCTTCCTCGGCCTGGACCAGGAGCGCTGGCAGCAGCTCGAGGCCGGCAACGCGACCGGACTCGTCGAATGCCGTGTGGATCGCGGTCGTCACGGTCTGGACGCTACCCGCGTGTACGCGCAAAAGGGCGGTGACCCCGCCGACCCGTTCACGAACGACGTCGATGACGAGCTCTCGTGGGGCAGCTGGCCGGCCAGCCAGACGATCACCGTGTATGACGGGAACTACCTGAATTACTTGCAGAATCCGGTAACTGTCAACGAGTCGCGCATCAACATCGTACGCGAGGTGACCCAAGCGGTCCTGAACTCGGTATCGAACATCAACGTCGGCATCATGCGCTTCAACAACGATCGCGGCGGGCCCGTGATCCTCGGCCTGACCGATCTCGACGCGAATCGCGCACTGGTAAATTCCACGCTCGACTCCATGAACGCCGCCGGCGCGACACCCCTGTCCGAGACCCTGTACGAATCGGCCTTGTACTGGCGCGGCCTGCCGGCCTATTACGGCGAACACGTGAACGAACACCCGACGGACCCGAATGCACTCGTGTCGACGGCCCCGGAGGTGTACCGCCAGCCGTCGAGCGACTCCTGCTCCAAGAACTTCAACGTGCTGCTGACGGACGGCGAGCCGAACAATGACCTGGAAACTCCGAGCCTGGTCGGCGCGCTCCCGCAATGGTCAGCGACACTGGGCCGCACCGGCTGCACCGGCACCGCCCAGGGCGACTGCCTCGACGACGTCGGCGAATACCTGTACACCGGCGACATTTCGGCGACCGAGGACGGCTTGCAGGTCGTCACGACGCACACCATTGGTTTCGCGCTCGACCTGCCAATCCTGAAACAGACGGCGGAACTGTCCGGCGGCCAGTACTTCCTCGCGGACGATGTCGAGAGCCTGACGCTCGCGCTGCTCAAGATCGTGGCCAGCATTTCCGATCGCTCCATGTCGTTCGCGGCGCCCGCGGTTGCCGTGAACACGTTCAACCGCACGCAGAACCTGAACGACCTGTACCTCACGACTTTTGCGGTGCGCCAGCACCTGCACTGGCCTGGCAACCTGAAAAAGTACCGGATCGACGGCGGCAGCATCGTCGACCGGAATGGCGTCGAGGCCGTCGATGCCTCGACCGGCTACTTCAAGGACACTGCCTCGAGCTACTGGACGATCGGCGCCGACGGCAACGACGCGGAGGCCGGCGGCGCGGCCAATCACCTGCCCGCCCCGGACGCCCGCAGGCTGTTTACGAATCAGTCAGCGAGCAACGACCTGACCGCGGCGGCCAACGCGCTCTCGCCGGCCAATGAAGGCGGCTTTGCGCTGGCCGACTTCGGTCTTACCGGTTCGCCCGAGGAGCCGACCAAGGAACAGCTGATTCGCTGGGCCCGCGGCGAGGATCTGCTCGACGAAGACTTCGACCCGACCACGACCGTCCGCAATGCGATGGGTGACCCGCTGCATTCCCAGCCCGCGGCCGTGATCTACGGCGGCGACGAGTCGAACCCGGACGTCGTTGTGTTCACGGCGACCAACGACGGCTATGTGCATGCCATCGACGGCGATACCGGCCAGGAACTCTGGGCGTTCATTCCGAAGGAACACCTGCCGAATCTGGTGAAGCTGTTCTTCAATCCGGAGTCGCAATTCAAGCACTACGGCGTGGACGGCGACATCGTGCCTGCAGTCGTGGACCGCGACCGTGACGGTCAGATCGAATCCAGCGACGGCGATTTCGTGCACATCATCTTCGGCATGCGCCGCGGCGGCGACTCGTACTATGCTCTCGATGTCACCAACCGGAACGCGCCGCAAGTCCTGTGGCGCTTCAGTTCGCCGGAAATGGGCCAGTCCTGGTCTCCGCCCACTGTCGCCCGTGTAACGATCGATTCGGGCGCGCAGAATGCCGACGATGCGGTGGTCATCATTGGCGGCGGCTACGACAATGTTCATGACACGCTCGCGCACCCGACGGCCGCGGATACCGACGGCGCCGGCGTCTATTTCCTCGATCTCAAGACCGGCGCTGTCCTGTGGCGCGCCGGCCCGGACATCGGCGCGAACCTGCAGCTGGCGTCGCTCACGCGCTCGATCCCGACTCAGATCCGGGTCGTGGACATGAGCGGGGACGGCTACGCCGATCGCATGTATGCGGCCGACATGGGCGGCCAGGTCCTGCGCTTCGACATCAGGAACGGCGAAGTACCAAGCAACCTCGTCGCCGGCGGCGTCATTGCACAGCTCGGCGCGGAGGGCAACTCCGTCGGCAACGCCGATACGCGCCGGTTCTACAACGCGCCAGACGTCTCGATATTCAACGACAACATACAGAACCGTCGATTCATCGCGATCAGCATCGGCAGCGGTTATCGGGCGCATCCGCTCGATACTTCCGTGACCGACCGGTTCTACTCAATCCGCGACAGGGACATATTCAACGCGCTGACGCAGACAGACTACAACAGCTACGACATCGTGACGGACGACGAGCTCGTCGAGGTTAGCGGCCAGGTGGGCACGTTGATCTCAGCGGACGACCGCGGCTGGAAATTCACGTTGCCGGCGGACCAGATGGTGCTTGCGACGTCGGTGACTTTCAACAACGAAGTCTTCTTCACGGCATTCTCGCCCGACAGCGCGGCGGCCGCGACCTGCTCCGCAGGGCGCGGGCAGAACTACCTATACCGCATGGCGATCTCGAACGGCGACCCGATTGCCGACCTGGACAGCGTCGTCGCGGGTGAGGAAGACGATGCGCGTGTGACGGACCTCGCACAAGGCGGCATCGCGCCGTCTCCACGCTTCCTGTTCCCGAGCCCGAACGATCCGGATTGCGAAGGCGAAGCCTGCATGCCGCCGCCGATCGGCTGCATCGGCGTCGAATGCTTCGACCCCGGTTTCGAGAACCTGCCGGTACGC
Organism: uncultured Pseudomonadota bacterium; assembly: GCA_963770585.1. Classification (GTDB taxonomy): domain Bacteria; phylum Pseudomonadota; class Gammaproteobacteria; order Steroidobacterales; family Woeseiaceae; genus UBA1847. Next base: position 744,470 of record CAVYQH010000001.1, on the reverse strand, counting down.
ACGCTTTGGACGCAGGATGGTATCGAGTAATTGAGCATTGGTTCCGGGCGCGCGGCGCGCGGAACCGGGATAATGCGTAAGTGACTGGAAGTCAAGGAAGATGCGGGAAATTGGCGCATCCGGAGCAATAGGGACATGAACACTCGCAGACTCACGATAGGCGTTCTCGCGCTGATGGCATTCGGCCAGGCGGGCGCAGAACTGGTCACGCTGGTCGAGGCGATCGAACTCACGCCCTCCAATGTGATCATGCCGGGCTCGGTCAATGGCACGGTGACGTTTCGTCCCTGTGCCGGCGAATGCGAGAAGGAACACCGGCGCGCACGGCTGACACCGGACACGGAATTCGTTGTCGAGGGTAAGAAAGTCAAGTTCGACGAGTTCCACGACGCCATGATGGCGCTGCGCGGTGATGACGAGACTTATGCGCTGGTCAGCGTAGACCTGCAGAGCAACACGATCACGAGCTTTCGTCTCAAATAGTAACGGAACCACTAGAGGAGTGACGGGCTGAGCGACCTGGTCACGGATTGACTGGACAGAGGTAGGGACACATGAACAGGTTCGTTGGGCACTTCGCTTGGGCAATGGCGGGTGCATTGGTCACACTGGCCTCCGGCGCTCCGGCGGTCGCCGACGACGTCGAGCTCCTGTTGTCGACGCCGGGCATTAGCAATGCCGCGAAGCCGAATATCCTTTTCATCCTGGATTCGTCCGGCTCCATGACGACCGTGGAACGATCGCAGGAGCCTTATGACGCCAGCGAGACGTATGGCGGTCCCTGCGACCTCAGTATGTTCTACTGGACGACCAGCTCCGGCATCCCGAGCTGTAATAATGAATATCGCTTCGCGAAAGCGTCGATGGTGTGCAAGCAGGCGCTCACGCAGTTCCAGGGTGCCGGCTCGTATGCCGATACGTTCGCCCAGTACCGCCGCACCGACGGCAGTTGGAAATGGAACACGCTGGATCGCTACGTCGCGGACCGCGACGTCGAGTGCAAGTCCGACTACGGCGTACATGGCCGCGGCACGAACCCGGCGACCAATCCGTACCCGCGCTCGGGCTCGCACAGCTCCACGAGCAGCCAGTATACCAGCCGTGAGAGCAACGGTGTCGACTGGGGCAGCAGCCCGACGCACCGTATTTACACGGTGTACGACAGCAATTACCTGAACTGGTACTACAATCCACCCGGCTCGAACATGCGCCGTACGGACATCCTGAAGGCCGTGACGAAGAACGTGCTTGGATCCGTCAAGGACGTCAATGTCGGCATCATGCGCTTCCACAACAGCCAGGGCGGCCCGGTCATCCATGCCGTCAAGGACCTGGATTCGAACCGCAGCGCGGTGAACAACATCATCGACAACCTGCCGGCGAGCGGCAACACGCCCTTGTCCGAGACGATGTACGAAGCCGCGCTCTACTACACTGGTCGGCCTGACTACTTCGGCGGCTTGACGTCGACCGACGGCGATGCCTGGCTCACGATGTCTCCGCGAGTCTACAAGCAGCCGGCCGAGTACGCTTGCGCCAAGAACTTCATCGTGCTGATCACCGACGGCGAGCCCACGCTGGACCGCGACGCCTACTATCGCGTCGGCACCCTGCCGAACTACAGCGCGGTCATGGGCCGCACCGGCTGCACCGGCGCCGACGTAGACGGCGCCTGCCTCGAGGACGTCTCGGAGTACCTGGGCAAGGCGGACATCAACCCGACCGTGGCGGGCACCCAGTCGGTGACCACCTACACGATTGGCTTCACGATCGATCTGCCGCTCCTCAAGGAAACAGCGGAGCTTTCGGGCGGCGAGTACTATATCGCGTCCGATGTGAAATCGCTGACGGCAGCGCTCACCGAAATCGTCACCAACATCTTTGATCGCGATATCTCCTTCACGGCACCGGCTGTGGCCGTCAACGCCTTCAATCGCACGCAGCACCTGAACGACCTGTACGTGTCGGTGTTCCGCGCTTCGGACGAAGTGCACTGGCCCGGCAACATGAAGAAGTTCACCCTTATGGAAAGCGAAGTCCGCGACGCTAACGACGTCGATGCCGTCGACCCGGACACGGGCTACTTCGCGGACTGGTCGAAGAACTTCTGGTCAGAGGAAACCAGGCCGGACGGCGCCGACGTCACCCGCGGCGGCGCGGCGAACAAGCTGCCGAACCCGGCCGTGCGCAAGGTCTACACCAACGTCGTCAGCGGCAGCCTGACGCAGCCGACGAACGCACTGTCGGTGGCGAACCTGGGCACTTTCAGCCTGTCTGACCTCGGTTTGCGGGGCGTTGCGGGCGAGCCCACGCTCGAGCAGCTCATCCTGTGGGCGCGTGGCGCGGACATCAAGGACGAGGACAATGATCCGCTGACGACGACCCGCTTCGCCATGGGCGACACCCTGCATTCCGAACCGGCGGCCGTCGTCTATGGCAACACCTTCGGCGGACAGGATGTCGTCGTGTTCAACGCGACGAACGACGGTTTCCTGCATGCGATCAATGCCGACACCGGCGTGGAGATGTGGTCGTTCGTCCCGCACGAACTGCTGCCGAACCTGGTCGACCTGTACTTCAACCAAAACGTCGATTTCAAGACCTATGGCATCGACGGCAGCATCGTGCCGGTCGTGCACGATGCGAATGCCGACGGCATCATCACCGCGGGTACCGATTTCGTCTACATCGTATTCGGCATGCGCAGCGGCGGTGATAACTACTACCTGCTCGACGTAACGGACCACAATGCTCCGGTCCTGCGCTGGGTACGGACTCTGCCCGAATTCGGCCAGACCTGGTCGACGCCGTCCGTCGCCAAGGTGACGATCAACAGCGCACTGCAGACCAGCGGGCAGGATGCCGTGCTGGTCATCGGCGGCGGCTACGACACAGCGCACGATTCCGCGGGCCACCCGGCGACACCGGACCTCGAAGGCGCAGGAATCTACATGCTGGATCTCGAGACCGGCAATTCGATCTGGCGTGCCGGCCGTGACGCGTTCGCCGATCTCGTGTTGCCGGGGATGACCCGCTCCATCCCCGCACAGGTGCGCGTGATCGACCTGAACGGCGACGGACTGGCCGATCGCATGTACGCGGCCGACCTGGGCGGGCAGATATGGCGCTTCGACATTACCAACGGCAATGCGCCCGGGCAGCTGGTCGCAGGCGGTGTGATCGCGCAGCTCGGGGCGGAGGGGCTGGCAAGTCCGACACCGGCCGAGACGCGCCGCTTCTATACGACGCCCGACGTCGCCATGTTCACCGACAAGCGGCAGGACCGGCGCTACCTGGCCATCAACATCGGCTCGGGCTATCGGGCGCACCCGCTGGACAACAGCGCCGCCGATCGCTTCTATTCGGTGCGTGACCCGAATGTCTTCTCGCCGCTCACGCAGGCGCAGTACAACGGCTATACGAAGATCACGGACCCCGATCTCGTCGACGTGTCCGGACAAGTGGACACGATCATCCCCGCCGACGGTCATGGCTGGAAGTTCGTGCTGCCCGACTCGGAGAAGATCCTGTCGACGTCGCGAACCTTCAATGATGCCGTCTATTTCGTGTCTTTCGAGCCGCAGGTCAACTCGAAGGATCCGTGCCAGGCCGGCCTCAGCGCCAACCGGCTGTACCGCGTGCAAGTGTCGAACGGCGACCCGGTCGTCGCCATCGGCGAGAAAATGCCGGCCGCCGGTGCCGAAGCGGATGCGGCCCGTGTGACACGGCTGGAACAGGGCGGTATTGCGCCTCAGCCGGTATTCCTGTTCCCCTCGCCCTGGGTCGACGACTGCGAGGGTGAAGAATGCGCGCCGCCGCCGGTCGCCTGCGTCGGTGTCGAATGTTTCGATCCCGACTTCCCCAATCGTCCGGTCCGGACGCTGTGGACTCAGGACGGTGTAGACTAGTGCGGCCATCGCCGAACGGAAGGGAGTTTCCGATGTACCAGAAAATGCGTGGCATTACGCTGATGGAGCTGATGATCGTCGTAGCGATCATCGGCATTATTGCAGCGATCGCCTATCCCAACTACCGGGATTTCGCCTCTCGCGCGAAGCGCAACGAGGCCAAGGCTGCACTCCTGATGATCGCAACCAACCAGGAGCGCTTCTACCTGAACAACCAAGTCTATACGGACGACATGACGCGCTTGGGCTTTGCCGTGTCGGACAACTTCGTAACCGAGACCGGCTCCTATCGGATCGACGTTGCAGGCGCGAACGCAGCGACTTACACCGCCACTGCAACCTATCTGAAAGCCGACAACGAAGCCGGGAAGTGCGGCTCGTTCACGATACAGCCGAACGGCGACAAGGCTTCCGCGCCACTCGCCGATTGCTGGACGCGCACGCGCTGACGGAATTCAGGGACTGTCCCCGGCTTCTACGGCGAAACCTTGTCCGTCCGCCCCGAGAAGAACAACGAATCCACGATCAGCAGCGCGGCGCCGACCGTGATCGCCGAGTCGGCAATATTGAAGGACGGGAATGCCCAGTCGCCGAACCAGACCTGGATGAAATCGGTTACGTAACCGTGCATCAGGCGATCGATGAGATTGCCGACGGCGCCGCCAAGCACGAGTGACAAGCCGGCGGCCAGTGGCAGCGGAGCGTCACGGCGTGCCCGCCAGAGCCAGCGCAAGATGAATGCCGAAACGAGCAGCGCCAGGATCGTGAAGAACCAGCGCTGCCAGCCGCCGGCGTCGGCGAGAAAGCTGAATGCCGCCCCGGTGTTTCGCTGGTGCGTGAGATTGATGAAGGAGGCGAGCGGCACGCGATCGTACAGGTCGATGTAGTGAATCACGGCCAGCTTCGTCAACTGGTCGGCGACCACGACCAACATGGCGACAGCCATCCAGACCGCGAAGCGGCGAGCGCCGGGATCGTAGTTCCTTGTCACACCGGGTTCCTTTCCATGCCGAGGACCGACCGCGCATTGTCGGCATCGACGTGCATTTGTGCAACCAGGTCCGCGACGTCATCGTACTTCTTCTGAACACGCAGGCGCGCGATGAAGTCCACGTGGATGTAACGCCCATACAGGTCGCCCTCGAAATCGAACAAGTACACCTCGAGTAAGGGTTTCGTGCCGTCGAACGTGGGCCGGGAGCCGACGCTTGCGACGGCATCGAGCGGCGCCGGCCCGGCGCCGTGCACGCGGACCGCGAAAACGCCATCGACGGCACTCTGGCGGCGTCGCAAGTCGACATTGGCTGTCGGAAAACCGAGGCTGCGCCCAAGACGATCCCCGCGGATCACCTTGCCGGACATGCGGTACGGCCGGCCGAGAAGCTTCGTCGCTAGGCGCATGTCGCCGTTGTCGCAGGCTACACGAATGGACGTGCTGCTGACCCGCTGCCCGTCGACGACGACGCTGGGTACCTCAAATAGAGAAAAACCGAGCGCACTGCCGAGCCGGTTGAGCAGCACCGCATCACCTTCGCGTCGACGTGCAAAACGGAAATCGTCCCCAACCACCAGGGCACGCGCATTGAGCCCGTGCACGAGTATGCGGCGGACGAAGTCCGGGGCACTAATCGAGCGCATCGGCGCCGAAAAACGGGGACAAAAGAACAGGTCGACGCCGTGCATCTCGAGTGCTTCGAACTTCTCGCGAAAACGCATCAGTCGCGCCGGCGGCCGCGCAAGCGAGAAGAACTCTTTCGGCGTCGGCTCAAAGCTCATGACGATGCTGGTCATGCCCTCGGCAGCGGATGCCGCGAGTACGCGCGCGAGTAATGCCTCGTGGCCGAGGTGCAGCCCGTCAAATGAGCCGATGGTAACGACGCTGCCGGCACTCAGTCGCCCGAACGGCAGGTCACGGACGTGTCGGACGAGGCGCATTCAGCCCTTGAGCCCGAGCCTGCGCGGCCGCAGTCCGAGTAGCAGCAGCACGACGACATAGCAGCCGGCACCGGCAACGATGCAGAGGGCAAGCCAGGCTGAGCGCACGACGGATGCCTGTTCCAGCCACCAGGTCAGCGGCCGGTACAGGACAGCGAGCGCCGCACACATGCCGGCACTGGCCACGGCAACCTGCAGCAGCAGCGCCGGCCAACCCGCCGAATGCCGCAGCACGCCGTCACGGCGCAGACCCCGATACAGCAGCAAGGCGTTTACACAGGCCGCAACGGACGTCGCCAGCGCGAGCCCGACGTGCGGACCCGAATATCCGGTGTGGGTCAGGTACCAGGCGAGCACGATGCTCAGCAGTGCATTCACTATCAACGAGATGACCGCTATCCTGACCGGCGTCGCCGTGTCTTCGCGGGCGAAAAAGGCCGGTGCCAGGATCTTGACGAAAGAAAAGCCCAGCAGGCCGAACGCGTAAGCCTGCAAGGCAAGCGCCGTCATCCGGACGGCATGGGCGTCGAATATGCCGCCGTAAAACAACGTGGCGATGAGCGGTTCGGCCAGCATAAGCAGGCCGAGCGCGGCCGGCGTCGCGACCACCATGGCGATGCGCATCGACCAGTCCAGAGTCTGCGAGAAAGCTTCTGTGAGTTCGTTCGACCAAAGTCGCGAGAGATAGGGCAGCGTCACTGTGGCGAGCGCGATGCCGAACAGCCCGAGCGGGAATTCCATCAGCCGGTCGGAGAAATACAGGTAGCTGATGCTGCCCACACCAAGCAGGGAGGCGATCATGCCGCTCAGCAAGACGTTGACCTGGGCCACCGAGGATCCGAAGATCGCGGGCAGCATGAGTTTCAGGGCCCGCTTGACGCCCTCGTGTCTCGGCAACCAGCGCGGCCGCGGCAGGGCGCGGATCCGCGCGAGGTACGGCAACTGAAACAAGAGCTGCAGCACGCCTGCGATGAAGACGGCGTACGCGAGCGCCATGCCGGGTTCCTCAAGCCGTGGGGCGACCCACACCGCCCCGACGATCAATACGACGTTCAGGATCACCGGCGTGAACGCTGGAATTGCAAAGCGGCCGTAGGTGTTGAGGATCCCGCCCGCGAATGCCGTGAGCGATACGAACAGCAGGTAGGGAAACGTGAACCGCAACATCATCGTCGCGAGTTCGAAATCACCGCCGTCGCCGATGAAGCCCGGCGCCACGGCGATTACCAGGATCGGTGCCAGGATCACGCCGGCCAGCGTGATGAAGAACAGGACGACAGCGAAGGTCCCTGCAATAGCGTCGATGAACTCGCGTGTCTCCGCATGGGTATGACGCTCACGATAGCGCGCCAACACGGGCACGAAGCCGGCGGAGAACGCACCTTCGCCGAAGAAGCGGCGCAGCATGTTGGGGATCCGGTTCGCCACGACGAACGCATCGATGACGAGCCCTGCACCGAAGTACCGGGCGAGCACGATGTCGCGAGCCAGCCCCAGGATGCGTGACACCAGGGTCATGCCGCTGACTATGGATGTCTGGGCGAACAGGCCGCGGCCGGTCACGCCCCGGACCGGGTCTGAACCCTCTCCGGCGATCGGCAATTCCGTCGGCTTCCCGCCGCTTTCCAGGTCTGTCATAGGCCTGCGAGTTTAATGCAAAAAATCTTTCAAATCAGTAATTTAAGCAATATCGAGCAGGGTCGCCACAGGGCCGGGCCACCGCGATTGACAATGCCGTGCCGGGCCTGAATAATACGCGGCTCTTTGCACCCGGACACGGTAACAGAAAGTGGCAAATATCAAGTCGGCGCAGAAGCGCGCCCGCCAGGCGGAGAAGTCCCGCAAGCACAACATGGGCTTGCGCTCACGGATGCGCACGAAGATCAAGAACGTCCTCAAGGCCTGCGATGCCGGCAACAAGGAGGCGGCGGTCGCCGCATTCCATGACGCCCTGCCCGTGATCGACAGCATGGTCAACAAAGGCATCGTCAACAAGAACAAGGCCGCGCGGCACAAGAGCCGCCTGAATAAGCGGGTGGTGGCGCTAGTCGGTTAAGCCGTCAGCGGCGCAAGTCCGACGCCCGCGGACCGGTTCATCGAAAGCCCGCACACGTGCGGGCTTTTTTATTGCCGGCCTCAGTGCTCCTCTGTGCCGGCGTTTTCGAGCAACTCGTCGCCGGTCTCACGCAGGTGTTCCAGCTCGCGCATGACCGCCTGCGCCAAACGGATCGTACCGGCGCCGGTAGCCGCGCTAACTTCGAAAACCTCGCCCCGCCAGTCCAGTGCGGACAGCACTTGGGCACGGCGTTCGGCAAGTGCTTCCATCGGCAAGAGGTCGATCTTGTTGAGCACCAGCCAGCGGGGCTTGGCCGCGAGTTCCGCCGAGAATCGGCCGAGTTCGTCGGCTATCGTGCGGACCGACTCCGCCGGGTCGATGCGATCGTCGAGCGGTGCGATATCCGCGATATGCAGCAGCAAGCGGGTTCGTTGCAGATGTTTCAGGAACTGGATGCCAAGCCCAGCCCCTTCAGATGCGCCTTCGATCAGCCCGGGGACGTCGGCCATGACGAAACTCTGCAGCTCGCCGACGCGCACGACACCGAGGTTCGGGTGCAGGGTCGTAAAAGGATAATCCGCGATCTTCGGCCGTGCCTGGGACATGGCACTGATCAGCGTCGACTTGCCGGCGTTCGGCAGGCCGAGCAGTCCGACGTCGGCGAGAATCTTGAGTTCGAGCAGCAGGTGGCGGGCCTCGCCGGGAAATCCGGGTGTCGTCTTGCGTGGCGCGCGGTTGACGCTGCTCTTGAAGCGCGTGTTACCGAGGCCGCCGCGCCCGCCCGCCGCGACCATCTGCCGCTCGCCCTCATGCGTCAGGTCGCAGAGGAGTTCGCCGGTATCGAGATCATGAACCACTGTGCCGCAGGGCACGCGGATCTCGCGATCCGGGCCGGAACGACCGGTCATGTTGCGTCCGGCGCCGCCCGCCCCGCTCTCAGCGCGGAACCTGCGCGCCATGCGGAAATCGGCGAGCGTGTTCATGGACACGTCGGCCAGCAGGTACACGCTGCCGCCATCACCGCCGTCACCGCCGTCGGGCCCGCCGCGTTCGACATACTTTTCGCGCCGGAAGCTGAGGCAGCCCGGTCCGCCATTGCCGGCCTGGACGCGGATCGTGGCTTCATCGACGAATTTCATGCTTGCAGACCTGCGGATATGAAAAACCCCGCGCGGGCGGGGTTCGTCTCGTTACCGTACGCCCCGGGCAATCCCCGGTCGCGCGTCGCTAGACGACGCTGACGTACTGGCGGTTCCTCGCTCCCTTGCGTTCGAAAAGGACCCGGCCGTTGGCCTTCGCGAACAGCGTGTGGTCGCGGCCGACGCCGACATTGATGCCCGGATGGAAGCGCGTACCACGCTGCCGCACGAGAATGTTCCCCGCCACGACTTCCTCGCCGCCGAAGATCTTGACTCCGAGGCGCTTGCTTTCCGAGTCGCGACCGTTCTTGCTGCTACCGCCTGCTTTCTTGTGTGCCACTGGTGTGTACCTGTCAGTCTGTCATCCGCCGCTGTCGAAAATCGCGCTGCGGAATCGTGAATCCTCAGTCGTCCGACTTCGCCGCCTTCTTTGCTACCTTCTTTTTCGCTGCCGCCTTCTTGCCGCCCGCCGTCCCGGCAGTTTTCTTCGCGGCCTTCTTTTTCGCAGGCGCCTTCTTCGTCTCGGCGTCCGGGTCGACCGCGACGCCGCCGATTGCCGTAATCTCCACTTCTGTGAAGAACTGGCGATGCGAGCCGCGGCGCAGGTAGTTCTGCCGGCGGCGGAACTTCACGACCGGCACCTTGCGTGACTTGCCCTGGCTCAGCACGCGGGCACTCACCGAGGTCCCCTCGATAAGCGGGCTGCCGACCGTGAGGTCCTTGCCTTCACCGACCAGCAATACCTGGTCGAACTCGATCGAGGCGCCTTCGTCCGCGTCGATCTTCTCGAGACGCAGGACGTCGCCCTTCTCGGCGCGGTACTGCTTGCCGCCGGTGCGAAAAACCGCATACATGGTGCTTGCTCCATTTCGCGAGTCGCTTGAACGCAACCCGCTGAGAAATAAGTGAATTTTGCTCGCGCTCCGGACTCACCGTCGGGCGGCCGGCGCCGCAAAAGAGCCGGAATTCTATAGATTCCCGCCGACGGGGTCAACGTCACTCGCCTCGTAAATGTCGGCGCATTTCAACAGCTTGTCACGAAAACAGCCCTTGCGAAATACTTTTGTTCCGGTCGCCTCGATTCGGTCTTTCAGGCATGATCGACCGCATGCGCGCCCTCGAAAATGCCGCGACACGCATGGACTTCGACGACGTCGCCGGGCTTGCACGCGAGGATCTGCGTGCCGTCGATGATCTCATCCGGCAGAGCCTTGCCAGCGACGTGCCGCTGGTGTCCCAGGTTTCCGAATACATCGTAATGAGCGGCGGCAAGCGTCTGCGGCCGCTGATCATACTGTTGGCCTCTCGGGCGCTCGGCTACGGTGGTCACCAGCATCACCGTGCTGCCGCGATAGTCGAGTTCATCCATACGGCGACCCTGCTGCACGACGACGTCGTCGATGCCTCGGAACGTCGTCGCGGCCGGGACTCCGCGAACGCCGTATTCGGCAACCAGGCCAGCGTGCTGGTCGGGGACTTCCTGTATTCCCGTGCGTTCCAGATGATGGTCGACATCGACAGCATGCGCATCATGCAGATCCTGGCCGACGCCACCAATACGATCGCGGCGGGCGAGGTCATGCAACTAATGAACATCCACGACCCGAATTTGACCGAGGCCGCCTATCGCCAGGTGATCTATCGCAAGACCGCGCGTTTGTTCGAGGCCGGCGCGCAACTCGCGGCGGTCCTGGCCAACAGCGATCCGGCGATCGAAGGGGCGATGGTCGACTACGGCCGCAACCTGGGGTCCGCCTTTCAGCTCGTCGATGATGCCCTGGATTTCGACGCCTGCCCGGACGAACTCGGCAAGAATCTCGGCGACGACCTTGCCGAGGGCAAGCCTACGCTGCCGCTGATCCATGCCATGCGTGCGGGTTCGCCCGCAGAGCGTGAATTGATCCGCGAATCGATCGTTACCGGCGGGCTCGTGCGGCTGGCCGAGATCCAATCGGTGATTGAATCCACTGGGTCCCTCCAGTACACTGCGGCGCGCGCGCAGGAGGCAGCCGACCTGGCGATTGGTGCCCTGGCCGACATTCCCGATTCGGATTACAAGCAGGCCCTCATCACGATCGCGGATTTCGCGGTCCATCGCCGTTCCTGAAGCTTCGGGGTATAGCTCAGCCTGGTAGAGCGCTACCTTCGGGAGGTAGAAGTCGCGAGTTCGAATCCCGCTACCCCGACCAATGCCCGACCGAGTGTTGAACATAAGGCGAGCCCGTGCGACGTCGCCTTCTTGCGAAACCACGACACCGGCCACAGAAACCGCGCTTCGACTTCGCTATCAAGGAAACCCTGACAGGACCGTTCGCCGAAATTGCGAACGGGACACCGACGGGAATCCGGAGTGGCCAAACCCGACCTGTACAAATGCGCCGCGCTGCGCCTGGCCGCAGCCGCCCTGGCGCTCGGCCTCAGTGCCTGTGCCGCTCGGCAACCGGTCGCCGTCGACCCCGCCCCGACACCCGCACCTGTGCCGGTCACGCCCGCCGATCCGGTCGTCCAGGCACAACAGCCGGTGACGCCCGCCACGAGTCCGGCCCAGTCTCTTCTGCCCCCGCCGGACCCGCCCGGCATCGCCGTCGTCCTGTCCGGGGACCAGCCGGCATATACCTCGGTTGCCGTCGAACTCGGCAGCCGGCTCGGCGAGGTAACATTCTACGAACTCGGCGCCGGCCCGGAATCGCCCGCCTCGATTTTCCGGCGAATCGGCGACAGCGATTCCGGTGCGGTCGTCGCAATCGGCGCAACGGCAGCCCGGGCGGCGGTCGCGTTCGCGACCGTGCCGGTGGTTTTCTGCCAGGTCTTCAACTATCACGACGCCGGACTCGTCACGGAGACGAGCCGAGGTGTTTCGGTGCTCGCCCCGCTCGATGCGCATCTCGACGCCTGGCAAGACTCGAGCCCACAGCTGCGCCGCATCGGAGTGATCCTGGGGCCGGGCCACGAAGCGCTCGTCGAGGAAGCGGAAATCGCCGCGGCGGGGCACGGCCTTCAACTCAGCATGCGCATCGTCGCATCGGATCAGGAAGCGCAATACCAGTTCCGGCGCATGGTCAGCGAGATCGACGGGTTCTGGCTGTTTCCGGACAACCGCGTGCTGAGCGCCCGTACGCTGCGCGAAATGCTCGCGCTGGCCGCGCGCCGTAATGTCGAGGTTGCCGTAGCGAACGAGGCGCTGCTGAGTGCAGGCGCCACGATCAGCCTGTCGGCCGTCCCTGCCGACATCGCTGCCACGATCGTCGGCCTGCTGCGCCGCATCGAAGCGGGGGACTTGCCGGAATTGCCGGATATCACACCCTTGAGTGCCGTGCAGGTGGTGACGCGATGATGCGTTCCCCGGCTGCAGCTGCAGGCGTCCATGTCGCTGCCATCGGCCGTGTGCGCCGGCGCTTTGCCTCGGGCAAGCGCGGACTCGTGAACGAGATCCTGACGTTGCAGATCGTGACCGCCGCCATCATCGGCGGTTTCGCCATTGCCGTCTTGTACTGGGGCGGCCAATGGGTGCTGCAGGACAGTTACGGCCGCTGGGCGCGGCAATGGACCGGCGAACTGAATGAATTGGGTGCGCCCTTGTTTCTCGCGGACGACAATGATGCTTTGCTGCGCCTCGAGAGTTTCGTCGACAAGTATCCGGAGATACGCCGCGTAAGCTATTTCGCAACCGACGGACAGCTACTGACGAGCCTCTCCAAGGAGCGCGGCGGCGCGACACCGCCCGCCCTCGGCGGGGAACGATTGCGTCAGGCCCGGCGGCTGGTCGGCAGCGATGAGCCCTACCTATTGAGCGGCAGCATCCTGAACGTACGGCGCTTCGACATCGTCGCGCCTATCTGGACGGAAGCGCTGAGCGAGGACGCCCTGTTCGCACTCGACGGAACCGTCGCGAACGGCCCGGAGCGCATCGAGCTGATGGGTTATGTAGGCATCGAGCTCGACTATCTCCTGTTTCACGATCAGCTGTTGTCCAACATCAAGTGGGCCATGCTGATTCTCGTCGCCCTGCTCGCAATTTTGGTCTGGGCGTCCCGGCGCGTATTGCAGCGTGCACTCGCATCCATCTCTGATCTGCAGGCACCGATCCGGGAGCTCGCAAAAGGCAATCTCGATGTCGAGTTCCAGCCCGCGGCGCACCGCGAGATATCGGACATCGTCGAGGCCCTTCGGAAAACGGCGGCAGCACTCAGCGAACGGGACGCACGACTGCTCGAACTGGCAAATCACGACGGACTCACGGGACTATACAACCGGCGCCGATTCGTGGAAGAGCTGAAATCGGAACTCGACGCTTTCCGCACCGGCCGTCGCACGAGTGCGCTGTTTTTCATCGATCTCGATGGATTCAAGTACGTCAACGACAGTTGCGGGCACCCGGCCGGCGACCGCCTGATCCGCAGGGTCGCTGACGAACTAACGCGCAGCGTGGATGCGGACGACACTGTCGCCCGCTTCGGTGGCGATGAATTCGTCGTGTTGCTCAGAAATACGACCGCCGCTGCGGCAGGCGCCATCGCCGACACGATACTGAAGAACGTCAGGCGGCTGGCCCACTTCGAGGACGAGTACGTCTTCCATGTGCACTGCAGCATCGGCATCGCGATCATCGACGGGCTGGAACCGGGACCCGACGAACTGGTCGCCCAGGCCGACATCGCCTGCCACGAGGCGAAGGCTGCGGGACGGAATCGAATCGCATTCTTCGAAGCTTCCGATGAACGTGCGAAACGGACATCGGCCGACGTAGGCTGGATGAACAAGATCCGCGAAGCACTGGACGGCGACGGTTTCGAACTGCGTTATCAACCGATCAATCGCATAGAAACCGGACTAACCACGCACCATGAAGTGCTGATTCGGCTGCGGGACGACGACGGACGGCTCGTGGCCCCCGACATGTTCCTACCCACTGCGATCCGCTTCGGCCTGATGTCCGAAATCGACTTCTGGATCATCCGCAACGCCGCGAGCGCCTGGGCCCGGCATGCGGGCGAAGACGCTCCTCTGCAACTGTCGATCAATCTCTCGGCCAATGCATTTGAGGCCGACGACCTGGCTGACTTCGTCGAACGGACGTTCACGGAATTGAAGGTCGACCCGAAACGCATCACCTTCGAGATCACGGAGAGCCTCGCGATCCGCAGACCACGCGACGTGGAGCAGCAGATCAATCGGCTCCGAAGCCTCGGCTGCAAGCTCGCACTGGATGATTTCGGTACGGGGTACAGTTCCTTCAGTCATCTGCAGAAACTGCAGTTCGACTACATCAAGATCGACGGCGTCTTCGTCCAGGACATCCTGAACAATCCGGTCGACCAGAAAATGATCCGCATGATCGCGGAGATCGGCGCGGAAGCCGGCATGCAGACGATCGCCGAATACGTGCAGGACGCGGAATCGCTGGCTTTGCTCGCCGAACTCGGCGTGGACCTGGCACAAGGGTACTTCGTCGGCCGCCCGGCGCGGCAGCCACAGTTTCGCAACACTCCGATACCGCTGGTCTGCCGGCGTTCACGGCGCAAGACTTCGCTCTGAGCCGCGCGCCGCGTTGACAGTCGTGCCCGGGCGGTGCCATTGTCGCCCGGACATGCCCATCACCCTCGACAGCAAGCTGCCGCAGGTCGGCACGACGATATTTACCGTGATGAGCAAGCTCGCCGCGGACTGCGGCGCCATCAACCTGTCGCAGGGTTTCCCCTCCTTCGACCCGCCACGAGATTTGCTCGAACGCATCTGCGCCAGCTACCGGCACGGCGACAACCAGTATGCGCCGATGCCCGGCGTGCCCGCATTGTGCGAAGCGCTGGCAGAAAAGACCGGGCGTCTCCACGGGCGTGTCGTCGACCCGGTCACGGAAATCACGATTTCGAGCGGCGCGACCGAAGCTTTGTTCAGCACGATCCAGGCCGTGGTGAGACCCGGTGACGAAGCCATCGTGTTCGACCCGGCCTACGACGCCTATGCGCCTGCGATCGTGCTGGCCGGCGGTCACGTCCGGCACGTACCGCTCGCGATCACTGCGAACGGTCACGACTTCGAACTCGACTGGCAGCGCCTCGCTGATACGCTCAACACCCGCACGCGACTCGTCGTCTGCAACTTCCCGCACAACCCGACCGGTGCCCTGCTGCGGCCGGCAGACCTGGACCGGCTCGCCGACTTGCTGCGCGACACGGATGCGCTGCTGCTCTCGGACGAAGTTTATGAGCACATCGTATTCGACGGCGCGGCGCACACGAGCCTGCTCGATCACGACGAGTTGTGGGAGCGGGCTTTTGTCGTCTCGTCCTTCGGCAAGACCCTGCATGCGACAGGCTGGAAGATCGGGTACTGCATCGCCCCCCAGGCACTCAGCACGGAGTTTCGCCGGGTACACCAGTTCACGGTGTTCACCGTGAACACCCCCGTGCAACATGCCCTCGCCGGCTTCCTGAAGGCCGAACCGCATTTTCATGGCGGGCTGCATGACTTCTACCAGGCGCGGCGCGATTGCTTCCTGGCCGGGCTGGCCGGTTCCAGGTTCCGCTGGCGGCCGTCGCCGAGCACCTTCTTCCAGATGCTCGACTACGGCGACATCAGCGACGAGCCGGACACGACGCTCGCCGAGCGCTGGACGCGTGAAATCGGCGTCGCGTCGATACCGCTCTCGGTGTTCTGCGAGCAGCCGTTCACCGGTACGCGGCTGCGTTTCTGCTTCGCGAAGGACGATGCGACGCTTGACCTGGCCGCGGAACGGCTGCGGCGACTTTGACGTTCGTCAGAAGAGCTGGTAGGCCAGCAACGCACCCGTGTAGCCGATCGTCGTCATGTAGACCCAGGCAAACACCGGCCAACGCCAGCTGTTCGTTTCCCGCCGGATGACGGCCAGCGTCGCCGCGCACTGCAGGCAGCAGGCATAGAACACCAGCAGCCCGATGACCATGGGCAGCGTGAACACCGGTGTGCCGTCGGCATGGCGGCTCGACCTGAGCCGCTCCGCCAGAGTCGATTCTTCCGCCTCGTCGCCCACCGCATATACGGTCCCGAGCACGGCAATGACGACTTCGCGTGCGGGGAAGCCCGCGATCACCGCCGACGACACGCGCCAGTCCCAGCCGAGCGGCGCAAACACGGGCTCCACGAATTTGCCGGCACGCCCGAGGTAGCTCTGCTCGAGCTGCCTGGCGGCCGCCAGGTTCTCGAGGTCCGCGACCGCAGCATCGCGCTCTGTACCGGTGAGGGTTGCGGCGGCGGATTCGATGGCGGCGCGGCTGTCCGCCTGGACGGCCCCGGAGCGCGGAAAGTAGGCCAGCGCCCACACCACGATCGCGACCGTGAAGATCACCGTGCCGGCACGACGCAGGAACACGCGGACGCGACCCAGCAACTGGATGAGCACGGTGCGCAGGTTTGGGCGGCGGAATTCCGGCAGCATCAGCGCGAAGGGAGGCTTGGGCCCGCGCAACGCGGTCTGCCGCATCAGGAGCGCAGTCAGGATGCCCATCACGATCCCGAACAGATAAAGGCCGAACAACACCAGGCCCTGCAGATTCAGGAAACCGACCGTGCGCGCCGGGACGAAAGCGGCGATCAGCAGCGCATAGACGGGCAGCCGCGCCGAACAGGTCATGAACGGCGCCGCCAGGATGGTGGCAAAGCGATCGCGCCGGTTCGGAATGACCCGGGTCGCCATGATGCCCGGCACCGCGCAGGCGAAGCTCGAGATCATCGGGATGATGGACTGCCCGGACAAACCCACCGAGCGCATGACGCGATCCATCAGGAATGCGGCGCGCGCGAGGTAGCCTGAATCCTCGAGCAGAATGATGAACAGGAACAGGATCATGATCTGCGGCAGAAAGATGACGACGCTGCCAACGCCGGCAATCACGCCATCCGCGATCAGGCTCGACAGCGCGTTGTCGCCGAGCGTCGTCCGCACCGCGGACCCGAGCGCCGCGGCCGTCCGCCGTCGATCAGGTCCATGAGGGGCGTCGCCCAGGCGAACACTGCCTGGAACACGATCGCCATCACGACGAACAGGCCGATCGTGCCGGGGACCGGCCGGTTGAAGAATTCGACAAGATGCATCCGCCAGGAGTCGAGCGCGGAGCCATGGGTCTGGACGTCGCGCAGCACGTCGCGCACCCATGCGTAGCGCACGCGGGCTTCCGCGGCCAGCGGCGGGTCGTGGCCGAACAGGACGTCCTGGGACTTGCCGAGCGACGCAGCGGCATCCGCCCCCAGCGCATGCAGCGTCCGCCGGTTGGCATCGGTGGGCCCGTCGATCAGCAGCCGTTCGACGTCGACGGGGCGTACGTCGGCGCCGTTCGCGGCGATCAGTACCCTTGCGGCATCGCTGAGCGCCGGCCAGGACGCCGGCAGCCTCGGCGCCGCGAGTTCGCCGATCTTCGACAGCTGCTCGCGCAATTCGGCAATGCCCTCGCCCGTCGTCGAGACGACGGGCACGACGGGCGCGCCGCCCAGACGGTCGCGTAGCTGCATGACGTCGATCCCGGTGCCTGCCTTGCGTGCCACGTCGGCCATAGTCAGCGCAATGACGACCGGCTTGCCGAGCTCGATCAGCTGCTGCACGAGGTACAGGCCCTGGTAGAGATTGGTCGCGTCGACCACGGCCAGGATGCCGTCGGGTTCGCCCAGGTCGTGCATCCGCCCGAGGATCACGTCGATCGCGATCTGCTCTTCGTTGGAGTGCGCCGACAGGGCATGCGTACCGGGCAGGTCGATCAGTTCGACCTGACCTTCACCGCTGCGGAACACGCCGACGTGTTTCTCCACGGTGACGCCAGGGTAGTTGCCGACGCGCTGTCGCAAACCGGTCAGGCGATTGAACAGCGTGCTCTTGCCGGAGTTCGGGTTGCCGACGACCGCGATGCGGACGTCGGGCCGCCTGCGGCTCGCAATCTGGCTGACCGGTATGCGGATTTCCGGGCTGCTGCGTCCGATCTAGAAATCCCCCATCGGACCGCAGCTATTCGCCCGATCCGAGCGGCACGACGTGATAATGGCGCGCCTGTTCGCGACGCAGAGAAATACTCCGGCCGAACAGCCGGAACTCGAGGGGATCGCCACCGATGGCCGCGCCGGCCAGCTCGACCTCGGCGCCTTCCACGAGGCCCAGGGTCATGAGCCTTTGCACCTGCGGGGTACTCGCATCCACCGCCCGGATCAGGGCTTTCTGGCCGCGCTTCAGGGTTTCGAGTGTCACGCCGTTTTCGCTCACTGGCAAATGATAATGATTCGCATTTATATACGCAAGCGGCCCGTTGGATCGCCGCCGATGCCGCCACGCCCGTGGCCCGGGAGCGCTTCGGCGGGCAACAGGCTTTCGATACGCTGCATTACGTCAAGCCGGTGCACGAGGTCGTTGACGTAGTCGAGGCGGTCGGTATCGAGCACCAGGACCTCGCTCAGCGTGTAGCGCGCGATCCAGTCCTCATACAAGCCCTGCAGGCGCCGGAGATAGGCGGCCGGCACGTCCTGCTCCATGGAACGGCCGCGCAGTCGCAGACGCTGCCTCAAGGTGCGCAGTGAGCACCGGAGATAGATGAGCAGATCGGGCGGACGAATGGCCTCGAGTATCGCTCGATACAGGCCGAGGTACGTGTCCCAGTCGCGCGCCGAGATCCTGTGCATCTGGCGCAGCGCAGTCGCGAACACCTCGGCGTCCTCGAAGATCGTCCGGTCCAGTGCGACTACGCCCGGCTGGCGATCGAGTTCCTGGTGCAGGCGAAACTTGCTCGCGAGGAAATACACCTGGGACTGGAAGGCCCAGCGTTCCATGTCCTTGTAGAAGTCGGCGGAGATACGGATTGTCGTCGTTGGGTTCATAGATGGTACGACGCCGTAACTGCCGCGCCAGGAATTCGACCAGCGTCGACTTCCCGGCACCCATGTTTCCGGCGATGGCGATTGCGCGCTTCATGCGCCACCAAAGATACCGCATCCGGCCTTTGCAGACGCGTGGCGCGTCACCTATGCTGACCAGCCCCAGCCGGAGTCCGTCGATGCCACCGCCTCCTGTCCTGATCAGCGAACAAGCGCTCGAAGCACGCGTCTCGGAGCTTGCGGCGCAGATTTCGGCCGACTACGCGGGCATGGGCGAGATCGTGCTGATCGGGGTGTTGAAGGGCTCTTTCATCTTTCTCGCCGATCTCGCGCGGCGCATGACGGTTCCGCGCACGATCGAGTTCATCGCCGTGTCGAGTTACGGCCGCAGAAGTGTGGCATCCGGCGCCGTGCGACTGGTCATGGACGTGCGTGGCCCCATCGAGAACCGGCACGTCCTGATCGTCGAGGACATCGTCGACAGCGGCCACACGCTCGGGTACCTCATCGGTGTGCTCGAATCGCACCGGCCGGCATCGATTCGCACCTGTGCGCTGCTGCACAAGGCCGAGAGCGCAGAAGTGGATGTTCCCGTCGACTACGTCGGCTTCGCCATCGCCGACGAATGGGTCGTGGGCTACGGACTCGACTACGCGGAGCGCGACCGGACACTGCCATACATCGGTATCGTCACGCCGGATGATCGTGGCTGAATTCGTGGCTGCGGTCCGAGCATTCGTCCAGCTCGACCTCGATGGTCGAGTGCCCGATCCCGTATACTTTCTCGAGAAAAACCTTGACCTCGCGTATGACTGCGGTCGGGTTGCTGCAATCGGGCCCGAGCCTCAGGTGCATCGTCAGCATCAGGTCCTTCGGCGTCAGGCCCCATACATGCACGTGATGGATGCCGGATACTTGGGGAACCGCCCGCACGACCTGTTCTTGCATCTCGACCATGTTCAGCCAGTCGGGGGTGCCTTCCAGCAGGACGTGTGCGCTGCGCTTGACCAGTAGCCACGCGCTGTTCGCGATCAGCAGGGCTACGGCAATGGACAGGATCGCGTCGACCGGCATCCAGGCGGTCACGATAATCACGAGCGCGGCCACGATTGCGGCCACCGAACCCAACAGGTCGCCGGCTACATGCAATGCGGCACCGCGAATGTTCAGGTTCTCCCGATCGCCACCGTGCAGGATGGCGAACGCTGCAATGTTGGCGAGCAGCCCTGCCGTCGCCACGACCAGCATGGTCATGCCCGCGACTTCCGGGGGATCGAGCAGGCGCCGGACCGCCTCGACGAAGATCCAGCCGAACGATCAGCAGCAGACTCAGGCCATTCACGAAGGCTGCCAGTATCTGGAAGCGCTGGTAGCCGTAGCTCAGACGAGCGTCCGGGGGCGCCGGCTGACGCGAAATGCGACTGCGGCGAGCGCGAGCGCCATGCTGTCGGTCAGCATGTGGCCGGCGTCCGCCAGCAAAGCCAGGGATCCCGACAGGATGCCGCCGGCGACCTCGACCAGCATGAACGCCGAGGTGAGGTACAGCGCCAGCATGACACGGCGCATGTTGCCGCCGCTGCCGTGTGCGTGCGCCTTGTCCATAGTCAGCGCGCGGAGCCCGGTGCCCGCGACAAGCGATAGAGGAGCAGCGCCGCGCGCTTGACGGCCAGCGGCAGCGAGCCCAGCTCGACGGTCTCCTCCGGCGTGTGTGCGCCCTCGCCGAGGCCGCCGAGGCCGTCCAGGCAATCCGCATAGGGCGCCACGAACGAGACGTCGGCGGCACCGCGTCGGGCGGGGTCGAGTGCCGGCATCGGCCCGCGCCCGAGTGCTTCGTTGATATCCGACAGCACCGCCTGCAGACGGCGGTTGCCGTCCGTGGGCGGCATTGACGGGTAACCTTCCTCGAATTCGATCTCTGCTGTCGTCAGCGGCAGGTTGTCGGCGACGATCCGGCGCATGGCCGCGCGCACGCGTTCCAACTGTTCGTCGGAGATCGTGCGGATATCGCCATGCACCACGGCCTTGCGCGGCACGACGTTGATCTTGCCGAAAGTCCGGCCCCGGGTCTCCTCGGGGTCGTATTCGACGTCCGTTCCGCCCTGGATGGATCCTGCACTGAAAGTCAGGTACTCCTCCCCGCGCAGCTCGTCGTAGAACGCATCGAGTATGCGAGCCGCTTCGAAAATTGCACCGGCCCCGGCGCTCTCGCCGAAAATTCCGGACGAATGCACCTGCTTCCCGCCGACCGTCAGCAGCCAGCCGGAGGAACTGCGGCGCGCTATGGTCGCCTGATCGCTGCCGTCGTAAGCGACTGCCGCCTCGAAACCGAGCGCGACGTCGGCCCATTGTCCGGCCTCGATCAGGTCCTTGCGCGACACCGAGTGCGGCGCGCCGGCGTTCTCTTCGTCTCCGGTGTAGGCCACTATGAGCGACAGGTCGTCGAGCACCCCGGCGTCGGCCAGCGCTTTCAACGCGTAGATGATGATGACGTTTCCGGACTTCATGTCGTCGACGCCGGGTCCTGTGGCGATTTCACCGTCGCGCCGGAACGAGTCGAAGGCGTCGTCGGCCTCGAATACGGTATCCAGGTGCCCGATCATGAGGATCTTTCGGCCCTGCGCGGCCGTCGCGCCGGCCGAACAAGTGGCCGGCGCGATTCACCGACGACTGGTCGATCCAGCGCGTCGCGAAGCTGAGCGCCGACAATTCGCGCGCCATGACTTCGCCCACCGCACGGACGCCGTCGTGATTCATCGTGCCACTACCGATGTTGACGGTCTCTTCGAGCAGATCGACCGCGCCTTCGGCATGCCGGTCGACCCATTCGACGATGGATTGTTCCACCGGATCGAGCTCTGCGGCCGCGATGGCCGCGGATGCTACGGACGCAATGCCGGAGAGCGCGACGACAGCCAGGTACGCCGATGGCTTCACAGGTGCTTCTCGTCGATGTCGCGCGGCACCCGGATTTGCTCGACCAGTGCCTGCACCCGGCGTGGCGGTGGCGCCGTGACTGCGCTGACGGCGACAGCAATGACGATATTCAGGCACATCCCGAGGACGCCTATGCCTTCCGGCGAGATACCGAACAGCCAGTTGTCCGCCACGTCTGCGCCCCAGGGCGCCCCGGCCCACTTGAGGAACAGGCCTTTGAAAAATTCGATGTAGCCGTAGGTGAAGAGCAAACCGGCCAGCATGCCCACGCCGCGCATCTGGCCGGCTACATAGGTGAATGAAATGACGATCAGGCAGACCACGGCGACGAGCCGGGCCGCATTCGAGTAATAGCGCTCGCCGATGAACTGCGGCACCGTGAATTTGCCGAACTTGCGCAGATAGGGCGCCAGCAGGAGTGCGAGCAGTACGTAACCGCCGGTCCAGCCCATCAGGTACACGGAGCCGTCATAACCAAGGAAGGCAATGAGTCCGGCCATGGACAGGAAGGACGCGGCGCTCATCCAGTCGGCCGCCGTGGCCATGCCGTTCACAACCGGCGATACGCCCGTGCCAGCGACGTAGAAATCACCGGTGGTTTCCGCCCGCGACCAGATCGCAATCACGATATAGAGGGCGAAGCTGAGCCCTACGACCACATAGGTCAGTGCCTGCAGGCTCACGACTCAGTCCTCGTGAACGTCGAAACGGCGATCGAGCCGGTTCATGCGCCAAGCATAGAAGAAAATCAGCAGCACGAAGACGTAGATGCTGCCCTGCTGGGCGAACCAGAAACCGAGCTTGAAGCCGCCGATGCGGACCGCGTTAAGTTCGTCCACGAACAGGATGCCGAAGCCGTAGGAACAGGCGAACCAGACCGCGAGGCAAAAGGCGACGAGTCGCAGATTGGCGCTCCAGTAGGCCTGGCGCGCGGTCGGCTGTGCGCGAGATTCCATGCTCCCCCTTCGCCGCGGCGCGCGGCACCAGCTCCCGGGTTCGCGGCACAATGTAGCAAAGCGCCCGAGCAGAAGCAGCCGCGCAAAAAGAAAGGCGGTTCCTTGCGGAACCGCCTCGTTACCATCGTACCGTACGTGGTACCTGGCCCCCCTGAATCCCCCCGCCAAACCGTACCTGAAGGCGTCTTTCGGTCGCTGCGTCGTCGCTGGAGACAAGGCTGTTGCTGAAAGGCGACGCGTTGACGTAACTGACGTTCGCAGATACGCCACAGAATGTCAATCTTCGGAAGCTTGCCAACTGGGCATGAATTTTGACCGCTGTTTCAATGTGACAAAAAAGCCACATCGCTCGGCGACCACGGTGTTGCGCAGACACCCGAGCTGGCCCAGATCCACTTCGACGACGTCAGGTCACCAGGCAGCAGTTCGGTAAACGCGGCGCAATAGGCCACCAGAGACGGGATGTCGAAGACGATTTCGGCCAGCCGCGCCGCCTGCAGCGTTTCGCCGTTGACCCGGGTCGCGAGCACGAGTCCGGCCGGGTCCGCAATCTCGTCGCGGCTGATCAGGTACGGGCCCGCGGCGCCGCTCGCCCGGAAGTTCTTGCCGGCCGTGAATTGCGTGCTGTGCCGCTGCCAGTCGCGCACCGAGCCGTCCATGAAGCACGTATAGCCGGCGATGACGTCGAACGCGGCGCTGCGATCGAGTCGCCACGCTCGCCTGCCGATCACGATTGCCAGTTCGCCCTCGTAGTCGTACTCCAGGGACAGGGCCGGCCTGACCAGCGCTTCGCGGTGGCCGACCTGCGCACCCGGAAAGCGAACTCTCGAGGGCACCGGCTGCGAGCACGCCGCGCAGGTCGTGAAAGCGCTCGCGAAAGGCGTCAGTCGCCTCGTGCACCGTGCCGTCGAGCAGCAAGCCGAATGTCGCCCCGCAGCCGTCGCTGAAGCTGAGTGCTTTCACAATCAATCCCGTACAATGCCGTGCTATCCGATCGATCATACGCAGTGACTTCCATGTTGCGAAATTCGCTCATCGCCGCCGTCATTTCGACACTGGTCACCCTGCTTCCCGCCGCCGGCACGGCAACGACTGTCGTGCACAATGTCCGCGGATATACTTCCACTGCCGACGGCATCCGTGCCTTCTCCGTGCTCGCCTTCGACGAAGCGGGCAAAGTCGTGGCTACGGGTGACGAGGCGCTGCGTCAGCGTTATCCGGACGCGACTGAGGTCGACGGCGGCGGCCGCTGCCTGCTGCCGGGGCTCGTGGACGCGCACGCACACCTGTCCAGCCAGGGATTCCTGGCCACGAGCCTCGACCTTGCGGGCGTACCGACGCTGGCCGAGGCCCTGTCCCGAATCGAAGCCTATGCGCGTGCCAACCCGAGCACGCGCATGATCACAGGCCGCGGCTGGAACCAGGTGCTGTGGGCCGACAAACGCTTTCCCACCGCTGCCGACATCGATGCGGTCGTCGCGGATCGCCCGGTGTGGTTGCGGCGTATCGACGGTCATGCCGGCTGGGCGAACAGTCGCATGCTCGACCTGGCTGGCATCGACGATGACACGCCGGACCCGGTCGGGGGCAGGATCATGCGCGACGCGGATGGCAAGGCAACAGGGGTGCTCGTCGACCTCGCGATGAACCTGGCAGACGCCGTGGTTCCGCCGCCGGACAAGCGCGAGATCCGGCTCGCGTACCTTGAAGCGATCGAGTCGCTGGTGGCAATGGGTATGACCGGCATGCACGATGCCGGAATCGACATCACGGAAGCGGAAGTGTTGATTGCCATGGCCGACGACGGCGAGCTCGACATGCGGATCTACGCGATGCTGAGCGACGCCGGCGAGAACCTGGACGCCATGGGCAAGCCGCTCATCGCGCATGGGCACGACCGTCTCGAGATTCGTTCCGTGAAGCTCTATGCGGACGGCGCGCTGGGCAGCCGTGGTGCGGCGCTGCTGGGGCCTTACTCGGATGACCCGGAGAATCGCGGACTCGCATTCCTGGCGACGACCGAGTTGGCCGACAAGGTACGCAAGGCGAATGACATGGGTTTCCAGGTCGGAATACATGCGATCGGTGATCTCGGCAATCGCATGTCGCTCGACGCATTCGAAAGCGTGCAGGGCGGCAAACCCTCGCCTCTGCGGAATCGCGTGGAACATGCCCAGGTCGTGGCCCTCGAGGACATACCGCGATTCGCCGAGCTTGGCGTGATCGCTTCGATGCAGCCGGTGCACGCGACCAGCGACATGAACATGGCCGAGGACCGGGTCGGTCCCGACCGCATCCGCGGCGCGTACGCCTGGCGCCGGTTCCTGGACAGCGGGGCGGTCATCGCAAGCGGCTCGGATTTTCCGGTCGAATTGCCGAATCCCTTCTTCGGACTCCACGCCGCCGTAACCCGCCGGGATCGCGCTGGCGAGCCCGAGGGAGGCTGGTACGCCGATCAGGCCATGACCCGCGACGAGGCGCTCCATTCCTTCACGCTTGCGGCAGCGTTTGCCGCACTGCAGGAAGACCGCCTCGGCAGCCTGGAACCCGGCAAATGGGCCGATTTCATCATCATCGATCGCGACTATTTCTCGATTCCGGCCGGCGAGATCGATGACCTGCGTGTCCTCGATACCTGGGTCGGCGGCGAGCGTGTGTATCGCACCGGCGGGGACGACTGATGCTGGTTGAACAGATCTGGACGGCGAACTCGCTGCGCAATTTCAACTATCTCGTCGCCTGCGGCGAGACCGGCGATGCGCTGGTCATCGACCCGCTCGACGTCGAGCAATGCGTGGCCGTCGCGCGCGGGCACGGCTGGCACATCAGCCAGATCGTGAACACGCACGAACACGGCGATCACATCGCTGGAAACAAGGCGATGGTGAAGGCGACCGGCGCATGCATCATCGCGCATCGAAATGCGGCGAGCCGCATCCCCGGCATCGGCCGCGGTGTCGGCGCGGGTGACGTGATCCAGGTCGGCACTACCGTGACGCTCGAGTGCCTGGATACGCCGGGCCATACGATGTGCCACATCTGCCTGCTGACCCGTGAGGACGAACCGGCGATCTTCAGCGGCGACACCTTGTTCAACGCCGGGGCCGGCAACTGCCATCACGGCGGCCATCCCGAGGAATTGTTCAGCACCTTCGATCGCCAGCTCTCGAAACTGCCCGATGCGACCCACGTCTATCCAGGCCACGACTATCTCGCCAACAACCTGCGCTTCACGCTCGATCGCGAACCGGACAACGAAGCAGCCGAGGCGCTGCTCGTTCGCTGTGGCGACCAGGACCCGGCCGACGCCTACGTGACCACCGTCGGCGAGGAACGCGAGATCAATACCTTTCTGCGCCTCGACAGCCCGTCGGTCGTGCGCCGCCTGCGCGAGTCCTTCCCGGCGCTTGGCGATGCGCCGGTGCCTCGCGACGTGTTCCTGAAGCTTCGGGAGTTGCGCAACCAGTGGTAGGGGCACGGAGACCGGCGCAATCCTAGCGGCTGGCCGACCACAGGCAGAGCAGCGCTGCATAAGCGTTGCGCATGCGTTCCAGGCCGGCCGCGTGCCGGCCGGCGTCGGATCCGAAATAGGCGTCGAGCAGCACGCTCGCGCATTCGGAGCCGACGTCATGCTGTTCGAGCACCGTGGCGAGATCGAACAAGGGGTCGTTGTCGCCGGCGTATTCCCAGTCGAGCAGTACGATGCTCGCGCCGGATACGATGTTGCCCGCCGCGAGGTCGTTGTGACAGCAGCGCAGCGGACCCGCGGGCTCCAGTGCCTCGACCACAGCGAGCCAGCGGTCCGCATCCCGCGGGTTCGTACCGGGTCGTAGCGTAGTCCGGTACCGGCGGGCCGCCGCGTGCAGCGGAAAACTCCGGCCCGTCGGCGGGAGCGCGTGCAGCCTTTTCAGGACGGTGGCGAGTTCGGCGAGCTTGGCCGCGTCCCGCAACTCGGCCTCGGCCCAGGCAGTTCCGGCAACGTACTCCTCCAGCAGGAGCTCGGCATCGACATACAGGACCCGGGGCGCGAAGCCCGCCGCGTGAGCGGCGCCCTGCACGGCGGCCTCGTCCGCCCGCGCGTTCAGTGGAAAGCCGCGGCCGGCCAGGCCGACCTTGAGCACGGCCCGGCGCCCCCCGCGCTCGACCAGGAAGACGGCATTGTTGCTGCCGCGGGCCAGCGGCGTGGCGCGGGCTCCCGCCCAGCCCGGAATCCGGGAGAGTGCGGCCACCGCGTCCAGGGATGAACTCATCCGGCGGCCGCTGCCAGCGAGCGGCGCCAGCTCGTGAGCCCGAACGGAATCATCAGGACGTACAGCAGGAACAGTGCCGCAGTCAGTTCGAGATCGCGCAACCAGTAGAGGATCATGGAAACACTGTCGATGGCGAGCCAGTACCACCAGTTCTCGAGCACCTTCCGCGCGACGAGATAAGTGGCCCATATCGCGCTCCACATGGTCAGGGAGTCGACATACGGATACACGGCGTCGGTGTAGCGCGCGAGTAGCCAGCCGTTCAGCGTCGCTGCCAGCACCAGCGCCGCGAGCGCATCGCCGTGCATCGAGAGCGGCCAGCTGGTGACCGGCAACCGGTTTGCATCCCGGCCGCCCCGCAGCCAGTGCCGCCAGCCGTAAACTGCCATGCCGAGGTAAAACAGGTTCAGTACGGCTTCCATGTACAGGCGTGCGTCGATGAACAGGCGCACGTAGATCGCGGCGCTCACGCAGGCGCAGGGCCAGCACCAGATGCTCTGGCGGATCGCGAGCAGCAGGTAGCCGATGGCGGCCGCCACCGCGACGACTTCGGCGGGCGCCAGTGCCCGGAGTTCGGTGCCGAGCGCCGCGGCAATACCGTCCATCACCGGTTGCTGGTCACCGGATTGTTCAGGATGCGGATTGCGAATACGGCTTTCGGCACCACCTCGAACGTCGTCCCGATCTCCGCGTGCAGCAAGTGCATGACCTCGTCGTACTCGCCGAAAATCTGTGTGCTCATGGCATTCGTCGTGATGTCGATGCCCGCATGACGATTGAGCCTCGCGATAAAGTCCTTGATCGGCGGCACGAAGTCCGGATCGAGCGGGTACAGGCTCAGGTCGACGGCAATTCTCATGTCAGAAGCTCCTCTCGATGGTCAGGCCGATGTGGCGTGGATCACCGGCGCGCGTGTACAGCGTATCCGGAAAATCGGGTGGCTCATTGCCGAAATAGAAGCCGCGCACTGCGTGATACTCGTCGGCCAGGTTGCGCCCCCAGACCTCGACACGCCAGTTCTCGCCGGCCCAGCCGGCCCGGCCATTAACCAGGACGTACGGTGCCGAGCGCTGGTCATGACTCACATCGAAGTAGAACGCGTCCATGCCGCTCACGTCGAGGCGGACGAACCAGCCCGATGGATGGCGATAGCTCGCGCCGGCCGCAAAAGAATAATGCGGCGCATGCGCCTGGTCGCGCCCCGACAGGGCTGGCGTTGGCGTAACGAAGTCGTCGAATTTTGCGTCGAGCAGGCCGATGCGCAGATACAGTTCCCAAGCGTCACCGGTTAGCCAACGCAGGTCGGCCTCGAGGCCGTTCGTCGTCCCGCGTGCGGCGTTGTCGGTAAAGAAGACGAACGATGCGGGGTCGCCGGGATCGAGCTGGTACGAGGTACGGACCTGCTGGTCCTCGCGGCGATTGCGGAACAGCGTAAGGTCGAGCGCCAGTGCGCCGTCCAGCCAGCGAGTGCGTATGCCGCCCTCCACGTTCCACAGGACTTCCTGGTCGTAGCCGCGGCGGCCCTCGGGCACGAAGCCCAGGTTGAACCCGCCCGCCTTGTACCCGCGCGCAAGGCTCAGGTAGGCCGTGGCAGCCGCCGCGAATTCATGCGTGAAACTGACTTCGCCGCCCGTCATCGTTTCGCTCACCGATTCGCTCAATCCCGCGCTATCGTCGTAGTCGGCATCGCGCTGCTCGACGCGCAGTCCCGCAGTGAGCCGGGATGCGGCACCGAGGCTCTTGCCGACCTGGCCGAACAACGCGATGCTGGTCGCGCCGTAATCGCTCAGCAACCGGTCGTCGACGCCATCGGCAAAGCCGGAGGCCGGATCGTAGTACCTGCCCGTGTTCAGGCTTGCGAGTTCCTCGTCGAGGCGCAGCGCGTACACGCCGAGCAGCCAATCGGGGTCCCTGTCGCCAGCGCTGGCAAGCCGGAACTCCTGGCTTGCGGTGCGCCGGTCCCGGGTGCTTTCCGACACGTAGTCATAGAGTACAGGCGCCCAGCTCTCGTCATTTCCCCAGTCGGCATCGAAGCCGAATGCGATGTCGGAATCCGCGATCGAACTGAGCGAAGTCAGCGTAACGCCCTCCATGCCGCGCCAGTCGAGCCGGGCGGACGCGCCTGCGCTGGCCTGCGCGTCACGGCCGGGTTTGTCGGACAGCACGGTGTAGGAATTGTCGAGCGCGAACGCGTCGTAGCCATCGTCGATATCGACGTACATGAGCGCGATGTCCACGTCGAATTCGGACGAGGGTTCGAGAGCAATACGAGCACGTACCGTCGTCTCGTCCCGCCCGTTGGTGTCGTCGCGACCGAGGTACGGATTGTCGCGAAAGCCGTCGCTCGCGTAGTGATGCATGCTCAGCCGGTAGAGCACGCGTTCGTTCATGTCCAGCGCACCGCCGAATGCGAGGCCCGCCGAGTACATGTCGTCCGCACCCGCCGACAGTTCCACACGGCCGTGGCGCTCGGCCGTCGGCGCCTTGCTCGTAAGATAGACGAGCCCGGCGAGGGCGTTCGCGCCGTAGCGCGTGCCTTGCGGACCGCGCAGGACCTCGACCATTTCCATGTCGAACAGCGTACCGATCGTGCCGATGCCGCTGAAGTCGATGTCGTCGATCAGAAAACCCACCGACGGATTCGGCGCACCCTCGTATTGTTCGAGTTCCCCGACACCCCGTATCTGCAGGTAGCGCGCCCGGTTGCCGTCGCCGGACCAGTTCATGTTGGGAACGACCGCCGTCAGTTCCTCGAAGTGCTGGATCGACAGCGCATCGATCGCCGCACCGTCGAGGACCGTCACGCTGGCCGGCAGTTCGGCGACTGTGCGCTCGCGCAGGTCGGCGGTGACGACGATCTCTTCGATCGCACCGGCGGCGGCCAGGCCGGGCAATGACGACAACAGCAGGATTGCGGTGAGATGTCGCCGCGGATTTGCTTGCATGCTCCCTTCCTACGCCGGCATTACCCGGATCAGGTTCAGAGGGTTCCCGCGCCGATCGGCCGCGGATCTCAGGTCGGATGACCACCCCTGTGGCAGCGGAAACTATAGCATGACGGGGTGCGGGCCCGGCGCGCGGCGCTCAATCGCCGCGCGCGTCGCGCCGCAGGCGGGCAATGAGGCTGGAGGTGTCCCACCGCTGCCCGCCCATGGCCTGCAGCTCGGCGTAGTAGCCATCGACGAGCGCGGTCATTTCGAGCGCGGCGCCGTTCGTGCGGCCTTCCTCGAGCGCGAAACCCAGGTCCTTGCGCATCCAGTCGACGGCGAAACCGAAATCGAACTTGCCATCCACCATCGTGCGCCACCGGTTCTCCATCTGCCAGGACTGCGCGGCACCGGACGCCAACGCTGCGATGACGACCGCAGGGTCGAGGCCGGCGCGCAAAGCGAAGTCCAGCCCCTCGGCTAAGCCCTGCAACACGCCGGCGATGCAGATCTGGTTCACCATCTTCGCGAGCTGCCCGGTGCCCGACGGCCCGACGTGCGTGATCGCCCTTGCGTAGCAACCGAGGACTGCCCTGCTCCGCTCCGCGGTCGCGGCATCCCCGCCGAGCATGATCGTCAGCTTGCCCGCGATCGCCCCCGCCTCACCGCCGGAGACCGGCGCGTCGAGGAAGTGCACGCCGGCATCCCGCGCACGCGCATAAACCTCGCGCGCCACCATGGCCGAGGTCGTCGTGTGGTCGACGAGCGTGCTTCCCGGGGCAAGGCCCGCCAGCACGCCGGTCGCACCGTACAGCACCTCGCGCAGGTCGTCGTCGTTCCCCAAGCAGGTGAAGACGTAGTCCCGGCCTTCGGCTGCGGCCGCAGGGGTCGGCGCAGCGCGGCCAGGATGCCCGCGCAACCAGGTCTCGGTTTTCGATATGCTGCGGTTGTATACGGCGACGTCGTGGCCGCAGCGCGCAAGGTGACCAGCCATGGGGAAGCCCATCACGCCGAGGCCGAGAAAGGCGACGTTCGCGCTCACGCGGCGTCAGCGCGGCGGCTCGTCGCCTTCTTGCGCGGATCGAGTCCGAGCGATCGCGCAATGATTTCGCGCATGATCTCCGAACTGCCCGCATAGATTCGCGACACGCGCGCGTTCGTGTACAGGCGGCTGATCTTGTATTCGTCCATATAGCCATTACCGCCATGCAGCTGCACACCCGCGTCCGTGACGCGGCTTTCGAGTTCGCTGGTCCAAAGCTTCGCTTTCGCAGCGTCGGCAGCAGCCAGAGCGCCGCGATTGTGCACTTCGACGCAGCGGTCGATGAATGCGTAACCGACGTCGATCTCGGTCTTCATGTCGGCGAGCTCAAAGCGCGTGTTCTGGAAGTCGGCAATCGGCTGGCCGAAGGCCTTGCGCTCCCTGACGTAGTGCATGGTCAGGTTGAATGCCGCCTCGGCGGACGCGAGGTAACCGCAGGCGCCGAGCAGGCGTTCTTCCGCCAGCGCGTGCATGAGGTGATAGAAGCCCCGGTGCAGATCGCCCAGCAGGTTCTCTTTCGGTACCTCGACGTTGTTGAAGAAGAGTTCCGCCGTATCCTGGCTCTTGAGACCCATCTTCTTCAGGTTCTTGCCGCGTTCGAAGCCGCGCATGCCGCGTTCGACGACGAACAGCGAGATGCCGCGCGGATTGTCCAGCTGTGTGTGCGCGACGACGACGACCAGGTCGGCATTGATGCCGTTCGAGATGAAGGTCTTGGAACCATTGAGAAGCCAGTAGCCACCCTTGTCTTCGGCCCGCGTGCGGATGCCGGCCACGTCGCTGCCGGCCGCGGGCTCAGTGATCGCCACCGCGAGGATGTGCTCACCGCTGATGCATTTGGGCAGCCAGCGTGCCTTCTGCTCCTCGGACCCGAAGTTGCCGATGTAGGGTCCGACCAGCCGCGAGTGCAGCGTCATGAAAAAACCCGGATCTCCGTGGTGGGCGTTTTCCTCGATCAGGATCTGCTCGTAGCGAAAGTCCGGAACGCCTGCGCCGCCGTGCCGCTCGTCGGCCCACATCAAGAGGAAGCCCATCTCACCGGCCTTCTGAAACGCTTCCCGATCGACGATGCCCTGCTCGTGCCAGCGATCGCTGTGCGGCCCGATCTCCTTCTGCATGAAGCTCCGCGCGGTATCGCGGAACATCTCGTGCTCGTCCTCGAAAATGAATCTGTCCATCGGTTCTTCCTGTGCGAAGGGATCCGCTATTCGCCGCGGAACACCGGCTGGCGCTTCTCCAGGAAGGCACGGACGCCTTCCGCAGCGTCGGCCGACTGCCTTAGCCGCTCCTGAAGTTCGGCCTCGAGGTCGTAACTGCTCGCCCAGTCCCGGTCCAGCGCCGCCCGCATCGCCTTCTTGGTAGCCGCAAGCGAGAGTGGCGCGCGCGCGGCAAGTGCCTGGCCCCAGGCGACCGCAGCTGCGCGCAGCTCGGCAGCGGGTGCCGTGCGGTTCGCCAGTCCGAGTTCGACGCAGCGCCCGGCGGAAATCCGTTCACATTCGATCGCCAGCTGGTAGGCGCGCCGGTAGCCGAGCTGGCGCACGAGCAGCCAGTTGGCGCCGCCGTCCGGCAAGAGCGAGATGGTCGTGAAGGGCGACAGCAGGAACGCATCGTCCGCCATCACGAGCAGGTCGCAGGCAAGCGCGAACGACAGGCCGATCCCCGCGGCGAATCCGGGGACTGCGGCGATCACGGGCTTCGGCAACTCGCTGATGGCCTGCAGCACCGGGCGATATTCGAACTGCAGCTTGTCGTGAACCGAGGTCCCGTCGGTAAGCCCGGCCTTGAGGTCCGCGCCGGCGCTGAATGCCCGGCCCTCGCCGGTCAGGACGAGGACGCGTGCCGCGTCGTCGGCCGCAGCCCGCTCGAACGCGTTCAGCAGGTCGGCGCACAACTCGCTCGTGAATCCGTTCAGCGCGTCGGGCCGATTCATCGCCAGTACGGCGACGGCGCCCTCGTTCATGTAGTTGACGGTGTCACCCATGCACGGTTCCCTCGTTCGGCCGCGGGCGCGGCATCACATGTTGCGGCGATACTCACCGCCGACATCGTACAGGGCCGCCGAGATCTGTCCCAGCGAGTTCGACTTGACGGTTTCCATCAATTCGGCGAACACGTTTCCGCGCTCCCGGGCGACGTTCTGGAGACGGCGTACGGCCGCCCGACTCGCGTCCCGATGCCGCTCCCGGAACTCCTGCACATGGCGGATCTGTTCGAGCTTTTCGGCGCCGCTGGACCGGATGAGCTCGAGATGCTGCACTTCGTCCTCCTGGCCCTTTTTCGGCAGGAACGTGTTGACGCCGATCAAGGGCAGAGTACCGTCATGCTTGCGGCTCTCGTAGTACAGGCTTTCGTCCTGGATCTTGCCGCGCTGGTACATCGTATCCATCGCACCGAGCACGCCGCCGCGCTCGGATATCCTCTCGAACTCCCGGTACACGGCTTCTTCGACGAGGTCGGTCAGCTCGTTGATGATGAATGAGCCCTGCCAGGGGTTCTCGCAGAAGTTGAGCCCGAGTTCCCGCGAGATGATCAGCTGGATGGCGACAGCGCGGCGCACCGACTGCTCCGTTGGCGTGGTGATGGCCTCGTCGTACGCATTCGTGTGCAGGCTGTTGCAATTGTCGAACAAGGCATACAGAGCCTGAAGTGTCGTGCGTATGTCATTGAAACTTATCTCCTGGGCATGCAGGCTGCGGCCCGAGGTCTGGACGTGATACTTCAGCATCTGCGAGCGACCGCTGGCACCGTAGCGTTCCCGCATGGCGCGCGCCCAGATGCGCCGTGCCACCCGCCCGATCACGACATATTCCGGGTCCATGCCGTTCGAGAAGAAGAAGCTCAGGTTCTGTGCGAATTCGTCGATGTCCATGCCACGCGCGAGGTAGTACTCGACGATGGTGAAGCCGTTTGCCAGCGTGAAGGCCAGCTGCGTTATCGGATTCGCGCCCGCTTCCGCGATGTGGTAGCCGCTGATCGAAACGCTGTAGTAATTGCGAACCTTGTTGTCGATGAAGAACTGCTGCACGTCACCCATCATCTTCATCGCGAACTCCGTCGAGAAGATGCAGGTATTCTGCGCCTGATCCTCCTTCAGGATGTCCGCCTGCACCGTGCCACGCACCGTCGCGAGCGTCTCTTCCCGTATCCGCGCGTAGGTTTCCGCATCGACCAGGCGGTCGCCCGAAATTCCCAGCAGACCGAGCCCGAGGCCGTCGTTGCCGGGCGGCAATTCCCCTTCGTAACGGGGGCGGCCGCGGCCGTCGAAATATGCATCGATAACCGCTCGCGCCGCGTCCCAGCGGCCCGCCGCCCGCAGGTGCTTCTCCACCTGCTGATCGATCGCCGTATTCATGAAAAAGGCGAGGATCATCGGCGCCGGCCCGTTGATGGTCATAGACACCGAGGTCGTCGGCGCGCAGAGGTCGAAGCCCGAATACAGCTTCTTCATGTCATCGACGGTCGCGATGGAAACGCCGGAATTGCCCACCTTGCCGAAGATGTCCGGCCGTTCCTGCGGATCCTCGCCGTAGAGCGTGACGGAGTCGAAAGCCGTGGACAGCCGCGCCGCGTCCTGGCCCTGCGAGAGGTAGTGGAAGCGGTGGTTTGTGCGTTCCGGCGTCCCTTCGCCGGCGAACATGCGGGTCGGATCCTCGCCGAGTCTCCGGTACGGAAACACACCGCCGGTGTACGGATAGCGCCCAGGCAAGTTCTCGCGGGTGAGAAACCGGAGAAGTTCGCCCCAGTCGCGATAGTCCGGAGCGGCAATTTTGGGAATCTTCTGCCGGCTCAATGATTCACGATAATTGCGGCCGCTGAGTTCGTGGCCGCGCACCGTGTAGCGATACTCGTCGGCCGTGACCCCGGCCCTCTGCGCTGGCCACCCGCGCAGGAGTTCGGCGGATGCGTCCGTCAGTTCGGCGAGCGTCTCCTGGTAACGCTGCCGGAGTCCAAGCAGGCTGCCGTCCCCGCCTCGGGTCAGCGACTCCTGCGCGTACCCGGCGAACGGTGCGGGCAGCGCCGGATCCTCGAGCAGCGCCAGGCATTCGTGCAGGTGCTGGAGTCGGCTCGCGAGCCGGGCCTGTTCGTCGGACTGCCGGTTGAGGTCCCGGCCCTGTTCCGCGATTTCCGCGAGGTAGCGAAGCCGGCTCGGCGGAAGCAATGCCGTCGCGCGCGGTTCGCGCACGGATACATCGCAGCGCGGCTGCAGGCGCTCGTCCTCGATGCCGAGTTTTTCGCAGAGCTTCCGGCAAAGCTCCACGAACATCCATGTCACACCCGGGTCGTTGAACTGGCTGGCGATCGTCGGGTAGACCGGCACGTCTTCGTCGTCCGTCTCGAATGCCACGTGGTTGCGCTTCCATTGCTTGCGGATGTCGCGCAGTGCGTCCTCCGCACCACGTTTGTCGAACTTGTTCAACACGATCATGTCCGCGAAATCGAGCATGTCGATCTTTTCCAGCTGGCTCGCCGCACCGTAGTCGCTGGTCATCACATACAGGGAGAAATCCACCAGGTCGACGATCTCGCTGTCGCTCTGACCGATACCAGCGGTTTCGACGATGACGAGATCGAAACCGAAAGACTTGAGATACAAAACCTGGTCGCCGAGCATTTCGCCGGTCGCCAGGTGTTGCCGGCGTGTTGCGATCGAGCGCATGAAGACGCGCTCGGATCTAAGCGAGTTCATGCGGATGCGGTCTCCCAGCAGCGCCCCGCCCGTCCGTCGGCGCGTCGGGTCCACGGCGATGACGGCAATCCGCATTTCAGGAAATGCATTCAGGAAACGGTTCAGGATTTCGTCGGTCACGCTGCTCTTGCCGGCGCCGCCGGTTCCCGTCACGCCCACCACCGGCACGCGCCCGGCCCGGACGCGCCATTCCCGGCGCAGCCGGCCGAGCTGCGCCTCGTCGAATGCGCCCACTTCGATGGCGGATATCGTCGCCGCGACGTCGATCGTCGCGGCGCTATCGCCGGCGACCTGCGTGGGTGCGTCACGGCGCCCGCGCTCGGTACGTCGGATGAGATCGTCGATCATCGCGTTGAGCCCAAGCTCCATGCCGTCGTGCGGGTGATAGATACGCTCGACGCCGTAAGTCATCAGCGCGCGAATTTCATCCGGCGTTATAGTCCCGCCTCCGCCGCCGAAGACCTTGATGTGCCCGGCACCGGCAGCGCGCAGGCGGTCCACCATGTAGCGGAAATACTCGTTGTGCCCGCCCTGGTAGGAGCTGACCGCAATGCCGTCGGCGTCTTCCTGGATCGCGGCGCGCACGATGTCGTCGACGCTGCGGTTGTGCCCGAGATGGATCACCTCCGCGCCACGCGCCTGAATCAACCGCCGCATTATGTTAATGGCGGCGTCGTGGCCGTCGAACAGGGAGGCTGCGGTCACGAAGCGCAAGGGCACCGTGTGCCTTGCGCCGGATGCCCCTGGCAGGTCGCTCGCTGCGGAACTCATCGGTATGGTTCTCCGGCGGGTAATGGCAGGCCGCGCGACCCAGGTGGGGCGCGGCCGGTCGGGGTACGGGCTGTACCCGACCCGCTCTTTGCAAGGATTCTAAGCGAGATTAAAATCGTGTCCAATGCTTCGAACCGTCAACGACTCGCGCTTCGCACTGCAAAGAGACCGCATGCTTCGGGCTGCCGCGCATTGTTTCAACCAGAAGGGCTACAGCGGCACGTCCCTGAAGGACGTCGCAACACGGCTCGGGCTCACCGACGCGGCGCTCTACTACTACGTCCGGAACAAGGAGGAACTGGTCTACCTCTGCTACGTACGGGCGGCGGACGTCGGGCGGAACGCCATGGACGCCGCCGTGCGCGACGGCAGGTCCGGTATCGACAAGGTGCGCCGGTATATCGAGTACCACGTCGCGAGCATGGTCGGCGAACGCGGGCCGGTCGCGATCATGAGCGAGATTCCGTCGCTGACGCCCGCGCACCGGGACGAGATACTCGAGTTATCGCGCAGGCACAGCCTGGCTTTCGAAGCCTTGCTGGCTGAGGGAATCGACGACGGCAGCATCCGGCCCTGCGACATACGCATGAGCGGGAATGCCATCATGGGCGCGATCAACTGGATACCGAAGTGGTTCCATGGCGATGCGACGCAAGCCAGGCAGGTTTCGCAGCAGTTTCCGCGCATACTCTCGGCGTGGCTCGAGAGCAGCCGGGACTGACCCTAGGGCTCCGGCACCTTCTCGAGTTCCGCCGCGACGATCCGGTCGAGTTCGTCGAGGTCCAGGCGAGAGTAGTCGGTCTCGATCTCGGCATCCGGCATCAGCCGGTCGAGCATTTTCAGCCGATCCTCGATCGAGTCGCGAATCTCCCGGCGCCACTGGAACGCGGTCTTCGTCGCCCCCGTGCGGGGATGCACGATCGTTACCGAGCCGCCGGTATCCGCAAGCCGCGAACCCGTCATGAGCGTCAGGTCCTCGTCGTCCTTCCGGATCTGGCGCGTCAGGATCGCAATGTCGGAATACTGTTTGCGCAATTGCACGTAAATCTCGTCGGATTTCGCCCGTGCGTCGGCACCCAGCCGTTCGAGCACTTCGTCGCGCACGGCGGCGAATTCGCGATTTTCGCGTTCCGCCGCCAGCCGATACCAGGCCGACGCGGTCACGGGGTCCTCGGTCACGCCGGCGCCGGTGAGGTACATGAACCCGATCATGTACTGGGCATATTTGTCGCCGAGCGGCGCGAGTTCGTGCTGATAGATGAACAAGGCCCGCTCGTACTCGCCCTGCTGGAACAGCTCGTCGACCTTCTGCTGGATGGCCAGCAGTTCGCGCTCGTTACTGTCGGTTCTCAGCGAACTCGAACTGGTCGCCGCAACGGCGTCGACCGCAAACAATGCGAGCACCAGTAGTTGGATCGGCAGGAACGAGTGCAAACCAGCGGAACCTGTTCGCGGATTGGGGGACATTGTGTTGGAGTTTGGACGGTCGCGCAAAGTTCCGGCATCAGGACTCGAAACGCGGCGGCCGGCTTTCCAGATTCGCTCGCGCGGCCTCCTGTTGATTCGCCGTCCCGACCAAACGTGACTGCACGGCGGCTTCGAAGGCCAGTGCCGTCGCCGGCGCCTGTTCCCATCCGTCACGCAGCAAGGTCTTGCTTCCGCGTACTGCGTCGGGCGAGTGCCCCGCTATCAGCTCGGCCAGGCGTCTGGCGGCTGCATGCGGATCGTCGGCGAGCGCCGTGACGAGGCCGGCGTCCCGTGCCTCAGGCGCGCCGATCACACGTCCGGACCATGCCAGTTCGCGCAGCAGGTCAACCCGTACGAGCCCGCGCGCCGTCACGCTGAGCCCCATGTCCGGTACCAGACCCCAGCGAACCTCCATGATCGACAGCTGCGTGTCCGGCGCCGCGATACGGATGTCCGCGCCCAGCGCGATCTGCAGCCCGGCGCCGAACGCGACCCCGTGCAACGCGCAAATGACCGGCACGGGGAGGTCTCGCCACACCCAGGCGGCCGACTGGAAAAGATTGGCGGGCGATCCGGGACGGGGAGACAACAGGTCCTGCAGGTCCGCCGGACCGGCACCCGAAAAGAGACCGAGGTCCAGGCCCGCGCAAAATCCCTCGCCGGCGCCGGTGAGGATCACCGCCCGAACCTCGCGGTCCGCAGCGAGGTCCCGCCCGCAGGTTCCGAGTTCGTCGAACATCTCGAGATTGACGGCGTTGCGCTTCTCCGGCCGTTCGAGCCGTACGGTCGCGATCCCCTGCCGGATGTCGAGTGACACGAGCCGCATGGGTCAGGACACGTTCAGCGTGCACTTGCCGTTGCGGACGACGACGACGTCGCGCTCCACGGCGCGGCATTGAAAGGAGATGAGATTGCCGTCCTGCCACATATCGGTCGCAATGGTGTCGCCGGGCACTACCGGTGCCGAGAACCGCGCGTCCAGGCTGCTGATCAGCGTGTGATCGTAATCGCAGATCGTCCGGAGTATCGCGTGACAGGCGACGCCGTAAGTGCAAAGGCCATGCAGGATAGGTTGCCCGAAGCCCGCGGATTGGGCCAGCGCGGGATCGGCGTGCAGCGGATTGCGATCGCCCGTGAGGCGGTACAGCAGCGCCTGGTCTGGCCGGGTCGGCAGGCTGCAGGACAGGTCCGGTTCGCGGCGCGGTACGCGATGCGGAACGGGACCTTTGCCGTTCGGACCCCCGAAGCCACCGTCGCCGCGCGCAATGATCGTGTTGCCGAGCGTAAACAGCACCGTATCGTCCTTCACCAGACGCACCTCGGCTTCGAACAGGACCATCGCACCGATTCCCGGGCCGCGGTCGAATGCTTCCACGACGCGCTTGTTGACCAGGAGATCGGCGGCCGCCGGCAAGGGGCGAAAGAGCTGCAGCCGCTGCTCGGCATGCAGGACCTGGCTGTAATCCCAGCCGAGGTCTGGCGGGAACATGTCCGGCACGAGCACGGTGGCGAACGACGGCAGGGTTTTCAGGCCTGACCCGCCCTCGTAGACATACGGCAGTTCGCGCGCATCCGTCGGATCGCGCCCGACACCCACCCCGAGCGCATACAGGATCGTTTCCACGTCGCGGAAACTGAACGGAAGGTCGATGATCGAAGTGGCGATCAGCTGGTCGTAGTTCAAAGCCATGTATTTGATTTTAGGGCGGTTTGAGCCGGGGGTTTCGAGACCCGGGCATTCTAGTGGGCGGCTTCGAGCCGGGGCAAGTCAGCCACTGCCGAGAGTGGCCAGTCCGAGGGCCGCGAGCGGTGCGACCGAGGCCGCGGCCTGGCGCGCGTGGGCGCTCGCCGCGGTACCGTCGCGGACACGCCCCGCGATGCCCTGCAGTATCGCGGCGAGCCGGAACAGGTTGAAGGCCGCATAGAATCCGCGCTCTGCGATGCCCGACCGGCCCGTGCGCTCGCAGTAGCGCCGGACATAGGTCTCTTCGTCCGGAATGCCGAGCGCGGTGAGGTCCTTGCCGAGCAGCCCGATCGACCCCAGGTCTGCCTCCGCCATGCGCCAGGGCAAGAGGTGGTAAGTGAAGTCCGCGAGCGGATGACCGATCGTGGACAGCTCCCAGTCGAGCACCGCGAGGATCCGCGGTTCGGTCGGGTGCAGCACCAGGTTGTCGAGGCGGAAGTCGCCGTGCACGATGGCGGAGGACTCATCGGTCGGGACATTGTCGGGCAGCCATTCGATCAGGCGATCCATCGCTTCGATCGGTCGCGTCTCCGAGCTGCGGTATTGTTGCGTCCAACGCGAGATCTGGCGCTCGAAATAGTTGCCGGGCCGGCCGAAATCCTCGAGGCCGAGCGCGGCGTGGTCGAAGCTGTGCAGCCTGGCGATCGTCGCGTTGACCGCATCGTAGATCGCGGAGCGTTCGGCGGTCGCGCAACCGGGTAGATCCGGGTCCCAGAAGATTCGTCCTTCGACGAAAGCCATGACATAGAACATGGTCCCGATGACCGATTCGTCGGCGCACAAAGCAACGGGACGCGGCACCGGGAAACCGGCCGCATAGAGCGCGCCGATGACGCGAAACTCGCGATCCACCGCGTGCGCGGACCTGAGCAGCCGGCCCGGCGGCTTGCGCCGCAGTACGTAACGCGTCGCCGCTGCGTCGAGGAGATACGTGGGATTGGATTGACCGCCACGGAACTGCCGGACATGGACCGCGCCGCTGACGCCGTCGACATGGGCCGCGAGCCAGCGCGCAAGCCGTGCCTCGTCGAAACGATGCTGCTCCCGGACCTCGCTGGTGCCCGAGTTCTGTTCCTGGCGAGCGCTCAAGGCGCCGAACGCCGTCTACATCCGGAATATCCCGGCGGGAACTTCCGCATCACGAGGTCGGTTTCCTGCGGCCGAAAGTGCGAGCGATAATACCTTACGAGTGTCCACCGGATCGATGACGCCGTCGTCCCACAGACGTGCGCTCGAGTAATAGGGATGTCCCTGGGACTCGTAGTCGGCCCGGATGCCGGCCTCATATTTGACACGCTCCGCGTCCGGCCACGATTCGCCGCGCTCCTGCATGCTGTCCGCTTTCACCGTGGCGAGCACGCTCGCCGCCTGCTCACCGCCCATCACCGAGATCCGTGCATTCGGCCACATCCAGATCATGCGCGGCTCATAGGCCCGTCCACACATCGCATAGTTGCCGGCACCGAACGAGCCGCCGATGATGACCGTGAATTTCGGCACGGTTGCCGTGGCGACCGCGTTGACCATCTTCGCGCCTTCCTTTGCGATGCCCGCATGCTCCACGCGCTTGCCGACCATGAATCCTGTAATGTTCTGCAGAAAAACCAGCGGGACGCCGCGCCGATTCGACAACTGGACGAAATGCGCACCTTTCTGCGCGGATTCCGGAAACAGGATGCCGTTGTTGGCCACGATGCCGACGGGATTGCCGTCGATGTGGGCGAAGCCGCACACCAGCGTGGAACCGTACAGTTTCTTGAACTCGTTGAACTCCGATGCGTCGACGGTGCGCGCGATGATTTCGCGAACATCATACGGATAACGGTACTCGCGCGAGACGATGCCGTAGATATCCGCGGCCGGGTAGGCCGGCTCACGGCTCGGTCGGTTGGCGAACGGCGTTTTCGGCGGCCGGTTCAGCGAAGACACGATCTCGCGCGCAATGGCCAGCGCATGGGTATCGTCGTCGGCGAGGTGATCGGTCACGCCGGAGATCCGGGAATGCACTGCGCCGCCGCCCAGCGTTTCCGCATCGACGATCTCCCCCGTGGCCGCCTTTACGAGTGGCGGGCCGCCCAGGAATATCGTGCCCTGGTTGCGGACAATGACGGCTTCGTCGCACATCGCGGGCACATAGGCGCCGCCGGCGGTACAGGACCCCATGACCACGGCGATTTGCGGAATGCCGCGTGCCGACAGGCGGGCCTGGTTGTAGAAAATGCGGCCGAAGTGGTCCCGGTCGGGAAACACTTCGTCCTGCAGCGGGAGATAGGCGCCGCCCGAATCGACGAGGTAAATGCAAGGCAGATGATTTTGTGCGGCGATGTCCTGGGCACGCAGGTGCTTTTTCACGGTCATCGGGTAATACGTGCCGCCCTTCACCGTGGCGTCATTGGCCACGACCATGCAATCGTTGCCCTGGATGCGGCCGATGCCGGCGATGATCCCGGCAGCCGGCACCTCGTCCTCGTAGACGGCATGCGCTGCGAGCCGGCCGACCTCCAGGAACTCGGTATCCGGGTCGAGCAGCAGCTTGATGCGGTCACGAGGCAGGAGCTTGCCGCGGGCCAGATGCTTCTCGCGCGCGTGTTGCGGCCCGCCGCGCACGACGCGTTCATTGAGCGCGCGCAAGTCTTCCGCCAGCGCGACATTCGCTTCCCGGTTCCGGTCGAAGTCGACCGAACTGCGGTCGACGCGGGTCTTGATGAGCGGCATGCGCCACGGGTCCTTTACGAAGAAGCGTTGAACAGTTCCCGGCCGATCAGCATGCGGCGAATTTCACTGGTCCCGGCGCCAATCTCGTACAGCTTTGCGTCGCGCCACAGGCGGCCGGCGGGAAACTCGTTAATATAGCCATTTCCCCCCAGCACCTGTATCGCCTCTCCCGCCATCCACGTCGCCTTTTCG
Source organism: uncultured Pseudomonadota bacterium (assembly GCA_963770585.1). Classification (GTDB taxonomy): domain Bacteria; phylum Pseudomonadota; class Gammaproteobacteria; order Steroidobacterales; family Woeseiaceae; genus UBA1847. The sequence goes on along the minus strand of CAVYQH010000001.1, from coordinate 701,919 downwards.
GCGGCGACCAGGATGCAGCCGGCAGCATCGAAGCGCGTCGTGCGTCCGCGGTCGCAGGCGGACGCGACAGCATACACGTATGCGCGGCACGCGTTCATCGTCGTATGCATGTCGGCAAGCTTGGCCTGCATCAGCTGGAACTCGCCGATCGGCCTGCCGAACTGGCGGCGGTCATGGACATACGGCAGGACGAGATCGAGGCAAGCGCGCATGATACCCAGCGATCCTCCCGCCAGCACGACGCGCTCGTAGTCGAGTCCGCTCATCAGAATCTGCGCGCCGGCGCCCTCGCCGCCCAGCCGGTTCGCCGCAGGCACGCGGCAGTTGTCGAGTACGACCTCGCTCGTGTCCGAACCCCGCATGCCGAGCTTGTCGAGCTTTTGCGGCGTCGAAAAACCCGCCATCCCGCGTTCGACGATGAACGCGGTGAGCTTCTTCCTCTCGGAGTGCGGGTCGGTCACCGCGTACACGATCATCACGTCCGCCCCGGGGGCATTCGTGATCCACATCTTGGTTCCCGTCAGGAGGTAGTCGTCGCCGTCACGCGTGGCGAGCGTGCGCATCCCCATGACGTCCGAACCGGCGCCTGCTTCGCTCATCGCGAGCGCTCCGAGCGACTCACCCGCGATCAACGCGGGCAGGTACCGTCGCTTTTGTGCGTCATTACCCCAGCGCGACAGCTGGTTCACGCACAGATTCGAATGCGCACCATAGGACAGGCCGACCGAGGCCGAAGCACGGCTGATCTCCTCCATCGCAACGACATGCGCCAGGTAGCCGAGTCCCGCGCCACCGTAATCTTCGCCGACGGTGATCCCGAGCAGGCCGAGCCCGCCGAGCGCAGGCCAGAGATCATTCGGAAAGCGGTTGTCGCGGTCGATCGCCTCGGCGCGCGGCGCGATGTGATCCGCGGCAAAGGCGCGCACGGTCTCGCGCAGGAGCTCGAGTTCCTCGCCATGGCCAAAATCGAAATCGTACACGCGAATCCCCCATCGAAGCGTAGCGTGCCATTGTCGTGAGCGCCGAAGCGGAGCTGAATACCATCTCCGCGGTAGGCGGTTCAGGCACCTGACAGCGCGTCGATGAACTGCGAGAAAAGCTCGAATTGCGAGGTGATGCCGAGCTTCGCGAACAGGTTGCGCTTGTGGACCATCACCGTGCCCGGTGCGATTTCCAGTTCGCGGGCGATTGCCTTCGTCGAGAAACCCCTGAGGAGGAGCCGCGTAATCTGTTGCTCGCGTTCCGTGAGTATGGATTGGCCGAAGTTCTCGAAGCAGGAGGTCAGGTGCCTGTGCATGCCGCCGTCGCGGGTGCTGGCCGCCGGCCGTTCACACCACGAGAGCCAGGCATTGCGCATCGCTGCGCGCACGATCGGCTCGATGCCGCGCAAACGGGCCACTTCGGCGCGGGAAAAGCGCCTCGAGCGGCGAGCGACGACGAGCGCAAGCGTAGTGCCGGCCGTCACATCGAGCAGGAAGTCCAGTTCGTCACCCAGGTGCGTCCGTTCGCAGTACTGGCGATAGTATTCCGACGAGCGGAAGCGGTCCGGGGTCGCGTCGCGATAGCGGCAGATGCCCGGCTTTTCGCTGGCGAGTGCGAGCTGGTAGAGCGGGTCCAGCAGGTATGGCCCCGCCAGGTACCGGTCCAAATAGTGCCGGGCGCCGGCCGGTTCCAGGCTGTGATGCACGACTTCCGGTGGCGCATCGCGGTGGAAGGCCAGCATGCAGGTGCCCTGATGGTCGACGACCTCGCCGATCGCGGCGACCAGTGCGCGTGCGGTCTCGTCGCTGACGCCGCTCGCCACGAGGCGCCCGACTGCCTCCTGCCAGGCCGAACTGGTGAGTTCGTGGCTCATTGGCCTGGCGCCTTGCGTCCGCCGACACTCACGATCCGCCTTCTTCGTTGCGGATTCAGAACGAGGTCAGGAACGACGCCGCGTTGCCGCCGATCGACCCCCTGCCGGATTGCGCGCTCTCCAGGTAGCGTGCGCCCTTCGGATAGTCCGCCGGCTGCGGGTTGTACACGCGCCGAACGCGATTGTCGTGGTACAGGCGCAATTGCGCTCGCAGCGGAATGACGCAGGCCGGATCGTCGTTCGTCAGTTCGCGGTGCAGCGTCGGCAGCCGGTACCAGGGCAGGTGCATGTTGCGGTGATGCGCATTGTGATAGCCGAAATTCAGGACCAGCCAGTTGAGTTTCGGCCACCTGAGCGACAGGGGATTGCTGAACGTGTGCAGTTGTTCCCACTCGGCATCGCCTCTGTGCCGCGTGTCCGGCGTGCCGTACAAGGTAAGCGAATAGGGATAGTCGTGCTGCAGCATGTCCACGAACCGCAACACGTGCAGGACCAACAGGTACGCGACGACATACAACAATGCGGCCTTCGGCGACCACCAGGCGAGCGCCAGGAACAGGCCGCCGCGGATCGCGATCACGGACAGGTTGCGAACCCGCTGGTCGCGACGTTCGGGAATCACGAACGAAGTCAACGCCATCACGCCGTGCATCAGCAGTTCGTGAGCCGGCACGTAGACGAACTCCAGGGCCTGCACTGCGCGCGTCAGCGCCGGGTGCCGATCGAAGAAACGCTCGTAATCGAACCAGGCGACGTCGTCGTTGTCGACATGGTGGCGGAAATGCTTGTAGCGGATGTCCTCGTAACGCCCGTAGGCGGAGCCGCACAGCCAGCTCATCGCGGAACCGAGCCGTGCGTTGTCGCGCTGGCGCCGGAAAACCGTGTTGTGTGCACACTCGTGCACCAGGTAGGCGGCGATGATCATCGCGTGCGCGAGCAGGAGAACGGCGCCGGCATTGACAGCCGGAGAAAAATGCAGGATTCCGAGGAAACCCGCGGCGTAGGCCAACATCGCGTACGCAGCGGCGCCGCCGTGGAAGCGGCAGCCTTCCGGTTCGCGCAGCAGCCCGCTCAATCGCCGCATGGGTATCCTGGAATCACCCTGATCGGTGCCCTTGTACACTTGCCTGCGCGCTATTGCTAGCATAGCGCCCATCGCCCGCAGGAGATGGCTGGATGAAGCTCGTAACCGCGATTATCAAACCGTTCCGGCTCGACGACGTGCGCAATGCCCTGTCCGAGATCGGTATTCACGGCATGACCGTAACCGAGGTCAAGGGTTTCGGCCGGCAGCGTGGACATACCGAACTCTACCGCGGTGCCGAATACGTCGTCGACTTCCTGCCGAAGGCCAAGATCGAAGTGGCGATTCCGGACGATTTCGTCGAACGCACGGTGGAAACCATCATCGAGAGCGCCAAGACCGGCAAGGTCGGCGACGGCAAGATCTTCATCACCGAACTCTCACAGGTCTGGCGCATCCGCACGGGTGAGACGGGCGACGGGGCCTTGTAGTTCGAACTACGCCGGGAAGAAGTCGATGGGCTTGGTGGTAGTGATCGCCTCGACGTCCTTGGCTTCGAATTGGAACAGCATGACGCGCTGCACGAGTCTTTGCTCGAGTTCCGCATCGCCGAGCTCGCTGGATACGACCTCGCAGGCCGTGACTTGGCCGCTCGGCGCGATCGTGAGCCGCAAGACGAGCTTACCCGCCAGCGTCGGATCGTTGCGCAAGGCCCGGTTGTAAAGCGCGAAGATCGCTCCCTTGTTCCGGTCGAAGACCAGCTCGATCTCCTCGCGGGAGCGGGACGCCTTGCCGCTGGTTCCCTCACGCGTCGCGCCCCCTGCCGCGTTCCCCGATCCGATACTCGCAACCGGCGCAGCGACCCGCGTCGTGCTGCGTCCGGCGATGCCCGAGCCGCCGGTATTGCGGCTCATTGAGGCGGTATTGATGCCGCCGGATGCGGTTCCGACCTTTGACGTAATCATCGACCGCTCATTGCGTGCCGCCTCGTCGACCGAAGCACTCAGGTCGCGGTCGTCCGCCACGGACTCCAGCAGGGTGTCGTCCACGAGATCCGACAGATCCTCGGCGAACGTGAACTTCGCCTCGGCCTGCTCGCGCGCCACTTCGGTCTGGTCGATTTCGGGTTCGGGCTCCGGAACGACTTCAGGTTCGGGTTCCGGCTCCTCCTCGACGACCTGCTCCGGCTCCGCTTCCTCTTCCACCGGTTCCTCCTCCTCGGGCTCGGGTTCCGGCGGCGGTGGCGGTGGCAGCGGCTCCTCCTCGAGCAACAGCTCGACGATGCGCGGCGGGACTTCGACGACTTCGAACGGATCCGGTTCCGGCAGGGGCATCAGCGGCCAGATAACGCTCAACAGGACGCCCAGCAGGAACGCGCCGCCCAGCATGCGCTGAAACTTGCGCTCCTGATCCGAGTCCGACGTCCACGGCAGGTCATACTCTCTGTAGAACGGTAAATCCAAAGTCGCGCTCCTACGCTGGACCGGCGCCGTTACCTTGCGGCCTGGGCCGGATCGCCGACGATGTCGCTGTTCTTCTGCAACACCGCGAGCGAAATCTGGCCGTAGTCGGAGGCCGTGCAAGTGGCCATCACCTTCTTCAGGACGCTGTACGGTATCTCCTTGTCGCCCATGATCGTGACTTCGCGACCGGCGATGTCGTCGCGTGCGGCGCGGCGCAGGACGCGGTCATTCTGGCGACTTGAGCGCTTCCCGGAGCGGCGCGATGTCATTGCCCTTGAGCGCGAAGACGTCCGCGACCTTGGCCACCGGCGCTCCCTGCACGAGGATGTCCTCCTCGCCGATCAGGATAACCACCGACTCCTCCGGTTTTTTCTCCGCGATCGATTCCGGCAATTGCAGGTCCTTCGACTTCGGCAGTGTTTCCACTTCCGACGAATTGACGAGCAGGAAGAACACCAGGATCGTGAAAATGTCCATCAGTGAGACGAGGTTCAGCGCGGCGCCGCCCTTGTGGCGCCGGTGAACCTTGGCCATACGCTTCGCGCGTGTCGACTTCACCATGGCTCAGGCACCTTCCGGGTCGATGACCGGCGCATCGCCGATCGAAATGTCCGGAAACAGGTCTTTGCGCACGACCGATTCGCCATCGAGCGATCTGACTGAGGCGCACGTAGTCCATCACCTGCACGAGCGTGTCGTAGGCAACGTCCTGCTCGAGCAGGATCGACGCATCGGTCTTCTTCGGGTAGCGCGTCTTCAATTCGCCTAGCTTGGCGCTCAGCGCAGCATAGTCGTATTCACCGTCCGGCAGATTCGGATAGACCCCGAGCAATCCCTGGTTCCGGTCCGCCACTTCGATCTTGTCCTTGCGGACGATGATCTCCAGCTGGAACTTCTGTTCCAGCGGATCGACGACCTCGGTCGAGGAGGCGGGCAAATTCAGTTCGAGAATCGTCACACGCGAAAACACCGCCGTGATCAGCAGGAACGGAATCAGGATGACCATCAGGTTCATGAATGCTGTGATCTGCAGCTCGCCGTCACCCTCACTGTGATGGCGGCCATGCCGCCGTTGGTAAGACATGGATCAGACTCCGGCCGGGCCCAGCTGGCGCTCGGTTACGGCGTTCAGGAACTTGACGCTCGCCATCTCCAGGCTGTCCACGAGCTGGTTGGTCTTGGTCTGCAGGATCGCGTGCAGCAGGAGCAGCGGAATCGCGACGATCAATCCGAACGCCGTCGTGTTCATCGCCACCGAAATACTCGAGGACAGGAGCTCTGCCTTGTCGGCGGGATTGGCGTTGGACACGGCCGTGAACGCGGTGATCAGTCCGATGATGGTGCCGAGCAGGCCGAGCAGGGTCGCGATATTGGCGAGGGTCGCGAGGTAATGCGTGCGCTTTTCGAGACGCGGCAGCACCTCCATCATGCTCTCTTCCATCGCTTTCTCGATGTCGTCGCGGCGCTTCGCGCTTTTGACGCGATACAGGCCATAAGTCAGGATCGAGCCGATCGCCGCTTTCGACTTCGCCGTGTGCGCAGCCGCTTCCTGAAAATTGCCCGCTTTCAGATACGGAACGATCTTGTTCCACAATATCCGGTTGTTTGCACCAGCCACGGTCAGGTAGGTCCAGCGTTCGATGGCGATGACCACGCCGAACAGAAAGACGAACAGGATCGGAACCATGAAGACTCCGCCCTCCACGAAAAACCGCACCATCGTCACTCATTGCCTTGCTCCTCTGCGCACCCTTCCGGATGCGGCTTGCTCAAGTAAAATCACCAGCCGCGGCTCTCGGCCGCCGCCTCGTCTATTCGTCTGCCTCGCCGTACAACTCGTCGTAGTAGTCCACCGTGCGGATGAACTCTTCCCGATCGACGGGCGCCAGCACCTCGTCGATCAGCGTGTTGACCGGTCTGCCCGACAGGTCGCCGTGCTGCGCCTTCTGCCACGGCACGATATAAAGCACCTTCGGCAACTCCTGGTTGCCCGTGATCTCCGTCCGGCCGAGCTCCATGCGGTCCATCACCTGTCCGCCGGATTCGACCCGCGTAACTTCCTCCGCGGCCTCTGCTACGTCGTCTCGCTTCGGCGTCCTCCGCCTCCGTGTCCGCGGTTTCGGACTCGGCGGCGGACGTGTCAACCGCGGGTTCCAGGGCGTCTGCCTCGGCGCCGGCCCGAGCCACGCTCGGTCTCGGGCGCCGCCTGGGCCGGAACCCGGCCGGCCGCCAGCAGCAGCGCCATCGATACCGCCATCGATATCGCCTTGGCCGTGCCGATCGCCGCTCTGCCCGTCGCCACGCCGCTCACTCCGTCCTGTTCACGCTTTGCTGATCCGCCTCGACGCGCCGCGACAGGTCGGTGATCCACTTCTCGACCTCCGCGTCGCCGCCGACCAGCTGCCGGTACTGCTCGAAGTACTGCAGGGCCACGTCGAGGCGCTGAAAATAGAGTTCGTTCAAAACGCCCAGATTGTAGTGTGCCAATGCATAGTCCGGCGAAACTGTGATCGCCTTCAAATACGCGGACTCGGCCTCCTGGAATTTCCCGCTTTGGCGCAATAGCAGGCCCAGCTGGTTGAGAGCCGGCGCGAAATCCGGGTCCAGTTCCAGGGCCCGGTCGACCGACGCGCGCGCCTCGTCGAGCTTGCCGTTGCGTCGATGGATGATCGCGAGATTGACCTGCGCCGCGGCAACCTCCGGATATTGCAGGAGAAATTCCTCGAAGCGCAATTCGGCATCGACGAGGTCGCCGGAGCTCATCACGAACACCGCCTGGTCGAACAGGTTCTGCGCTGCCGGCGACAGGCTGTTCACCGGCGCTGCATCGGCGGCCTCGGAGCTCGCAGCGGCCGGCGGCTCTTCCGGTTTGGACGGTCCCGACGACGAGCACGCGCCGAGTACCAGCGCCGCAGGGACCAGCAGAACCGCGATCAAGCGCTCAATAGAACGACGTGACGACATCTTCGCTGCGTTCCGATTTTGCATACCGTGCGGGCATCAGTCCGGCCAGCCGGTCAAAGCTCTTTTGGACCCATTCGTCGTACACGCCCTTCGCGGCACGGTCGGTATTGGTGATGTACAGGTCGATCGCCTGTTCCTCGAAGGGAAAGACCTGCTCCTCGAGCAGGAGTTCGTACTGTTCGAGAGCCAGCTCGTCGAGATCGCGCGGCCGGTCGGAATCCATCAGCGACGCGGCGAAATGTTCGTAGACACCGGCAAGCCGGTAGGTCGCCTGCGTGGTGACCTCGGCGACGCCGTAGTCAGCCGCGGTCGTGTACGCGGCCAGCACCTCTTCCATGCGCTCGCGCTTGACCTTGACGCTCTCGTCCAGCGGCTGCGTGAGGTGCACGGCCTCGAAGCGCAGGCGGACGGGTTCGGCCAGCTGGATCGTCGCCAACGCCGCCAGGTACTGCGAGCGTTCGGAACGCTGTGCGCCGGCGGTGGCATCGGCGTCCACCAGGTCCTGGAGGCGCGCCATGCGCTCCTGTTCGTCACCCGTCGACTCGGCGATCTCCAGCAATCGGTAGCGAGCCTCGAGCGATTCCGACAGGGGATCGGGATACTTCGCGACAATCTCGTCGAGCACCCGCCGTTCGTTCGACAGCGAGCCGGCGCCTTTGTACAGCTCCGCGGCCTTCCACATGGCCTCGCGGCGAACTTCCTCGCTGCTCGACTCGGCGACGGCGATGCGTTCGAATTCCTGCGCGGCCTGTGCGCCGCGCCCGGACTCCAGGTAGGTCACGGCCAGTTTCTGCGACACATCGTCCGCGAACTCGCTGTCCGGGTAGTTCGACCGGAAATCCTCGAGAACCGTGGAGGCGCGCTCCCAGGCTTCGAGATTGATCAGTGCCGCGGCGGCGTCGTATTCCGCGGTTTCGCGTATGTCGGAATCCGGCACCGCTTCGCCGAGCCGGTTGAAATGCGTAACGGCGGTCTCGAGATCGCCGGCGTCGCGGGCCAGTTCGCCCTGCTTGTAGATCGACGAGGCGATTCGCTCGTCGATCTGCGCGTCCGCCGCGACGTCGTCGGCCGGCGTGACCTTGCGCAACTGGTAGTAAGCCTGCTCGGCGGCCGCGAAGTTCTCGCGGTCGAACTGGGAGTGCGCGATGACCGTCCATGCCGTGCGCTTGAGTTCCGGGCTGACGGACGGTTCCTTTTCGATCACGGCCTGCGCGACGCCGATGGCGAGGTCGAACTGATCCTGCCGGAACAGGTCCTCGGCCACCATCGTCAGCACAGCGCCCGCCTCTTCGTGATCCGGATAGGTGTCCGCAAAACGCAGCCCGCTGTCGAGATATGCCTGGTGCCAGGTTTCGAGCGCCTCGCCGCTCAGGCTTGCTTCCTGCCGCTGGAAAGCCAGGAGCGCCGCATAGCCCGCCTCCGCGGACCTTTCATGCGGCGGATAGGCATAGGACGTGCGCTCGTACTCCGCCGCCGCCTGCGCGTAGTCGCCGCTCTCGAACAAGGTTTCCGCCAGCAGGAAGTTGGTGTTCGCGGTGTCCGGGTCCTCGGGGAAGGTCACCATGTATTCCTTGTACCAGGTCGCCGCCTGCCGGAACTCCTCGGGTGAACCATCCTTCTGGCCCGCCGCATGGTAATACTGCGCCAGGTCGGTCAGATTGGCCTTGAGGTGCGCGCTGACCTCGGTGTTATCGGCGCCGGCGTTGTCGCTCCAGAACGAACCGTCCGTCGCGTAGCGCTCGACGTAATCCTTCTTCGCATCGAGCACCAGGCTCGGAAAACCGCCCTGTTTGTAAGCCTCGGTCACCTCGACCTGCATCAGCGGTGACTTCGGATGATTGGGACTTGCATCGACGAACGCGCCATAGGTTTCGGCGGCATCGACGTAGCGTTCCTGTTCGAGGTACAGGTCGCCAAGCCGCATGTAGACGACATACATGTAGTCCCGCTGACCGTTAGCCTGCATGTATTCCTTGATCGACTCCTCGCCGTCCAGGAAGGAGAAAGTGATCGACAGGACTCGGAAGGTGTCCTCGATCATCTCCTGCTCCGGCCGGCTCAGCTCCGACAAGGGTTCGTCGCCGCTCTCGAGATCCACGCCGGCGAGTTTGCGGTCGAGCAATTCGAAAAACGGATCGAGGCTCTCCTCGTGTTCCGCCAGCTTGAACTGCGACCAGCCGAGCTTGTACAGCGACTGCTCGTAGAAGCGCGATTCGTCGCCGCCGGCAACTACGGCACTATAGGCGTCCTTTGCGCCGGCGTAATCGTTGCGCAGGAACAGCATCTCGCCGCGACGGAACTGGACCTCGTCCATAATCGGCGCATCGGGATAGCGGCGTACGAGTTCGTTCAAGGTGTCGAGCGCTTCGTCGCCGCGGCCACCGGTTTCGTAGGCCCGTGAAAGCTGGTACATGACCGCATCGTTGCGCTCGTAGTCCGGATATGCGGCCAGCAGTTCCTCGAACAGGCCCACCGCGTTCTCGTAGCTGGAGCCCGACAGCGCCTCGGCGTTCGCGGCGAGTTGTTCGGACTCCGTCGCCTCGAGTTCGAGGTCACCGAGCCGGCGCAAGGCCTCGGCCCGGAGTTCCGGGTCCTTGATGACGAGTTCCAGGAACTCGCGGTAATTGTGCCGGGCCAGGTCCGCGGAGTTGACGATCACTTCGCCGGAGCGGAGCGGCACGTGCCGGCGTTCGAGGCTCTTCAGCGTTTCGGATTCCTTCGGTTCGCGCGCGCCGGCCGGCACGCCGGCGCCGAGCAGCGCGGCACTCGCGAGCATGGCGATGACTGCCCGAGGCGTCATTCACTCTCCTCGGTGCCGGCCGTGGCCATGTCGTAGATCGTCGCCAGCGCAAATCGCGCCTGGATGGCATAGGAGTCGAGGCGTTCCTTCTGGGCCTGCAGTTCGCCGACGGCGATCGTCCGCAGGTACTCGCGCTGGGCGACCAGGTCGTCCTCCAGCCGCATCTTGAGCGCCTCGATCCGCGGCGACAGCGCCTCGACGCGCTCGGTGAAGTCGGCGAATTCGATCGGCTGGAGACGCATCGACTCGTCGATCTGACGGCGCGCGCGCTGGGCATCCACCAGGGCCTCGCCGGTTTGACTCAGGTCGCTGCGCGTCCGCCAAAGGCGTTCCCGGAAGTGCCTCTCCATGTCCCATTGCAGGACGCCTTTCATCAGGGCGATCTTGTCCCGGACCTCCTGCGCTTCCGGAAGGTCCGCGGCAAGTGCAGGCGTCGCTTCGAGACCGGTGATTTCGGCCCACATTGCGAATTCCTCGGGGGTGGCCAGCGCGAGCCAGTCATGGCTGGCTTCAACGTCATTCAGCATCGAGTCGTATTCGAGCTTGCGATCGACCATGCTGTCCAGGTCCGCACGGGCCAGAGCATCCTCCGCGCGCGGCAGCCGGTCGTCGTACGCCTGCTTTCGAGTTTCCAGCATGCCTTCGAAGACGTCAACGCGTTGTTGCCAGCTGTCCATGTTCCGGTGCATGTAGGTCAGGTCGCGATAGTTCTTCAGTCCTTCCTGGAAACGGTGCGTTGAGAGCAGGTGGTAAAGATAACGGGCCTCCGGCGCCGTGGGCAGCTCCTCCAGCCGCCAGTACCAGCCGGAACTGTCCAGCGTTTCATCGTCGATGAAGGACAGGAAGAACGAGCCGTTCTCGAGGCTCTCGATCGTTCGGTCGATGCGGCCGCTCTCCTCATGATAGGCCTCGATTGCATTCAGGTAGTGATCCGCGGCCTGGCTCGATGCCTCGAGCTTGGCCAGTGCGTAAGGTATTGCGAGCATGGATTCCTGAACGGCCGAATCCAGCAGGTTGCGGCTGCGGAGCTCCATCCAGGGCACCAGCGCGCGCTGGAAGTTCTCGTTTTCGGCATCGGCCCAGCCGAAGCCCAGGAGGGCCTTGTTCGAGTATGGTCCCTCCAGCCGGACCCGCTCCAGCGCGAGCTTGGCGGCGGCGGGCTCTTCGTTCTGCAGCCGCGCGTAGCCGAGTGCCAGGTTCGCCTTGTCGCGCAACGCGGTCATCTCGTCGGTCGGCGGATTCATGTTGCCCAGTTCGTCGAGGATGCGTTCCGCCTCTTCGACGCGGCCGCCGCGCAGGAGCGCAACGCCGAGATTGAAACGAGCATAGCGCGCCCACTCCGTGTCGTCGGGCCAGTTCCCGAGTAGGCGGATCGCGGCGTCGTAGTCACCTGCATCGATCAGGTTCTGGGCCCGCAGCATCGTCGATTCGCGCTGCATGTTCTCGGGCAATGCCCCCTGGATCCGCTCGAGTGCGGCCTGCGATTCGTCGATGTAGCCGCGCTGCTTCCAGATCTTCGCCAGGAAAAACCAGGTCCGATCCCGGAGGGCGGGGTCCGTATCGTCAGCCAGAAGGCGCTCGAATATCTTCGCGGCTTCGAGGTGATGACCGTAAGAAAGGTACAGGCCGCCGAGCAGCAGTTCTGCTTCCCGTGCCTGGCTGCCAAGGCGTTCTTGCGACTGCGCGGCGAGCAGCCGCACGATTGCCGGAAAATAGTCTTCCTGGTAAAAATAGAACAACGCCTCGCCGTACAAGGGGTCCTCGACGATGAGAGGCTCCGGGTCTTTCGCTGCGACAACGACCGCGCCGGGCAACGTCAGCGCGAATGTCGCGCCGAGCGCGGCGGCAATGGCACGTTGCACTCTCAAGGACTACTCCCACTCCCTGATTTCGAACTCCGGCTGTTGTTTACTGACCCGGTCCGTGATCTCGAGTTCGAGGTACTTGGCCCCGATGCCCTTGTCCACGTTCATGGTCGCGCCACGGCGATAGTCGCGCTGGTTCGGCCCCTGTCCCGTGAACACGGCAACGACCTCGTGCGTACCGGTTTTCAGGTTGGCCATATGGACGCGATGCACGCCGCCACGCGCCAGCGCATCGGCCTCGCGCTGGGTATACAGATAGTGCGCAACTTCCTTGCCGTCGATGGTCAGCGACACGGTATCGACCTTGAAATACTCGCCGACGTCCAGCGACACGAAGAACGCCACCTGCGAATTGGCCGGGAACAGCAGTTCCTCCTCCAGCAGAAACAGGTCGCGATTGAGATCCAGGACTTCCTTTTTCAGGGACTGTATGTCCTCGTCGAGTGCGCGGAACTCCTCGCGGCTGGCGGTCTCGGCCGCGGCGGCCCGTTCAATGTCGGACGTCACGTCGCCGGCCGGCTCATCCTGTCCGACGGCGGACGATCCTGCGACGGCCAGGCACAGCGCCGGCAGCCAGCGAAACAACGGCACTCTCGCAACACTCACGTGCTCACTCCTTCGTACGGGCCGCGCGACGCCCGCCCTTCGGGCTCGGCGCGGGTCGGTCTTGTTATTCGCGCAACAGGCTTCGCACCTGGTCGAGGTACATGTTCTCGTACCCGGGTTTGTATCCCTGGTGCACGTAGCGCACCTGGCCGGCGCGGTCTACGATGACCGTCACCGGCATGGCGCCGACATCGTACATCTTGCTCACTTCCTTGCGTTCGTCGAACAGGACCGGGAAGGTCACTCCCAGCTCCCTGATCATGGTCATCGCGCGACTCGAATCGTCGTCGATGTTCACACCGAGCAAATTGAACCCGACGCGCTGGTAGCGCGTGTAGAGTTCGTCGAGGAGCGGCATCTCCTGCCGGCAAGGACCGCACCAGGTTGCCCAGAAATTGATCATCACGACGTCGCCGCGATATTCCGACAAGCGCAGGTTCTCTCCCGTCGAACTCTTCAATGCAAAGTCCGGCGCCGTTTGCCCGGTCAGGGCGGACGCCGCGAGGCCGGTCGCCGCAAATGCGGACAGAGCCAGTCCCAGAACGAGCTTCCTCATGTTCATCGATGCCATTCCCTTGTGATGTGAGCCTGATTCCATTCGGGTCGCGCGCACACAGAAACGCCAGCGCCTGCGCGGCGCCGGCAAACAAATGGTGACAGCGGGGGCTCATCGGGGCCGTGATTATCGTCACACAAAGCCTTAAATCGCCTGCATAAATTGGCACTCGCTACACCGCGGCCGAAGCATCCTCACGACCGTTTGCCGCCGCTTGCCCACGGCCGGCGTCTGCAGATATTACGTTAACTTGGCTCCGATTCCATGGTCGTGCCGCGTTGCCGCCCGCCGGGCCGGGCGCAGTTCGTCGAGCGCGGCGATTCGCTGGCATGCACACCAATCATATGCGTGCCAGTATGAAATTGAAGTGAAAAAGGGTCGCTATTCGGCGACATCGGCGGGCTTCGCGGGCGGCGGCGGTTCCAGGCCGTCCGAATAATAGATCCGTCCCTGGTTGTCGATGACGATGCTTTCGTAGTCGGGAAGGCTCGCAATGAGCTTCAGCCCCAGGTCGACACCCATGACGAACACCGACGTCGACAGCGCGTCGGTCATTACGGCATCCGGGCCGATCACCGTGGCGCTGTGCACCTCGCGGGCCGGCGTTCCGGTGGACGGCGTAATAATGTGGTGGTAGCGGACGCCATCTTCGTCGAAATAACGCTCGTAGTCCCCGGAGGTCGACACGGCCTCGTCCGCAAGCGGCACCGACATGGCGACCTTCCCGTCTTCGCGCGGGTCACGGATGCCGATCATGAACGGCCGGCCGCGCCGGTCGCCCAGCATCCTAGAGTCGCCACCCGCCGTGACGATCGCATTCGTCACCCCGGCGTGCCGCAGGACGTTGATGCCGCGCTCCACGACGTAGCCCTTGGCGATGCCGCCCAGGTTGATGCGCACGCCCGGTTTCAGGTAGCGGACGCTTTGTGCCGTGTCGTCGAGCCGGACCAGCCGGTAGTCGATCATCGCTTTCTCGCGTTCGGTCGTTTCGGCATCGGGCCGCTTGCGGGCGCGAAAATCGTAGTGCTGGCCGACGCTGTCGAAGGTAATGTCGAAGGCGCCACGGGTAAGGACCGATACATCCTGCGCCCGCCGGATGAGGCCGAACAGTTCGTTGCCGGCGTACACGGGCCGCGCCGCGGCGTCCCGGTTGATCTCGGAAATCCGGCTCGACTCCTTGAAGGTGCTCATGAGCTCGTCGATGCGTGCTGATTCGTCGAAGACTGCGTCGATCAACACCTCGGCACGCCCGGCATCCTCGTGCCAGAGATGCACGCTCACTTCGGTACCCATCATGGGCCGGGTGTCGCCGAACCACTCCGCCGCCGCCGACTCTGCAAGCAGTGCGAGCGTCACCATGAGCGGTAGTGAAATCGCGAGCCGGGCGCTATGCTTGCTGTTCACTCTCTGCGACAAGGAGCGGGGCATTGATTTCATTCCTGGTTTTTCTCGCAATCGTCGCCCTAATTGTGTTCTGGGCGATTGGAATGTACAACCGGCTGGTCAACGAACGGAATCGTGTCCGCAACGCCTTTGCGCAAATCGACGTGCAGCTCACGCGCCGCCACGACCTCATTCCGAACCTGGTCGAAGCCGTCAAGGGCTACATGAAGCATGAGCGGGAGACCCTGGACGCCGTAATTTCGGCGCGCAATGCGGCGGTCCGTGACCTGGATACGGCGAAGGCCGATCCGGCGAACGCGAACGCGATCCGGCAGCTCGGTGAATCCGAAGGCGCTTTGGGTGCCGCGCTGGGCAGGCTGTTCGCGCTGGCGGAAGCCTATCCGGACCTGAAAGCCAACCAGAACATGCTGCAATTCCAGGAAGAGCTCGCGAGCACGGAGAACAAGGTCGCGTTCGCCCGCCAGGCATTCAACGACGCAGTCATGGGCTACAACAACTCGGTGGAGAACTTCCCGAACAGCATCGTTGCCGGCATGTTCAAGTTCGAGAAATCCGAGTTTCTGGAGATCGAGTCCAAGGACATGCGTGCCGTGCCGGATGTCGCGTTCACCTGAGCGGCGGGCTGAGCCCGTCGCCGGCGCGGCGGGGCCCGGCGCGTGAACTTCTTTGATGCCCAGGATCGAGCGCGACGGGCCACGAAGTGGCTGGTCCTGGGTTACCTCATTGCCACCGCTTTGATCGTGCTCGGCGTGACGCTGGTGATGGGCCTTGCGCTCGGCCTGTTTCAGGTACAGGCCGCCGACTCTGCGGACCTGTTGCTGCAGCATGGGTCGCTGCTGGCGGCGACCGCCATCGGCACGACGCTGTTCATCGTCGGCGCGAGCCTGTTCAGGACCGCCTCGCTCGCGGCCGGCGGAAGCAAGGTCGCAGCCGCCGCCGGCGGAACGCCGGTACCGGCCGAGGTCGCGGATCCTGCACGGCAGCGGCTGCGCAACGTGGTCGAGGAGATTGCGATCGCCTCCGGCGTCCCGGTGCCGGCGATCTATGTGCTCGAGGCCGAGAGCGGTATCAACGCGTTCGCCGCCGGTTATACGCCCGGCGACGCCGCCATCGCAGTCACCCGCGGCACGCTCGACCTGCTCGACCGGGACGAACTTCAGGGTGTGATTGCACACGAATTCAGCCATATCCTGAATGGCGACATGCGGCTCAACATCCGCCTTATGGGAGTCCTGTTCGGGATCATGGTGCTGGGCCTGGTCGGCCGCATGATCATGCGCGGCGGCTACCATGCGAGCATCGTATCGAGCCGCCGCGATCAAAACGCGCCGGTCGTGCTCATCATTGGCATCGGGCTCGCAGTCCTCGGCGCGATCGGCGTGTTCTTCGGGCGCATCATCAAGGCCTCGGTATCCCGGCAGCGCGAGTACCTTGCGGACGCCTCAGCCGTGCAGTTCACGCGACAGACGCGTGGCATTGCGGGCGCGCTGAAGAAGATCGGCGGCTATGCCGAGCATTCCTACCTCAGGGCGACCGACCCGGAGGAAATCAGTCACATGCTGTTCGGCGTGGGCTCCCGACTGTCGGGCTGGTTCGCAACGCATCCGCCGCTCGCCGAACGCATCCGCGCACTGGAGCCCGGATTCGACCCGGCTGACTACCCTCGAACCGACCTTCGGCAACGGGCCGTCCCCGGCCCCGAAGCGCTGCAGGGCGCTTCCGGGGACGCGATCGCCGCATTCGATGGCGGGGCGACGTCGCCTGCGGCGATCGTGGCCAGCGTGGGTAATCCGGAGAGCCGGCACTTCAGCTACGCCGAGATGTTGCGGCGGTCGATACCGGCACCGCTGTATGCGGCCGCGCATTCGCCGGATCCTGCCTACCTGCTCGCCATCGCCCTGGTCGTCGATCCGCGCGACACGGATCTGCGCCGGCGCCAGCTCGCGCTGCTCGACGAGCGCATCGGCGCGGTCCGGCGCCGGTCGGTAGCCTCGTTCGTCGACGCGCTCGAGGCAGCCGGACCGCGCTTTCGCCTGCCCCTCCAGGAGATCGGCTTCCCGGCACTGCGACAGCGACCGCGACGGGAACTCGGGTTCCTGCTGGACCTGGCTCGGCGACTGATCGAGATCGACGACCGCGTCGACCTGTACGAGTATTGTTTCTACCGCATTCTCACCTGCAATCTCGATCAGGCCACGGATCCCGATCGCAAGCCGCGGCGCCGGGTTGCCGAATCGGCATTGCGGCAGGCGCAGCTGAACCTGCTCGGGCTGCTTGCGGATCACGGGCATGCCGACAGCGCCAGCCGCGACGCAGCATTCGCGGCCGGCGCGGTGGTGCTCGGCGCCTGGGCCGGCGGCCATGCGATCACGCCCCGGCGAGATGCGACGGTGACGATCCTCGACCAGAGTCTCGACACGCTGCTTGGGCTCGACAATCGCGCCCGGCGGCGACTGATCGAAGCGGTGACGGTAGTCGCGGCGTTCGATCAGCGGCTCGGAATCGTCGAAGCAGAACTCATTCGCGTCGTGTGCGCGACGCTCGATTGCCCATTGCCGCCGATCGTCCGGGACAATGCGGAGTTCGCCCCGGCTCGCGGTGAGGGCGATGGGGAATTGTCGTATCATGCCCAGACCAGCTCACCGCAAGACGGATAGACACCATGCAACTGCCGCACGCAATCCTGCTCATCGCGCTCCTGATGGCCGCAGTACCGGCTCCCGCCGCGACACGCGAGGAGGAGCGAGTCGCGGACGCGACGGATGTGCTCGACCAGTTCCTGAGAATTCCGGAACAGGCGATACCGCAGAACCTCCTCGCACGGGCATACGGGGTGGCCGTGATTCCGGACGTCGTGAAGCTGGGCTTCGGGCTCGGCGCGCGGCACGGGCGCGGCATCCTGGTCGTGCGCCAGGCTGACGGGTCCTGGAGCAATCCCGCGTTCGTCGGGCTGACGGGCGGCAGCATCGGCTGGCAGGTCGGTGCGCAGTCGACCGACATCATCCTGGTCTTCAAGACGCGCAAGGGCATCGACGGCATCGCGAACGGGAAGCTGACCCTCGGTGCGGACGCCTCGGTTGCAGCGGGACCGGTGGGTCGTCAGGCCAGTGCCGCGACCGACCTCGAGTTCGAGGCCGAAGTCGTGTCCTACTCGCGCAATCGCGGACTGTTCGCCGGCGTCGCGCTGGAAGGCTCGGGCGTGACCATGGATGACAAGGCAAATGCCGCTTTTTACGGCGATGCCAGCCTGACGCCGGACGAGGTCTTCGCGAGCTCGCAGGCCACCGCCCCGGAGATTGCAAATCGCTTCGTCCAGTTGCTGACGGCGCAGACGAGTGGATTGCCCGTGCAGCCGGGTATGCCCGCCGCGCCTGCCGGCAATGCTGCGACGAGCGACGAGCCGGCCGGCGAGGAGTCGGAAGTCAAGACTTTCGGCATTCCGGACCCGGAGTCCGGAGAAAGCCCGTAAGCATGGGAACCGGCGGACTGCTCAGCGGCTTCCGCCGCTTTCGTCCTCGGCGCGGCGGCGCATCTCCTTGCGAATCGTGCCGAGATCGACCTGCTCCGCAGCCACCGCGGGTGCCTGGGACTCGGTGACCGACGCATTATCGCCGGCGGGCGGCGGCGCCGTGCCGACATTGGCGGGTGCAGCGCGTGTCGGTGCGGGCACGACGGCGCCCGGTTCGTTGCCCAACATCGCGTCGCCGTCGGATCCGCCGCGCGTCGGTGGCAATCCGAATTGCGCCTGGTATTCCATTTCTTCGCGCTGTTTCTCCGCTTCCGCCGCTCGTCGCCGTGCCTCGGCGGCGGCCTGCTGCGTGCGGCGCAGCGCTTCGCGCTTGCGCTCCGACATCTCTTCCAGTTCTGCGCGCCGTGCCGCCACTTCCTTCGCTTCGATCAACTTGACGGCCTCGCGCGCGTTGACGCATTCCGCTTCGTACCGGGACTCGGCACGATTCTCCGTGCAGCGCAGCAGGACGGCCTCGAGCAAGAGAGGTTCGTCCATGAACTCGGTTACGGTGCGCGGCGGCGCTTCTTTCGCGCAGGCGGCGAGCAGCACGGTGCACAACAACAGGATTGTCGGGCGGCTTTCGATCATCGATCTCGGTCTGGCGCAGGTCTCGTATGCAAAAATCCCGGGACGGGCGGCAAAACATAATCTGCCTGCGCACCGATACTACACACCGTATCGCCGGCAAAACCGTCGCGAGTTCGCATTTTGACGCCGCGTGTCGGGCCGGTGTCGGGATTCCGTGACAGGGTCGACAGTCCGGGATCCGTAGGCCGGGCTACCGGTGCTATAGTGGCGCGAACGGGCCGCCCGGGACGCGACTCTTGTCACAATCCAGCCAGTTTCGCCTGCTCGGCGAGCAGCGCTTTGCGCCCTTCTTCGCGACCCAGTTTCTCGGCGCACTGAACGACAATGTATTCCGCAGCGGTTTCCTGATCCTCGCCACATTTCAGGGCGTCGTCGTGTTCGGCATGGAGAGGAGCATGCTCACGAACCTCGCCGGCGGGCTGTTCATCCTGCCGTTCGTGCTCTTGTCGGCGACGTCCGGCCAGATCGCCGACAAGTATGAGAAATCGATGTTGATGCGGCACATCAAGCTGCTCGAGGTCGTGCTGATGTGCGTCGCCGCCGCCGGATTCGCGACCGATAGCTACGTCCTGCTCCTGTTCGTGCTGTTCCTCATGGGCTGTCAGTCGACGTTGTTCGGGCCGGTGAAGTACGCCTACCTGCCGCAGCAGCTCGAGGAGCACGAACTGATCGGCGGCAATGCGCTGGTCGAATCAGGCACCTTCATCGCAATCATCGTCGGACTCGTGATCGGCGGACTCGCCACCGGCGCGGCGGCGTCCAGCCCGATGGTCATCGGCGCATGCCTGGTGAGCATCGCACTGCTCGGTTACCTCGCCAGCCGCGGCGTCCCGACGACGCGCGCGGCCGATCCGGAGCTCAGGATTTCCGCGAACGCCTGGCGGGAGACCGGGCGAATCCTCGGTTACGCGCGCCGCGAAAAGAGCGTGTTCTTGTCGATCCTCGGCATCTCCTGGTTCTGGGCGTTCGGTTACGCGATGACATTGCAATTGCCGGAATACACAAGCGAAGTTCTGCAAGGCGACCGATTCGTGGCGACCATGCTGCCCGTGTGTTTCGCAGTCGGCATCGGCATCGGCGCACTGCTGTGCGAACGTTTGTCCGGCCATCGGGTCGAACTCGGGCTGGTCCCGCTCGGCTCCATCGGCCTGACCGTTTTCGCCGCCGACCTGTATTTCGTGCGGCCATCCGCCGAGCCCGGCGCCAGTTACGGGATAGCGGAGTTCCTCTTGCGGCCGGGCAGCCTGCGCACGCTTTTCGATCTCACGATGCTCGGCGCCTTCGGCGGACTGTACAGCGTGCCCCTGTACGCGCTCGTGCAGCAACGCGCGCAGCCGAGCCAGCTCTCGCGGATCATCGCAGCGAACAACATCATCAATGCGCTGTTTATGGTCGCGGCAGCGCTATTCGCGATTGCGGTGCTCGGCGCCGGTTTTTCGATACCGCAGCTGTTCCTTTGCCTGGCTGCTCTGAACGCCGCGGCCGCAATCTACATCTACACCTTGCTGCCGGAATTCCTGATGCGCTTCCTGGCCTGGCTGCTCATCTCGATCGTCTATCGGATTCGCCCGACGGGCACGGAGCACGTGCCCGACGCTGGCCCGGCGGTGATCGTCTGCAATCACGTCAGCTACATGGATCCGGTCATACTCGCCGGATCGATTCGCCGGCCGTTGCGCTTCGTCATGTACTACCGGATCTTCGAGATACCGGTGCTCCGCTTCCTGTTTCTCCATGCGAAGGCCATACCCATAGCATCGGCGCGCGAAGACGAACGCATGATGAACGAGGCATTCGATCAGGTGGATGCGGAACTTGCCGCAGGCAACCTGGTGTGCATCTTTCCGGAAGGCAGACTGACCCCGGACGGCGACGTACAGCGCTTCCGCCCCGGAATCGAGAAGATCATCGCGCGGCGAGCGGTGCCTGTCGTGCCAGTCGCGCTCTGTCGGCTGTGGGGCAGCTGGTTCAGCCGCCGCGACGCCGGCGGCACGCGTGTGCTGTCCGGCAGGTTGCTCGCGCGCGTACCGGTGCACTTCGGCCGGGCCGTTCCGCCGTCGGATGTCAGTGCGGAGAACCTGGAACTCCTGGTCCGCACGCTGCGGGGTGACGCGCGCTAGGGAGACTCTGCGAGTGACTCGCGCTGATCCGTTTTTGCCACCGCATCGGCTGACCGTGCCAGTCGCTCCTGCCAGAACGCTGCGAGTTCGTCCTTGTTGCCGATCAAGCCGGGCCCGCCCGCCGACGCAAAGGCGAAGTGCACCAGTTGCGCTGCACCGTCCCTGGCGACCGGCAGGTAGAACTCGTCCGCATCGGGGTTCGCCGACGCATCGCCAAACACGATGCGCGCGCCGTTGAGCGTCTTCGGGATCAGCAGCGCATCGAGCCACTTGAGGCCGTTTTCGGATGCGATCGCGCGATGGACCCAGCGGGCCGTACGGAACAGAACGCGTCCGCCATTCGGACTGAACACGAGGTCCTCGACGGCGGACGGCAGGGTAATCGCCAGCGGTCCGGGCTCGCTGCGCCTGAGGTCGAACAGGCGACATTCATTGGTCGCGTCGACACTCACGAGGTACCGGCCGCGCTCGGACGCGGCGAGCCGGCGAATGGCGGTGCCCGCCTGCCACACCGCTTGTCGGTTCCAGCGCCCCTGCGGGTCCGGCGACACGGCGCTCAACAGGCCGCTCTCCGCACCGACATAGAGCGTGTCCTCATCGGCGAAAGCAAGGCTGGCATGCGGACCTGCCAAATCGAGGTCGGCCAGCGTCTCGCCGTCCGCGGCAGCCATGACGAGCAGGCGGTTGCCGGCGAGCAGAGCGAGCCGGACGCCGTCCGGCGAGAACTCGACGGCGTCGATCGGGTTGCCGGCGAAACTCGCGATGTAGCGCCTCGGTGAGCCGTCGCGCGTATTCCAGACCCGCACCGTGTTGTCGCCGCCCACGCTGGCCAGCACGGCGCCGTTCGCCGCGACCGCGAACGTGCGTACCGCCCGGCTGTGGCCGACGAAGGCGACGTCGTCGCTGTCTTCGAGCGCGGCGCGGGCGTCATCGGTCAGCCCTGCGAAATGCACGTGCCCTGATCGGTCGGCGATGGCCAGTGCCGTCGCCCGCGGCAGTACCGCCACCACGGCATCTCCGGCGGGCGACCACGCCCCTTCGCCGGTCACCGGCACCGTGGGTTCGGGGATTTGCCAGATACGCAATCCGCCGCGCTGGCCACTGGTGACGAGGCCGGTTTCGTCCTGGCCGAACATGAGCACGGATGGGTGGTCCGGCAGTATCTCCACCTGGCTCAGTCCGACCGTGGGACCCTGCAGCCGGCCGGACTCGAGCTCGAAGACCTGGAAGCCTCCGCCGGGCCGGCCGGCGGCCATGCGTGCGCCGGACGAAGAGAAAGCGAGTTGCCAGTGCCCGCTGCCGTACTGCTCGAGGAGCGGCTGCGGCTCGGGTTCGAGGCGCCAGGCGGCGAGTCCCGCGGCGCCGAACACGACACCCAGGACGTTGCCCCCGGCGTTGAGCTGCAACGCCGTCGGTTGCAGCGGCAGGTCGAGTTGCAGCAGCAATCGACCGCGCTGGAAGTCCCAGATGCGCACGGCGCGATCGAAATCCGCCACCGCGATACGGCTGCCGTCCGCATTCATGGCGACGAGACCGACCGGTCCGGCGACGGTCAGGCTCGTTATCCGCTCCGTACTCGACGTCTCCCAGAGTTCGAAAGTCGTTTCCGCGTCGCCGCGACGTTCTACGAACAGGTGCTTTCCGCCGGCCGTCAGCTGCGCTTCGCCGGCTCCCGGGCCGGTCGCGATCGTGCCACGGCGGCGCCCCGTCGAAGTGTCCCAGAGATTGACGTTTTCCAGCGTGGCGGTGACCAACAGGTTGGCCCCGCTGCCGACGCCGATGAACGTTTCGTTCGCGCCGACAGCCAGCGACGCGAGCGGCTTCGCGACGACCAGGTCCCACATGCGCGCACTGTCGCTGTCGGCTGCCCGCGCGACGGCATAGCGGCCGTCCGGGCTCAACAGGTAAACCCCCGTGTCGCGCTCTACGGGGTCCGGAATTGCCATGCCGCGCTCGAAGTTTTCCACAAGCTCCTGCGTGTTGAGTGTCAGCGTCCACCGTGCCAGCTGGCCGGCGATGCCGGTCGCTTCGTCTCTCAGGCCCAGGCTCCAGGTTCCGGCCAGGGATTCGCCGAGTAGCGGCGCGAGTTGCCCGGGCGGGACCTCGAGATCATCCGTTTGCGATGCCCGCTCGCCTTCCAGTGCGATTTCCGCCGCGCGGCCGGTAGGCGCAATCAATCGCACGCGCAGATCCTGCATGCGCGGATGACTGATGTTGAGTGTCAGCCCGATGCGCTCGGCGTCGCCCTGCCGGTCGACGATCACGCGCCGCAGGAGTGGCGTCACTTCCGGCGCCGTGATGGTCCACTGCTCGCGCGGCAGCATCGCGTCCCGGTCCACGGACCACTGGGTCACCTTCGCGCCGGCGAATGCGCTCAGGACGCCGCTCGCCGGCTCGTAGGCGAAGGCGCCGTAGTCCCGGCCGGCACCGTGCCGCGCAGCAGCGGGTAGTCGTCGCCCACCAGGATCGCCGCGCGCCGACGCCGTTCGGGCGAGGGCATGACCAGTGCCTCGATCGACGCCAGCAATGCCTCGTCGCGCCGTTCGCCCGCCAACGCCGCCAGCGCACGTCGATCCCAGAATGCCGCCGTCAGTTCCTGCGGCAAAGTTCCGGCGTCCGGCAGCGCGCTGGCCATGCCGGCGATCGCCGACATTACGCCGCTGCTTTCCGCGCGCGCTGCGGCGTCCTCGAGGTACACGCCGTACATCCTGTCTGCGGCACCGGCGTGACCTGGAAATACGCGCAGGCCACGCCAGGCTGCTTCGGCATCCGCAAGCGTCGCGCCCGGCGCCAACAGGTCGCGCGCATAGGGTTGCGGTAACCATTGTGAATACCAGAGCGGGAGCAAGAGCACTGCCAGGAGCGCCGCCGCCACCAGCAGCGGAACGCGCCAGCGGATGCGGATATTGTCATTCGCCCAGCGTGCCGTGAACACGGTTTCGTAGGCGCGGTTGCGTACTCGCAGGTCGCCGGCCTCGTCGACCTCCAGCAGGCCCGTAGCCAGCAGGCGCCGGTGCAGCGGCGAGCCCAGGTCCGCCGCTACCGTAATGCCCTTGCGGATCCGGCCGTACAGGTTGAGCAGCCCGTCCTGCTGCTTGCCGCCGGTCAGCACCCGCCGGCTCAGGTGGCTCATGTGGGGTTCGCTGTTGAGCGCGGACCTGCCCGCCAGTTGCTGCCGGGCAATGTGATCAACCTGCGCCGAAACATCGCCGGGGGCGATATCTTCGAGCTACTGCCTTCGCCAGCTTCTGGCTCAGGTAGGGCTGGCCGCGAGTCCAGAAGTGAACCCGGTCGAGCGCTTCTTTGGCTGCGCGAGGATCGAGCGGCAATTCAGGCGCGAAGCGGTCGAGATCACCGCGACTGAAGTCGTCGAGCACGATCGCTTGCGTGACGTTGAAAGGCGATGCGTCGGGCTCGTTGACCAGCACGTGCGGATCGCATTCCCCGAGCAGGATGAAAGTGAGTCGCATGAACTCGGGATCCGTCGCACGGGCATTGTGCGCGGACCGAACGCTGGCGAGCAGTTGATCCGCGAACTGCAGGCTTTCCACGCATTGCATTTCGTCGATGAACACGACGATCGGCTGCGCGATACTCTGCAACAGGATCTCGGAATAGAACTCGAACAGGCGCTGCCGGTTGCCGAGCATCGCTTTGTCCTGCCACCACGACTGCAACTCGAAACGGATGCGCAGTTGTCGCAGCAGCCGATAGGCGACGTTGTAATACCAACGACCGGCGTCCACGGAACTGTCGCGCGTGCCGATCTGATTCAGATCGAGGATCGCGACACGAATACCCTGCGCCTCGAGCCGAGCCGCTGTCGCCGAGATCAGGCTGCTCTTGCCGCTGCGATGCGAAGCAATGATGTGCGCATGCCGGCGGGCCAATGCGGCCTCGTACAGGAGATCGTCCGCCCGCCGGTGTATGTAACTCGCGCGCAGCCCGTTGATCGGCGTTCCGACAGTGAAGAATTCGCCGGTCGCCTCGCTGCGTGTAGCGCCGTTGCCGGTTTCCTCGGATTGTTCGGACACGCTGCCTGGGCCGCCTTCGAGCTGGGGTAAGCTAGGGCATTCTAGCGAAACCGGCAGCTCCCGTGGCTTGGCCGGCGCCCCGTCAGTAGCGCTGAAATGGCCGACGCCCGATTATTGAAAAAGGACCTGTTCGGCGAAGTTCGCCACCAGAACGACGCATCTGGCGGCATGATCACGCGAGATTTACGTCCGGCACCAGCCTGGGCCCGGTGGCTGGCGCGACGCCTGCTGCGCCGCGAAGCGCGGATCCTGGTGGCGCTCGCCGGTATCGACGGCATCCCGACCCTGCTCGCGGCGGACCGGGACACGCTGGCGCGCCGCTACCTGCCCGGGCGGCCGCTGTTCGAGGCGAGGCCCGCCGGTGCCGCTTTTCATCGCGACGCGCTGCGCCTCCTGCGGCTCCTGCACCGGCGCAACGTCGTACACAACGATCTCGCCAAGGAACCGAACATCCTGGTGCGGCCCGACGGTTCCGCGGCTTTCATCGACTTCCAGCTCGCCTGGGCAGCACGTCGGCGCGGACGCCTGTTCCGGCTGCTGGCCTACGAGGATCTCCGGCACCTGCTGAAGCACAAGCGGACCTATTGCGCGGAACGTCTGAGCGCGCGGCAGCGGGCGATCCTCGCCCGGCCGTCCGGACTTTCGCGCCTCTACCGCCGCACGCTGAAACCGGCCTACCTGTTCGTCACCCGCCGCCTGCTCGGCTGGGCCGACCGGGAAGGCGCGGCGGATCGCGGCCGACAGGTTTGAGTCCAGGCCGTCCGCTATAATCCCGGCCGTCGCCAGGAGGGCCCGCCGCATGGACTACTACCACACGCATAATCTCGTCGAGCCCGAACGCGCTGGCGCAGAGCGCCGCTGGGGAATTCGCGTGAGCCTGCCGGCCGGGGACACGTTGCGCAACGTGCTAGGCGACGACTGGGAGCGTCTGCACTGGTTCCCGTCCGAAGCCCTGCGTGACGCCGCCTTCGAAAGCATGGCGGAACGCCACGGCTACTACCGCAAGACCGACAACCCTACCCAGGTACTGGAAAAACTGGTTCGCTAGGCGGATTCGCTAGCGCGGCGCGGCGCCGACGAACAGGTACAGGTTCGTCGACCCGCCTTCGGCGAAGCCCGCGGCCAGGTAGACCGGCCCGAAGTAGGAATCCAGGCCAAGGAACAGGCTGCCACCCGCGACCAGGGATTCGATGTCGATCGCGTCGCTGTCCTGCCAGGCATTGCCCGCCTCGAGCGATGCGCCGAGGTAGATCGGCAGGTCGAACAAGCGCCCCGCGCTGTCACCGACGCGACGGTAGTAGACCAGCCTGGCGAGCCCCGCGTACGGGCCCGTGAGCTGGCCCCGCTCCAGGCCCGACAAGCGCAGGAACCCGCCGAGCAGGTAGTGATCCTGCAAGGTGCTGCGCGAGTCGAGCGAAGTCCCGAACTGCAGGCCCGCGACGAAGGTGCTCTTGCCGCGGCTCCACGCCGTATCGACGTCAAAAGCGGCCGTATCGTAGCGCCGTTCGCCGCCGAGGTTCGGCCGCGACAGTTCCACCGCCAATGAGGCTTGGGTTCCGGAGCGCGGGAATTGCGCATCGTCCAGCGTGTCGATGAGCAGCGTCGAGCGCAGGCCGCCGGTGTCGATGTCGAGGTCCGGAATCGCCGGGTCGCCGACTTTCACCCGGGCGTCGCTGTTGCCCCGGTACAGGCCGAGGCGCAACTCGCCCCAGGTGCCAAGTTCGGCGCCCGCGTCGACGCCGAACTCGTACTCCGTCAGCCTGAGTTCTGCCACCCTTTCGTCGGCATCGAAGACGTTGAAGTTGCGCTGTCCGAATTCGAAACGCGGCGCGACGAACAGGCGCGAATCGCCCCGGAGCGGCTGGTAGAACTCGGTGGCGAAGGCCGGATCCGTGCCGACCTGCACGTCGGTGCGCCATTCGGCGCCCAGCGCGTTCAGCCCGGGCCGCCAGTAGCGTGCCGCGAGGTTGAACGCCGTGCCCCCCTCGAAATCGTCTTCGGCCGCGAGTCCGAATCGCAGGTACCCGGGACCCCAGCTTTTCGACGTCGCCGAGAATTCGACGCCGAGGCGATCGCCTTCCTCAACGAGTTGATAGCCGACCTTCTCGAAGACCCGCAGTCCGTACAGCCGGCTCGCCTCCGTCGAGAAGCTGTCCGTGTCGATAGGATCGCCCGGTTCGAGCCGCATGCGCCGCTCGACGAGCCCCGGCGCCACCTGGCTGTCGTGGCGCACGCGCACGAAGTCGATGCTGTCCTTGCGCGGCGGATCTTGCGTGCGCCGTGCCTGGTACGACTCCCAGTTCTCCGCATTGAGTGCGTGGCGCTCGAGCTCCGCCGTGTGAGCCCGGACCGCGATCGCGCCGGGCTCGATCAAACCGGGACTGTCGGCGAAATTCGTCGAGGAGAAGACGCCGAGGTCCGGCCGGATCAGGATGTCGTCGTCATCCAGCTTCTCGACCTCGCGCAGGGTCTCCTTCCGGATCAGGATCGTCAGGACCTGTTCGGAGATGCCGACCGCCGAAACGAGCTCGTCCTTCGAGTACAGCGGAAACTCGACGTCGACGGCAATGATGACGTCGACTCCCATCTGCTGCATCACCTCGATGCCGAGATTGCCGACGAGGCCGCCGTCGACCAATAAGCGTTCGTCGACCTGCACCGGCGCGAAAGCGCCGGGCACGGACATGCTCGCCCGGATGGCCAGCGCGAGATCGCCCTCGCCCATCACGTAGGCTTCGCCGGTAGCGAGGTCCGTCGCGATCGCGCGGAACGGAATGGGAAACTCGTCGAAGTCGCGAACCTGCGAGCTGGCGATCGTCAGCTTCCGCAGCACGAGATCGAGCCGCTGGCCCTGCATCACGCCTTGCGGCAGGAGCAGCTGCCCATCTCGCACGCCGAGCTCGAATCGTATCGGAAAGTCCTCGTCGTCCTGTTTGCCCCGGAAACTCAGGTCTTCGCGCGCGCCGCTATCGGACAACGCACTGTTCCAGTCCAGTGTGCGGACGAGCTCGGCCAGCTCCGCGGTCGTGGTCCCGGAGGCATACAATCCGCCGACGATTGCACCCATGCTCGTGCCCACGATCGCATCGACGGGCACGCGCAGCCGTTCGAGTTCCTCGAGCACGCCGATGTGCGCGGCGCCGCGTGCTCCGCCGCCGCCGAGCACCAGCCCGATACGCGGACGCGCGGGCTCCTCCGCCGCGGCGCAGGGACCCATGCCGGACAGCCACAGCATCAGGCAGGCGAAAAGAATCGCGCGCCCCGGGGCGCGACAGGGAAACGGCAAGGCAGCACTCGCTGAATTTCGCTCGGTGGCTCATTATAATGTCGCGACCTGTGCAGAGTCTCACCTCCCGATGATCCCCGTGCGCGTGCTGTTCGCCACAATGGCGTGCGCCGGCTGCTTGCGTGCTGAGGCACAAGCAAGCGAGGAACCTTCGCTCGAGGAGATCGTCGTTACTAGCGAGCGTCGTGCATTCCAGTCTCGCGCCGTGCCGGCGAGCCTCGGTGCGATACCGGCGGACCGTATCGTTGCGATCGGCGCGCAACATCCCTTCGAGCTCTTCACTCGCGTCCCCGGCGTGTGGCTCAGCCGCGGCAGCGGACAGGAATCGCTGCCGGCCATCCGCTCCCCCGTGCTCGTCGGTGCCGGCGCCTGCGGTGCGATGCTGACGCTCGAGGACGGCATCCCGACCCGACCACCCGCGTTCTGCAACGTCAACCAGATGTTCGAGCTCAATACCGAACAGGCCGCGTCGGTCGAAGTGCTGCGCGGGCCGGGCAATTACCTGTACGGTTCCAATGCCTTGCACGGCGTCGTCAACGTGCTGATGCCCGCGCCCGGCGACCCGGGTTTCCTGGCGCTGGAAGCCGGTGCCAACGACTACTATCGCCTGCAGGCGGCGTTGCCGCTCGAACCCGGCGCGCCGCCCTACGGATCGCTACTGTATTCGGACGACGGTGGCTTCCGGGCGGATACCGGCTACCGGCAATACAAGGCCTACGGCACTGCGGCGATGGACCATGCCGGTGGGGCGCTGCGGCTTGCGGCTTCGCTCACGGATCTCGATCAACAGACCGGCGGCTAAATCGAAGGCGAGGATGCTTACGAGGATCCCGAACTACGCCTGAGCAACCCCAACCCGGAGGCGTTTCGCAGCGCCGCGAGCCAACGCGCCTATGCGATCTGGACGCGCGATGCGGGACCGGTCCGCGTAGACCTCCGGCCCTACCTGCGCCATTCCGACATGCGCTTTCTGCAACATTTTCTTCCGGGTCAGCCGCTCGGGGAAAACGGCCAGTCCAGTGCAGGGCTGCTCGCAATGCTCGAGCGCGACGACGGCAATCGCCGGCTGACGGCGGGTCTCGATCTCGACGTGAGCGCCTGGCTCGAGGAAACGCAGGAGGGACCGGCGGAAGGCTCGCCCTTCATCATCGCCACGCGGCCTGCCGGCAAGCACTACGACTACACGGTCGGCGCCGTCAATCTCGCGGTGTACCTGCAGGGCCTGTGGCAGCTCGGAGACGGCTTCGAACTGGCTGCCGGTCTGCGTTCCGAGGGCAACTGGTACGACTACGACAATCGCATGCTCGACGGCAACACGAAGGACGACGGCGAGCCCTGCGATTTCGGCGGATGCCTGTATACGCGACCGGCGGACCGCAGCGATCGCTACTTCGATCTCGCTCCGCATGTTTCGCTCGGCTGGACGCCGCATGCATCGACGTTCCTCTATGTGCGGCTCGCCGGAGGCTTCCGCCCGCCGCAGACGACGGAGCTCTATCGACTGCAGAGCGGCCAGGACATCGCCGATCTCGACTCGGAAACGATTTCCAGCGCCGAAACGGGTATTCGCTTCCGCAATGATCGCTGGCTCGTCGATGCGGCACTGTTCGCCATGCGCAAGCAAGACAGCGTGATCCGCGACGCCGATGGCTTCAACGTCAGCGGCGGGCGCAGCCGCCATGCGGGCGTCGAACTGGACCTCGATGCCTTGCTCACGCCGGAACTTACGCTGGCTGTCGCCGCCAGCTACGCGAAGCACGTATACGATTTCGATCGGGTCGCCGCGCAGGGCGAGACTTTCGTCGCCGGCCGCGACATCGACACCGCGCCGCGCTGGCTCGTGTCGGCCGAACTCGACTACGCTGCCCTGCCGTGGCTGGACCTGTCCCTGCAATGGAACCTGATCGGCGAGTATTGGGTCGACGCGGAAAACGCCCACGACTATCCCGGCCATGCCGTGTGGAATGCGCGCGTGAGCATCCTGCCGTCCGCTGCCTGGGCGATCAACCTGCGGCTCAACAACGTCTCGGACGTGCGCTACGCCGACCGTGCCGACTATGCCTTCGGCGACTACCGCTACTTCCCCGGCCGCGGCCGCGAACTGTTCGTGGAACTGCGCTATCTGGGCGGCGCGGGCTGATCGTCCGCCTCGGCGAGCCGCCGGAGCGAATCGGCCCAGGCGACGAGCGCCACGAGCTCGCGTTCACGACGCGCGTCGTCCCACCCGCATTCGCGAGCGACAAACGTCGCGGCGGCCTCGTAACTCGGGCGTCCCTGGTCCGCGTCGAGGCCGCGCATCGTGCGCCGGAAGACGACGTCGACCAGGGTTTGGGCGAATTCCTCGCGGCAGGCGAGCGCCACCTCGGCGGCGAAAAGTGCGTCGCCTGTGCCGGGGGCGGCGATCCCCGTGCGCGCGGCGGCGGCGAGCCGGGGCAAGTGGCGGGCGCGCGCACCGTAGATGCCGAGCAGGCGGGCGATGGCGGTATCGTCTGCGATACCCGAGGCCGCCAGCGTCGCGCGGGCATCGTCGAGATCCTGGCCGCCGGGTAACGGCGTGTCTGCCGTGCGGCAGGGCGGCAGCCGGCGCCGCAATAACCTGCCGACGAGATCCACCGATTGCTGAGCGAGGTTCCGGTAAGTGGTCAGCTTGCCGCCGACGATTGAGACGAGATTGCCCGCGACCGCTGTGCTGCGCGTGATGATGTGGCGCCGCGTGATCGCCGATTCCGGGCCTTTGCTGCGAAAGGGCAGTGGGCGCACGCCGGCATAAGCGTAGTGGATGTCCGCGCGTGTGAGTGTCGCCGCGGGAAAGACACGATTCACCTCGCCGAGCAGGTAGTCTGCCTCGCGCCCGGTGGCGCGCGCCCCCGCGGGGTCCCCGTCGTAGCGCAGGTCCGTGGTGCCGACGAGGAACTGGCGGTTCCAGGGAAGGATGAAGATCGGGCGTCCGTCGGCGGCGGCCTCGACGTAGAACGCGCCGTCCGGTGCACCGGCGAAACGACCGACGACCACGTGGCTGCCTTTGGTCCCGCCGATCAGCCGCGGCGCGGCCTTGGCCGTGCGCGCAAGGACCCGATCGACCCACGGGCCCGCGGCGTTGACGACAACCTGTGCGCGACAATCGCCCGATTCGCCGCTCCGCCGGTTGCGCCACAGAAGCCGCTCGATGCGCCCGTCGCGAACCGGGAGTTCCTCGATCTCATGCCAAGTCCGGACAACCGCGCCCGCGGCCCGCGCCGCGAGCAGGTTCTCCAGGACCAGCCGTTCGACAAAAGTCACCTGGGCATCGTAGTAGCGCGCGCCGGCGCGCAGGCGCTCGGCACTCAATCCCGGCACTTGGGCCTCGAGGTCCGCACGATCGAGCATTTCATGGCCCGGCTGCGACTTGCCGGCGGACAGCAAGTCGTAGGCGAGCATGCCGAGCCGCACGAGCAGCGGCCCGCGCCGGGCGCCCGCATACACCGGGATGGTGATCGGCAGCGCCCGCACGAGGTGCGGCGCGGTCGCGAGCAGCGTCCGGCGTTCGCGCAGTGACTCGTAGACGAGCGGGATCTCGCCGTACTCGAGGTAACGCAGGCCGCCGTGAATCAGCCGGCTCGACCACGCCGACGTGGCTCCGCCGAGGTCGCCCTGCTCGAACACGACGACCGACAGGCCGCGCAGCGCGGCATCGCGCGCGATTCCCGCACCGTTGATGCCCGCACCGATGACCGCGACGTCGAACTCGGCCGCGAGCATGTCAGGGCCGCGTCTGGCCGTTGCCGCGCACGATGTACTTGTAGCTCGTGAGTTGCTCGGCCCCGACCGGGCCGCGTGCATGCAGGCGGCCGGTGGCAATGCCGATCTCCGCGCCCATGCCGAATTCGCCGCCGTCGGCGAACTGCGTGGACGCATTGTGCAGCACGATCGCGCTGTCGACGCGGGCCAGGAACACATTCGCCGCGGCGGCGTCGTCGGTAACGATGCTGTCCGTATGTGCGGATCCGTAACGGGCGATGTGCGCGATCGCGGCATCCAGGTCGTCGACCACCGCGATCGACACGATCGCGTCGAGATACTCGGTCGACCAGTCGGCTTCGCTGGCCGGCAACGCATCGGGCAGAAATTCGCGCACCCGCGCATCGCCGCGGATCTCGCAACCTGCCTGCGCGAGCGCGGCCCCGAGCGGCGCCAGCATGCGGCCGGCAATGGCGGCATCGACGAGCAGGGTCTCTGCAGCACCGCAGATTCCGGTACGCCGCATCTTGGCGTTCAGCGCGACGTCCACGCCCATTTGGAGATCGGCGTCACGATGCAGGTAGACGTGACACAGGCCCTCGAGGTGACCGATGACCGGCACGCGCGCGTCCTCCTGGACGCGACGAATGAGGCTCTTGCCGCCGCGCGGGACTACGACGTCGATGCAGCCGGCCAGGCCGGACAACAGGCAGCCGACGGCGGCGCGGTCCCGCGTGGGCACCATCTGCACCGCATCGGCGGCCAGGCCGGCGGCAGCGATGCCCGCGCGCACGGCCTCGTAGACCGCGTTGTTCGATTCGAAACTCTCGGAGCCGCCGCGCAGGATCACGGCATTGCCCGACTTGAGGCACAGCGCCGCTGCGTCGGCGGTCACGTTCGGCCGGCTTTCGTAGATGATGCCGACCACGCCGAGCGGCACTGAGACGCGCTGGATCACGAGCCCGTTCGGCCGCTCCCACTGGGCGAGAATCCGGCCGAGCGGATCGGGAATTGCCGCTATTGCACGCAGGGCGTCTGCGAGCAGGTCCAGGCGCGCGTCGTCGACACGCAGGCGATCGAGCATCGCCCCCGGCAGCCCGCGTGCGGCTGCGCGCTCGACGTCGCGCACGTTGGCATCGAGGATGGTCGCGCGTCGCCGCTCGAGTTCCGCGGCCGCCGCGTCGATAGCAGCGGCCCGGCTTTCGCCGCTCGCAAGCGCGAGTTGCATTTGCGCGGCGCGTGCGCGCCGGCCCAGGCCTTGCATCGTCGCCGCGATTGCCGCCGGCAGGTCATGTTCCGCTGTCATTGCCGAAGATCACGGTGTCATCCCGGTGCAGCATAACCGATCGCCCGCGATAGCCGAGTCGCTCCTCGATGTCATCGGATCGGCAGCCTGCGATCGCGGCCGCCTCTTCACTGCCGTACTCCGCGAGGCCGCGACCGATCTCGGCGCCGTCCGGGCCATGGATCGACACGACGTCGCCCCGCCGGAATTCCCCGGCGACTTCGCGTACGCCGACCGGCAGGAGGCTCGAGCCGGCGCGCAGTGCATGCAGCGCGCCCTCGTCCACCACGAGCCGGCCCGCGACGCCCAGCGCACCGGCCAGCCATTGCTTGCGGGCCGCGGCCGGCGTGCTCATTGCATGGAACAACGTCGCCCGCCCGCCCTCCAGCAGGTGCCGGACCGGATGCGCCTGCTTGCCGCTCGCGATGAGCGTCGCGCAGCCGGCATGCGTCGCGATGCGCGCGGCCAGCACCTTGGTGCGCATGCCGCCGCTGCCGATTTCGGATCGCGTCTCTCCCGCCATCGCCAGCAGCGCATCGTCGACGGCGCGCACGTCGGGAACATGTTGCGCAGCCGAATCCTTCCCCGGGTCCGACGTATACAGGCCGTCGACGTCCGACAACAGCAGCAGGCCGTCCGCCATCACGAGCTGCGCGACGCGTGCCGCCAGCCGATCGTTGTCGCCATAGCGGATTTCCTCCGTCGCCACCGTGTCATTCTCGTTGATTACCGGGACGACGCCGTGTTCGAGCAGCCGCTTGAGCGTGCCCCGGGCGTTGAGGAAACGGCGCCGGTCCTCGGTATCCCCGGGCGTAAGCAAGACCTGCGCCGTCACGATGCCGTGCACGCCGAGTGCTTCCTGCCAGGCCAGCGCGAGTTGCACCTGGCCGGCAGCCGCAGCGGCCTGCAGGTCTTCGAGCTTCGCCCGGCGACGATTGAAATCGAGGATACGGCTGCCGATCGCGATCGCGCCCGACGTGACGACGAGCAGGTCGCGCTCGTCCCGGCGCAGGTCGGAAAGATCTTCGGCGAGGCCGGCCAGCCATTCGCGATCGAGTGCACCGTCGGGCCGGATCAGCAACGACGAGCCCACCTTGACGACGAGACGCCGGTAGCCGGCGGGCGAAAATGTGCTCACGGATCAGCCGGACAGCTTCTGCTGCCGGTCATAGCTCGACAGGGTGACCTCGCCTTTGGACACCGCGACGCTGCCACTGCGCGCGACCGCGGATAGTTCGCCGATCGTGGCGGCCTCTTCGATGAACGCGTCGATTGCGGGCACCTTACCGGTGAGCTGCAGTGTGCAGCTCACCTGCGCGTCGTCGAGAATTTCGGCACCGTGCCTCTTCGCCAGCAACATTGCCTTCGCAAGTCCGCCGGTCGCGAGCTTCAGCTTCACGATGGCGAGCTCGCGTTCGAAATGCTCGCCGAGCGTCATGTCGTGGATATTGACGACGTCGACGAGCTTCGCGAGTTGTGAGTTCAGTTGCGAGATCGCGGCATCGGACCCGCGCACAACGAGCGTGACGCGACTCACCAGCGGATCGTAGGTTGGCGCGACATTCAGCGTGTCGATATTGTAGCCACGCGAAGAAAACATGCCGGTGAGCCGCGTCAGCGCGCCGACTTCGTTCTCGATCAATACGGAGATGGCGTGCCGCATGCTTGCGATGCCCTGAACGATTGGTCTTCGGTTATTACGATTGAAACAATCGTGACCGGCCCGGCCACCGATCCTGCACGGATGTTCGCGCAGTCCGTATGCTATTGCAATGCACGGGAAATTCTCCGACACTCGCCGGAAATCAAGACCTTCCATTCGTTTTCTCGTTTCCGACGAACAGCCGTGAACCTTCCTGAGACCACCGCCGCCGGCCTCGCCCACCCGCTCGCGGGACAGCCGATGATCGGTGCCGATGTCGTGATCCAGGTTCTTGCCGACGAAGGCGTCGACACGATCTTCGGCTATTCGGGCGGCGCGATCCTGCCGACCTACGACGCGGTCTTTCGCTACAACGACATGCATCGCCGGCCGAATGGCGCAGGCGCGATGCCGCTCATCGTCCCCGCCAATGAACAGGGCGCGGGCTTCATGGCTGCCGGCTACGCCCGCGCGAGCGGCAAGGTCGGCGTGGTCATGGTGACATCCGGCCCGGGCGCCACGAACACCGTGACGCCGGTGCGCGATTGCATGGCCGACTCGGTGCCGATCGTCGTCATCTGCGGTCAGGTTCCGCGTGCCGCAATCGGCAGCGACGCGTTCCAGGAGGCGCCGGTGCTGGCGATCATGGGCGCTGTCGCCAAACACGTGTTCCTGGTAACCGACCCGGAGAAGCTGGAAGCGACGATGCGCAGTGCGTTCAAGCTTGCGCGCACCGGACGCCCGGGCCCGGTCGTTGTCGACATACCGAAGGACGTCCAGAACTCGGAGGTTGCATTTCGCGGCAGCGGCGAGCTCGCGTTGCCGGGATACCAGCGCCGCCTCGATGCGGTCATGAACAATGTTCTGGGCGACGCCGACTGCCAGCGTTTCTACGCGATGCTCGCGCAATCGGAGCGACCGCTCGTCTACGCCGGCGGCGGCGTCATCAATGGCAATGCAGCCAAGGCCATGCGCCGCTTCGCCAATGCTTACGGCATTCCCGTGACGACGACCCTGATGGCGCTCGGCGCGAGCGACACGCAGCATCCGCTCGCATTGCACATGCTGGGCATGCATGGCGTAGCGTCGGCGAACTACGCCGTGGAGGACTGCGACTTCCTGATCGCGATCGGCGCGCGTTTCGACGACCGGGTCGCCGGAGACCCGCCCCGCTTTGCCCCCAATGCCACGAGCATCGCGCAGTTCGACGTCGACGCCGCCGAAATCGGCAAGGTGAAACGCGTCCACTGGCACCACGTCGGCGTGTTGCAGCGCGATCTCGAGGCTCTGCTCGACTACGGCCGGCGCATACGCTTCGAATGCAGTTTCGCTGCCTGGCACGCCGAGATCGCAGAACTGAAGGACAAGTACCGGCTCAACTACGATCGGAACAGCTCGAAGATCCAGCCCTACGCCGTCATCGAGGCCATCAACCGGCACACGAGGGGCGAGGCGATCATTGCCACGGGCGTGGGCCAACACCAGATGTGGGCGGCACAGTATTTCGACTTTCGCGAACCGCGCCTGTGGCTTACGTCCGGCAGCATGGGCACTATGGGATTCGGCCTGCCGGCCGCCATCGGCGCGCAGGTCGCAGCCCCGGACCGGGTCGTTATCGATATCGACGGTGACGCCAGCATACGCATGAACATCGGCGAGCTGGAGACCGCCACGACTTATAATCTGCCGGTCAAGATCATCGTCCTGAACAACTACGGGGACGGGATGGTGCGGCAGTGGCAGAAGCTGTATTACGACAGCCGCATGTCCGCAAGCGACAAGTCGCTGCACAAGAAGGATTTCATCAGGGCCGCGCAGGCGGACGGTTTCGGCTTCGCGCAACGCATCGAAAAGCCGGCGGACGTCGAGCCGGTGATTCGCGACTTCATGGCACATGCGGGGCCAGCGTTCCTCGAGGTGATCATCGATCCCGACGCCGGCGTCTACCCGATGGTGGGTCCCGGCCTCTCCTACGACAAGATGATCACCGGCGACTGGATCGAGAGCCGCGAAAAGCCAGTCGACGCGCAGCCCGGCCCGAGCGAGATGTTCTGAGACGGGAGCGCTTCGCGCCGGCATGGCTCGTGTCGCATGGGGTTGCGGCCATTTGGCCGCTCCAATGGCTCAATAGGCGGGGCCGTCGCCGTACTCTAGGCCAGCTGGCGCCGCCTGCTCGCGCACGGCATCGAACAGCTGCTGGTCCAGTGAGCTCTTGAGTCCGCCGGCTTCCTCGACCTTCTTCGCGAGGTACTCGTCGCGAGCCTCGGTGCGCTCCGCGATCTGCCGTTTGAGCTCGGCCCGGGTCTCCGCAAGCTCGGCCACATACGCCTTCTGCTTGGGCGGCGACATGGGCTTCAGGGTTTCCGGCAAGGTTTCGATCGCCAGAGCGTCGAGATCGACCTTGCCGCTTTCCACCGCGGCGACCAGTTCGTTCTCGCCGAGCAGGTTGACGTCACCGGCCGCGGACGCATTGAATGCACCGCGCCGCGCGCGTGAAGCGACCGATGCCCCCTCGTGCAGTTTCTCCGTGGCAGCTACCTTGTCCTGCATCCGCCGCTTGTCCTCGCGGCTGCCGTAATAGAGCCGGGTGTCATCGAGCCGCGCGGACAAGTCCGCGATCTCCTCGTCAAATGGTGTCGCGAACGCAACCGCGCTGCCTGCCTGCTCGACCTGGAAGTAGCGGCCCTGGCCGAGGTTCGCGATCGCCGTCCACGGCTCGACGGTCATCGGCATGTCACCGCATTGCACGGTGTTGATGACGATGCCTTTCTCGCGCGCGCTCGCGACGATTTCGGGGTATTGCACTTCGTTGTAGTCCATGTGCGGCGGCGCATCGCCCACCAGGAATATGGCCTGGTACGCGTGCTTGTCCTGGCTCCAGGACATGCCATGCACGGCATCGTACAGCGCCTGGTTGACGCTTTCCGGGCCGTCGCCGCCGCCTTCGGCCGCAAAATCCATCAGCACGGCGTACACCGAGTCGAGGTCCGTCGAAAGATCGACGGTCTTCGTGACGTAGGTATCGCCCTGGTCGCGGTACGCGACCAGCCCGATGCGGACGTCCGGCGTTTGCCGGGCCGATGCCAGGGTCGTTGCGATCGACCAGATCTTTTCCTTGGCCGCTTCGATCAGCCCGTCCATGCTGCCGGTCGTGTCGAGCACGAATACGACGTCGACTTTCGGGCGTTGCTGCACGAGGAGTTCCTGGCCGGGATCCCTGCCGGCCGTTTCGACCGGTACGTTCTTTGCCATGAGCTGCGGGTAATAGATGACCGTGCCGACGGTGAGCGCGATGAGCGCAATCCCGAATACCTTGGTTTTCATGATGCGTATCCTCCGGTGCGTGCTGTCAGTGCATTAACGGGTAAAGAGCTGCTGCAAGGCCGCTTCGGCCTGGCGTCGTGCTCGTTCAAAATTCTGGTTCTGCGGCGTCGCCGGGCCAGCCGCACGCTCGGGGTCGCGGATGGCGGGCGGAATCGCGACGAACAAGGCCTGCACCAGGAAAAAACACCAGGTCGCGAGGACGAGGCTCCCGGAATGAAGTGCCGCCCAGGCGGTGACGGCGATACTCGCGGCGCTGAGGCCCAGGTCGAGCAGCGCGGGAAAGATGCCGTAGTAGTAATAGAGGGAGCGCAGCAGCCAGATGGTGCCCGCATGGATTGCGAGATAAAACGGCAGCGGGGGAGCGAACCATCCGCTGGCTACGGCCATCGCGGCCCATGCGGCAAGGGCCGTGAACCGACCGGTTCGCTTGCCGCTCCGGCCCAGGAGGTACAGCAGGTACCCGAGGCCGAGGGCCGGTATGAGAAGCCGCACCAGAGCCGGCAATCCCATGAGCGGCGCTAACACTGTGCCCAGCACACCAGCCGCGATGGCGAGCGTGGCGGCGACCAGCACGCCCTGGAAGAATCCCGGCCGTTTCATGATGCGCTCCTCGAGGCCTGCTCGCGGAGGTAGGCAATTTCGACCTCTTCGTCGCTGACCGACATTTGTCGCGCCATCCAGGCGACATCGTCGGCGTCGCCACGCGACCCCGCTGGCACCGGGCGCCGTCGCGCAAACAGCTCTGCCTTCTGGCAGAGGCCTTGTAGAGTGGCGCTGTTCTCCTCGAACAGGCGGCGCTCCTCCGCGAGTTGCTGCTCACCGGCAAGACGGTTCGCGGCCAGCCGCTTCATCAGCCGCTCGGTTTCGAGTTTCCTGCGAACCATCTTTTTCGCGAGTTCGACGCGGCCGGACTCGAAGCAAAGGTCGAGCTGCGAGTCGACCTCGGTGAGCGCCCCTTCCAGTTCGTCGATGCGTAGCTCGAGGGATTCCTGTTCATGCGCGACGGCAGCAATACGTTGCTCCGTCGCGCCGAGCTCGTCCTCCATGTCGCGAATGGCCTGCTTCAACATCTGCTCGGGTTCCTCGAGCTGGTCGAGCACGGCATGAAAATCCGCCTTGAAGAGCCGGGAGATGCGATTGACGAGTGCCATGGCGTTGCCTCCGGTGATTTGCATCAAACATCGATGGGGCAATACTAGGCAGGCAGTGCGCGGTCTATAAGACACGGCCAGGTAAAAGCGAGGGCTTCGAATTTACGAAAACCTTACACGCGTTCACGCCGGAATCGGCAGGGAAATGCTAGCCTCATTACGATTGAACGCCGTGCTCCGGTGAGGATGGGCCGACCTGCATGAACCGACAGGTTCGCATACTGGTGGTGGAAGACGAGGAGGCGATTCGCACCGGCCTCCTGGACGTCCTCGTGTTCCACGGCTATGCGCCGGACAGCGCGGTCACGGGACCGGAAGGCCTCAAGAAAGCGATGAGCGGCACCTTCGACCTCGTCCTGCTCGACGTAATGCTGCCGGGGATGGACGGCTATGAGATCTGCAACCGGATCCGCGCGCGGGACCGCAAGCTCGCCATCATCATGCTGACGGCCAAGAGTTCGGACGAGGAGATCGTCGCGGGCTTGAAGCTCGGTGCGGATGACTACGTCGCCAAACCCTTCTCCATCCAGCAACTGGTGCTGCGCATCGAAGCCGTATTGCGGCGCAGCCAGGCCGGTGAGCGCAAGGCACGCACGCTCACGCTCGGTGCGTGCGAAATCGACACGGAGACCCTGACCGGGCGTAACGGCGGCGAGGACATCACGTTCACGCGCCGGGAGATCGACGTGTTGAGCTATCTCGCGCAGCATGCCGACCGGCCGGTGTCACGAGAGGAGCTGCTCGCCAAGGTTTGGGGTTATGGGCGCGACCTCGGCATCGAAACCCGCACGGTCGACATCCATATCGCCAAGCTGCGCCAGAAAATCGAGCACGACAACAGGAATCCGAAAGTGCTCCTGACCGTGCGCGGCGCCGGCTATCGTCTCGTGCCGAGCGACTGAGCCGTGTTGCGCGGGACGCTGACGAAGGGCTTCGCCAGGCCGCGGCTGCGCTGGCTGCTGCTCGCCTTGTTCACGGCCCTCGCGATACCCACGGCGCTCGTCGTCTGGCAGGCCTGGAGCCAGCTCAAGTGGGAGGCGTTTCACCAGTACCGCGGCAGCGCGGAGGAACTGACCGGGCGCATCGATGCGCGGCTCGCGGAGCTCATTGCCGGCGCCGAACGTCGCTCGTTCGAGGACTTTTCCTTTTTGCTCGATCCGGGAGCCGCGGCGAGCAATGTCGTGCAGCGCTCGCCGCTCTCGAACTTCCCTGTCGACGCCGAACTCCCCGGCCTGATCGGCTATTTCCAGGTGGACGGCGAAGGCAGCTTCTCGACGCCGCTGTTGCCGGCCTCCGGGGCCCTCGGCGCCGAACTCGGGATCGAGTCGGCCGAGTACGCCGGCCGCCGGGCATTGGCCGAGAGCATGAGGATAGTGCTTGCCGACAATCGGCTGCTGCAGTCACGGCTCGCGAGCGAGGAAGGATGGAGTCTCGGTGAACCGGCGGCGGCGAGCCCCGCCGCGCCGGCGGAAATCCCCGAACGCCGGACGCGGGCTGAGTACAGCCAGCAAGCCTTTGACGAGCTGGGCGGTCGTAAGCGCACGGCACCGGAGGCGGCGGGCGCGTTCACGGGGAAGGCAAGCGACGAGCACGACCCGGCGGCTGAGCGAGCGGAGGCGCAGCGACTGAACACGATAGGCAAAGTCAGCGACATCCCCCTGGACGCGTCGCTGCAGATCAAGAGCGAGCAGGCGGAGCGAGACAGCGCTGCCGCCGACG
Source organism: uncultured Pseudomonadota bacterium (assembly GCA_963770585.1). Taxonomy (GTDB): domain Bacteria; phylum Pseudomonadota; class Gammaproteobacteria; order Steroidobacterales; family Woeseiaceae; genus UBA1847. The sequence continues at coordinate 661,005 of CAVYQH010000001.1, read as the reverse complement.
CGCGCGAGGACATCGACGTCGTCGCGGCGCGGCAAACCGCAGACACGGCGCTTGCGACATCGCCTGCGCCGGCAACTGCGCCTATCCGCACCTTCGCGAGCGAGGTCGACCGCTACGAGTCGAGTCTCCTGGACAGCGGTCACCTCGTGCTGTTTCGCAACGTGTGGCGTGACGGCGAACGTTATGTGCAGGGCCTGCTCATCGACGGGGAGGGCTTTATCGCCGATGCCATCGGCACCGCTTTTACCAGCGCGGGACTTGCCGACAGGTCCAGCCTGATAGTGGCGTACGACGACGATGTCATCGCCACCTTTACCGGAAATTTGGCCGGGTCCGGCTATTCGTCCATTGCGGCCGAAGATCTGGGCGGCGCCTTGCTGTTTCGGAGCCGGCTCTCGGCACCACTCGACAGTCTCGAACTCATCTACAGCGTCAGGGAGTTGCCCCCAGGGCCGGGTGCCAGCGTTCTCGTGTGGCTGAGCCTGTTGCTGGCACTCGTCTTCATCGGGGGGTTCACGATCCTCTACCGGCTAGGCGCCGGCCAGATCCGGCTTGCGCAGCAACAGCAGGACTTTGTGTCCGCGGTCAGCCACGAACTGAAGACCCCGCTGACCTCGATTCGAATGTACGGCGAGATGCTGCAGCAGGGCTGGGCGGACGAGTCGAAGCGGCAGACCTACTATGCATTCATTCACGACGAGGCGGAGCGCCTGTCGCGCCTGATCTCGAACGTGCTGCAGCTGGCCAGCATCACGCGCAATGAGCCGCAACTGACCCTCAAACCCGTGCCAGTGCCCCACTTGATGGACAACGTCGAGTCCCGAATCGCGAGCCAGGTCGAGCGGGCGGGCTTCACATTGCGGATGCGGACGGCGGCGACCGTCGAAGAGGCCGTCGTCACTGTCGACGCTGACTGCTTTCTGCAGATCGTCATCAACCTCGTGGACAACGCGCTCAAGTTCTCCAGGAACGCCGACGGCAAGTACGTCGACATCGAATGCAAGACGATCGGCGGCACACAGGTGCAGTTCTCGGTGCGTGACTACGGGCCCGGTGTTCCGCGCGACCAGATGCAGAAGATCTTCCAGCTCTTCTATCGCAGCGAATCGGAACTCACGCGGGAGACGGTCGGGACGGGGATAGGCCTCGCCATCGTGCACCAGCTCACGCTGGCGATGCGCGGCAGCGTGGACCTGGTGAACACGGAGCCCGGCGCGGAATTCCGGCTGGTGTTCCCGCTGAGGACCTAGGAGCAGGTTGCGCGGCCTTACGGCCGCTCCTACAGGCCGTCCGGTCCGCAGTCGTCCTTCAGGAAGCGGATCATGTTCTCGTACAGCGTGAGCTGGTGCTGGTAGAACAGCGTGTCGTAGAAGTGATCCGCGCCGTCCAGCTCGACGTACTCGTAGTCCTTGCCCTGTTTCTCGAGTTCGGCCAGGTACAGCTGTGCCTGGCGCGGTCGCACGCGCTGGTCCACGCTGCCGTGCACGAGCAGGATCGGCACATTCACTTTCGAAACCTCATTCACTGGCTGCACGGCCTTGTACTGGTAATCCTCGGTGAATATCCGGCCCGTGCCGCGCGGATTGGGATACTCGTTGGCCTGCCGCACCTGGTCGGCCACTGCGGCGCCGGCGATGACGCACTGGTAGATCTGCGGCGTCCGCGACGCCGCCACGAGCGCGGCATAGCCACCATAGGACCAGCCGAACATCGCCAGCCGCGCCGGGTCGGCCATGCCCTTGTCCACGAGGGTCAGCGCCGCGTCGTCCTTGTCGTCCTGCATCGCGCGCCCGCCTTCACTCTGCTCGCGGAATGCACTGCGGAAATGGTCGAAGCCGTAGCCCAGCGACATCCGGTACTGCGGCTGCACGACCAGGTAGCCGTTGTTGGCCAGCATCTGCGCCCATTCGTCGTAGACGACGATTTCGTGGACGTGCGGTCCGCCGTGCGGCAGGACGATCGTCGGGAACGGCGGCTCGCCGTTCGGGATCGTCAGGTAGGCGACGAGGTCGCGACCGTCGCGAGCCTTGTATTGCAGGTAGTCGAGGTCGGCAAGCTGGTCGGCTTCCAGCAGCGGCTGCCGGCTGCCGACCGGCTTGAACTCGCCGTCGTGCAACAGGTAATAGGTGCCGGGATCCCGCGGTCCCTGATTCATGGCGACGAGCGTATCGCCGTCGCGGGAGCGTGACTCGATCGTGACGTACCAGGCGCCGGGGATCAGCTCCTCGAGCTGGCGGTAGGTCGCGCCTTCGATTTCGTCGAAGTACTCGAAATGCGGCTTGTCCGTTGCATAGCCGACGGCGACGATCTCGTCGGGGCGCTCCCAGGTATTGCTGTGATAGCGGACACCTAAGACGTCGACGTCCGAGCGCCGGTACAGGAGCTCGGCGAATTTCTTCGCGCGGGGATCGAAGGACCACAGCCCGACCTTGTCGTCGCCGTTGAGCGCCGTGAAGACCAGGTTGCCGGGCACCGAAGGATCGAGGCCCTGGTAATTGAAGAACCAGAGCGAGAAGTCGTCCTCGTGCACGCGATAGATGTCGTCCCAGCCCTTCCCGCCCTTCTCGCGGTAGTAGATGACGTACTCCTGGCTGGCGGCGTCGAAGCCGTTCGCGATACGCGGATCGCCGTCGGCGTCGAACTCGATCTGCGCGACATCCAGCTTGCCGCGAAGCAGCAGTTTCTTGCTGCCGCGATCGAGGTCCATCTCGTAGTACGCGCGCGGACGGAAGGCCTTGGCTAGCGACAGGTCCTCCTCCGCACCCGGCTGCTCGGAGATGATGATCTTGCCGGGCTTGCCGGGCAGGAGATTCTCGACGACGGGATTTGCCGCCGGGAATTCGTCGAAGGCCTTTTTCTTCAGGTTCAATATGGCGATCTTGAACTCGTAGACGCCCTGGTTCTGACCGTCGATCTGCTCACGCACCTTTTGCCGCAGCGTCAGCACGATGTGATCGTTGCTCGCCCAGTCATAGGTCATGATCTCCATCGGATCGGAGTTCACGACGAAGGGCTTGCCTTCGAGTTCGTCCGACTCGTAGATGTGCAGTATCGGGTTGCCCTCGCGGGTCAGGATCTTGAGCATCGCCAGCCGGTCGCCGTCCGGGGACACGGTGACCTCGTTGATCACCTCGCGCAACGCGAAGTACTCGAGAGGATAGGGCTCGGCAGTCGTGACGGCCGCCGGGAATGTCACGGCCGTTGCGGCCAGAACCGCAGTCAGCGATCGAATCGAAATAAACGAGTTCATCATCTCAAACTGCGGAATCTTCATGCCGTCGAAATCCGGAAATCCCGTTTCCGAAAAGTAATCAGCCTGCGAGTCACCTCGCAGGCTGATTCCGGTCCTCATCTCATGTGGGAGTGACGACTATTGCCAGTGGTATGCGACGTTCGCAAACAGCGTGCGGCCGAAAATGTCGTATCCGGCCCCGAACGGCACGTTGTTGAACGAGAACACCTCGACACCGTCGACGAGCGGCGGTTCCTCGTCGAAGACATTGCGCATGCCGCCGCCGACCGTCCACGCATCACCGTAGTAATAGACGGAAGCGTCGTGGACGAAATAGTTCTCGGCATAGCCGATGTTGCGGCAATTGACGTCGCCGTTTGCCTCTCCGAGGCAGGTGTCGGCGAACCCAGTGAATACGTCGTCGAACGGATCGACGGCCAGCGGGTCCTCCGCAACCGAGCTGATATAGCGCGTCGACCAGGTGTAGCGCCAGTTGCCGACGTCGGCACGCAAGGTCAGGCGACCTTTCCACTCGGGAAAGCCGAACTCGCCCACGTACTCCTCTTCCTCTATGCCATCCTGGCCTTCGAGCTTGCTCGAGAGTTCGAGCGCGCGGTTCATCGCGAGTTCGGCAGCCAGGTCGACGGCCGTTCCGAACATCTGCGTCGGCCAGTCGAAGCGCATGTTGAGGTCGACGCCGCGGGCTTTCCCCTCGTCGCGATTGATGAAGCCCTGGTCGACCAATGTCATCGTGGAACTCCCGCTACGGGTAATGCGATCGCAGAACGCACTATCCCCTTCAAGATCGTAGTAGCAGTCGGAGATAATGAATCCGGCAGATGGCTCGATGATCTCGTCGCGGATGTCGATCTCGTAGTACGTCGCGCTGACGACGAAGTCGAAGGCCGTGAAGAACGGTTGCTCCCACGTCAGGCCGGCGGAAAACGAGTCCGATTTCTCCTCTGCGAGATCCAGCGAACCGCCGCCCTCCACCTCAACACTGTAAATGGCGTTTCCGCCATTGGTGAAAGTAGTCGGATCGATGCCATTGGCGACGCAGTTCGCCAGCACTTCCGGCGGCCGGTTGTCATTCTCCGGAATGTAGCCGTTGATCGGGTCGTACGCCGCCTGCGGCACCACGCAGGGATCGGTCAGATTCAGGAAGCCCGTCTGGCCGAGCAGGAAGTTCTCACGCAGATTCGGTGCGCGATAGGACGTGCCTACCGTTCCGCGCAGCATCAGCGAATCGACCGGGCGCCATGCGAGTTTTCCGGAGTACGTCCATGCGCCACCGTAGAACTCGTCGTCTGTGTACCGCGTGGAGATGTTTGCGGTCAGTTCCTCAAAGCCGCTGACACCGGCCAGGACCGGAAGCTCCAGTTCGGCGAATGCTTCCTTCGTGTTCTTCTCGCCCACGGCGCCACCGTCGGAGAAGAAGCCGAAGAACAGGCCATCCGCGGCAACGTCGTCCGGAATCGAGTCGATCTCGTCGACGCGGTATTCCGCACCGATGCCGAACAGCGCCTCGCCGCCCGGCAACGGGAAGACTTCGCCGGTAGCGTAGGCGGAGCCGATCGTCTGCTCGTACTTGGTCGTGAAATCGCGACTGTCGAACAGGTAGCGGCGCTCCGCCTCGGTTTCGAAGTCGCCAATCAAGGGCCGCATCAGCGACGAGGCGAACATGTTCACCGGCACGCAGTTCAGGGTCATGTCATCGGGCAAGACCAAGTTCGTATCGTCATTTACGCAGGGCGTATTGGTCGACGAAAACCAGCCGAGCGCATAGTCCAGTCGATCACTGCGCACCCCGAGCCGGGACGAACGGCCGTCGGACTCGGTGAAGGAGTAGTACGCATCGAACGACCAGTTGTCGACTGTGCCGAAGTCCACGAACGGGATGTCGCCGCGCACGCCGCCGACGAGACGCATCTGGTCGAGTGTGACGTCGGTGGTATTGCGGTCACCGCGCACGGCGACGACCGGCTGCACGTCGATCGGGCCAAGCGGCCCGCTGTAAATATCGATGATGCCGAAATCCCGGAATTCTGCCGGGGTGAGGCCCTGCACGGCCGCGAAATCGGCCGCATACTCCGGATCGTCGAGCATCTCGTCGTAGGCGAGGCCGCAGTCGACGCCATCGAGCCCGTTCGGGTTGCACGGGTTGTACGGGTTTCCTCCGGGGACCTGCGGGAACAGTTGCGCGGCACCGTCATTCTGGAAGCTCTTGCGCTGGCTGTACAGCACTTCGAAATACGGCGTGATGTTGGCCTCGCCCGAGAACGTGTACTCACCGAAGGCCAGCGCCGAAGTCGTGGAGATATCGGGGATGATCTGTGCAAACTGTGTTGCGCCATTCAAATTGCGGTCGTAAAAGTTGGCGTCCGCGTAGCCATCGTCTTCCATGTCGACGACCGTGCTCCAGGCGTTGTAATCGACGTAGTCGGACAGGCTCGTCTCGTTGAAACCGGGCCGGTAAAAGAGACTCCCCAGCTGCAATGAATCGCTCAATTCCGTCATGTAACCCGTGAGGCCCCCGACGGCGCAGTCGCTGTTGTCGCGCGGCTCCATGCCCAGGACCTGAGAGTAGTACTGGTCGACGTGACGAACCTCGCCATCGTCCGTGATTTCGTAGTGTCGTTCGCAGCGGTCGGTCCATTCGCGATCCGCAAGCGTTACCGGTTCGAACTCGCGGTACTCGGCGCCGATCCCGATGAAACCGCGATCGCCGTTGTGGCCCCAGGCTGCACTGATCGTGTTCTGCTGGCCAGCGCTGTACTCGCCGGCGGGATTCGAGACATAGCCCTCGACTTCGAAGCCGTCGAAGTCCTTGCGCAGGATCACGTTGACCACCCCGGCGACCGCATCGGAGCCGTACACGGACGACGCACCGTCCAGTAGCACCTCGTACTGTTGAACGAGTGAGGCGGGTATCAGGTTGACGTCCGGCGACGACGGCGCGCCTTCGACACCGGCAGGCGAAAGGCGCCGGCCGTTTATGAGGAACAAGGTTCGATCCGGGCCGAGGCCGCGCAGATCGACAGTGGACGCCGCCGGTCCGTTGTCGAGCACGAATCCCTGGAAGGTAAGGTCGATCTGCACGCCGCTGGCGGCCGATGACTCCTGCAGGATCGTGCCGGCATCGATCAGGCCGATTTCGCGCGAGACCTGTCCCGAGATCACCTGCAAGGGCGATATGCTGGTGTAGGTGTCACGGCTCAGACGCGAGCCGGTGACGACCACTTCTTCCACGTCCTCGTCGGTCTCCGCGGCGCCGTCCGTCGTAGTCGCCGGGTCGACTTCCTGCGCAAGGGCGGTCGTTGCCAGACTTGGAAAGCCGTACAGTGCAATGCACGCAACGAGTACACGCGCGTCGAGGACGCGAGCAAGGACGACTCTCATTTCATACCCCTTATGCTGTAATAGTTACGCCTCGGGGCCGGGCTTGTGCCTCTTGCCGGGCACTTCGCCACGCCACGTGGCCAGGACCGAATGATGCGAGATAGCAACAGGATTGTAAACGTCGAAGCGGCAATTCGCCGGTACCGCCTGCTTTATGTTGCGTGCCGACGACAGGAAATCATGAGTTCCGCCGACGCATGAGCACGGACTGGGTGATCACAGTGCGCAGCCTGCGGAACGGTCGCTTCGGCGCGGAGCCCGGCCCGACCCGCTTCCTGCGCGTGCCCGCCGGCGAGGACCCGGACCCCGCCCATCGCGGCGGGAAGAGGGCCTGGGTCGACGAGCTCATAGCCGCCGCGCACACGGGCGCCGATCCGCTCACCGGCAAAGGCTGCGGCGACATCGCCGTGCTGGTGCACGGCTACAGCACCTCGCCCGCCGAGATCCTCGCCCGTCATCGCAGCTTGCGCACGGACCTCGCGGCGGCCGGTTATCGCGGCCAGCTCGTCAGTTATGACTGGCCGAGCGACGACCATGCTTTCAATTACCTCGAAGATCGCGTGGACGCCAAGCTGACGGCCCTGAAGTTCGTCGACGACGGCATTGCATTGCTCGCCGCGGCCCAGTACCGAGGCTGCGAGATCAACGTGCACGTCATCGCCCACTCGATGGGCTGTTATGTCGTGCGTGAAGCTTTCGACGATGCCGACGATCGCCCAGCGATCGCCGCGAGCAACTGGAACGTATCGCAGGTCTGCTTCCTGGCAGCGGACGTTTCGAGTGCCTCGCTGGCGGCGGACGACGCCCGTTCGCGTTCCTTGTACCGGCACTGCACGCGCCTCACCAACTACCAGAACCCCTACGATGCCGTCCTCAAGCTGTCGGACGTGAAGCGTGCTGGCGTCGCCCCGCGCGCCGGCCGCCGCGGACTGCCCGAGAACCGGCCCGAAAAAGCGGTCAACGTAAATTGCGGCGACCACTTTCGTGCGACCCATGCCGCGAGCGGCGACAACGGGCATTCCTGGTACTTCCGCGACCCGGTGGTCGTCGCGGACCTGGCGCAGACGCTGGGCGGGAACCGCGACCGGCGCGTGGTGTCGGCGCGGAAGAGCCTGCCGGACGGGACACTGGCCCTGGCCTGAAACCGTTCGCCGGAACTTATGTGAACTGGCGCAAGGACGCCGCCCCCTGTTTCGCGCGACAGTGGCTGCCGTAAGACTTTCATGTGCTTGCGGATGGACTCGTGAACACACGGCCGAAGGGAAATCGCAACCGCATTGTCGTCCTCAATCCCAAGGGCGGCTGCGGCAAGTCGACGCTCGCCACCAATCTCGCCGCCTGCTACGTGCGGCGCGGCAATGTGGCGGCCATCATGGATTACGATCCACAGGGTTCGACGACGGCATGGCTGACCCGCCGGCCGCCGGAACTGCCCAAGATCCACGGGATAGTCGCGTTCCGGAATTCCATGCAGGCCACGCGCAGCTGGCAGCTGCGCGTGCCGCACGAAGTGGAGACGCTGATCGTCGATTCGCCGGCCGCGATCTCGCACGACGACCTGCGCGAACTGACGCGCGACTCTTCCAGCATCCTCGTGCCCGTGTTGCCGTCCGCTATGGACATCCACGCCGCGTCTCGCTGTATTGCGGACCTGTTGCTGGTGGCCAAGATCAATCGCAGCGAACGCAAGCTCGCGGTCGTGGCCAACCGCACCAAGAAGAACACGAAGAGCTTCGGCAAGCTGATGCGCTTCCTCGACTCGCTCGGCATCCCGATCATCGCCGTGCTGCGCGACAGCCAGAACTACGTACACGGCGCCGAGTTCGGCATCGGCGTGCACGAGATGCCGGCATCGCGCGTGGCCGACGACATCGCGCAGATCGACCGTGTCGTGCAATGGCTGGACGATTGGGAGGAGCGCCGGCGCCAGGCCGTGGAATTCACCAACATCACCCGGGCACCGTGCGCGGGACTGCCCGTGCTGCTCAAACCTCAGCTCAGCTCGGCCTGAATGGCCCCGTAGCTCTCGGGGTCCACGTTGCCGCCGCTCAGCACGACCGCGCTGCTGCGGCCGGCTGCAGGCACCCGCCCTGCGAGCAGCGCGGCGAGGGCCGCGGCGCCGCCGGGTTCGACCACCAGCTTCAGGTGCCGGAATGCGAAGCGCATCGCGGCCCGAACCTCGTCGTCGCTCACGCTCACGGCTTGCACACCGGCATCGCGAAGGATCGGAAACGTCAGCTCGCCCGGACTCGGCGATTGCAATGCATCGCAGATCGACGACGCGCCGGGCTGCACCCGCTCGCGTGCGCCGGAGGCCAGTGAGCGACGGGTATCGTCGAAGTTCGCCGGCTCCACCACGACGATCGACAATCCCGGGAACGCCGCCCTGAGCGCGAGCGCGCAGCCGGCAGCCAGGCCCCCGCCGCCGCAGGGAATCAGGACCTGGTCGAGTCCGCGGCCGGCCGCACGCGCCTGCGCCGCGATCTCGAGTCCGACGGTGCCCTGGCCGGCAATGATCTGCGGGTGGTCGTAGGCCGGCACCAGCGCAGCGCCTCGCTCTGCCACGATGGCCGCCGCGATGGCTTCGCGATCACCCGTGGCGCGATCGTAGGTGATCACCTCGCCACCCAGCCGGCGCGTGTTGTCGAGCTTCGTGCGCGGCGCATCGGCGGGCATGACGATCGCAGCCGACATGCCGAGGAGCCGCGCGGCACAGGCGACTCCCTGCGCATGATTTCCCGAGGAGTAGGCAACCACGCCGCGCGCGGATTCCGCCGGCGAGAGCTGGCTCAGGCGATTGTAGGCGCCGCGAATCTTAAACGAACCCGTGCGTTGCAGGCACTCGGCCTTCAGCAGCACCTTGCCCCCGACCGCGGCATCGAGTGCGTCGTTGTCGAACAGCGGCGTCCGGATCGCGATGCCCTCGAGGCGCCGGGCCGCGGCCTCGACGTCGCGCACGCCCACCATCAGTCGACGCCGGGCAGGCGGTCGACTTTCGCCGCGCAGATGAAATCGTTGTCGGTGAGGCCGTCGACGGCATGCGTGCTGTAGGACACCGTGCAGCGGTCATAGCCCACGGTCAGCACGGGATGGTGGCCTTCAATGATCGCGATCCATGCCACTGCGTTCGCGAAGCCGAGCGTCCGGCTGTAGGTCTTGAACTCGAAGCTGCGTTCGATGGCGCGGCCATCCGCGTTGATTTGCCAGGCGGGATGCAGCGCCTCCTGCAGTTTCCGCGCCTGGCCGGCGCTCAGCGGCGGCACGCCGCCCTCGCAGGGCTTGCAGGATCTTTCGGCCAGATCGTCGCTCATGACGCGAGTATAGCCGCGGCCGCAGGAGCGGCCGCAAGCCGCTGTTGGAGCGCCTGTTGGATCGCCCCATAGGCGCGACCGGCAGCCGCGACCGAAAGACCCGCCGCGCCGCCGAGCTATGCCCGAGGACAGTGCCCGGTGGGCCCGCCGGTCTTTGCCGGTCGCGCCTGTGGGGCGCTCCAACAGTTCGTTGTCATCGCCCGCACCTTTTGCATTGCACTAATTCGATGCCACCGACGCGTTGCGATCGAGGTAGACCTTGAGGCTGACGCGCCGCTCCAGTGCATAGCTGTCCTCGGTCGGTTCCGATGCGACCGCCTCGCCATGCGCGACCTCGCTGATGCGCGAGCGATCGACGCCCGCAGTCAACAGCTGCTCGCGCACGTAGGCCACGCGTTCTTCCGACAGGCGCTGGTTGTACGTGCTGTCGCCGCGCTCGTCGGCAAATCCGTCCAGGTGAATCTGCACGTTCGGCATCGCGGCGAGCCGGGCAGCGAGTTCGGCCAGCCGCTGTTCGGTATCGGCGAGCAGCGTGCTTTCGTCGGTCCGGAACAAGAGGTCGAGGTCGATCCCGGCCTGCAGGAGGCTCACCAGCTCCGGATGGGCCGTGCGTTCGAGACGGGCCAGTTCGGTGCCGGTGACGTCGAGTTCCGCGGTCAGCGCGTCGACCTCGCGCCGCAGGGCATCCACGCTCGTTTCCGCATTGCGGATGTCTGCGCCTAGCGTGTCGATCCGCTCGTTCTTTTCGCGCCAGCGGTCGCCGAGCGTACCGCCGAGCGCCGCACCGACGACGAGTCCGACCGGGCCGCCGGCGGCGGCGCCGATGACGGCACCCGCACCGAAGCCCACCGCTTCCGCTTTCGATGCCTGCTCGGCTTGGGCGGCGCTTGCGATGCCGAGCAGGGCGAGGCCGGTGATGGTCCAGGCTGATTTGCGCATTTCAGGTTCCTCTTGTACGGGGCTGGCCGACCTGGCCGCCTTCGGAACCCATTACAAGCGGCCTTCGCGCCGCGGCGCAGGCGACATCGTGCGCGCCTGCCGATCAATCGTGGCGAATCGTGTCAGGCTCGGGGCTTCAGTCGTTCCCGTTGAGTGCGACGAACGTGCCGCCGTTGCGGTCGCACAGGACCCGCATCAGTTGCGCGAAGCGCTGCACGGATGGCGGGACGCCGCCACCGCCGCCTGCATTGAACATCGGGAAACCCACCGCATGGATGCGCACGAGGCGCTCGCCGGTGGCATTGACGTAGTTCACCTGCTCGACCTGCTGCAGCACGGCCTCGACCGAGTTCCCGGTGAAATCGTCGCCGAACACGTAGACGCTGATCTTCCGGTCCGCCGCCCAGAACGCATTGATCGCGTAAATGATGCCGTCCGCCGGGTTGCTGTCGCTGAACGGCCGCCAGGTGCGCATCGTGTTGATGATCGCTTCGCGGCGTCCGGGCGTGTCCGGGATCCACTTGCCGGCATACTGCTGGAACATGTAGTTGCCGTTGTCGTTCAGGACCTGGATGCCCTTGACCTCCGGATACACGTTGAGCGTCTCCTCGAGCTTCCGCATCGCACGGTCCCAGTTGTATTGCTGCATCGAGCCGGACGTGTCGACGACGAAGATGATGTATTCGCTGTCGGCGGGGATGCCCGCAATCGCCTCGTCCGGCGCAGCCCGGTAGTACGGCTGCAAACGCATCATTTCCTCGGTGAGGCGCTGCCGCACGATTTCCAGCTGGCCCTCGTCCGCCAGGTTTTCCGTGCGCTCCTGAGACAGCTTGTATTGACCCTCTACGGTCTCGAGTTCGCCCTGCAGGCGTGCGAGGCTCTCGGTGGACTCGGATGCCTGTTCGCGAATCGCCTCGAGGTCGCGATTCAGGGTTGTCGTCTCGCCGCGGATCTCGAACAACTCCTTTTCGAGGATCGCAATGAGGGATTGGAGATCGTCCTGGGCCTTCTCGATGATGGCCGGTTCGTAGATCTTGCTCAGCACGAGCAACAGGATGATCGCCCCGAAGCCGCAGCAGATGCAGTCCAGGAACGACAGGCTGAAGACTTCGATGTTGCGGCGGCGTCTCATGTCCTCGTCCCGGCGCTCACGGCCAGTCCCGGCTGACGCTGATCAGCGACCCGCCACTCTGCGCAGAAAGTACCCAGTACGCGATGGACGCCTCGTAGTCTCCTTCCATCGGAAACAGGAGGATGTTCAAAGGCACGTTGCCCGGCAGTTCGCGCGTGGCCTCGCGGAACAAGTCGAGCCGCTGGTTCGCCGAGACCACCTTGCGGTTCGTGGTGGGCTCGTCCATGGTCGGCAGGCCGTCGGCGAGCAGGATGATGTTGTCCGGATTCGGTTGCAGCTGGGTCGCGACGGCGAATGCCGCCCGCAGGTTGGTCCCTTTGTCCGGCAGCGTGCCGCGCAGCACCCGCACGGCCTCCGTGAGCTGCGCGCCGTCGTCGGCCTTGAGCCAGGTACCGCCGCTGCCCTTGATGACCGGCTCGGCCGTGTTGTTGTACATGTAGATCTGGAACTCGGTTCCCGGCCGGATCTGCGCCGTCAGCCAGTCCACGGTGGCAACGGCCTGACGCCACTTCACCGAGCGGAGTTTCTCCGCATCGGCCATGTTGCGGCGGCGGATGACGTTGACGATCGTGTCGTCGAGCATGCTGGCGGAGCGATCGACGAGTATCAGCGTGCGTTTGCCGTCGAGCTTGAGGCCGGTAAGGTACTGGCGCGCGCCCTGACCCTCGTCGTCGAAGGACCGGATGCGGTTGCCGTCGGCCGATTCCTCTTTGGCCATTTGCAGCAATCGCTCGACTTCCTCCTCGAGCGACTTGATATCCGATTGCAGTTTCTCGACATGCTCGATTTTCGCCAGCGTTTCGTCGTCGTATTTCGAGAGTTCCTCCCGCAGTTCAGCGATCAGAGCCAGGATCCGGTCGATCTCGCCCTGTGCGTCCTTGTCGCGCGTTTCCAGCTCCTCGATGGTGTTGCGCGCGAGCACCATATTCTTGCGCCCTTCGAGAATCTCGACTTCCAGCTTGCGGGTTTCGGACATCCGGTCGGGTTCGGCCTCGCGCGATCCCTTGACCTGGGCATTGATGATCATGAAGACGAGGATCACGGCACCGAATCCGCAGCAAATGCAGTCGAGGAACGACATGCTGAAGATTTCCTGTTCGCGGCGTCTACGCGCCATTGCCCTGCTCCGCCTGGATCAGCTTTAGCTCGAATCCGGGTGTTCCGACCCGAATCGCATCGCCGGTCTCCAGCAACGCCGACCCATCCAGGCGATGTCCGTTGAGGAAAGTACCGAAGCGACTGAAGTCCTTGAGAATGCACTGGCCGTTCTCGACCTCGATCGAGCAGTGCCGCCGCGACACGCCCGGCATGCCGGCCGCCAGCTCGATCCAGCGTTCACCGGCGACGGGCTGCGAGCCGAGGCTAATCGGCCGGCCGTTCAGCGCCCAGGCGTGATTGCCGAACAGCACGTGTGTCGGGCGCCCCGATGCGCGCGAGTCAGGAGCGGCGGCGAACTGCACTGGCGCCTGATCCCAGGGCAGCTGGCGCACCAGGGTCAGCTGGCCGCCACCGGCAGCGAAGTTGCGGCAGCGGGCCAGCAGGCCGCGCGCCACCGCGCCGGCTTCGAGCAGGAAGACCTCGCCGCCGACGCGGGCTTTGAGCATGTCCGCGAGACCCGGCAGGCGCGCCGCACGGTCGGTCAGCTGCAGTGCGGGCAGGTCCTCGGCGCGGTACAGCGTGCGCAGCGCGCCGACGATGCGCTGGTAGACCGGCGCCACGGCGGCGATCACGCCCAGCGCATCGAGATCGGCATCGTGCCTTAAGCCCCGGTACTCGATCGTGAGCTGCACGGTGCCACCGGCGGAGGTCTGTGCGAGCCAGTCGGGCAGCCGGTCCAGCATCAGCTGCTCCGTCTCGGCGGTATGCAGTGGATCGAAGCGCGACTGGCGCACGAAAGCCTCCGCGATCGTACGTATCCAGGCGTCATTGAGCGCGGCGAGGCCGACACCGTCCAGCAGCAGCGACTTCTCGACCTGCGCCCGCCCCGGCTGGGCGATCCTTGTCAGCATCACCGAGTGCAGGCTGACGTCGACGTGTACCGGCGTCGCGCCGACGTATTCGCGACGGGTGGCGGCGACGGCGGCATCGACGAGGCCCGCCACCGGGATGCCGAGCTCGCGGCAGATGCCGAGCAACAGGCCCAGCCGTGCCGCGTCGAGGTAGCCCGGCACCGCGACGACCACCCGGTCGCCGTGCGCGGCGATGGTCGACCAGATCTGCTCGAGCTGCCGGCTCGCAAGGTCGGCGGCTGAGAGGTGACGAAAACGCTGATCGGCGAGCGCTTCGACGCCGAGTTCGGCCCAGAAGCGGTCGTGGATATGCCGCGGCCGCAGGCGGGCGTGCCGGAAAGCGACGTCGCCGGTCGTCAACCGCTCGTCGTCGAGCAAGGCATAGCCGGGTTCCCGGTACAGGATACCGCCGTCACCGAGAGCGGTGATGCCGGCGTCGTTGATGTCGAGTGCGAGCAGGCTCATGGTTCACGTCAGGCCTAAGCCTTGTCCGCGAGCATGTGACGGATGAGTTTCTCGTCGCAGTAGGCCTCGGCTTCGAAGACCAGTTGTTCCTGCATCGACTGCAGCTGGTGCACGAGGAACATGAGCACGATGCTGATGAGCAGCGCGATCAGGGTCGAGTTGAAAGCCACGCCGAGGCTCTGGGTCACGCCCGAGATATCACCCTGCACGGCCTTGTCCGCCTGCGCCAGCGCGTCGCCAATGCCGCGCACTGTGCCGATGAAGCCGATGGCGGGTATCGCCCAGGCAATGTAACGGATCATCGACAGCTCGGACTCCAGGCGATCGGCCTCGGATTCGCAGATGCTGTGCGTGGCCGCGGACACGTCCTGGATGTTGTGCGTCGAATCGAAGCGCCGCAGCGCACCCAAGAGCGCCCTCGGCAACAGCAAGTCCCGCCGGTCCTCGGGCAGCGCCTGCACTTGGCGGGCAAACTCCCGCGTGTCCTCCGGAAGGATGCGCATGCCGTCGGCGACGGGTACGAGATCGACGTCGAGCAGCCGGCGTTCCTTGATGATCTTCGCGCCCTTGTACCCGATGATGGCGAACGCCCAGAACATGAGGATGACGCAGGACTCCTGCTCGGGATCCTTGACCAGCACCCAGAACGAGCGTGGCGCGACGTAAGCCGGATCGGCTTTGACGGCGGCCGCGTGTTCCGCAATGTCCTGCACCGCATTCGGCCGAACGACGGCTACGTAATACGCGTGCACCACGATGACCGAGATGATCAGCGCGAACAGCTGGAATACGAATTCGAAGGGGATGTCTTTCTTTTTCATCGTGACGCCTGGGTGCTGGAAATCACATGTCTGTCGGGAAATCGACGGACTGGTCCGTCGGAATCTCTTCGCTGGGCGTGAAGTCCTCTTCGTCGATGTCGAGGTAGCTCTCGTCATCGGTTTCCAGGACCACATCGTCGGTCTCCGTGGCTTCGTCGCCTTCAGCCGTTTCGCCCGCGGTTGTTTCGCCGGGGGCCGTCTCGTCGGCGCTTGTTTCCTCGTCGTCGGCGGCGGGCGGCGCCACCGTTTCCGCAGGATCCTCCGGCGGGTCCTGGGCGCTGGCCGGCATGGCGAGCGGCAGCGCCAGCAACAGGCAGAGCAGACTTGTCGATCTCATGTGGCGTTACCTCGCATTCTTGGACCACGCCGCCACGCAAACATTTCGGTGCGGACCGTCGCGTGCCCTTTAATCGGCGTTGCGCACGATGCGGAAGCCCACGTCGTTGCGCGCAGCGTCACCGTAATCACGGTAGCTCAACCGTAGTTCCGTCATGCCCGCATGCCGCCAGCCCGAGCCGCGGATCACGTGCGTCGTGCCGCTGTCGGGTCCGGTCGGGTCGCGCAGCGGCTCCGTCAGTCCCGGTGTCGGAACCGTATAGTAGTCGTTCACCCACTCGGCGACATTGCCGCCGCCGTCCAGGAGTCCGAGCCGGTTGGCCGGAAAGCTGCCGACCGGCGCCGTCGCCGCGAAGCCGTCGTCGTAGTTCGGGAGTATCGACGGCACGAGATCGGCGGCGGACTGGTCGGCAAAATTGCCGGCCTCGTCGCGCGGTGGCCAGTTCGTACCCCAGGGATAGGGGTCGGCCTGCGGCTGGCCGGCGAAGCGCACGGCCCAGGCCCACTCGGCCTCGGTCGGCAGGCGGTAACCCTCCGGGAACGGCAGAATGGGGACGAAGTCGCCGAAGCGCTCCTCGTAGACCGGCGTGAGCCCCTCCCGGGTGCTCAGGTAGTTGCAGTACGCGACCGCCTGGGCCCAGGTCACGTTGGCCACGGGATTCTGGTCGGCCGACAGCGTCGCATGCACCGAGGCCCCGGAGTCGTGCCCCGCTTCGAACGCGGCAAACTCCCGGTTCGTCACCTCCTGCGTGCTGATGTAGAAGGGGCGCGTCAGCGCGACCGGCACCTGCACCTCGTTCGCCCGCCGTCCCTGCTCGCTGCGCGAGCTGCCCATCATGAAGGTCCCCGGTTCAACGCGGCGCATGGACTTGCCGTCCGGTGTTTCGATGACGGTCGCGATCTTCGCACGCGCGATCGCCACCTCGGACCTGAGGCCAGCCATCAGCGTCTGCGGATAGCCCGGCCGCGGCGTGATCGTGCGCGACCAGGACTCGTAGCCCTCGCGGCGCACTTCGATGCGGTGCGGCGCCGAACTGAGGCTCAGCGTGGTGGAGCCCTGGCCCCGGGCACTGCCGTCGACGTAGACGGTCGCGTCTTCCGGCGACACGTTGACGGTCACCTCGCCTGCGCGCGCGGTGAGGTCCACGGTGATCGTGTCGCGGGCCGCGGACGCAAGCCGCACCGTTCGGCTCGCGGTCCCGTAGCCGGCCTTCGACAGCCCGATGTCGTAATCCGTGTCGGGCGCGAGGTCGAGCGTCAGCGGCGACTGGCCGCGGTAACGACCGTTCACGAGGACATTCGCGCCGCGCGGAATCGTGTTCACGGCCAGGCGCGCGTCGGCCGGCTCGAGCCGGATGAGCGGCAGCTCGAGCGCGACATTGGGGGCCACGGTCACCGAGCCGTCCCAGGCGTTGTAGCCGTCGAGCACGACGGACAACGCATGGCTGCCCTCCAGGAGATCCACGACTGCCGGCGTCGTGCCGACTTCGACCGAGCCCGCGAAAATCTTCGCGCCGGGCGGCTCGGACGTCACGCTAACTTCGGCCCAGCGCGGGACCAGCTGTACCGTAAGCACCTCGTCTTCGCCCAGGCCCTCGAATGCGATGAGGTCGGAAAACGGCAGGAAGCGCTCGGAGCGCACGCGCAGGCTGTGCTGTCCCGGTTGCAGTTCGACCGGGCCGAGCGGCGCCGGACCGATATGCGACTCGTCGATCGATACCGTCGCCTCGGCTTCCGGTTCCGTGCGTACCGTCAACGTGCCGGGCTGCTTGCGCAATTCGATCCGTACCGTGTCGCCCTGTCCGTCGCCCACGACGAAAGTCTGCGCCGCCTCGTAGTAGCCCTGTTTCGTGACCGCGACCGTGTACTCACCCGGCCGCAGCAGGATCCGGTCACCGAGCGGCAGCCGGAACCAGCCGCCGGCGATTTCGAGCGTGTCCGGCTCGGCGGGCTCCACGACGAACCGCACGGACTTCGACGTGAACAGGAGCCATGACAATGCGCCGAGCACGAGCAACGCAGCGACGACGACGTTGCGCAGGACATGGCTGCGCTTCTCGGGCCGCGCCGCGCGTGTCTCGGCCGCGCGCCGGAATGCGGTCGGCGCAATGGTCTCTTCCGCAGCCAGTTCGCCGGCATCCGACCGTTCCGGCGGCTGCGTCACATAGGCGCTGCCCTCGAGCCGCACTTCCAGTACGAGTTCGTCGCCGACATGCAGGACGACGCGGCTGCCATAGAAAGCGAGTTCGTCCCCGTCCCCGAGGCGGCTGCTGGCCGTCAGCGGCCGGCCGTTCAGCTGGATCGATTCGTCGCGACCCACCGGCTGCACGAAGGGCACGTCGTCGAGGAGGTCGAGGAGCAGCACCGGGCCGCCGCCGGGCCCGGGCAGGCGCAGGTTGCAATCATTGCCGGTGCCGATTCGCAGGGGCAGTTGTCGCGTATCGATACGCCGCTCGCCGTCGACGTCCCTGATGACGAGATGCGCAAAGCTCAAATGGGTTCCTCACATTGCACGACGACGGGCTCCATCGCGACTTCCGGCGCCACCCGGAATTCGCGCCGGACGTCGCGGTAGCCCGGCCTGCTGCCGACCGCGACGTAAGTCCCGGGCCTGAGCTCGAGTTCGGTCTGGGCGAAGACGCCGAGTTTACCAACTTTGTAGATCGCGACATTCGTCATCGCATCGGACACGAGCGTCACCGTGAGCGGCGTGGCGGCGCGCTTCAGCAGGCGCGCGAGTTCGTCACGCTGGTCGGCAAGCCTTGGCCCGACCTTGTCCATGCGCGTGATGTCGACGACGAGCTGCGTCGCCTGCTGCATGGTGTGGTCTGCACTGAGACTGTCCGGATCACCAAGGTAGGCGTCCAGGCGCTGGTGCAAGCGGACGCGGTCCTCGGCGGCGACGAGGCCCGTTTGCGCGAAGTCGAGGTTGCCGTCGAGTTCGAGTATCCGGCCGTAGGCTTCGACCGCCGCATCCCATTGTTCGGCGTCCGCGAGCGCCGCGGCTTCCTGTTCCAGCGCAGCGATATCCCCGAGCCGCAGCGCCTGGTCGACCTGCAGCAGGCCGTCGGCCGGCTCGCTCGACGCCGGGTCCAGTTCCTGTGCCATGCGGAACGCCGCGCGCGCGGCGGCGTAGTCGCCTGTCGCGAGCGCGTTCAGGCCCTCGCTCATGCGCGCATCGAAGTCCGTTTGCCGGATCGTCTCGCGGACCCGGGCGAGCCCGTCGGCCGCCACGGCCCACGCGGGATCGATTTCGACGGCGCGCGCAAAGCTGTCGAGTGCGGCGGCGAGTTCCAGGTCGCGCTCGAGCGCGAGACCCTGTTCGGTCAGCGCCAGCACCTGGTCGAGGTTCCGCGCTCGCGTAAGACCGGCTTCTGCCCCGGCATGGCCGGGGGTGATCGCAACCGCCAGTTCGTACAGCCGGACCGCGTCGTCGGCGTCGCCGTTCTCGAATGCCGCGCGGGCATCGGCGAGCGTGCTGTCGAAGACCGTATCGACCTGGCTGCGCAGGGGTTGAAGTTTTTCGAGCGCCACCGCGTATTGCGCGGTCGCCGCCGCATAGTTCTGCGCGAGGTAAGCTTCGTCGCCGGCAGCATAGGCGGCACGCACCTCCTGCCATGCCACGCCGCCCCAACGCTCCACGGCGCGGCCCTCCAGCGTCTTGACCTGGGCGAGCAGGCGGCCAAGTACTTCCTCGGTCGCGGCCCGCGCCTTGACCCCGTCGTCCGGCGCCGGCACGGCGTCGTCCGCGGGCTCCACGTCTGGCGATGCCTCGCCGGTGCCGGCATCCGGCGCCTCCGCCGGGCCTGCCGTGCGTGGCGGCTGCACCAGGCCCGGCAGCAGGAACACGACGCCGAGTAATGCCGCGACGAGGAGCGCCAGGAGGATGCCGACCGTGCGCGGCCGCAAGCCCCGGTGGGCCGCAAGGTCCGGCGGCGGTGCGACTGCGCGACGGCGGCCTGTGTATGCGTCGCCGGACTCGATCAGGACGTCGCCGGGCGCGCCCGCCCCGGCGACGTAGCGCCGCGGTGCCGGCCCCGGGGCGAAACCCGCTCCGCGCAGGCGTTCGATGACCTCCTCCGCCGTCGGCCGCGCCCGTGGGTCCTTCGCGAGCATCGATGCAACGAGTGCGGTGAGCTCCGGCGGCAGGCCCTCGGCGGTCAGCGGCGCGGCGATCCGTTCACGGATGTCCCGCTCGGTGTCCGCAGAGGAATACGGCGAGCGGCCGCTGACGAGTTCGTACAGCAGCCCGCCCAGCGCGAAGATATCGTCGGCCGGTTCCGCAGGCAGGCCGGCGAGTTGCTGCGGGCTCCGCGCGATGAGGGATCCGCCGCCCGGGTTCTCGCCGCGGGCCGCGGCCGCGCTGAAGTCGATGAGGTAGGGTGCCCCGTTGCCGTCGAGGAGTACGTTCGCGGCCTTGAGGTCGCGGTGCACGATGTTCTTGCCGTGCGCGTACCGCAACGCGTCGGCGAGCAGCGCAAGCGGCGGCAGGATGTCGGCCGGCGGCGCGAGCGCGAGCACGTCGAGCGCCGGGCCGTCGATGAACTGCATGGAGTACGCCGGAGGAGACGCCGCGTTGGCCGGCTCGTGGTACTCGAAGGCGCGCACGATGTGCGGGTGCATGAGCCGCAAGCCAGTCTGCCATTCGCGCCGCAGTGCCGGTGCACGTGCGGCGTCCCCGACGAGCAATTTCAGCGCGACGTCCGTGCGCGTCACGCGGTCGCCGGCCAGCCACACGGCGAAATCGCCGGTGCCCCCGAGGCGCCGCCGCAGGGTGTAGCGGTCCGCGAGCAAAATCCCGCTCTTCAGTTCAAGCATGGACCGTCTGCTGGGCTGGCGGCGCCTACGATGTGGGCTCGGGCGCGCGCACCGGTGCGCCGACGTCGACGGTGGCGAAGCCGGTGTCGGCTTCGTAGATTTCGCGCAGCAATTTGCGCCACGCTTCGTACTGGGCCGCCGCCGTGCCGGTCAGCCGCCGTTGCTGGCCTTCCACGTCGACCACCATCGGTGCCGCCTCGGCGCCGAAGGATTCGGCCAGCTCCTTGATGGCTTCGACGTGTATGGACGCCTCGCTGTTACGCGTGACGCCGCGCATGATGGCGTTGAAGCCCTCGGTGATGCCGATGGCCTGCAGACCCTGCTTCATGCGGTAGCGCGAATAGCTCGAGTCGCCGGTATCGACCTGCAGGGAGCCCGCGAGCACCACGACGCCCATGATCGTCTGCAGCGCTGCGGAGCGCTTCACCTGCCGGTAATTCACCGATTCTTCGCGCGACGCCTTGCGGTATGAGTGATAGGGAATCGCTATTCCATAGTAGAAATTCGCATAGTGTTCATTGAGCATGTCGACGACCAGCCGGTCGCGTTCGCGAATCTGCCGGAGCCGCGCGACCGCCGGGTCGTTCTCGGCGGGCAGCCGGTTGATCGTGACGAGCCCGTCCTCGTCGTACTTCAGGTGCTCGCCGAACGCGTCCGGCGCCATGTCGCCGAAGAAGCGCAGTTCCGAGACCTGCCGGAGCGTCGGGAAATACTCGGGCGGCAAGGTTTGCGCGAAAATATGCAGGTCGTTGGCGATGTCGTTGAAGGCCTTCTGATACGGATCCAGCCGGCGGTCCCGGCTGTCCGAGTAGGAGGACACGCCGGTCTGCGCCATGTATTCGCGCGTATACCAGTGCTGGCCGCTGGTGTCCGAAACATCGACTTCGAGTCGTACGAATTCGCCGTCGGATTCGACAATGCGCGCGCGGACGATCACGTCGGTGTAGGCATCGTCGGACGGGATCACGCGTACCGCACCCCAGTGCCCTGTGCCCTGCATGGTGGTCTTCAGGTGATACGCGAGGTAGCGTGATTCCGCGTCGCGTATCTCGGTGTAGATGCGCGACTTCTCCGGGTTGTTGTCCTCCGGCACGCCGTCGTCGAACTCGATGATGCCAACATCGAGCAGGCGTGCCTCATCGGCCGCGGTCGCGGCGACATCGAGCTCGGTCTCCTCCGCGGTGACGATCTCGTTGACCGAGCATGCGCCGAGCCCGAGCAAGGCTGCCGACGCGGCGGTGCACGCCGCGAACCGGGCTCTCAGCGTCGGGCGGATCATAGACCTTTATACTTGCGGTATTCTTCCCAAAGCCGTTCGCGCAATTGCGGGTCTTCCTCGGTGAGCGCGGCCTCGCGCAGCTGCCGCGCGATGATGTCATCGTCCATCATTTCCGGTACGTCGTCCGGCGTGCGCGCGGCGATCTGTTCGTCACTGATCCCTTCGATGGTGGGGATTTCGTTATTGCCGGCGGCGCCGCTGTCCCCGGGCAGTCCCGACATGTTGCCGGACTGAGAGCCGAGACCAATCAGGCCCCCGGCTTCTTCGCCGTCTCCACCGCCGCCGGTGTCGAATCCTTCCGTCGAACGGCCAACCGCCGCGATCTCCTGCTGTTCCTCGTGCAGGGCCTCGTCGAAACCGCCGATGGACTCGTCGAGTTCACGGCCGAGCCGGGCCGCGCGTTCCTCCGGGCTTTCACCGGGATACTCGCGCGCCGCCCCCTGCACTCCCGCTGCCGGCACTGCCACCGCCCGCAGCGCCGCCGGCACTGCCGGCCGCGCCCGCCGCTCCGCCGCCGCCACCGGCACTGCCGGCCGCGCCCGCCGCTCCGCCGCCGCCACCGGCACTTCCGGCCGCGCCCGCCGCGCCACCGCCCGCGCTGCCCGACGCTGCGGATTCAGCGCCACCACCGCCGCCACCGCCCAGGCATTCGCCGGCACGGCCCATGCCGCCGACGCCGCCGGGCATCGCACCGGTGTCGCCGCAATCGCCGCCGCCGCCCTCGGCTTCGGCATCGGAGAACGGATTGTCTTCGCCCGTGCCGCCGCCGGCCTGCCCGGTCGCGCCGGCCTCGCCGGCGTCTCCCGTGCCATCCGCGCCCTCGGCACCGCCACCGCCGCCCTGTTCGCTGGGCGGAGGCGGTACTTCGCCGACGCCACCGCCACCGCCAGCATCACCGTCACTGCCACCCGGCTCGCCACCGCCACCGCCCCCGCTCGTCGGAAAGCCGGCCGGAACCGGGTTCGACTGGCCGCCGGCACCGCCACCCGACGATCCACCACCCGAGGGAGGGGGCATGCCGCCCGTCGATCCGCCGCCCGAAGGCGGGGGCGTGCCGCCCGAGGATCCACCGCCCGACGATCCGCCGCCCGAAGGCGGGGGCGGCCGCCCGAGGATCCACCGCCCGACGATCCACCGCCTGAGGGTGGGGCAGCGCCCCGGCGGCGGAGGCATACCGCCGGAGGCTCCGCCGCCCGACGATCCACCGCCTGAGGGTGGGGGCATGCCGCCACTCGGCGGCGGAGGCATACCGCCGGAGGCTCCGCCGCTTGAGGGCGAGGGCATGCCGCCGCTTGGCGGGGGCATGCCGCCGGCCGGGGGCATGGGCATGGTAACGCCGCCGCTCGTTTGCACGCCGCCCATGGTCTTGCAGCCGCTCGCGATGACCGCCGCGACGGCCAGGGTCAGGAGTGGCTTGAGCAGAGGTTTGGCGATGCGCCGATATTCGCTGTGTCGCATAGGTGTGCGCCTCTCTTGAGACGGCAAGTCGGCAATGCCCGTAAGCTGCCGTGCCAGCCGGTGGTGCCCGCTGTTACTGGCTTTGAGCCCGCATGACCCGGAGTAGTTCCGTGTGTTTTGCTTGCGCGCGGCATGTCGCGTCAGGCACGACCGGTATGCCGACCATAATACGCGCTCCGGGGCCGATCAACAGCACTGCTCCGGCTTATGTCAGCCTCCGCGTGTGACGCGCGGCGGCGGCTTGCGGAACAGGATCAGCGACAGGTCATCCGGCTTGCTCGGCTGGCCCGACTTGTCGTCCCGCATGCGTCGCTGCGCCTTGCCGATCACGCGGTCGGCTGCCGACGAGAGAGGGCCCTTGCGCACGAGTTCCACGATCTCGTCCATGTGCACGTTGTCCGTCAGTCCGTCGCTCGCCAGCAGGACGGTATCGCGCGCGTCGAGTTCCACGCCGGCGCCGACGTCGATGCGCATGTCCGCTGCACCGATGAAGTTCGACACGAGATGCCTTTCGGCGTGATGCAGGGCCGCGCGCTGGTCCAGGAATCCCGCCTCGACCGCGAAGCCGGTGGGTGAGTGGACGGTCGTCTGCATCTTCACGCGACCGCGCTGCCCGACCACGACCGCCTCCGAGTCACCGATCTGGTAGCTCCGCGCGAGGCGCCCCTCGATCGTCACGATGGTGAGCGTAGTCGCGGAGCCGTTCGCGAGTTCCCGCACCGCGGCGTTGGCCGCCTCGATCCCGTTCAGCACCGCCGTGCGCAGGAGCGTGGTCTTCTCGAGCGCCACCGCGAGCGAGTCCTTGAGTGCCGTCACTGCGGTCAGCGAAGCCCGCTTGCCCGCGGGCAATCCGCCGGCGCCGTCCGCGATGACCAGCACCGCCGCCTGCGGTCCCCACGGGATGATGCCGACGGTGTCCTCGTTCTCGGACTCCTTGTCGGGCGAACGCGTCGTGAACGCAACCAGCATTCCGCCGGCGGCGAACAGGAGCTGGCGATCGGGCGTGGTTGCGCCGTCCAGCACTACGAGCTCCCCGGGCCCCTGGTTCATGCAGGACTCACCGGCTCGCGGCACCAGGCGCAGAAATTCCAGAACTCCTGCGCGATTCCCCACTTGCACGAGCGGCAACGTGCCTGGCTGCCGGGCAGTTTCCACGGACGCTTCACTTTCGTGCGGCACCACGGACAGTAGCGCATGAACGGCATCAGTTCGCCGCGACAGCGTTCGTTCGGGCAGCGTGCCGTGTAACGCTTGTCGGTGTAATGCCGGCGCGTCTCAGCGACGAAGCCCGGCCCGTAACACCAGGCACAGTAGTCCCAGTCGATTTTCACGCCGCGCTCGCAACGCGGGCAGGTGGACGGCATCGTCGATTCCGAACCGCGCGCCGGATTGTCCGTGCCACACCAGGGGCAGGCCTGCATGCTCTCCGCGACCGGACCTTCGCAGCGGCGGCATTGGTGGCGCGTGTCGAGCAGCTTGCGGAACTGACGCTGGAATTCGCGCCACTTCAGGCGCTGGAAGGCGCTGCCGTTGGCCCGGGAACTGGGGGTCCCGGCGCTGGCTTTGCCGCGGCTCCGCTTCTGCCGCCGCGCATGGCTCTTGAGCTTCTCGAAATCCGCTTGCATCTGCATGGCGTTGGCGTAACGCAGGTCGGGATCGAGCTGGATCGACTTCTCGAGGAGCGCGATGAACTCGGGCCGCAAGCGGGCGGCGAGCTGGTGGTAACCCTTGAGCGGCCATGCGAACGGCCATTCGGGCAGCGTGCCCGAGAACAGGCGGTACAGGACGAGTCCCAGTGAAAAGACATCCGACTGGAACTTCGGCCGGCCCATCGCCTGTTCCGGCGCAATGAAGTCGATGGTGCCGGAGCCCGAGGCTTTCAGCGTCCACAAGCCGAGCTTCGCGAACCCGAAGTCGGTGAGCTTGAGCCGGTTGCCCGGGAACAGGATGTAGTTTTCGGGCTTGATGTCGCAGTGAATGATCTTGTGCTGGTGCGCATACGCCAGCGCATCGATGGCCTGTCCGGCCAGGTCGATCGCACGCGCCATGGCGATGCGGCGCTCCAGCCGGTCGGCGAGCGACTGTTCACCGAGTTCCATGGCGATCACGAACTTCCCTTCGATGTAGCTCGCATTGAGTACCGTCAGGATGTTCGGGTGCCTGAGCCGGGTCGCGACCTGCACCTCGTGCAGCAGTTCCTTTTCGTTCGATGCGTTCGCTGGTGCGCGGGATTTTCAGGGCGACCTTCTGCTTCTGGATCGTGTCCTGCGCGGCATATACATCGGCGAGCGAGCTGGACGCGAGTCGGGAAACGATCCTGTATTTGCCGATCTTTTGTCGCGCTTTGAGCAACGGGGCGGACACTCCGGGCTGGCTGGGCATGCAAAAGCGGCACAATCATTGTGGCTGGTCTCCGTGTAGTCAAGCGAAACATGACCGAAACCAGCGCGACAGCTGCATGTAAGATTCCTGCGCCAGAATCGGTTGCTTCGCGACACGTGGCGGCGGGGAGCACAGAGACGGTGACACTGCAACTTCGCACCCTTTGGTTGTCCGGTCTGCATCTCGGATCCGGCGCCTGCAAGTGCAACGAACTCCTGAATTTCCTCGATGGTGTGCGGGCCGAAACGATCTTCCTGGTCGGCGATATCATCGATTCCTCGCGCACGGCAACCCGGTTCCCGGCCGACGACGCCGAGACCTGGCTGCGCCTGTCGCAGTTCACCCACTTCGGCACGCGTGTCTTCTACCTGCCCGGCGCCTGCGACAGCGAAGCGTCGCGCCATGCCGGGCACGCGATCGGGGGCATCGAGTATCGCGACAGCGCCGTGCACGTCACGGCGGCCGGGCGGCGGCTGCTGGTCATGCACGGTATCGATTTCGATGCGGCGGTGCGGGCCGGCACGACGCTGACGCCCTACTCCCCGCTTGCCTATCCCTGGCTGCTGCGCGCCGATGCCCGCTTCGGTGCATTGCACAGTGCTTTGGGTCGAGAGTTCGCGCCCGCGGCGGCCGGTGTGCGCTGCAGGCTCGAGCGCGCACGGGAATACCGGCGACGGTTCGAAGCGGAAGCGCGCCGCCAGGCGTCCGGCGGCGGTTATGACGGGATCGTCTGCGGCCACCTGCACCAACCGGCACTGGCTGACGACAACGGCATCCTGTATGCCGGCAGCGGCGACTGGATCGAGCATGACTCGGCGTTGGCGGAGTTTCCGGACGGATCCCTCGTCTTCCTGACCCATGACGCCGGCGACGATCGGCATATTCGCGGCGATTCGATCCGCAGCCTGGCAGCCTGACCTGGGCACCGGATTCCGGCCAATGGGAAAGCCAGGCATCACCGGCATGCGCCGGATCCTGCACGCGACCCGCTACTCGGCACAGGGTTTCGTGCACGCCTGGCGGCATGAAGCGGCTTTCCGCCAGGAACTCGCGCTCACCGCGGTACTGCTGCCGCTCGCCCTGTGGCTCGGCCGCTCGATGATCGAAGTGTTGCTCCTCATCGGCACCTGCCTGCTCGTGCTCATCGTCGAACTGCTCAATTCCGCCATCGAGGCGACCGTCGATCGCGTCGGTCAGGAACAGCACGAATTGTCGGGTCGCGCCAAGGACCTGGGCTCGGCGGCAGTGTTCCTGAGCCTGTTGCTGGTCAGCGTGACCTGGGGCAGCGTGGCGTGGCTGCGATTCGGGGCCGGTTAGGAACCGCCGGCGACCAGCATGCCGGCCGTTTCGACGGGCGCTACGGTGCGGCCCGCGATGAACAGGCTCGAGAACGCCAGCAGCGCGCCGAGCGCCGCGCCGGCCAGCACGTCGCTCGGATAGTGCAGGCCTAGGATGACGCGCGAAAGCGCGATCAAGAGTGCGCAAGGGACAAGGATCCAGAGCAACTCCGGCACAGAGGTCCCGTACAGTATCGAGAAGCTCACGGCATGCAGCGTGTGTCCTGATGGAAAGCTGTATCGATCGAGCGGCGCGACGCCGCAAACGATCTCGCCGAAGCGGATCGAAGGGCCGTTCGCGGACCAGCCGCTCCTTCAGTTGCTGGTAGGCGAGGACGCCGGCCAGCGCGGTCAGCCCGGCCTGCAGGACCAGCGTCACGGCATCGACGCCGGGATATGCGGCGCACACGATGCCGAAAATGACCCAGGCCGGGTAATCTCCGAGCCTCGATACGCCGCCGAAAAAGTCGCGCACCGCGACATGCCGGGACCACGCGTTGATCCTGAGACACGCGTTGCGCTCGAAATCGTCGAAGTGATCGAGTAGCACGAATTGATTCCGCCTGCCGCCCAGGTGGCAAAAGTGTCGCGCCTTTTCCTGACATGCCAGGGTCAACGCCGTGACAGGCTGGTGACAATTCGCCAGGCGCGTCACACACTTGCAAGAGATCTGTAATCGCGCTTTAACCGGCCGCCGGAATCATTCGCGAGCATGAAAATCGCGATCGTTACCGACGCCTGGAAGCCACAGGTGAACGGCGTCGTCCAGACTCTCGGCAAGACCTGCGACGAGCTCGGCCGGGCCGGGCACGAAGTGCTGCTCGTGACGCCGGCCGGCCGTCGCACGATCCCCTGCCCCAGCTACCCGGAAATTCCACTGACCCTGTTCCCGGGCCGTGCGCTGCGCCGCGAACTGCAGGACTTCGACCCGGATGCCCTGCATATCGCGACGGAGGGACCCCTCGGCATCGCGGCGCGGCGCCTGGCCCTTGCGCACCGGCGCCCGTTCACGACGTCCTACCACACGCAGTTCCCGGAGTACCTGAGAGCGCGAGTACCGGTCCCTGTCGAGTGGACCGCACGCGTGTTGCGGCGCTTCCACGCCCCGGCGACGCACACCCTGGTGCCGACCGTGCGCATCCGGGACAAGCTCGTCGCAAGAGGATATGAACACGTCGTGATCTGGACGCGCGGCGTCGATACAAGCCTGTTCCACCCCGACGATCCCTACGACTACGCGCTGCCGCGCCCGATCTGGATCTACCTCGGCCGCGTCTCGGTGGAAAAGAACATCGAGGCCTTTCTCGACCTGAAGCTGCCGGGCAGCAAGGTCGTCATCGGCGACGGGCCGGACCGCGAACGCCTGCAGCGCCGTTACGAGAACAGTCATTTCCATGGCTTCCGCTTCGGCGAGGAACTGGCCCGGCGGCTCGCCGGCGGCGACGTCTTCGTTTTTCCGAGCCGTACCGACACCTACGGTCTGGTCATGCTCGAGGCAATGGCCTGCGGCCTGCCGGTCGCCGCATTTCCGGTCGACGGACCGATCGACGTAGTGCAGCACGGGCTTACAGGTATCCTCGACGAAGATCTGGGCGCCGCCTGCCGCGCCGCCCTCGAGCTCGAGCGCGCGCTGTCGGGAATTCGCGCAGCAACGCAGCTGGCGCCGAGCCACCGCCGAATTCGAAAGCTACCTGGTGCCGCGCACGCGTGACACGGCATCGGCCCAGCCAGCCAGGAGCGCCGCGCGCTGAAGCTCCGGCATGCGCGGTTCGAAGCGCCGGTCGCGCTGCCAGCAGCGCGAAACCGAACCGATCCCGTCGAGGAAGCCCGCGTGCAAGGCCGCGAGACAGGCCGCGCCGAAGGCGGTGGACTCCGTGTTCTGCGGCCGCTCGACCGTCACGGCGAGCACGTCCGCCAGGAACTGCAGGAACCAGTCGTTCTTCACCATCCCGCCGTCGACCCGGATCAGGGCCGGCCGTATGCCGTCGTCGGCCATCGCGCGGACGAGGTCCGCCGTCTGGTAGGCGATCGCCTGCAGCGTAGCGGTGACGATGCGCTCACGGTCGCTGCCGCGCGTCAGACCCAGGATCGCAGCGCGAGCGTGCGGATCCCACCACGGCGCGCCGAGGCCGGCGAAGGCCGGCACGACGACGACGTCCTCGACCACGCCGGTCCTGCGGGCGATCGCTTCGCTGTCCTGCGCCGTGTCGATGATCTGCAGGGCATCGCGCAGCCACTGCAGCGCCGAACCGGCGACGAACACGCTGCCCTCCAGGCCGTAGACGACCGCGCCGTCGAGCCGCCACGCGATCGTCGTCAGGAGCTGATTGCGCGACGCGAGCGCCGCCCGGCCCGTGTTGGCGAGCACGAAACAACCCGTACCGAAGGTGCACTTGATCATGCCCTCGTCCACGCCGGCCTGACCGATCAGCGCAGCCTGCTGGTCGCCCGCGATGCCGCCGACCGGCACGCCGGCACAGGGCAGTCCGTCGGCGACGAGTCCGAATGGCGCCACGCAGTCGCGCACCTCGGGCAGGAGTTCCGCGGGGACGTCGAACAGGGCGAGCATGTCCGTGTCCCAATGCTGCGTATGCAGGTCGAACAACAGGGTGCGCGAGGCGTTGGTCGCATCCGTCGCGTGTGACCGCCCGCCGGTCAGGCGCCAGAGCAGGAAGCTGTCGATGGTGCCGAAGGCGAGTTCGCCGCGCGCCGCTTGCGAACGCGCTCCGGCGACGTTGTCGAGGAGCCAGGCGATCTTGGTGGCGGAGAAATACGGATCGAGTCGCAAGCCCGTACGCTCGGCCACCCCGGCGCCGGCGCCCTCGCTCTGCAGGCGTTCGCAGGTGTTCGCCGTGCGCCGGTCTTGCCAGACAATGGCATTCGCAATCGGCCGGCCGGTCGCACGCTCCCACACGACGGTCGTTTCGCGCTGGTTGCTGATGCCGATCGCCGCAACGTCGGCGGCGGAGACGCCGGCGCCTGCCATCGCTTTCTGCATGACCGCGAGCACGGACGACCAGATCTCCTCCGGGTCGTGCTCGACCCAGCCCGGCTGCGGATAGTATTGCCGGAACTCCTGTTGCGCCGACGCCAGTTCGGCGAGCGCTGCGTCGTACACCACGGCGCGACTGCTGCTCGTGCCCTGGTCGATCGCGAGCAGGCAGCGGCGACTCACGTGCGGTAGTCCTCCACACTCCAGTACGGTGTGCCGACCTGGATGCGTTTGCCGGCATCGGGCGGCCGGCGCTCTCCGCCCTGGTCGGCCGTGAACGCCGCGATGCCGGCCAACACGGGCTCCGGCCATGGCGTTACTCGCCGCAGGTCGAGATCGACGTGCAGGTTGAGCCACTCGCAGGTCGCCGCGACATAGCCGTGCTCGGCGTGGTACATGCGCTGAAACTGGTGCACGCGTTTTTCGTCGTAGGCGAGGATCTGCGCGGTGATCACGTATGGCTCGCCGAGCCGCAACTCGCGCTTGTAGGCAACCTGGCACTCGACGGCGAAAGTCGAGCCGCGGTGCTCGCGGAGGTAGTCGTCGGTGATGCCGAAACGTGCCCACAGCGCGTCGACGCCGAGATCGAAGGCCAGCACATAGTACGCGACATTCATGTGCTCGTTGACGTCGATCCATTCGGCACGCACACGTCCCGAATGTACGTCGATACCATCGCGCCCTGTCGTATCGCCGTTCATTCCCGCGCCAGCTCCGGCAGGTCCTGGAAGTACGCCAGCGCCGCGGGATTCGCGAGCGCTTCCGTGTTCCGTACCGGTTCGCCGTGCACCACCGAACGCACGGCGATTTCGACCAGCTTGCCGCTGCGCGTGCGCGGCAATTCGGGGACGGCGATGATCTTCGCCGGAACGTGCCGCACCGTCGTGTTGCGCCGGATGACGTCGCAGATGCGCGCGCGAAGATCGTCGTCGAGTGCAGCGCCGGGCCGCAACACGACGAACAGGACGACTCGCACGTCGTCTGCCCACTGCTGTCCGATCGCGAGGCTTTCCAGTACCTCGTCGAGCTTCTCGACCTGTCGGTAGATCTCGGCGGTCCCGATGCGCACGCCACCGGGATTCAGTACCGCATCGGAGCGACCGTGAATCACGAACCCGCCGTCCGGCGTTTCCTCGGCGAAATCCCCGTGCGCCCAGACGCCTGGAAACCTCTCGAAGTACGCGCGGCGGTAGCGCCGGCCACCAGGGTCGTTCCAGAACCCGCCCGGCGCCGAGGGGAACGGCCGGGTGCATACCAGTTCACCGCGCCGGCCCACGACCGGCTGCCCGGACTCGTCACGGATCTCCACCGCCATGCCGAGACCCTTGCACTGCAGTTCCCCGCGCCGCACCGGCAGAAGGGGATTGCCGAGTACGAAGCAGCTGATGATGTCGGTGCCGCCGGAGATCGACGAGAGCTGCAGGTCCGCGCCGATGGCCTGGTAGACGAAATCGAAACTCGCCGGCGCGAGCGGCGACCCGGTCGACAAGAGCGTACGCAGGGCAGGCAGTCGAAACTCGTCGGCGGGTCGTACACCGGCCTTCTCGAGTGCGGAAAGGTATTTCGCGCTCGTACCGAACACGTCGATTTGCTCCTCCGCAGCCATCGACCACAGTCCGCGCCCGTCGCCGAAGAACGGGCTGCCGTCGAACAGCACCAGCGTCGCGCCGGCGGCCAGGCCGCTCGCCAGCCAGTTCCACATCATCCAGCCGCAGGTCGTGAAATAGAACAGGCGGTCACCGGCACGCAGGTCCGTGTGCAACACGTGCTCTTTGAGATGCTGCAACAATGTGCCGCCGTGCCCGTGGACAATGCACTTCGGTACGCCCGTCGTGCCCGAGGAATACATGACGAACAACGGATGATCGAAGTCGACCGGCAGGCATTCGGGTTCGCCGGCCGGCCGGCCGAACTCCTCCCAGCGGATTGCGCGGACCGCCGGCCCGCAGTCCGTGTCGCCGTCCGTGAAGGG
Organism: uncultured Pseudomonadota bacterium; assembly: GCA_963770585.1. GTDB lineage: Bacteria > Pseudomonadota > Gammaproteobacteria > Steroidobacterales > Woeseiaceae > UBA1847. The sequence continues at coordinate 629,123 of CAVYQH010000001.1, read as the reverse complement.
CACGACGACGGTGCGCGCGATGCCGGGGATTGCCGCCGCGATTGCGGCGATGTTCGCGCGGCAGTCGATGTGCTTGCCGTTGTAGCGATAGGCGTTCGCGGCGACCAGTACCTTCGGTTCGATCTGGCCGAAGCGATCCACCACCCCGGTGACACCGAAATCCGGCGAGCACGATGTCCAGGTCGCACCGAGGCTCGCTGTCGCGAGCATCGCGACGATCGCCTCCGGACAATTCGGCAGATAGCCGGCGACCCGGTCGCCGGCACGAACACCGGCTTCGGCGAGCCCCGCAGCGATGGCGGCGACGTCACGGCGCAGTTCGTCCCGGCTGAGGCTGCGTCGTGTGCCGTCCTCGCCGCGGAATACGAGCGCCGGCGTGTCACCCCGGTGCCGCAGCAAATGCTCGGCGTAATTGAGCCGCGCACCCGTGAACCAGCGGGCCCGCAACATGTCGTCCGCGTCGGTGAGCACCCGCTCCGCCGGCGTCGTGAAGCGCACTGCGCAATGTCCGGCGAGCGCCCGCCAGAAATCGGCGGGCTCGTCGATCGACCAGCGATGCAATGCCGCATAGTCGTCGAAACCGTGCGCCCGCATGAAGCGGTACATTGCCGTCGAGCGCGCACGCTCGCGATCCGGTGACCAGAGTATCGGGTTCGGTGCCATCAGAACGGCACCGCGACGGCCTCGCAGAGGAAGCGCATGTAACCAGACGCGGCACGAAACGCCGTCTCGACTTGTTTGCGAAACCGCGGGTTCAGGCAGCTCTCACGGCCGAACTCCCTGATTGCGATGAAGCTCGTGCGCTTGATGTCTTCGATGCAGTCGAGGTTCTTATCGAAACCGCGCGGCGGCCGCGCCAGCTGTTCCCCGCCGATGCGGAAGTGCCGGCGGAAGGCGGCGTCGCCGGTCGCGCGCAGCCACTCCCGCGGCCGCGCCGCGATCCGCTCGCGAATGGCCCGCAGCGGTGCGCTGTCGGGGCGCCACATGCCGGCTCCGACAAAGGTCTCGTCGGGCGAGATGTGCACGTAGTAGCCCGGCGCATGCACGTCCTTGCCGGCCTCGTGGCGGAACTGGATGCCGATGTTCGTCTTGTACGGCTGTTTGTTTCGCGAAAAGCGCGTATCGCGGTACACGCGCATCAGCGAACCGCCGACACGCTCGGGCACCGCGACGAAACGCGGGGCGAATTCCTGCAGCGGCCGCTGCATCGCTTCGATGAACGCCAGCGCCGGCTCGAGTACCGTTGCTTCGTAGCGCTCCTTGTTGCCACGAAACCAGTCCCGTTCGTTGTGCGCGGCAAGCTCGCGCAGGAAGCCGAGCGTCGCAGTGGAAAAGCCCGGAGTGCGGGCCGCGGCCATCAGCATTGTTCCGAACGCGGATGCGGGAACATGTCCGACTCGTCTTCGTCCGCGCGCGGTGCGAGGCAGGCAAAGTCCTTCTCGACGAGAACTTTGAACATGCTGCCGTCGTCCAGCCGCTGGTCGCCGTCGATCGACACCTGTTCCGAAGCGACCCAGGGCTGTACCGTCGTTTCCGGCAGCCGGACGGTGATGACGTTGTTCGAGAAGAACGCTGCGGGCGCCACGCTCGCGGGACTGCTCTCCACGACGTAGGTGAGGGATCGCCCGCCGGGAAACTCCGTATGCGCCGTCACCAGGCCGTCGCGGCCGAGCGCCGCGACTTCGCTCTGCGTGAGTCTCAGTCGTATGGAGTTGTCGAGTATCCGAAGCTTCATCTGGGCATTACCGCACGGGACTCGTTGTCGTTGTTGTTGCGAAATTAGAACACGAATCCCGGCACGCTATAAGACGCGTGCCCCGGCGACGGTTAGACTCGCGCCTTTCCCGGAGCGTTCCATGGCCGTACGGAGGCGCGGTTGATCACCGATCCCTGGTTCTATGTCGCCGCCGTGCCCGCCGTATTCCTGGTCGGCATGTCGAAGGGCGGCTTCGGCGGCGGCCTGGGCACGCTCGGTGTGCCGCTCATGGCGCTCGTCATTTCGCCCGTACAGGCGGCCGGCATCCTGCTGCCCATCCTGTGCCTCATGGACCTGTTCAGTCTCTGGGCCTACCGAGGGCTGTGGGTACGCGAAGAACTGTTCGTGTTGGTACCGGCGGCCCTGCTCGGTATCGCTGCCGGTACCCTGTTCTTCGACGCGATGAGTCCGGCGGCGATCCGCCTGCTGGTCGGCGTCGTCGCCATTGTCTTCACCCTGCACTACGTGCTGGCGTGGCGCGGCGGCAAGCCGGTCGCCCCGCGCGACTACCCGCGCCCGGTCGGCATCGTCGCCGGCGCGACCGCTGGCTTCACGAGTTTCATCGCACATGCCGGCGGCCCGCCCGTCAGCATGTATCTCCTGCGCCGGCCGCTCGACCGGACGGACTTCGTCGCGACTACCGTCTTGTTCTTCACGGTCGTGAATTACACCAAGCTCGTCCCCTATGCCTGGCTCGGCCAGCTCGCTCCGGCGAACCTGGTGACCTCGCTGGTACTCGCGCCGCTCGCCCCGCTCGGCGTGTACACCGGCGTCTACCTGCACAAGCGGGTCAGCGACCGGTTGTTCTTCGGCGTGGTTTACGTGTTACTCGCCGTGGTCGGCGTGAAATTAATCTGGGATGGTCTCGCCGGACTGTGATCCGATTTCCGTGCGCGCGACGTCGAGCACATAGCGGTAGCGGGCGTTGCCGGGCTCGAGTTCCACGGCCTTCGCCAGCGCGGCGAGCGCCGCGTCGAGTTCGCGCTGCCGCACCAGCAGCAAGCCCAGAGCGTGATACAGCGCCGCGGCATCCGGCACTCTTGCGATGCCTTCCTCGAGCACCTGGCGGCCGCGCTCGTCGTTGCCGAGTTGCCGCAGCGCGTCGGCGAGGTTGACGCGCGCGGGCACCAGCAAGGGCTGAATTTCGAGTGCGCGCTCGTAGTACGGCAACGCATCCTCGATGCGTGCAGACGCCACGGCGAGATCGCCGAGGCTCGCCCAGGCTTCCGGCCGGTTCAGCTGCCGGTTCTGCGCGGCGCGGAACTCGTCGGTGGCCGCCGCGAGGTCGCGCGCCGCCGCGGGCGTCAGCAGATCGCCGATGTCCGCATACGCCATCGCCGCCTCCAGCCGCACTGCGCGCACCTCGTCCGCGAGCCGGGCCGTGCCGGATTGCAGGCGGACTTCCGGCGGCATGAACCGCAGGGTCCTGACGGCGGCGGCGCGGACCAGCGGATCCGGATCCTCCAGTGCCGACTGCAGCGCCGCGAGTTCCGCCGCGCCGACCGGAGACGCAATGAGCCCGATGGCGGTCGCCCGCGCGATGCCCGGCGTCGCCGTGTTCGACAACACGTCGAGCAGCGCCTCGTTGGCGGGCCCGCGCCGTGCCGCGGACAGCGCGGTCGCGAACTCGGGTCGCCGCCCGGGACCGTGCAGCGCGACGAGTTCCGCGGACGCCCAGGCCGGGCTCCGGTCCGCATGGCAGTCATTGCAGGCATTCGGCACGCCCGTCGATTCCGTCAGGTCGGGCCGCGGCACGCGGAATCCGTGGTCGCGGCGCGAGTCGACGACCATGTACGTGCGCTCGGGCATGTGGCAGTCGACGCAGGCGACGGTGTCCGTCGCGTGCCCGGTGTGTGCCGGCGCGGCGAAGCGGGTCGGCAGGTGACATTGCCCGCAGACCTGGTCGGCCTCCGGCCCGGTGACGAGCTTCAGGGAGTGCGGGTCGTGACAGTTGCTGCAGGTCACGCCCGCCCGGTACATGCGGCTTTGCAGGAACGAGCCGTACTCGTAGACCTCGTCGCGATTCTGGCCATCGGCGAAGTACAGTCCTTCTTCGAGCAGCGCGGGCAGGTGCGTATCGGCGAGCGGCCGGCCGTATTCGTAATGGTCCGTGATGACGGCCCGGCGCGCATGGCAGCGGCCGCAGGATTCGGGCTGTTGCGAAGGGCGCATCGCGGGCTCGCTGCGCTCCGCGATGCCGCTGTCCGGATTCATTTTCCAGGTCGCGCGTCCCTGGTCGTCGAGGTCGACGACCAGCCCGTAGCGGCTGCTGCCGAAGTCGCCTTTCCCGGCTTCCGCGACATGTTGCGCGCCGGGTCCGTGACAGGCTTCGCAGCCGACCGAGACCTCCGACCAGGTCGTGTCGAAGCTGTCGGATGCCAGGTCGTAGCCCATGACGAGGTTCGTCGAATGGCACTCCGCGCACATGTAATTCCAGTTTTGTTGCGGTCCGGTCCAGTGCAGGACGTCACCGGCGGCGATGTGCTCGTCCGGGTAGAGATGGAACCAGCGCTGTCCGCCGGCTGCCGCCGCGCGGCTGTCCCAGGCGAACGGCAGCGCCTGCAGGCGTCCGCCGGGAAACTCCACGAGGTACTGCTGCAGGGGCTCGACGCCGAACACCCACGCGACGGTGTAGGTCGCCGGCTTGCCACTCGCGTCGCCGGTCTGGACCTTGAACGCGTCGCCATCGCGGAAAAACCGACTGGGCTCGCCGAAATAGTCGAAGCTCACGCCGGAAAAATCGCCGAGCACGGTCGCCGAACTCGCCGGCTGCATCGCGAGTTCGTGATGGGACCCCTGCCATGCCGCGTGCTCGCTCGCATGGCACGAGGCGCAAGCCTCGCTGCCGACGAACGTCGCCGCCACCGGTGCCGGCGGCTGCGTCTCGCTGTTCTTCGAACAAGCGACGAGCAGGATTGCCGTCGCGCCCAAGCCCAGTTGCCGTATACATACGCCGAACGTATACGGCCGGCGCATCTCTACTCGGCGATCACGTTTTCCGCTTGCGGGCCTTTCTGTCCTTCGGTGACCTCCATCGTCACCTTCTGGCCCTCTTTCAGTGTTTTGAAACCTTCCATGACGATAGCGCTGTGGTGGACAAACACATCCTTGCCGCCTTCACGCTCGATGAAACCGAAACCCTTGTCATCGTTAAACCACTTTACGGTTCCCGCAACTCTTTCTGCCATAGCTACCTCACGCACAAAAACGCCTGCATTACCGAATCCAATCGCGGCCTGGCAGGTGTTCCTATCCTACCCGCAATCGCGCGACTTGGCTCGCGAAAGTACAGCACCAGTCTGGCCGCAAAGTGTTACAGAAATAAAATTCGACGTATACGCCGGAAATTTTGCGACTTTGACGGCGCTCGGGACCTGCGCGCTCGAGTGCCGCACGCGAAGACTCGCGGACCGATTGCGCAAATGCGTGTGTCAGGCGCGGCGTCCGAGGAACTCGCGCCCCAGTTTGGACACGGCATTGCACCCGATCAGTGCCAGCGTACGCTCGAACTCCGTACGCAGAATTGTGAGCGATCGCTCAACTCCAGCCTGTCCGCCCGCGGCGAGACCGTACAGATAAGCGCGGCCGATGCTGCAGGCATTCGCACCGGCGGCGAGCGCCTTCACGATGTGATTGCCGCGCCGTATCCCGCCGTCGCAGATGATCTCGAGCCGGTCACGCAGGGCATCCGCAACGGGCGCGATGCAATCCACCGGCGCCGGTGCGGACTCGAGCTGGCGGCCGCCGTGATTCGACAGCATGACCGCGGTCGCGCCCGAGTCCGCTGCCCGGCGGCAATCCGCGACGGTCTGCACACCCTTGATCACCAGGGGCCCTGTCCATTCGCCGGCCAGCCATTCCACGTCTTTCCACGTCAGCGACCGATCGAGCTCGCGTTCGATGTAGTCACGTATCGTGCCGTCGATTTTCGCGGCGGCGCTGCTCCTGGTGAGATTGACCATCTCGAGATCCTTCCTGACGAGCGCGCGGTACATCCAGCCGGGGTGTGCGAGAAAACTCGCCGCCTGCCGCAGCCGCGATTGCGGTACAGCCGAGAAACCGTGTACGAAATCGCGTTCGCGATTGCCTGCGACCGGCGTATCGACGGTGAGACACAGGGCGACGAACCCGTGCTCGCGACACAGCGCCAGCAGCTCCCTGGCGAGCCCGCGATCCCGGAAGACGTACAGCTGGTACAGCTTCGGCGCGTTCGTAATCGCGGCAATGTCGGCGATCGTCGTCGTGCCGAGCGTCGACAGGCTGTAGATCATGCCGAACGCCGCTGCGGCCCGCGCGACCGCGGGTTCGCCTGCGCCATGAAACAGCTTCGACGCACCGGTCGGAGAAAGCATGACCGGCCAGTCCACCGTCTGCCCGAACAAGCTGCTGCGCGTCTCGATGCGGCTGACGTCGGACAATTGCGCGGGCAGCAATTCGAAGTCGTCGAAAGCGGCGGTATTGCGCCGAAGCGTGAGTTCATCGTCGGCGCCGCCGTCGATATAGTGAAACACCGGCGCCGGCAGCCGCTTCCTGGCGAGGCGCCGCAGGTCCGCGATGTTGTGACAGGCGCCGAGCGACATGGCGGAAACTTAGCATGGATGCGTTGTGTCGTCCCGACGCGTCGCGACCGGTTCTATAATGTGCGGCCACCGCCACCCGACACCGCTCCTGCCGCATGTCCCGAACCCTCGTATCGACCGGGCAAACGCCGCCCCGAACGCTTCCGCGAGCGCATCCCCGCGCGCCGGCCGGACGGCGGCCGACCGCCGCGTTGCCTGCTGGCTCTTCGCCTGCTGCGCGCTGGTATTCGCCATGATCGTACTGGGCGGCGTAACGCGGCTCACCGGCTCAGGGCTTTCGATCACCGACTGGAAGCCCGTGACGGGCGTGATTCCGCCGCTGTCCGATGCCGAGTGGGCGGCGGAGTTCGAACGCTACCGGCAATCGCCCGAATTCCGTCACGTCAATTCGCACATGGACGTCGGGTTGTTCAAGGAGATTTTCTGGCTCGAGTACCTGCATCGGCTGCTCGGCCGCATCATCGGCATCGTGTTCCTCGTGCCCTTCCTCGTGTTCGCTGTCAGCGGCTCCATACGGCGCCGCGACTGGCCCGTCTATCTGTCGATGTTCGTGCTCGGCGGGCTGCAGGGCGTGCTCGGCTGGTACATGGTGCAGAGCGGGCTGGTCGACGTGCCGGAAGTGAGCCAGTACCGGCTAGTGGCGCACCTGGTCGCGGCGCTCGCCATCTATGCTTTCATGTTCTGGGTGGCGCTGTCGCTGTTGCATCCGCAACGTGCGCGGACCCGCAACCCGGTGTTCGGACGGGCCGCAGCGCTGTGCGTGCTCATCGCCGTCACGATAGTCTCGGGCGGCTTCGTCGCCGGCCTCGATGCAGGCCACATCTTCAATACGTTCCCGCGCATGGGGCAACACTGGCTGCCGCCCGGCGCTTTCGCGCTCGCACCGGCCTGGCGGAACCTGTTCGAGAACCCGATCCTGGTGCAGTTCGATCACCGGGTGCTGGCGCTCGGCACGCTGCTCGCGGTATGCACATTCTGGTTCGTGCTGCGCACGCAGGTGCACACGCGTCGCGCCAGGGCCGCACGGCACCTGTTGCTGTCGGCCGTCGTCGCACAGGCATCGCTCGGCGTAATGACGCTCCTTCTGCGCGTGCCACTCGTCCTCGCCGCGACACACCAGGCGGTCGCAGTGCTGTTGCTCACTGCCGCGCTGTATGTGACGCATGCGCTCCGCGAACCGGCGGACGCCAGCGAGGCTGTCAGCCGACGGGCGTAAGCCAGCCGCGCGTGTCCGGTGTCTCGCCGTACTGGATCGATTGCAGCGCCCGGCGCAGCTTCTCGACGTTCGGACCGGACTGGCCGTCGCGCACGCGGATCTCGCGCCCGCGATACACCAGGGTGCCGACCGGCGTGAGACACGCCGCTGTACCGGACAACGCCGCCTCGTAGGACGGCGCCATCGCGAGCAGTTCGGTCACGCTGAAATTGCGTTCGCTGATGTGGTAACCGAGGTCCTTGCCGAGCGCCAGGATGGAGGCGCGCGTCATGCCGTGCAGGAACGAGCTGTCGAGCGGCTTGGTGATGACCTCGTCGTCGCTGATCAGCAGGAAGTTGGCGGCACCGGTCTCCTGGACGTCGCCGCGCGGGCAGAACAGCACCTGGTCGACGCCGAACTCCGCCTTGGCCGCCAGGGTCGGACCGAGAGCCGCCGCGTAATTGCCGCCGGTCTTGGTGCTGCCGAGCTGCTCGGTAGAACGCGAGCGCTGGTCCTCGACCAGGAGCTTCAGCGGTCGCGCGCCGCCCGCGAAGTAGTCGCCGACGGGCGATGCCAGGACATACAGGAGCGCCGTGCTCGACGGCGAGGCGGCGGCCCCGATGTTGGGCAGCGTACCGATCAGCGTAGGCCGCAGGTACAGCGAACTCGGCGGCGACGGAATATCCGCGGCATGCCACCTGACGAGGTCCTTGACCATGCCCGCGAGGTGCTGGGTCTCGGGCACCGGCAGCCTGAGCGATGCGGCGCTTTTCTGCAGGCGCGCGATATGGTCGAACAGGCGAAAGACGTGTGCCTGCCCGTCGGGCCAGCGATACGCCTTGAAGCCCTCGAAGCAGGTGCTTGCATAGTGCAGGACGTGCGAAGCGGGATGCAGTGACAGCGGCGCGAGCGGCTTCAGCTCGGCGGGCTGCCAGGCCTTGCCGTCGAAGTTCGCAACGGCGAAATGATCGCAAAACGTGGTACCGAACTGACTCATTGCCGACCCTGGATGTTGCCCGGGAACCAGGCCGGGCGAAAGGCCGTAACTCTGCCACCAAGCGGTGCGGCTTGGCCAGTACGCCTTTGCTGGTAGGCGCGGACAGGATCCCCTGCGACTAGAACGTCGGCGGGCTGCAGGCGGAGATGAGCTCGCAGGCATCGCTGCCGGGATTGTGGAACGCATGCGGCTGGCTGCTCCGGAAGTAATAGGCGTCGCCGGGCCCGAGCACCTGTGACCGGTCTCCGACCGTGACCTTGAGGCGTCCGGACAGGACCAGACCGCATTCCTCGCCCTCGTGCTCGCAGCGCATGCCTGCCGGTGCCCGCGCCGGGCTCGTAGCGTTCCTTGAGGAGCTGGATGGCGCGGTCGCCAAGATGCGCCCCGACCTGCCGGTAGGAGACCCCGCCGTCGGCGATCTCGGTGAGCTCTGCGGCGCGAAAGAACACGCGATCGGCGGCCTCCTCCGACGGATCGCTGAAGAACTCGGACAGGCTCACGGGTATGCCGTCGAGGATCTTTTTCAGCAGGCTGACCGTCGGATTCAGCCGTCCCGACTCGATCTGCGAAATCGTGGCATTGGCCACGCCCGTGCGCCGCGCCAACTGGCGCTGCGACAGGCGGTGCCGGTCGCGCAGTGCGCGGAGTCGCTGGGCGAGATTCTCGTTCATTGTCCGACTTCCCTTCACAAGTGTTCAGTATCCTGAACATTTTCGCCGTGCGACTCAATAAAATCAAGGTATTACAAGACGCTCGCTAACTCGTTGTTTAACATCGGCAGGCAGGCGTACACTCACTCGCAGGCCGCCCCGCGCCTGCCCCGAACCCCCCCGGAGACCCCGAATGTCCTCAGCCGCCGAGCCGCTCGACGCCTACTGGATGCCGTTCACCGCGAACCGGGACTTCAAGGCGCGGCCGCGGATGATCCGGAGCGCCGCGGGCCATTACTACGTTGCGAACGACGGCCGCCGCCTGTACGACTTCTTCTCCGGGCTGTGGACTTCCGGGGTCGGCCACTGCCACCCGAAGATCGTCGCGGCCGTGCAGAAACAGGTGGCCGAACTCGACTACGCCATCGCCTTCCAGGTCGGCAACAACCCGTCCGCCGAACTTGCGGCGCGGGTCGTCGCTCTCGCGCCCGAGGGCTTCACGCAGTGTTTCTTCACGAATTCGGGCTCCGAATCCGTGGATACCGCGCTCAAGATCGCGCTGGCCTATCACCGCGCGCGCGGCGAAGGACAGCGCACGCGGCTCATCGGCCGCGAGCGCGGCTACCACGGCGTCAACTTCGGCGGCATGTCGGTCGGCGGCATGCTGCCCAATCGCAAGGCCTTCGGCGCCAACCTGATTCCCGGTGTCGATCACCTGCGCGCCACGATGGACCTCGAACACACGGCCTTCAGTCGCGGCCAGCCGGAATGGGGCGCGCACCTCGCGGACGACCTCGAACGGCTGTGCGCCCTGCACGACGGCGGCAACATCGCCGCGGTCATCGTCGAGCCGGTCGCGGGTTCCGCCGGCGTGCTGCCGCCGCCCGTGGGCTACCTCGAAAAACTGCGCGCGATCTGCGACCGGCACGGCATCCTGCTGATCTTCGACGAGGTCATCACCGCCTTCGGCCGCGTCGGGAAAGCCTTCGCTGCCGAGAAATTCGGCGTGACGCCCGACCTCATCACGACGGCCAAGGGCCTGACCAACGGCGTCATCCCGATGGGCGCGGTACTGGCCCGGAAGCACGTCTACGATGCGTTCATGCAGGGCCCCGAAAGCATGATCGAACTGTTTCACGGCTACACTTATTCCGGCCACCCTGTCGCGGCGGCGGCCGGCATCGCCGCGATGGACGTGTACCGCGACGAAGGCATTTTCGAACAGGCCGAGGCGCTCGCTGAACCCTTCGCCGAGCTGTTGCATTCCTTCGCCGATCACGCGAAGGTGAAGGACGTGCGCAACTTTGGCCTGATGGGCGCCATCGAACTCGCGCCACGGCCGGGTGCACCGGGCGCCCGCGGGCTCGAGATGCACAAACGCTGTTTCTGGGACGAGGACCTGCTGGTGCGTCACGGCATGGACACCATCGCATTCTCGCCCTTTCTCAATTCCGTCGTCGCCGACTGGGAACAGAGCTTCGACAAGGTCCGGCGCGTGCTGGACAGCATCGACTGAGCGGAGACGCCATGAACGCCACACCTGCATTCGAGATCGAGACGGCCGACACGCTGGGTCACTACATCGGCGGTGCCCTGGTCACCGGCGGCGAGCGCATGCTGCCGGTGCACAATCCCGCCACCGGCGAGGTCGCGCGGCGCGTTACGCTGGCCGACCGCGCAACCGTCGATGCGGCGATCGCCGCCGCGCACGCCGCATTTCCGGCCTGGCGCAACACGCCGCCGGCGAAACGCGCTAAGGTCCTGTTCCGCTACCGGCAGCTCCTCGAGGAACACGCGGACGAGATTGCAGCCGTCATCACCGAGGAACACGGCAAGGTGCACGACGATGCACTCGGCGAGTTCCAGCGCGGCCTCGAAGTCGTGGATTACGCCTGCGGCATCCCGGAACTCCTGAAGGGCGAGCACTCGAAGAACGTCGCCGCTGCGATCGACAGCTGGTCCGAGTTCCAGCCGCTCGGCGTGGTCGCCGGCATCACGCCGTTCAATTTCCCGGCAATGGTGCCGATGTGGATGTTCCCGATGGCCATCGCCTGCGGCAATACATTCGTACTGAAGCCCTCGGAAAAGGACCCGGGGGCCTCGCTCGTGCTCGCGCAGCTGTTCAGCGAGGCGGGCCTGCCGGATGGCGTCTTCAACGTCGTTAACGGCGACAAGCAAGCGGTCGACACGCTGCTCGCCGACCAGCGGGTGCAGGCGGTGAGCTTCGTGGGCTCGACGCCGGTTGCCGAATACATCTATACGACCGGCACCGCGAACGGCAAGCGCGTCCAGGCGCTGGGCGGTGCGAAGAACCACGCGATCGTCATGCCCGACGCGGACATCGACAATGCGGTCAGCGCGCTGACCGGTGCAGCCTACGGTTCCTGCGGCGAGCGCTGTATGGCGATTTCCGTCGCCGTGTGCGTCGGCGACGAGACGGCGGACCTGGTGGTCGGAAAACTCGCAAGCGAACTTGCGGGTCTCAAGGTGGGCAACGGGACCGACACGTGCAACCACATGGGCCCGCTCGTGACGCGCGAACATTGCGCCAGGGTGCGCGGCTACGTCGACCTCGGAGTCGAGGAAGGCGCGGAACTCGTCGTCGATGGCCGCGGGCTGGTCGTGGACGGCCACGAGGCCGGGTATTTCCTCGGTCCCTGCCTGTTCGATCGCGTGACGCCGCAGATGCGCATCTACCGGGAGGAGATCTTCGGACCGGTATTGTGCGTCGTACGCGCCGGATCCGAAGAAGAGGCCATGCGGCTCGTCGACGAGCACGAGTACGGCAACGGCACCTGCATCTTCACGCGCGACGGCGAGGCGGCGCGTTACTTCGCCGACAACGTCAAGGTCGGCATGGTGGGCATCAACGTACCGCTGCCCGTGCCGGTCGCGTATCACAGCTTCGGCGGCTGGAAGCGATCGCTGTTCGGCGACCTGTATGCCTACGGTCCGGACAGCGTGCGCTTCTATACGCGGCGCAAGACGATCACGCAGCGCTGGCCTTCAGGCGGCGTGCGCGAACAGGCGCAGTTCGCATTTCCGAGCCACGGCTGAGCGGCCGACGGCGCGATTCCGCCGGCGGCCTGGCGGCAACTGGCAAGCGCCTGCGCTTCACAGGTAAGATCACGAGTTCAAATCCTGCGGAACGCCATCATGAGAACGAGTCTTCCCGCCCTGCTGCTCCTGTTGTCGGCGACGGCCGGCGCGCAACAGACCGCAACCGCCTACAAGTCCGCCGAAGTCGCGCCGGGCATCTATCTCATCGAGGGTGCGGACGGTTTCGGCGGCGGCAACATCGGCCTGCTCGCCGGCGAAGACCACCTCGCGATGGTCGATGATGGCCTCGTGCCGACCGCCGAGATCCTGTTCGAGTATGTCGAGGAGGTCGCCGGCAGGCCGGTCGACTTCATCATCAATACGCACGTGCACGGCGATCACGCCGGCGGCAACGCCTGGTTCGCCGGACAGGACGCTGTCATTTTCGGGCACGAGAACATCCGCGAACGGCTCGCGGCGGATGCGGAGCCGGCCGGCGGCGAAGGCGGCCTGCCGGTCGTGACCTTCGACGACGGAATGACCTTTCATTTGAACGGCATCGAGGCAGAGGTGCATCACGTCGCCGACGCACATACCGACGGCGACGCGTTCGTCGTGTTCGCCGGGGCCAACGTGATCCAGACCGGCGACGTGTTCTTCAACGGCATGTTCCCTTTCATCGATCTCGACAGCGGCGGCACGGTCGACGGCTACATCGACGCCCAGCGACGCATCCTGGAGATGGCCGATGACGAAACGAAGATCATCCCGGGTCACGGCGCGGTCGCGAGCAAGGCGGACCTCGAGACGAGCCTGGCGATGCTGCTCGACTGCCGGGCGAAGATTAAAGCGCTGGTCGATGCCGGCAAGAGCGAGGACGAGGTATTGGCCGAGAACCCGCTGGCGGACTACCACGAGCGCTACAACTGGGAATTCATCACGACCGAACTCATGACCCGCACGTTGTACCGCGGCCTGGCCGGCGGCTGAGCGCATGGACCAGCGCGCCGCCGCCCGCTTCGTTGCCGGGGCCTGGGATAGCTCCATCGTACCGGCGCTGTCCGACTACATCCGGATTCCGAACAAGTCACCGCACTTCGACCCCGATTGGGCCGGCCGCGGCCACATGGAGCGGGCCGTGGGCTTGCTCGAAGCCTGGTGCCGGGAGCAGCCCGTCGCCGGCATGTCGGTCGAGGTCGTGCGCATCGAGGGTCGCACGCCGGTGCTGTTCCTGGACATTCCCGGCGAGTCCGAGGACGTCGTCCTGCTCTACGGGCACTACGACAAGCAGCCCGAATTCAGCGGCTGGGAAAGCGGGCTCGGGCCGTGGGAACCGGTGCTCCGCGACGGCAAGCTGTACGGCCGCGGCGGCGCGGACGACGGCTACGCGACCTTCGGCTCGCTGACGGCGATCCGTGCGCTTCGCGAGCAGGGCATCCCGCACGCACACTGCGTGGTGCTGATCGAGGGTTGCGAGGAATCGGGCAGTTTCGACCTGCCCTTCTACATCGAACGGCTCGCGGACCGGATCGGCTCGCCCGACCTCGTCGTCTGTCTCGATGCCGAGTGCGGCAACTACGAACAGCTGTGGTGCACGACCTCGCTGCGCGGCAACCTCACGGGAACGCTGCGGGTAGAGGTGCTGACCGAAGGCGTGCACTCGGGCACCGCGAGCGGCATCGTTCCGTCGAGCTTCCGGCTGCTGCGCAGGCTCCTGAGCCGGGTCGAAGACGAAACATCGGGCAGGATCCTGCCCGATGCCCTGTACGTCGAGATACCCGCGGAGCGCCGGGCACAGTCGCAAGCCGCCGCCGACGCGCTCGACGGCTCGGTATACCGGAAGTACCCGTGGATCGTCGGCGAGCCGGCGCTCTCCGAATCGCCCTACGAGCTCCTGCTCAACAACACCTGGCGTCCGACCCTCAGCGTGACCGGCGCGGAAGGCCTGCCCGCGCTCGTCAACGCCGGTAACGTGCAACTGCCGTACACCGAATTGAAACTGTCGTTCAGGTTGCCGCCGACCTGCGATGCGGGCGCGGCTGCCGCCGCGTTGGGCGAGGTCTTCGCAGCGGATCCGCCGCCGAACTGCAGGGCGCGCTTTCGCGTCAATTCGGCGATGGCGGGCTGGAACGCCCCGCCGGTCGCGGACTGGCTCGCCCGTTCGATGCAGCAGGCGTCCGGGGATTTCTTCGGCAAACCGTCGATGTACATGGGCACCGGCGGCACCATTCCGTTCATGGGCATGCTCGGCGAGAAATTCCCCGCGGCGCAATTCCTCGTGACCGGCCTGCTCGGCCCGAAGTCGAATGCGCATGGACCCAACGAGTTCCTGCACATAGAAACCGGCAAGCGCCTGACGGCTTGCGTGGCAGAGGTCCTGGCCGACCACTATCTGAACCGCACGCAAGCCTGAGGCTCGCATCACCGGCAAGTCGGGCCGCATTCCGTCGCGTCGAACTCAGTCGCGCTCGATCCCGTCCGGCAGCCGGACCCAGTCGTGGCGCCTTTCTTCATAGACGGAGAAGCGCGGTTGCGGAAAGTTCGGGTCGGCGAACGCACCAACCGGCACGACGACGAGGTCGGGATACGCATCGAGTACGTAATGCACGGTCGCGCCGCATTTCGGGCAGAAGTGAAACGAGATCGCGCCGCCGCTGTCGCCGGTGCGCCGATACTCCGACGATGCGCCGACGACGACGGCGTCGGCACGGCGGAACCTGGCCTGCGCACCGAAGACACTGCCGGTGCGCCGCTGGCACGCGAGGCAATGACAGATCGAGACGCGCACGGGATCGCCCGACACCGTGATTCGCAACTGTCCGCAGCTGCAGGCCGCTGTTCGTGCTGTCGAGTTCTTCATCGGATTCTCCGGCCGTCGGCGGCGCCTGCGGTCGCATGCCGATCAGCGATCGTGTTTTGAAACCTGCCGTTTCGCAATTCGAAAGCGTTTAAGATAGTCGCATTCGCCGGGCCTGCTTGCGCAAACGTATCCTTGAGGACTGAAACTCCACGCCATGCGGCTCTCGCCTGCCGCACCTGTTGCCTCCTGCTCTGCCTGGGACCGGCCGGCGCGAGCGCGTCCGCGGAAGAGACCGCCGACGAGACCGCGCATCCTGCCGCGCTGGAACCCGCCGCCCCGCCGGAAGAGGAAATGCCGGTCGTACCGGTCGGCACCGAGATCAGGCGCGTCATACTGGTGCAGGAAAACATATTCGACCTGTCCAAGGAGGATGAAAACAACTGGCTGTACCGGACGATGAACAAGCTGCACATCGTAACGCGGCCGAATACGATCCGGCGGCAGCTGTTGTTCGGCGAAGGCCGGGGTTACGACCCGCGGCTCGTCGCGGAATCGGAACGGATCCTGCGCGAGAACAAGTACCTGTACGACGCTTCGATCCGCCCGGTCATGAATGCGGACGGCGAGCTCGAGATCGACGTGCGTACGCGCGATGTGTGGACGCTGACTCCCGAGATCACCTACAGCCGCGGCGGCGGCGAGAACAAGACCAGGCTGGGCCTCGAGGAATCGAACCTGTTCGGCACCGGCCGCCGCATGCTGTTTACCTGGGAAGACGACGTCGACCGGCGCGGCAAGGTCTTCGAATACTACGACCGGCAGCTCGCGGGGACATGGACTTCCCTGGGCCTGAGCATCGCCGACAATTCTGACGGTCACTCGCATGCTCTCTCCGTCGTGAAGCCCTTCCATGCGCTGGATGCCCGCTGGGCCGGCGGTGCGACCTATTTCGACGACGATCGGGTGACGACCTACTACGACCTCGGCGAGGAGGCCGCCGAGTTCCGGCACGAGCGCCAGTATTACGTCGGCTTCGGCGGCTTCTCGGATGGACTGAAGCGCGGCTGGGTACGCCGCTTCACCCTGGGCGCGGCGTACGACAACAACGAGTTCGGTCCGCCGGAATCGCCGGACCTGCCGGTGCTGATCCCGGACAACCGCAAGCTCGTCTACCCCTTCCTGGGTTTCGAGTTACTCGAGGACCGGTTCGAAAAATCCCTGAACAGCAACCAGATCGACCGCGTTGAGGACTTTTACCTGGGTACGCGCGTCGCGCTGCAGGTCGGCTGGTCGGACGAGTCATTTGGCGCGGACCGTGATGCGCTGCTGTATTCGATGTCGGCCAATCACAGCATCGGTACGCTGGAGGGCAAGGCACTGCTGCTCGCCGCCGGCCTGAATGCACGACACGAGGACGGTGGCAGCGCCAATTCGCTCTTCAACCTGAATGCCAGCTTCTACTGGCGCCAGTCCGACAAGTGGCTGTTCTACACGCAACTCCTTGGGACCCTGGGGCACAATCTCGACGGCGATACGATCGTCGAACTCGGCGGTGACAACGGCTTGCGCGGCTATCCGTTACGCTACCAGTCGGGCGACAGCAGCCTCGTCGTGTCGGCCGAACAACGCTATTTCACGGACTGGTATCCGTTCCGGCTCGTCCGCGTGGGCGCGGCGGTATTCGCGGACGTCGGACGAGTATGGGGTCCGAATGCCCTGGGCACCGGTAACCTCGGCTGGCTCACCGACGTCGGCGTCGGCCTGCGCTTTGCGCCGACGCGCCTCGGGACGACCAAGGTCTTTCACCTCGACGTCGCGTTCCCGCTCGGCGGCACGGATGACATCGACGAGGTGCAGATATTGTTCCGCGCCAGACGCGGTTTCTGACGGGCCGGTTGCATCCGGTTACTGGCTGCAGAGTACCCGCGTCTTCTCGCGCGCGTCGGCGACTTCCGCTGCATACTCGACATCGGTCAGAATGTGTCGCTTGCCGCTCTCGTCCGTGCGATACAGCTTCGGCGTATTCTCGTAGGAATGCAGAATCTCGGTGGCCCGCTCGCAATTGTGCGCGACGACCGCCTCGCGATCGGCACGCTGCTCGGATGTCTCGCCCGGATGGGCGTAGCCGGTACCCAAAGTCCCGGCAGCGTCGCCGCGCGTTTTCAGGTCCTCAAGCGTACCTTTCAAATGCATAAGAGCTGCACGCGAATCGCGTCCTCGTGGTCGGGCTTGTCGCTGTAGTGCACTTTGCCCTGGTCGTCACGCCAGGTGTAGATCGCCTGGTCGGAATCGACATAATGCGTCGCGCCGTTCGCATCGAACCAGTACCACACATCGGCGCGCGCAGTCGTGGCGGCGAGCAGGAGCAAGCCTGCAAAGCGAACACGGATTTTCGGTTCATGCAACCTCCCGGAATGCGCCAATAGTGCGTCAGCCGTCACAGCCCGCGCACTGCACCGTGTCACAAAACGGTTCGCGTGGAGCACAGGCGCCGCCTGAGCCGCCGCTCTGTGCCATACCCGGGCCGCCCGCATCGCGGAATTGCGCGGGCTCTGCGTCGGCTGCCGTAGTGTGCGAACATTGCCGCCCATCAGTACGTCCCAGCATGCGTTTATGAATACGTCCACGAGTCGGTCCATGAATCTCGGAATCTCGGAGCGCGTGCGCCCGCTGCTCGACGATGTGCAGGCCTTCATCACCGAGCGCGTGGAACCGGTCGACGACGAATTCCTGGCCGAGATCGCACGCGGCGACCGCTGGCAACTGACCCGGCGTCAGACGCAGATCGTCGACGACCTCAAGTCTGCAGCGAAGGCCCGGGGGCTGTGGAACTTCTGGCTCACGAACAGCGAGCGCGGCCACGGGCTCAGCACGGTCGACTACGCCCATATCGCCGAGGCGACCGGGCGCTGCCATCTCGCCGCCGAGGCATTCAACTGCAGTGCGCCGGACACAGGCAACATGGAAGTCCTCGAACGCTACGGCACCGAGGTGCAAAAGGCTCGCTGGCTCGTACCGCTGCTCGAAGGCGAGATCCGCTCGGCCTATGCGATGACGGAACCCGGGGTCGCGTCCTCGGATGCAACCAACATCGCGACGAGCGCGGTGCTGGAGCGAGGCGAATGGCTGCTCAATGGCGAGAAGACCTTCATCTCCGGTGCCGGCGACCCGCGCTGCAAGCTGATGATCTGCATGGTACGCACGGACCCGGACGCGGAGCGCCACGCACGGCATTCGCAGATCATCGTGCCGATGGACACGCCCGGCGTCCGGATCCTGCGTGGCATGCAGGTGTTCGGCAATGACGACGCACCGCACGGCCACATGCATCTGAAACTCGAAAACGTGCGGGTGCCGGAGGAGAACCTGATCCTCGGGCGCGGACGCGGTTTCGAGATCGCGCAGGGCCGGCTGGGACCGGGGCGCGTGCACCATTGCATGCGGGCGCTCGGAGTCGCGGAACGCGCCCTCGAACTGATGTGCCGGCGCGGCCTGTCGCGCAATGCCTTCGGCAAGCCGCTCGCAGCGCTCGGCGGCAACCACGAGCGGATCGCCAGCGCCCGGATCAACATCGACATGGCACGCCTGCTGACGCTCAGGACCGCGTGGGCGATCGACACCGAAGGGGTGCGCGCCGCGCGGGCCTGGATCTCCAAGATCAAGGCCGCGGTACCGAACGTGGCGCTGGCCGTCATCGACGACGCCATCCAGATGCACGGCGCAGCCGGCGTCTCGCAGGATACACCCCTCGCGTCGATGTACGCCTCGATGCGCACGCTCAGACTGGCGGACGGGCCCGACGAGGTGCACCGTTTCGTCGTCGCGCGCGACGAACTGCAACGGTACGCCTGAGCGTCGCATGCCGACGACGATACCCGTTGCGAATTTGCCGGGCCTCGCCGGGTGCACGCTGCCGCCGTCGTCCTGGTTCAGGATCACGCAACAGCGCATCAACCGCTTCGCCGATGCGACCAACGATCACCAGTTCATCCATGTGAGCCGCCTGCGCGCGGCGCTGACGTCATTTCGCAGGCCGATCGCGCACGGATTCCTGTCGCTGTCCCTGCTGACCTACCTCAACCGGGAGAATGCAGTGCTGCCGGATGGACTCGCGATGGTCATCAACTACGGCTCGGACAAGGTGCGTTTCCTGGCGCCGGTCAAGGTGGGCCAGCGCATCCGTTCGCACCAGAAGGTCCTGTCCGTGACGGAGAAGCGGCCCGGGGAGTGGCTGGTGAAGAACGAGGTCACCGTCGAGATCGAAGGCGAGGAAACACCGGCGCTGGTCGCCGAGATGCTCGCGCTCATGGTCGTCGGCCGCTGAGGAGAGACGCATGAGAGCGCTGCGCTGCCTGGCCTGGGGTACGACCGACGAACTCGTGATCGAGGAATTGCCGGAACCCGTGCCGGGCCCGGACGAAATCGTCGTCGAGGTCGCCGCCGCGGGCATCAATTTCCCCGACCTGCTCATCGTCGCCGGGCGCTACCAGGACAAGACGCCACCGCCGTTCACGCCCGGCAACGAAGCCGCCGGCACGGTGGCGGCCGTCGGCGCGGCAGTGACGGACTTTGCGGCCGGCGACCGGGTGATGGTCACGACCCGCGGCGGAGCATTTGCCGAGCGTTGCGTCGTCGTCCAAGAGCAGGTCGTGCGGCTGCCCGCAGAGCTCGGTTTCGAGCAGGCCGCGGGCTTCGGGGTCGTCTACGGCACGAGCTACCATGCGCTGAAGCAATGTGCCGGGCTCGAGCCGGGCGAAATCCTGCTGGTGCTGGGTGCGGCGGGCGGCGTGGGCAGCGCCGCCGTGCAAATCGGCAAGGCCATGGGCGCCACCGTCATCGCCGCGGCCAGCACCGCCGCCAAGCTCGCACATGCCGCGGCAGCGGGCGCGGACCACACGGTGAACTACGCGGCGACACCGCTGCGCGAGGCGCTGCGTGACCTGACCGGCGACGCGGGGGTCGACGTCATCTTCGACCCCGTCGGCGGCGAGCAGGCGATGCAGGCGCAAAAGGGACTCGCCTGGCACGGGCGGCACCTCGTCGTGGGCTTTGCGAGCGGCGACATTCCGGCCTTCCCGGCGAATATCGCTCTGCTCAAGGAAGCCAGTATCATCGGCGTCTGGTGGGGAACCTGGCTCAGGCGCCATCCCGACCTGCATCGTGACAACCTCGAGGAACTCATGGCCTGGATCAGCGACGGAACCCTCAAACCCCGGATCAGCGAAAGCTACGCGTTCGAGGATTTCAGGGCGGCGTTCCGGCGCATCGCCGAGCGCCAGGCATGCGGCAAGGTGGTGCTGCGCATCCGGGACTGATCCGGCCGCGCGGACTGGGGTCGCAGACTTGAACTTCTGGCTGAGCACGGCGGCCCTGCTCCTCGGGCCGTTCATCTACGCCTGGGGCCGCACGCAGCCGCTCGTCAAGCAGATGCTGGACGGCTTCGTGCTGGTGGCCATCGCCGGCATCGTCTGCATCAACATCATCCCGTCCGCCATCGACCTGGGCGGCTGGCTTGCGCTCGTGGCGCTGACGGCGGGCCTCGCGTTCCCGGTCGTCATCGAGCGGGCCTTCCATCGTTCCGTGCAGCATGCGCACGTGTTCATCGTCGTGCTGGCGGCACTCGGTCTGGTGATCCACGCGGTCATGGACGGCATCGCGCTCTTGCCGGGCGCGAACGGCGGCCAGGCTCCGCAGGCCCCGTTCGGCAATCCCCTCGCACTCGGCGTGATCCTGCATCAACTGCCGGTCGGCATGCTGCTCTGGTGGTCGGTGAGGCCGCAGTTCGGCATCGGCGCGGCCGTGATGACATTCGCACTGATGATCGCGGCGACGGGACTCGCCTACGTGTTCGGCGCGCCGGTCGTCGAAGTCACCTCGACGCGCAGCCTCGCGCTCTTCCAGGCCTTTGTCGCCGGTTCGCTGGTGCACGTCGTCGCTTTCGGCGTCAGCCACCGCCACCATGACGGTGACGTCTTCGTCCCGGCGGATAACTGGGGCTTCCGCGCCGGCATCCTGCTCGGGATGTTCGTCGTTTTCGCGTTGCCGCACATCCATTGAAGTACTCGTCTTGAAGATCGACATGATCAAGCTGCGTGCCTGCTGGTTGCCGCTCACCTGCCTTGCGGGCGGATTCGCCTGTGCCGCGGAGGACGACCCCTACCTGTGGCTCGAGGAAATCCAGGGCAAGAAGGCGCTCGAGTGGGTGCACGAACGGAACGCCGAGACCTTCGCGGAGCTGCGTGACACCCCGGTCTTCGCAGCACTGAACGCGGAGGCTTATGCCATCCTGACCTCGGACGCTCGACTGCCGAGCGGCAGCATTGTCGGCGACGCCTTTCACGACTTCTGGCAGGACCCGGTGCACGTGCGCGGCATCTGGCGTCGCACGCCGGTCGATCGTCTCGCGGCCGGTAAACCGGCCTGGCAGACGGTGCTCGACCTCGACGCCCTCGCCCGCGAGGAAGGCGCGAACTGGGTCTACCAGTCCATCGACTGCGTGGGCGGCGAAAGCGACCGCTGCCTCCTCGAACTCTCCGATGGCGGCAAGGACGAGTCCCTGTTTCGCGAGTTCTCGCTCGAGAGCCGGGACTTCGTGAGCGACGGATTCGTGGTACCGGAAGCGAAGTCCACGGTCGCCTGGGTCGACGAGGACACGCTGGCCGTTGCCACGGACTGGGGACCTGGCAGCCTGACCAACTCCGGTTACCCGCGCGAGGCCCGCCTGTGGCGCCGGGGCCGGCCTTTGGAACAGGCCGAAAGCCTGTACACCGTAACCGTCGAGGACACGCTGCTCGCACCGGAAGCCTACGGCAGCGCCGGCGGGCGGACGGACGTTTTCCTGTTGCGGCTGGCAGCGGACTGGAACGACGTGCAGGTGCTGCCCGTGACGCGCGGACGAGCGGGCACGGCCCTGGACCTGCCGCGACGGATCCAGACGGAGGGCGTCGTCGCCGGCCGGCTGATCGTCCTCCTGAAACAGGACTGGCAGGACGGCGAGCGCGGGTTTGCGGCCGGCGACGTACTCGCCGTGCCGCTCGCCGGCGAGCCGCCGGAACTGGTGTTCCGGCCGAGCCCGAGCCAGGCGATCGACGAGATAGAGACCGGCAGCGATGCCGTCTACCTGCAGTTGCTGGACAACGTCCGCGGCCGGATCCGGCGCGTGAGGTTCGCGAACGGCAACTGGCTCTTGAGCGAGGTGCCCATGCCCGATAACGGGGTGGCCAAGCTGGCGGCTGCAGCCAGCGCGCGGCGCGACTTCTTCGTGACCTATGAGAGCATCGTGCAGCCGACGACGCTCTACCACGTTTCCGTGGATGACCGGCTCATGGCGGTTGCACAGATGCCCGCGCTGTACGATGCGAGTGACGTCGTGGTCGAGCAGCGCTTTGCGCGGAGCGCCGACGGCACGCGAGTCCCGTATTTCGTCGCGGGCCGGAAAGCAGTGCTCGAGGCGGGCGACGCGCCGACAATTCTGTACGGCTATGGCGGCTTCCAGACCTCGATCCTGCCCGTGTACTACGAGGATCCGTCGCGGCCGCAGCACGGGGCGCTCGCCGGCCGGATGTGGCTGTCCCGGGGTGGCGTGCTGGCACTCGGCAATTTGCGGGGCGGCGGCGAATTCGGGCCGGAGTGGCACGCGGCTGCGCTGCGTGAGCACCGCCAGCGCGCGTTCGACGATTACATCGCAATCGCCGAGGAACTCATACGCACGGGCGTCACATCGGCAAAGCGGCTCGGCGCGCTCGGCCGATCGAACGGCGGCTTGCTGCTCGGCGTGGCGCTGACGCAGCGGCCCGACCTGTTCGCCGCATTCGACATCGGCGTGCCGCTGCTCGACATGCGGCGCTACAACAAGCTCCTGGCCGGCGCGAGCTGGATGGGCGAGTACGGCAACCCGGACCTGCCCGAGGACTGGGCGTTCATCCGCGAATACTCCCCTTACCACAACCTCGCCGCCGGCGCGGACTACCCGCGCGTCTTCTTCTATACCTCAACCCTGGACGACCGCGTGCATCCCGGCCATGCGCGCAAGATGGCGAAGGCACTCGAAGACCGGGATTACGGGTTCTGGTACTACGAAAACACCGAGGGCGGCCACGGCGGCACGGCCAACCAGGAGCAGCTCGCGATGCGCACGGCGCTCGAATACGCGTACTTCGTCCGCATGCTGATGCCGGCGCAGTGGGACCGGCAGCGCTGATCAGGGGCTTGTCTTCGGCTCCACCCGTTCGATCGCCAGCTTGCGGATACGCACCAGGCCGCGGCCGGCATACTGCAGCGCGACCGGGCCCGTGCCGGCGCGCGCATCTTCGAGTAGCGCGGTCGGCACGCCGTTCACGGTGACCTCGAGCCGCGGCCCCACAATGCGGATCGAGAGTCGGTTCCAGCGGTCGAGTGTCATCACGCTGGCGGCTGGCGGCATCCGTGTGACGACCGACCCCGTGCGATAGTCCGGCGTCGGATGCGAATCGTAGATATTGATCTCGAAGCAATCGACGGGATTGATCGCGTCCACGCCGTCGATGTCGCCGCAGCGCACGAATACGCCGCTGTTGGTGTGGTCCTCGATCCAGAACTCCATGGACAGTTCGAAGTCGCCGTAGAGTTCCTTGCTGACCAGGAAGCTCTCGGTGTCGGCCGGACCCGCTTCCGCGCCGTCGGCGTCGAAGCGCCAGGCAGGGCTGCCGACTTGCCGCCAGCTTTCCAGGTCGACGGCCGTGACCGGCCCGGCGACGGCGGCCGCAGCGAGAATGAGCCCCGGCCCGACTGATGCGAACGGATTTCTCATCGTCTCCCCGCCCTCCGGCTGACTATTTTCGCTGCCGGTCCAGGCGGCTGCGCACGCTCCACAACTCGGGAAAGAACTGCAGGTCGAGTGCTTTCTTGAGGAACTCGACGCCGCTGGTGCCGCCGGTGCCGGGTCCGAAGCCTATGATGCGTTGCACAGTCTTCATATGGCTGTATCGCCACATCTGGAATTCGTATTCGAGGTCCACCAGCTTCTCCGCCAGTTCATACAGGTCCCAATGTTCGTCGGGAGCCGTGTACACCTCTGCCCAGGCGGATTCAACCGCTTCCGACGGCACATACGGGAGCGCCCAGTCGCGCTCCAGGTAGTTGTCCGGGATGTCGAATCCGCGGCGCGCCAGCACCTTGAGGCACAAATCGTAGAAACTCGGCGCTGCCAGCACGGCCTTCAGCCGCTCGTAGTGCTCCGGCCGTTCGCGGTGCACTTCCATCAGCGCGGCGTTCTTGTTACCGAGCGCGTACTCGATTTCGCGATACTGGAACGACTGGAATCCCGAGCTCTGGCCCAGCGCGTCGCGAAAATCGAGATAGTCGGCCGGCGTCATCGTGGCGAGAACGCTCCAGCTTTGTCGCAGCTGACCCTGGATCCGTGACAGCCGCGCCAGCATCTTGAACGTGGCGTCAAGATTGTCCGAGGCAAGCTCGCGCATCGCCGCCCTGAGTTCGTGCAGACACAGCTTCATCCATAGTTCCGACGCCTGGTGGATGATCATGAACAGCATCTCGTCGTGCGCGTTCGTCAGGGGGTGCTGACAATCGAGCAATTTGTCGAGTGACAGGTAACCGCCGTAGGTCAGGTCCTGGTCCCAGTGCACGGACTCCAGGCTGAGGTCGCGGGGATCGACGCCGCGAACGGGGTCCGTCTTCTTCGGCATGCGTTTGACTTCCGGTCAGTTCGATGCACGGTCGCTCGGATTCCGATGGCGCCCGGCGGGACGGGTCATGATAACTGCAATTGGCGATGCCGTCTTGGCGGGCAAGAATCGCCACTGAGGTCGACTTGGCTGACGGCGTCGACAGATTGCGCGAGGTCGCCGACTTGACCGCGATCAGCCCTGCGGTGCAGGTGACTTTCGTTCTGACTTTCGAGAAGGACTTAGCGTCGCGGCTACCGCAACGCGCCGTCCGCAATCCACTGGCGTACCTGGGTGAGCATGGCCTGCGGAAGCAGGCCGGTCGGCGGCATGACGTTGCCGGTGCCGGCGTTGCCC
Organism: uncultured Pseudomonadota bacterium; assembly: GCA_963770585.1. Taxonomy (GTDB): domain Bacteria; phylum Pseudomonadota; class Gammaproteobacteria; order Steroidobacterales; family Woeseiaceae; genus UBA1847. Next base: position 604,087 of record CAVYQH010000001.1, on the reverse strand, counting down.
TCGATCTTGTGGACGAGGTAGCTCGCGTCCGGGTCGTTGGGTGCAACGCGCAGCAGGGCGCCGTTCTGGACGCTGGAGACGCCAACCAGCGACTGGAAACTCGCATCGGCGTTCGAGAGATCGAGCCCGGCCGGTAGCGGACTTCCCGCCGGACCGGTGTGGCAGCTCGCGCAATTCGGCGTGAACACGGTGGCCTGGACCTGGTCGAGCGTCGGGCCGGTCTGGGCTGGCGCAGACACGGAGAACTGGGCCGTGAAATTACCACCTGCAACGCCATTGCCTGAAGGGAAGGTGCCGGAAAACTCGCCGTCGAGCGCATTCGAGTCGATGTCCATGACGAGCGACGCGCCGGCACCCGCCAGCGAGACCCGGTAGGTGTCGTCGGCCAGCGTGACGCCTGCGAGGTCGAAAACGGCACTGCGCGGGTTGCCCGGCGGCACCGCGATCGAACTCGCGTTGACCTGCACTTCATTGCCGTCGGTGAAACTCGCGTCACCACCGCTGCCGCGCAGGGTGAAAGTCAGCGCGTTCACTGTCGATGTATCCAGGTCGCGATCGAAACCGGCGACGATCTGCGCCGGTGACGCACTCAGCACCGCATTCGGCGCCGGCATGAGCGAAGTCACGCGCAGCGGCGCAGTCGGCTGTGTGCGATCGTCCAGCGCCCCGTCGGAGATCCACTGGCGGATCACGTCGATCGCCGGCTGCGACAGTCCGCCGGAGGGCGGCATCACTTCACCGGTGTCTGCGGTGCCGCTCATTTTGCGAATCAGGTAGCTGTTGGCGGGGTCGCCCTGTTCGACGCGCTGCAGTGTCGGCTCCTGGCTGCTCAGGATGCCGACGAGATTCGTGTAACTCTGGGCGGCCTCGAGATTCAGACCCGCCGCCGGGTTCGCGCCTGCGTGACAGGACGAGGTCGCGCAGTCGGAAGTGAAGACGCTGGCCTGAATCTCGGAGAATCTCGGGCCGAAAGTGACGTCGTTGTCCGGATCGTCGTCATCGGGCGGCAACACGGGCGGGCCGCCGCCGTTGTCAAAGGCGGATGCCGCCTCGTCATAGGTCTGCACTTCGCAGGCCGACAGCAGGAAGGACGCGCACGCGACCGCAAACGCGGTCGTCGACCTGCAATACGTCCATGTCTGCATCGTCAGAACCCGCACGTGGCAAGCCCAAACCTGCGCCCGATAGTAGCGTTTCCCGAATGGCAAAACGGGGCATGCGTCACATTCCCTTAACGCATGCCCCGCCGGGTATTTCAGCTGTTTCTAGCGCAGGTAGCCGAGCTTCTCGAGCGTGATCAGCACGCGATGCGCCGCGAGATCCGGCGACAGTTCGCCGGTGTCGATCACGATCTCGGCGTTCTGCGGTACCTCGTACGGATCGTCGATGCCGGTGAAACCCTTGAGCAGGCCGGCACGAGCTTTCGCATACAGGCCCTTGCGATCGCGGGCTTCGCACACCTCGATCGGCGTGGAAACCCAGGTCTCGAGGAATCCGCCGTAAGGCGTGATCATCTCGCGCACCTGGCGCCGGGTCGCGGCATACGGAGCGATAGGCGCACAGATAGCGATGCCACCGTTCTTGGTGATCTCACTGGCGACGTAACCGATCCGTCGTATGTTGAGGTCGCGGTGTTCCTTGGAGAACGTGAGTTCGCTCGACAGGTGCTTGCGCACGACGTCGCCGTCGAGCATGGTCACCGGGCGTGAACCCTCCTCCAGCAGTTTCACCATCAGCGCGTTGGCGACGGTCGACTTGCCGGAACCGGACAAGCCTGTGAAAAAGACCGTGAATCCCTGCTTGTGCTTCGGCGGGTGCGCGCGGCGCAGTTCCTCGACGACCTTCGGGTACGAGAACCATTCGGGGATGTCGAGACCCTCCTGCAGGCGGCGGCGGAACTCGGTGCCGGACAGGTTCAGGACCTTGTCGGTCGGCTGCGTCTCGTCGTCGGCCAGGTATTCGGCCTTGTTCTCCACGTACACCATGTTCCTGAACGGCACCATGGTGATGTCCATTTCTTCCTCGTACTGCTTGAACAGCTCCTGCGCGTCATACGGGCCGTAGAACGGCTTGCCGTTCCTGTCGTTGCCCGGGCCCGCGTGGTCGCGGCCGACGATGAAGTGCGTGCAGCCGTAGTTCTTGCGGATGATTGCGTGCCACAAGGCCTCGCGCGGCCCGGCCATGCGCATGGCGAGGTTCAGCAGGCTCAGTTGCGTCGTTTGCTCCGGGTACTGTTCGAGCACATGCTCGTAGCAGCGAACGCGCGTGAAATGGTCGATGTCGCCCGGCTTGGTCATGCCGACCACCGGGTGGATCAGCAGGTTCGCCTCGGCTTCCTTCGCCGCGCGGAACGTCAGTTCCTGGTGCGCGCGGTGCAGCGGGTTGCGCGTCTGGAAGGCAACGATCCGGCGCCAGCCGAGCTTGCGGAAACGGCCACGGAGTTCCGACGGCGTATCGCGCAGCAGTTTGAAGTCGTAGTAGGTCGGGGGCTCGATGCCATAGAGACGACCGCCAACGTAGACGGGATTCGACCGGTTCTGCAGGAATGCGACGGCAGGATGCAGGTCGTCGTTCGTGCCGTAGACATGCTTCGCCTCACTGGCAAGGTCGGGGCGCCAGATTTCCTCGACGTCCATGGTTGCCAGCAGGACGCCTTCCTGGTCCCGGAGCGCGATGCGTTTGCCGGTTTTCAGCTGCTCGGCGAATGCTTCGGTGACGTCGAGCGTGATGGGCATCGGCCAGAGTACTCCGCTCTCGAGGCGCATATCCTTGCACACGCCGTCGTAGTCGGCCTCTTTCATGAAGCCGTCCAGCGGCGAGAATGCGCCGTTCATCAGCAGGTCGAGATCGCAGATCTGCCGCGGCGTGAGGTCCCAGGACTTGTAGTCCTTGGCCCGCACTTTCTCGTCGTCGGCTTTGCCTTCGGGGAGATAGAGTTCCTTCAGCTCTCCGCCGTGCGGCTCCTTGAATGCACCCATGTCGTTGTCCTTGAGTATGTGTTGAGGTTGAGGGTAATTATCGGGCGAACCCGCGCAACAGCAGTTCCGTGCACTGCTGCGTGAGTTCGAACAGGTCGAGGTCAGGCTCGCGGACGATGTGGTCGCCCCAGGCGTTACAGATGCCGATCACGGCCTGCGCCGCGAAATGCGCGTCGACGTCTGCGCGCAGCACGCCGTCCGCGATCGCGGTCGCGAAAATGCCTTCCAGGAGTTCGCGATAGGCCGAACCAAGTTCCTTGAGCTGCACGCGCTTTTGTGCCGACAGATAGAGCCGTTCGTCGTTGTAGACCTTGAGCGCTTCACTGGTGGAGCGGTAACTGGAAAGGTGCGAAGCAATCGTCGCGAGCAGCTTGGCCTCGAACGGCTGTTCGTTCGATGCGATCTTCTCCATTCGGTGCGCGTAATCGCGGATGCCGTACAGGCAGACTTCGAGCAGCGCATCTTCCTTGGACTTGAAGTAATAGTAGAGACTGCCCTGCTTGACGCCGAGTCGCGCCGCAATTCCCTTGGTGCTGGCGCCGTGGTAGCCCTTCTCCGCAAACTCGGCAGCCGCCGCTTTGACGGCGAGATCCTTCTGCTGCTGGTAGCGATTGTGCGGCTCGGCGGACATGCGCATCCCTGTGCCATGGTCGAATGCGCCGGGATTCTATAGATCTATAGAATCATGTTCAAGTCCTCGCAGGACTTTTTCTAATTAATTGTTTTTATTATTTTTGCTTTTGCACGGTCTCTATCGATCTATTGACCATAATCGCGGCCGGTCGGATGCCGGCCGGCGATCAGTCTCGGCGCCACACCTCGACGTCCTCTGACGCACCCTCGATGATGATCTCGCCGATCTTGCAGGGCGCGAGCCCGGCGGTCTCGTCACAGGTCTTCAGGGATTCGAGGCGTTCCTGGTGCGACACCAGGGACTTGCTCGGCTCGCCCGGTTCGCTCGGCTCGCCCGGTTCGCTCGGTTCGCCTGGCTCGGCAGACTCGCCCGGCTTTGCATCCTGCGGTTCACGCCAGCCTTCCTCGCCGGACAGCGCGGTGTTCGCCGCCGCCTGGTCGGGGAATACTGCGCTTTGCACGGTCGTCGACGCACAGCCCGAGCGCGCCTTGTCGACGATGACCTGCTGCGACTGGGACTTGAGTTCGATGAGTTGTTCGAGCGCGAACTCGCAATCGGCCCGACTCAGGAAACTGAGTTCGAACTGGCTTTGCTGGCAGACCGATTTGCCGGCCGGCGCCACACACTCCGCCAGCGTCAGTACGAAGACCTGCACCCATCCGGTATCCATGCTTTCGCTCCTCGGCAATGTTTGCGGCCCTTCTGCTGGCCTGTGCCCATCGCCTGTTTTTGTCGTCTCAGGGCTTGGATAGCAGGGTAGCAGAATCAGTTCCGCGCGGAGAACAGCGACTCACGACCTTATGTGAAACCAAGCCCCGGAACCGCGTCCATGCGGCCCGGGACGGAACAGCACTTCACTGCTTTTCGTTGATGCGGAACCGCGACGGCGACCGCCCGCCGGTCGCGACGCAGACCGATTCGTATTCACGAAGAACTGCACCACGGGTCGGCGCATACACCGTCGTTTCGATCTCGATTTCGAAACCGACCGCACGCCGCGTCGTGGCAACGATGTCGTGGCGTACGCGCGCCGCATCGCTGAAATCCGCGCGCTCGCGTATTTCGGCAACGCACATGTCGATGTCGCCTGGCGGCGCCGCTTCGTAAAAACCTGCGCCGGATGCTGCGCTCGTTACAAACACGGCGCTGGCCAGCAAGTTGCGAAGTCCGTTCGTGACAGTGGTTTTCATGGCTTATTACTCCGGGTAGTGAAATGCGGCAACGAGTTGCCGGACGATTGCAGAATGTTCGTTCTGTTTTGGGCCAGCCAAAGGGCGGAATTGCCCTGTTGCCTGCCCGCACACACAGAACATTCATTCTGTTCAAGACAATCCAAGGTCGGGTTCATGACGATAGCCTTAAGCTTGCGTCGGCGGCTGCAGGGCCTTGAGGGCACTGTCGACCAGGCCTTCGAGCGCTGCGCGGCGGTAGCCGGCGCGCGCCAGCACCGCGAGGCCGAACATGAGGCCGGTGAGGTGATCTCCCGCCGCACGGACGTCGATGTCCGCGCGCACCTCGCCCCGCTCCTGGGCGGAGCGCAGGCCGATGGAAAACACCTTGGCGATGCGCCCCATGAACTTTTGCAGCACTTCCTGCAATACGTGATCACCGGGCGCGAGTTCCATGGTCGAGTGTATGAATAGGCAGCTCTTCTGCCCGCCTTCCGCGCTCATGTACTCGATGCGTTCGTCGAAGATACGGCGAATCTCGGCCAGCGAGGCGCCGGGTTCGAGCAGGCGCAGGAACGACTGGCGGCCCATTTGTTCGGCGTAGCGGTCCAGGGCTTGCTCGAACAATTCACGCTTGCTGCCGAAGGTGCCGTACAGACCGTAACGGCTGACCCCGGTCGCGCGGACAATGTCCTCCATCGACGTGTCCGTATAGCCTTTCGCCGCGAACAGGTCGATGACCGTCGCCAGCGCCGTATTGGGGTCGAATTCCCGGGTCCTCACCATGAATCCAGAATACTCATTCTGGAAAGTGCCGTCAATCGCCCTGTATCCATGCCCTGCCAGCACCGCCCGCGCCGCCCTAGCGCCGCTCGGCTGCGAGCATGGCGTCGCGCAGTTCCTCGGACAGGCGCTCGGCCTCGTGCGCCCGGGCCTTGGAGTAGCGGCCGAGCAGCAGGTACAGCACCGGCGTCAGGTACAGCGTGAAGACGGCCGCGATGCCGAGCCCACCGAATACCACCCAGCCGATCGACTCGCGCGCTTCCGCACCCGCGCCGCTACCGAGAATCAGCGGCAGCCCGCCGATCACCGTCGACACCATGGTCATCATCACGGGCCGCAGCCGGATGCCGGCGCCCTGCTCGATCGCCTCGCGAATCTCGACGCCTTCGTCGCGCAACTGATCCGCGAACTCGACCAGCAGCACGCTGTTCTTGGCCATCACGCCGATCAACAGCACGAGCCCGATCTGCGAGTAGATGTTGAGCGAGGTGCCGGTCAGCCAGAGCGCGAGCACCGCGGACGCGACCCCGAACGGCACGATCAGCGTGACGACGATGGCGCTCGTGAATCCCTCGAACTGCGCAGCCAGCACCAGGAAGATCACGGCCAGCGCGATGGCATAGGTGAACAACACTTCCCGCGATGTCTCCTCGAGCGTCGCGGCCTCGCCCATCAGGAGCAAGGAGACCTCCTCGGGGAGCACGTCGGCGGCCAGTTCACGCAGCTGCTCCACCGCCTTGCCGAGCGGCATCGCCGGGTCGAGGTTCATGTCGACCTCGATTGCACGGCGCTGGGCGACGCGATCGAGTTCCGCCGCGACCCCTTCCTCGCGCAGTGTCACGATGCTGGAGAGCGGCACCAGCCGGCCCGCTTCGGCGCTGACATACAGATTGACCAGGTCGGTGGGATCGTTGATCTCACCACTCGAAGATTCGAGCAGGATAGGTACGGCCTCGTCGTTGACATTGAGGTCCACGAGTTCGTCGCCGTCGATCATCGCGCGCATCGTATTGGCGAGATTCGTGAGATCGATGCCGAGATCTGCCGCGCGCCGCCGGTCGATGTCGACCGACAGCTGCGGTTGCGTCGGATCGTAGGAGATCTGAAGTTGCGACACCGACGGCATGCCGGTTTCCAGCGCAGCCACGAAAGACTTCGCGGCCTCGAAAATCGTCGGGTAGTCGTTGCCGAGCAGGGCCACCTCCAATTGGCCGGAGGACTGGCGCAGATTCAAACTGTTGCTGCCCTGCACCGAGATGTAGGCACCGGGCGTCTGCGACAGCGGCACGTTCAGCGCATCCATGATTTCCCGCTGGCTGCGCGTGCGCTGATGCCAGTCGGCCAGGGGCACGTTGACATTCGCACGGTTCGGGTCGCGCATGCCGATGATGGTCAGGATCGACCTCGCCTCGCCGCTGTCGACGAGCGGCTGGACCTGCTGCTCGATGACCCTGGCCTGACGATCCATGTAGCCGATGCCGACGCCGTCCGGGCCGGTCGCATCGATCCCGACGTAACTCCGGTCCTCGTCCGGCAGGAGGACCTGGTCTATGGACCGCAACAACAGCACGCCGGCGGCGGCGAACAGGAGGGCCGCGGCGAGTGCGAGCCACGGGTGCTCGAGGGTGGCCCTCAGCGAGCGGGCATACCCGCGGTTCAGCCGTTCGCCGAATCGCACGACGCCATTGCGGAATGCGCCCGAGCTGCCCTGTGCCGGCAGTCGCGATGCCGCGGCCGGGACCAGGGTAAGCGACACGAAACACGAGATCGCGACGGCGCAGGCGAGGACGAGTCCGAATTCCCGAAACAGCCGGCCCGCCGTGCTGGGCAGAAAAGCGATGGGGATGAAGACCGACACCAGCACCGCCGTCGTGGTGACCACGGCGAAAAAGACCTGCCGGGTGCCGAGCACGGCCGCAGCCCGCGCGCCAAGGCCCTGGGCCCGGCGCCGCTTGATGTTCTCGAGAACGACGATCGCGTCGTCTACCACGAGGCCGGTGGCCAGCACCAGCGCCAGGAGCGTAAGGATGTTGATGGAAAACCCGAAGAGCCAGATCGCGGCGATCGTGCCGACTAACGCCACCGGAATGGCGGCGCTGGGAATGAGGGTCGCGCGGAACGACCCGATGAACAGCCAGATCGTCGCGACCACGATCGTTATCGTGAGGCTCAGTGACAAAAGGACTTCCGTGACGGAACTGCGGATGAACTGCGCCTGGTCGTCGATGACGACGAGTTCGAGCTCGTCGAAGCGCGCGTTGATGCTTTCGATCGCCCGGTGCACGGAGTCCGATATCCGGATGGTGTTGGCGCGCGCCTGGCGGATCACCCCGAGACTCACGACGGGCCGGCCGTCGAGTCGCGTATAGGTAGTCGCATCCTCGGGACCGAAGTACACGTTGGCGACGTCGCCGATACGGATCGTGTCGCGGACGATGATGTCCTCGACCTCCGCCGCGGTGACGACCGATGCATCGGCGCGCACGATCAGCTCCTGGTCCTCGGAACGGAAGCTGCCGGCGGGCACGTCGAAGGGTGCGAGCTCCAGGACCTGGGATACATCGGTCACGGACAGGCCGTATGTCGCCAGCCGCAGCGGGTCCACCACGACCCGCAGCATCCGCCTGCGGCCGCCGTTGAGTTCGACGTCGGCGACCCCTTCGATCGAAACGATTTCCGGGATGATGTCCTGTTCGACGACGCGCGTGAGTTCTTCTTCGATCAGCGCGTCGCTGACCACCGCGATACTCACCACTGACAGCGCATCGTCGTCGGCCTTGATGACATCGATACGCTCGAGCCGCTCCGGCAGTCGCGGAGCGACGCGATTGACCGCCTCGCGGACATCGGACGCCGCGCTATCGAGATCGATGCCGGGCCGGAACTCGATGCGGATACGGCCGTTGTTCTCCTCCGAGGCCGACTCGAGGTTCTGGATGCCCGATACCCGCGCGACCGCGCCCTCGATCAGGCTGATGACCTCGGCGTCCATCGTTTCCGGCGACGCGCCGGGGTACTCGGCGCGCACGCTCACGATGGGAATGTCGACGTCGGGCAGCTCGCGCGTCTCCACGGCCAGGATGGCCGCGATACCGGCGAGCACGACCAGCAGGTTCAGCACCAGGACGAGGATCGGCCGCCGGATGCTCAGGCTCGGCAGGTCGTTGACGTCGGGCGCTCCGCCCAGCGCGTCGGGATTGCCGGAATCCCGTTTCATGACGCTCGCGTGTCAGCGCCCACCGGACGGTTCCGTCATCGCACTGCCGTCGACAGTGCTGTCCGCGAGCCCCGTGGTTTCGTACTCGACCGGCACGTTGTTGCGCATCCGCTGGATGCCTTCGACCACGACCAGATCGCCCGCGCCGATGTCCGCGTCCACCAGGACGCGACCCTGCTGGCGCTGCACGATCTTCACGCTCTTGCGTTTTGCAACGCTGTCGACGATCAGCCAGACGTATGCGCCATCCGCGCCCCATTGCAACGCCGTTTCGGCAATCACCGGATAGGCGCGGCCCTCGATGTTGACCGACACCCGAAAGCTCATTCCCGGGCGCAGCCTGTCATCGTCGTTGTCGACCGTAGCGCGGGCGACGAATGTACGCGTCGCCGGATCGATACGGCTCGAAATCTCCACGACGCGGCCGGACAGCGCGCTCTCTTCCCGGTCCCACGCGACCAGCGACACCTGGTCGCCGGTCTTGAGTTCCCCGACCAGCACTTCGGGTACCTCGAAGTTCACGAGCAAGGCGCCGCGATCGTCCAGCGTCGTGACCAGCGTCTCCTCGTTGATCCGGTCGCCGGGATCGACATCCGTGACGTCCACGTGCCCGGCGAAAGGTGCCTTGATGAACCGGTCGTCCAGCGCCACCTGCGCCCGGCCGAGTTCGATGCGCGCCGCCTCCTCCTGGGTCGCGGCGGCGTCGAGCTGCGTCGGCGTGACGGCGCCCGTCTCGCCGCTGCGGCGGTAGCGATCGTGCAATGTCTCGGCATCCTGCAAGCGCACCTGCCCGAGTTGCACGGCGAGTTTCTCGTCGCGGCTGTCGAGTTCCACGAGCACGTCGCCGGCGGCGACGTACTGCCCCGGCTGGAAATGTACGGCTACGACTTGCCCGGAGGTCGCGGGATGGACTGAGACGGAGCGCAGCGCCCGGGACGTGCCGACGGCTTCCACCCGCGTGCTCGCGGGCTCGAAACGCATCGGTTCGGCAATAACCCGTACAGGCGCCTCCTGCCGGGGCCCGGCTGCCGGCGGCGCTTCGGTGCACGCCGACAGCGCGACAGAGGCCGCGAGCAGGAGCCATGCCGGCCGCGGCCTGGCGGACATTGCAGGGGGTTTCATGAATTCGTCGGCGATCGTGAAAACCCGGGGGCAGCCATTGTAACGCGTTCCCCGTGTCGCGGTTGACGGCCCGGCCGGGTGCTCACTGGTAACCCCGCGCCTGGAGGCGAAAAAGTTGCGCATAGCGGCCGTCGGCCGCCATCAGGCTGTCGTGATTGCCCTGCTCGACGATCCGGCCCTCGTGGATGACGACGATCTGTTCGGCCGTACGCACCGTGGAGAAACGATGCGAAATCAGGATCACCATGCGGTTTTCGCTCAGCCGCCGGAAATGCTCGAAGATCGCGGCCTCGGCGGCGGCATCCATCGACGCCGTAGGTTCGTCGAGAACGAGAATGTCGGCGTCAGCTCGCATGAAAGCGCGCGACAGCGCGATGCGCTGCCACTGGCCGCCGGACAGTTCCCGGCCGTTCCTGAACCAGCGGCCGAGCTGCGTGTGGTAGCGCTCGGGGAACTCGTCGATGAACGGCGCCGCCATGCCGAGTCGCGCGGCGACGGCCCAGCGCTCCTCGTCGTCGAAATGGCGCTCGTCTCCGGCACCGATGTTCTCGCCAACCGAGAACTGGTAGCGCCCGAAATCCTGGAAGATTACGCCGAAGCGGCGGCGCAGCGCATCGACGTCCCATTCGCGCAGATCCAGCCCGTCGAGCAGGATACGGCCCTCGGTCGGTTCGTAGAGCCGCGTCAGCAGCTTGATCAGTGTGGTCTTGCCGGACCCGTTCTCGCCCACCAGCGCGAGGCTCTCGTCGGGCCGGATGCGCAGGCTCACATCCTGGAGCGCGTTCGAGTGGCCCCCTGGATAGCGGAACGACACGTGCTCCAGCTCGAGGCCGCGGGACGGATCCGGCCCGGCCTGCGCGCTGCCGGGGCGGGCGATCACGGGCTGCTCCAGGTACTCGTAGAGATTCGAAACGTACAGGTTGTCCTCGTACATGCCGCTGATCGCCGACAGTATCGCCCCGACGGCCGACTGGCCCTGGCGGAACAACATGAGATACATCGTCATCGCGCCCAGGGTGATGTCGCGGGCAATGGTCGCGAGGACGATCCAGGCATAGGCGCCGTAGAAAGCGGCACTCGACACGAGACCGAGCGCGAAACCCCAGCCGTCCCGCTTGAGAGTCAGCTTGCGGTCCTCGCCGTAGAGCTTGTGGAATATCTCGCGGTAACGGTCGAGCAGGCGCGGGCCCAGCTGATAGAGCTTCACTTCCTTGACGCCGTCCTCACGGGCGATCACGGTCTCGAGGTACAGCTGCATGCGTGTCTCGGGAGAGCGCCAGCGGAACAGTCGGAAAGCGTCGCCGGAAAACTTGGCCTCGGCGAAGAACGATGGCAATCCTGCAAGCACCAGGATGACGACCGCCCAGGGCGAAAATGCGAACAGGAGAAATGCATAGCTCCCCAGCGACAGGGAGTTCTGGAGCAGGCCGAAGGTCCGGTTGACGAGGCTCAGCGGCCGACTCGACGCTTCACGCCGCGCCTGCGTCAATTTGTCGTAGAACTCGGAGTCCTCGAAGTGCGTGAGCTGCAGGGTCAGGGCCTTCTCGAGGATCATCACGTTGACCCGCTGTCCCAGCTGCGCCCGCAACAGCGACTGGCAGGCCGAAATGCCGCGCTGGCAGGCCGCCACCGTGATCACGACCAGGGCTTCAAAAGCCAGGAGACGCAGGACGCCGGGTATGTCCGGCCGGTCCGCGCTCATCGCGGCGACGACCGCGTCGACGATGAGCTGGCCGATCCATGCGATCAGGGCCGGCAGGATGCCGGCGCACAGTGTCAGCACCGCCAGCGAGAGCGTCAGGCTGCGATTGGTCGTCCATACGAGTTCGAGGGCGCGCCGGCTGTAGGCGAATACGCCGAGCGCACGCCGGAAGAAACCGGCGTCATGGTCCGCGGGCTCGCTCATGAGGGGTACTGGGAAACCGGCATGGCTGCCGGGATTGACGCACAAGGGCGCCGCAGCGCGCAAGCCGGGGCCTCGACGGCCGATGCGCGGCTTGCGCTACAATGCACCGATGCAAGAGCGCACTGACCAATGGCTGTTCGGCACGGTTATCGCGGTACTCACGATCGCGCTGCTCGCTTTTGCGTGGTTTCGCTATGCGCGGACGCCGGAACCGGCCGCGACCGAGCCGGTGGTCGCACCGGAGGCCGATGCCGGCCGAAGCGAGGAACCGGCGAGTTCGCCGCCGCCGGCCCCGACCGCTGCGCCGGCCGAGCCGTTGCCAGCGCTTGCGGACAGCGATGCCTGGGCCACCATCGAACTCGGCAAAGTTTTCGACAGCGGGTTGGAGGAACTGCTGACGAACGAGGCCGTCATCGAGAAGTTCGTTGCGACCGTCGACAACCTGCCACGCGACAAGCTCGCCGAGCGGCTCAGGCCGGTCGGCAAGCTGCCCGGCAGTTTTACGGCCGTCGAAGCGGACGCCGCCGATCGCTACGAGTTCGTAGCGGACAATGAGCGCCGTTACGACTATCTCGTTTCACTGTTGACGAAGACGTCAACGGATGAACTCCTGGTTCTGTACCGACGATTCTATCCGCTGATGCAGGAGGCCTACGTCGGCCTCGGCTATCCGGACGGCGACTTCCACACGCGCTTGCTCGAAGTGCTCGAGCACCTCGTCACGACACCGGAACCCGCGAGCTCGCCGGCGCTGGTCCGCCCGCACGTCCTGTACCAGTACGCCGATGCGGACCTGGAGTCGTTGTCGAGCGGCCAGAAGGCCCTGCTGCGCATGGGCCCTGCCCACCGCGCGGTGGTGCGCGAGAAACTCGCAGAGCTCCGCGATGCACTCGGCGCGTCCGCACCCGCGCCCGGCGGCGGCGCCTGAGCGGCGTGCTGAAGAAACTTTTCGAGCGCATCTCGCAGGCACTTGCCGGCAGCAAGCCCGAGGCAGCCGCGGACGAGCGGCGTTCCGCGATCAAGCTCGCAACCGCAGTTCTGATGGCCGACGTGGCGCGCGCGGACAGTACGTATTCGGAACTGGAATTCGACCGGGTGGTGACCCTGGCCACGCGGCACTTCGAGCTCGACGCCGAGGCGGCGGCCGAGCTGGCGGACCACGCCGAGGAAAAAGCCGAGGCCCTCGTGTCGCTCCATGAACTCACGCAGCTGCTGCACGCGGAACTCGACGAGGAAGAAAAGCTCGACGTCGTGCGAATGCTCTGGCAGATCGCCTATGCCGACCAGCACCTCGACAAGTACGAGGACTCCCTGATCCTGAAGGTCGGCGATCTGCTGCATGTCGGCCGCGGCGCGGTAATGCGCCTGAAGCACGACAGCGCGCCGGCCGCCGGCGCCTGAATTTCGCCGGTCAGCGCTGCCCGGCGAGCGCGTGGCTGACGAGCCGGCGATCCAGCCAGTCGCGCAGGCTCCCGACCCGATCGAGACCCAGACGCGCGAGGGCGGCGGAATGCGCGCCGCATGGCCGCGCCAGCAGCGCCCGCGCGACGGTCGCGAGCCGCCCGCCGGGCGTCGACGTCCGGCGCGCGAGCCAGCCCAGCGCCTCGACCAGGGCCTGTTCCTCTGCGCTGAGGTCAGTGCCGAGCGGATACGGCGGAAACGCCGCGGCGAACGCGCCGTCCGCAAAAACCTCTTCGACCGCCGCCGGACTGTTGCGGCGCAGGATCGCGTCCGGCACGTAATCTTCCGGGATTTTCCCGGCACGGCGTGCCGCGGCGAGCAGCCGGGGCTGGAATTCGGCGTCGGCAATCCCGAGCATCGCGTCGATGACCCTGGCATCGGGCTGGCCGCGCGTGGCGGCGATGCCGTATTCGGTCACGAAAATATCGCGGTGCTGCCGGGGCACGCTGACATGCGGATACGACCAGTGGATGTTCGACTGTGCGGAGCCATCGTGCTCGCGGCGCGCCCTGAGCATCAGGATCGATCGGGCATCGTCGAGCTCGCCCGCCATGGCAACGAAATCGAATTGCCCGCCGATACCGCTGACCACCCGACCGTCGCCGAGTGCATCGGAGACCGCCGCGCCTAGCGCCGTGACCATCATCGTTTCGTTCACGAAATGCGCGTTCTGTCTCTGCCGGCGCTTGCGCGACTCCTCGCCGAACAAGGTGTTGACGAAGGATATGCGGGTCATGGCGATGCGGCGCCGGCGCTCCGGCGGCAGCCGGCGCAGGCCCGCGTACAGCGCTTCCGAGCCAATGAAGAAACCAGCGTGCACCAGCGTGTCGTCCGACTCGTCGGCCGGGCGATCGAGCAGTCCGGCCTCGAGCAACGCGAACAGGGCGTCGCTCAGGAGCTCGGTGCAGGCGTACAACCCCTGGCGAAAAGGCCGGTCTTGCACCGGCAGGACGCTGCGGCGCGGACTTGCGGTGCCGCCCGGCAGGCGCGCGAGCACCGCGGCGAACAGGTCGGGATCCTGGTGCCGCAGCCTGAGGCAATGGGCCACGGCGGCGCTCAGCGAGCCGATGCCGAGCTGCAGCGTGCCGCCGTCGGGAACGAGGCTGGCGACGTGCATGCCCGCGGCATAGTCCGGCGCCGTGACTTGCCTGTTCGGCAGCGGAAACAGCGGGTGATCGACGCCGGTGCCGTCGAGCACGAAATCGAAATCCGCGACCGGCAGTTCCGCATCGCCGGCCATGTACGGGAGAGCCGAATTGACCTGCCCGACGAAAGCGGCCGGCCGGTCGTTGCGATACCCGCGCATTTGCGGCAGGAGATCGAGGGTGATTTCCGGGTTGCAGCCGAGGCTGTAATGTCCCGGGCGGCCGGCGTCGACCGCGACGAGCTGCGCGACGACATTGACGCCCAGTTCGAGCAGTTCGCGGACCACCTGGCTGTAGTTGACGCTGGTGTAACCCTGCTGCGCGGATGGCACGCCGAGATAGTCGCCGGGGCGCAGGTAGAATTCCCGCACGATCACGTTCGGCGGCAGCCGGTCGGCGGCCTGTGCGTCCGCGTACTCGACCTCCGGCCAGCCGCGATACCAGCGATCGACGAGTGGCTGCAGGAGCCGCGCCTCCAGCCGGCCACGCGGTCGCGGGACCGTCAGCGTGAGCCCGGTAAAGATCGTCAGGTGCAGGTCCGGGTCCCGCGCCGCCCGCCGGAACAACGCGTTCGCGACATGCAGGGCCTTGCCGAGGCCGACCGGCAGGCCGAGAGTCACGCGAGACCCCACGCGCGCGACGATTGCATCCGCGAGCTCGTCCGCTGACTGGAAATGCCGGGTCACGGCAAGCGGGCCGGCGGCGGCGCGTCAGCTGCTCATGCGCCAGATGTCGCCCTGGTCGAGCGACTTGTCGCGGTGCATGAGGATCCATTCCGCATGCTCGTCGAGGCAGGAGCCGCCGAGTGCGCGTATCACCTGCCGGCGTTCGCGGTCATCGTCAGCGCCGTTCAGCCGCCGGCTGGCGTTCTCGAAGACCCGAAGCATGAATTCATACTGCTTGATCAGCTCTTTCTCCGCGATGCTCTGCGCGTAGCCCTGGCGCACGGCATACGCGAGCAGGATAGCACCCATGAGGATGAACAGCGGGTCGACGACCTGTTCCCCGAGCGTATTGCCTGCGATGAGTATCACGAGTACGACGACGACGCTGATGGCAAGGCTCAGGGTCGACATGCGCTCGGTGTTGCGGTTGCGGTGCAGCCACTGCAAGGCCTTGCGCTTGTAGTAGCCAAGCTGTCCCGAGGACGCGCCGCCGATCCATTCGCGAATGGTGAATTCGAGCCCGGATGCGGTCACCGCCGGCTCGGCATCCACCCGTGTACCCGCGACGCGCATCACGTTGCGTATCCACCCGAGTTCCGGGTCCTGCGTCTGCAGGAAATTGTCGTGCGTGAACTTGGACTCGTTGTCGCTCGTAACGCCGGCTGCCGCGAGGTAGAACTGCACGCGCAGGCCTTCGGCGAGTGCGCGGTAGTCCAGGTACTTGCGATGCCAGGCCCGTTTCACGGCCAGCTTCTGGATCGTGGCCGCAACCAGGAACAGGACCAGAAACACGAACATGAAGACCTCACGCGTCCGCAAGTCCGAAAAGAGAATGAACATCAACCCCATCAGGAACGCGAGTATGTGTGTGCATTTCAGCGTCCTGAGCGTCAGACCCTGGTAGTGGATCGCCAGCCAGTCCGCGATGCAGAACAGGTGGTCGATGCTCGCCAGTCCGGGCGGCAGGTCCCGGGTGGCTTCCGTGGGCAACAGTGGCTGGCGCCCGGCTTCGATATCCGCGCGAAACCGGGTCGCGTCCTCGCTGAATTCGCTGCTGCGGCGGAAGATGAGCAGATGCTGCTCCGGCAGTTCGCGCGTACGGGGTTCGTGCAGGTCATTGGTGAACCACCAGACCTCGAGCGGCGCAAAGCCAGCGGCCGGCGCGCCCTCCGGACCTTCGCGTGAGCAGACGATATGGCAGATCAGGTCGCTTTCGTCGTCGACCAGCATTTGCTGGCTTGCGACCGTTCTTGTCGTGTAGCCCGGCATGATGTCCTGGTGATGGAAGCGCACCACCTGCGCGGTGCCACCCAGTTTGCCGGAGGTCTGGCCGTCCCAGAGCGCGAGCAGGATGTGGCAATGCGCGGACAGGAACACGCCGGCTTGCGCATATTGCAAATCGCGCGCCGGCCCCGGTGTGCGGATGGACTCCAGGCTGTTGTAACGGGCGAGCGGCAGGGTGAGCACATCGGCCGCGCGCCGGTACAATGCATTGAATTCGGTGACCGACTCCGCAGAAGAAAAGTCGGTGTAGTACAGCGCGCGCGGCATCGGCAGGACGACGCGAATGCCGATGTCGAGGCTCAGCGCCACTTCCGCAACCAGGCGATCGGCACCTTCCGCGAGCGGCGACAATAATTGCAGTTTGCGCGTGGGATACCGGGCCATGAGATCCACGAACAGAGTCCGTACCCGCTCCCGGATCTCCGGCAGCTCGTCGGTGCGGAGGTCGCGATGACCGGTGACGCCGATGACCAGCGGCAAGCGCCAGGAATGATCGAAGACGGATCCCCGCGCCCGGTCCGCGTCGGACCGGACGTCGGCGCCGAGGCGCATTTCCGCCTGTTTCGGCAATTCCGGGGTCACCTGCCCGCGCGCATCGAGCCAGCGCACGCTAAGCGGCCTGAGCCCCGCGGCCGGATCGCCGTCCATGCGGTCGCGCGAGCAGACGATGTGCAGCACGAGATCCTGCAAGGGGCGCTCGGCGAAGGCGGGCATGTAGTCGGGCATCCTGCCCTCGAGACGAAACTGCACCACCTGGCCGGTGCCACCGAGGTCGCCCGTCGTCCTGCCATCCCAGATTGCGATCAGGACGTCCGCATGGGCGGCGACCCAGGCGCCGGCTTCGGCGTACTGCCGGTCGCGCGCGGCACCGTAGTCGGCAATCGCTTCGCGCGTGTTGCCGGGCGCCATCGGCAATACGACAACGTCCCGCGCATAGCGCGTCAGGCGGCCAAATTCGGCCCACGAGCGGCTCGACTCGAAGTCCTTCGCGTACAGGTGCTCGGGCATCGGCATCGGCACACAGAGATCGATGTCCAGGTCTTCAGCGACGCGCGCGACCAGCCGGTCGGCGCCTTCCGCGAGCGGCGATAGCACCTGCAGCGGACGCTCCGGGAATCTTTCGGCAAGTCGTGCGAATGCACTGCGAACCGCGGCCTCGATGCCCGCGACCTCGTCGGCGACGAGGTCGCGGTGGCCGGTCACGCCGATGACGAGCGGACGGCCGCCGGCCCGGCGCTGAGACTGTTGCAAACTGCTGGTCGGCGCATCCACGGCGTGAACCGGTTCCCCTCCGTGCTTTGCCGCCCGATCATAGCCGGACGGCAGGCCGAAGGCAGCCCGTGCCGGCCGCCGGCGGCCAGGCCGCTCAGTTGCTGACGACGTCGCCGGGGAACGGCGGCAACAGCGCCTTGATCTCGTCCGGGATCACGTACAGGACAAAGGTATTCGAATAGCGCAGTCCGCGATGCACGTGAAAAGTCAGGTCGAGCAGGCGGCTGCCGATCTCGCCCTTCGGTTCACGCGGACAGCTGCCGTAGGGATCCGGCACCGTGCCAAGCGCGACGAGCGTCGCCGCTTCGAGCTCGGTGATGGCCGCTTCGATGAGCGCCGGGTTGCCCGACAAAGCCTTGAGCACCGCGGCATCTGTCTGTTTGCGCAGCGCCTTCAGGAAGTTCACGTTCACGCAGCCGGCGCTGATTTCGCGACTGATCGTCTGGCGCAGATCCACGCTTTCCTGCAAGACCTGCAGGATTGGCGGCGATATCTGCGACACGTTGCGGATCGGGTACGCGTATAGGTTGTCGGAGTAACGCACGGCGCTGCGCGTGCGATTGCAGGTCGCGGTGACGTTTCGGGCAAACGCGCCGCTCGCCGTCTCGGCCGAGAGCGTGACGCCGACTGTCGTCGGCGAATTGTTCACCGCTGCAGTGTCGCAGGTCGGTTCCGCCGGCAACAGGTTGGCGGCTTCTTCCTGCGACAGGATGACGCCGTTCGTGAGGTCGGCAAGCTGGCCTTGCAGGTCGCGCGTGAGGACGAGCGTCACCACGAATCGAGCCACGAGCTTCGCTTGCTTCCCGGTACCGCGGGTCTCCGTGTTGTCGTACACCGTACCGTTCTCGTCGACGATGGTCGCGAACGCCCGCTGGTACGGGAGCAGCGAGGCCTTGTAAGTGTCGGGCAGGCGCGCCGCAAGTTCCTCGCAGCCCGGCGTATTGCGGATCTCCTTGACGAGATTCGTCGCGGCGATCAGGTGCACCGGCTGCGTGAGCATGCAGGAGAACTGCTGGAAGGTGCCGGCCTCGACGACTTCCTGCGCGACCGCGGTGATCTGCGTCTCGGGGCTCGGCGGGAATACGACGGCGTTCTCAGCCGGGAACCATGCGCCGAACTCGACAACGTAGCCGCCGATGTTGCCGAGGAATGCTTCGTCGTTCCAGCCGTAGCTGTCCTCGCCGAATCCCTGCCGGCCGATGCCGAGATGCTCTTCGCCGTCGATATCGTTCGGCTCGCCCGAATCCCAGTTCGTGTACAGGAACAGGCCTTCGCCATTGATCCACTGCCAGTTGCCGTCGGGCTCCACGGCGCCGGGTTCATCGCCTTGCGGCGACTGGAAACCGCCGGCCCACAGTTCGGCGGGGGAAAAACCGGTTGCAGAAAAAGTGCTAACCGCGAGTTGCCGGATGAACTCGTCCTCCTCCGCAGAAGTGATCGTCGCCAGCCGGCCAGTCACGCCGTCGTTCAGTTTTTCGTTGGCCGCCGCCCGCGCCGCTTCCCAGCCGATCTCGGCCTCGGCGTCGCTTTCGGTGTCATACAGGTAGACCTGGTAACAGCTCGCGTCGGGGCCGCCGCAAACGACCGGTCCCGCCGTCTCCGCCTGCGCGGCGCCGATGCCCGAGAGCATTGCGCAGGAAAGCACCAATCCAGAAGACTTCATCCGCTCCGTTCGCTTCATTGTCATTGTCCCGATTCTTGATTATTGGAAACTGGCCGCGAATTTATTGTACTTTTTCGCCCAGGTACGCGGGCTGTCGGCGCGGGATCCGTCGCGGGCATTCTAGGGATGCACCGGGCGGCATACAACTCGCGGCGCGGATTATCCGGAAAATATATCCGGTTTATGTCAATTCCGGGTTCGGCTCGTTGCCGGCGGCGAACTATTCCTCGCGCACATCCGCCGTGTAGCCGGAGGACTGCCCCGGTTTGCCCCAGGTCGTATACAGTTCCGCCAGGAACGCACCGGTCTGCTCCAGGCTCAAGGCGGCCGTGCCGGGGTCGGCCTTCATGATCTCGTAGCCATTCACCAGCAATCTTTCGGCGGCCTTGAAGTCCTTCTTGCGGGTCAGCGCCGCGCCCTCGATGACGCCGGCCCAGGCCGTGCGCCAGTTATCCGGCGACAGCGACGCCGCGAGGCTCGCACGCGCGGCAGCCGCGGCTTCCGCCGCTTCGTCATAACGCCCGGTGTAATACCAGAGGCGTGCCAGCTCGGTACGGGTCACGGCGGTCCGCGGGTGATCGTCGCCCAGCAGGTCCTCCTGCATCGCAATCGATCGTTCGAGCATCGGTGCGGCGCTAGCATAGCCGCCGGCATCGATCAGCCAGCGAGCCAGGTTGGTGAGCGAGGTGGCCACGTTCGGATGCCCCTCTGGAAACAGGTGTTCGAACATGGCGAGCGATTCTTCTGCCATCGCCATGGCCGCGTCCGCTTCGCCCTTGTCGTACAGCAGGAACGCGAGGTTGTTCATCGCCAGCGCGACTTCCGGGTGTTCCTCGCCGAGGCGCTTCCGGCGCATGTCGATGACCGCGCGAAACATCTCTTCCGCTTCGTCGTATTCCTTCTTGTCGTGGAGTACGAAGGCGAGGTTGTTGAGGTTCGCTGCAATCGTCGGGTGTGTCTCGTCCAGCTGCAGGCGCTGGTTCATGGCCAGCGCCTCGCGGTACAGCGACTCTACCTCGTCATCCCGGTTGCTGCCGCTCAGGACCAGCGCGAGATTGCTGATGCTGTCCGCGAGGTCGGGATGCAGGCCTTCCGTAAGCAGCTGCCGCTGCAGGGCAACCGCTTCGCGCAGGAGTTTCTCCGCTTCGGCGTAGTTGCCCTGGTCGTACTGGTTCATGCCGAGATACTCGAGTGTCTCTGCCACTTCGAGTGTGTCGGTCTCGCCGCTGCGGCGCCGGATGGCGAGCGACTCCCGTAACAGGGGTTCGGCCTCGGCGAAGCGCCCGTCCATCGTCAGCATGTCGGCGAGCCCGAGCAGGCTCGCAGCCACCTGCGGCGCATCGTTTCCGAGCAGCATGCGCTGCATCTCCAGGGCTTCGCGATACATCGGTTCGGCAGCGGCGAAATCCGCCTGCAGGCTCAGCACCTCGGCGAGATGCGCCTTGGACTGCGCGACATCCTCGTGTCGTTCGCCGAAGCGTTCCCGCCGCGCATTGAGCGCCTTGTCGAGCAAGGCGCCCGCTTCGGGATACAGGGCAAGACTCTCGTAAACGGTGCCCATCGTGTCCATGAGCGTCGCACGCACCTCCGGCTGGCCCGCGAGTTCGGCGTCGATGCGCGCAGCGCCCATATCCAGCACTTCGCGCACGGTGATCGTGTTGCCGCGGGCTTCGCTCGGGTCCGACAGCCGGAACAGCCCCACCATGAAGTCCGTGACCTGACGCGCGCGTTCCGCGTCGATCTCTGCCTGCACGCGTTGCTGCTCGGCTTCGATGCGCGCGAACCAGGCCGTAATGGCGAGTCCGCTGGTAACGGCCATGCCCGTGATCGCCGCCGCCGTCAGCGCCATCATGCGGCGGTGCCGGCGCTGCGCTTCACGCTGGCGCAGCGCGTCGTAGCCGACGCCCAGCATGCCGGCAATCAGTTTGAGCTTGGCGGATTGTCGCGGATCTTTCCCCGGCCGGGCATCGGCGGCGATCGGTTCCGAGCGCTCGTCGCAAAGTTTGAGATCGGGACCGATCTCGTAGCGCAGCGCCTGCGGAAAGCATTCCTGGTCCGCGGTCGACGGGTCATCGGACGCGTTCGGCTCCCCGCCCACGATCAGGCAATAGATTCGATCCGAGCGCCCGAGCCGCTTGAAAGTCAGAATTTCCTCGTTCGTCCAGCGCGAGCGCGCCGCACGCGGCGAACAGATCACGATCTGGCAGGCGGAATCGCGCAAAGCTTCGGTAAGCGTATTGCCGAGGCTCGTCGCTGTCGACAGTTCCTCGCGATCGCGGAAGATGGGCGCAATGCGCTCCGGCACCGGCCCGTAGGCTGTATCCTGCCCGACCAGGTGCTTTGGAACCCGGTAAGTCTCAAGTGCCTTGTGCAGCCATGCGGCCCACTTTTCGTCGGCGTGGCTATAGCTGATGAAGGCCTTGTATTTGTACTTGTCGGCCAAACCACTCCCCGCCGGTCATTGACCGGTCGCGCCGATTATATAGGATCGCTGCATGTTGCGTCGAAAGCTCACCTGGACGCTCGTCGTGCTTACAAGCGTCGCGATCGCGGCCAGCGGCATCGTAGACGAAACGGCCGGCAAACTGGCCGAGGACGCGTTCAAGCGCGCGCTCGTGACCTTCGCCGTCGCGCGCACGCTGAACGGCGTCATATCGCTCGCCCAGGGGACCGAAATCGCACTCGAGCCGGGCGGAGTCGGCGTGAACCTGGGCGTCGGCGAGGTCCTCGATCCGGTCAACGATCTGGTCGAACAGTTTTCCGGCGTCATGCTCGTCGCCGCGAGCTCTCTCGGCCTGCAGAACGTGTTGTTGCGGATCACCGCCTGGTGGGGCTGCACCGCGCTCCTCTGCGGCGCCGGGCTGGTGGCGCTCGCAGCACTCTGGTGGCCGCAACCGGTCGAGCGGCGCTGGATCACTTTCGGCACGCGACTCCTGATGCTGACACTCGTACTGCGCTTCATCGTGCCGGCCCTCGTCATCGGCACGAACGTTGTCGCCAAGCAGTTCCTGGAAGACGAGCAATACACGGCTACGGCCGCACTTGAAGCGGCGAGTGAGGAAATCGAGGAGTTCAGCGAGGAAGCGACACCGCCGCCCGCGACGGATCGCTCGATGCTCGAGCGATTCAGCGATTCGATGCGCGACACGCTGCAATCGATGGACGTCGACGGCCGGCTGGGCCGCCTGAAAGCGAGCCTCGCCAACGCGAGCGAACACATCGTGAACCTGATCGTGCTGTTCTTGCTGCAGACGATACTCCTGCCGATCGCATTCGTCTGGCTGATCGTCGAGCTCCTGAAGGGCGCGATCTCCCGCACCGCTTCCCTGCGCCGTGCGAACTGAGCGCTGTCCGTATCAGGTCGGCGCTGCCTGCCCGCCGCGCCCGACGAGGGCATCGACAAAGCGTGTGCGCCAGGCGGTGATGTCGTTCCGCCTGAGTGTCGCGAGCATGGCGGCGTGCCGTTCGCGCCGCTCTTGGAGCGGCATGTTGAGCGCATGCGCGATGCCGTCGGCCACTTCGTCGCGATCGTAGGGATTGACGATGATGGCGCGATCGAGTTCGCACGCGGCGCCCGCCAGGCTGGACAACACGAGCGCACCGGGATTGTCCGGATCCTGTGCAGCCACGTATTCCTTGGCCACGAGGTTCATGCCGTCGCGTACCGGCGTGACGACGCCGACCGCCGCGTGGCGGAACAAACCCATCAGCGTCTTGCGATCGATCCCTTTGTTCAGGTAGCGGATCGGCACCCAGTCGGTCTCCGAAAATCGGCCGTTGATGCGCCCCGAGGTCTGTTCAAGCTGGGAGCGAATCTCGTCATAGGTCCTGACACCGGCGCGCGTCGGCGGCGCAATCTGCAACAACACCAGGTTGTTTTGCGCATTCGGGTATTTCTCGAGCAGGCGTTCGTAAGCCAGGAAGCGCTGCGTCAGGCCCTTGCTGTAATCCAGGCGGTCCACGCCGATGACCAGTGCGCTTCCGCTCAGACTTTCCCGCATCTGGCGCATCGGTTTCGAGTCCTGCGCCTGGCCGGCGAGACCGATGATCTCGTCCACGTCCACACCGATCGGAAAAACGTCCGCGACCAGCTCGCCGTGCGGGACGCGGATGCGATTACCCGCACCGGCTTCTGCGTCGACGATCGGTTCGAGGAGACAGGCCTTGAAGGCCGCGAGGTCCCGCGGCGTGTGGAAACCGATGACATCGTAGGCACACAGCGAGCGCAGCAGATACTGGTGGCCGGGCACCGCGCGCAGGGCCTCGAAGCTCGGAAAGGGCACGTGCAGAAAGAAGCCGATCGGATTGTCACAGCCGGCGGCGCGCAGTTCGGAGGCCAGCGGAATGAGGTGATAATCGTGCACCCAGATGATATCGGTCACAGTCAGCAGCGAGGCAAGCTTGCGTGCGAACAGCGCGTTGACGCGCTTGTAGCCGTCGAAATCGCTGCTTTCGTACCGGATGAAGTCGAGCAGGTAATGGCACACCGGCCACAGCACCTTGTTGCTGTAGCCGTTGTAATACTGCTCGTGATCGGTCTTGTTGAGCGTGATCGTCGCGTACTCGATGTTGCCGCGGCGCACGATCTCCGGCGCCGGCGACTCGGCCTGCGCGAGCTTGCCGTTCCAACCGAACCAGACGCCGCCATGATCCTTCAGTGCGGCGAGTATGCCGACCGTGAGCCCGCCCACCGCCGCGTCTCGTTTCTTCGGCATCGCGACCCGGTTCGAAACGATGATCAGTCGGCGCTCGGCCGCGCTGCCCACGGGCTGTCCGGCTCCGCTCACAGCGCATTTTCCCAGGGCCGGCTCAGGCGGACCGCTGCGTTGATGATGCCCGCCATGCTGTAGGTTTGCGGGAAATTGCCCCACAAGGCGCCGGTTGCGGGATCGATGTCCTCGGAGAGCAGCCCGAGCGGATTGCGTCTCGCGAGCATATTCTCGAACAGCTCGCGAGCTTCGTCGAGG
The DNA here is from genome assembly GCA_963770585.1 of uncultured Pseudomonadota bacterium. Classification (GTDB taxonomy): domain Bacteria; phylum Pseudomonadota; class Gammaproteobacteria; order Steroidobacterales; family Woeseiaceae; genus UBA1847. The sequence goes on along the minus strand of CAVYQH010000001.1, from coordinate 579,821 downwards.
CGGCCAATGCTCGCCAGCGCGTCGATGTACCAGAAGGTGCAGATGTTGAACGCGTTTTCAGGCACGCCGAAGTCGTCGGCCGCCACGTAACGGAACATGTAGGTGCCGCGCAGGAGCTGGGCGCCGACCTGCTCCACCGTCGACACGAAGCGCGGATCGTCGGCCCGGACGATGCCGATGTCACGCATGGTCAGCAGGCTCGCGTCGAGCTCGGGCCGGCCGAAGCTTTCGGTGAAGGCCTGCTGCCCGGGATCCCACGCCTTGTCGAGCACATACGCCCGGATCTCTTCCGCCCAGCGCCGCCAGTAGCTCGTGCGCTCCGGCTTGCCGAGCGTCGCAGCGATTTTCGCGAGTCGGTCGCAGGCAGCCCAGCACATGATGCTCGAGTAAGTATGGACGCGCGCGCGGCCGCGGTATTCCCACAAACCCGCGTCCGGCTGGTCGTAGCGGCGGCGGGCCCGCTCGCCCAAGATCTCGAGGCGCGCGAACTGCGACTCGGTGCCGGTCTCGATGAGGCGCTTGTCGAAGAACAGCTGTGTGCTCGACAGGATGGTGGCGCCATAGACGTCATACTGTTTCTGTTCGAAGGCCTGGTTGCCGCGCCGCACGGGACCCATGCCCTGGTAGCCGGACAGGCTGTCGACGAGCACTTCATCCGTCAGCGAACGACCGCTGATGCCGTACAGGGGCTTCAGCTCCTCGTCACCGGCGTCCGCCGCGATGTTAATGATGTAGCGAAGGTATTGCTCCATGGTCGTGGTCGCGCCCAGGCGATTGAGCGCCTGCACGACGAAGAAGCTGTCCCTGAGCCAGCAGAAGCGGTAGTCCCAGTTGCGGCCGCTGTGCGCGGCTTCCGGGATCGAGGTCGTGAGCGCCGCAACGACCGCGCCCGTGTCCTCGAAGGTGCAGAGCTTCAGGGTGATGGCCGCCCGGATCACGGCTTCCTGCCATTCGAAGGGAATCGACAGGCTGCGCGAGAATTCCTGCCAGTAGATGCGGGTCGACCGAAAGTGCCGGTAAAACGAATCGCCCGGCGATTCCGCCATCGTCTCGTCAGGTCCGAGCACGAGGAACAACGGCTGGTCCAGCAGGAACGTGTTGCCCTCGATGACATGGGTCAGCGAGGCATTGGTGGTAAGGCGCAGCACAGTGTCGCTGCAGGTATAGCTGATGTGGTTGCTGCCGGCCGCCGCGGGACAGAGGGCCCGACCGTAGTCGCGAGCGGGCTGGAGCCGGATGCGGATCCGCGGGCTGCCGCTCACGGGTTCGATCCGCCGGAGCAGCATCATCGGCGCGAACATGCGCCCGTACCAAGCGTAGCGCGGCGCGCAGTCCGTGATCCGCACCGCAGCGCCGTGCCGGTCGAACAGCGTCGTTTGGAGGATCGCGGTGTTCTGCAGGTAGCTTTGCTCACTGCGCGCGAAGTCGACGAGCTCGACGCCGAATGAGCCCGGCAGCCCCGCTTCCTCGTCGGTACGCAACAGGTTGCAGAATACCGGGTCCGAATCGAGCTGCGGCAGGCAACACCAGATCATCGTTCCGCGGACATCGATGAGCGATGCGATCCTGCAGTTGCCGATCACGCCGATATCAAGGCTGGACAAGGATCGAATCTCCTTCTTTAGCCAGGCTTTCCGCGGCGATTTCATCGAGCCAGCGGCAAACGGCGGCGACGTCGGCAAGCGCATAGCGCGCATCGCTTCCCGCGAGATCGCCGACACGAACCGACAGTCCACCGAGCGCGTTCACCGCACGAAAACCGTCCTCGTCCGTCACGTCGTCGCCGACGAACACGGGGCGGCGCCCCGCAAAGGGCGGGCGCCGCATCAGCGCCTGCACGGCCTCACCCTTGCTCGCGGCAAGCGGCATCAGCTCCAGTATCATCTTGCCTTCGATTATCCGGTATTCGTCCCCGAGTTCGGCAAGCAGTCCCTGCACGAGCCGCCGGCATTCGTTTTCGAGTTCGGGCGCACGCCGATAGTGCAAAGTCGCACCGCCTGGCTTCGGCTCGAGCAAGAGGCCATCGTGCGCGGCGGCGAACCGGCCGAGCTTGGCCTGTACCGTGTCGGGCAGTTGCAACGGGGTTGCGGACACGACCAGGCCGTCCGCGGCCCTCAGTTCGGCGCCGTGTCCGCCGGCCGCCGGCAGGGACAATGGCGCGAAAATCCGGTCGAGCGCAGCGATCGTGCGGCCGCTGACAAGGGCCAGCGCACCCTCCAGCCGCCGGGACAGCCGCAGGAGACGATCGCGCATCCGTTCGTCGGCCCGTACCCGGTCCGGGTAAGACTCGATCTCGACCAGGGTACCGTCGACGTCGAGGAACAAGGCGTGGTGCGCGGCGTCGAGTCTGCCGGGGTGCTGGTCCATCGCCTTACTGTACCCTGCGGGTCTCCGGCTGTCGCAGGTGCTGGCAGGCGGCGGGACGGGCTCAGGGCGCGGCTTCCGGGAATTGATGCAAATAAGACGTATTCTCATTCGAGACCAGGCCTGCTAGCATCGCCGCATGCTTCGAAAAGCCCTGTTCTGGTCGCACTTAGGTGCCGGGGTCGTCTGCGGCCTCGTGATCCTGACGATGTCCGTGACGGGTGTCCTCCTCACTTACGAGCGCCAGCTCATCGCCCGGGCCGAGCGGCCGATGCGCCACGTCGCCTCGCCCGGCGAGCGGGCAATCCTGTCGCTCGAGACGCTGATCGGGAACGCCGCCGACCAGGCGCCCGCCCCTGCAGCCACGGCCGTCATCCTGTCGCCGGATCTCCGGGCGCCGGCCGTCGTGTCGGCAGGCCGCGCGGGGCACCAGTACGTCGATCGCTACACCGGCGAGGTGCTACCGGACAGTGCCGCCGGCACCCGCGCGTTTTTCGACACGATCACCGGCTGGCATCGCTGGTTCGATGCCGACGAATCGAGCCGCGAGATGGCCCGCGCCGTTACCGGCGCGAGCAATCTCGCGTTCCTGTTCCTGCTCCTGTCCGGTGCCTATCTGTGGCTGCCGCCGGTGTTCAATCGGGTCGCGTTCCGCGTGCGCGTGTTCTTCAATCCACGAGCGGACAGTACAAGAGCGCGGGACTACAACTGGCATCACGTGTTCGGCTGCTGGTCGGTGCTGCCACTCGTCGTCATCGTCGCCTCGGCGCTCGTGTTTTCCTACGGTTGGGCGAACGACCTCCTGTACCGCGCCGTCGGCGACGTGCCGCCGCTGGAAGCGCCCGACCGGGATTCCCCGGCCGCGACGCAGGCGCCCGGGACGGGCGGCGCGAGCCTCGACGCACTGGCGGCCGCGGCGGCTGCAGAGAGCCCCGGCTGGACCGCTCTGACACTGAACCTGCCCCGCCCGGACGCCGATACCGTCGAGATCGCGGTCGACTACGGCACCGGCGGCCAGCCGCAGAAACGCGAAACGCTCAAGCTCGACGCCCGTTCGGCCGAGGTCGTGGCACGTGAACCTTTCACGGCATTGCCGGCAGGCCGGCAGGCGCGCAGCTGGGTGCGCTTCCTGCACACCGGCGAAGCGTTCGGACTCGTCGGCCAGACAATCGCGGGACTGGTCTCGCTCACGAGCGTGATCATGGTGTGGACCGGGCTCGCGCTCGCCTGGCGACGGTTGGTGTCGCCGCTCCTGCGGCGCGGGCGACTGGCCGCCGGCGCCTGAGCCCGGTCAGGGCGTCGCCCAGCGCCTGAGCAGATTGTGGTAGCTGTTGGTGAGCGAAACCAGCGGCTCGCTGTCGCCGACGTCCTGGCGCAGGCGCACGATCGCCATGTCCATGTCGAACAGGATGCGGCGCTCGGCGTCCTCGCGCACCAGCGACTGCACCCAGAAAAACGACGCGATGCGCTCGCCGCGCGTGACCGGCGTAACGCGATGCACGCTCGTGCCCGGGTACAGGATCAGGTCGCCGGCCGGCAGTTTCACGGATTGCGTGCCGAAGGCGTGTTCGACCACGAGTTCACCGCCGTCGTACTCGTCGGGTTCGCTCAGGAACAGCGTTGCCGAAAGGTCTGTGCGAATTCTTTGCGTGGATCCACGGACCTGGCGCAGCGCATTGTCCACGTGCTTGCCGAAGTCCTGGCCAACACCGTAGCAATTGAACAACGGCGGGAACACGCGCGCCGGCAAGGCCGCTGACAGGAACAGAAGGCTCCGGTCCAGCGCGTCGAGCACCTGCGAGCCGAGTTCGCGCGCTTCCCGCGATCCTTCCGGCAGCTGCCGGTTGCGCTTGACGCCGCGCGACTGATGGCCGGCCGTGATGCCGCCATCGGCCCAGTCAGCCCGCTCGAGGCGCCCGCGGAAACGGCGGACGTCGTCCTTGGTGAGTACGCCGGGGATGGCCAGCAGCATGCCCGCCAGTTCCCCGGGTCAGAACTCGAAATTCGCCGCCAGCGTTACCGAGCGTGCCGGGCCGAGAGCCGCATAGTGGTTCTGGTAGGGGCGCGTGAAGTAGACCTCGTCGGTCAGGTTGCGCAGGTTGAGCTGCAGGCCGAAGCGTTGCGAGAAATCGTAGGCCGCCATCAGGTCATAGGTCGTGAAGGACGGCGCCCACACGGTGTTGGCCGTGTTGCCGAAGCGCTTGCCGACGTAGGTCGCGCCGGCGCCGACCTGAAATGCCTCGGTCACGGCGTAGGTACTCCACAATGTCGCGCTGTTGCGCGGCGTGTTCGGAAAATCATTGCCGTCGTACTCGGCAACCGGCCCGTCGTCGACGATCTTCGAATCCAGGAAGGTATAGCTCGCCGTCAGCAGCCATTGCTCGGTCAGCATGCCGGTAACGCCGAATTCCAGGCCGTCGACCCGCTGTTCGCCGATCGTTTCCTGGCGACCGCCGCTGCCCGGCTCGACGGCGACGCGCGCATTGTCCTTGTCCATGCGGAAGATCGCGGACGTCAGGGACAGTGCGCCGTCTCGGAAATCCCACTTGGTACCGAGTTCCAGGCTTTCGATGCGCTCCGGCTCCAGGTCTGCATTGTTCGCGCCGATGTTCTCGGTGCCGTCGCCGAGCGTATTGCCGGACGGATTGGACGAGGTACCCGCTGACAGGTACACGCTGCCGTTCGTCCTCGGCTTGAACACGACGCCGGCCTGGTAGTTGCAGGAAATCACTGTCGTTCTCGTTGCTCCTCCGGAGCTTCGATCAGTCCGGACAGCTGCCACGTGCTGTAATCGTCATAGCGCAGACCGAGATTGAGCGACCAGCGTTCGGTCAGCGTCATCGTATCGAGGATATACGCCGATGCCGTGTCGGTTTCCGCCTGCGTGGCGCTGGTCGACGGCTCGATCGTGCCGGTCCAGGGATCGTGCGGGTCCGGGTTCTCGAGTGCCGTACAGTTGTAGTTCGAAGCGGCACCGACCGCGCCCGGCGCGCTGCAGGAGTTGTCGAAATCGGTCACGGCATTGCCGCTGTACAGGATCTCGACCAGGTAGTTGCGATTGTACATCTCCTCGTTCGAGAACTCCGCGCCGAAAGCCATGCTGTGGCCGACGGCTCCCGTATCGAAACGGAAATCGAGGTTCGTCAGGTTCGCCTTCGTGATGGTCTCCGAGTTCCGGCTCTTGGTGTTGCGCAGGACGGAGCCGTTCGGCACGTTGGCACGGCCGTCGTCGGGGTTCGTCACGATGTAGTCGTTCGACGATTCGCCGTAGCGCGTGGTATTGCTGAGCGTAAGTGCGTCGCTGAAGTCGTGCGCGAAGACGACGGTGCCAATGTCCGCGCCGGTTTCCTGGAAGTCGCGGTCGACCAGCCCGTAGAAGTTCTCGCGATCGACGCTCACCGGCGGACCCTCGGGCGCCGAGTTGTCGGCATTGCGCCCGTAGGGAATGCTGTAGTCCGGCATGTCGTCGGTGCGGTAGTGGTAGTAGTCGAGGTCGACGCGGGTCGGCGTGCCGAGGCCGAACGCCAGCGACGGCGCCACGCCGACGTGATCGTAGAACACCTCGTTGCGACCCGGCACGTCGCCCTGGTGCGTGAGTGCATTGAGGCGCAGCGCAATCGTGTCCGTGAACGCGTAGTTTGCGTCGAGCGTGCCGCGTACATAGGCGTCCGTGCCGCTGCCCAGGTTCGTGCGCAGGAAATTCTCGGGCTGCGCCGCCTTGGTCACGAGATTGACCGCCCCGCCGGATGAACCGCGGCCGGCATAGGCCGAAGCCGGACCCTTGATCACCTCAACCTGCTCGAGGGCGAAGATGTCGCGCGCCTGCGAACCCGCATCGCGCACGCCATCGATGAACACGTCGGCACCGGCATCGAAGCCGCGGATCTTCAGGTTGTCGCCCTGAGGCGCGCCACCCTCGCCGGCATTGAACGTCACACCGGGCACGTTCTTCAGCGCTTCGACCAGGTTGGTCGCGCCCTGCTCTTCGATGAGGGCCGCCGGGACGATGCTCACGGATTTCGGCGTGTCGATGAGCGGCGCGGTGAACTTGCCGGACGCCGTATCCCGCCGCATTCGCTCGCCTTCGACCGTGACCTCGTCGACGGAATCGTCTCGGTCAAGTGCATCGGCAGCGACGAGCGGCGTGGCAAACATGGCCGCAATGGCGGCGGCCAGCGAGGTCAATTCGGGCCCGCTGGCACGCGCGTGCTTGTCTCGGTGGGTAGACATCGGCGCTCCCCTTGTGTTCTCGATGGTCGGATGCTATTGCGAATGATACTCATTCAGACCCGGCAGTCAATGAGAATCATTCGCATTGTGGGGCGGGGTCTTATGTCAATGGCCGGGGGATCAGCCTTGAACGAACGACAGCACCGTGCGCCCGGTGACCGTGCCCTGCCGCAACGCGTCCAGCGCGGCGGTGGCTTCGGCGGCCGACGCTTCCCTCTCCTGGATGGGGATGGCCAGGATCGCCCCGGCCCGGACGAGCTCCATCAATTCTCGCATCTCGGCCAGGCTGCCGACGTAGCTCCCCTGGACGGTGCGGGCGAGCAAGGGAAACATCGGCAACGGCAGCGAGAACGTGCCGCCGAACAGGCCCACGATCACCAGCTTGCCGCCCTTGCGCAGGCAGCGCTGCGCGAGGGTGCTCGACGCCTCGGAGCCGACGAAGTCGATCGAGGCAGCCGCACCGCCGCCGGTGCGTGACAGCAGGCGCCTGAGCGCATCGCCCTCATTCGCGTCGATCGTCTCGCAGGCACCGGCCTTGGCCGCGGCGGCCAGCTTGTCCGCGTTGATGTCGACGACGATCGGCACGCGGCCGCAAACCAGTCTGGCCATCTGCACGGCGTTGAGACCAACGCCGCCCGCTCCGATGAGCACGAGCGCATCGCCGTCCGCAAGCCTGCCGACCTTGCGCAAGGCACCGAACGCCGTGAGGCCGGAGCAGGCACAGGTGCAGGCGAATGCAGGCGCGAGTGTGCCCACGGGAAACAGGTAGCAGGCATCCGGCACCAGCACGTGATCGGCGAAACCGCCGGGCCGTTGGATGCCGAGCACGGCGCCGTCGGCGCACAGGTGTTCCTCCCCTGCCCGGCACAGCCCACAGCGTCCGCAGCCGATCCAGGGATAGGCGACGCATACCTCGCCGACCGCCACGCCTCGGGCGTCCGGACCGAATGCCGCCACAGCGCCGGCAATCTCGTGACCGAGCGTCATGCCCGGTGTGCCCGCCGTCAGCGTCCTGCCGTTGCCGAGGTCGAAATGCGTGTCGTGCAGGTGCACGTCGGAATGACAGACGCCGGTCGCGAGCGTGCGCAGCAGCACCTCGCGGCCTTCGGGCACCGGTGTCGGCAAGGTCACCGACTCCAGCGGGCCCGCAGGGGTTGTTGTGCGGAAGGCGTGCACCGCGCGCGTCAGGAAAAGATTTCGAACAGGCCGGCGGCGCCCATGCCGGCGCCGACACACATCGTGACGACGCCGTAACGACAGCCGCGCCGTCGCCCCTCGAGCAGCAGGTGGCCGGCGCAGCGCGCGCCCGTCATACCGTACGGATGGCCGATCGCTATCGCACCGCCGTTGACGTTGACCTTGGCCGGGTCGATGCCGAGCGTTTCGCGACAATACAGCGCCTGGCTCGCAAAGGCCTCGTTCAGTTCCCAGAGGTCGATGTCGTCGACCGACAGACCGTGCCGTGCGAGCAGCCGCGGCACGGCGTACACCGGACCGATACCCATTTCGTCCGGTTCGCAGCCGTGCACGGCGAAACCGCGCACTGCACCGAGCGCATCGAGGCCGCGCCGTTCGGCCTCGGCGGCTTCGACGAGCACACAGGCGCTCGCGCCGTCGGCAAGCTGGCTCGCATTGCCGGCGGTGACGTACTTGCCTGCACGAACCTGCTGGCCGTCGCGAAATACCGGCGGCAAGGCCGCGAGGCCCTCCGCCGTCGTGTCGGGACGATTGCACTCGTCGCGGTCCGCGGTCCGCTCCTCGAAGGTCTCCACGCCGGATTCCTTGTACACGTTCTTCCAGCGCGTCGTGAGTGGCACGACCTCTTCGTCGAATACTCCCGACGCCTGCGCGCGCGCCGTGCGCCGCTGGCTTTCGAGCGCAAAGGCATCCTGCGCAGCGCGCGACACGCCGTAACGCTCCGCGACGATCTCGGCAGTCTCGATCATCGTCATCCACAATGCCGGAAGGCGTTCATTGAGCTGGTCCTCCGTGGCCTTGTAGCGGTTGAAATGGCCGCCGAGCTGTACGAGCGAAATCGACTCGACGCCGCCTGCGGCCATGACCGGCACGCCTTCGGATACGATGCGCCCGGCCGCCACGGCGATGGCCTGCAGCCCCGATGAACAATAGCGGTTGATCGTGGTGCCGGCCGTGGTCGTCGGACAGCCCGCCCGCACGGCGGCGTTGCGCGCGATGTTGTAGCCGGTTGCTCCTTCCGGGTGCGCGCAGCCCAGGACGACGTCCTCGATCTCGCCGGGATCGACGCCGGCACGCCGGATTGCATGGCTCAGCACGTGGCCGGCCAACGTCACCCCGTGCGTGTCGTTGAAGGTGCCGCGCACGGACTTCGTGAGCGCCGTGCGAGCCGTAGCGACGATGACGGCTTCGCGCATTCGGTTTTCCTCCGTGTAGTCGGGCCGGCGCTCGGTCGGCGGGCCTTCAGGCGCACTGCCGGAAGCGCGTCGTATGAAAGTCGGTGCTACCGAACAACTGCTGGAAGGTCGCCAGCCGCTTGAAGTAATGGCCGACGTCGAGTTCGTCCGTGATCCCTATGCCCCCGTGCAACTGGACGCTTTCCTCGCCGATGCGCCGCGCCGCACGACCGACACGACTCTTCGCTGCAGACACGGCCGCAGGTGCGTCGCCGTTGTCGCGGTCGAGCTGCATGGCCGCCATCATCGTAATCGACTTCGCCTGTTCGAACTCGATGAACATTTCCGCCATGCGGTGTTGCAGCGCCTGGAAGGTGGCGATCGGCACACCGAACTGCTTGCGCACTTTCGTGTAATCGAGCGTCTTCCTGAATATCGTGCCCATGACGCCGAGCGCTTCGGCACAGGCGGCAACCGTAGCCCGGTCGACGATACGTTCGATGCTGGCCAGAGCGTCGCCTGCCGCGCCGAGCCGGTCGTCGGCCGGCACGCGCAAGTTTGTGAAGCGGAGCTCGGCTGCCCGCTCGCCGTCGACCGTGCGGTAAGCGTCGATCTGCACGCCGTCGGCCGCGGGGTCGACGTAAACGAGGCTGATGCCCTCGCGGTCGTAGCGCTTACCCGACGTGCGAACGGAGACGATCAGCCGGTCGGCGCCGGGTGCGTTCAGCACCACGGCCTTGCGGCCGTTGATCACGTAGCCGTCGCCGTCGGGCCGGGCGCTGGTTTGCACGTCGGTCAGGTGATAGCGGCCTTCGGGCTCGGCAAAGGCGAAGGCGAGCTGGAGGCTACCGGCCATCAGCTGTCCGACGAGCTCCGCACGCCTTGCGCCCGTGTCGGCGGCGGCGACGATCCCGCCGGCGAGCACCGCGCAGCCCAGGTAGGGCTCGACGACCAGGCCCCGGCCGAGCTCTTCCATGATCGCGAGCAGGTCGACCGCGCTTCCGCCCAGGCCGCCCAGGCCTTCGGGATATGGCACGGTGAGCCAGCCGAGTTCCGCGAACAGGGGCCAAAAGTCCTCGCGCTCGCCGGCCGCGATCGCGCGCCGCGTGTCGAAATCGTAGTCCTGGGCGACGAAGCGCGACACGCTGTCGCGCAGCATCTGCTGGTTGTCGTCGAAGGAAAAATCCATGGCGCGCCCCGTTGCTTAGCCGAGTCCCAGCACAGCCTTGCAGATGATGTTCTTCTGGATCTCGTTGCTGCCGCCGTAGATCGACGCCTTGCGGTTGTTGAAGTAGGTCGGCGCAGCGTTGCAGGCCATGTCCGGGCCGACGGGATCGCGCTCGTAGCCGTCCATGAACCGGTCGGGAACGAATGGCACGGCGTAATAGCCGGCGACCTCGACATACAGGGCATCGATGGCCTGCGCAATTTCGGTGCCCTTGATTTTCAGTATGGACGATTCGGGTCCCGGCGATTGCCCGGTGCTGACAGCGGCGAGCGTGCGCAATTCCGTGTATTCCAGCGCCAGCAGGTCTATTTCGACCTCGGCCACTTTGTGTGCGAAAACCGGATCCTCGAACAGCATCGTACCGCCGTTGTTCGTGGCTTTGGCGATGCGCTTCACGCGCCCGAGCCGATCCTTGCTGTGCGCAACGTGCGCAATGCCGGTGCGTTCGAACGTGAGCAGAAATTTGGCGATGGTCCAGCCGTTGCCCTCTGCGCCGACCAGGTTCTCGACCGGCACGCGCACATTGTCGAAGTGCACTTCGTTCACTTCGTGCTGGCCATCGATCGTGATGATCGGTGACACGCGGACGCCCGGGCTCTTCATCTGGATGAGCAGGAAGCTGATTGCGCGCTGGTCCTTCTCCTCGCGCGCGCCCGTGCGCACCAGGCAGAAGATCCAGTCGGCATACTGGGCGAGCGTCGTCCAGGTCTTGGTGCCGTTCACGAGGTAGTGGCTGCCGTCGCGACACGCCGAGGTCTTCAGCGAAGCCAGGTCCGAGCCCGCGTTCGGTTCGGAGAATCCCTGGCACCACCAGGCGTCGCTCGCGAGTATGGCGGGCAGGAAGCGCCGCTTCTGCTCGTCCGTGCCGAAGGTGTAGATGACGGGACCGACCATGTTCATGCCGAAGGGAATGAATCGTGGCGCGCCAGCCAGCGCACGCTCCTCCGCCCAGATGTAGCGCTGTGTCGGAGTCCAGCCCGTGCCGCCGTGCTCGACCGGCCAGTTCGCCGCCGCCCAGCCCTTTTCGTAGAGGATCTTCTGCCAGCTCAGGTGCTCGTCGCGCGACGGATGCAGCCCGCGCCTCATCTTGTCCCGCAGGCGAGGCGGCAGGTTCTCCGCGAGGAACTGGCGCACTTCGTCGCGAAAGTGCAATTCGTCTGCGGACATTTCGGCATGCATAGTCTCGTCTCCGAGCGAATCCGGAGCGGCGGCCCGGCTGCCGCCGCTGCGGTCCTGCGCTGGTCGCCGGCCGGCCTAGAAGCTGAAGCCGACGGTCAGCCCCCACGTCCGCGGGTCGCCCAGGAATGCATGGAAAGATTCCAGCGGCTGCACGTCGGGCGTGGTCTGCACGGGCGAATCGAAGCCGACCTGGATGTATTCCTCGTCGAACAGGTTCCGCCCCCAGAGGTCGATCGACCAGCGGCTGTCGTCGGACAGGAGCCCGATGCGGCCGTTCACCACGGTGTACGAGGTCTGGTACTTCTCCGGATCGAGATCGGAGCCCGTGTTGTGGCCATCGGTCCAGCGCGCATCGAGGAACGCGAACGCACCCCAGCCGTTCCAGAATTCGAGCGGCATTTCCCAGTTGAGCGTGCCGGTGACGCTCCATTCCGGCGCATGCGTGAGTTGTGCGCCCGCGAGCGCGCCGGCCGGCAAGCCGTCCGAGCGCTGCACGTCATCGGCGTAGCGTGCATCGTTGTAACTAATGCCGAGCGAAGTGTAGACGTTGTCGGTCCAGGCATTCTGGAGGTCCAGTTCCACGCCCTTCGAAGTCATGTCATCGAGCGTGACGACGAAGAAGGTCAGGCCATTGAAAGTATTTAGCTGGAAGTTCTCGAAGTCCTGCCAATAGGCGGCCGCGTTGACGATGACGCGCCCGTCGTTCAGTACCGACTTCAGGCCGACTTCGTAGGAATTGACCAGCTCTTCCTCGAACTCCAGTGCGTTGACGTCCCTGCGTATGCCGAAGTTCGTCGCCACGTTCGGGCCGCTCGTCGCGCCGTCGAGCACCGTGTCCGGATCGAGCCCGGAGCGGTCGAGGTTGTAGCCGCCCGACTTGTAGCCGTTCGAGTAGCTCACATAGCCCATGACATCGTCTGAGAAAAAGTAGCTCAGGTTGACCGTGCCGCTCAGCCGGTCCTCGCTGCGGCTGTCAGCGTAGTTCCCGTCGAGCGTCGAATTGAGCGTACCGCCGAGGCACTGCAGGGCAAGCGCGCCCTGCGTCAGTCCGCCGAGAGTCGGCGCGATTGGGCCGCTCGGGTTGTTCGGGTCGAAGCCGGCGACTGCCATCATGGCGGCGCAGGACGTGCCGATCGTGTCGACCCTGCCTCTCAGGTCCTTGTCTTCGGTTGTGTAGCGCAGGCCGACCGTCAGCTTGAGGTTATCGGTGAACGAGAAAGTCTCGCGCGTGAACACGGCGATGCTTTCGGAGTCGGTTTCCCAGATGTCGTCGGCGCCATCGCCGGGCGCGGTCTGTGCGCCGAGCGCCGAAAAAGGCGGCAAGGCCCCGGGAATACTGACGATAGTGCCGAATGGGAAGCCGAGCGCCAGGTCGGCGGACACACCGAGCACCTGTCGCGAGAAATCGCTGTACTGCGCTCCGACCTTGTTCGACAGGGTCGAGTCGAGGTTCTCGCTGATGTAGAACACGCCGACCAGCCAGTCGAGACGCTCGGTTTCGCCCGCGAGCCGGAGTTCCTGGGTGACCGTCTCGAAGTTCTGGAACAGGTCGCCCGGTTCGCGGTACAGGATGTCGCCGCCCGAATAATCCAGGTCGCCGCCCGCCTCCGACTCCCAGTCGCGCCAGGCGGTGATGGACGTCAGTTCGAAGTAGTCGGTGCTCCATACGATCTCGCCGGAGACGCCGGCCTCGTCTGCGGTTTCCTCCAGGCTGACGCCCGGCGTCGAGTAGGTATGCCGGCCGAAAACGTCCGAAGTGTCGGAAGTCAGCGTCGCATCCACCGGGTCGAGGTTTTCGATCGCCGGGTCAGTACGCGCACCCTTGATGGTGTACATGGCGCCGCAGCAGCGCTCGTCGCGGGTGCCGGCGTCCGCGATGAAACGCAATCTCAGCGCGTCGCCCTCATAGGTCAGTTGCGCCCGTGCCAGGCCGCGTTCACGCGTGTTGTAGTCCTCGCCAGTCAGCACATCCTCGTAGAAACCGTCGCGCTGCAGATACAGGCCGTCGAGGCCGGCGGCCCAGCCGCCGCTCCCCAGCGGTCCATTGATGCCGGCTTCGCCGGTGAAGAGGGAGTAGTCACCGCCGCCGAGCCGAGCATAGCCAGCGAGTTCGCTGCCATTCGGCCGCTCGGTGACCACGTTGATGACGCCGACTGAGGTGTTCTTGCCGAACAGGGTGCCCTGCGGCCCGCGCAGGACTTCGATGCGCTCGATGGGGCCGAGGTCCGTATAACCCACGGTGCTGCGATTGCGGTAGACGCCGTCGACGTACATGCCGACCGCGGATTCGAGGCCGGGATTGTTGCCCTGCGTCCCGACGCCGCGAATGCGCGCCGTGGTACCGCCCGTCTCCGAGCCGGTCGTCGTGAGGATGAAGCTCGGGGACAGGTTCATGATGCCGCGCAGGTCGTTCACGCCGGCCTTGTCGAGCTCGGCCCCGGTAAAGGCGGACACCGCGACCGGGATGTCCTGCACCGATTCGGCCCGTTTGGTCGCGGTGACGATGATTTCCTCGATCTCGGCCGCCGCGGCGGTGCCGCTGCCGACGATGGCGAGCCACAGGGTAGCTGCAGCAAGTCGTGCGTGTTTCATTGTCCATCCCCCCGATGTCGTCAATGAATGCCGGATTTTTATTCCGAATTGTGGAATTAAAATCTGCAATGTAAGATATTAACCAAAGCTGCTGCTATCCTCAAACGCGTTTTACCTTGTCGCCGCACGGCCTGTCAGCCCGATCATGAAGAAACGTAGTGCCGACTTTACCCCGATTCCCGGCCAGGACCATTCGGACGACCGGCAGTTCATCGCCTCCCTGCACAAGGGCCTCGACGTCCTGCGCAACCTGGCGCACGTCAACCGTCCGCTGGGCAACAAGGAACTCTCGTCGCTGACCGGTTTTCCCAAGGCGACGGTATCGCGCATTACCTATACGCTCGCGCGGCTCGGCTACCTGCGTTACCTGCCGGACAACGGCAAGTACGTGCTCGGCCTGCCGGTGCTCGGGCTCGGCTACGCCTGTCTCGCCGGACTCAACTTCGCCGAGGCGGCGAAACCGCTGATGCAGGAACTCGCGGATCATGCCGACAGCATGGTTGCACTCGGCAGCCGGGACGAATTCAGCATGCTGTACGTCGCCGAAAGCCACAGCCGCGGCCCCGTGTCGCTGCAACTGCGGGCGGGCTCGCGGATCTCGATGGTGCGCTCGGCCATGGGCCGCGCCTATCTCGCGGGCCTGCCCGAGCAGGAGCGCGTCCCGCTGCTCGCCGCCCTCGCCCAGCACACCGGCGACAAGTGGCCGGTCTATCGCGATCGAATCGATGCCGCCGTCGACGAGATCCGACGACAGGGCTTCTGTTGCAATTTCGGCGACTGGTATCCGGAGGTGAATTCGGTCGGCGTGCCTTTCGTGCCGGCCGATGGTTCCCCGGTGATGGCCTTCACCTGCGGCGCGCCGCATTTCATCATCAGCGAAAAAAAGGCGCGGACGGACATCGGTCCGCGCCTCGTCGACATGGTCGCCCGGCTGAACCGGGCCTGACACTTCAATCGGGCAGAGTACCTCAGACCGGGACGACGATAGCCCCGGCCACGCGCTCGCGGTAGAAAGCAGCGAGCCTGGCGTGGAGCGCCTTCGGCAGCGGCGGCAACGCGCCGGCCGAGGCATTTTCCGCGACCTGTGCGGGCCGGCTCGCGCCGGCGATCACGGTGCTGACCGCATCGTGGTCGAGAATCCAGCGGATCGCCATCTGCGCCAGGCTCATGCTCGCCGGCACCAGCTCACGTAACCCATCCGCGAGCTCGACCGCCGTTTCGAAGGGGATACCCGAAAAGGTCTCGCCCTGGCTGAAGGCCGCGCCGTGCCGGTTGTAGCTGCGGTGATCGGTGACGTCGAACACCTGGTCCTTGCGCATGCGCCCGGCCAGAACGCCGCTTGCGAGCGGCAGCCTGACGATGATCCCGACGTCGTTCTCCACGGCGAGCGGAAACAGCTTGTCGATGGCATCCTGCCGGAACAGGTTGAAGATAATCTGCAACGACGCGAGCGCCGGCTGCGTCACCGCGAAGATCGCCTCGTCCAGGCTTTCGACGCTGGCACCGAAAGCGCGGATGAGTCCCTCCTCCTGGAAATCCTCGAGCCACGAGAAAAGTTCGCCGCGCATGAGTACAGCGGGCGGCACGCAATGCAGCTGCACGAGATCCACGGCCTCGACGTCGAGGCGCTTGACCGACCCCTCGATGTTCCGCCGCAGTTTGGCGCGCGTATAGCCGTCCGGGTACAAGGCAGCGTCACGTCCGACCTTGGTCGCGATGCGCACCTTCGAGGCGTGCCTGCTGCGATACGCGCCGATTCGTGCTTCGCTCAGTCCCGCGCCGTAGACGTCCGCCGTGTCCCAGAAACTGATGCCGGTCTCGTCGGCCGCGGCGAGAATGACCATTGCGGTCCCGTCGTCGACCGGCCCGAAATCGCCGCCGAGCTGCCAGCAGCCGAGGCCGACTTGCGAGACGGTAAAGCCGCTCTTGCCGAGCCTGCGTGTCTGCATCTCAGTTCGAGACGATCGCGACGTAGCGGCCGTCGGGCGACCAGGACGGCACGTTGATCGTGCCCTGCCCGCCATAGAGATGCGCGACGACCCGCGCGTCGCCACCGACGACGGGACGCAGCTTCAGGCTGACCTGCCGGTACCAGGGGTGATCATCCGCGGCGACTTCAGGCCCGTAGGCCAGGAAGATCAGTTGCTTGCCGTCAGGCGACAGGTGCGGGAACCAGTTGTTGTAGGCGTCGTCGCTCACCTGTGCCGGATTGCTGCCGTCGGCGGCCATGCGCCAGAGCTGCATGCGCCCGCTGCGCGCCGAATTGAACCAGATGTGCGCACCATCCGGCGCAAACTCGGCCCCGTCGTCCAGCGCGGCATCGTCGGTCAGCCGGATTTCTTCGCCTTCCCCGTCCGAACGCATCTTGTAGATGTCGTAGTTGCCGTCGCGCCCGCCGGTGTAGATGAGCCACTGCCCGTCCGGCGACCAGCCGTGCAGGTAAGACGGACCCGTCGGCGTCACGAGCTCCGGTTCGCCGCCGCCGACCGGCATGGTGTAGACGATGGACTCGCCGTCATGCGCGTCGGAATGGTGGCTGATCGCGAGCCTCCGGCCGTCGAAGGAGATCGCATGGTCGTTGTTGTTGCGCGTCGCGATGCCAGTGTCGATCGCTTCCACCGCACCGGAAGCGAACTCGTAGCGATACAGGAGACCGTTGCGGTTGAAGATCAGCGCGCGTCCGTCCGGCGTCCAGTTGGGCGCCTGCATCGCATCCGGCGCCGTGTACAGCACCCGGCGGTGACCGGTGGCGACCTCCATGACTTCCAGGCGGCTGGGATAGTAATCCTGGTAGGGCCGGAAATCCGCAGGCGCCGGCACGGTGATACGAACGTTGCTGAATTGCGCTGCTTCAACCGCAGCGGCATCGTGCGCACAGACGAACAGGCCGACATAGACCTCGTCCGGCAGGTCGACGCCGTCGAATTCGGTCTGGACGACGTGCTCGCCCACGCGCGCCACGGACATCAGGTAGCGACCGCCACGCCGCTCGAGCTGCACGAATCCGGGCGCGCTGAGCGGTGACTCAAGCTGCGCGGTTTCGCCGCCCGCAGCAGTACGAAATTGCAGCGAGGTGAGGCCGTCGCCGTGCAGGGCGGCATCGACGTAAGGCGAGCCGGGATCCAGGTCGCGGCGAATCATCCAGCCGATCTTTCGATGCGGGTCGCCGCCCGTGCCGACGAACGCGGCATCGCCCGACAGAATGAAATCCCCGCGTAACTTCCGCCACGCGAAGAAGAACTCGTCGTGCCCCGCCCACATGTTCGTGCCCGAGCCGCTGAGGCGATAGACCTGACGTTTCGGGTCATAAGCGAAAGTGCCGGGTGTCTGCACGGCACCGACATCGGCATGGTCTTCGAACAATCCTTGCGGATCGATTGCGAGCGCGTACAGCGCGGCACGCTCATCGAGCTCCTGCGCAGCCGCCAGTCCGCCCGCGAAGACGAATGCCGTTGCAATGCCCAGCCGATCGGTCGTTCTCATGCATGCCCCCCGTGATGATTCGCCAGCGGACACCCCGGTTGATCCGCACGCGGAGAGTATCCGGATTCGACCGCTGCATTCGACAGCTGCGGCGCCGCATTGTAGCTTGGGCCCGCTGCCTGCCGTGGAAATCCGGACGTCGCATGCCTGTTACGCTGATGAAGTGCTGCCTGCGAAGGTGCTGCCTGGTCCTGCTGGGCTTGGCCGGCATCGGCGCCGCACTGGCCGAACCCGCCGGCCATTTCGTCGACGACTTCGCACAGCGCGACCCGGCCGCGGCGGGCTGGACCTGGGCGATCGGCGACGGCGCGGCTGCGATGCGTTTTGTTTCTTCCGACGGCTCCGGCCGCATCGACGTCGACGCGCGAGGGGACCGGCGCAACATCTGGTGGGCTTTCATCCGTCACGCGGTGACGCCGGCAATCGACGCAGCGGCGCTCGCGCGGCCGGACCGGGAACTGCGGGTGGAGGCGCGCATACGCACGCATACCGCGCCGCGGCGCATCAACCTGCACGTCAATCACACGCGGACGACCGATTTCCATTCGCACCTCATGGAGTTCGACCTGCCGTCGGCGTACGAGTGGTTCGACATCAGCATGACGACGCGCGATTTCGACGCGGGCGCCGACGACGAGATCTTCGTGCAGCTCGCGCTCATGGACTGGGGCCAGCAGACGTATCGCCTCGATATCGACACTATCAAAGTGAGTATCGTCGACCCGGCCGATGCCGGCCCGGACACGGGACGGCCGCTGCCCTACCGGCCGGCCGTCGCGCCGCCGGGCGCGTATGCCCACGAGCTGCCCGTCGCGGCGGCGGCTACCGTCGACCGTGCTGCGCCGGACACGTCCGGCGCCTGGCGCTCGCGTGCCGCGAGCCGTGCCGGCGAGCGAGTACTTGCCGGTCCCTCGCAGATCGTCATCCTGCGCTGGGACTTGGCGGGCCTCGGCGCACGCCGGGTGCCGGGCTGGGGCGTACTCGCGCTGGCTACGGATTCGCTCGTCGAACGCCGGGGTGACCTCGAGTCCTACACCGAGCTGCGTGTAGCCGAGATTCTCGCGGGCGACCCGGGCTGGACGGCCGCGGATGTGACTTACGACAGCCTGCTCGCCGGCCAGCCGGAAGCGGCGGTGATCAACGAACAACCCATGATCGACGTGCCGGCCGGTGCGGCCGGCGCAACGACGCTGGTGGCGGTCTCTCCACCGGTGCTGGAGCGCCTGCTCGACGGCCGCAGCAAGGGGCTCGCGATATTGTCCCACGGCGGGGTTTTCGCGACCTTCTCCGCCGACGGCGATCGCGCACCGACCCTGCATTTCGATACCACGTCCGGCAAACATGCCCAACCGGAAGAAGGAACCTCGGACCATGAGAACTGACATCGTGAATCGGCTTGCGGGAATCGCCCTGCCCGCCTGCCTGGCGTGCACCGCTTTCGCCGACGAACCGGACTTTCGTGCCGGGCACAATTTCCTCGGCACGGCCGTCTACAGCGCCAAAGACGACGCCGAAGTACTCGAGGCGTTCGAAGGCCTGCGCGTCGCCGATGTGTCCGACGGCATGGACTTCGTCGGGCTCGTGCACAGCGGGCGCATGGACCCGGCGATCCACGCAGCCTGGCGCGACACCGAGCATTACCTGCACCGCTTCGTCGGCATCGCCGTCACGGTGCGCTACGTGCCGACGCAGGAACCGGCCCCCGCGGGCGATGTCGAGTACGAGGAATTCCGGGAGCGTGAGGGCAACTGGTACAACGAACGTTCGCCGGAGCCGTTCACGGTCCTGCTGCGCCCGGGCAGCGCGATCGTGATCGACGAAGCACCGGACGCCGACGTCGGCTCGATCGGCTCGTTCAACATCCTGGCCTGGCAGCTCGCCGGCGCGGTCGGCGTCGTCACCGACGGCAGCGCGCGCGACACCGACGAGATCGCCACGGAAGAGGTGCCGCTCTACTTTCGCGAGCCCGGCCGCGGCATCCGGCCGTGGCGGAACGAAGTCGAATCGGTGAACCGCCCGGTCGTCGTCGGCGGCGCGCTGGTCGTACCGGGCGACGTCATCGTTGCCGACGGCGACGGCGTGATCGTCGTACCGCGCCAGCATGCATTCGCCGTCGCAGAGTTCGCACACCGCATCCTGGATGCGGACAAGACCGGCCGCCGCTCACTGTACGAGGAAGCAGGCCGGGATGCCGACGACTCAGTTCGATGAATCGGGGCGGTTAATCCGGGTATCAGCTGATCTCATAGTTTTTCGACGGTCGACTGCAATCAGTACACTGACCTTGTCCGGATCGGTGAGGCGGCGGTGGTTGACGGCATTATCACAAGCTCACTGCCAAAGAGAAGTATGTACCTCGCATTATCAATTGCTCGACTGACGAACTGATCTCTGGAATACAAGACGTTGTTAAGCATGCCTTCAAGTACTTTGTGGCTAAAGTAATCAAAGCTGGCTCGTTGATTTTTGGAAATAGCTTCTCGGTATTCCAAGTATTTCTCATACAGTACATCAGAAGAAGGTGATTCTTTTCACGATACACAAAGGAACGAAATCAAACAGATTGACAGTCCTTCACACACTTTGACGCGAGTCATCCGATTTCTCCTTCATTGATCGCAGTTTCTTCCAGTTTCGGCTTGACACAAGGCATCGACCTACCCTATCGGCAATCACCAGGCTTCCGGCCACGTCCTACAACCGACACGTTTCCCGCGCATGCGTTGACCCCGAGCTCGAGTCAAACGACCCGAACTTCAACGCGATGTGAAGAAACTTGCCCAAGCCCTATCGATATCGCTGTCACGGATTCGGCATACGCCATCGGCCGGAACGAGGGTCGATCCCTATGTCCTGTAGCGTAGCAATTCTCGAATTCGAATGCGTTGACCAAGCGCACAAGAGAAACACGGAGGTTCGGCCGACGACTCCGTGCGATGAGTCGGGCCGGTTGTCCCGGTATTCGTGCAGAACTTCTTCGAGCACGACCTCGATGCCTTGGCTCAACGGGGCTACCTGGAAGTACGAAGCAATTGCGTTGCACACATGTATCCGGGCGTCCCCGCAACCGAGCCGCACGGATAAGTTCCGGCGCCGCAGACATGTACGCGATCCTCTCCGCCGAGGCGATAAAACTGTGTTTCCGGGTCGGGGGAGAATCCCCGGTCGAAGTACGTCTGACCTGCGACCAGCATGGTGTGGTCCAGGTTCCCGCCGGGGAACAGAAAGGTCTCCTGGAGATCTTTCGGTGTCAGCAGGCGGGTCCAGACGCAGTCCTGCGGGTTCGCGATCATGTTCAGGACGGCCTGCCGGACCTGCGTCTCCACTTGCGGCAATTCGGCGCCCGGACGATCCAGAGCGAGAAAATTAAAGAACACGGAGAGCCGATCGAACGGCTCGTGCAGTCCCATCTCGCGCATGGCCGCGCCTTCGCAATAGATCTGCGTGTAACCTGGATGATAGTTGGTGCCTCGTGTCACATCCGCCGCCGCTGTTTCGAAGCCGGAAAGGCTAACCTCCGAGAACAGGAATCTGAATGCCGTGTCCGAGTCTGGCTGCGCCGAGCCGTGCTTCCAGCGAACCGGCTGGCGAAACATCATTGTCAGCTTGCCCGCACTGCCCAGGAGGCGCTGTTCTCGCGTCCGATGCACCAAGTTCGGCGTCCCGGCCAGGCGCGCGGCAGTCACCGTGTCGGTCGCCATCAACAGGTGATCGTAGGCGATGCGAGTGATCTTGCCGTTCTCTTCGAAAGACACCTGCCGCTGTTGCGTGTCGATTTCCGTCACCGCGCATCCGAGGTGCACATCCACGCCCAGCTCCCGATTGATGCGATCGAGCTCGATGGGGATCTGCCAGATACCGCCGCGCACGAAGCCGTAGTAACCCCCGAACACCGAGCCCGAGTCCATCATGGGGACGATGAATGCCGAATAGGGCTCCGACAGCGCGACCGGCCCGCTTTCGGTCACCGTCATGGCCATGTAGACGCGCGCGCCTTCGGATGTGAAGTAGTGTTCTAGCAGATCTCGTGCGCTGCCGGTGATCCAGCGGCGCGTCAGTTCGGCTCCGATCGCAGCCTCGGCGTCGGCCACGGTGGGAGGACGCGCCTCCCGATAGCCATGCTGGAGGAAGGCGACGACCCGTGCCTCGTCGGTTCGGAAGGCGACGGCGTCACCGCTTTCGCCGAATTTCTCCTCGAATTCCCGGTCGAGGCGCTCAGGCTCGCGCCAGATCCGTATCGGATCGTCATGGCCTGGAAAATGGATGAGCTTGGCGTGCGTGGGCGCAAAGGTCTGGAGGCGCGCGGCGATCCCCGTTTCCTCGAAGACGAAGTCCTGCATCAGGCCCAGCACCGAGGCACCGTGCGCATAATCCTGCCGAACGCCACCGATCTCCGCGGTGGCGGCCACGCACGCGCCGCCGACTCGCGCGGCGCGCTCGATCATCGTGACCCGGCAACCGGACCGTTGCAGATAATTCGCCGCCACGAGGCCATTGATTCCGGCACCCACGATGACGACCCGCATTCTTGTCATGCCAGAGGAGCCGCAGGAGTCGCCGGCTGCGACGTTGAAGTCGCGTCATAGACCCAACCGGTGGCGACGTGCTGCGTGACTCCGCCCGCCACACCAGCCGCGAACTGCTGCCGGTGAGCCTCGGCTTCAGCGCGCGTCGCTTTTGGCGTGCAGCTCGGCATCGCGCTCACCTGTACCTTTCGCTCAAGTACGCCGCGTACGTGAACATTATTCTTCGCGCCAGGGCCGCATTGTTTGCGCTTTCGAAGACCGCACTCTCATATGCGGTGCCTTGCGACATCGCAACGCAAATGTAGAACGCTTGCGGCTCGCCCGCCAACGCCGCTGCGGGCTGTCCGGCGGGAGCCGTCGCCTCTGGCGCCGCGGCCGCGGTTGGGGCGGCTACGCCCGGCGCGGCGTCATAGGTCCAATCGGTAGCCACATATTTAGCGTCTGGCCTGGTGAGGCCACGCACGACGCTTTCGCGCCACTGCAACCACTCTTGAGCGTCCGCCGGCGTGTTGTAGTGGGCGCACTGCACGAGTCCATGAAAGTCATACTTCTGCGTGAGGTAGGCGTCGAACGCGGCGCTCATGCGGGCCCCGGGTTCTTGTGCGCAAATGCCGCGCTGTCGTCCTCGGTAGCCCCTGACGTGGACATGCAGGTATAAAACAAGGTCGGTGCTGTCGGCAGCGATTCACGGACCTCGCCGGCCGTGACTGCTGCACAGAGCAGCGAAGCCAAGAGTGCGCAAACGACGTATGTGGGCCGCGTCATTCGTTTCATTGTTGTCTCCCGAGAGCGGCGGCGGGATCAGTATACGCCGTTCAGTGCTGGCACAGCCCGGCGCGGCCCTTTAGGACTCGCCGGTTTCGGCCGACCGTACCGCCCCGTCTGGAGCGCGCGTCAGGCGTGCGCTACGATCCATATCGGTCAGCGGCCGGCAATCGATGGGGTCCGGCGGCCCGCCGGCCCTTCTCGATACGCTGCGGACGTCGCTGCCAGCGACTACGAAGCCGTCGAAAAGATGATGCAGGAAATGCAAGCCATGCAGGCGGCGGCCATGGCGCCCTCAAACCCGAAGGAGCCAATGCAGGTATACGTGCAGTTCAACATGAATCCGAGCGTCGGGATCGATCCCGAGACCGTCGTGCTCGAGCGGCCCGGAGTCATCGCGTTGCGCCAGAAAAAGCTGAACAGCGACAGGGGCCAGGTTACGGTTTATCTCGATCCCGTCGCGTTGCAATCGCCCGGGGGAGCTCGCGAAATTCGAGTTCCTGCCACTGACCGTATCGCAAATCGAACCTACGTAAACTCGACTGTCATTACGCAGTTCGGCCGACAACTCAGTTCGATGAATCGGGCCGCTTGCCCGGATAGTCGTGCAGGACTTCCTCGAGAACGATCTCGATACCCTGGCGCATGCGGTTGGTCGAGATGCCCACCTCGACAAGGAAGACCAGCAGGCCGCTGATGATGAGCAACATCGCGGTAACGAAGAAGGCCGCGATGACCAGGCCGACATTGACGTGCGTGAAGTCGCCAACGAAGAGGCTCACCACGACGAGGCAGATGGTCAGCGCGCCGCCCACGCACAGCCGGATCGACCAGTTCATGAGCCGTATGCGCCGCCACAGCGATGCGGCTTCGGCGCGCAGCAGTTCCTGCTGGTCTTCCTTGCTCGTGTAGGGTATCCGGCCCTCGACGATGCGCGCGCGGTCGATGATTCGCCCGAGCCGCGTCGTCAGTACCATCAGCAATCCCGAGATGCCGGCAAACAGGAATACCGGCGCGACGGCGATCTGGATCGTCTGTGCAATGGTGCTGACGGTCTGAGCATCGGCGGCCATGTTCGGCAGTCGGTCCGCGCTGTTCGTTCTAGTTGCCGGCCGCAACCGCGTCCAGCGGTTCGCGTCCCTTGGTGCTCGCCTGGAAGGGCGAAGCCGGCAGTTCTTCGGCGTTGTACAGGTTCGCCCGGTCGGGGTTGTCGGCCCAGGCGTAGCGCACGCGCACCGGCGCCTCGACCTCGTCGCTCTCCAACACCACGGAGTCGCCGTCGATCCGCGCGTCCGCCCAGCGGTACTCGCCGTCTTCGCCGGCGATGGCGAAGCCCTCGAGCCGTTCTCCACGCGCTTTAAGGCCGTCGCCGGTGTTGGTGAATTCCACGATCAGCCGTTTGCCGCGGCGCATGAGCGAACCGAAGGTCGGTCCGGACGCCACCAACTGTGTCTCGCCGTAGGCGAGCGCGCGCGCCGCGAGCGCAAGGCGCAGACCCACCGTTTTCTTGTCCAGCGGATGGATGTCGTTCCATTCGCCGACGTCGATCGCGACGGCCATCGCCGTGCTCGGCACCTCGAGCGATCGCCGCTGCGCCTCGCGCAGGGCCGCCCAGTCGCTGTCGCCGGGGTCCGGCCGGGCTCTCGAGATAGTTGGCGAGCTGCACGAAGATGAAAGGGAAATCGCCCTGGCGCCACAGGCGCCGCCAGTCGCGGATCATCGCCGGGAACAGCCGGGCGTACTCCTCCGCGCGACCGACGTTGGTCTCGCCCTGGTACCAGATGACGCCCCGGATGCGAAAATTCCTGAGCGGCGCGAGCATCGCATTGTAGAACCCGAGCGGCTGCCGCCAGGTCACGAACTCCGGTTCAGGCTGCGGCGCCGACGCCGTGCCGACGCGGTATCGCCATTCGCCGTCCAGCGGGTAAGTCTCGTTGCCGACGACGAGCTGGTACTCCTTCTCCTCGATGAAGCCGCCGTCCGCTCCGCTGTCGACGACCCGCACCGCAATCGTGTTGTCGTCTGCGACGAAGACGTCCGCCGGTACCGGGTAGATGCGCGGCGGCCACATGTAGGCCGTCGCCCCGACCTCGGTGCCGTTGACCCAGGCCGTGTCGGCGTCGTCGATGCGGCCGAGGTGCAGGACGCCCGGCATGCCGGCGGCGTTCGCCGGCAACCTGACGGTCCGGCGATACCACACGGCTCCGTCAACGTGCGCGAGGCCTCCGGATTCCCAGAAGCCGGGGACGCGCATCGTCGCCCAATCCTGGTCCGTCACCGCGCCGGCCGACCAGGGCGGGTTCGCCGCAAGCCCGGCATCGCGCGAGTCGATCGCCGCCTGCCAGGCGTCGACCTTCGTCTGGTCGGCATCGAGCAGACCCTGCAGGTAGGCGTCGTCCTTGTAGCTTTGCGCAATCTCGAGGTAGTGCGGGTAGTCGGCCAGCGCCGCCTCGCTCATCCAGCTTTCCGCCGCTGAGCCGCCGTAGTTGTCGCTGATGATCCCGATTGGCACGTCATAACGCTCGTGCAGGTCGCGGGCGAAATAATACGCGACAGCCGAG
Organism: uncultured Pseudomonadota bacterium; assembly: GCA_963770585.1. GTDB lineage: Bacteria > Pseudomonadota > Gammaproteobacteria > Steroidobacterales > Woeseiaceae > UBA1847. The sequence goes on along the minus strand of CAVYQH010000001.1, from coordinate 554,521 downwards.
GAACTCAGCACGGACTCGGGCGTCGTCGTTTTCCACTCGCCGCCTTCGAAATCCTCGGCCGGTGCGTCGAAGTCGTACTTGCGCGGCACCTTGAATTCGCGCACCAGCGGAAAATTCGCATCATCGGCGGCATTCGGGAAACGGGTTGCGACACGCTCCATCGTCAGCTCCATGTTCGACTGGCCGCCGGCCACCCATACGTCGCCGAACCATACGTCCTCGAGGACGACCTGGTTCTTGCCCGCCACCACGATGCGATGCGGCCCGCCAGCCGGGTGGCTGCCGATGTCGATCAGGAAACGTCCGTCTTTCGCGCGCCCGAGACCTGCGCGCACGCCGTCGATGAACACCTGCACCCGCTCGCCGTTCTTCGCCCGCCCCCAGATCGCGACCTCGGCGTCGCGCTGCAGGATCACGCCGTTGCCGAGCAGCCGAGGGAGCGCTACGTCGGCGCTCGCGGTCGTGGCGGCTGCGACCCCCGCGGCCAGTACCAGTGCCCGAAACTTCGAGCGGCGATGGCTATGCATTCGATCGATCCTCGTAACCGCCAGCAACAGGGTCATCGCCATCCTGACCGTGCCGAGCAGGACTAGCAACGGCGTCCAGGTCGCGGCGGCGGCGGACTTGACGGTGGCGTTCGCCGTCCCGCAATGTGCCCCGGGCTCGAAATTCCGGATCAGGGTAGCGCGGAACAGGCGGATGGCAGCTTACAGGCTCTACAACACGATGACGGGCCCGGTCGTCGAACGCGCCGGCGAGTACTACCGTATCGATCGGCCCTGGGACGAACTTTGCAACGACGACGCCCTGCCTGCGTCGCTCGAGACTTTCTGCAGCGTGGCACGCGCGATGCCCGGCGCGCCCGCCGGCATCGCGTCGCCGCTCGCGCCGATCGGGCGGCAGGAAGTGTGGGCTTCCGGCGTGACCTACCTGCGCAGCCGGTTGGCCCGCATCGAGGAAGCGCGAGAGGCCGGCGGCGGCGATTTCTACGACCGGGTCTACGATGCCGAACGGCCGGAACTGTTCTTCAAGGCGACGTCGGATCGCGTCGTTGGTCCCGGCGTCGCGATGCACCTGCGCAGCGACTCGAGGTGGATCGTCCCCGAACCCGAGCTGACGCTGGCCGTCACCCGCAACGGTTCCGTGATCGGCTACACCATCGGCAACGACCTGAGCTGCCGGGACATCGAGGGCGAAAATCCGCTGTACCTGCCGCAGGCGAAGACTTTCGACCGCTGTGCAGCGCTCGGACCCTGCCTCCTCGTCTGCCCGGAGCCGCCGGGGCCGGACACGACGATCCGCCTGACCGTCCGGCGCGGCGGCGCCGTAGTAACCGCCGGCCAAACGACGCTCGGGCAGATGAAGCGGCGCCCCGAGGAACTCGTGCGCTGGCTCTATCGCGACAATACCCATCGGCACGGCTGTTTCCTGATGACCGGCACGGGCATCGTGCCGCCGGACGATTTCTCGCTCGAGCGGGGTGACGTCGTCGACATCGAGATCGACGGCATCGGCCTGCTCAGCAACCCGATGGCCTGAGCCACCCGCGCACACCGGCCGCGCCCCAGCGCCGGCTGCTCACGGACCGCCGGTCACGGTGAGCGTCACCGCTTCGAGATCGACGGAATTCGGCCCGGTCATGATCTCGAACTCGCCCGGCTCGACCACGCGTTGCATCCGGTCGTTCCAGAACCGCAACGCTTCGGGCCCGATCGTGAAACCGATCTCGCGGGTTTCGCCGGGCGCGAGCGTCACACGCTCGAAGCCCTTCAGCTCTTTCACCGGCCGTGTCACGGAGCTGACCTTGTCGTGCACATACAGCTGCACGACTTCATCGCCGTGCCGCTCACCCGTATTGGTGACAGTGACCGACACCCGGACGCTGTCGCCCGCGCTGATTGTGGCGGACGACAGCTTCGGCGCACCGAGCTCGAAGCTCGTGTAGCTCAGCCCCCAGCCGAAAGGAAACAGCGGCTCGGTGGTGTCGAACAGATAGCCGCGGCGTGCCGACGGCTTGTGGTTGTAGAACAGCGGGACCTGTCCGGCGCTGCGCGGGACGGTCACCGGGAGCTTGCCGCCGGGATTCACATCGCCGAACAGGACATCGGCCAGGGCGTTGCCGCCCTGCTCGCCCATGTACCAGGCCTCGATCAGCGCATCGGCCTCGTCCGCCACCGTCACGGTCGACAGCGGCCGGCCGTTGATCAGTACGACGACCAGTGGCTTGCCGAGCGTTTTGAGTGCGTCGAACAGTTCCTGCTGCTCACCCACGAGGTCGAGGCTCGTGCGATCGCCGAGATGCGAGGCCGCCCACGCCTCGCGGCTGGTCTGCTCGGTGTCACCGATCGCGAGCACGATCATGTCCGCGGATTTCGCGATCTCGACCGCCTCGCCGATCAGCTCGCGGTTCGCCTGCGGGTCGCCGAGCACGACTTCGTCGGCCCACCAGTCGTCGTTTGCGGTGATCACGACGCCCGGCGCATGCACGATAGTCGCGCGATCGCCCGCCCTGGCCTTGATGCCGTCCAGCGGCGACACGGTGAGCGGCGGAATGCCCGCGTAGCCGCCGAGCCGCGCGACGGCGGCGTTCGGGCCGATCACCGCGATGGTCGGTTTTCGGCCGCGCGCCGGAAGCACGAGCGGCAGCACGCCGTCGTTCTTCAGGAGCACGATCGAGCGCCCGGCGGCCTTGCGCGCCAGTGCGCGCGCCTCCGCATCGTTGGTGAGCGCCACCGCGGCATCGGCATCGGCAAACGGATTTTCGAACAGGCCGGCGCGAAACTTGAGATCGAGGTGCCGGCGCACCGCCGTGTCGATCTGCTCTGCACGGATGCGGCCGTCCGCGAGTGCCTGCGCAAGGGTCGCAAACGCGACGCCGTTCGGCATCTCGACGTCGACCCCGGCTTCGAGCGCGAGCTTCGCGGCCTCTGCCGTATCCGCGGCAACATGGTGGACTCGTGCGAGTTCCTCGATCGCGTAGTAGTCGCTGACGACCGCGCCCTCGTAGCCCCATTCGCCGCGCAGCACGTCGCCGAGGAGCCAGGCATTTGCGTGGCTCGGCACGCCGTCGATCTCGTTGTACGACGCCATCAACGCCCGGATGCCGGTGCGCGTCACCACCTGTTCGAAAGGCGGGAAGAAGACCTCCCGCAGCTCGCGCTCGGAGATCTGCGCAGGGCCGGTGTTGGTGCCGCTTTCCGGCTGCCCGTGGCCGGTCATGTGCTTGAGCGTGGCGAACACCTTGCCGTCGGCCAGCATGCCATCGACGCTATCGCCCTGCAGGCCCTGCACCGCAGCGACGCCCATCTCACCGACGAGATAGGGATCCTCGCCGAAAGTCTCCTCGATGCGGCCCCAGCGGGGGTCGCGCGCCACGTCCACCACGGGCGAGAGCACGAGCTGCGAGCCACGTGCGCGAATTTCGCGCGCGGTGACCACGTTCACCGCGCGTACGAGCTCCCGGTCCCAGGACGAGGCGAGCGCGATCGCCTGGGGGAAGCTGGTCGCACCGGAAGCCTGGTAACCGTGCAGTCCCTCTTCGTGGAACAGAATCGGAATGCCGAGGCGCGTCTCCCCGGTCGCATACGCCTGCAGCGCATTCACGAGTGCGATGGTGGCGCGCGTGTCGCGCCATGGGACCACGCGCGGCGAGCCCGCTCCGCGTGCGTCGTTCGGACGGGCGAACTGACCGATGCCGTGCGGCAGGCGGACGCGCGCTCTCGCCAGGTCGAACGCAAGCTCGTCGTTCATGACGGCCGCCTTGTCGTCCCAGATCGTCGTGATCTGCGCGACCTTCTCGTCGATGCTCATGCGTGCAACGAGGTCCTCGATGCGGGCTTCGACCGGCGCCAAGGGACTCTTATATACGGCGTCGCCGGCGACGGCCGGTAATTCGGCCGCTGCGCCGAAAACCTGCGCACCGACGACACCTGCGATCAGCCACAGCGGCCGGAACCTGTTTGCGTTCAATGCGCTCAATCCCCCGCCGCCCTGCGCCGGTATTCCTCATGCAGGACCGACCAGGCCGCCTTGCGGACACCGGTTTCCGACAGGAGCCCTTTGCGATTCCAGTAGTCCAGGATCCACGGCGACAGTCCGCGAAGCGCCTGGATATGTGCGGCCATCTCTAGATTGTGGCGATACACGTCGGACTGGTATTCCTCGGTCCAGCGTACGGCGGCGGCGCCGTGGTGTCCCGCGAGCGCGTCCGCACCCATTTCGCTCAGGATGATCGGCTTGCCGTAATCGGAGCGCCAGCGCAGCTGCGCACAATCGGCCGGCCGGTCATCCCCGTACCAGCCGCAGTAACTGTTGATGCCGATCACGTCGATGACGCTCGCCAGCGGGTCGTCGATGGTGCGCTGATAGCGGTCCGCGGTCTGCGTGTCGAGCGCCGCGGTGATCAGCCGCGTCGGATCGAGCGCACGTGCGTGCCGTGCCAGGCTGTTGATGAATTCGAAGCGGGCGTCGCTTTGCGGCGTTTCGTTCGCCATCGACCAAAGGATCACCGAGGCGCGGTTCGCATCCCGCGCGATCATCTCGTCGAGTTGTTGTTCGGCTTTCTGGTACACGGCCGGCGACTCGAAGTCGATGGTCCAGTACACCGGGATCTCGGCCCAGACGAGCAGGCCGAGTTCGTCGGCGACGCGCAGCATGTGCTCGTTGTGCGGATAGTGCGCGAGGCGCACGAAATTGCAGCCGAGTTCGAGCGCCCAGCCGAGCAATGCGCGCGCGTCCGCTTCGCTCCAGGCCCGGCCCGCACGGTCGGGCGCTTCCTCATGGATGCTGATGCCGCGCAGGAAGACCGGCTCGCCGTTCAGTAGCAGGTCTTCGCTCCGCACAGCGATCGTGCGAAAACCGATGCGATCGCGGACGCGGTCGCCTGCATATCCGAATTCGACTTCGTAGAGCACGGGCTTCCCGGGCTGCCAGCGCTCCGGCTTTGCGTCGAGCGACACCGTCGCGATGCCCGCCTCGTCAGCGTCGATCGTCGTATCGATGCCGAGCGCCGGTATCGCGATACGCACCGGTCCGCCGCCGGCGCCGGCCACCCGGACCCAGCCGGCGATGCGCCCGTCGGCGTCGAGATGCAGGCGCCAGTCGGCGACGTGGCGGCGCGGGACGTCGATGAGCCGCACCGATCGCGTCAGGCCGCCGTAATTCCACCAGTCCGTGTTGACGGTCGGCACCTGGTTCCGTTCGCGCCGATTGTTGACCATGACCACAACGAAATTCTCGCCGTCGCGCAGGAACTCGTCGGCGGCGAACTCGAAAGGCGTGAAACCGCCTTCGTGTGCACCGAGCAGTTCACCGTTCAGCCACACGCGGGCCGTGTAGTTGGCGGCACCGAAATGCACGCGATAGTGCCGGTCTGGATCGGGGTCGAGTTCGAAGGTCGTGTAGTACGACATCGCGCCTTCGTACAGGAAGAAGCGCTCGGCCTGGGAATTCCAGTCGCCCGGAACTGCGAGCACGGGCGAGCGCCGGAAATCGTATTCGACGAGATCCGCGGGCCCGGACGGCTCCTGCGCGAGAAAAAAGCCGTCGGGCCTCGGTTCGTAACGGTGGTTGTAATAGCCGTTCTCGTACGGATCCACGATGACGTGCCAGTCGCCGTCGAGGCTGATACCGGCGCGCGCGTCCGCGTTTTGCAGCAGGTCGGCATCGGGTATTTCAGGCACGGCGGCCGCAGGCAGCGTGCCGAGGAACGAGGCAAGGCACGCCGCGCCCCGCCAGAACCGCTCAGTCCGCGAGGACATCGTCAATCGCCGCAAGGGTGTCGTCGTCGAATGCCGGTGTCGCGAGGGCGCCAATATTGTCGAGGAGCTGTGCAGGCGAACTCGCGCCGACCAGGACGGAACACACGGCCTTGCGCGTCAGGAGCCAGGCGAGCGCCATTTGTGCAAGCGACTGCCCGCGGGAAACGGCGATCCGGTTGAGGGCAATCAGCTTCTGCTGCTGGCGCGTCACCGTGTTCGCGTCCAGGTAGGTATAGCGGCGGGCGGCGCGCGAATCCGCCGGTATGCCCTCGAGATAGCGATCGGTCAGCATGCCCTGTGCGAGCGGCGAGAACGCGATGCAGCCGACGCCACCTTCGTCGAGCACGTCGAGCAATCCCTGCTCCGGCGTGCGCACGAACAGCGAGAACTTGACCTGGTGCAGCACGAACGGCGTCTTCTCCGCCGCCAGGAACTCGATCGCCCGGCGCGTGAGCGCGGGATCGTAGTTCGACACGCCTGCGTACAGGGCCTTGCCCTGGCGCACCAGCTGCGCCACGGCGCCCAGCGACTCCTCGACCGGCGTTTCGGGATCCGGGCAGTGGTGATAGTAGATGTCGACGTAGTCAAGCCCCATGCGAGCGAGGCTCTGGTCGAGGCTCGCGACGAGGTACTTGCGCGAACCGCCGTGACCGTAGGGCCCGGGCCACATGTCGTAACCGGCCTTGGTGGCAATGATCAGCTCGTCGCGATGCGCAGCGAAATCGGCTTTGAGGAGCGTGCCGAAGTTCTGTTCCGCCGATCCGTACGGCGGACCGTAGTTGTTGGCGAGGTCCCAGTGCACGATGCCGTGATCGAATGCGGCGCGCAGGATGTCCCGGCCGTTGGCGAGGCGGTCCACGAAACCGAAGTTATGCCACAGGCCGAGCGACAGTGCCGGGAGCCTGAGGCCCGATTGGCCCGCGCGCCGATACTCCATCCGCCGATAGCGGTCCATGTGCGCGGCGTAAGTCGTGAGTCCCGATTTGTCGTTGATCTGCATGCTTTCCGGTCCTCCTGGCGCCCGGCGTAATGTAGCAGATGGCCACGGCGGGTCCCTCCGAATTCCGTGGAACCGGGACGGCTCTGCCGGTCTAATGTCCGCAGCAAGGACAAGTGCACTGCGGGGGAAAGGTATGACTGAATTGCGGCGACTGGCGGCGCTCGGCCTGGTATTGGCGAGCGGCATGGGCGCGGCGGCCGAGGACGGCGCCGTCGACGAGCGTTACACCTGGGACCTCACCGAGCTGTACCCGACCGAGGCGGCCTGGAACGAGGCGCGCGAGGAAGTCATGGCCTCGCTCGACGAGATAGAGGCGCGCCGCGGTACGCTCGGCGACAGCGCGGATTCGCTTTATAAGACCCATCGCCTGGTCTCCGACACGCTGCGCAAGGCCGGGCGGGTGTTCGTGTACGCATCGCTCGAAGCTGACGAGGACTTGCGCGATACGAGCGCGCAGGAGCGGCGGCAACTGGCGCAGATCATGTACGCGCGTTTCACGGAATCCACGGCCTGGATCCAGCCGGAGCTGCTCGAAGTCGGACGCGAGGTCGTCGAATCCTATGTCGCCGAAGACGAGCGCCTTGCGCCCTTCGCATTCCAGCTCGATGACGCTTTGCGCAACGAGCCGCATACGCTGGGCGAGGAAGCCGAACAGACGCTGGCGTACTTCACCCAGACCTTCGGCGCGCCGACGACGGTCTACGACATGATCTCCAATTCGGACATTCCCTGGCCGACGGTGACGCTGGCCGACGGCACCGAGGTCACGCTGGATTCGCAGGGCTACGAATCGGCGCGCACGAGCGAGAACCGTGCCGACCGGAAGCTCGCGTTCGACGAGTTCTGGGGCACCTGGAAGGAATACCGCAACTCCGTCGGCCTGGTGCTGAATTCGCACATACAAACGCAGGTCGCGCTGGCGAAGGCCAGGCATTACGACAGCGTGCTCGAGCGCGAGCTGTTCAGTGACAATCTGCCGCCGGCGGTCTATCGCACCCTGGTCGAGGAAGTGAACGCCGCGCTGCCGACCCTGCATCGCTACTTCCGGCTGCGCGGCCAGATGCTCGGCGTCGAGCAGATGCAGTACTACGACATCTACCCGCCGCTCGTCTCCCTGGACCTGAATTTCGATGTGACGAGGAGCAAGGCGATCACGCTGGCGGCCATGGAGGTGCTGGGCAAGGACTGGGTTCGCATGCAGTCCGACGCCATGGACGAGCGCTGGATGCACGTCTATCCGCAACGTGGCAAGCAATCGGGCGCGTACATGCAGGGTTTCGCCTACGACGTGCATCCCTACCTGCTGCTCAATCACAACGACGACTACCAGTCGCTGTCGACCATGGCGCACGAATGGGGCCACGCAATGCATACGCTCTATGCGAAGCAGGAGCAGCCCTTCGAGACGGCCGGCTATTCGACCTTCATCGCCGAGATCCCGTCGACCTCCCTCGAACTTATCCTGCGGGACTACATGCAGAAGAACGCGAAGAGCGCGGACGAAAAGCTCTACTACCTCGGCATGGCGCTGGAGAGCCTGCGCGGGACATTCTTCCGGCAGACGATGTTCGCTGAATTCGAACTGGCCTTGTACGAAGGGGCGGAACGCGGCGAAGCCCTGACCGGCGAACGCATTTCCGAAATGTACGCCGAGCTGCTGCGGCGCTACCACGGCCACGACCAGAACGTGGTGCTGATCGACGACCTGTACACGAACGAGTGGATGTTCATCCCGCACTTCTACTACAACATGTACGTCTTCCAGTACGCGACCTCGCAAACCGCGGGCACCGCGCTGTACCGGAAGATCGTCGAGGAAGGCGAGGACGGCGTCGAGAATTACAAGAACCTGCTGCGCGCGGGCGGCTCGGACTATCCCTACAAGCTGCTCGTGAACGCCGGCGTGGATCTCGCCACAGCCGGGCCTTACCGCGCTGTTGTAGCCGAGATGAACGCCATCATGGACGAGATGGAGCGCCTGCTCGCGAAACGGCAGAACTGACGTCCCATTGTGCGTTGAGCCGCCGGCTGTCACGATCGCGCGGGACCAGACACCCGGAGTGCACCTCGATGACTGACGGGCAACTTCACCGTGTGCTTGCCTGCACCGGACTCGGCATCGGCCTGCTCACCTTCCTGACTGTCGTGCTGTACTTCATGTACGCCGGGCCGCCGCCGCCCGAGAATGTGCTGACCCGTTCCCTGATCGGCCTCGTCACGCTGGCGCTGTTCATCGTCTTCGTTGCAGCGCTCGCGGAACTGCTGAAGCAGGCGAACCCCGCCGGCACCTTGCTGACGTCGATCATGTACGGCAGCGGCCTCATATTCGTTGCGATCGCCCTGGTGGCGATGGCGCTCGAGACCGGCGTCGTGTACGGCGCGCCGGGACAGAGGGTCGACCCGACGACTGACGGTATCCTGGCCGACGCTATCGTACTGTTGCACGGCTCGGTAAAGCGGCTGCTAACCGCCTTGTTCCTCGCCGCCGCCGCCCTGGCCGTGCAAAGGACCCGTGTTCTGCCAAGCTGGACCACCTGGCTCGCCTGGGTTTTCGCGCTTGTCAACCTGGCATTCGTGCCCTCCTTGTATTTCGGGACGGACGTGACGCGCTTTTACAGTGCGATCGGCTGGGGGAATTCGGCGCTTGCCGGATGCCTGATCGGAGTGTGGATGTTCGCGGTCGGCATCGCGTGCCTGAGCCGGGCGCGTGCGGGTCTTGTCAGGGTCGCCGAATAGTGCCATTTTGTATGACTTATTCCTTACGGCTGTAATCAAATCGTGCGGATGCCCGGTTCGGGGGGGCGAAAAATCCATGACAGATCGACTGACGCTGGCACGGTCCGTGTCGCTGGTCGTGCTCGCGGGCCTGGGGTCGGTGGCGGGCGCCGCTGAAGCGCTGCGTGCAGACCTCGGCCGCACGGCCGACGGCACGGTCGTCGTGGCGGTCGACCTGTCGAGCGATGCCGGTGTGTCGGTCCGGCTGCTGTCGCTCGGTGCCACGATCCAGTCGCTCGAAGTGCCCGATCGCGACGGCAAACGGGCCGATATCGTGCTCGGCTACCCGAGCGCAGCCGAATACCTCGAGAAGCCGCAATACTTCGGCGCGACGGTCGGTCGTTACGCGAACCGCATTGCGCGCGGCAAGTTCACGCTCGACGGCCGCGATACACGCTCGGAGACGAACGACGGGCCGAATCATCTGCACGGCGGAGTGCACGGGCTTCGACAAGGTGCTGTGGAAGATCGACGACGTCGAACAGCGGCCCGCCGGCGCGCGTCGTATTCCGGCTCGTCAGTCCGGACGGTGCGGGCGGCTATCCCGGCACGCTGACGTCACCGCCCGCTTACACGCTGAACGAGCGCAACGAGCTGGCAGATCGAGTACCGTGCGACGACGGATCGGCCGACGATCGTCAACATCACCAATCACGCTTCTTCAATCTCGCGGCGCGTGGCGGCGTGCTCGGATCCTCGACTCATGTGTCCGATTCCGGCCGACAGCTACACGCCGGTCGACGCAACACTGATCCCGACCGGCGAGCTGCCGCAGCGTCGCCGGCACGCCGTTCGACTTTCGGCAACCGCGGCGTCATCGGCGACGCGATTCGCGACGGACGTGACGAGCAGCTGCGTATCGGACGCGGCTACGATCACAACTTCGTGCTGAACGGGTGAGCCGGCACGCTGGCAGCGCCGGCGCGTGGCTCGAGGATCCGGTGTCTGGCCGCGTCATGGAAGTGCTCGACGACGGCGCCGGCGTGCAGTTCTATTCCGGCAATTTCCTCGACGGCACCATCGTCGGCAAGGGCGGCGCATCTACCGTCAGGGCGACGGGCTGTGCCTCGAGCCGCAGGTGTTATCCCGATGCGCCGAATCATCCCGACTTTCCCGGCGCCGGCTCGATCCGGGCCAGATACGTGAACATGATGGTGTTACGCTTTTCGACCGTCTCACGCCGCATGACTCAAGCGCACGACAATGACAGGCAATCGGCCAGCACGGCGCCTGCGCTCGCGCCGCCTGGTTCGACGATCCCGCCAACCCGGACATGACCGCGCTCTATCTCGAGCGCTACATGAACTTCGGCTGTCGCTCGAAGAGCTGCAGTCGGGCAAGCCGATCATCGGCATCGCGCAGACCGGCAGCGACCTGTCGCCCTGCAACCGCCATCATCTCGTCCTCGCCGAGCGCGTGCGCGAAGGCGTGCGCGAAGCCGGCGGCATCGTGCTGGAGTTTCCGGTGCATCCGATCCAGGAGACCGGCAAGCGGCCGACCGCCGGGCCTGGATCGCAACCTCGCCTACCTCGGCCTGGTCGAAGTGCTGTTCGGCTATCCGATCGACGGCGTGGTGCTGACGATCGGCTGCGACAAGACCACGCCGGCCTGCCTGATGGCGGCGGCGACCGTCAATCATGCCGGCGATCGCGCTGTCGGTCGGGCCGATGCTCAACGGCTGGTACAACGGCGAGCGCACCGGTTCGGGCACCATCGTGTGGAAGGCGCGCGAGTTGCTCGCCGCCGGCGAGATCGACTATCAGGGCTTCATCAAGCTGGTCGCTTCGTCGGCACCGTCGACCGGCTACTGCAACACGATGGGCACGGCGACGACGATGAACAGCCTGACCGAGGCGCTCGGCATGTCGCTGCCGGGCTCGGCCGCCATTCCGGCGCCGCTACCGCGACCGCCAGGAATGCGCGTACCTCACCGGCAAGCAGATCGTCGAAATGGTCGCCGCGGACCGCAAGCCGTCCGACATTCTGACGCGCGAGGCGTTCATCAACGCGATCCGCGTCAACTCCGGCGATCGGCGGCTCGACCAATGCGCCGATCCATCTCAACGCGCTCGCGCGCCACATCGGCGTCGAGCTGATGCTCGACGACTGGCAGACGTACGGGCTCGACGTGCCGCTGCTCGTGAACCTGCAGCCGGCCGGCGAGTACCTGGGCGAGGACTACTACCGCGCCGGCGGCGTGCCGGCCGTCGTCGCCGAGCTCATGCAGCACGGGCTGATCGACGAAGACGGCGCTCACGGTCAACGGCCGCACGATCGGCGACAACTGTCGCGGACGCGCGCATCGCGGACGACCGAACGTCATCCGTCCGTTCGAACGGCCGCTGAAGCAGAGGCCGGCTTCACGATCCTGCGCGGCAACCTGTTCGACTCCGCGATCATGAAGACCAGCGTCATCTCCGACGAATTCCGCGCGCGCTACCTGTCCAATCCCGACGATCCGGAAGCCTTCGAAGGCCGCGCGGTCGTGTTCGACGGTCCCGAGGACTATCACGCGCGCATCGACGATCCGGCGCTCGGCATCGACGAGCGACACGATGCTGTTCATGCGCGGCACCGGCCCGATCGGTTATCCCGGGCGCGGCCGAAGTCGTGAACATGCGGCCGCCGGCCGCGCTGATCAAGGCCGGCATCCATCACCTGCCCTGCATCGGCGACGGCCGCCAGTCCGGCACATCGGGCTCGCCGTCGATCCTGAATGCCTCGCCGGAAGCGGCGGTCGGCGGCGGCCTGGCGCTGTTGCGCACCGGCGATCGCGTGCGCATCGACCTGAAGCGCGGCGAAGCAAACATGCTCGTCAGCGACGAGGAACTGGCAAAGCGCGAGCGCGAACTCGAGGCCGCCGGCGGCTACTCCTACCCGCAGAGCCAGACGCCGTGGCAGGAAATGCAGCGCGCTCGTGATCGGCCAGACTCGACACCGGCGCGGTGCTGGAAGGCGCGACGAAGTATCAGCGCCTCGCGCAGAAATTCCGGGCGCCGCGCCACAGTCACTAGGGCCGCAGCTGCCGCGGTGCGCGCACCCTGGACCATTCGATCGGCGATTCGCGCCCAACTCGGCGAGGGCCCGCTGTGGTCGGAGCGCGAGAACGCCGTCTACTGGGTGGACATCCTCGCGCCGGCGGTGCACCGGCTGTCGCTCGCGGACGGGAGCGCGCGGACCTGGCCCATGCCGGAGCGCATCGGCTGGCTGGTCGAGCGCGAATCCAAACCGGGTTTCATCGCCGGGCTGCAAAGCGGCTTCACCACGCTTGAACTCGAGCCTTTCTCGCTCCGCCCGATCGCGGACCCCGAACCGCATCTGCCGACGAACCGCATGAACGACGGCAAGGTCGATGCGGCCGGGCGCATCTGGGCCGGCACGATGGATGCAGCGATACAGAAGGAAACCGGCGCACTGTACCGGCTCGATCCCGACTTTCGCGTGTCAAAGCACGACGAGGGTTATGGTGTCACGAACGGGCCTGCGTTCAGCACAGATTGGCGCACCCTGTATCACACGGACACGCTCAAGCGGACCGTGTACGCATTCCCGCTGCGCGCGGACGGCAGCCTGGGCAAACGCGAGACCTTCATCCGCTTCGAACCGGAATGGGGCTGGCCGGACGGCATGACGATGGATGACGAAGGCGGCCTCTGGATCGCGCACTGGGGCGGCGGGCGCGTCAGCCGCTTCACGGCCGACGGCACGCTGGAGCGCTCGATCGAGTTGCCCGCCTCGCAGATCACGAGCTGCGTCTTCGCGGGCACGGACCTCGACCGGATGTTCGTGACCTCGGCGGCGGATGGCCGCGACGACGAAGAGCATGCCGGCAAGCTGTTCGAAATCGATCCCGGCGTGCGCGGCGTCGCGCAGCCGCGCTTCGCCGGCTGAGCTGAATGAATTCGCAGGGTTTCAGTGCTCGACAGGGATCTCGACCCATATACGCTCCGCATTCGGCGCGCCGGGGTCATCGCTTTCGAATTTAAAAATCAACTTTATCGCATCTTCCTGTTTCAACGATCGAGCCACTTCGGAAGATGGCTTGTGAAAGGTGTAAGGGTGCTTGTCCGCGAGCCTCTGAGCGTCAGCCAGCCGCCAGGCTCTCTTTTTCCCGAACGAACGCAAGAGATAATCTCAGACAAGGTCCAATCAGAATTCAGGCAGCCTGGCCCGTAACCGGCTGGGATGAGTCAGTGGCGGAAATTGAAGCTGAACACCGGTGGTCGGCTACTAGCGGTCCCTTAGCTGTCGTTCGAATGACAAAATCACAGTAGACTTCAGTGGCAGGAAGTGACCCCTCGGAGACGGTCGCGGCTTCGGGAAGCGGACCTTCGGATATGATCTTGCACGGACGCTCACGTAGTATTGGCTGCGGATGTGCGGAACCTGGGGGTCAGGCGTGTCCGTAATCGCGGAACTGAAGCGTCGCAACGTCGTACGCGTGGCCGTGATGTACGGCCTCGGGGCATGGCTGATTCTGCAGGTCGCGGAGCTGCTCTTCGGCGTCCTCGACCTGCCCGGCTGGACGAGCAAGTTCGTACTGGGTCTGCTGTTGCTGGGCTTTCCACTGGTCGCTCATCTTCTCCTGGGTCTACGAGCTGACGCCGGAGGGCCTGAAGAAGCAGCACGACGTCGATCTCAACCAGTCCATCACCCACGAGACCGGCCGCAAGATCAACTATCTCATCGGCACGCTGGCGGTGCTCGCGATCGTGGTGGTGGCTGTCGAACGGTTCATCCCACACCCAGCGCCCATCCCGGTCGCAACGGAGGCAGCGCCAGGAGCGCCCTCTGCGGAGGCACCGGGCCCGGCAGCGGCGAAGTCCATCGCAGTGCTGCCGTTCGCGGACATGAGCGCGGGCAAGGACCAGGAATACTTCGCGGATGGCCTGTCGGAGGAGTTGCTCAACCTGTTGGCGAAGACTGCCCGAGCTGCGCGTGATCGGGCGCACCTCGTCGTTCCAGTTCAAGGGACGGAACGAAGACCTGCGGGTGATCGGCGAGAAGCTCAACGTCGCGCACATCCTGGAGGGCAGCGTGCGGCAAGTCCGGCGAGAAGGTGCGGATCACCGCGCAGCTCATCAAGCGGCCGACGGCTCGCACCTCTGGTCGGAGACCTATGACCGCACGCTCGACGACATCTTCGTCGTGCAGGACGACATTGCCGGCGAGGTGGTCAAGGCGCTGAAGCTGACCCTGCTCGGCACGACGTCCGTGACGCACTCTAGAGCCCGTGGATTCGCAGGCCTACAACCTCGCCTTGCAGGGGCATTTCTTCCTCGAGCGGCGTGGCCAGAAGGACCTCGAGCGTTCCGTCGATTACTTCCGGCGGTCGACGCGAGCGCGATCCCGACTACGCCCCGGCCTGGGCGGGCCTGTCGCAGGCGTACGCGCGGCAGGCCGATAGCGGTCATCGTGCCGGCCGCGGACGGTTATCGAACAGGCGCGCGAGGCCGCGGAGAAGGCGCTGGCGCTCGATCCCCAGCTCGTGGACGCGCATCTGGCGATGGGCCGGATTCACAGCGCCTATGACTGGGACTGGGCGGCCGCGGACGACAGCTTTCGTCAGGCACTGGACCTGGAACCCGGCAACTGCTCGAGCCCTCAGGCACGCCGGCATCTAGGCGCAGACCCTCGGACGCTGGAGTGAAGCGATCGAACTGGCGAACAAGGCCATCGAGCGCGATCCGCTGCGGCCGGCTTCCTACAACGCCCTCGGCCGTGCGTTGCTGGCGGTCAACCGCGACGCGGAGGCCGAGGCCGCGTTTCGCAAAGCGCTGGAACTCGATCCCGACGGGGACACTCTGCACATGACGCTCGGGCACGCCCTGCTCTTGCAGGGCAAGGCCGACGCCGCCCTGCAGGAGATGCAGCAGGAAACCGGACGAGAGTCTGGCGGCTCTCTTGATTGCCGCTCGCATTTCACGCGCTCGGCCGGCGCAGCGAGTCCGACGCGGCGCTCGCGGCCCTGAAGGGCAAGTACGCTGGGGAAATGGCCTACCAGATCGCCGAAGTGCATGCCTTCCGCGGCGAGGCCGACCTGGCCTTCGAGTGGCTCGAGCGCGCCTATGACCAGCGCGACGGCGGTCTGTCGGACATCAAGGGCGACCGACTTCTGCGCGGGCTCGTCGACGATCCGCGCTACAAGGCGCTTCTGAGGAAGCTGAAGCTGCCCGAGTGATGGTGTCTTGCCTGACTGCGGGCAACAGGCCTCCGAGCTACGCGTTGCAGCGAACGCGGTACAGTGCGGCTTCGGAAACGGGGCAGCGCGTCGCTCGACACAAACGTTTGAGCGTCCGCTTCCGGGAAATTTCTGACCGCTCGCTACGTCCGTTCCTGGCCTATTCTGTTGAAAAACACCGTTTCGCGAGCGAGTCGAAAATTCGCGAAGAATTTTGTTTGATCCTGCGCGCAACCGGTATCGCGGGTTAACGGCCCTGAGTTGCGCCAGGAGGCGTTTTCATGGGAACTGCGCTACCTCCTCGTATCCACGATACGAAACCAGCGGCAAATCGCAAATAAGAATGCTCACGATTTTGAAAGCGGAGTTTTTCGAACAGAATAGGCCGTTCAGAGACGCTCGACTGCTCCTGCTCGAACGACCGCTGTTGGAATGCAGATTCAATTGATCGCCGCAACACATTCGGCAAATTTTTCTGCCGGCGAATAAAATTGTAACGTTTCTCGCGGCCGTTCGTTCAGTTGTCGTGCAACTGCATTGAGCCGGTTCTGATGCACGTCGGACAAGTCCATGCCCTTCGGAAAGTACTGCCGGAGCAGGCCGTTGGTGTTCTCGTTGGAACCCCGTTGCCATGGCTGCTGCGGATCGCAGAAGTAGACTTGGATGTCGGTCGCAAGACTAAAGCGTTGGTGGCCCGCCATTTCTTGGCCGCGGTCCCAGGTCAGGGATTTGTAGAGTTCCCGCGGTAACTTGTGGGCCTGCTGGATCAGCGCGCTAATCACCGTCTTGGTGTCCTTGGTCGGCACTTTGACCAGCATCACGTAACGCGTCTGTCGCTCCACCAAGGTGGCGATCTGGCTGTTTTTACTGCCGAAGAACAGAATCCCCTTCCCAATGACCAGGGACTGCTCGATCCGCCGCTTCCGCCGGCCGCTCGCGGATCGACACCGCATCCACGATGCGGCCGTGATCGGCGGTCTTCTGGGTGTGATGGCGCGACCGACGGATCGCGCGGCTGCGCCGCAAGTGCTGGATCAGCTCTTTCTTCAAGGCGCCACGGGCCTGGATAAACAAGGTCTTGTAGATCGTCTCGTGGGACACCTGCAGCGTCTCGTCGTCCGGATAAGTGCGCTTTCAGCCACCCGGCGATCTGTCGCGGCGACCACCAACTCATCAGCTTCTCCGCCACGATGCGCGCCAGCGCCGGGTTGTGTGCAGTTTACAGGTCTTACTGCGCTTGGCGCGTTCCCAGGCCGCGTCGTCCGCCTGGTTGGCCCGGTAGCGTCGACGGCCACCGTTGCGCCGTATCTCCCGGCTCACCGTCGACGGTGCCCGGCCCAGTTGTGCGGCCATCGCGCGCAGCGACAGACCGGCCGCAATGCCCCGGGACACCTCTTCGCGTTCGGCCAGGCTCAGTGCTCGACTCGAGCGCCGCTGCGGTGGTGGACGTATGCCACCCGTCCTCGCCAGAGCGCCCTGTACCGTGGAATGACTTCGATCCAGGTCGCGTGCGATCGCGTTGAGCGACTCGCCTTTCTCCCAACGGTCCCAGACCCCTGCCATCTCGGACTGCGTGAAATAGCGTCTCGTTCTCTGCTTCATCAACAACACCTCCTGCTCTATAGTTAGAGCTTAGGTGTTGCAACCACCAGTTGAATCCGCAACCCGTAGGAGCCGTTCGCAACAAAGCTGATAGACTACGGGTCAGAGCAAACATCGAGATCTGCTTTCGATCGAGACTGTGTGAAAACTATTTTCTGCAGCGCGGAGAAGCTCATGCTTTCAATTCAGCGACCGAAATCGTCAATTGAGACGACGCTGGTACCCGATTTTTCGTCATAAAAATCGACACTAAGAGTTTTCCCACAGCCTCGATCCAAAGCAGACTTCAAGAAGCCGGTCGATCACGGAAAGTCCCTGTCACGGAGATCTGAATGATCAAGATGGTCTATTGGTTTCGCGGGCGCCCCGACTCAGATATGCACACAAATTATTGTTCTAAGCCCGGCGTCAGAATGGCACGCATCGCCTTGATGTTGACCGTACTTTGCATGGCGGTTTTCGCTTTCGCCGATGATCCCGATAAAGCCAGTCCAGGATGGAAGGGAACTGACTTTTCAGGTGCCGACGTTGATTTTCCGGCTGTGCTGCATGGTAAGCCAACGGTCATGGTCTTCTGGGCTACGTGGTGCCCCTATTGTCGGGCCTTTATGCCCTGCTTAGGCGAAATACAGAACGATTACGGCGAGGACCGGATCAATATCCTGACGATTAATGTTTTTGAAGATGGTGAGCTCGATCCTGCCGCTTATATCGATTCTCTGGGATATCCGATGATCGCCGTCGCAAACGGTGACTTTATTGCTGAGATTTATTCGGTGCGCGGCACGCCAGGACTGATGATTCTCGACGGACAGGGAAATCCCGTATGGAAACGCGCATCAACCGAGCTTCCACCTGGCAAAACGGTCGCCGAATTCTGGTCCCAACAGGTTCGGGAGCAGCTCGACAATCTCCTCTGATTCAAGAGAATTGCGTCAGATTGGTTGCCGCCGACCGACCGCAAATGGCTGCGGATTCAATTGATCGCCGCAACACATTCGGCAAATTTTTCTGCCGGCGAATAAAATTGTAACGTTTCTCGCGGCCGTTCGTTCAGTTGTCGTGCAACTGCATTGAGCCGGTTCTGATGCACGTCGGACAAGTCCATGCCCTTCGGAAAGTACTGCCGGAGCAGGCCGTTGGTGTTCTCGTTGGAACCCCGTTGCCATGGCTGCTGCGGATCGCAGAAGTAGACTTGGATGTCGGTCGCAAGACTAAAGCGTTGGTGGCCCGCCATTTCTTGGCCGCGGTCCCAGGTCAGGGATTTGTAGAGTTCCCGCGGTAACTTGTGGGCCTGCCGGATCAGCGCGCTAATCACCGTCTTGGTATCCTTGGTCGGCACTTTGACCAGCATCACGTAACGCGTCTGTCGCTCCACCAAGGTGGCGATCTGGCTGTTTTTACTGCCGAAGAACAGATCCCCTTCCCAATGACCAGGGACTGCTCGATCCGCCGCTTCCGCCGGCCGCTCGCGGATCGACACCGCATCCACGATGCGGCCGTGATCGGCGGTCTTCTGGGTGTGATGGCGCGACCGACGGATCGCGCGGCTGCGCCGCAAGTGCTGGATCAGCTCTTTCTTCAAGGCGCCACGGGCCTGGATAAACAAGGTCTTGTAGATCGTCTCGTGGGACACCTGCAGCGTCTCGTCGTCCGGATAAGTGCGCTTTAGCCACCCGGCGATCTGTCGCGGCGACCACCAACTCATCAGCTTCTCCGCCACGATGCGCGCCAGCGCCGGGTTGTGTGTCAGTTTACAGGTCTTACTGCGCTTGGCGCGTTCCCAGGCCGCGTCGTCCGCCTGGTTGGCCCGGTAGCGTCGACGGCCACCGTTGCGCCGTATCTCCCGGCTCACCGTCGACGGTGCCCGGCCCAGTTGTGCGGCCATCGCGCGCAGCGACAGACCGGCCGCAATGCCCCGGGACACCTCTTCGCGTTCGGCCAGGCTCAGTGCTCGACTCGAGCGCCGCTGCGGTGGTGGACGTATGCCACCCGTCCTCGCCAGAGCGCCCTGTACCGTGGAATGACTTCGATCCAGGTCGCGTGCGATCGCGTTGAGCGACTCGCCTTTCTCCCAACGGTCCCAGACCCCTGCCATCTCGGACTGCGTGAAATAGCGTCTCGTTCTCTGCTTCATCAACAACACCTCCTGCTCTATAGTTAGAGCTTAGGTGTTGCAACCACCAGTTGAATCCGCAACCCATTCCGGACGGTCAGCGTTCACGGCAGGCCGGTTGGTCCTGATCTGGAATACCAATTGCATGAAACATATCGTCTTAACACTAATTGTCGTATTTATTTCGCAATCGGTAGCCTTGGGGCAAATCGCAAGCACCGATATGAGCAGGGCTGAGAAAGCAAGCCAAAAGTATGAGGAGCTATTCGGGGCGAAACCGAATATTGCCAACTCAAATGATCCCGAGCTGATGGGTATCCTGCAAAGACTCATCTTTGGCGAAACGTTTTATATTGGAAATCTTGACGATAAAACGCGTGAACTGATCACGATTGTTGTACTGGCGACAGACCAAACACTGCCCCAGTTAGAGGCACATACCCAAGCAGCCTTAAATATCGAGGTATCGCCCATTGAGATCAGAGAGGCTATCTATCAACTAGCGCCTTTTATTGGTTATCCAAAGGTTTTGAATGCAGTCAGCGTTATCAATGAAGTGTTTGAAGGTCGAGGCATCAAACTCCCGCTTGCGGAACAGGGTACCGTTGAAGAAGACCAGAGATTTGAAGAAGGGAGGGAGAAACAGTTTCCACTCTATGGGAACCAGATGCAGGAGTACATGAGTGACTTGCCCAAAGAATTTGCAGAAGCTATCCCAAGGATTTTGACGGAATCCCTTTTCGGCGATTTCTACACCAGACAAGGCCTCGATGTGCAAACACGGGAACTGCTGATTTTCTGTGCCTTGGCGACTCTGGGAGGAACCGAACGGCAAATGGCTTCGCACGCGGTTGGCAATCTGAAAGTTGGAAACAACAAGGAAACGCTGTACTCAGCGATGGTTCATATCTATCCATACGTGGGATACCCACGAGTATCAAATGCCATCAACATCATCAAAGAGTCAAAGCTTGATTCTGAAAGTTAACGGAATGACCGCTAGTGGCCGAGGCTGTGTGAGAACTCACTTTCTGATATCGCACCCACAGTCATCCGGTGGACCATTGCATAGTCAAGCCGGAAGTTTAGGTCAGTATTTTTGAAGCGAGCGATCCTATGCCCGGATCGTCGCAATGATTTTCTGCGTTCCGAGCAGGTTGATGGCTCGTTTGATGTTGTAAGCCAGAACTTGCAAGGTCACCTCGGTACTCACACCGGATAGTCGCTTGGTCAGGAGGTGTGCCGAGCTTGTCCATGACTTGATCGTGCCGAACGGATGCTCCACCAGCGAGCGTCGGGCGAGCAGAACCTCAGGTTTTCGGCGCAGTCGCTGCTCGGCTCGCTCCAGAATGTCTTCATGTACCCAGCGACTCACGCGACGATAAGTACCCGTGGTGCATTGCGCCTTGATCGCACAGTGCGTACAAGCTGAGGTCCAGTAGCGACGGATCTCCTTACCCGCTTCGGTACGGCTAAAACGGTACGTCAGACGCTCCCCGGCCGGGCACTGGTATTGATCCGATCGCTTGAGGTACTTAAAGGCGGAACGATCGAACTGCCCCTTGGCTTTGTTCGGCGAGGTCGTCGGCTTGGGCACGTAAGCGTCGATGCCCGCCAGCTCGCATTCACGAAGCTCGTCGCCGTTGTAGTAGCCCCGGTCAGCGACCACCGCGAGCTTCTTCTTGCCCAGGATCGCCTGGGCTGCCTTCGCCATCGGCGATAACTGCTGGCGATCGCTGCCGACGTTGCTGACCTCGTGGGCGATGATCAGGTGATGCTTGCTGTCCACCGCGCTCTGCACGTTGTAGCCCACCACGCCGGTGCCGCGGCTGTTCATCGAGCGGGCATCCGGGTCGGTCAGGGAAAGCTGCTGGTCCGGTGCCTTACGCATCCGGACGTCGAGCTTTTTTAGGCGGGCGAGTTCCTCCTTCAGCTTGGCCACCTTGGCCTTGAGCGTCTCGGCATCGTCGGCCGGCGGCTCATGCCGGTCGGCCTCGTCCAGCCGGGTGAGGTAACGCTCGATAGCCGCCTCCACATCCGCGAGGCGGCGCTTCATCTTCGCCCGCGTAAAATTCTTATCCCGACTGTTTACCGCCTTGAACTTGCTGCCATCGATCGCCACCAGCTTCGCGCTCAGCAGATCCAGCTTGCTGCACAGCATCACGAACTCGCGGCAGACCAGCCGGATCGCTTCGCCGTTGTCCTTGCGGAAGTCCGCGATGGTCTTGAAGTCCGGCGCCAGGCGGCCGGTCAGCCACATCAGCTCGACGTTCCGCCGGGCTTCCACTTCCAGGCGCCGCGAGGACTGTACCCGGTTGAGATAACCGTACACGTACAGCTTCAGCATCGTCTTCGGAGCGTAGCCGGGGCGGCCTGTGTCCGTCCGGCTCCGCCTTAAAGCCCAGGCCAGAAACATCGAGGTCATCAATGAACACATCGATCACCCGGACCGGGCTGTCCTCGGCGACGTAATCGTCGAGTCGCTCGGGAAACAAGGTCGCCTGGTTGCGATCTTCGCCTTCGATGAAGCCGCTCATCGACTTCGTGCCCTCCCGGCGGAAAGTACGATTATAATTTAGACGGAGTTTTCACACAGCCTCGGCCGGAACGCGTCGGTCGTCAACTTCAGGCTATAATTTCCGCTGCTGACCCAATGCAGATGTCGCTATTCAAGACGCGCAAGCGTCCAAAGCAGGAGCGAGAAATGCGACCCAGCCTGATCGTGAGCACTGTCTTGATTCTACTCCTGGCTGCCCTGAACAGCAGCGCGCAGGACAGAACAGTGTCACAGCACGTGGCTGAAAACGATAAGCCATTCTTGTTGACCTACCCTAATCTGGAAGATTCTGACGGTGACGTTGTTCTAACGAACGATCACGTTGTCCTGCAACGGCTCGTCGTTCCGCCTGGAGAATGGGAGGGCATGCACAGTCATCCTGGCAACCAGATCTACGTGCACATCAAGGGCGGCGAGTGGTCTGGCCGCAGTGGCGGCAAATCAGAGTATTCGGGGAGCGTAAGTCCTGACGGAGAAGTGGGCTGGATGGACGCGATTCCGCTTAGCGCAGGACATGAGTCGGGCAACACCGGCGATACGCCTATCGATTTGATCTGGGTGACCCTGAAGGACGATGCGCCAATTGATCCAGAAATCGAACATGCGCCGCAGATCCACCCCAACATCCCCCTGGAACTAGTGCTGGAAAATGACCGGCTAATCGTACAGCGGGCGCAGATAGAGCCGGGCCAATGGACGGGCATCCACAGTCACCCCGGCAACCAGATCTACATCCACATTAAAGGCGGTGTTTGGTCGGAGCGCCGCGGTGGCGTGCAATCCTCGCCCTCGCCGTTCTTGCACGCTGGCTCAGTGGGCTGGGTGGATTTCGTCGACCTTAGCGAGGCGCATGAAATAGGCAACACCGGCGACACCACCATCGATCTTGTCCTGGTTACACTCAAGTGACTGCAGCGGCTGTGTACATGTTCTTACGCCGAAAGTTGCCGTTTGAGTGCGGCCTCACTACTGACACAGCATGACAACATCAACGGATCGCATCGAAACATTTCACCGCCTGCACGCGTCCGGATGTTTTGTGATGCCGAACCCGTGGGACGCCGGCAGTGCCCGGGCGCTGGAGCAGCTTGGCTTCCCGGCGCTGGCGACCACGAGCGCCGGCTTCGCGTGGACAGTCGGCCGCGCGGACAACCAGATTACGCGCGACCAAGCACTGGAGCACCTTAGTGCGGTCGCGGCCGCTGTAAACATACCGGTCAATGCCGACTTCGAGGGCGGCTTCGCAGTCGAGCCGAACGACGTCGCCGCAAACGTCAAGCTTGCCGCAGTCACCGGCATCGCCGGGCTATCGATCGAGGATTCCACGGGTGATCTTGCGAACCCGCTGCACGCCTTCAAACTTGCGGTCGAGCGAGTGCAAGCCGCACGCCGCGCCATCGATGACAGCGGCACCGGCATCGTTCTCACGGCTCGTTCCGAGGGTTTTGTGTGTGGGCGCCCCGATATCAACGAAACAATCCGAAGGCTGCACGCATACGCAGACGCTGGCGCTGACTGTCTGTACGCTCCGCGAATTGAAACCGTTGATCACGTTGTCGCGCTGGTCGCTGCTGTAGCCCCAAAACCCGTGAATCTTCTAATCAACACTCCCTTCATTACGGTGGCGCAGGCGGCCGCCCTCGGCGTTCGACGGATCAGTGTCGGCGGCACGCTCGCGCGCGTCGCATGGGCCGGTTTCCTTGACGCCGCAAAGGAAATAGCTGACGCCGGGACCTTCTCTCGATTCGAAGGATTGCCGAACGTCGACGCATTGTTCGACGAGAATTAGCCGTACCGACCTCCTGTCGAATCCAGCTCATTCCCCGGCGCAGTGAAAGGGGGCGTCAGAATGACTATACTTTCGCTTTCGAAAGGACCTATATGGGCGGCGAGGCTCCCGAACCGAGAAGAGGCATGCCCGACGTGTCGCTGGGCGAAGGCGAGTTTCGCCGCCGCTTCCTCTCACAATTCGCCGATCCGGCCTTCGATCCGCTACGCGCCGATCTCGATCGCATTGCAGGTGCGGCATGGGTCGCCTACAGCCACCACCGAAAAGCACCCCGGACGCGAAAAGCGGGGACCGAATTTTCCGATCCCGATTACGACCTGGCCGTCGACTGGATCGCCGCACATGAGGCCATCAAGAAAGCGCAGTCCGAATATGAAGACCCGGCTCAGCCGCCCAGCCTCCTGATCGTCAACGGCTCCTCACGGAGCGAGCACACTTGCCCCAGCGAGATGTCGAAAAGCTGGCGGCTGACCGAGATCGCGGCGGAGATTTGCGGCGTCGACGGCGTGAAAGTCGAGATACTCAATCTCTCCCGCCTCGCCGCCGAGTATGGCAAGCATATCCATCCCTGCAAGGCCTGCTTCTCGACGGCATCCGCGCTCTGCCACTGGCCCTGTTCCTGCTACCCCAATTATTCGCTCGGCCAGACGCAGGATATGATGAACGAAATCTACCCCCTCTGGGTGCGGGCGCACGGCATCATGTTAATCACGCCGGTCAACTGGTACCACACCTCCTCGCCCATGAAGCTGATGATCGACCGCCTCGTATGCGCCGACGGCGGCAATCCCGATCCTTCCACTACCCATGGCAAGGACGCGAAGAAAGCCAAGCAGCTTGAACTTGACGGCTGGCCCTATCCCCGCCATCTGGAGGGCCGCCTCTTCTCCGTCGTCGTCCATGGCGACGTGGAGGGCGCCGAGAATGTCCGCCGCAGTCTCGTGGACTGGCTCAGGTTCATGCACCTCGTGCCCGCCGGCGTTCCGGCCGAGCTCGATCGCTATATCGGTTATTGGGAGCCCTACGCAACCAGCCACGAAGCGCTGGACAAGGACACCGCCATCCAGGAAGAAGTCCGCAATGCCGCTCGAACCTTGCTCGAAGCTGTCCAGGCCCGCCGTTCCGGTCATCTCGTCAGCGCCGGCCATGACCTGAACCAGCCTCGTCAGAAATGACGGTAACGCACAGGCGCATGATCATTACAGGAGGCGTGAGCCTGATTGCCGGCGCCCTGTCGTTCGTGATCGTCTTCAGCTATCTGGCCGTGAGTTTCAGCTACCCGGACATCCTTGACGGCAATGCTGCGGATGTTCTGCCAAGGTTGTTGAGTGGTGGAGAGATGATGCGAGCTACATGGGCTATCTACGCCGTGCTGCCCTTGTTCTTGTTGCCCGGCGGCGTGGGTACCTATCTCGCCTGTCCGGCCGGTCGCGACCGCATGACGCTGGCGTTGACCGTTCTTGCCATCGGCATATTGGCCATGTGCCTCGGTCTCATGCGCTGGCCTAGCATCCACTGGGCCCTGGCGGAGGCCTACACGCAAGCCGATGCATCCGCAAAGGTCACGATAGCCGCGACATTTGCGGGTCTTAATCTGTACCTCGGCAACTACATCGGCGAGTTCCTCGGTGAAGTCTGCCTTGCTGCCTTCTTCTTCCTGACCGGTCTATCGATGCTTCAGGAAGCGACATTTCCGCGATGGCTCGGCTGGTGCGGCACTCTGTTTGCAGTGCTTTTTTTCGTGGGTGCGTTCCGCAATATCACCCCTAGCGTGCAACCGGCTGCAGATCTGAACAACATCCTTCTGCCACTATGGATGATCGTCCTGGGCGGGTCGCTAATTGTCTGTACGAGAGACAGGGGAAGGAATGACGGAGATGTCTGAGGCCAAGATCTTGCCGATCGTCGAGCTGCTACTCATGGCGCTCCGCGGTACCAAATCGCCTTCTTTCTGCACTCAAAACATTGGCATCGCAGATGCGTTCCAAGCCGAATATCAGTTCTTGTCGTCGCAGGAGAGGCAGTGATGTCAGTAGCGTGGTTGTGGGGCGTCCTCCTTGTTGGGGCAACGGTGTTGCTCGCGGTCGCGGGCACCGTGTTAGCACGGCGCTGGGTCAGCGTGGAGATTCTCAAGCTCAACAACGAGGTGGCCGGCTTCATCTATGGCGTTATCGGAGTGCTGTACGCGGTATTACTTGGCTTCACGGCCATCATTGTCTGGGAGCAGTTCGAAAAGGCACAAGCCGGCGTCGACCAGGAAGCGAACGAACTTGCCGACCTGTACCGCGATTCCCAAGCCTTTCCCGACGACACCCGGAGAGAGTTGGAAACTCTGCTCCGCACCTACGCCAAGCTCGTGGTGGAGAAGGAATGGCCGGCCATGGCCGAACGGGCGTCAAGTCCTGAAGCCTGGGGGGTGTACAACCGGCTGTGGCGGACCTACCAGAGGTTCCGGCCGCAGAATGAACACGAATGGACCTGGTATGCGCAGTCGCTCACAAAAATGAACCAGCTGGGCGATCAGCGCCGCCTGCGCCTGCTGAGCAGCCGATCGGAGGGAATACCCGTCGTGATGTGGGTCGCGCTGCTTGGCACCGGCGGCATCACGATTGGCTTCAGCTTCCTCTTCGGCACGAGAAGCTCCACGGCCCAGGTCTTGATGACCTCAGCCCTGGCGATGACAATCGCGGTCGTGCTGGTCTCGATCCTGGCCTTGGAGGAGCCGTTTGCGGGGATCACCCGCGTGGACCCTGATGCGTTCGACCAGGTTGCGGACATCTTCGACGGGTTGAGCCGGTCCGAAGTCGAGTAGTCCCGCTAGCGGTGGCGCAGCCTTCCCAGCGACGCCGAGCTCGCGGTCGGTCGGGGTCATGGGCGGACGGGACGTTCGCTTGCGCTATGCGGGAGCCATTCGTGTCTCGGCGACCGACTAGTGTCACGGCCCAGCCGGCTTGTGACACACGGCTTCGATGCGGTTGCCGTCAGGATCGATGACGAATGCCGCATAGTAGGAGCCATGGTATTCCGGGCGCAGCCCGGGCACGCCATCGTCGCGGGCGCCTGCCGCCAAGGCCTCGGAATGGAAGCGGTTCACGCTCGCCCGGTCGGGCGCGCAGAATGCCACATGTGTACCTCTACGCGAGCTGCAATCGATGTCGGACTGCAGCCCGAAATCGTCGGCCCCTTCGCGGCCGTAACCGATGAAGGGCGGCTTGTGGTAGAGACGCTGGAAGCCCAACGTCAGCATTACGCGGTCGTAAAAGTGCCGTGCGGTCTCGAGATCCGAAACGCCGAGGGTGACGTGATCGATGATGGAGGACATATTCTGGCCTTTTCTTGAGATCAACCCGAAAGAAGCGCAAACATGCGAACGATTCTGCTGGCAAGGAGAGTTCAGCGGCAATCTTGCCATTCATGCGAACGGCAGGCCATGGCCGTCCTGAGACGGTCGCCATGAATTGATAGAATCGGCAGCTCGTGCTGGAGAAGACGCACAGGCTAGCGGAAATGATCGCAGCTTTCGCTGTCGTGATTTCGCTGATATTTGTCGGTCTCGAAGTACGAGATCAAGGAGTAGGAGGTCATTTTCGACGCGTATGCAGTGGCGCTTTCTTAAGCTGAATTGGCCTTACGCCGTCGGCGAGCTGCTCATTGTCACAATGGGCGTATTGATCGCGCTGGCCATAAACGAATGGAACAGCGACCGGCTGGAGCGCGCCGAGGAAGTATTGATCGTCGAACGTCTGGTATCCGATCTCCAGAGCGATTTGCGGGGCTATGAGCGCGGACTCGAATTCCTCCCGCAGAAGGAGGAGAGCCTTCGGCGGTTGTACTCCGTCTTGATGTCCGCCGATTCAAGGCCCAGGGATCTGACGCGGTTTCTCCAGGACGTTATCCACGGCAGCAACTACGGCTGGAATCAGTATCGGGCAAGCCGAACGACATTCGATGAACTGCTGGGCTCGGGCAAGCTCGGGCTCATCCGTAGTGCGGACGCACGTACGGCAATCGGAGAATACTATGAGCTCGACAAAGGGGTGCACGATCGGATTGATGAAAGGGAGACCGAATACCCGCGCATCTCGTACCAGTTGGTCCCTCGAGCAACGGAGCTCGAACTCGATCCATCTCTCGATGACGAGCAGATCGAGTCGTTGGCTGCCGGCGTATTTGAATCGACGTTGCGGGAGCACGTGATCGGCGAGATCAATTTCGCGCGCTTCGTTCGAGAAAGGTTCGTTGAACTGCATTCGAAGTGCACCGATCTCATTATGGCGCTGCAAGCCTACCTCGAAGCCGAACGTCAGGCCTGAGACCAGAGTACGTGGAACTGATCCCCTTGCGCACATCAGGGGCGGACCGCATATCAGTTCTTGTCGTCGCGGAACTTGATGTACCAGTGCGTACCATCGCAGAAGGGCTTGTTCTTCGACCCTCCACACCGGCACAGCGCGTAATGCTCGGTTGAGGCACCCTCCGCCCGTGGCTCGTCGGGGATCTCCACACCTCCAGTGATGCGGTACGGGCCATCCTTGGAAACCGTGACCGTGGGCTCACGCTCCTGATCGCGGTGCTCGATACCGTCGAGTGCGTGGCTCAGCGCACCGGAGGGACACCGCCGCACTGCCTCGATGATTGCGTCCTTGTCTGCAGCGCTGAGGTCGATGAAGGGCTCGGCGTGGACCCGAAATACCGAAGGAAGCGCGTCCGTGCAGAACCCGGAGTGTTGACAGATACCGCGATTGTCGAACACGGTCAGTTCCTCTCGAGTGTACGTGTCACGGTGGTCTGCCACCCGATCCGGCGCTTTCGCACTCGTGAAACCGATGCGGGCATGCGTTCCGTCGCAGAACGGCTTGTTCGCCGAACCACCACAGCGGCACAGCGCCATCCTCGGACGCGCCTCCAGGCGCTCGCCCTTGGAGTTCACCAGGTTCTCGACGTTGGTCACGAGATACGGCCCGTTCAGCTCCGGAGTGATCGCCGGTGCCTTGCCGGTATCGATCCGAGCGAACTGCCTGACCTCGGCAGCACGGTTCCAGCTGCGATCAGAGGGCGCGAACTGCGTTGCCAGGTCCTCGAGCGCGGCGGCCGCCTCGTCCACCTGGCGAGGTACGCCGGCGCGCTTACGGAGCGTGGCAGCCGTAACTGCAAGACCCCTCAGCCGCTCGGCAAAGAACACCCATGCCGACGTCTTGTGTGGCAGCAGGTGGACGTCGCGGTTGTAGCCAAAGCCGGGGCCGGCCGTCCTTCCAGGCAGCAGTGGATCTCCAACCGGCATCATCGCCAAGGCTTCACCGAGCGGTCGCAGCACGGTCGTCATCAGCCGCAGAGTCGCGCGTGAGAGGTGTTCGAGCTCTGGTTCGGTCTCCTCGGTGTGCGCGAGGAACCGCAGCAGCATCAGGAGCATCGTGTCGTAGGAGATGTTGAACAGTTCTGCCACTTCGTGCGTAAGCGGGTCGGTGATGATCGTGCCGCCGGAAGTGTCGTCGTAGAAGCGAGTCATTGGATTCGAAACCACCGGGCGGACCGGATCGAACGCTTCGCCTCGAGCCTGGGCGGACTCCACCTCGCGCGAATATTCCATTCGAATCGTGTCGAACACGACGAAGTGGGCGTCGGGATGGGCCGCTGAGGGAGCCTCACCCTGCTCGATGATCATGTCGATCGCGCTGCAAGCAGAGGCACGATCTACGACGGCGACCAGTTCGCCGGAAAGATCAAGGTAGCGTGCACTGGCCTGCGCTTCGCGCGGTCCGATGAACAGCTCGTGCTCCGGAATGTGCATGAAGCCGGTCTCGATCTTGTGATAGAACTCGCCCACCGTTCGGAAGTCGATCTCGAAGGGCTCGCTGATGGCAGCGCGTTTACCGGTACCCAGGCTGATCGGCGCTCCGCCAGCTGTGAGGTCGACCGGTCCGCCACCTTCGGCCTCGATGATTCTGGCGCGGATGACCGAATAGACTTTCTCCTGCTCGGGCGTCAGAACACCGGCCTCGGGCATCTCGTAACACACGAATCGCTCGATCGTCTGCTGCGAAAACGGCTCCAGCGAAAAACGAATGCCAAAGGGAAACGCATTGGCCGGCATCGGGAGATTGGCGCGCTTGAAGTGCGGCGCGCCACCGATCGCCGTCAGCATGTTTGAGACCTGGGCGAGGTGCAGCATTTCCTCTACGGCAACGCCGGACAGGCGGCGCTTCCAGCGACGGACCATTTCCGCCTGAGCCGGAGTCAGGCCGCCTTCAGAGACGTCGTTCTTGAGGGAAAACGCCGCAAAGAGATAGATGCATGCCAGCCCGTGCTCCAATTCCGAGGCACGCGAGAGCAGGTAGATGAGCTCTTCACGGCTGGTAACGCGCGCGATATGCGAACGATCGCGCCGATGGCGTGGCCGAGTGGCGGTCATTTGCATTCTCCAGCGATTGCAGGTTCGGACGTTGGTCTAACGCGATGCTCCCGCATCAGCCGCGAACCATCGGTGGCGGCTTCCGCTATGATCATGCGCTGATCCAGCCCGCATGACACTACTTCAAGGATGACGTGTAGGCCGGCCCACGTCTAACTCATCCGAGGCGAATGCGCGCACTCATTCGGATTGTCGACGGATGACACGACCTGGGCGAGCCCCGGTTGCAGTAGTGCCGTCCCAGACTTCAACGCCATTGACCCACACCGTGGTTATGCCGGTGCTGAGCGCCTGCGAATCCTCGGGCGTGGCGTGGTCGATCACGGTGTTCGGGTCGAACAGCACCAGGTCCGCCGCCATCCCGGTCTTCAGCAGCCCGCGATCGTCGAAGCCCATGTGCGCGGCGGCCAGTCCGGTCATCTTGTGGACGGCATCGGCCAGCGACAGCGCCTGCATTTCGCGCACGTAGCGTCCGAGGATTCGCGGGTAGCTGCCGCGGGCGCGCGGATGCAGGTCTTCGATGCCGCCGTCAGTGCACACGTTCGTGTGCGGCCACTTGAGCAAGGTGACGATGTCCTCCTCAATCATGCTGCGCGCGATGATGCCATCCGCACTCTCCCCGTGTTCCTTCTCCCAGGCTTCGGACTCCGCCAGCAGCTGCATGAAAGCGGTGACGGGGTCGGTCTCGCGCAGCTCGGCGATCTCGGTCAGGGTCTTTCCGACGTAGCTCGGATCGGGCTCGTACAGCGACATCCACACGCCCTCGGCCGGCGCAATCTCGGTCAGCGCGAAGGTCGCCTCTTGCCGGTCGGTGATGTCGCGCTTCGGCAGCAGCACGAGCAGGCCGGACTGCCAGTATTCGTACGGGTAGATATCGGCGGTGATGTTCACGCCTGCGGCGCGGGCCGCGTCGAGTTTCGCGATGAACTCCGGTGCGCGATGCCACAGGCTCTTCATCGCAAGCTTGATGTGCGAGATCTGCACCGGCATTCCGGTCTGCCGCCCAATTTCGACGGTCTCGTCCAGCGCCTGCTCGAACCAGCGGTCCTCGCTCCGGATGTGCGCGATGTAGCGCCCGCCCGCCGTCGCAGTCAGCTGCGCAAGCCTCAGCACCTCCGCTGGCTCGGAGTAGATACCGGGGTCATATTCGAGACCACCCGAGAGCCCCAGCGCGCCGGCAGCCAGATCCTTGTCGAGCAGCGTTTCCATGCGCCCGACTTCGGCATCGCTTGCGGCACGCTTGTAGTCGTCGCCCATGACGATGCCGCGAATCGTGTTGTGGCCGGCATAGGACGCGACATTGACGGCAACGGGGCTCGCTTCCAGCCCGGCGAAGAAGTCCGTGAGCGGATAGGCCGAGCTGCCGTCCTGGCCGGCGACGATGGTCGTGATGCCCTGGCTCACCACCGGTATGGCGTCGGGATGATCGCCGAGATCGTCGGCGGCGTGGCTGTGCGTGTCGATGAAGCCCGGCGCCAGCACCTGTCCGCGGCCGTCGATCACCCGCTCGCCGGCTAGCGGCTCGAGGTCTCCTACCGCGGCGATGCTGCCGCACTCAACCCGCACGGTCCCGGCAGCCGGGGCCGCGCCGGAACCATCAACCAGGAGCACGTTCGCAATCAGGAAGCCGGATGGTGCTTCGGCCGCAGCAGCCGGCGCTTCGGCCGTTGTCACCGGCGCCGGCGGCTCTGCCCCACGTCCGCAGGCGGCGATCATGACGGCCAGCAGCAACAACAGGCCGGCGCCAGAGTTCGCTTTCATCGCACTGCAACGCATCATCGTCTCCATCGTGCGGATGTCTGAACCCGGATCCTAGCGCCGCGACCTGCGGACGCCCTTCGGCGCGGTTTTTTGCTTAATCGGGATGTCGAGCGAGGCCTTGAGCGCCGCCGCCACGATCAGCAACGCCGGCTCCACGCCATCGGCGGCGGGCCACAGTATGCCGAAGTCCATGCGGCGGGTCCTGCCCGCAAGCGGCACGGCGGACAGCCCTGGCATGTCGCGGCCGCGCAGTACGATCGCCGGCAACAAAGCCGGAATGCCGGCCTGCATGACGCAGGACAGCGCTGCATCGATGCTGTCGATTTCAAATGCGACTCGCGGATAAACGCGCGCATGCAGCAGGATTGCATCCGCCGCACGCCGCATGTCGAAAGTTGCCGGCAACATCACGAGCCGCTCGCCGGCCAGCTCTCGCAGCCCGACGCTCGCGCGGCCCGCATAGGGACCCGAATCCGGCACGATCAGCGAAAAGGGCTGGGAAACGAGCCGTTCGTAGCGCAGGTGCGGTGAATTGTGGGTCATGAGCCCGAAGCCAAGATCAAGGCGGCCGGCTTCGATCTCGGTTTCCACGTCGCTCGACGCGAGTTCCTGCACCCCGACGGTGACGCCCGGGTATTCCTTCGCCAGGCGTCCGAGCACCGGCGGCACCCAGCCGAAATGCAGCGCCGGAATCACGCCGAGATTCACCCGGCCGCCCACGAGCCCGGCGATGTCGCCGACCGAGTTGCACGCGTCGTCGAGTTTGCGCAGTACGACCTCGGCGCCTTTGCGGAAAGCGGTGCCCGCTTCCGTGAGAAATACGCGTTTGCCGACGCGCCGGAACAGCGGCGTGCGCAACGTCTGCTCGAGCTGGGTGATCTGCTGCGAGACACTGGGCTGCGAAATATTCAGGCGTTCCGCCGCCCGCGTGAAGTTCTCGGTCTCGGCGACGGCCAGAAAATAACGCAGGTGCCGTATCTCGACTTCACTCATGCGGTGGAATCCTAGCACCGAAGCGGCGTTGACTTATAGGCCCTGCATTGCGCATCATAGGCACCTTCTATAGATCTGTTGTCCGAGCCGTCGGGCCCGGCGCGCCGCCCCCGCCCCCCAAGGGGGCGGCGCGAATATCCGGAGAACTCAGAGGTGGCCGCGCTCCTGACCCGCAGACAGCTCTTGCAGAGCCTTTCGGCGGCTGCCCTGCCCTTCGGCGCGCTGTCCTGTTCCGGTCCGGCGAAGGACCAGAACACCCTGGTCGTTGGCGGCCTGCCGGTGACCTGCAACCTGACCCTGCCGGTCGCCTGCATCGCAAACGAGGCCCGCAACAGCGCAGCCAACGGCGGCACGCCCGGTGACACGCAATTCCATTTCGAGTACAGCAAGTACAGCGGCTGGCCGGAGATCAAGGAATCGCTGATGGCCGGCCGGATCAGCGCGGCGTACATGCTCGCGCCACTTGTCATGGACCTCGCCGACCGCAACATTCCGGTCAAGATCGTTTCGCTCGGCCACCGGTCCGGCGCAGTCATCATGGTACGCACGGACTCGCCTTATGACACGTTCCGCGACCTCGCGGGCAAGCGCATCGCAATTCCCAGCCGCTTCGCCGTCGACTTCCTGTTCCTGCGCAAGATGCTGGCCGAAGAAAGCATGACGCCCGCCGACATCGAACTCGTCGAGATGCCGCCGCCGGATATGCCTGCGGCCCTGTACGCCAACGCCGTCGATGCCTACTGCACCGGCGAGCCGTTCGGCGCCGCGGCCGAAAAGGCCGGCTACGCCAGGCCCCTGCGCATGACGCGCGACGAGTGGCCGACCTACATCTGCTGCGTGCTGACCATGCGCGAGGAACTCATCGCCGCCAATCCGGACATCGTACAGCGGCTCGTGGACCAAGTGCTCGGCGCGGGTATCTGGCTGGATGCGAGTCACGAGAACCGCAACAAGGGCGCGGAGATCGCCGCCGGCCGCGAGTTTTTCAACCAGGACCCGGCGATCATCAAGTACGTCATGGAGAACCCGCGCGACCGCGTGACCTACGGCGACCTGCGCATGATTCGCGAGGAATTCGACGACCTGATGCGTTTGTCCATCGCGGCCGGCACCATCGACCACGAGATCGACTATGAAACTTACGTCGACGACCGCTTCGCCCGCAATGCCAGCTCGGCCCCGGTCCCGCTGTGAGCGGCTAGCGATGATTCGCCCTCTTCTGTTGCTGTGCTTCCTGTCGCTGCCGCTGCTCGCCACGGCCGGGAACGAGGATGGCTTCATCGGCGGCGTCTTCGATCCGCCGCGCGAAGCTCCGCCGCTGACGCTCACGGCGTCCGACGGCTCGGAACTCCGCTTGTCCGACTACCGCGGCAAGGTCATCGTCCTCGGTTTCGGTTTCACGTCCTGCCCCGACGTCTGCCCGACGACGCTCGGGGTCCTGGCCCAGGCGCGCCGCAAGCTCGGCGAGGATGCCGACCGGATGCAGGTGGTTTACATCACCGTCGACCCCGCAACCGATACGCCCGAACGCATGCACAACTACCTGCGCGGCTTCGATGAATCCTTCATCGGCGGGACGGGAACCGAGGAACAGCTCGATGCGATACGGCGCGAGTACGGCATTATCGCCAGCCGCAAGCCGCGGGGATCGGGCTTCACCTACGCGCACTCCTCGTACACCTATCTCATCGATCGCGACGGCCGCATCCGTGCCCTGATGCCCTACGGGCACAAGCCGGACGACTACGTCCACGACCTCCGCATCCTCATGCAGGAGCCCTGATGCGCTGGCTGGCCATTCCCCTTGTTGCGCTGGCCGGGCTCGCCGCCTGGGCGGCATTCGCGCCCATCGAGGCCGGCTCGCGCGATGCATTGTTCGAGATTCCGCAAGGGACCTGGGAACAGCGCATGGCCGGCAACCCGGTCGAAATCCTGCCGGACACGATCCGGCTGACGCTGGGCATCAACGACGTACTGGTCCTGAAGAATCTCGACAATGTGCCGCAGATGTTCGGGCCCACGCTGATTATGCCCGGGCAGAGCTTCCGCCTGCCATTCGAAACCGCCGCGAGCTACACCTTCGCGTGCACGGCGCATGCGAGCGGCGAGATGACCATCGTCGTCGACCCGTATCCGGCCGCGCTCTGGTCACGGCTCGTCTGGCGCACCCGCCAGCTCTTCGACGCGCCGCAAACAGCGCACCGGGCAGCACACTCGGCGACGGCACCGACCTGATCGAAGCAAGCGAATGAAGAGACTCCACGAAGTACTGCCGTCGCTGGCGATCATCGCCCTGCTCCTCGCTGCCTGGTGGGCGAGTGTCGCCGTTACGAACAGCGCAATATTCCCCACGCCCTGGCGAGTGGTGACCGGCACGGTCGAGCTGATCGAGGACGGCACGCTCTGGACCCACATCGCTTCGTCGCTGTTCCGTGTCGGGACCGGCTTCCTGCTCGCGGTCAGCGTGGCCGTCCCGCTTGGCCTGTGGATGGGCTGGGTGAACGGCGCCTATATCACCCTGAACCCGCTGTTCCAGATCCTGCGACCGATCTCGCCGATCGCGTGGATCCCGATCGCAATCCTGTGGTTCGGCGTGGGCAACGCCTCGCCGGTCTTCCTGATCTTCATCTCGTCCGTGTTTCCGATGATCGTGCAGACGATCACCGGCGTGCATACGATCGAGCAGCGCTACCTGCGCGCGGCGGAAAACTTCGGCGTCTCCCGCTACCAGCTTTTCCGGCAGGTCGTGATCCCCGCGGTGCTGCCGCAAATTGTCGTCGGCATGCGGATCGGTCTCGGCGTCGCGTGGCTCGTCGTCGTCGCCGCGGAGATGATCGCGCTCCGCAGCGGGCTCGGCTACCTCATCATGGATTCGCGCAATGCCGGCAACCGCTACGACCTCGTCATCGCGGGCATGATCATCATCGGACTCATCGGGCTCCTGCTTGACGGCTGCATGCGTCTGCTGGAAGGACACAGGCTCGTCCGGTGGCGCTATGCGCACTAAGATCGAAATCAAGAACATCACGAAGAGTTTTCCGGCCGACAATGGTTCGCTGCCGGTAGTCGACAGCGTCGACTTTATTGTGGGCGACGGCGAGTTCGTCGCGATCGTGGGTCCGTCGGGCTGCGGCAAGTCGACGCTGATGAACATGGTCGCGGGCTTCATCCGGCCCGATTCCGGCTCGATCCTGATCGACGGCGTGGAACGCAGGCAGCCGGACTCCAAGGGCATACTCATTTCGCAGCACGGCTCGGTCTTTCCGTGGCTAACGGTGCAGGAGAACCTGACCTTCGGCCTCAACGGCCGTTCGCAGGCGGAGAAAGTGGAAATCGCCGACCACTACGCGGCCATCGTCGGCCTCAAAGGCTTCGAAAGGAGTTATCCCCGCGAACTCTCCGGCGGCATGCTGAAGCGCGCGGAGCTCGCGCGGGCGCTGGCGGTGAAGCCCGATATCCTCTACATGGACGAACCGTTCTCCGCGCTGGACGCGCTGATGAGCCTCAAGATTCGCAGTGAAGTTCAGCGCATCCTCGAGAAAGAGAAGCACACCGTCATGCTCATCACGCACGACGTCGAGGAAGCGATACACATGGCCGATCGCATCCTGGTCCTGGCGCCGCGCCCGACCCGCATCCAGGCCAGGTTCGACGTGGAGCTGCCGCATCCGCGCAAGCTGACCAGCCCGGAGGCACAGGCCCTGCGCGCCGCCGTGCTGCTCGAACTCGGCGTACGGGAATAAGACGCCCGGTCCGGCGAGCTCAGCCCTCGAGTTTCAGGCGTTCCCGCCGCGCTACCTCAGCGTCCGACGGCGGATCCATCGCGAAGGTGCCGGCCCGGACGTCGCCGGCGCGCCGGTAGGAGGCCACGATCAGGCCCGACTTCGTGACCTTGGCCTTCATCAGTTCGAATTCCGCCGGCGCCGCACCCGTGCCAAACAGCTTCTTGCCCGTGCCCAGCACGATGGGGAAAGTGAAGGTATGGATCTCGTCCACCAGCTCGTGGGTCAGCAGGGTCTGGATCAGGTTACTGCTGCCCTGAGTCACCAGCGCCGGGCCATCTTCGCGCTTCAGCCGCGCCACGTCCTTCGCCGCATCGTGCAGGGCGACCGAGCCTTTCCAGGCGAGCTCCATGTCCGAGCGCGTGGCCACGTACTTGGTGATGCGATTGAATAGTTTGGCGATGTCGCTGTCGGGACCTTGGTACGGCCAATGCGCCGCGAAGATCTCGTAGGTCTTTCGCCCGAGCAGCAGGTCGAAGGGTTCCGCAAACAGGCGGTCCACCGCATCGCCGAATTCCTCGTCGGCAAGCGGCGCGACCCAGCCGCCGTACTCAAATCCCTGCGACGGGTCTTCCTCCGGTGCGCCCGGGGCCTGCATCACGCCGTCCATCGACACGAACGCCGCCGTGATCACTTTTCTCATCGCTCAACTCCGTTGCCGAAGTCCCCGGTCCCGACCACCCGATGTTAGCGCAAGGTGGCGGGCAGTATCGCGACGAATCCGCCGCCCGGGCGCAATGCCATCGTCGCGTTGTTGCCGTCGAGCGCACGATGTTCGAGGCCCAGCGCCTCGCCGCCATCGGTGATCAGAGTTCCGCCCTCCGCGCCGTACGCAGCGAGGTCCAGCTCGACGTTGCGCGGCTCGCGGTCGCCGTTGATGCCGGCGACGTACCAGCGGCCGGCAGCGCGGCGCGCCAGCACCACGTACTGGCCCGGATACCCGTCGATGAACTTCACCTCGTCCCACACGGCGGGCACGTCGCGCAGGAAGTCGCGCACGTACGCCGGCGCCTTCGCCATGCCCGCCGGAATCTCCGCGTAGTGCTGGATGCCGGAGGTGAACAGCACGGTCAGCGCCAGCTCGAACGCGCCGGTCGTGCGGCGCTCGATGTTCGGGATCGCATCGAGCACCACGGGCGTGAAATCCATCGGGTCGAACACATTGCGCGTGAACGGCAGCATCGCCGCGTGCGTGGGTTCGTCGTCGGCATTGCGTTGCTCGAAGGTGATGAACTCGAGGCCGCGCACCGCTTCCATGGTCATGAGATTCGGATAGGTGCGCTGCCAGCCGCGCGGCAGCGTCGCGCCGTGGAAGTTGACAGGAGCCCGAACGTCGCCGCGTCCTCGAGGATGTCGTGGTAGTAAGCTGATCATCGACTGCGCGTCGCCGCCGAAGAAATCCACCTTGAGCCCGGCGATGCCGATGCTCTTGATCTTCCGCATTTCCGCGCGCCGGCGTTCGCGGGAGAGCATGCGATCGCGCGGCGTCAGCGGCGTCGTGTTCCAGTCGCCGGCGGAGTTGTACCAGATCAGGATCTTCACGTTCTTCGCCCGCGCGCGTACTCGACCAGCTCTTCGGATGCCGTCGTAGCCGATCTGCCGGTCCCAGGCCGAATCGACCAGCGTGTAGTGCCAGCCCATGTCGGCGGCGTAGTCGATGAATCGCTTCTGCACCTTCATCGATCGTTTTGTCGTCGCCTGAGCAGCGGCCAGCTCCACGACGCCTTGCCCGGCCGTCGTCGGAAGCCGTGCCTTGCTTGCGGGCGGCGTCGGCGAGGTCCGTGCCGAGCGTGGACTCGACGATGGTTTTGAGATCGCCGATGACGACCAGCCGCCAGGGCGTCGTCCACGGCAGCGTGGTCTCCGGCGTGACGGGACCGCCCATGAAATGTTCCGCCGGCTCCGGGAACGCAATGATGTACTCCCGGCTCCGCCAGGTCGATACGAGGCGACTGCCGCAGTAATTGCGCGCGAGCCCCGTTTCGCTGACGAGCAGCCAGGTATCGCCGGCGCGAAACAGCGCGGGAAACACCCAGCCGCCGCCGAGCGGCGAGACGGTGCCCGGCTCGACGTCGCGCAGGTACAGCTCTTCGTACGAGGGATTGGTCGAGGACCAGCCCGACTTCGCGGGAGCGACCGGCTGCAGCCAGGCGCGCGCGCCGTCCGGCAGCCGGAAGTTCGTCGCCTCGCGGCGTATCCGGTGTACGGTGCCGGACGTTTCCGGGAAGCGGTAGCGGAACGCGATGCCGTCGTCCGACACGCGGAAGTCGACGATCAACTTTTTCCCGTCGGCCGTGGCGAGTTGCAGGGAGCGAGCGTTGCCGCGATATGTGTTCAGCCGCCGCTTCGACGTGTAGAGCTCGTAGCGGTCGACGACAGTCTCGACCTCAGTGGTCTCCAGGAGCTCGAGGCCCGTCGAAAAGTCGGCATCCTCGCGCACGACACCCAACGCGGACTCTTCGAGCACGACGCGACCGTCGTACCTGAGGGAGTAGACCGGAGCGCCGGCGTCCGTCAGGCCGAATTCAAGCGTGATACGGCCGTCAGGACTGGCCAGCGTCGCAGCGTTCGCCGGCAGGCACGCCGGGAAAAGTAGCAACAGGCCGACGAGCTGCCTAGTCGAGGGCAAGCACGGCCACCGATTTCGGCGGCAGCTCGATCATAAGCCGCCCGCGCGCCGCCTGCGCTGTGAGGGCCGCGGGTTCGACGTCGCCGGGCTCGTCGAAAGTGTTGCGCGAATCGAGCGCGGGGCCGGTCAGCAGCTGCCCGGTGGCACTTGCAGTCTCCGCGCCCTCAATCTCGATTTCGATCTCGGCACGGCTGTCGGGATCCCGGTTCACGAGCGACAGGTGGATCCGCCCGTCCTTGCCGCGCGCCACAGATACGTCGACGGCTGGAAACACGAATTCGCCGCGCCTGTATTCCGGTGAGTCCACCTCGGCCGGCAGGAAGGTCGAATCCTGGAACGGG
The DNA here is from genome assembly GCA_963770585.1 of uncultured Pseudomonadota bacterium. Lineage (GTDB taxonomy): Bacteria > Pseudomonadota > Gammaproteobacteria > Steroidobacterales > Woeseiaceae > UBA1847. The sequence continues at coordinate 514,827 of CAVYQH010000001.1, read as the reverse complement.
ATGTGCATTTTGAACACGTGATAGGTCGGCGTGAGGACCATGCGCGGTCCGTCGGTCAGGATCATCGCCTGCAGCACGTTCACCATCTGCGCGATCATCGACATGCGCACGCGGTCCGAATGGCGGTGGAAGATGTGCAAGGTGGAGGCCGCCGTGACGGCATCGCGAATCGTGTTTTGCTGGTAGAGGAACGCCGCGTTGCGGCCGGGTTCCGGGTCGTACCAATTGCCCCACTCGTCCACGTAGAGGCCGATGCGCTTGTCCGGGTCGTGTTCGTCCATGATGGCGGAGTGCTTCGAGACCAGTTCGTCCATCCGCATGGCGTTCGCGATGGTCGCCGCCCACTCGTCTTCCGCGAAGCCGGTGGACGCCCCTTTCTTCTCCCAATTCCCGGAGGGGATGGTGTAGTAGTGCAGCGAATACGCGTCCATGTAACGGGCCGCGCGCGAGAGCATGGTTTCGGTCCAGTGGTAATCGTCCGACATTCGCGCCGCTCGCGATCTTTTCCGGGCGGTTGTCGCGCGGCGTATCGATGAATGAAGCGAATCGGCGATAGAGGTCGGCAAAGTACTCCGGCCGCATGTCGCCGCCGCAGCCCCAGGTCTCGTTGCCGACTCCGAAATACGGCAGTTTCCAGGGCTCGGCCGCGCCCGTTGGCGCGGCGCAGTTCCGCCAGCGTGGATTTCGAGTCGGACGTGATGTACTCGACCCACTGCGACCATTTCCGTCGGGCTGCCGGTGCCGACGTTGGCCGCGACATAGGCGTCGGCACCGATCAGTTCCGCAAAGTCGAGGAACTCGTGCGTGCCGAAAGCATTGCTTTCCTCACACCAGCCCCAGGTCGTGTTGATCCGTACCGGCCGCTCGTCGCGAGGCCCGATGCCGTCCCGCCAGTGGTACTCGTCGGCAAAGCAGCCGCCCGGCCAGCGGACGACCGGGATTTCGAGCGCTTTCAGCGCTGCGAGGACGTCGTTGCGATAACCGCGCGTGTTCGGGATCTCGGAGTCCTCGCCGACCCAGACACCGTCGTAGATCCCGCTGCCGAGATGCTCGGCGAACTGGCCGTAGACGTTGCGATGGATGGTCGCGCCAGGCTGGTCCGCATGCACGGTGACAGAGGCGCGGATTGCCGCAGCCGATTGTGCCGTCACGGATGCAGCGGCCAGCAACATCGACGATGCCGAAATGGCCAGGATCGCTCTTTTGGCAGTTTGCATTGCTACTCCCCTTCGCTCTTGCTTCGCTGTTGTTACTGCGTCACTCCGTGAACGGAGCCACGACCACGCGCCGGCCGCAGAGGAATGCGTCCGCGACGAGTCGCAATGGTGTCGGCGTCGACGTCGCTCTGCCGATCGTTCACGAGGCCGGCGAAATGCCGGTACAGGTTCGGATACTCCTGGTCCGGTGCCACGATCGGCGCCTCGGCATCGACGGTCAGCACTGAGCCGCCCTGCGACAGCCGGATCGCTGCCCTCGCCGGTGTCGATCTCGATGTCCCACGTCTGGGCGGACCCGGTCTAGACGAAAATCGAGGCTGACCGAGATTTCGGCGCCAGCGTCTCCCATGAGCTCGAGTTCGCGCGGCGATGGGGGTCTCGCAGTTTTCGGGGAAGGACAAGATCGCGTCCTCGTAGCCGGGCCTTCTGCGGCAGGATCGCGCGTGAGGATCGACAATGCATTGATGCCCGGGTCGAAGACGCCCAATCCGCCCGCTTTCCAGATCCAGGTCTGGCCCGGATGCCAGACGCGCACGTCTTCCTTCCAGTCGACCCGGACGCTCTTGACGCCGCGCTCGGCGAGCAGGCGCCGTGCGGGTTCGACGCCGGCCGCGGCACGCGAATGCCAGCTCGCATACAAAGTCGAACGCACCGCGTTCGCCTTGTCGCGCAGCGCTTCGACTTCGTTGAGCGTCGCGCCCGGCGGCTTTTCGAGCATCACGTGCAGGCCGTTCTCGAGGGCTTCGCTGGCGATTGCGTAGCGCACCTGCGGCGGCGTACAGATCGAGACGGCGTCGAGCTGCGGACATGCGGCCAGCAGCTCGCCGAGCGTGTGGAAAGTTGGGCACGCCGTCGAGCGTCTGGTGGCGGCTGACGCCGGCCACCAGTTCGAAGTCGGGGTTGCCCGCGAGCGCGGGCACATGCTGGTCGCGTGCGATCTTGCCGATACCGATGAGTGCGATGCGCACGGGGGCCAGCAAGGATCAGAGCGGTGTCGCGGATGTCCGCGGCGCCGGCGTCGCGCCGAGGGAATTGCGCAAGGGCAGCCGGAACGGCTCGGCTGCGATCTCGAATTCATCGCCCTGCTCGGTCTCGAATGCCATCCGCGAACGACAAGGTCGCCGTGCCGAAGAAATGCACGTGCACGTCGCCGGGCCGGCGAAACCCGGCGTATTTGAAATGATGCCATTCGAGGTTCGCGATCGTGTGCGACATGTTCGCCTCGCCGGTGAGAAAGGGCTTCTCCCAGAGCAGCCTGCCATCGCGCAGGATGCGGCTCGTGCCGCGTACGTCATCCGGCAACTCACCGATGAGCTCGGCGCCGAGCGCGGCGTAGCGCAACTTCGAATGCGCGAGCCACAGATAGTTGCCGCGCTCCGTCACGTGGTCGGAGAACTCGTTCGCCAGGCAGAAGCCGAGGCGTTTCGGGCTGCCGTCGCGCGCGATCAGATAGATGCCGGCGATTTCGGGTTCCTCGCTGCCGTCTTCCGCAAAGCCCGGCGACGGCAGCGTGGCGCCCGGCCCGACGATACCGTCGCCGTCGCCCTTGTAGAACCACTCGGGCTGCACGCCGGGAAGGCCGCCGGCCGGCTTCCCGCCCTCGAGCCCCATGCGGAACATGCGCATCGAATCGGTTTCGCGGTCGCCTGCCGCGACACGGTGCATGCGATCCCGGCCCTCCGCAGAACCGAGATGCGTGAGGCCCGTGCCGGTCATCAGCAGGTGCGCCGGATCGGGATGCTCGATCGCGGGCAACAGTCGGCCCTCGGCGAGCGCCGCATCGAGATCGACCTGCTCGCTCCCACGCGCGTCACGGACAGCGCTTGCGAGGCTCGTGCCGGCCTCGAGAGCACGCACCGCGAGTTCGTAGGTCGTGCGCACGCCATCGAGCCGCCGGGCTTCGCCGTCGGCGCCGAGCACGGCGAGCAGGCGTTCGCCGACGGCGGTCTCGAGTTGTACGAGATGTACGTTCATGTGCCTGCCGCTCAGGACACTTCGAATCGGCCGTCCACGCGGCGCGGCAGACCGTGCGCATCGTCGCGCAGTTCCGCCGGCAACAGGGCCGCCGGCAAGTCCTGGTAGCACACCGGGCGCAGGAAGCGTTCGATTGCGAGCGTGCCGACCGAGGTGCTGCGGCTGTCCGAGGTGGCGGGGAACGGGCCGCCGTGCACCATCGCGTGGGAAACTTCCACGCCAGTCGGCCAGCCGTTCGCGATGAGCCGTCCGGCCTTGCGTTCGAGCACGGGGATGAGCCGCGCAGCGAGCGCGTGGTCCGTCTCGTCGAGATGCAGCGTCGCGGTGAGCTGGCCTTCGAGGCTTTCGAGCGACTCGATGAGTGCGGGTTCATCGCGACATCGAACGACGACCGAGGCTGCACCGAATACCTCTTCCGTCACCGCCGGGCTCGTTGCGAGACCGGCGCCACCGATGGCGAAGATGGCGCCGCGCCCGGCGTTGCCAGCCGGCGCTTCGGCCCCGCGGCCGACGAGCGTGACGCCCGGCTGCCCGGCAAGCCGTTGCACGCCGCGCTCGTAGGCGGCGTGTATCGCAGTCGTCAGCATCGTCGCTGGCGCCACTTTCGCGAGTGCCGCGGCCGCGGCAGCCAGGAACCGGTCGACACCAGGCCCGTCGAGAGCGAACAGGAGGCCCGGGTTGGTGCAGAACTGTCCGACGCCGAGCGTGAGTGACGCGACATAGCCTTCGGCCAGCGCCGTCGCGCGCGCCGTCAATGCACCCGGCAGCAGGACCACGGGGTTGACGCTGCTCATTTCGGCGTACACCGGAATCGGTTCGGGACGCGCCGTCGCGATTTTCGCCAGTGCAAGGCCGCCGGCCCGCGAGCCCGTGAAACCGACCGCCTTGATCCGGGGATGGGCGACCAGTGCACCGGCGACGTCGTTCGAGTTGCTGTTCAGGAGCGAGAACACACCGTCCGGCATCGCACACTTTGCTTGCGCCCGGACGATCGCCTGCGCCACCAGCTCCGAGGTGCCCGGATGCGCCGGATGACCCTTCACGATCACCGGACAGCCGGCCGCCAGCGCCGACGCGGTGTCGCCACCCGCTACCGAAAATGCCAGTGGGAAATTACTCGCGCCGAATACGGCCACCGGGCCGAGCGGAATGCGCCGCTGGCGGAGGTCGGAACGCGGGAGCGGCTGACGTTCGGGCAGCGCCGTGTCGATACGGACGCCGAGCCAGCCGCCGGTGACGATCTCGTCGGCAAACAGTCGCAGCTGCCCGACGGTACGCGCGCGTTCGCCGCTGAGCCGCGGGAGCGGCAGTCCGGACTCGGCATGCGCACGCTCGAGAAGTTCGTCGCCCAGCGCCAGGATTTCATCTGCGATTGCCCGCAGGAATTCCGCGCGCGGTTCACGGCTCGTGGCACGGTAGGCGTGAAAAGCCTGCCAGGCGAGTTCGCAGGCGGCATCGACGTGTTCGAAGCTCGCGGCACTGATCGCAGGATCGATGGTTTCGCCGGTCGCCGGGTTCGATGCATGAAAGCTGGTCGTGGCCGAAGCACGACGGCCGCCGATGAAGAGTTGTCCGGACACGGGCATGGGTGTGATCCCCCGGGAACATGTTTTAATTGGCGCCGGTGTTTGCCGGCATTATTACATAGCGGGAATATATCGTAATATATTACTAATCACCTGCCAGCGCGTCGCACCAGGGATGTGACAGCGCCCGAGCGGGAGTTCTGACCAGGGGGAAGGAATGAGCGAGCTCGACTGGGTTGTCATCGGCCTGTATTTCGCGGTCATCGGTTTACTGGCCTGGTGGTACGGCCGCGATCAGCAAGACAGCGTGGATTACTTCCTCGCCGGCCGGAATGCCGGCTTCATCGCCGTCGGCGCCTCGATCTTCACTTCCAACATCGGCTCGGAGCACATCGTCGGTCTCGCGGGCCAGGGCACCTCGACGGGCATGGCGATGGCGCACTGGGAACTGCACGCCTGGATCCTGATCCTGCTGGCCGGATTCTTCGTGCCCTTCTATTACAAGGCCGGCGTCCAAACGATTCCCGAATTCCTCGAACGGCGCTTCAACTCGCAGGCGCGCTCGATCCTGTCGGTCGTGTCGCTCGTGGCCTATGTATTCACCAAGGTCAGCGTGACAGTCTACGCAGGCGCGATCGTCTTCCAGGCGCTGCTGCCGGATACCTTCGGTTCCCCCGAGAACGCTTTCTGGGTCGGTGCGTTCACGACCGTGATCCTGACCGGCATATACACGGTGTTCGGCGGCATGCGCGCCATCATGGCGACAGCCACGCCGCAGGCCGTGATCATCCTCTTCGGCTCGCTGGTGATCACCGCGCTCGGCTTGTCGAAGCTGTCTGATGGCGGCGGCGTGATCGCCGGCTGGGGCGAACTCGTCGCGACCGTGCGAGTGAATTCCGACAATTTCGCGCTGTGGCGGCCGCTGAGCGACCCGGACTTCCCGTGGCTCGGCGTGCTCATTGCCTCGCCGATCGTCGGCATCTGGTACTGGTGCACGGATCAATACATCGTGCAGCGTGCGCTGTCCGCCCGCGATCTCACGACCGCGCGGCGCGGCGCCCTGTTCGGCGGCCTGCTCAAGGTGTGGCCGGTCCTGATCTTTCTCATCCCGGGACTCATCGGCTGGGCACTGCACCAGAAGGGCCTCATCGCGTTGCCGATGCACACGGTGAACGGCGTGGAAACCATCAACGGCGACACGGTGTTCCCGACGCTCGTCTCCACGCTGTTGCCGAGCGGCATCCGCGGACTGATCGTCGCCTGCCTGCTGGCGGCCCTGATGAGTTCGCTCGCTTCGCTGTTCAATTCCAGCGCCTCGCTGTTCACCGTGGACATTTACGAAAAGCTCAGGCCGGGCAAGTCGGAGTCCCACCTGCTCAACGTCGGCCGCATTGCCACGACCGTCGTCGTGATACTCGGCCTGCTGTGGATCCCCGTCATGAAGACCATCGCGGGCGGCGGCCTGTACGTCTACCTGCAGAGCGTGCAGGGCTATCTCGCGCCGCCGATCACGGCAGTGTTCCTGCTCGGCTTGTTCTGGAAACGGCTGAATGCGACCGGGCGCAGTCTGGGCGCTGGCCGGCGGCTTCGTGCTCGGCATGGTGAAGCTCAGCTGCCAGGCCTTTTTCGGCGCCGGCAAGCTCGAGAGTCCGGCGTTCCTGGCCGCGATCGGCGATTTCAATTTCCTGTACGCGACCGGTGTGCTGTTCCTGTGCGCCTGCGCGCTGATGATCGGGGGATCGCTCGCGACGGCGCCGCCGCCGGACGAGAAGGTGCGCGGTCTCACCTATCGTTCGATCCGCGAACTGCACGGCGACGAGATCCGCGCCAGCTGGGATGCCGGCAACAAGATCCTCGCGACGCTGATCCTGGTCCTCGTCGCCGGCATGTACCTGTACTTCAGCTTCTGGCTGAACTAGGCGTAGCCTTGCGAATCCCGACGGCCGCATATCTGCTCGCGACGGTCGGGGCGTTCGTCTGGCAGCCTGCCTGGAGCGAGCTCAAGGCGTTCGATTTCGACGACGTCGAACTGCTCGACGGACCGTTCCTCGATGCGAGCATGCGCAATGCGCAGTACCTTCTTTCGCTGGAACCCGACCGCCTCCTGCACAACACCCGCAAGTACGCAGGACTTCAACCCAAAGCTCCGCTTTACGACGGGTGGGAATCGGCCGGGATCGCAGGCCATACGCTTGGCCACTACCTTACGGCGCTGTCGCAGCAATTCGCGTCGACGGGAGACAGGCGCTTTCGGGAACGCATCGACTATATCGTTGCGGAGATGGCTGATGCACAGTCGGCCTACGGTGATGGGTACGTGGGTGCGCTGCCACCGCGCGAACTCTCGACGTTGCGCAAGCTGAAGAACGGCGTCGTGGAGGTCGACAACCCTTTCAACTTTTCCGGCGGCGTGTGGGTTCCCTGGTATACCCAGCACAAGATTCTCGCGGGCTTGCGCGATGCCTGGGTCACAGGCGGCAACACGCAGGCCCGCGAGGTCGCGCTCGGGCTCGCCGACTGGATCGACGATGTAACCGCGCCGCTGGACTCCGTGCAATTGCAGCGAATGCTCGAGGTGGAGCATGGCGGCATGCGCGAGGTCTTGATCGATCTGTACGAACTGACGAAGGAAGTTCGCTACCTCGACGTAGCGGAACGCTTCCGCCATGACGCGGTGCTGGAACCATTGGCTGCGGGCCGCGACGAACTGCCGGGCAAGCACGCCAATACCCAGATTCCGAAAATTACGGGAACTGCCCGAAATTTCGAAGTCACCGGCGACAGCGAAAGCCGGCAGATCGCCGAGTACTTCTGGCACCAGGTCGTCGATCGGCACTCCTGGGTTATCGGCGGCAACAGCGAGGGCGAGCATTTTTTCGAGCCACGGGAATCGCCGAAGCACTTGACGGCAGCCACTGCCGAGTCGTGCAACACGTACAACATGCTGAAGCTGACCGATCACCTGTTCCGCTGGGAGAGCCGCGTCGAGTATGCGGACTACTACGAGCGTGCGCTGTACAACCATATCCTGGCCTCGCAGGAGCCGGAAACGGGGATGTTTGCCTATTTCATCTCACTCAGGCCCGGCTTCTTCCGGACCTACAGCACGCCATTCGAATCATTCTGGTGCTGTGTCGGTACCGGCATGGAAAACCACAGCAAATACGGCAGGGCTATCTATTTTCACGATGAAGACAGCCTGTTCATCAACCTCTTCATCGCGTCTCGGCTGACCTGGCGGGATCAGGGCCTCATCCTGGAACAACGGACCGACTACCCGGACAACGGGCGTATCAGAATGCAGGTACTTGAAGCGCCGGTCGCGCCATTGACCATCCGGGTGCGTGTGCCTCTGTGGGCCTCAGGCGACATCGAGATACAGGTCAATAGCGAGCAGGCCTCCATCGACGGCAAGCCCGGCCGATATGCAGCGTTGCGTCGGCAGTGGCGCGCCGGCGATCAGCTTGATTTCCGCATACCCATGTCGCTGCGCGTGGAGCGCCTGCACGGCTCCGAGAACCAGGTTGCGTTCCTGTATGGCCCGACCGTGCTGGCGGGCGATCTCGGGCCCGTCGCACGGACAGGCAGCTTTCCCTATGCACGAGACCAGTGGGACAATTTTGAAGCGCAAGCCGCTCCGGTACCCACCATCATCGGCGACCCGGCGAACATCGCTGCAATGGCAAAGCGCACTGCCGAGGATGTATCCGAGTTCCAGATCATGGGCACGCTCGGCGGCCGTGACGTCGTCGTACGACTCAGGCCATTCTCTGACCTGCATTTCGAACACTCCAACGTGTACTGGACCGTCGTCACGGCTGAGCAATGAGCGAGCCAGATCGGCACGCCGAGCACTGACGGCCGGACCACCGGAGAGCGGCGTACGTGAACGACATCGGACACAAGTCGAGCCTTTCCTTCCGGGTCACCAGTGACCTCGGTCGTGCGATCGTTCGCGGCGACTACGGCCCGGATCGACCGTTTCCGACCGAGGCCGAGCTCTGCCTGGCATTCGGGGTTAGCCGGACGGCGGTTCGCGAGGCGGTCAAGATGCTCGCGGCGAAAGGGCTCGTGTCGAGCAAGCCCCGGCAGGGCATTCGTGTGCTCCCGGAGGAATCCTGGAACATCTTCGATCCCGACCTGTTGCATTGGTCCCTGGACGGCACGCTTACGCGCCCGCTCCTGAAGGAATTTTTCCAGATGCGCCTGGCGATAGAACCGGAAGCAGCTGCACTCGCCGCCCGAGTCCGTCACGTCGAGCGTATGCGGTCCATCGGCGCCGCACTGGATCGCATGACCGTCGCACCACCCAACAGCGAGGCATCGCGCCATGCGGACATCGATTTCCATGTTTGCATTCTGTATGCCACCGAGAACCGCTTTTACATCCGGATGCGGGATTTCGTGCGGACCGCACTCGACGTCAGCATCCGGTTCACCAGTCCGGCATCACGCGCGTATGGTGACGCAATCGCCGCACACGCCACTGTATTCAGCGCAATGGCCGCAGGCGACGCCGAGCGTGCCAGCGTCCGCATGCGACAACTGATCGACGATGCCTACTCTCTTCTTTGACCTCAGGCGGCCGCAATAGCGGCCAAGTCGTCTGCGTCGCCGGCTCAGGCGTCGACGCGTCGGACGAGCGGCACTGAAGCGTCCGTCAACGTGAGCGAGCGCCACAGCCATTCCAGCGGGCCGTAGTGAAAGCGCCGCATCCACGCATGCGCGGCAGCGACGAGCAGCATCCACAGCACCACCCCGAGCAGCAGTGCAGCGCGCTGCCCGATCCAGGCGTGCGCGCCGAGTCCGAAGCCATAGAACAACGGCACGCACAGCACGGACTGGCTGACGTACACGGTCAGGCTCATGCGTCCCGGCGCTGCGAGCAGGTCGAACAGGCGCGCGAAACCTCTGTTCGCATACAGCAGCCACAACAGGCACACGCTGGCGGCGGCGAACAGAGTGTTCCGATAACTGCCGACGACGTTGCCGGCAAACCAGGACGTCGTGAACTTCGACAATGCGGCCGAAGCCGGTTCGGCGAGGAACCCCAGCACGAGGCCGGCGACGAGGCAAACGGCGAATGCCACGAGGCAAGCTCGCCCGAAGCGGACCCGGTCGCGGAAGAAACCGGAACGGCCCAGGTAACAGCCGAGCAACGCGAGCCCGACGACATTGGCCAAGCGGCCGCTTTCGATCATGAACGCCCATTTGAACCGCAGTCCCGTCGTCGCATTGGTCGACAGGACGTCGGTGAACGAACCGTCGGCATAGACGCGATACGCCGCCTGGCTCAAGTCCAGGAAAAAAGCTTGCGCGTAGCCGTCCGCGAGCAGTGCGTTCGCAAGGTTCACGTACAAGAGTGTCGGCAGCTGGGCAAGAAAGACGAATGCGACCGACAGCAGCACGCGGTCGCTGGCCGACGAGAACGGCAGCACCAGGAAGCCCGCGACGGCGAGCACCTGAAGGATATCGCCGCCGTACAGGAGCCCGTGCAGGATGCCGAACAGCAACAGCAGGAATACGCGCCACGCGAAGCGCCGCCGAAAATCGACGCCGCGTGCGGCCTGCCGTTCGAGGATGATGTAGAAGCTCAAGCCGAACAGCAGCGCGAAGATTGCATAGGCCTTGCCGCCGAACAGCGCGAACATGAGCGTATTGACGGGGCCCGGTTCCGGATGCAGCCAGTAGAGTTCGAAGTACTCCACCATGTGGATCAGGAACAATCCCATCAGCGCATAGCCGCGCAAGCGCATCGACAAATACCAGGCGTCGGTTGGTGCCGTTCATGGCGCGTTCCCCGGCAACAATTCCGTCGCCAGCCACAGGAACGGCGCCTGCCCGTGCAGGTCGCCGTCGACGCGCGGCCGCTTGAGGTAGAACTCGAGATCGTTCTCCTTGCCGGTGCCCACGCAGACTTCGCGCAGGTTACCGGCACGGTCCAGGTGCGCGGACAACGCCACCCAGGCACGCTCGACCGCGGCCTCGTAGTCGGCGCCATGCAGGAGACCCGCATCGAGACCGGCAGCCATGGCGTAGGCGAACATCGCGGTTGCCGAACTCTCGGCCCAGGACCAGGGATAGTCGACGACCTGCCGCCACATGCCGTTGTCGCTCTGGTAGGCGAGCAGCGCTTTCATCATCCGCAGGTAACGCTCGTCGATTTCCGCGAAGCGCGGATGGTCCCTGGGCAGCGAACGCAATACCTCGGCCATCGCGGCGGCCACCCAGCCGTTGCCTCGCCCCCAGAAGATCGCCGCGTCCGGCCCGTGGTGGAAGAGCCCGTTGTCCTGCTGCAGCCGCGGCAGGTAGGCGGCCAGCTGTGCCGCGGCACGATCGGCGTAGCGGTGATCGCCCGTGGCGCGATAAGCCTGGATCTGCAACATGCCGACCATGTAGAGGTCGTCGATCCACCAGCGCGACTGATCCGTCACGCCCTCCGGCAAGGGCTCGGCCCATTGCGCGTCGGCAAAGCCGAGCCCGAGCGCCCGCATGGCCGCATCGCCGGTCTGCATCGCGATCTCGAGCGGCAGGATGCCGATGACGGCCATGTCGACGTGCGCACGGCGGCTCAACAATCCGCTGTCGTCCTCGAGCAGGACGGCATAGCGTGCCGCGACCGCGCTCAGTGCCTTGTCGTCGCCGGCGTGGGCCGCAAAGCGCAGCGCGCCGACCGCAGCCGCCGCTTCAGCGTAATGCAGGGCTTCCTCGCCATAGAACATGAATTCGCGCCCGAGCAGGTTCGCCACGACCTGCCCGGCGGCTGCGCGGACCGACGGCCGCTGGTGCTGTCGGTTCGACTGCCGCCAGCAGCCCCGGCAGAAGACAACTCGCCGCCAGCACGCCTTGCAGGCAAGTTCAGGGTACGGGAGCGTGGCGACCATCGGAACAGGCGCGAACCGTCTCCGGCCGCACGGCGGGCCGGAGAAAAAGCCTTAGATTGTGGCAATGAATCGGCTATCCTGTATAGAGAGGGGTGCCTGTCGGGCCGCAGACCATAAGAATATAGAACGAGGGTCAGGAGAAGAGCGAATGTTCAGGAAGAAGGGCGACGAGGGGTACATGCCGATTGAGCCGGTGGAACCGGTCATCCAGAAACCGACCGTCAAGACGCCGGACCCGGACGTGCGCAAGCGCAACGTGTCCGTGATCGGGCCCACGCTGAAGTTTCGCGGCGAGTTGTCGGCAAACGAAGACCTGGTCATCGAGGGTCAGATCGAGGGGTCGATCGCACACCAGGAGAAGAACCTCACCATCGGCCGCCAGGGCCGCGTCAACGCGGACATCCATGCGAGCGTGGTCGAGATCCTGGGCGAGGTCGAAGGGGACGTGCGCGGCGACGACCTCGTGAAGCTGCACAAGTCCGCGGTGGTACGCGGCAATATTTTCGCGCAGCGGCTCGTCATGGAGGACGGCGCGAATTTCACGGGTTCCATCGACATGGGCCGCACGCAAGTCCCGCGTGCCGCGACGGTGCCGACCAAACAGGACGCGCTGAAGCGCGCCAACCTGAGCGTGGCGGACAGCGGAACGCACCACAATACCGGTGGCAGCTGAGCCGACGCTGTCCAGAACCGAACTCGCGCCGGAGCCCGCGCGCGAGTCATTGCGAGCCGAGCGAATACGGCCCCAGCATCATCGGCATGACGGTAGTGATGCGCGGCGAACTGACATTCGCCGAAGACCTTACGATCGAAGGCACTTTCGACGGTCCCTGCACTGCCGGCATCGGCACCGTACTGCTGCGTCGCACCGCTTGCCTCCATGGCGAGATTACGGCCGAGCGCCTGTGCGTCGAACAAGGGACTAATCTGGAAAACGCCGTCTTGTCGGGACGCATCACCTGCGCCAAATAGCAAGGGCGAGACACCAGGAATCACGTCGTATGCAATTGGGTATGGTCGGACTCGGCCGGATGGGCGCCAACATGACCCGGCGCCTCGCGGCCGGCGGCATTGCCGTTGCAGGCTTCGACCGGAATCATGTCGCCGTCGAAACGCTTGCCGCGGAAATCGGCATGCGCCCTGCCTACTCGCTGCAAGAATTGCTCGACGCTGTCGAGCAGCCGCGCATCCTGTGGCTGATGGTGCCGGCGGGTCCCGCGACTGAAATGGCGGTCACCGAACTCGCAGGGCTGCTCGATGCCGGGGACCTGCTCGTCGACGGTGGCAACGCCAATTACCGGGACTCGATGCGGCGCGCTGCGTTGCTCGCCGGGCGCGGCATTGAGTTCGTCGATGCCGGGGTGTCCGGTGGCGTCTGGGGACTCGACTACGGCTATGCGCTGATGCTCGGCGGCTCCGCCGCGGCGCTCGCGCGGCTCGACCCAGTCGTGCGCGCGCTGGCGCCCGCCCCGGACCAGGGCTGGGTACACACGGGTCCTGCCGGCAGCGGGCACTTCGCGAAAATGGTGCACAACGGCATCGAGTACGGAATGATGCAGGCCTATGCGGAAGGGCTGGCGCTGCTGCGCGGTCGCAGCGACTGGCAGCTCGATCTCGCTGCGATCACCGAGGCCTGGCGCCACGGCAGTGTCATCCGCAGCTGGCTGCTCGACCTCACCGCGCGCTTTCTCGCCGAGGACCAGGACCTCGCATCGGTGCAGCCGTACGTAGCCGACTCCGGCGAGGGCCGCTGGACGCTCGTCGAAGCAATCGACCAGGGCGTATCCGCGCCGGTCATCAGCGCTGCACTGATGACTCGCTTCGCGAGCCAGGACGGCCTGGACTACACGGCACGGCTGCTGGCGATGATGCGCCACGCGTTCGGCGGACATACGACGCGGCCGACCGGCGGCGACTGACGCACGACACCGGTTCAGCGCGGCGCCGGACTGTCGTCGGATTCCGGCTGGCTGCCGGTGATGAGTCGCGCACCGCGCCCGAACGTGAGGTACTGCCTGAGCCAGCTCAGCGCGACGAGGATCGGGCTGTGCACGCCGATCAGGAAGTAGATGTGCCCGATGCCCCAGATCCACCAGGCCAGCAGGCCGCGCAGGCGCAGGAACGGCAACTCGATCACCGCCGACTTGCGGCCGATGGTCGCGAAGTTGCCATAGTCGTGATAGCGAAAGGGTGAAGGCGCACGCCGCTCGCCCACGGCCGCGCGGATTTGCCTCGCTACATGGCGTCCCTGCTGTTTCGCGGCGGGCGCGACGCCGGGCACCTGCCGCCCGGAAGGGCCGAGAACGGCGGCGGCATCGCCGATCACGAACACCTGCGGATGGCCGGGCACGGTGAGATCGGGTCCGACGCGCACGCGGCCGGCGCGATCCGTGTCCGCACCGAGCCACTCGCCCGCGCGCGAGGCACGCACGCCCGCTGCCCACAAGACGGTGCCCGATGCGATTCGCTGCCCGCCGACGACGACGCCTTCGGCGTCGCAGCAGGTGACGCTGTTGCCGAGCCGCAGGTCGACGCCCAGCGCCGCGAGAGACTTTGCCGCATAGCGCGACGAGGATTCCGAGAACGTTGCCAGCACGCGCGGCCCGGCTTCCACGAGGATCACGCGTGCGCTGCGCGAATCGATGTGACGGAAATCCCGGCTGAGCGTCCAGCGCGCCAGCTCGGCGATGGTGCCGGCGAGCTCCACGCCGGTGGGCCCCGCGCCGACGATGACGAAGGTCATCAGACGCTCGCGTTCACGCAGGTCGTCGCACATTTCCGCTTTCTCGAACGCGAGCAGGATCCGCCGGCGCATGGAAGTGGCATCGTCGATGCTCTTCAAGCCGGGCGCGTGCGCCGCCCAATCGTCATGACCGAAATAGTCGTGGCGTGCACCTGCGGCGAGCACCAGGAAGTCATAGTGCAGCCGCCGTTCCGGTGTCACGACTTCGCGCGCGCCGGTATCGATGCCGACGACACGATCGAGCAGGACGCGCACGTTGCGCTGCCGATGCAACACATTGCGGATCGGCCAGGCGATGTCGGAAGGCGCGAGGCCGGCGCCGGCCACCTGGTACAGGAGCGGTTGGAACAGGTGATAGTTGTGCCGGTCCACGAGGGTGACTGCGACTGCGGAGCGTCGCAGACCCTTGCGCCGCGAACAGGCCGCCGAAACCTGCACCGACGATGACGACCTGTGGCAAGGCGCCGTTGCGATTCGGCTGCTGCATCGTCCCGACGATAGTCGCATTCTTCATGGCGACGACGGTGCCGCAGCCGCGGTACGGGCCAGCAGCGCGCAAATGTCCTGGTCGCGCAATTCGGGATTGCCGCCGGCGTGTGCGGCGACGATGGCGCCAGCTGCGCAGGCGCGCTTCAGCGCCGACGCCGGCTCGCTGCCGTCGAGCAGCGCCGCGAGCAGCGCACCCAGGAATGCGTCGCCGCAACCGATCGTGTCCACGACTTCGACTTCGAACGCGGGTTGCCGGAATAGCCGCCCTTCCCGCAGCAGCAGCGCGCCGCCGGCGCCGAACGTGGCGCAGACGGTGTCCAGCTGGTAATACTCGCGAGAGCCAGCGGATCGCGTCCTCGGGCCTGAGCGCGAGTCCGTGCCAGGACTGGATGTGCGCAAGTTCGGTCTCGTTCAGCTTGACCCAGTGCGCAGAGCGGAGCAGGCATTCGATGAGGTCGCGATCGTCCCAGGGCGGACGGCGGTTGACGTCGAAGATGCAAAGGCTCGCGTCGGCGAGCAGCCGGAACTGGCTGTCGCGGGCAACCGGATGCCGGGCGCCGAGGCTGCCATAGACGACGACGCCGGCGGGTTCGTCGCCGAGCGCGAGATATTCCGCGGCATCGATGAAATCCCACGCGACGGGCACTGCAATGTCATAGCGCGGCGCGTGCGCATCGCGAGTGTCGACGCTCACGTAACCGGTCGGCCGCTCGGCGTCGAACTGCACGTGACGGGTGTCGAGGCCCAGGCGCTGCAGCCAGGCAACGAGCTCGTGTCCCGCTTCGTCCCGGCCGACGCGCGTCAGGAGGCGAGATGGTGTGCCGAATGCCGACAGGCGCAGCGCGACGTTCATCGGCGCACCCCCGGGGACTTTGCCGCCGGGCAGCAGGTCCCAGAGCGCTTCGCCGATGCACAATACCGCCGCCCGCTTCGCCACCGGGCCAGTCTACGCGCGCGGACTGCTAACGAAAATTGGGCCGGTACGGGGAACTCCCCGTACCGGCCCCGGTTTCAGCCGGTCCGTGGCCGGAACCGTTTTCGCTGCCGGACGCTAGTAAACGAGGCCAGCGTCAACCCCGCGTCGATTGTCGGTCCCCGCCAAGCTCATGCACTGGACCCAGCCCTGCGCGTCGGCGTTGCTGTCGACGGAGACATCGGAACCCGCCTGCCGTTGCGTGAAGTCGGCACCGTTCGGCGCCAAGAAGCGGATCATGTATTCGCCGGCATTGAGCCCTTCGAACAGATAAGACCCGTCGGCGGAAGTCGTCGTGCCTCCGATCCACAAGCCGCCGCAATCGCGCAGCTGCACGGCGACGTTGCGGACACCGGATTCGTTGGCGTCCCGGCGGCCGTCGCCGTCGAGGTCTTTCCACACGAAATCGCCGATGTTGGCGCCGGCCGAGCCGGACTTCGAACTCCCGCCGTCCGGCACCAGGCCCGCATCTACGCCGAGGTTCAGCATACTGCTCTCGGTGATCGTGATGCACTGGCTCCGGCCCGTGGACCGGTCCGCATCGCTGTTGTCCGGTCCGGCCCCGCCGACCTGGCGGGGACTGAACCTGGCGCCAGCGGGGTGTCCGAACTCGACCTGGTAGCTGCCCTTTTTGAGTTTGTCGAACAGGTATTTGCCGTTGGCGTTCGTCTGTGTGTCCGCAATGACGATGCCGTTGCACTTGCGCAGTTTGACGGTGATGCCGGTCCAGCCGGATTCGTTGCCGTCCTGGCGGCCATCGCCGTCCACATCGCGCCAGACGAGGTCGCCAATCTTGCCGATACCCGGCGAGGCTGCATCGCCGTCGCGCACGAGCACGATGCCGTCGTACGGCGGCAGCGTGATCCGGGAGACGGCTGTGCCGTCGTTCACGGGATCCTGCGTCCCGTTGATGTGGCGGAAGCCCGGACCGATCGAGATCGTCTTGCTGCTCCCGGTGGCATTGGCGAGCACCATGCCGTTGTCGAACTGGCGCTGGAACACGTCGGCATTGCGTTTGAAGAGATAGGCGGAATCGACCCACACCTGGGAGTCTTCCCGGCCCAGCCCGAACTTGACGGCGGTGGCACCCGACTGCGTCGGCCTGAAGGTGAGCACGTAGCGCCGCCACTCTTTGCCGACCGCGATCCGGTAGGAATCATTGCCGACCGCCACGCGAATCTCGCGTGTTTCGGAGGCCCGAGCCGAGAAGGCGAGCGTATAGGTTACGCCACCGGAGACACTGAAGTTTTTGCTCTTGACGAACGCCCCCATTTCGTTTTCGGTGAAGCGCCTCATCTCCGATGCCCGCAATGCGCCGCTGCCGTCCCGCGTGCCGGCCGTGACACGTGAGATCGAGACGTTCGTCGAGTCCCAGCCGTTCAGGCCTTGGTCGAAGGTGTTGGCGCCGATCAGGCTCTTCGCCGGCGCGAAGTCCGCGTCGTTGTAAACGCGACGAAACGGGGCGAGCGGCTTGCCCAGCCAGCCGCGATGCTGGTGTATGCCGTCGATGTCGCCCTTGCGCACGGCCTTGCCGAAGTTTGCGGAACCGGGGCGCACGTCCACCGCGTATTCGTCCCACCAGACATCCGGATTCTTCAGGGTATGCGTGCCGAAGTAACCGTCCTCCAGCAGGGTCATGGTGAGGCCCAGCCGGAACGCGGCATTCGAGTTCGCCGCGGTGCCGGCGGGATACTCCCGCGTGGGCGTCTTGGTCAGGTTCATCACCAGTGGCGGCCCGTCGCGGCGCTCACTCATGTTGAACAGGTAGGCCGCGAACAGTTTGGAGAGCTTCGGGTACGTCGGCTTCGGGTTGAAGTCGGGGTTGCCGTAGTCGAGCCAACTCTCCATCTGCCCACCCTGCGCCGAGTCGAAGCCGCGTGCATCGTGTACGCCGACCAGCACGTAATAGCCCGGAAGGCGCAGTTTGACCCGCTGATAAAACGCGTCGAGGCCGTTCCCCAGCCAGTTCTGGCCGTGTGGCCCCACGCCGTTGTCGGTGACGAGGTCGTTGTTCGCGTCCGACGCCGTGCTCGAATAGTCGTAATAGAAGTCGGCGTCGAACATCACGCCCGCAACGTCGGCGCTCGTCCGTGCGCCGTTGCTGTGGCGCAGCAGGTTCTGCCCGATCCAGTCGGCATAGAACTCGCCAAAGGTCCAGCCGTCGCCGTCCCGCGGCGATTCCGTGCTCAGGTTGAAAGCCCAGAGCTCCGCGTCGTCACCCTGTCCGAGGACATGCTCTGCCACGATCGATCCTGACGAGTGCCAACGCTGCCCCGACTTGTAGCCGCGCCTCACGGTGATCGTCTTGTTGGAACTGTTCACGCCTGTGACGCGGGCGTGCTCGGCATTGCGGAACGATCCAGCCGGCGCATCGTAGATGACCACGTACATGCCGTTCCGAATGCGCCCGGGGTTCTCCACCGGCAGCGTCGTGTCGTTCGCGCCGACGTCCTGCCGCAGCCGCGTGCCGGCTTTGTACAACCAGTGCCCCGCGTAGATGCCGCAGCCGGTCGACTTCGGCCCGCCCTGGCTCTTGCTCGTGGTGGTCTCGAAGGCGGGGCCGGCGGAGATATTGCAGTACGTGTAATTGAACGACTGGTACGCGCGGCCCGAAATGTGCCTTAACATTTTCGTATCGGGCGAGAAGTTTTGCTGAACCTTCTCGATGATGGGGAAATCGTCTCCCTTCGTGGTAATGAACTGGTATTTCGAATATTCCTGCGGGGTGACACTGCTTTGCAGCTCGTGCGTCAGCACGCGAGGAAAATTATCGCTCAAATACGGCAGGCTTCCGTCAATAGTCGCCCGACGAGGATTCGCATCGTCGAGATAAGGCTGTTCTGCTCCCGCGGATCGTGCAAAAAGACAAACAAACAACGCCGCCCAGCCAAGGGCGCCCCGTAGTTGGCTGGAATTCACTGTACTCTCCGATTTTTTGATTCGTACCCAAGCGCGGATTACCCGGTCCGATCGGCAAAGCCGACTCCGTTGACGTCAGATGATCCGCGTTCACATGGCGCGATGCGTCTCTCCCGAAGTCGCATGTAGCGCCACCCAAGTGTGTGTTCGCGAATAGAGAGAATCCGGGCGAATGCCCAAACATCCCCGATTTCCCGTTCACCGCGAGGCGCAATAGTCCCCGCTAAAAACCCATTTGTCACCATGTCGGCAATTTGCGACGCACGCTGTCCGCGAATCGCGACAAATGCAGCACGTTGAACTTTCGATGCACATTTTGCGACCACATATAGAGTGAGCGATTTGACGTATTGCGCAAACCTGCGCAGGCCGGCCTGTGCAAATCGGGCGCGTCGTGGAACTTTGGTTGCGAAGCGCCTGATTTCCTGCGGACAGTCTGCAACAGCATCACACCCCGGTCCGTGACACTGTTGGCAAACTGTTAGAATCACAGGCGCAGTTCCCGCTTATCGCCAAAAAAAGTGCTGCGATGCACTGCGGGGGTTAGAGAGATGAGAGCGCAATTGACTTTTGAGCGGCGTCAGGCCCGTGGAGCAGTCCTTCGTCAGGCCTGCCTCCGATTACAGATCGTTGTCGTTTCAGTTGTCCTGCACTGCGGCACGGCCGCAGGCCAGGTGCAGTTCGAGGACGTCACCGAGGGTTCCGGCGTCGAATACAGCGGCGAGTCCTACGGCGGTGCCTGGGGCGATGCGAACGGCGACCGGCTTCCGGACCTGGTCGTCCCCCATCACCGCTATCCGTCGGGCCTGTACGTCAATCTCGCCGACGGCACTTTCGAAGATCGCGGGCACCTGGTCGATGCCTGGCAGCTGACGCCGCGCTCCGACGAGCACGGCGCTGCGTGGGCGGACTACAACAACGACGGGCGGCAGGACCTGGTCATCACGGCCGGTTCCAAGAACTTCACGCAGTTCCTGGTGAACGATGGCGTCGCGCTCAGCAATCACATAACGGATTTCACCTTCGACCGGCGCGAATGGGGCGGCCGTTTCCCGTTCTGGTTCGATTACGACAATGACGGGCTGCTGGACCTCGCGATGGTTGTGCAGGATCAAAAGATTATTCTGCACAAGCAGGTCGGCAACGACTTCTTGCGCAGGAATGCAGCCTCCGGACACCAGTGCACCAACGGCGATTTCTCGCTGCTGACCGATCTCACCATGGACGGGTTCCCGGACTGGCTCTGCGTCAACGCGAGCGCGTTGCCCGAACGCATCTACGACACATCGGCGGGAACGCCATTCATCGATCGCAGTGCGCTGAGCGACAAGGTCGGGAACATCAATGATGTCGCGCTCGCCGACTTTGACGGCGACCAGGTCATGGACATCTTCGCATTGCGCGGAAAGGTCCGCGTCAACGGCGCGGAAATCGTCGCGCCGAAAGCGATCGAAGCCCATCTCACGAACTCCGGCGCCACTGAATCGGGCATCAGCTTTCGAACGACAGGGTCCCTCTCGATCGAACTGCACTGGAGCGGAGCAAATGTAGGCAGGGTGTTCATCGGCGCAGGTGGCCGGCATCCACCCGCCGCGCAGCAAGGGCAGCCGATCCGCATCAACCTGTCGCCGTCCGATTCGACGGTCGTCGGCATGGTGCCGCACGACCCCGCGACGGACCGCGGCGTGTACATCGGCTACCAGCCCGCGACACAAACCTGGTCCTACTTCAACTCGGCCGGCTCGGGCGGCGGCGGCTCGTTCAGCTACACCTACAGCTATATCGACGGCACCGCCGCCGTCAGCAACCTGCAGCTCTTCGGCATCAGCGCGAGCGAGCGGCCGCTACAGCCAGCGCTGCTTCAGAACAGCGGTACGCGCTACACCAACCAGATCGCCGGCACCGGCCTCGATCACGCGGTGCTGTGCAACAGCGTCGTCACTGCGGACGTCGACAACGACATGGACACCGATCTCTACTATGTCTGTCGCGCGGCCGTCAGCAATCTGCCAAACCGGCTGTACCTCAACGACGGAACGGGCAATTTCGTCGCCGCGGCCGCGCCCTTCGGCGCGGAAGGACAGACCGGCCCCGGCGTCGGCGTCGGCGAGAGCGTCATCAGCAGCGACTACGACGTCGACGGCTTCGTCGACCTGTTCGTGACCAACGGACTGCACCTCTACCCGGAACTGCGAGGCTTCAGCTCCGGTGGCCCCGACAAGCTGTTCCACAACCTCGGCAATACCAATCGCTGGCTCGAGCTCGATCTCCATGGAACCGTGTCGAACCGGGACGGCCTGGGCGCGTCGGTTGTCGTAACGGCCGGCGGCAAATCCCAGCGCCGGGAACAGAACGGCGGCTACCATCGCTGGGCGCAGAACGACCGGCGCCTGCATTTCGGCCTCGGCACGAACAACAGTGCCAGAATCAGCGTCCGCTGGCCGAGCGGTACCGTCGACAATTATTCGAACGTGCCGGCCAATCGCCTGTACGAAGTCATTGAGGGCAATCCAGTGCTCGTTCCGATCGATGTGCCGACATCGACGCCCCCGTCCGAATGCGAACCGACGGTGGGCATGCCAACCTACGATCCGGCGGCCGACCGCGCGCTGTTCATCTGGCGCCAGACCTGTTCATCGCAACGCTGGAACGTCCGCGTCACCGGTGGCGCCGGTCCGACCCTGGTCTACTCGGGCGGCGTCGAATCGACTCAGCCCCTGACCGCAGTCGCACCGGTCGGGCTGGAAGCAAACGACCAGCTCACCCCCGGAGCAGGCGACACAAGCCTCAGCTATGCGCTGAGCGTTGGCTCGGCCCGGCAGGACGGGTTCACCTTTACGATCGACGCGTCCGCCAATTCCTGTTTCGGCGTCGGCGCGAACACGGCCACAGCCCTCGTCGGCCCTGACCGCATCCCGCGTAGCCTGCCCTTCGACCTGCGTACACTGGAGCCCTGTGCGCCATAGCATGCCGATACCTTAGCGCTGCTCACCGCGAAACGTCGGGCTTTGGGCTGGCCGGTCGTTGCAGGTAGGATCCCGGGGGGTCCGACAATTCGGCTTTCTTGGGGAAGGAGACGAGCATGGCCCACTGGCTGACTCATACCGGCTCGCGCCATGCGGGCAGCAACATCGCGCGGCACATTATCGCCAGCCTGCTCCTGCTGCCCGTGGTCGCCGCATTCGACAGCGCCACAGCGGCTCCGGGCCTTGCGTCCCGCCCGGCAAACAACACCTGCGTTGCACCACAGCGGCCAGCGACGGATTCGGCTCTCGGCGTCGAGGTCGTGGCCAACCAGGACATCTCGTGGCCGGTCGAAATGTTGCAGGCACCGGGCGACCCGTCGCGCTGGTACGTCGTCGACCGCAGCGGCTACGTTGCAATCTATTCGGCGAGCACCTTCAACCGCATCGGCACCTTGATCAATATTTCCGACCGCGTCCGCCGCGATCTCGACGGCCGCGACTGGAACGAACTCGGCCTGCTCGGCATGGCCTTCCACCCGAATTTCCAGAACAACCGCCGCTTCTATCTCTATTACAGCCATACCGGCACCGGCAGCATGCCTCTGGAAGGGCGGATATCGCGCTTCACGGCCAACGCCACGGGGACGAGCGCCAACCCGGGCGGCGAGAGCGTCGTGCTGCGCTTTCCTCGCGACAAGCCACTTCACTGGGGCGGCCGGCTCGCGTTCGGCCCCGACAGATACTTGTACTTGTCGATCGGCGACGCGGCAACGCACCACAACGCGCAGAACCGAAACAACATCAACGGCAAGATCATTCGCATCGACATCAATGGCGGCACGCCGTACGCCATTCCCCCCGACAACCCCTACGCGGGCGGCGGCGGGCGGCCGGAGATCTATGCGCTGGGGCTACGCAATCCATGGCGCTACAGCTGGGATTTCGCGACCGGAGACCTGTGGGTAGGCGACGTCGGCTGGAACGAGCGCGAGGAGGTGAACATCATCGTCAACGGCGGCAATTACGGCTGGAGCGATTTCGAAGGCACCCTCTGCAACTTCTCGCCGACCTGCGACTACGGCACTTATGAACCGCCAGTCCTCGAGTACAGCCATGATGCGGCCGATGAGATCAGCGGTGTTGCGGTCGTAGGCGGGCACGTGTACCGCGGGTCTGCCATGCCCGGCTTTTACGGGACCTATATCTTCGGCGACACCACCGGCAAATTGTTCGGCTATGACCCGGCCACTTCGGGGCCAACGGCGCTGCTCGGCGACACGGGCGGCTACATGATCCTGTCGTTCGCGGAAAGTCCCAATGATCGCGAAGTTTATGCGCTCTCTGTCGGCGCCATCCTGAGACTTGTCGGCGCCGGCGGCGGAGGTTCGTCGAATTTTCCGCAGCGGCTGTCGCAGAGCGGCTGCGCACGCAACGGAGACCCGACGCTGCCGGCGCTCGGCCTCGTCCCCTATGGCGTCAACATGGAGCTCTGGTCCGACGGCGCCAACAAGAAACGCTGGATGGGTATTCCGAATGGCAGGCGCATATCCGTCAATGACGACGGCGATTTCACTCTCCCGCGAGGCACGGTGCTCGTCAAGGAATTCCGGCTGAACCAGAAGCGCGTCGAGACGCGCTGGATGGTGCGACACAACGACGGGCAGTGGGCTGGTTACTCCTTCGAGTGGAACAACGCCGGCACCGACGCGACGCTCGTGCCGCCCGCCGGCAAGCAAAAGCTGGTCGGCAGCAAAGTCTGGACCTTCCCGAGCCGCAATCAGTGCCTGAGCTGCCACACCGGAGTCGCAGGGCGCACGCTGGGGCTCGAGATCGCGCAACTTAATGGCGACTACCACTATCCGCAGACCGGCCTCGACAGCAACCAGCTCGAAACGCTCGAATTCATCGGCATGTTCAGCGCGCCGTTGCCGGACTCGCCGGCCAGGCTCGACGCGTTGCCGCGGATCGACGACACGAGCGCGAGCCTCAGGGACCGCGCGCGTGCCTACCTGCACGCGAACTGCGCGATGTGCCATCGGCCCAATGGACCGGGCCAGGGCTCCGAGGACTTCCGGTACTGGGTGCCGACAGCACAGATCGGGGCGGTCAACGTGAATCCCACGCAGGATGATCTCGGTGTCCCCAACGCGAAACTCATCGCACCAGGCGACCCCGACAGATCCGTCATGCTCCTCCGGACCGAGACGCTGGACCCGTCCGTGCGCATGCCACCGCTCGCCAGCGCGATCGTGGACCCCGAGGGCACGCAGCTCCTGCGCAACTGGATAGCCTCGATGCAGTAGCGCGATCGATCTTGCAAATTTAGATTTGAGTGACGACTGAACCTAATCTGTTTCGACGCCCAGTTACTTGTAAGAAAATGCGACGCATTGGCATTGTAAGAAAGCGCGACACGCGACGCGGAGACGTTGTGTGCAGGCAGGACATCTCATCCGGGCAACCGTCCTAATCGTTTGATATCGCCAACAAACTCAAAGGTTGCCAGGTTTTGAGTGTGCCGTAGTCGCTCGTAGCTTAGCGTTTCTGCAGGCAAAATAAGCCTTGCTATCGCTCGCCAACCGCCCGTCGCAGGCAGGCAACACCCGGGAAAGGTGACAATGATTTTCTCCATCCGCACCGGCGCAGCTCGGTTCCGGTGGGCCGTATGCAACCTGGTGCGTACGCATTTCCACTGGTCGTTTTTCGCTTTGCCACTCGTCGGCGGCACAGCTGCCGCGCAGGTGCAGTTCGTCGACGTCACCGACGGCTCCGGCGTCGAATACAGCGGTGAATCCTACGGCGGCGCCTGGGGCGATGCGAACGGCGACCGCCTGCCCGATTTGTTCGTCAGCCATCATCGCAATCCCTCGGGACTGTACGTCAATCTCGCCGACGGCAGCTTCGAAAATCGCGGTCACACGATCGATGCCTGGGTGGCGACGCCGACCTCCGACGAGCATGGTGGGACGTGGGCGGACTACAACAACGACGGCTGGCAGGACCTGGTGATTACGACCGGCAGGAACAATTTCTCCCAGTTCCTGGTGAATGACGGCACGGTGCTGAGCGATCACATCAACGATTTCACTTTCGACGTCATGGAATGGCCCGGCCGGTACCCGGTCTGGAACGACTTCGACAACGACGGCCTGCTGGATCTCGCCATCATCGCACAGGGTTTCGATGTGCAGCTGCACCTGCAGGAAGGCGGAGACTTCGTGCAGCGCAACGCCGCGACCGGGCATGACTGTAACGACGGCGACTACTCGCTGCTCGCCGATCTCACGCTGGACGGCAAGCTGGACTGGGTTTGCGTACGGAGCAACGCCCTGCCCGAACGCATTTATGACACGTCGGGGGGCCTGCCCTTCCAGAATCGCACGTCGCTCAGCGATTCGCTCGGCAACATACTCGACGTCGCTGTCGCAGATTTCGATGGCGACCAGGTCCCGGAAATGTTCTCGCTGCGCGGCAAACTGCGCATCAACGGCGCCGAGATCGTCGATCCGAATTCCATCGAAGCGCATTTCACGAACCAGGGCAGCAGCGAATCGGGCCTGACCTTTCGCTCGTCAGGCACGGTGTCGTTCGCACTGCACTGGAGCGATCCGGTCGCCAACCAGGTGTTCATCGGCGCCGGCGGCAGGCATCCGCAGTCTGCGCCGCGCCGCGAACCGATCCGCTTCGTACTGTCACCCTCCGACCCGACCGTAGTCGGCGTCGTGGCCCACAATCCCGCCATCAATCGCGGCGTCTATGTAGGCTATCAGCCCGCGACCCAGACCTGGTCGTTCTCCAATTCCGCCGGCGGCGGCGGTGGCGAGGCCAGCTACACCTATACCTACATCGACAGCACGGCGGCCGTCACCAACATCACGGTGTCAGGCATCCCGAGCCTGGAGCAGCCGCGCTTGCCGGCGCTGCTGAAATACAACGGCAACCGCTACACCAACCAGATCAACGGGACGGGCCTCGATCACACGGTGCTGTGCAACAGCGTCGCTGCCGCAGACTTCGACAACGACATGGACGTCGACCTGTATTACGTATGTCGGGCGGGTGTCAGCAACCTGGCGGACCGGCTGTACCTGAACGACGGAACCGGCCACTTCAGCCAGGCGCCGGCGCCGTTCGGGGCCGAGGGCCCGACCGGCCCCGGCACCGGCATCGGCGAAAACGTGATGACCAGCGACTACGACGTCGACGGGTTTATGGACCTGTTCGTGACCAACGGACTGCATCTCTATCCCGAGCCGCCCAACTACACGTCTGGCGGCCCGGACAAGCTGTTCCGGAACCTCGGCAATGCGAAGCACTGGGCCGAGTTCGATCTGCGCGGCACCGTTTCGAACCGGGACGGCATCGGCGCGACGGTCATCGTGACGGCCGGCGGCAAGACCCAGCGCCGGGAGGCGAACGGTGGCTACAAGCGCTGGGCGCAACACGACCGCCGCCTGCATTTCGGCCTCGGCTCGAACGGCACGATGAACGTCAGCGTGCGCTGGCCGAGCGGGACCGTGAACAACTACACGAACGTGCCCGTCGACCGGCTCTACGAAGCCGTCGAAGGCGGCGCGGCGCTGGTTCCCATCACGATCGGTACGCCACCCGACCCGCCGGACGAGGTCCCGGTGACCCAGTGGATCAACGCGACGGGCGGCGTGAGCACGTCCGGCAATTCGCTCGCCTATTCGGGCGCCGGCGGCGGCTGGAACGCGCACACCGTCAACTCGGCGCCCTTGTCGATGTTCGGCGCAACCGATGAATACAAGGTCGAGTTCACGGTCGGCAGTAGTCCGGCGGGCACGACCTGGGAGCTCGGCTTCGGCATCACGGAAACCGAAGCCGGCTGGCGCGACGTGGACTTCGGCCTGCGCAGCGTGGCCGGTGCCCTGTCGATCGTGGAAGGTGGGAACTGGGTGGTGAACCTCGGCAATCTCGCCATCGGCGACCGGCTCGGCATCGCCATCAACGGCACGCTGCTCGAATACCGGCGCAACGGCGTCACGGTGCGCTCGCGCACGATAACGCCGCAGGATTTCTACATCGACTCGAGTTTCAAGGCAGGCGCCATCCTGCTCGAGAACTTCCTCCTGAGCGACGACTGAGCGTCGCGGCGCGCCGGCTGAGCGCGTCACTCCACGCTCGCGGGCACGGCCTTGAGGTAGGCGGCGATCGCCTCGCGATCCGCCGGCGGCAGCGCCGCGAGATTCTCCTGCACGGCGACCATCGGGCCGCCGACCGTGTCGTAATCGGGCGTGAAGCCGCTTTCGAAGTAGTAGGCCAGGTCGGCGGCGGACCATTCGCCGACCTCGTCGCCGCCGGGCGTGATATCGGGAACACGGCCCTTGCCTTCGAGCTTCGGTGCGCCGGCGAGCCACCGATCGCGCCGCAGGCCACCCGCCGTGTCGCGCGGCGTGTGACATTCTCCGCAGTGCCCCGCGCCCTCGACCAGCGATTGCCCGCGCACCGCCGCCAGGTCGGCGGGCTCGATGGCCGCGACCGGCGCCGTGTCGAGGTAGCGCAGCTTCCAGAGGCCGATGCCACGTCGCAGTGACCACGGAAAGGACAATGTGTGATCCGCCGGCCGCCCGGCGACCGCAGGCAGCGTGGCGAGATAGGCACGCAGGTCCATCACGTCCTCCGCGGCCATGCGAGCGTAGGATGCGTAGGGAAATGCAGGGTAGTAATGACGGCCCGCCGGCGACACGCCGCGCTGCATCGCGTTGACGAAGTCGAGCTGGGTCCAGCGGCCGATGCCATCGTCCGGGTGCGGCGAGATGTTCGGCACGCGGAACACGCCGAAGGGAGTGTCGAGTTCGAGCCCGCCGCCGAGTTTCAGCCGGTTCTCGCCCTTCGCACGGCGGCCGCCGACCGGGCTCGCATGGCAGGACGCGCAGCCGCCGAGCAGGAACCAGCGCTCGCCGGCGACCGCGTCGGGCTCGTGCGCGGGAAGCTGGTCCGGGTCAAGCGCCTGCGGACGGCTGAGCCAGAACAGGAGCAGCGCCGGCAGCAGCAGCGCGAACGCGGCCAGCGACAACCCGCGGCGCTGCCGGCCGGAGCGCGCCGGGTCGCGGTTCACCCGTCCGGCCCGTCACTCCTCTTCTTCGAGCCGGTAGTTGTCGTGGCAGTTCTTGCACGCATCGAATACCGGCCCCATCGCCGCTCGAGCGTCGTCCAGCGACTGCGGATCCGCGGCGATCGCCGCCGCCACCGCATCGTCCAAGTCGGCCAGCGCCGCATCGAAGCCGGCTCGATCCTCCCAGATCGCCGGAGCCGCACGGGTATCCATGCCGCTGTCCGAGCCTTCCGGAAAGTAGCCGCCGAACTTTTCCGCCGCGTCGCGGAAGGTCTCCAGCGACTTGCCGAGGGTCGCGGCATCGAACGCCGCTTCACCCTTGAGCATCTCGCCGACCGGCTTGGCGGCATCGCCGACGCCCTCCATGGTTTCGTGGCGCACCTCGCGCGGATCGCTGTCGGCCGCGATGAGCAGCAGGGACGCTGCCATGGTCAGGAACAGATTGTGGGCGGTGATTCGTGTCGTCATGTCGAGGCCTCCGGTGGCGCGTTGCGCGTGGTCGTTGCTACATGTCCATGCTCAAGGACGACATGGAACACGAGCCGCTCCACCGCGTCAACGACGGGACGAACGTCAGGCGCCGGCGTCGCCCGACGTATCGAGCACGTAGCCCGCATTCGGCACGGTACGCAGGAGTTTCGGCGCTGTCGGGTCCGCCTCCAGTTTCTGCCGCAAACGATGGACGAGTTGCTTCAGGAGTTGCCGGTTACCGCCAGCGCGCCCGCCCCACACGTGGGTGAGGATACGATCCGTCGGAACCGTGCGCCCGGCCTGGACGAGCAGTAATTGCATGAGCCGGGCCTCGAGCGGCGTGAGCGCATGGGGTCCACCCGGCAGGCCATCGAGCGTCAGATCGTCCGGCCGGAGCGTCAGGCTGCCGGACCGGATCTCGTTGTCCGCGTCATTGCCGGCCCGCCGCAGCAGCGCCCGCACGCGCGCCACCAGGACCTTCGGGCTGAAGGGCTTGGTCAGGTAGTCGTCCGCGCCGAGACCCAGCGCCCGCACCACATCCTCTTCGTCGCTGCGCGCCGTCAGCATGATGACCGGCGTCGCACCCTGTTCGCGGATGTGGGCAGTCAGTTCGAAGCCGTTGCGCCGCGGCAGGTTGATGTCGAGGACGACGATGTCGGGTGCTTCCGCGCGCAGGGCCTGCACCGCCTGCTCGCCGTCCGTCGCACGCACGACGAGATAGCCGGCCTGCTCGAGCGCGAAAGCTGTGATCCCGATGAGGTCGAGATCGTCGTCAACGATCAGGACTTTCATGCGGCCTGCCCGACTGGCAGGGTTGCCGCGGCCCGCGTCCGCCCTTCGGGCGTCCGGATGAGCGCGACTTCGCCGCCGTGGCGTTCGATGATGGAACGCACGATGTACAGGCCGAGACCCAGCCCGCTTTCCTCCGGGTCCTCGCCTCCCGAGCGATGGAAGCGATCGAACAACGCGGTGTCGGCGGGATCGGCCGGGCCGGGCCCTTCGTCCTCGACCCAGAACACGACCGTTTCGCTGTCGGGCATGTCGCCGCCGACGCGGATCACACCGTCCGGCGGCGAGAACTTGCTGGCATTCGCCAGCAGGTTGATCATCACCTGGATCAGGCGCTGGCGATCCCCCTGGACGGGCGCGAGTTCGGCGAGCGAACCCAGAGCCAGCCGTTGTCCGCGCTGCGTGAGCAGCGGCTCGATCAGTTCGCGTGCCGCCTCCGCGACCTCGTCGATCGACACCGGCTGGTGCCGGATGGTGAGCTGCCCCGATTCGATCCGCACGCTTTCGAGCAGGTTGTCGATCAGCCAGGTCAGACGATGCACGCCGCGCTCGAGCGAGGAGACCAGTTCCGATTGCGCCGCAAGCGGCAGCTTGCCGAGCCCTTCGCGGAGCAGTTCGATGGATGCGAGCTGCGCCGACAGAGGCGTGCGGAATTCGTGGGAGATGTTGGCGAGCACGGTGTCGCGGGTCCGGCGTACGGCCTCCATTTCCGTCTCGTCGCGCAGCACCTGTACCTGCATGCCGTCGCCCGACGGCGCGCTCGCGATGACAACGCGGCGCCGGTGTTCCGGCTGGGGCTCGATGAGTTCGACGGCTTCCACGGAGTTCCCCTCCCGAGCCGCGACGATCGGGCAGGAATGCGCGCAGGGCAGGCGTCCGTCGCTGTCCGGCTTCGGCTTCAGCACGTCGCCGCAAAAACGGCCGAGCGCGTGCTCCGCGGACACGCCGAGCAACACTTCCGCCTGGCGGTTGAGGTAGCGGATGCGCCGCTTCTTGTCGACGGCGTAGACGCCTTCGACGATTCCGCCGAGCACGGCCTGCGCCTGCGCTTCGCGGCGGCGGATCTCGCGGGTCAGCTCGATCAGGTTCTTGCGCATCTCCTCCATCGTCGACGCCAGCAAGCCGATCTCGGCACTGCCGGCATTCGCGACTGACACCGTCAGGTCGCCCCTGCCGATGCGCCGCGCCGCGGCCGTCAGCTCCCGGATACCGCTCGTCCAGTAGCGGCCGATCAGCACGGCGAGCCCGGTAGCCAGCAACGCGACGATCGAGCCGATGACGAGCATGCGCCGCTCCATGGCCAGCACGATGTCCGTGACAGCCTCGGCCGGCAGTACGGTACGTAAAACCGCCACCGTCTCGCCGCTCGCCGCCGCGACCGGGATCACCGAGGCGTAGGAATCCAGCGCGCGGACCCGGGCGGTCGCCGGCCCTGCGCCCGACAACGCATCCGAGATCAGCACCGCCAGGGGACCTTCGCCCTGACGCAGCGACGTGAAGTCGAGGATGCGCACATCCATGCCGACGCGTTCGCTCAGCCGGGCCGCGAATTCGTCATCGAGCCGCCGCAGGCCGAAGACCTTCACCGTCTCCCGTTCGCTCACTTCGGCGATCGACCCCGTCAGCGCGGTGCCTTCCAGGGCACCGGACACGAGGAAGCGCTCGCCCTGCTCGGCCGCAGCCGCGCGCACCCGCGCCCAGTCCAGCTCGGCACCGGCAGTGGCGAGCAGTGTGTCGCCGTTGCCGACGGCGCAGGCATCAAGCGCAGCGCCCTTGCAATAGCGCGCGAGATAGGGTTCCAGTCCCGACAATTCCTCGCGCTCCAGGAGGCGCAGCAGGGTCGGACGCTCCGAGAGCACCAGGGTCGCGGTGAGCAGGTCGTCCCCGCTCTGCCTGAGCGCTTCGCGCGCCGTCGCGGCACCGAGTTCGACACGCGCCTTGGCCTCGGCGTCAGCGAGGCCACGCAGCAACCGGACGCCGGCGGCGGAGACGGCGGCGACGGTGATGACGACCAGCAGACCCGTCGTCAAAGCGAGCCAGCCCGCCAACCCAAGCCTGTTGAAGCTGCCTGTCATCGCCTGCCTCAATGACCGCCGCGCCGCGCGTGGCCGAACGACTCGATGATGGCCTTGACCACCAGCGTAACCACTGCAAGCAGCATGAGCAGGGAGGCGACCGCAAACGCGCCGGACAGATCGTATTCGTTGTACAGGATCTCGACCTGCAGCGGCATTGTCGTCGTCATGCCGCGAATGTGGCCGGATACGACCGCGACCGCGCCGAACTCGCCCATCGCGCGCGCGTTGCACAGGATCACGCCGTACAAGAGCGGCCAGCGTATTGCGGGCAGCGTCACGCGATAAAAGGTCATCCAGCCACCCGCACCGAGGCTGACGGCCGCGGTCTCGGCATCGTTGCCCTGCATCTGCATCACCGGGATGAGCTCGCGTGCGATGTAGGGAAATGTGACGAAGAGCGTCGCCAGCACGATGCCGGGAAACGCAAAGACAATCGAGATGTCGCGCGCCTGCAGCCAGTCGCCGAACCAGCCCTGTGAGCCGAACAGCAGGACGAACACGAGACCTGCGATGACAGGCGAGACGGAGAACGGCAGGTCGATCATGCTCAGGAGCAACTGGCGCCCCCGGAACTCGAAGCGCGCGATCGTCCAGGCTGCGGCGATGCCGAACACGGTGTTCACCGGAACGACGATTGCGGCCGTGATCAGGGTCAGCCGGATGGCTGCCAGCGTGTCGGGAGCGGACAGCGCGGCGAGAAAGCTTTCGAAACCTTCGCCGAACGCATAGGCCAGTACGGAGCACACAGGCACGATCAGGATCACGGCGAGGAACGTGAGCGACGTGGTGAGGACGGCCATACGCACCAGCCGCCGGACGCCGGTGCGCCGGATCGGCGCCGCCTGGGCAGCTACGCTCGTCATCGCGCGGTACCGTAGCGGCGGCGTGCGCGCCAGCCGTGCAGGGCGTTGATGGTCACGAGCATGAGGAACGAAAAGAGGAGCATGACCATGCCGAGCACGGCGGCGCCGCTGTAATCGAACTGCTCTAGCTTGATGACGATCAGGAGTGGCGTGATTTCAGTGAGCATCGGGAGGTTTCCGGCGATAAATATAACCGAACCGTACTCCCCCAGGGCGCGGGCGAATGCCAGGGTGAAGCCACTTGCCAGCGCCGGCATGACCGACGGCAGGATGATCCGCCGGAAGATCATGAATCGGCTCGCGCCCAGCGATTCGGCCGCTTCCTCGAGGCTGCGGTCGATCTCCTCGAGCGCCGGCTGCACCGAGCGGACGACGAAGGGCAGCCCGATCAGCGTCAGCGCGACGACGACCCCGGGCCACGCATAAGCCACCTGGATACCGACCGCGTCGAGGTGCCGGCCGATCCAGCCCTGCGGCGCGAACACCGTCGCGAGCGCGATGCCGGAGACCGCCGTCGGCAGAGCGAACGGCAGGTCGATCATCGCATCCACAATCCGGCGGCCCGGGAAACGGTAGCGCACCAGCGACCACGCGAGCATGAGGCCGAACACGGCATTGAGCGACGCAGCGAGCAGCGACGCGCCGAACGTGAGCCGGTAGCTGGCGAGCGCCCGCGGTTCGGTCGCGATGCGCCAGATTTCTTCCGGCGACACCGTTGCGGCCTTCAGCACCAGTGCGGCAATCGGTACCAGCACGAGTACCGCGACGTAGCTCACCGCGAACCCGAATGTCAGGCCGAAGCCCGGCAGGACGGTCGGGCTGAGCCAGGGACGTGCAGCGGCCATGGCTATTCTTCCCGCGGTTCGTAGATCCGGTCGAACACGCCGCCGTCGTCGAAGTACCGCTTCTGAGCCTTGGTCCAGCCACCGAACACCTCGTCGATCGTGAAGAGCTGCACGGCCGGGTACTGGTCTGCATACTTCGCGAGCAACTGCTCGTCGCGCGGCCGGAAAAAGTGCTTCGCCACGATCTCCTGGCCTTCCGCCGAGTACAGATACTCGAGGTAGGCGGTGGCAACGGCGCGCGTACCCTTGCGATCCACAACGGCGTCGACGACGGCGACCGTGGGTTCCGCCAGTATGGTGATGGACGGCACGACGACTTCGACCTGGCCTTCGCCCAGTTCCTCGACGGCGAGCAATGCCTCGTTTTCCCAGGCGAGCAGGACGTCGCCGATGCCGCGCTGCGCGAAGGTGTTGGTCGACGCACGGGCACCGCGATCCAGCACCGGCACGTGCCGGTACAAGTCTGCGACGAAGCGCTCGGCCTCGGCCTCTGCCGCGGCGAGTTTGTCCGGCGGCGTGGTCGCCAGGCTGTCCAGGTCGCCACCCAGCGCGCGCTGCAATGCGAAGCCCCAGGCCGCAAGATAGTTCCAGCGAGCGCCGCCGGAGGTCTTCGGATTCGGCGTGATGACTTCGATGTCGGGCTGCAACAGATCCGGCCAGTCGCGAATGTTCTTCGGGTTGCCCGCGCGGACGAGGAACACGATCGTGGACGTGTACGGCGCGCTGTTGTCCGGCAGGCGCCTCTGCCAGGCGGGCTGCAGACGCTTGCCGAACACGCTGATCGCGTCGATGTCGTAAGCGAGCGCCAGCGTCACGACGTCGGCGTCGAGGCCGTCGATCACCGCGCGCGCCTGCGAGCCAGAGCCAGCATGCGACTGCTGGATCGTGACCTGCTGGCCGGTCTCGGCCTGCCAGTGCGTCGCGAAGGCCGTATTGAATTCGCGGTACATCTCGCGGGTCGGATCGTAGGACACGTTGAGCAATTCGACCTTGCCCGAGCCCTCCTCACCGGTCCCGGGCTCGCCCTGGCAGGCCGACAACAGCAGCATGCACAGGCCGACAATGAGCTGACTGCGCGCCGTCATGGGGCGGCTCCCGCCTGCACGGCGCGGAGGTTGACCGCGTACCGGTCGAGCCGGCTCCTAACCTGGTCGTACGGCGAGCGGCCGGCGACCAGCAGCAACGCGCCCGGCGGGAATGCGCCGAGCGCCTGCGCGAGCTCTGCCGGGTAGTGTCCGCCGTGCAGTGCCGGTGTGATGCCGGCCACCAGCAGCACCGACTTCATCTGCCCGTCCCGCGCGGCGAGAGCCGCCTCCAGAGTGCCGGCGAAGGTTTCGGTGCGTATGTCGAAGCCGTGCTCCCGGAGTGCGTGGTCCCGCAAATCGAGCAGGGACTTGTAACCGGCCTCGTGACCGCTTCGGGCCAGCAGCATCGTCACCTCGAGGGTCAGGTGCCGCGCCAGGCTCGACGCAGTCGCGAGCGTGCGTGCGAGCGCCTGCACGGAACCGTCGGTCCAGATCAGCATGTGCTCGATGCCGTCGGCGGATTCGTCGACCGCCAGCAACTGCCGCGCGCCACGCCGCACGAAATCCAGCATGGTCGCACTGTCAGCCTGGCGCATGGACGTCACGGCGAGTCCGCTGATCTCCTTCTGTCCATCCGCTCCGTCAACCTGTTCGATCAGGGGCCGGATCTGCATGCGCTTCGCGAGATCGCGCAACAGCGGCGCGGCAGCGAGCGCTTCTCCGTCGTTCGCCGCATCCGCGAGGACGCGGATGCTGCTGAGCGGCGTCGGCAGCGTCGTGTGATTCCTGCAACCGATCCAAACCTGGTCGCCGACGCTGACGCGGCGCAGGACCGCTTCGGCCGCAGGTCGCGCGGTTTCCAGGCGAAACTGTGTGGCGGCCGGATTGACCGCGCTCTTCAGGCTGTCCGATGCCGTCACATCGAGACCCAGCCGTTCTATCGGTCCTACGAACTGCAACTCTGCAACCTTCGCCACCCCGAGTGCCGGCGCCGAGAGCTGCTCGGGTGCGAGCGCGATTTCGAAATCCTCCGGCCGAAACACCACCGTCGCTTCGTCGCCGTCCTGCACCCAGGACGAACGGCGCGCGGGCACGAGGCGTATGTCGCCGACCTTGACGAAAGCGCCCTGGCTGCGGCCAAGCAGGAGATTCGCCGAACCGAGGAAACCGGCGACGAAGCGCGTCGAGGGCGATCGATACAGTGCGCGCGGCTCGCCGACTTCGAGGAGCCGGGCATGGTCCATGACGCCGATGCGGTCGGCCATGCTGAACGCCTCTTCCTGGTCATGCGTGACCAGGATCGTGCTGATCCCGATCTTGCGCTGGATCTCGCGGATCGCGCGGCGCAGGTCCTCGCGGATGCGTGCATCCAGCGCACCGAACGGTTCGTCGAGCAGGAGTACGCGGGGTTCGTGCGCCAGCGAACGGGCAACGGCAACGCGTTGCTGCTGGCCGCCGGACAGCTGCGCCGGCAGGCGATTTTCGAAGCCTTCCAGCGCCACGAGTTTCAGCAGCTCATTGCGGCGGCGCTTGCGCACGGCCGCGGGCACGCGGCGCGCACGCAGGGCGAACTCGATGTTGTCCGCCACGGTCATGTGCCGGAACAGCGCGTAGTTCTGGAAGACGAAGCCGACTTCGCGATGCCGCGCGTTGAGGGTCGTCACGTCCTTGCCGTGCAGGACGATGCGGCCGCGATCCACCGACGTCAGGCCGGCGATGGCGCGCAGGAGCGTGCTCTTGCCGCTCCCCGACGGCCCCAGCAGGACGAAGAACTCGCCCTCGTCGATATCCACCGACACGTCCGAGATCGCGGCACGGCCGCCGTAGGTCTTGGAAACCTGCTCAAGTTGTATAGACATCTTGTACGGCCCCTGTGGTCAAGCGTGCTTGATTGTATTGAACGCAGGTCTGCATGTCGGTCGCGGCCCGGTCACAGAGCGGTGACATTTTCGCGGGGGTGCCGTGACGGCGCGGGATGACGTCCGGCCCTGCGTCGACCATCCCGCCTGTCAATGCGGGATACGGAATGGCGAGTGCCGGTGAGTGGAATAGCAGCGCCGGCCGGACTCCGGCACGCTGCGTGGGGTGAAACGGTATTTGTCACGCTCCTTCCGTAGGGACGCGGATTCCATGCCAGTGACGGGCGGTGACATTGTCGGTTACCGAGACATGACTAATCGGTAACACGCCGTTTGCGCCGGATTTGCGACGCGGGTTCTGCGAATTACTACCCGCAACAGACGTATTTGCTACCGACGGCGTAACCGCCGAGGACCTAGGATTTGGTCACGTGGGATCTACCCAAAGACCGGAACCAGGAGACCAGAAATGCACATGAGGCCGCTTGTGAAGTTGCCGGGAGAATTCGAGTTTATGTTGCCGGGAGATTACGAGTTCAGCGATTCGCGTGACCAGTCCGCCGACCCGCGGTCGGAAGCGACCACGTCGCATGAGAGAGAAGACGACCCGCTGACGGCGCTGCGTTACGCCATACCCCTGAGCATCGCCATGTGGGTGCCCATCATCCTGCTGGCACGCCTGCTGTTCTGACCGGGCGTCGCGCCCGCGAGCCTGCCCGCGAAGCTCAGCGTTCCGCCGACCTGCCGGCATCGTCGCGGAACGCGATGACGAAGAACAGCAGCACCGCCAGCGCGAATCCCGCCGGGATGCACCAGAAGTCCCGCCAGGTCGAGAGGCTCAGCGCGCCGGCGCCCGCCAGGAAGTGGTTGTACACCCTGCCCGCCACCTGCGCACCGATGAACATGCCGACGCCGTAGGTGACCAGCACCAGGAAACCCTGTGCCTGCCCGCGGATCGCCGGCGTCGATTTCTTGTCGACGTAGATCTGGCCCGTGACGAAGAAGAAGTCGTAGCAGATGCCGTGCAGCAGGATGCCGCCGGCGATCATCCAGAAAACCGACTCCGGCGCACCGGCTGCGAACAAGAGATAGCGCAGCACCCACGCGCCCATGCCGATCGCGAGCATCCACTTCACGCCGAGGCGCACGAACAGGAGCGGCATCAGCAGCATGAAAGCGACTTCCGACATCTGCCCCAGGCTCATCAGGGAGGATGGGTTCGGCAGCAACCCTGTGACGGCATTGCTCGTGCCCTGGTCGTAGACCGCATTGGCGGCAAAGATCGGCGCGAAGTTGTAATAGGCCGCGAGGGGAATGCAGATCAGTAGCGAGCTAAGGATGAAGATATAGAAGGAGCGGCTGCCGAGCTGCGAGAGCGCATCCATGCCGACGATGCTCCGGAGCGACACCTTCTCGCCGGCGCCCGGCGGCGGCGTGTGCGGCAGCGAGAAACTGTAGATGCCGAGCAGGAGGCTCGCGATCCCGGTGGTATAGAGCGGCAGCGGCGTGCGGTCCGGGAGCTGCTCGCCCGAGAACTGGCCCAGCACGAAACCGATGAACAGGCCCGCAACGATCCAGCCGATCGTGCCGAACACGCGGATCAGCGGGAACTGCCGTTCCTGATTCCGGATGTTGTGGAAGGCCAGCGAGTTCGCGAGCCCGAGCGTCGGCATGTAGCACAGGTTGTACAGGAACAGGAGCAGGATGAAGAGCGTCGGGTTGCCGGCAGCCTGTGGCAGGTACAGCATGACGAGCCCGCCCAACAAGTGCAGCGCGCCGAGCACTTTCTCGGTGGCGAAGTAACGGTCCGCGACCAGGCCTAAGAAGAACGGCGCGATGATCGCGGCGATGGGATTCACCGTGTACGGCCAGTGGGTGAGGTCCGCCATGCCGATCGCGCTCATGTAATTGCCGATCGTGACGTACCACGCGCCCCAGACGAAGAATTGCAGGAACATCATCACGCTCAGGCGTGCGCTGATCGAACCGTTCATAAAGACCTTGCCTAACTCCGGAAAGCTTCGCGTCCGTAGCCCTGCACGGGTATGCCCTGCGCGGGCAGCACTTCGTTCTGCAGCGCGTACATCGCCGCGGCGGCCTCGTCGATCGCTTTCGCGAAGGCGATGGAACCCGCGAGGATCGGTTTCAGCAGTTCCTTGTCCTGGATGCGCGCCGGCGGATACTCATGCTCGACGACGAGATAGGTCTCGGCCGGGTCGATGGCGAGCAGTTCGCGCGCCGCGAGCTGGTGGTCGAGCCAGTCGACGCTGCGATTCTGCAGATAGGCGAGCGGGTCGTGGCGCGCGGTGCCGGGCAGTTCGTGTTCGCACAGCACGGTTTGCTTCTTCCAGGCATTGACGTGGTCCGCCGGGTTCGGCGACGGCTCGCCGTCCCGCCAGTCGCCGCGTTCCAGGGTCTGCCCGCCGTAGCCCCAGGCGGACACGCCCTGCGCATCGATCACCTGCCCCTTCACGTGGAAACCGTCGATCAGGAAGTCGTAGCCCTCGTCCTTCAGGTACTGGAACATCGAGCGCGTGTCCTGGCCCATCAGGATCGAGTGCGAGGGGTCGTAATGGATGCGGAACTGGTCGCCTACGCCGTGCTTCTCGCAGATCCGGTGCAGCGCGATCCACGGACCCGGCGCGTACGCGATGTTGTTGTGCCAGCGGTCGAGCACGGTCCAGCCGGGCATCGGGCACTGCTCGATGCGGTACGTAAGCCCGCGCGACTTCGCCTCTTTCAGCAACGGGATGAACTCGGATTCGAACATCCCGAGGTTCTGGTCCATCTCGAGCTCGTAGTTGCGGCCCACGAAACCGCACACGGCGTCGGTGCCGAGCAGGACGGCGGCATCGAATACGCGCAGCATGAACTCGTGCTTGAAGCGGCGCGCCGCGTCGTCGGCGACCAGCATGTTGTCGAAGTAGCCGAGATCCGACAGGCCGACGCCGGTCGCCTTCATCGCCGCCTGCACGCGGCCGGCGCGCTTGCGGTCGAAAGGCTTGCGCAGGTCCAGCGTGTTCGCGACCGGGTCCAGCATGGCTTCCGGCGGCACGTCCGTGACGCTCGGGTGCAGCGCGGCCGACAGCTGGATATAAGGTGAGCCCACTTCGCGTGCAAATTCGAGCCATTCCTCGATCGCGAGGTCGGGATCCGGGTCGCGCTTCTCCCTCGGCGTCAGTTCCTGCAGCGCGGCGGTCAGCACGCTGATCTTCATCGGCTTCGGTTCGAATGCGGCCGCGGTCTTCGCCATCGGAGGTCCCCCTCGGGTCTTGTTATTCATGCTGCGCGCCCGAGTATACAAGAGCCGTCCGCACGGAACGCAGGCAGCGGCATGCCAGCCGGCGGCGGAGAGCTGTCCGTTCAGTCTTTTTTCGGGTCCTCCTCCGCCAGCAGGTCGCCAAGCCGGTCGAAGCGCCGTTCCCAGCGCGAACGGCGTTCGTTGAGCCAGGCCTCGACGGCGGAGAGCGTCGCCGGCCGGATCCGGCAGGTGCGGACCCGGCCGGTCTTGCGGCTCTCGATGAGCCCGCTGGCTTCGAGGGACTGCACGTGCTGGACGACGGCCGCGAGGCTCATGTCCAGCGGTTTGGCGAGTTGCGACACCGAGGCCGGGCTGTCGCACAGCCGTTCGATGATCGCGCGCCGCGTCGGGTCGGCGAGCGCGCTGAACACGCGGTTGATGTCGATCGATTGCATGCCGGCCTCCGGTGCCTGGCGTCAGGCTGCGAGTTCGTTCGCCAGTTCGAGTGCCAGCCGGTCGAAGAGCGCCGTCCAGCCCTGCTGCCGAACCTTCGCGCCGTCGGCCCCTTCGAAGAAGGCGGCCTGCTCCGTGTAGACGAGCCGCGTGCCGCCGGCATCGGGCGCGAACTCGAAGGTGGCGAGCGACGAGGATATGCGCGCACCGCCCACCGTCATGACGTAGGCACAGACGATGCGCTCGTCCTCGACGATGTCGCAGTACCAGGTGTCGTTGGCGATGGGCGTGCCCGCTTCGAGCGGCGGGCCGCCCTGGTAAGCGAAAGCTCGAACGCTCCACGCCGCCGACGCGGAAGTCCATTTCGAAGGCTTCGACGGCGAAGCCCTCGCCCTCCACGAACCAGCGCCGTTTCTTCCGCGGATCGGCGAAGGCGGCGAATACTTTCTTGGGCGAGACGGGGTAACGGCGTTCGATGCTGAACTTGCTGTGCTGGATGTTCACGGCCGGTGCTCCTTGTTCTGATTAGTCAAGCTTTAGCTTTACTATACGCCGGGACCGTCAAAAGTAAAGTCGTTTCTTGAGTATCTGACGCGCCAGTACTTATCTCGTTGTTCGACAAAGAATTATCGGACCCGCCGGCTTGACAAGCGGCGACCGCGCCCAGACACTGCGAGCGCATCGTGGGACAGGCAGGATGGCCCGGACACTATTGATATTGAGCGGCAGCGGCCAAGCGGCCAGCGACGACTCGGCTGCGATGCGGGGCGAGTGCGAGTCGCTGGCTGCCGGACTCGGCCTCGCCGTCGACTTCCATTCAGCCGACGATACGCAGGCACTGTACGACGCAGTGCTCCGCGGCTGCCGGGAAAGCGCAGCGCTCATTGTCGATCCCGGCAGCGCGCCGGATGCCGCGCTGACGGCGGCCTATCGCTACGCCCTGCGCGTGACGGCCGATCGCACACTGCCCTTCGTCGAACTGCGACAGACGAACATTTTCGCCGGCGCGGCGGAAACCGGCGTGACACTGCACGAAGCCGTCGGCCGCATGGGTCTCATCGCGGGATTCGGCAAGGCCGGCTACGAGCTCGCTATTCGCGCCATCGCGCGCCGGCTGAACGGCGGAACCGAAGAAATCATTGCGGATGCGGCGGCCGGCACTCGTGCGGGTGCACGCCGACGGCTGTGTTACATCAACGGCCCGAACCTGAACCTGCTCGGCACGCGCGAGCCGGAAATCTACGGCAGCGACACGCTGGAGGATCTCGCGGAGCGTTGCCGCGCGGTGGGGGCGCAGGCGGGCTTCGCCGTCGACTTCCTGCAATCCAACCACGAAGGCCAGCTCGTCGACTGGATCCAGGCGGCAATCGGCGCGACCGATGCCATCATCATCAATGCCGCGGCTTACACGCATACGTCGATCGCGATCCACGACGCATTGCGCGCGTATGACGGCTTTGCCGTCGAGCTGCACATCTCCAATCCGCACGCGCGCGAAAGTTTCCGTCACCGCTCCTACGTCGCGACGGCCGTCGATGCCGTCGTGATGGGCATCGGTAGCATGGCCTACGACCTGATCATACCCGTTCTCTCGGAGATGCTGCCGGCGGCCCCGGCGCGCTGAACCGGATCCGTCGCAGGTCGCCGAGCAATCGCCCGCCGAAACGACGGCGACCGATTCCATCCGTGTCGGCCGTCTATTCGGGCATAGAAACCAACAAGAACGAACCCGTGAGGTGCCTCATGATACTGAATCTGCGCTTGCTGGCCCTGCTCACCGTCGCCGCTGCCGGGCTGTCAGCCGAAGCCTTTGGCGGCGACACGCCGACCGCGTGCGAACGCAGTGCCGAAAAAATGGCGGACGCTTGTCATTTCGACGTCGCCGCAACCTATTTTGAAACAAACGCTAAATGCAAGCATGTCGAGAACAGGATGGATCGCGCCGGATGCAACGAGGCAGCGAACGGGGATCGTAGCGATGCTAACGAGGAGTGCCGGGAGGTTCAGCACGCGCGGCTGGATGCCTGCGACCTGCTGGACGAACGTCGCTACGCGCCCGATCCGCTTGCCGACAGGGAGTCATTCATCCATCCGGACCAAATACCTTACGTCTATCCACCAAATCCCTATGTGTCGTTGCAGGCTGGGCACACATTCGTGCTTTCCGCGGGTGACGGCGAGGAAACGATCGTCGTGTACACGACCGACCAGGTCCGCAAAATTATTGGCGTGCCCTGCCGGGTCATCGTCGATATCGTCGTCGAGACGTCGATCGAACACGGCCAAGCAGAATACGAAGCCGTCGAGGTGACGGATGACTGGATGGCGCAGCGGAACAACGGCGATGTGGTCTACTGCGGAGAGCTCGCGCGCAACTATGACGACGGCGTGTTGCGTGACCTGGACGGCTCGTTCGAAGCCGGCATGGACTACGCCAAGTCGGGTGTGTTGTTCCTGAATGATCCCGTGTGGGGACTCGCGCATCGCCAGGAATTTGCGCTGGGCGAGGCCGAGGACATCGTCCAGTACCTCGACCTGGCAAGCGCACCGACGCGCGCGGAAGGCGGCGACAACCCGGCATTCCCGTGCCGTCCGAACCGGTGCGTCAAGGTCACGGAATATGCGCCGCTGGAACCGGATTCCAGCGAGTACAAGTACTACCTGCCGGGCACCGGATTCGTGCTGGCGGTTGACCTCGAGGACGGCGAGATCACCGGAGACCGCGAAGAATTGGTCTGCGTCGGCGACTCCCTCGATATCCTCGGTGATCCGGCCTGCGCAATCGAGGATGCGGAAGCGCTGCTCGAGGAACTCTGCAGCCTGTCGCCGGAAGCATTTTGC
Source organism: uncultured Pseudomonadota bacterium (assembly GCA_963770585.1). GTDB lineage: Bacteria > Pseudomonadota > Gammaproteobacteria > Steroidobacterales > Woeseiaceae > UBA1847. The sequence goes on along the minus strand of CAVYQH010000001.1, from coordinate 472,592 downwards.
CCGGATTGACCGGCAGCATTATCCGCTGCTCAGCCCTGTCTGGCCCGATCCGCCTGTCGCGAGGTCCGCCGCCAGGCATCCGCGGCGGCGACGGCGCTCATGTTGAACAAACCTTTCGAGGTCGTCGCCGGGGTCGCGATGTGCGCCGGCATCGCCGTGCCGGTGAGCAGCGGGCCGACCAGCACCGAGCGCGTCACCGAGCGCAAGAGGTCGACCGCTATGTTCGCGGCGTCGAGCGTCGGCATCACGAGCAGGTTGGCGGCGCCGGAGAGCCGCGAATGACGGATGAGCGTGTCGCGCAGGCCTTCTTCCAGCGCGGCAGTCGCGTGCATCTCGCCCTCGACCTCGAGCTCGGGCGCCAGTTCCTGCAGTCGCCGGGTCGCTTCGCGCATCTTCTGCGCCGCGCGCGTGCGCGAGGAGCCGAAATTGGAATGCGAGAGGAGCGCGACTTTCGGCACGACACCAAAGTTGCGCACCCGCTCGGCTGCGGCCAGCGTGTTGCGGACGATGTCTTCCACGCGCTTGCCGACGTCGATGAACGGGTCGGTCACGAACAGCGGGCCCTGCGGCAGCAGCAACACGGAAGTCGACGCAATGCGCGTGTCGGGCGAGCGGCTGCCGATGACGTCGATCACGTGTTTCAGGTGCAGGTCGAAGCGTCCTTCCGTGCCGCACACCAGTGCGTCCGCATCGCCCTTCACGAGCATGCAGGCCGCGATCGCCGTGGTGCTCGTGCGCATGACGGTGCGTGCGACCGCCTTGGACACGCCGCGCCGGCAGGTAAGCTCGTGGTAGGTCTCCCAGTAATCCCGGTAGCGCGGATCGTCCTCCGGGTCGATGAGTTCGAAGTCGCGCCCGGGCACGAGTTCGCTGCCCAGCGATTCCAGCCGCAGCCGCACGACCTCGCCGCGGCCGATGAGTTTCACTTCCGCCAGGCCTTCGGATAACACCGCCTGCACCGTGCGCAGCACGGTGGGATTCTCGCCTTCCGCGTACACGAGACGCTTGCGCTTGCGCCGCGCGATCTCGACTTCCGGCTGCATGAACAACTGCGAGCGGGTGGTGAAGGATTGCAGGCGGCGCCGGTAGGCGTCGAAGTCCTTGATCGGGCGAGTCGCCACGCCGCTCTCCACGGCCGCGCGCGCCGTGGCCAGCGACACTTCCACGTACAGCCGCGAATCGAAGGGCTTGGGAATAAGGTAATCGCGCGAGAAGACCAGTCCCTGGTCGCGCTCGAGGCCCTCGACCTCTTCCGCCGGCGGCCGCTTCGCCAATCCGGCGATGGCCTCCACACAGGCGGCCTGCATCGCGCGGTTGATCGTCGTCGCTCCGACGTCGAGCGCGCCGCGGAAGATGAAGGGAAAGCACAGGACGTTGTTGACCTGGTTCGGGTAGTCGGAACGCCCCGTCGCGATCACCGCGTCCTTGCGCACGGCGTTCACGACTTCCGGCAGGATCTCCGGCACCGGGTTCGCGAGCGCGAATACGAGCGGATCCTTGGCCATCTTCTTGACCATGTCGCCGCTCAGAATGCCGGGCGCGGACAGGCCGAGGAACACGTCGGCGCCCGCGATGGCTTCATCGAGCGTGCGCAGCGCGGTGTCCTGCGCGTACTTGCTCTTGTAAGGATTCATGTCGGCCTTGCGCCCGGTGTAGACCACGCCTTCGATGTCAACCAGCATCACCGCTTCGATCGGCAGCCCGAGATCAACCAGCAAATTAAGGCAGGCGAGGCTCGCGGCACCGCCGCCGGTCGCCACCATCCGGATGTCATCGAGGCGCTTGCCGACCAGTTCGAGGCCGTTCTGCAAGGCCGCGGCGACGACGATGGCCGTGCCGTGCTGGTCGTCGTGGAACACGGGGATGTCGAGGCGTTCCTGCAGCGCGGCTTCCACCTCGAAGCAGTCCGGCGCCTTGATGTCCTCGAGGTTGATCGCGCCGAAAGTCGGCGCGAGCGCGGCGATCACTTCGATGAGCCGCGCCGGGTCGGGCTCGTCGAGCTCGATGTCGAAAGCGTCGATGTTGGCGAAGCGTTTGAACAGCACCGACTTGCCTTCCATCACCGGTTTCGCAGCCAGCGGGCCGATGTTGCCCAGGCCCAGCACCGCCGTGCCGTTGGTAATGACGCCGACCAGGTTGCTGCGGGCGGTATAGGCCGCGGCGGCGAGCGGATCGGCGAGAATTTCCTGGCAGGGATAGGCGACCCCGGGCGAATAGGCCTGGGACAGGTCGAGGCGATTCTCCAGCGGCTTGGTCGGCGTGATCGCGAGCTTGCCGGGCGACGGCAGCCGGTGGTAACGCAGCGAACTCTCTTTCAGGGACGGCATGTCGGCATTCTCAATGGAAGACGACCGTCTTGTTGCCGATCGCGATGACGCGGCGCTCGGCCTGGAAACGGACGGCCTTGGCCAGCACGCGCATCTCGATCTCCCGGCCGACGGCAGCGAGCATGGCCGCCGAGGAAGCATGGTCCACGCGCGCCACGTCCTGCTCGATGATCGGGCCTTCGTCGAGGTCGGCGGTCGCGTAATGCGCGGTCGCACCGATCAGCTTGACGCCGCGGTCATAAGCCTGGTGATAGGGCTTCGCGCCCTTGAAGCCGGGCAGGAAGGAGTGATGGATGTTGATGACACGCCCGGACAGCTTCCGGCAGAGCTCCGTGGACAGGACCTGCATGTAACGCGCGAGCACGATAAAATCGATGTCCTGTTCCTCGACGAGTGCGAGCAGCTTGTCCTCCTGCTCGCGCTTGTTCGCCGGATTCACGGGAAAATGATGAAACGGAATGTCGTAGGACGCCGTTAGCCGGTACGCGTCGCGATGATTGGACACGACGCAGGGGACGTCGATACCGAGTTCGCCGATCTCGCGGCGGTACAGGAGATCGCGCAGGCAGTGATCGAACTTCGACACCATGATCAGCACGCGTGGCAGTACGGCGCAATCCGCCAGCGACCAGTTCATGCCGAACTTTTCGGCGATTGGTGTGAAGCGCGCGCGCAGCTCCTCGACGCCGGCCGGCGCATCGGTTTCGAAATGGATGCGCATGCAGAAGCGGCCTTCGGCCGCGTCGCCGAACTGGGCGCTCTCCAGGATGTTTCCGCTGCCGGCCAGTATGAAGCCGCTGACGTCGTGCACGATGCCCGGCGTGTCCGGGCAGACGAGCGTCAGGATGAATTGCGGTTTCGTAACGATCATGGTCACTATCCGGGTCGCCGGCGCTTGCGGTCGAGCGCGGAGCATAGTTGATCCGGCGCCTTCGTGCCTAGGCCGCCGGCCGCCGTGGATAAGCGTGCAATATTCCGAAACCCCGCGGGCTCACAGCGGCAGGCCGACGTAGTTTTCGGCGATGGCCTTTTGCGCGGCTTCGCTCGTGGCGATGTAATCGAGTTCCGCCCGCTGCATGCGGCGCTCGAACGGGCCGTCGTCGGGGAAACGGTGCATCAGCTTCGTGAGCTGCCAGGAAAAGCGCTCCGCTTTCCACACGCGCGCCAGCGCGCGCTTTGAGTAAGCGTCGACGCCGCTCGTGCTGCCCGTGCGAAACCACTCGATCAGCGCGTCGGAGAGGTAGGCGACGTCCGAGGCCGCCAGATTCAGGCCCTTGGCCCCGGTCGGCGGCACGATGTGCGCCGCGTCGCCGGCGAGGAACAGGCTGCCGTGGCGCATCGGCTCGAACACGAAGGAGCGCAAAGGTGCGATGGAATTCTCCAGCGCCGGCCCGCGCGTGACGTGCGGCGCGACTTCCGGCCCGAGCCGGGTCTCGAGTTCGTCCCAGAAGCGCTCGTCCGGCCAGGCCTCGAGCGGCTCGTCGATCGGCACCTGGATGTAGTAGCGGCTGCGTGTGTGCGAGCGCATGGACGCCAGTGCGAAGCCGCGCTCGTGATTCGCGTAGATGAGTTCCTCGTTGCAGGGCGGCACGTCGGCCAAAATCCCCAGCCACCCGAATGGATAACCCCGTTCGTAGTGCCGGGCCGCGGATTCGGGGATATTCGCGCGCGACGGTCCGTGGAAGCCGTCACAGCCGGCGATGAAGCGCGCATCGACGCGCAGCGCCCTGCCGTCCTTTTGCAGCGTGAGGTACGGGGCGTCCGCATCGATGTCGTGCAGGGTCACGGCACTCGCTTCCCAGACGATTTCGAGGCCACGCGCGGGCGCGGCATCGATCAGGTCTTTGGTGAGCTCGGTCTGGCCGTACACCATGACCGTCCGGCCGGTGAGTTTCTTGATGTCGATGCGGATCAGCCGTTCGCCGTCGGCGAGATTGACGCCGCCGTGCGGCAGGCCTTCCTTCTGCATGCGGTCGTCGATGCCGAGCCGCACGAGTAGATCGGTGGTTGTGTCCTCGAGGACACCCGCCCGGATCCGGCCCTCGACGTGCGCCCTGCTCTGGCGCTCGACAATCAGGGCGTCGATGCCGGCCTGTCGCAGCAGGTGGCCGAGCATGAGCCCGGCCGGGCCGGCGCCGACGATGGCCACCTGGGTCTGCATGCCTTCGACGCCCCGCGCCTAGTCCCGCGACGAGCCGAGCTGCCGCTCGAGCCGCTGCAGCACTTCGTAGCAGGGCAGCACCTGGCCTACGCTCGAGTTCGGCTCGCGGCCTTCATCGATCGCCGCGAAGAATTCGCGGTCCTGCAGTTCGATGCCGTTCATCGACACGTCCACCTGCGACACGTCGACCGGCTCCTCGCGGCCGGTGACCAGGTCGTCGTAACGCGCGATGTACGTGCCGTTGTCGCAGATGTAGCGGAAGAACGTGCCCAGCGGCCCGTCGTTGTTGAAGGACAGCGACAGCGTGCAGATCGCGCCATTGTCGGTCTTCATCTGGATCGACATGTCCATCGCGATGCCGAGTTCCGGGTGCATCGGGCCCTGCACGGCATGCGCCTCGATCACCTTGCCGCCGGACTGGTACTGGAACAGGTCGACGGTATGCGCCGCGTGGTGCCAGAGCAGGTGGTCGGTCCAGGAGCGCGGCTCGCCCTTCGCGTTCATGTTCCGGCGGCGAAAAAAATAGGTCTGCACGTCCATCTGCTGAATCGCGAGTTCGCCGGCCTCGATCTTCTTGTGGAGCCACTGGTGCGACGGGTTGAAGCGGCGCGTGTGGCCCACCATGCACACGAGCCCCGTTTCCTGCTGTTTTCGATTCACGACCTGCGCATCGGCCCAGTTGTCGGCGAGCGGGATCTCCACCTGCACGTGCTTGCCGGCGTCCATGCACCGGATCGCCTCGGCCGCGTGCTGCTGCGTCGGCGTGCACAGGATGGCGGCGTCCACGCCCGGCAGGGCGAGCGCCTCGGCGAGGTTCGTGGTCGCGTGCCGCACACCGTATTCCTTCGCCACCGCCGCGGTCTTGTCGAGCGTGCGCCCGACCAGCGACACGACCTCGATGCCGTCGATGTTGCGGATGCCGTCGAGGTGCTTGATGCCGAACGCGCCGGGGCCGGCGAGAACCACTTTCATGAAATCTCTCCTCCGGAAGCTGCGCGGGTGCAGGTCATGCGTTTTCCAGGATGAGGTGCCCCACGGCGGTGTTCGACGCCGGCACGTGGTAGAAGCGCTGCCTGACTTGCACTTTTTCGTTCAGCGCGCCGCGCATGATGAGCCACATGACCAGCTCGATGCCCTCGGATCCGGCCTCGCGCACGTAGTCGATGTGCGGCATCTTCGCGAGGCCTTCCGGGTCGTCGACGATGCGATCGAGGAAGTCCTGATCGAACGTCGCGGTTGATGAGGCCGGCGCGGGTGCCCTGCAGCTGGTGGCTCATCCCACCGGTGCCCCAGACCTGCACGTTGAGATCCTCATCGAAGGATTCAACGGCGCGGCGGATCGCTTTGCCGAGTTCGAAGCAGCGCCGGCCCGACGGCACCGGGTACAGCACGACGTTGACCGCGAAGGGGATAATCTTGCACGGCCAGGCGTCCGGCTGCCCGAACAGGAGCGACAGCGGAATCGTCAGGCCGTGATCGACGTCCATCCGGTTGACGATAGTCAGGTCGAAATCCTCCTGGATGACGGACTGGGCGATGTGCGAGGCCAGCACGGGATGCCCCTCGACGACCGGCACGGGCCGCGGTCCCCAGCCTTCGTCCGCGGGCTGGAAGCGCTCGGCGCAGCCAATCGCGAAGGTCGGCACGATATCGAGGCTGAAGGCCGAGGCATGGTCGTTGTAGACGAGGAAGATCACGTCGGGCTTCTGCTCCGCAATCCAGCGCTTGCCGAACTCGTAACCCTTGAAGACCGGCGCCCAGTAAGGCTCTTTCGTCTTGCCGAGGTCGATGGCCGCGCCGATCGCCGGCACATGCGAGGTGGTCACGCCCGCGGTCACCTGCGCCACGTCACTTTTCCTTCCTGTAGCGGTTGCCTTCGATAGGCCTGCCGCCCGAGAGCATCATCTGCGCGTACTCCTCCTGGCTCATGCCGGTCATCGAGGCCGCCGCAAATTGGAAACTCTTGCCGTCCGTCGAAAACAGCTTGGCCAGGAAGTAGATGTTGCCGCCAAGCGAGACCATGCGGCCGTAGTCGCGATCGAGCACCGCCTGCTTCTGCTCCTCGCTCATCGCCCACTCGTCGAGGTAGGCTCGTTGATCGGCCTTGAAGCGTTCGCGGTTTTCCGCCTTCATGAGCGACATACAGAACTGGTTCAGGTGGTAGCCCCTGCGCGCCTGGTCGGCATCGAAGACCGTCGTCCCGGGCACATCGCTGTAAGGTTTGTCGAGGGCCATGAATCGTCTCCAGACTCCGGTCGGCGTCGGTGCTAGTTGTTCCAGTAGAGCCGCACGGGATTGTCGACCAGCAGCTTCTGTTGCAGTGCGGGCGTCACGGCGACCCGCGGAATGTAGTCGACCAGCCAGCCGTCGTCGGGCATGTGGTTCTTAAGGTTCGGGTGCGGCCAGTCCGTGCCCCACAATACGCGGTCCGCAAAGGTTTCCACAATACGCCGCGCGAAGGGCACGACATCGTAGTAAGCCGGCGGGCCGCTTCGCGACAGGCGCTCCGGGCAGCTGACTTTCGACCAGAAGTTCGGATGCTCCTCGAGCAGTTGCACGAAGAGGCCGAACTCCGGCCCGTCGACCGGCTTCGTGACGTCGGGGCGGCCCATGTGGTCGACGACGACCGTCGTCGGCAGCGACGCGAAGAAGTCGTACAGCGAATGAAGTTCCGCCGCTTCGAAATAGATGACGATGTGCCAGCCGAACGCTTCGATACGCTCTGCAATCCTCATCAGGGAATCGAACGGCAACGCGTCCACGAGCCGCCGGACGAAATTGAAGCGCACGCCGCGCACGCCCGCGGCGTGCAAGGCGTGCAGTTCCTCGTCCGTCACATCGGCTTTGACCGTCGCGACACCGCGCGCGCGATCGCCCGCATCCTCGAGTGCATCCAGGAGTGCGCGGTTGTCAGCGCCGTGGCAGGTGGCCTGCACGATGACGTTGCGCTCGAAGCCCAAAAAGTCGCGCAGGGCCCACAGCTCGTCCTTGCCGGCATCGCAGGGTGTGTACTTGCGCTCCGGCGCGTAAGGAAAGCGCTCGCCCGGACCGAACACATGGCAGTGTGCATCGACGGCCCCGGCCGGCGGCGTGAATTTCGGTTTGCTCGGCGCGGGGTGAAACGGAAGCCAGTCGGGATCGGGACGGAACTCGATCATTCCGAAGCCTCCGAACGCCGCGCAGCATCGCTTGTTTCGGCTGCCAGTATCGAGTCAAAAAGCGCGGCAAGTTCGTCGTGGCCCTCGGCGAGCAAGTGTGAACGCAGTCGCTTTGCTTCGGTTGGCGTCATGATGACAGCTTCAACATACCTTCCGCGGCCTGCCTGCACAACAGGTACAGCCGGACCTGGATGTCGGACTATTTCCTCTGAACGGATCGGCGTCGCCGCACGATTTACGATCTTGGTGACCGGATACCTCAGGGCATAACATCGATAAGCGTACGGGTTCGGAAACCGAAAGTGTGAAACGAGCTCGTCGTGCAGGACGCGGCGAACCGCGACGTCTATCGGCCGCTGGAGAAGGGCCGCATCGCCCCCGAAATCGAGGCGGCCGAAGTCTCGTTCCGAAACATCCGCATTCGGCGCCTCGCCCGGGAGTAGACAGCATGTTCCGATCGCCTCGAATCGCCGCGGTGCCGCGGAGCACTGTTGCTTCTCGCATTCGCTGCGTGTCGGCTGGCCGCCGCCGAGGAGAATCTCGTCATTCCACCGCCGGACTATCGCCCAGCGGAGACGGTGCAACGCATCGCGGTGCCGACCCTGCCCGGCGAGCACCTCCGCCTCCTCATCGTCACGGGCGAGAACAGCTACGAGCACGACTGGGCCGGCGTCAACAATCTGCTGCGCGCGCAGCTGCTCGACACGGGCCGCTTCGACGTGCGCGTCATCGAAGACGTCCGGTCGGCGACGGACGCAACGCTCGAGCCCTACGATGTCGTGCTGCTCAACTATCTCGGGCGCTGGAACTACACCGACGAGCACGAGGATCGCTGGGGTGCGGTCGCGGAAACGGCGCTGTTCGACTACGTGCGAAAGGGTGGCGATGCGGCCGTTCCACGGCAGCCGCCGCTCGCCCCCGGCCGCGTTCCAGGTGCACGTCGTCGACTGGGAGCATCCCGTGACCCGGGGCATGCGTGAATACTTCTGGACGCTCAACGACGACATGTACACGAACATGCGCTGGGACGAAGGTGGCTGATCGCGCGCGGTGCCGAGTGGGCGGCAAAAGGCGAAGTCACGATCCCGGTCGAAAAGGGCGTGCAGGACTTTGGTTCGGACTTAGGACTGCTGCAGCCAGCGGTCCTTCCCGACCCGTCCGGGTCGATCCCGACACTTCTGCGTCTCACGCTATTTTTGCGACAGCACACAAGTCAGGGCACAGTAGGAAGGATGAGATCGAGAACGAGAAACCTGGCCACATTGACGGCGAGCCTGGCCTGCGGAGCCGGTTACGCTGCTGCCCCTTGGACCGATGACGTACCTGCGGCACCGAAGGAGCTGCGTGTCGTGCGAACGCCGGTGCCGCCTACGATCGATGGCAAGCTCGACGAAGCGGTGTGGGAGAGCGCTGCGACCATTGAAGATCTGCACCAGATCCGGCCCGGCGATGGGACCCCGCCCTCGGAGCGTACGATCGTCTACGTGCTCTATGACAAAGACGCACTCTATGTGGCGGCACGGATGTGGGATAGCGGCGCGCCGAACGAGATCACCCGCAACATCATGAAGCAGGGTTCCACGCTCGCCGAGGACGATCGGCTCGCCATCATCCTCGATCCGTTCAATACCCACCGACAAGGTTACCGGTTCGAGGTGAACGCGAACGGCGTGCGCAACGACATGCTGTATCAGAACAATCAGCTGCAGCCGGAATGGACCGTGATCTGGGAGGCAGCGGGCGCGCTGGGCGAAGACGGTTGGACGGCCGAGATGGCGATCCCGTTCAAGACGCTGCCGTTCGATCCTACCATCGATTCCTGGGGCTTCAACGTGTCACGTGCCATTCGACGGCGCGGTGAGGAGATTCTGTGGGTCTCGCGCAACCGTACGTGGAACCCGAGCATCGTCGGCGTCGCGACAGGACTCACCGGGCTCGATCAGGGAATGGGGCTCGACATCGTGCCGGGGTTCACGACGAGACAGCGTCGCTCGTACGTGGACTCGACCGACGAGTGGGAAAACGACCCCACGCTCGACGTCTACTATCGCTTCACGCCTTCGCTGACGGGTTCACTTACTTTCAATACTGACTTCTCCGCGACCGAGGTGGATGAGCGGCAGGTCAACCTCACGCGCTTCAATCTCTTTTTCCCGGAAAAGCGGGACTTCTTCCTCAACGATGCCGACTTGTTCGACTTCGGCCGCATTGGCATGAGCGGGTTTCTGCTCAACACCCGCTCGATCTCGCGGGCGAGCCAGGAGAACGGCCGACCGTTCTTCTCGCGCCGCATCGGATTGAGCGCGCTCGGAGAGCCGGTGGACATCGAGTATGGCGGGAAGCTGAGCGGGCGCATCGGCCGTTTCAACATTGGTGCGCTTGCCGTGCGACAGGATGATTACCAGGCAGAGACAACACAGGTCGAGGCGATGGACGCCATCGTGACACGAGTGAGCGCGAATGTGCTCGAGGAGTCGAGCGCCGGATTCATCGCGACCTCCGGCAATCCTCTCGACAACCGCGACAATTCGCTTGTCGGCGCGGATTTCCTGTTTCTCAACTCGCGCGTGTTTGGCGATCGGACGCTTGAAGCCGAAGCATGGTATCAGCAGTCCGATACGGAAGGCCTCGAAGGCGACGATGCCGCCTACGGATTCGGTGTGCGAATGCCGAACGCCACCGGTTGGCGCGGAGGGCTCGGCTGGCGCGCAGATCGAACGCAACTTCTTTCCGGCGTTGGGCTTCGTCAATCGCGTCGACGTGCGCGACACCTGGGCAGACATCGGTTACACGCATTTCGTCGGCGCGAAAGTCCTGCAATCCGTGTTCGCGGGCGTCGACGCACAGCGCGTTACATCTCTTGCGACCGGCGACGTGCAAACGCAGATAATTTCCCTGCGGCCACTCGAGATCGAAAGTGTCGGACGCGACGTGGCGCGTCTCGTCTATACGATGAATGATGAACGTGTCATGCAGCCGTTCGTGATCTATAGCAGTGGCGGACAGACGGTCGTGATACCGCCGGGAAGCTACGAGTTCGATGACTACGGTTTCGACGTCACGACGGGCGCGCAGAGGAAGTATGCGGGCCGACTGATCTACCGCACGGGCGACTTCTACGATGGCGAGCGCACCAATGCGGGGGGTGACTTCACCTGGAAGCAGTCGCGATTCTTCACGGCTCGGCTGGGCTATGACTGGAACCGCGTGGAGCTGCCCCAGGGTAACTTCACCACGCGCGTGATGCGTTTGACCTCCGAGGTTGGTTTTTCATCGCAACTGAACTGGATCACGCTGTTGCAGTACGACGATGTGTCAGAGATTTTCGGCATTCACAGCCGACTCGTGTGGATACCGAAGGCGGGTCGTGAAATGTTCCTCGTCCTGAACCGCAACTTCGAGGACACCGACAAAGACAATTCCTTCAACTCGGTCACGTCCGAGCTGAGCGCGAAGATCAGTTACACTTTTCGCTTCTGAATCCTGCCACCGTCGTGCTCTCTCCAGCGGATCGTTTGGTACGGAGTGAAGGCCTGCTTCAGGATGCGAGCGTCGAGCGCGTCAGCGCCAGCGCATCGCGCGTCGACTGGCCGCCGAGTTTGAATTCGAGGCCGAGCGGGCCCGTGTAGCCTTCGCGGTCCAGCACGGCCAGCAGCTCCTGCCAGTCGATGTCGCCGGTGCCGGGAGCGCTGCGCCCCGGGTTGTCGGCAACCTGCACGTGCCCGACGAACTCCGTGCGGCCGGCAAGGACGTCGACCGCCGATTCACCCATGACCGAGGAGTGATACGCGTCGTAGAGCAGCTTGAGCGCGTCGCTGCCGACTGTCTCCACGACATCCAGTCCGAGGCGCGTCGAACAGAGAAACATGCCGGGATGATCGACCCGGTCGTTCAGCGGCTCGAGCAGGCGCCTGGTGCCGGCGTCTTCAGCCATGGCGGCCGCCGTACCGAGCACGCGCGCCATGTTGTCGCGCTGCTCCTCCAACGACACGCCCGCCTCGGTGAACCCGGAGGCAACGATCACGTTCGGACAGTGCAGGCGCCGAGCAACCGGCAGGGTCGCGGCGATGGCCGCAATGAACTCGTCGTGCTGCGCGGGGTTGACGAGGCTGCGCCTCGGCTCGGCACACAGGCTCGTCAGGGGCAGGCCGGTGTCTGCGAGCGCGGAGCCGATCGCCTCGATCGGTTTGCCGCCCCACAGGTGAAACTCGACGCCGTGCAATCCGTCGGCGGCCGCGAAACGGACACGTTCCGCGATGTCGTCCGTCAGGTCGGCGTATAGCCATTCGATACAGGCCGTCAACTTGCGAAAGTGCCGGCGGTGGGCTTGCTGCAGCGCTGGCGATCGCCGCGCGCGACCGCGGCGAAGTGCCGGTCGCTTTCCAGTTGCTGGTCTATCCGATGCTGGACGATCGCACCGGGAGTGCCCGGCCGATGCCGGCGCACATCGGCGGCGTCAGCTGGAACGCGGACGCCAATGTTTTCGGGTGGACATCCTATCTCGGCGTGCCGGCAGGTTCGCCCACTGTCCCGGACGGTGCCGTACCTGCGCGAGAAAACGACCTTGGCGGGCTGCCGCCGACCTGGATTGGCGTTGGTTCGATCGATTTGTTCGTCCTGGAGAACGTCGACTACGCACGTCGACTTATCGAAGCAGGTGTACCGACCGAACTGGTTGTCATACCCGGCGCCTATCACGGCTTTGACCAGATGGCGCCGGAATCATCGGGCGCGCGGACGTTCACCACCTCGTGGAACTCTGCGCTTTCCAAGGCATTTGACACGGAATCTGCATCCAACGGCCCATGACTCGTTGGGATTGAATATTCAGCTTGATCAGGTTTCGCCGTCGGACTTGCAAACGTTCCCTTGATATGAGGCTATTGCCTTAAATAACAATACTTTAGGGTCTGCGTAGCGATTTTTGATGCCTTGACATCAGGCAGTGCGATGCTACGATGCCGGCATGCGTACGACGATTCGAATTGACGACGACCTGCTCGCCCGGCTCAAGGCACGGGCCACCCGCGAAAACCTGCCGTTGGCAAGGCTGGTCAACCGGGTCATCCGGGCGGGGCTGGCGTCATCGGATTCCGTCGCCGATAAACCAGCTCACGTCGAGAAAACGTTCGTGATGGGTGAGCCGACGATCGATCTGACCAGGGCGGGCGCGGTGGCAGCGGCGCTGGAGGACGAGGAAACAGTCCGGAAGCTCCTGCTGCGCAAGTGACGCATTGAAAATCGTCGATCTGAACGTGTTGCTCTACGTCATCAACGAGAGCGCCCCGCGGCACCAGGCCGTGCATGACTGGTGGATTGACGCCCTCCGCGGCGACGAGAGCATCGGCTTGCCTTGGGTCGTGCTGCTCGGATTTCTTCGCCTGTCGACCAGCGCGAGAGTGTTTACGCAGCCGATATCAACAGAGGAAGCGCTGGACAAGATCGAAGCCTGGCTTTCACTGCCGATCGTCCACGTGCCCGCGGAGAAGGAAAATCACTGGGCGGTGATGGCAGGCTTGCTGCGAGAAACCGGTACCGCGGGCAATTTAACGACCGACGCGCATCTGGCCGCGATGGCTATAACGCGTGACGCACTGCTCGTCTCATGCGACAACGACTTTGCACGCTTCAAGGGCCTGCGATATCTCAATCCCGTGATGATGAAGAGCTGATTGATTCAGTAGATTTTGCGCGCCAATGAAACGACGGTGCTGTCGCGTTCGGCAGCCGAGACCGGGCGCGGTCGCCGATAACGATAGCGCAACCACATGATGGAAGCCCCGTAGGCAATGCAGCCAAAGGCGACGAACAGGTAAATAAACAGAGAGCGGCTGTCGAATCCAACGTACAAGGCGCCGGCCAGTACCAGGCCTCCGACGCTGATGTAAATCTTCGGCAGGGCTTCGTACAAACGGTAAGGAATCCACATCGTTCGGTCCCCGGCAATGCGAGGACCATTACGATAGCGAAACCGGCGAGGGACGAGCGTGATGCCGGTCACGGCGCCGACGAATGCGGCTGGTGCGAATTCAATCGGCGCGGATCACGTCCCCACCTGGCGTTTCTCCCTCAGTTGAACATCCCGCGTCGGCGTACCGCAAAATGGCGGGGCCAGGGCACAGAGTTCGTTCATGTACGCAGTCCGCCGTTGGGTGTCGAGGCACCCGCGATTCTTCGAACTCTTCTACGAAGCATTCGAGAGCATGCTGCTGTTCCTGAACCCGTTGATTCGGCGCATCGGCTACGAGCGCATGGACCCGCCCGTCGCAGCCGTGGAAAGAGTGGTCAAGGGCGTCCTGTTCGACACCCAGATGTGCGGGGACTGCACCCTCGGCGCCACCGGCATGGTCTGCCCGATGAACTGCCCCAAGTCCATGCGCAACGGCCCGTGCGGCGGCGTGCGCGCGAACGGCCATTGCGAGGTCAGGCCGGACATGCCCTGCGTGTGGGTCGACGCGTATTCGGGTAGCCTCAAAATGAAGCACGGCCACCGCATCCAGGAACTCCAGCCGCCGGTCGATCATCGACTGAAGGGCAGCTCGTCCTGGCTTCGCGAAGTGCGCCGGAAGTCCGGCGTGCCGGACACGGAGAATGCGCCCCGATGAAACTGCTGGACAATCCCGCCGCCGGCCATTTCCAGGCACTCGAGCCGGGACATTCTTCGCCGGGTCGTCTCGAGAAGCTCCTCAGGGCCGGGCAGTTCGCGGTGACTGCCGAACTGTCGCCGCCGGATTCCACCGATCCCGAAGAGGTGTTCCGTAAGGCGCGCATTTTCGACGGCGCGGTCGATGCCATCAATGCCACGGACGGCTCGGGCGCGAACTGCCACATGTCGAGCGTCGCGGTCTGTGCCCTCCTGCGGCGCGCGCATTATTCCGTCATCATGCAGGTGTCCTGCCGGGACCGGAACCGGATTGCGATCCAGGGCGACGTGATCGGCGCCGCCGCGATGGGCGTCGCGACGATCCTGTGCCTGACGGGTGACGGCGTACAGGCCGGCGATCACCCGCAGGCCAAACCCGTTTTCGACCTCGAATCGATCACGCTCCTGTCGATGATCCGGAAGATGCGCGACGAGTCGCAGTTCCAGAGCGGCCGGAAGATCTCGCATCCGCCGCACGTGTTTCTCGGTGCGGCCAGCAATCCCTTCGTGCCGCCCTACGAATTCCGGCCGGCACGGCTCGCGAAGAAGATCGAAGCCGGCGCGCAGTTCGTCCAGACGCAGTACTGCTTCGACCTCGAGCGCCTGGCCGGCTTCATGGCGACCTGCCGCGACCTGGGGCTGCTCGAGAAGGTCTTCATCTTGGTCGGCGTGGGGCCGCTCGCCTCGGCGCGCGCGGCCGAATGGATCCGCAGCAACGTGCCGGGCGTGCACATTCCCGATGCGATCATCCGCCGGCTCGCAGGCAGCAAGGACCAGAAAGAGGAAGGCAAGAAGCTGTGTATCGAATTCATCCAGCGCATACGCGAGATCGAGGGCGTCTCGGGCGTGCACGTCATGGCGTATCGCCAGGAGGAGACCGTCGCCGAGATCATCCGGGACTCCGGCGTGCTTGGCGGTCGCACGCCCTGGTACCCTGGCCTCGACGAACTTTGATGCCAGCCGTTGCCGAATCCACGCAGACCAGAGGAATAGTGCCTGTCCATGACTGAGGTCGTACGACTGGAACGGAGCGGGAGGGTCGGCCTGGTCGTGATCGACAACCCGCCGGTGAACGCCATCTCGCACGCGGTCCGCGCGGGACTCGCGGAATGTTTCCGGCGCGCCGGGCAGGACGCGGCGATCGAGGCGGTCGTGCTGCTGTGCGAGGGACGCACCTTCATCGCAGGCGCCGACATCGCCGAGTTCGATGCCCCGCGGCGCGAGCCGGACTGCCATTCGGTGTTTGCGCTGATCGAAGGGCTACAGAAACCGGTGATCGCGGCGGTGCACGGCAGCGCGCTTGGCGGTGGCCTCGAGACCGCGCTCGCGTGTCACTACCGGATTGCCGACCGACGCGCGCGGCTCGGCTTTCCCGAAATCAACCTCGGCATCGTCCCGGGCGCGGGCGGCACCCAGCGCCTGCCGCGCGTCGTGGGCGTGCGCAATGCGCTCCGGATGTTCCTGTCGGGCGCGCCGGTCACCGCCGCGGAGGCGCTCGATATGGGCCTCATCGACGCCGTGAGCGACGGCGACCTGAAAGCCGCCGCGCTGCGCTACGCCGAACGCTGCCTGCACGAAAAGCGCGGCCCCTGCCGCGCCAGCGAATTCGTCATCGCCCGGGACCCGGACACGGACGCGTGGCTGAGCGCCGAGCGGGCCCGGGTCGCCGTCGATATGCCCGGCCGGGAGGTTCCCCGCATGGTCATCGACGCCGTGGTAGCCGCAGTCGGCCTGCCCTTTGCGCAAGGTATCGAGCGCGAGACCGCGATCAGCGAGGCCTCGCTCAGCAACGGTCGAATCGGGCGCCCTGCGCCGCCTGTTCTTCGCCGAACGGGCAACGGCGAAAATCCCGGGGATCGAACCGGACAGCGCCCGGCCGATCGCGAGCGGCGGCATCGTCGGCGGCGGCACGATGGGCCGCGGCATCGCGATGGCGTTCGCGAACGCCGGGCTCCCCGTCCGCCTGCTCGACGTCGACCGCGCGGCGGTCGACAGGGCATTGCAGCTCATCCGCGAGGAGTACGGCCGGCGCGTCAGCAAAGGGCGCATGAGCGCCGGCGAAGTCGACGACCAGCATGGCATTGATCCGCGGCACCGACAAATACGGCGACTTCGCCGATGCCGACGTCGTCATCGAAGCCGTGTTCGAGGTCATGACGCTGAAAAAGGAAGTCATGGGCAAGCTCGACGCCGCGTGCAAGGCCGGCGCCGTCATCGCGAGCAACACCTCGACGCTCGACGTCGCGGAGATCGCATCGGCGACCGGGCGCGCCGCCGACGTCGTCGGCCTGCACTTCTTCAGCCCCGCGCAGGTCATGCGCCTGCTCGAGATCGTGCGCACCGACGACAGCGCGGACGAGGTGCTGGCCACGTCGATGGCGCTCGCGAAGAAACTCGGCAAGGTCGGCGTCCTGTCCGGCAACAGCTACGGCTTCATCGGCAATCGCATGATGGAACCTTACGGGCGCGAGGCGGAACGCATGGTGCTCGAAGGCGTGAGCCCGCGCCGCATCGACGAGGTCCTCAAGCGCTTCGGCATGGCAATGGGCATCCTCGCCGTGTACGACATGGCTGGCGTCGACGTCGGCTACAAGGTACGGCAGGAACGCAGGGATCTGCTGCCGGACGACCCGGCCTATTGCCGCGCCTCCTCGATGCTCGCGGAACGCGGCCTGCTCGGGCAGAAAACCGGCGCCGGTTTCTACCGCTACGAGACGGGCTCGCGGGAGCCGCTCGACAATCCGGAGGCGCTCGCATTGTTCGCCGAAGAGGCGCGTCGGCTCGGGATAGCGCAGCGCGACATCTCCGAAGACGAGATCGAACAGCGCTGCCTGTTCGCGCTCATCAACGAAGGGGCCCGGGTGCTGGAGGAAGGCGTCGCGCTCAGGGCCTCGGACATCGATGTCGTCTACACCTCGGGATATGGCTTTCCGCGGCACCGCGGCGGACCGATGTACTATGCCGACACCGTCGGGCTCGACGCGATCTGCGCACGCATCGATGCGTTTGCCGGAGAGCTCGACGCCCGCTACTGGCAGGTTTCCGGCCTGTTGCGCAGGCTGGCCGAAAGCGGCGAGCGGATCGCGGACTTCAGCAAGGTTTGACACGGGGAAGGACATCGATGAACGTCAAAGAACTGCTTGCCATCGACGTGCACGTCCACGCCGAAGTTTCGGCACGCGATCCGAAGGACCCGGAGAAACAGCGTTTCGAGGACGCGGCCAAGACGTACTTCAGGGAGGACGGTGACAGGCCGACGATCGCCGAGACCGCCGAGTACTACCGGGAACGCAAGATGGCCTGCGTCATTTTCACGGTCGACGGCGAACGCGCGCGCGGCCAGCAGCGAATCTCGAACGAGGAAGTCGCCGAGATCGCCAACGAGAACAGCGACGTGATGATCCCGTTCGCGAGCATCGACCCGGCGAAGGGCCGACTCGGTGCGCGCGAGGCCCGCCGCCTCATCGAGCACTACGGCATCCGGGGCTTCAAGTTCCATCCGCAGTTCCAGGAGTTCTTCCCGAACGACCGCATGGCCTACCCCTTGTACGAAGCGATTGCCGAAGCGAAGCTGCCCGCCCTGTTCCACACCGGGCATTCCGGCATGGGCACCGGCATGCCGGGCGGCGGCGGCATCCGGCTGAAGTACGGCAACCCGATGTACGTCGACGACGTCGCCGTCGATTTCCCGGACATGCCGATCATCCTCGCGCACCCGTCGTGGCCCTGGCAGGACGAGGCCCTGTCGATCTGCCTGCACAAGCCGCAGGTCTACATCGACCTGTCGGGCTGGTCGCCGAAGTACTTCCCGCCGCAGCTGGTGCAGTACGCGAACACGCTCCTGAAGCACAAGATGCTGTTCGGCTCCGATTTCCCGCTCATCAAGCCGGACCGCTGGCTGGAAGACTTCGCGAAAGCCGATTTCCGCGACGAGGTGCGGCCGCTCATCCTGCGCGAAAACGCGATCCGCCTGCTGAAGCTCGACGCGTAACCCTGGGCGGAGCAGCGTGACGGACCGTCAGCTCCTGTGGCGCATGCCGGCCGACTGGCTCGCCGAGGCGAACATCACGGCCTTCTCGCACTGGCTGCGGCGCACCCGGCGCCTGCGCTTCGACGATTACGAGGCCATGCAGCGCTGGTCCGTCGCGTATCTCGAGGACTTCTGGGCAGCGCTCTGGGAGTACTACGACATCCGGTCCTCGGCGCCGTATGAACGGGTGCTGGGGCGGCGCGAGATGCCGGGCGCGGAGTGGTTTCCCGGCGCACGGCTGAACTATGCGGAACACGTTTTCCGCTCGCGCCGGAAGGACGAGCCTGCGCTACTCGCTGCGGGCGAAGGCCGGGAGCTCGCGGTGCTCAGCTGGGACGAGCTCGAGCACGACACACGGGCGCTGGCAGAGTGGCTGCGCGAGCACGGCGTCGGGCCCGGCGACCGCGTCGCGGGCTACTTGCCGAATTGCCTCGAGGCCGTCGTCGCCCTGCTCGCCACCGCGAGCATCGGCGCCGTGTGGGCTGCGAGTGCGCCCGAATTCGGAACACCGAGCGTGCTCGACCGCTTCCGCCAGCTCGAACCGAAAGTCCTGATCTGCGTCGACGGCTACCGTTACGGCGGCAGGGACTACGACCGCCGCGCAGAAGTGCGCGAACTGCTGTCGGCTTTGCCGGGCGTCGAGCGGGTGATCGTGCTGCCCGCGATGTATCCCGCCGACGCGACTTTCGTCGCCGGCGCGGCGCGGTGGGCCGATGTGACCGGCCGGAGCGACCCGGCACCGCTCGAGTTCGCGCAGCTGCCCTTCGATCATCCGCTGTGGATCCTGTTTTCCTCCGGGACGACAGGCATCCCGAAAGCCATCGTGCACAGTCACGGCGGCATCCTGCTCGAGCAGATGAAACATGCCGCGCTGCATTTCAACCTCAAGCCCGGACAGCGGATTTTTTTCTACACGACACTCGGCTGGATGATGTGGAACTTCCTCGTCAGTTCGATGCTCGTGGGCGCGGTGCCGGTCCTGTACGACGGCAATCCGAACCATCCGGATCCGTCTGCGTTGTGGCGGATCGTCGCAGAAACTCGAGCCGCTCTGTTCGGCGCGAGTCCGACCTTCGTCCAGATGCAGCGCGAGGCCGGCATCGTGCCGCGCGAGCTGTTCCGGCTCGACGCGCTCGAGAGCGTGGTGCTGGCCGGCTCGCCGGTGTCTGCCGACTGCATGGCGTGGTTCTACGAAAACGTCAAACGCGAGCTGTGGGTCATGCCGGGCAGCGGCGGCACGGAAATCTGCTCGGGATTCGTCGGCGGCGTGCCGGGGCCACCCGTCTATGCCGGCGAGATCCAGGGCGTGCACCTCGGGGTCGACGCGCATGCGTTCGACGAAGAAGGCCGGCCGGTAATAGGCGAGATCGGCGAACTGGTCGTCACGCAACCGATGCCGTCGATGCCGGTGTACCTGTGGAACGACGAAGGCGGCGCCCGTTATCGGCAAACCTACTTCGACACCTGGCCCGGCGTCTGGCGCCACGGCGACTTCTTCATGATCAACGAGCACGGCGGCTGTTTCGTGCTCGGCCGCTCCGATGCGACGCTCAACCGGCACGGGATCCGCATCGGCACGGCGGAGATCTATCGCTGCCTGGAAACCCTCGCCGAGGTCCGCGACGCGCTGGTCGTGAATCTCGACCTGCCCGGCGGCCGCTTCTTCATGCCCCTGTTCGTGCGCCTCGCGGAGGGCGCGGTCCTCGACGAGGAGCTCGACGGCAGGATCCGCTCGACCCTGCGCCGGCGCTACTCGCCGCGCCATGTGCCGGACCGGATCTATGCGGTCGACGATATTCCGTACACGCTGACCGGCAAGAAGATGGAGGTGCCCGTGCGCCGACTGCTGATGGGTGTGCCGCTCGAGAAAGCCGCGAACACCAGCGTCATGCGCAACCCGGAAGCGCTGGCCTGGTTCGTGCGCTTCGCCGCCGAGCGAACCGACTACGCGCCGGCCTGATACCGCCGGGCGAAGCTTCCGGCCGCACAGGCGTCAATCCTGCTGCGTCGCCTTTTTTGCGAGCTTCTGCGCTTCCTCACCACCGGCCACCGAATACTGCAGCTTGACGTTGCGCGTACGCTGGAACTCCTCCAGGGTCTCGCCGCGCATCTGCGCGTAGATGTGGGGATTCGAGCTGCCGATGACGGCGGCCATTTTCTCGAGGCCGAAGAAGATCGCGCCGTGGTGGATGAGCCCGATCCAGTTCCGGGTATCGAGCAAACGACGCTCCTCGTCCGACAGGCCGAACTCGTCATACAGGTTCTGCGTGTCATTGAGAAATCGTTCGCGGTGTTGCGGATCGACCAGCCTGTGGAGGAAGTCGTTCAGCCGGTAGGCGCGGTGGCTCCTGTCCAGCGTGAACGGATGCGTGCCCGGCAGCCTCTCGATGCCCTCCAGCTCCCGGGCGATGAGCGCCCGCTGCGCCCTGCCCTCGCCTGCGTCGGGCACATGCTGGTTCTCGAAGATCACCGTGGCGATCGTCGCCATGGACGGCAGGCACGAGTCCCTGTGCGCACGGGTCACATCGTCGGACAGCGCGCCGCGCATGATCAGCCACATGATGACCTCGGAGCCTTCCATGCCGCCGCGCTCCGCGTACTGCGCATGCGTGATTTCGGCGAGGCGAGCGGGATCCTTCTCCAGCAGGTCGAGGAACTCCGCATCCCAGTCCGAATCGTTGAAGCCGCAGCGCTCGCCGTGCACCTGGTGCGAGAGCCCGCCGGTTGCGACGATGGCGACCGACAGGTCCTCGGGGTAGCTCTCGATCGCTTTCCGGAGCGCCTGGCCCAGGCGATAGCAGCGCCGCGCCGTCGGGATCGGGAATTGCAACACGCCGACCTGCAGCGGAACGATCGCGCCGTCCCAGGCCTTGCCGCGGTCCGTCATCATCGAGAGCGGCGAGAACAGGCCGTGGTCGATCGCTTTCTTCTGGAAGAACGAGATGTCGAACTCGTCCGCGAACAGCGACGCGCCGATGTGCCGGGCGAGTGCCGCATGACCCGTCACGGCCGGATAGTCCCGCGGGCCGCCGCCCTCGTCCGCCGTCACGTAGCGGTCATCGACACCCAGGGCGAAAGGCGAATAGTGATCGAGGAAGAACGAGGTGATGTGGTCGTTGTAGATCAGGAACAGCACGTCGGGCCGCTTCGCCGCCAGCCATTCCGTCACCGGCCTGAAGACCCTGAAGATACCCGCCCAGGCGGGATCGTCCGCTGACTTCGTGTCCTTGGCGAAGCCGATCGTCGGCGTATGCGACGCGCCGATGCCGGCGATTATTCGAGCCATGGCGGATTCCCACTTCGCGAGCGCGTACGGTTGCGAAGAATGGGGTCAGGTTCAATTTCTTTCTGAGGGAAAGAAATTGAACCTGACCCCAATTTCGTGCGAACCAGCCGCTCAGTATCAGAAATTGCGCTGGAAACTCAGGTTCAGGGTCTCGGGCAATCCCGGCTGATTGATTACGGTGCCCTGGCTGGAGCTGACGTCATAGGCGTCGATGTAATACACCTCGTCCGTCAGGTTCAGCCATTGAAGTTCGATTCGCCATTCGTCCTCCGGGGATTCCCACCGGGCGACGGCATTCATCAGCGTGTATCCCTCCAGCCGGTTCACTTCCCGGTTGGTCGGGGTCGGCGTAGACATCGCTCAGGTAACTGCCGTCCAGCCTGAGCATGAAGCCACCGATACTCGTCGTCGGGAACGTGTACTGGACGCCCAGGCTCCATTTGTCCTCCGGCGTGTACGGCGTGATCATGTCCAGCGGTGCGATTTCGCTGCCTTGCAGGGCGAGCGGATCGACGTCCGTGTATTCGAAGTCGAGGGTGCTGCCGGAGGCATCGACCAACAGGTTGTCGGTGATATACCACTGGGCTTCCAGCTCGAATCCCTGGATGTCCGCATCGCCCACGTTCGCCGGCTTGAGGCAGGGTGCTGCGATTCCGTCCGGGTCGATGAACGGCGGCACTTCGCATTGGCTCAGGATCAGCTGTATGTCCTCGTATTCGGTGAAGAACACGGCGGCATTCAGGCGCAGCGAATTGTCGAACAGGGTGGATTTCATGCCCAGCTCGTACGAGGTGAGCGTCTTCCGAGTTGAAGGTCTGCAGCTGTTCCGGGAAGAACGGACGCGGGTTTACGCCGCCGCCCTTGTAGCCCGTCGAGGCGCTGCCGTAGGCCATCAGGTCGTCCGTGAAGGAGTAGTCGAGCGCCACGCGCCAGTCGGTTTGATCGTCCTCGAACTCGGCATACAGGCCGTCGACGCCGGTCAGGCGGATGTTGATCAGGTCGGGCGCGCCCGGAAAGGTGGGCCCGAAGCTACCGACGTCCGAGCCGTCCGGATTGTGGCGGTAATGCGTGTAGCACTTGAACTCTTCGGAGTAGCGCACGCCGCCGATCAGGTTCAGGTTGTCGGTGATGTGCCAGTTGGCGTGCACGAACCCGGCCAGGGTATCCGCGGGGGTCGGATCCGGGCCGTGGATGAAGTCGATCAACGCATAGTTCAGGTCGACGCGCGCTTCGTAAGTGCTTTCCTGGTCGAGGTAGAAAGCGCCCACCGTCCAGTCGATGTCGGCCAGCGCGCCGCTCAGCCGCAGTTCCTGGGTGAACTGCCAGTTCTCCAGCTTGTTGTCGAGCTGGTTCACGGCGACCGGCGAGGCATCCTCGTCCCACGTGCTCCAGGTCTCGTATTCCCGGTACGCCGTGATCGAGGTCAGCAACATGTCCTCGCCGATGTTCCAGTTCAGGTTAAGGGCCGTGCCCCACTGGTTGATGTAGTTGCGCGACGGCAGCACGGTCGGTTTCCAGCTGACCGGAAGGGTGGCGCCGACACCGGGGCCGAAGTAATGCTGCCCGTAATCGGCGGTCGTCCCGTAGGTGACGTACGGATCGTTGATCGGGTCGTTCGCGTTGTGGTAAGGCCCGTAGGGCACGAAAATATGGTCGCGGTAGTAGACGATATTGCCGAACTCGTCCGTCAACGTGACCGTCGGATTGATTGGCGCTCCGGCCGGCGTCACGGCAGCCTCGATCCCCCGCCGGTCGGCATAGGTCGCGACGCCCGGCGCCTGGCCGGACAGGTCGTTCAGGTAATCGAAGGACAGCTCGATATCGAGATCGTCGCTCGCGAGCCAGCGGAATGCGGCCCGGCCGGTGGTGTATTGCTTCTCGCCCTGCTGTCCGATCTCGCAACCCGCGGCGCCCCGGTTGGTCGGTGCGCCGGACCCGGGGTGCGTGCATTCATAATCGAGAATCGTGACGTAACCGTCGCGGGTCTTGCCGGCCGCTGAAAATCGGGCGAACAGGCTGTCTTCTATTATTGTCAGGCCGGCGGCGCCGCGGAAGTCGACCTGATTGTAGGAGCCGAACCCGACTTTGACGTGACCGTCGTCACCGTCGCCCGGCCGCTTCGTATACAACTTGATCGCGCCGCCGATCGAGTTGCGGCCGGACAGCGTGCCCTGCGGTCCACGCAGCACTTCGACCCGGTCCACGTCCAGGAGCTCGAGCATCGAGCCGGTAAGCTGCGCATAGTAGACGTCGTCCACATAGACGCCGACGCCCGGCTCCAGCGCTGCGATGAAGTCGGACTGACCGACGCCGCGGATATACGCCATCATTCCGGAGCGCGCCTGTCCGCCCGGTTTCAGCGTGACGTTCGGCGCCTGGTTGGTGACTTCGTAGAGACTCGTCTGGGCCCGGTTGTCGAGCATATCGCCCGTGACCGCGGTGATGGCGATGGGCGTTTCCTGTACGTTCGCCTCGCGAAACTCGGCGGTGATGATGATCTCTTCGATCTTGCCAGCGGGTTCCGCGGTGCTCGACTGTGCGTGGGCGCCGATCGATGCAGCAGCGAGCACGATGCCGAGACAGATCGAGGACGGCTTCAGTAAGACCTTGTCATTCGTTTCCATAGTAATTGCTTCCCCCTGGTCGTTGCTTGCCTGTCACGAACGAACTGCGGTTATTGTCTGCATGAATTCGTCGAGCCGGGTAATGAATTTATGCCGGGGCACCACCACTATTGGCGCGGCCCGGCGTCGTACCCCCATCTTCCTCAGAGCCGGATGATCACCGACTTGAGTTCCGTGTAAGCCTCGACGCCCTGCCGAGCCTGTTCGCGCCCGAAACCGGATTGCTTGTAGCCGCCGAACGGCAACGCCGGGTCGATCATCGCGTGGCAGTTGCCCCATACGGTCCCGGATTTGATCTTCGCCGCCAGGACATGCATGTTCGACACGTCGCGCGTCCAGACGCTGGCGGCCAGGCCGTAGTCGGTGTCGTTGGCAAAGGCCGCGACCTCGTCGAGATCGTCGTAGCGCTCTGCGATCAGGACCGGGCCGAAGATCTCTTCGCGCGCCACGGTGGCAGTCACGGCCGACGTCGACCAGCACCGTCGGGTTCACGTAGTAGCCGTCCGCATCCGGCGCATCGCCGCCGGTCACGACCGTCGCGCCGCCTTTCCTGCCGGCTTCGATGTAGCCCATCACGCGTTCGAACTGCTCCGCGGACACCAGCGGCCCGAGGTGCGTCTCCGGCTCGAGGCTCGGGCCCGGCGCCCAGAAGCCCTGCGCCGCCTGCGACACGCCCTCGACGACGCGGTCGAATATCGAACGGTGGGCAAACAGGCGCGAGCCCGCGATGCAGACCTGGCCGGAATTGAAGAAGATCGCACCGGCAGCGCTCTGCGCGACCTGGGCGACGTCGACGTCCGGCAACACGACGACCGGCGACTTGCCGCCGAGCTCCAGCGTGACCCGCTTGAGGGTGGCGGTCGCATTGCGATTGATGATCTTGCCGACCTCGGTCGAGCCGGTGAAGGCAATCTTGTCGACACCCGGGTGCCTGACGAGTGCGTCGCCCGCCACTTCGCCGACTGCCGGTGATGATGTTGACGACGCCGGCCGGGAAGCCCGTCTCGGCGACGAGGTCGGCGAGCCTGAGCGCCGTCAGCGAGGTCTGCTCGGCCGGCTTGAGAACGACGGTGCAGCCGGCGGCCAGCGCCGGCGACACCTTCAGCACCGCCATCAGCAGCGGAAAGTTCCACGGCACGATCTGCGCCGCGACGCCGACGGGTTCGCGCCGCACATAAGCATGAAAGGCGCCGGCGGCGCCGACATCGGCTCGATCGTTTCGCCGCCGAGCTTCGTCGCCCACCCCGCCATGTAGCGCATCATCGCGTAGGCGTTCGGAATGTCGACCGCGGCGGCCATGCTCTTCGGCTTGCCGTTGTCGATCGCCTCGAGTTCGGCGAGTTCGTCGGCATGCGCCTCGATCGCGTTCGCGAGCTTGTGCATAAGCCCCTCGCGCTCGATCGGCGGAAGTACGCGTCCAGCGGCCGTCGTCGAACGCCCTGCGCGCCGCCGCGACAGCCCGGTCGACGTCCTCGACACTGGCATCGACGATGCGGCCGATTTCCCGCCCGTTCGACGGATCGACGACGGCGAGCGTACTGTCGCCCGTCGACGCGACCCATTCGCCATCGATGAACAGGCGGGGTTCGCGGGCCAGCAATTCGGTTGCTGCAGCCGAATACGGCAGCTGGCGGAAGCGCGATTCGTTCATCTGTTTCTCGGAAGCGTTCATGTCACGATCCCCTCAATGTATTTTGCTCGGGTGTGGTTTATCGAGTGCAGCGGGTTGGCCGGCGCGCGCCGGTTCGCAGTACTTTAGCAGGCTCAACGAGGCCGCCCCGACCAGCGCACCGCAACCCATCATCGTCGCGACGGTCGGCAAGCTCGCGCCGGCAACGAAGAGCAGGCCCGCGATGACCGGGGCCAGCGCTGCGCCGCCGCGGCCGACACCGATGATGAAGCCGGTGCCGCCGGCCCGCAGTTCCGTCGGGAACGACTGGGCGAACATGGCATACAGCCCGACGATCGCCGCGTTCGTGAAAAATCCCGCGCACGCGGACACGATCGCGAGCTCTGTCAGGTCGGCCTCGGACTGGCCGAACACGGCGACCATCACCGCGGCCACGATCATGGCGCCAATGACCAGCCGCCGGACGTCGAAGCGCTGCGTCAGGAGACCGAGCAACACGGCTCCTGCAATGCCGCCGACGTTCGTCCAGACCAGCACGCCGCCTGCCGAAGAGGCTGCGAATCCCATGTCGACGACGATTTTCGGAATCCACTTGATGATGAAATAGAAGGTCATGATGTGCGCGAAGTAGGCCATCGTCAGCAGGATGGTCGAACGCGCCAGGCCCGGGGAAAACAACTGCAGGATGCTCGGCTTCGGTGCACCGGCAACGCGCTCCGGGAGGGAGCGCACGCTTGCGTGTCCCATGCGCCTGAGCGTTAAGTTGATTTTCTCCAGCGCACCCGGCGGCCGCCGGTGCTGCAGGAACTCGATCGATTCGGGCATCAGGAACCAGACCAGCGGGATGAACGCACAGGTTACGAAACCGCCGAACACGAACACCGACCGCCAGTCGAAAGACAAGAGCAGCAGCGATGCGATCGTGCCGCCGACGACCGCACCGGCGGGATAGCCGCCCGACATGAACGTTACCGCGAGGTTGCGGCGTTTCGCGTTGGAATACTCCGCCGTCATCGCGCTGACCGAGGCCAGCATCCCGCCGATGCCGAGTCCGGTCGCGAAACGGTAAACGAGCATCGGCAGGATGGCGTTCGCCGTCGACGCGAAGAACATGCCGCAGGTCATCGCAACGAGGCAGGTGAGGATCGTCGGTCGCCGCCCGAATCGGTCGGCCGCGCCGCCCAGCAGTACGGAACCGAGCGCCATGCCGACCAGTTCCGCCGAGAGAATGACACCGAGCGCCGCCCGGTCCACGCCCCATTCGGCCGCAATTCCGGGGGACGCGAAGCTGATCGCCAACACGTCGAAGCCGTCGAGTGCGTTCAGGCCTATGCACAAAGCCACCGCGACGATCTGCAGCCTGCCCATCGGCGAGTTCAGCAGGATCTCTCGTGGATCTTCGTTCATGCGTCTGCTTTCCCCCTGCGCGATCATAGCAACAAGTTTTCGGCAACGCAGTGAAATTCAGGTGATTCCTGCGGCGTGTTCGCCGAGGTCTTACGGGCGTTTCAGTATCAGTCGAGTTATGCAGCGCTGCATGTCGCTAAACTGCGAATTCAACCTGTCCGGGCGGGCGCCGGCCCGACCTGTGCGCAGCGATTGCGGCCGTCTAACGAGGGTATCTCGCCCAGAGGTTATCTCGCCCATGAGCAAGCAAAGTCTCGAAAACCTGCTGAAGACCGTCGATAGCCCGGCGCAATTGCTGCGGAATTCGAAAATCGGCGCATACGTCTATCCCGTCGTGCCGGCCGAGTACAGCAACTGGCGCGACGAGCAACGCGCATGGCGCGAAACCTGTGTGCTCTTCGACCAGACGCATCACATGGTCGAGCTGTACATCGAGGGACCCGACGCCGTAAAGCTGGTGTCCGATACTGCGATCAACACTTTCTCGAACTTCACGGTCAACAAGGCCAAGCAATACGTCCCGTGCAGCCACGACGGCTACGTCATCGGCGACGGCATCCTGTTCTATCTCGAGGCAAACCGTCTGGTATTCGTCGGCCGTGCGCCGAGTGCCAACTGGCTCAAGTTCCAGGCCGCGACCGGCGGCTACGACTTGAGCGTCGAGGAAGACGACCGCTCGCCGTCGCGGCCGGACGGCAAGGCGGTCGTCCGCCGTTGCTATCGCTACCAGATCCAGGGGCCGAACGCACAACTGGTCATCGAAAAGCTGAACGGCGGCCCGCTGCCGGACATCAAGTTCTTCAACCTGGGCCACGTCAGGATCGGGCGGCGCAAGGTCCGCGCGCTGCGTCACGGCATGGCGGGCGCGCCAGGCCTGGAGATCTGGGGGCCGTACGAGGAAGCCGTCGAGATCCGCGAGACCATCCAGCAGGCGGGCCGCGAATTCGGGCTCACCCTGGTGGGCAGCCGGGCCTATGCGACCAACACGCTCGAGTCCGGCTGGATTCCGTCGCCATTGCCGGCGGTGTACACCGGCGCGGCGATGAAACCCTACCGGCAATGGCTGCCCTCGACCTCCTACGAAGGCATGGGCTCCCTCGGCGGGAGCTTCCGTTCCGACGACATCGAGGACTATTACGTCACGCCCTACGAGCTGGGCTACGGTCCGTTCGTGAAGTTCGATCACGATTTCATCGGCCGCAAGGCGCTCGAAGCGATCGCGGACGCGCCGCACCGCAGGAAGGTGACTTTCGCCTGGAACGCGGAGGACGTCACGGATATCTTCGCGTCCCTGCTGATCCCGGGCGCGGAGCACTACAAGTACGTCGACCTGCCGCTGTCTAACTACGCGTCGGCGTCCTATGACAAGATCCTGCACAAGGGCAAACTCGTCGGCTTCTCGATGTTCGCGGGTTACAGCTACAACGAACGTTCGATGCTGTCGCTCGGGATCGTCGATCCGGACATCGAGATCGGCTCCGAACTGGAGCTCGTCTGGGGCGAGGACGACGGCGGTTCGGAAAAGACCACGGTCGAGCGGCACCGGCAGAAGAAGATCCGGGTCGTCGTGAGCCCGGTGCCGTACAGCGCCGTCGCCCGCGAGACCTACGCCGCCGGGTGGCGAACGGGTCAGGCCGGGACTTGAGTCCGCCGCCATGCGATACCTGAGCGACGACGACCTGCGACGAACCGCGCCGGCGGAAAGCGCGTCGCTTCGCATCGCCGATTCCGACCCAGATCGTCTCGAACGGCGAGTTCACGCCGCTGCCGCAGACCGCGGACCAGCGACGCGTCGAGCGCGGCATCGATGCGCCTCGCCGACGAGCTCGGCGCCGCGGCACGGCATGACCCGGCGCCAGTTCCTGGCTCGTCGAACGCCGGCATGGCGGCCGCGTTCATCGCGATGAACGAGGTGTTCGGGCCGCTGTTCAACGTGAGCCGAGGCCGAAGCCGCGACCCCGGGCGTCGCCGACGAGCGCGCCGGCGCCCTCGCCGGTCAGTTCATCTTCGACTGCCAGACGCACTTCGTGCGCGACGACTACGGGCAGGAAGGCGATCACGGGTCTCGCGCAGTTCGCGAAGCAGCACTGGAATCCCGGCGCTCGAGAACGAGATCGATCTCGACTCGCTTCAAGTTCGCGAACTACCTGAAGGAGATCTTCGTCGACAGCGACACCAAGGTCGCGCTGCTGTCCGGTTCGCCGGTCGACGATCCCTTCAACCTGTTCCTGACCAACGACCAGATCGTCGCGGCGCGCACGGCGGTCAACCGTGTCGCGGGCTCGCGTCGCATGCTCGCGCACTCGATCATCCAGCCGAGGAGCCGACGGCTGGCTGGACGAAGTCGATCGCGCATCGAAACGCTGCGCCCGGACAGCTGGAAGGGCTACACCATCGGCGATCCGATCTTCCTGACGAAGAAGGGCTCGCAACTGGCGGCTCGACGACGAGAAGCTCGTCTACCCGTTCTACGAGAAGATCGTTGAAGCCGGCATCAACACCGTCTGCATCCACAAGGGCCTGATGCCGGCCGACTACGAGAAGTCCTGGCCCGAGCTGTGGAAACATGCGACGGTGTGGGACCTCGGCAAGGCGGCGCAGGACTGGCCGCAGATCACCTTCGTCATCTACCACTCGGCGCTGCGGCCTTTCATCGAGCTGCCCGACGCGAGCCTTGCAGCAGTTCGAGGACAGCGGCCGCATCGACTGGGTGACCGACCTGGCGGAGATCCCGGCAGAAATTCGGCGTGACGAACGTGTACGCCGAACTCGGCACCTGCTTCGCCAACACCTGCGTCACGCATCCGCGTCTCGCCGCGGCCATGCTCGGCACGCTGATCAAGGGTCTCGGCGCGGACAAGGTCGTGTGGGGCACCGACTCGGTCTGGTACGGCTCGCCGCAGTGGCAGATCGAAGCGCTGCGCCGGCTCGAGATCCCGGACGACATGCAGCAGAAGCACGGCTTCGCGCCGCTCGGCGCGGCCGACGGCGCCGGTCAAGACCGCGATCTTCTCCGGCAACGCGGCCCGCCTGTACGACTTCGATATAACGGCCGAGGTCGGCGAGCTGTCGCTGGACCGGATCGCTGCGCTCAAGGCGCGGTTCGCGGCCACCGGCATGGGCCGCAGCAACCTGCGTTACGGCTACGTGCACAAGGTCTAGGACGAAGCCCGGCTGTCGGGAAGGAAGCATGCATGACCGTCGATCGCAGGAAATTCATTCGGGATTCGTCGCTCGTAGTCGCGGCCGGTGCCCTGGGCGGCGGCCGGCTTTTCGCGTCCGGGCAGGCGGGCAGTGAGGACGCAGCGCCGGCGGGTTCGCGGCCGGAGGTGGAATTGCTCGCGTCCTACTGGACGATCTGCGGGGCGGCGATTCCGGCGACCGGTCCCGAGTACAGTTCCTTCGACTTCCGCGATCGTGTCGAGGCGATCTCGCGCGTCGGATTCAAGGGCATGGGCATCTGGCATGCGGATCTCTACAAGACCCTGGAGACCCGCTCGCTCGCCGAGATGAAGCAGATCCTGGACGACAACGGCATCGTCCATATCGAGCTCGAATTCCTGTTCGACTGGTTCCTCGAGGGCGAGAAGAAGAAAGCTTCCGATGTCGAAAAGGGCAAGCTGCTCGGCGCCGCCGAGGCACTCGGCGCGCGGCACCTGAAGGTCGGCGACTTCTTCAACACGCCGGTCGAGCTCGACCAGTGCAGCGCATCCTTCCGGGCGCTCTGCCGCGACGCCGCCGACGCGGGTACCAACATACTCTTCGAGGTGATGCCATTCTCAATGATCGACGATCTCGAGAACGCCCTGACGATGCTGGAGCAGGCCGACACGCTGAACGGCGGGCTGATGATCGACACCTGGCACATGATCAAGATGGGCGTCAGCAACGAGACGCTCGCGCGCGTGCCGAGGAAACACATCCTCGGCGTCGAGCTCAATGACGGTTACCTCGAAACGCCGGCCGGACTGACGCTGAACCAGGAGACCGTCGAACAGCGCAAATTCCCGGGCGAAGGCGAGTTCGACATGCCTGGCTTCATGGCCGCGGTGGCCGCAACCGGCTACGAGGGACCCTACGGCGTCGAGGTCATCGCCAAAGCCAACCGGAGCCTGCCACTAGCCGTGGTCGTCAAGCGCGCTTACGACTCGGGAATGCGCATGTTCGCCTGAGCCGGTGCGCTAGCGCGCATTCGCCGAGATCGCGCCCCTTCATTCGCCGCCGGCCTGCGCGATGCTCTCGTGCGCGCGCGCGATTACGTAAGCGCGCACGGCTTCGACGGCGGCCGGATCGAGTTCCGCGGCGAACGAGACCATGCCGCGATCGGAGAGGCGTCCGCCGCTGACGATCGACTGCCACGTTTCGTCCCCGAGCGCCGGGCTGGCGCGCAGGTCCGGCAGGAGCCCCGCGCTGATCGCGGCGTCGCCGTGGCAGGTCGCACAATGCCGGTGAAAAAGTGCTTTGCCCGCGGCGACAGTCTTGTCGTTCGCGTTTGCCGGCGGGGGATCGAACGCGAGCGGCGCCGGCATCGAGGCATCCGGCAGCTCGGCGCGCCCGCCGAGCTTGAAGGCCAGAACGCGGCTCTTGTTGCCCAGGCGGCCGGACATCAGGCCAATTTCGCCGGGCGCCAGGGCAAAGACGCCGCCCCAGCCCACCGGCACCGCGATGTATTGTTCGCCGTCGACGGCGTAGCTCACGGGGCCCGCCAGTACGCCGGTCTGCGCATGGAAGGACCACAGGCGCTTGCCGTCGTCGGCGCGGTAGATGACGAGGTCACCGCCCGCCGTGCCCTGCACGACGAGATTGCCCGCGGTCGTCAGCGTGCCCCCGTTCGACGGGCCGGGATACTCGATTCGCCAGGCCGGCGCTTGCTGCACAGGGTCCCAGGCCAGCAGGTAGGCCTTGATGCCCGCGAACGCCGCTTTCTTGACTTCGGGAATCTGCGGCATGGACGCGCCGTTGAAATCGACGCCGACGTTGTAGCCCAGCTTCGTCGACTTGAAATCCGGGTCGGCGATATAGGGAAACCCGGCATCCTGTATCGGGATGTACACGAGACCCGTCGCGGGATTGAACGACATCGGCTGCCAGCTGTGGGCGCCGCCGGGTCCGGGCAGGACCATGGCGGGCGCAGGTCCCGCATAGCGTGCGCCGGCGTTCTCGATCGGCCGGCCGGTCGCGGGGTCGATGCCGCTCGCCCAGCTGACCGTGGCGAACTTCTCGCCCGAAATGAATTCGCCGGTCTCGCGGTCCAGGACATAGAAGAAGCCGTTCTTCGGCGCCTGCATGATGACCTTGCGCAGCTTCCCGCCGATGTCGAGGTCGGCGAGGATCAGCGGCTGGGTCGCGGTGTAGTCCCAGGTCTCGCCGGGAGTCGTCTGGTAATGCCAGGCGTATTTCCCGGTGTCGGCGTCTAGGGCGACGATCGATGACAGGAACAGATTGTCGCCGCCGCCGGGACTGCGTATCGCCTGGTTCCAGGGCGAGCCGTTGCCGACGCCGATGTAGACGAGATTCAGCTCCGGATCGAAAACGATGGCGTCCCACACCGTGCCGCCGCCGCCTAGCGCCCACCATTCGCCGGTCCAGGTCTTCGCGGCCTCGGTCATGGCGTCGGATTCGAAGCCGAGCGCCGGGTCGCCCGGGACCGTGTGGAAACGCCACACCAGGTCGCCCGAGCCGGCGTCGTAGGCGCTGACGTAGCCGCGCACCCCGAACTCGGCGCCGCCGTTGCCGATCAGCACCTTGTCGTCGACCACGCGCGGCGCACCGGTGATGGTATACGGCTGGTCCGGATCGGTCGTCTGCACGGACCAGGCCGGCGCGCCGGTCGCGGCGTCCAAAGCAACGAGTCGTCCGTCGAGCGTGCCGACGAAGACCTGCCCTTTCCACACGGCGACCCCGCGATTAACGACATCGCAACAGGCTTCGACTGCCTTCGCTCCCGGCACCTTAGGATCGTAGGACCAGAGCAGTTCGCCGCTTGCTGCATTCAATGCCTTGACCTTGCTCCACGCGGTGCTGACATACATGACGCCGTCGACCACGATGGGCGTGGCTTCCTGGCCGCGGTCGGTGTCGAGATCGTGGTACCAGGCGAGCCCGAGTTGCGCGACGCTGTCCGGGTCGATGGCAGCTAGCGGGCTGTAGCGCTGCTCGCTGTAAGTGCGGCCGTGCGTCAGCCAGTTGCCCGGTTCCGTATCCGCAGCGACGATCCGCGCGCCGTCGACCGCGGCAACCAGGCTCGGAACGGCCGCCGGCGCCGTGGCGGCATCGCTCGCGGCCTGGTCGCGGCCGCAAGCGGCCAGCACCAGGCTGGCCAGGCACAGGCAACAGGCCACGCTTGAACTCGAGCGAATCCTGCCGCTGTTGCGACGATGTCTCATGGTCCACCCCCTATCCGAATGAGTGCGCCTCGCGGGTCGCATCTGCAGCCCGTCGCCGGAGCGCGACCTTGTCGATCTTGTTCGCCGCCGTACGTGGCAGCGCATCGAGAAAGTGTATGTGCACCGGCCGCTTGTACTTGACGAGATTGGCGCGGCAATACTCGAGGCAGGCTTCTTCCGTGAGGCGTTGTCCGGGGATGGGCGCCACGAACGCGACCAGGACCTCGCCGAGCCGCTCGTCGGCCAAGCCCACGGCGCTCGCCTCACGAATATCGGGATGCAGGCACAACAGCTCGTCGACTTCGCGCGGGTACACGTTGTAGCCGCCTACGATGACCATGTCTTTCTTGCGATCGACGAGGAACAGGTAACCGTCGTCGTCGACATAGCCGATGTCGCCGGTGTACAGCCAGCCGTCGCGCAGCGCAAGCGCCGTCTCCGCCGGATTGTTGCGATAGGCGCTCATCAGTTGCGGGCCGCGCACGCGGACCTCGCCGCATTCGCCGACTGGCAGGACCGTCGTGCCGCTATCGATGTCGACGATGTCGATCGCCGTTTCCGGAACGGGCGGCCCGACGCTCAAGAGCTTGCGCACGCCCGCCGCCGGGTTGATGCACAAGGGTGCGCCTTCGGACATCCCCCAGCCCTCGAGGATCGGGCAGCCGGTCAGCGCCAGCCATCGCCGGTGCAGGCTCTCGGGACAAGGCGCCCCGCCCGACAGGCAATATTTCAGCGACGAGAAGTCGGCTCGCGCCGCGGCGTCGCTGCCGACGAGCCCGGCGTAGATCGGCGCCGGCCCGCCGCCGAATATCGTCACCCGGTGTTCGCCGATTGCGGCGAGCACCGCCTCGGGATCGTAGCGGGGAACGAGCACGAACCTGCCCCGGGCGAAGACCGACACCAGCACGGCGTAACCCAGGCCCCAGATGTGAAACAGCGGCGCGACGTTCAGCAGGGTCTCGCTGCCGAAAGCGACCGGCCACACGGTGCAGTGTAAAAGTACCGATGCGAGCAGGTTGCGGTGGCGGTGATCGACGCCTTTCGGCGTGCCGGTCGTTCCGCCGGTCATAATGAGCAGCGCAGGGTCGTCGAGACCCGGCAGGTGTTCCGCCGAGAGGCCGTCCGGTGCGCGCGCCCGCAAGGCAGCGAGCGACCATGCCGGATCGTGCAGGTCGAGCACGTGCGGGATGCGCCGGCTGGCGGCGATTGCGCGGGCTGCCGAGCGCGTGTCCGACACGCACAACAGGATCCCTGGATCGACCTCGTCCAGCGCTCGCTCCAGTTCGCGCTCCTTGTAATAGGGGTTCACGGGGGCAGCCTGGCCATGCGCTGCCATCGCCGCGAAGAACGCGACCACGTTTTCGACGGAGTTCGGTATGAGCATCGCGATGCGCGCGCCGCGGCTGCCGCGCGCGAGCAGCGCCGACGCAAGACCGGCAACGGATTGGCCCAGCTGTCCATAGCTGATCGATTGCCCGCCGCACAGGACGGCCGGCGCTTCGGGCGCTGCGTCGACCGCCGACTTGAGCATGTGCACCAGCGACTCGAATCTCGGGTAGTCCGCCGGAATGGGCAGGACCGATTCGATGTGCGAGACGCTCGTCACGCGCCAGGCTACTCCCGCGGCACGAGGTACAGGCGCAGGAACTCGTCGGTGACCGCGGCCACGTGTTGCGCGATTTCCACGCGTGTCGGCGCGTCGATCACGGCACATTCACGTTGCAGCATCAGTTTGTGCAGCAGCAGTGCGACGAAACTGTACGACAGCGTTGCCCGATCGACGCCTGCCCGCGCCTCGTGCAGCGAGAAGATCTTGTCGAGATGCTGGTACGCGGCCCGCGGACCGATCTCGTAATAGAGCTGGCCGATTTCCGGCGACTGTGCCGCTTCCTGGAACACGAGGCGCCTCAGCGCGAGCACGCGGTCGGTGGTGACGGCCTGCAGTATCGACTCGCCGACCTGCATCAGCGCGTCCGACAGCGGCAGCGTTTCGTACTCCAAGTCGACGAAGTCGAGGCGTTCCCGATAGTCCCTGAGTTCCTTGGCGATCACCGCCTCGAACAAGGCTTTCTTGCTGCTGAAGTAGCGGTAGATCGATTCCTTGGAAATGCCGGATTCGCGGGCCATCGCGTTGATACTGGTCCCGCGGTAGCCGTTGCTCAGAAAGTACTCGGACGCGACGTTCAGGACCTCCAGTTCCTTCTTGGTCTGGCGGTCGTCGTTCCGGCGGACATCCGCCTGTCGGCTGTTCATGTTCCGGTTCTCCCCCGCCGGCGGGACCGCCCGCCGCGCCCGCGTGCCGGCATGCGGCCCGGCCCCGTGCCGCTGGCATTGTGCCGCCTGGCGCCGGCCGGCGCGATCCGGGATTGACATCGAACCAGCCAAACCGTACGGTTCGGTATTGCTAGTGTAGTCACGGCCCGACCGGGAGTCAAAGCCGCTGCTTTGCCGAAGCCGCGGCGGACGTAGCCCGGTCGGGCATCGAGACCTGCGGGGGTGGAACGTGCTTCAGCCAGTTTGGTCCGGGTCCGCACAACCGGCCGCCAGGAGAATTCGCGGCTGGACTGACAATGCGTTCGCAAGCCTGTCGCTGCCTGCGCATGAAGCCGCGCATGCCGGCGATCATCGCGGGCATTCCATCGTGACCGGCAAGGGACCCGTGCGCATCGCGGAGGTCTACTCCGATCCGCAGCTCGTGCGCCACCAGAATTCCCGGATCCTGCAATGCACGACGCAGATGCATTTCCTCCACCTGCAACTCGAGGGCGAGAGCATCAACCGCCAGGACCGGCGCGAGGCGCGCCTGGCGCCGGGTGATTTCACGATCTGCGACAACAGCCGCCCGTTCGAAATCGAATTCTCCCGGCCGATACGCATGCTGGTGCTCGGTTTCTCCGACGAGCTGATGCGGCGCTACCTGCAATATCCGCAGAGCATCACCGCGATGGCGATTTCGGGACGGCACGGCGTCGGTGGCATCGTCTCGGAACTCCTGAACTCGATCTGGAAGCGTTGCCTGTCGGAAAAGGAGTTCGACATCGACGCCGGCATCACGGACGCCCTCCTCGGCCTGGTCGCCCACGCCTATCGGCAGGAACTCGGCTCGACCATCGACCACAATTCGCTGGCGGCTGCGCACCGTACGCGCATGATCAGCTACATCGAGGACAACCTCGGCGACCCGAAACTGACGCCGACGCACATCGCCAGGACCTTCCGTATCACGACCCGGTATCTCCATCACCTGTTCTCCGGGGAGAAGGAGACGATCGCGAAATTCATCCTGCGCCGGCGCCTCGAGGATTGCGCACGCGCGCTGACGGCGCCGACTTCGCGCAAGCGGACGATCACGTCGATAGCCTTCGATCACGGCTTCAGCAGCGCCACGCATTTCGGGCGCGTCTTCCGTTCGCGCTACAACCTGACGCCACGAGAGTACCGGCGGCGTTACAAGTTCGAGAATTGAGGCCCGGGGCGGCTCTGGGCGATCAGGCCTCGAGCCAGTCTAGCAATGCCCTGCTGACCTGCTCCGGTGCCTCGACCGGCGCCATGTGGCCGGCATACTCGAACACGATGAATCTTGCGCCGGCGATCCCGGCAGCGATCACTGCATGCTGTGCGACGGGACTCCACTCGTCCTGCCGGCCGACGCCGACCAGCGCCGGCACGTCGATGCGCGGCAGGAGCATGGCGGCGTCGGGACGTGCAAGTAACGCGCGCACCTGGAGTTCCGTAAGTTACGATGCCCGCGCTCACGGCCATCCGCCTGAGCGGCGCCATGAATGCCTCGTCCCGCCGTCGATCCGGATGCACCATCGGCGGCAGCCACGCGTCGACCAGCGCTTCCATACCATGCTTGTGGCCGATGGCCAGCAAGTCCATGCGCTTCTCGCGTTCTCCCGGCTGCACCGGGTGCACGCCGGTGTCGAAGAGCGCGATGCGATCGATGCGCTCGGGGGCGAGCCGAAACATCTCGAGCACCACGCGCGCCCCTATTGAATGCCCCGCGAGCGCGAGGCGCGCAGGCGCCGCGTCCAGCACGGAGCGGGCCATCGCGGTGAGGCTGTCCGCGGCACCGTAGCCAGGCACGGCAACGGCGCCATGCGCATCGAGGGCCTGCAACTGCGCGCTCCAGACAGTGTCGCTGCAAAGCAAGCCGGGCAAGAGGTACGGGACTGCCTGGCCTCGTGTATTGCGCATGTACCTCCGTTTGCCACAACCCGTCCGGCTCCGACCACGCAACTTCGCGATGGCGCGAATCACTTTTCGCTTTGATTCGATTCCGCCGGCCTCGGCAATCTAAGATGGCTCGAGCATGGCAGGAATTCGCGGAGCGGACGAGCATGAGCAAGCCGGGCAATCTCGAAGAAGTCATCAGGGCGGCCGGCGACCCGGTGCGGCTGCTGCGCAATTCCCAGGCAGGGCCCAATGTGTACCCCGGCGTTCCGGCCGAGTACACGAACTGGCGAGACGAGCAGCAGGCCTGGCAGAAAACCTGTGTCCTTTACAACCAGTCGTTTCACATGGCGGATCTCGCCGTCGAAGGTCCTGACGCGCTGAAGATGCTGAGCCACCTCGCGATCAACAGCTTCCAGGGCTTCCAGGTCGACAAGGCCAAGCAGTTCGTGCCCTGCACGCCGGACGGTTACGTCATCGGCGACGTCATTCTTTTCTACCTGGCCGAGCAGCAGTTCAATCTCGTCGGCCGCGCACCGACGCTCAACTGGGTCCAGTATCACGCCGCGACGGGCGGCTACGACGTCAGCGTGGAACTCGACCAGCGGACGGCCCTGCGCAAGGACCCGGGCCGGCGCAGGAACTACCGCTTCCAGGTGCAGGGCCCGAACGCGATGGACACGATCGGCAAGGCGCTCGGCAAGGCGGCGCCCGATCTCAAGTTCTTCAACATGACGAACGTCAGGATCGCGGGCAAAGCGGTACGCGCCTTGCGCCACGGCATGGCAGGCCAGCCCGGGTTCGAGTTTTTCGGACCCTGGGACGACTACCACGCGGTGCACGAGGCGCTGGTCAGGGCCGGCGAGGAATTCGGCATGCGCCTGGTCGGCGGGCGTGCCTATTCGTCGAATACGCTGGAGTCCGGGTGGATTCCTTCGCCGCTGCCGGCCGTCTACTCGGGCGACAGCCTGAAGGCGTACCGGCAATGGCTGCCGGCGAGCGGCTACGAGGCGTCGGCATCGATCGGCGGCAGCTTCGACTCGGACGATATCGAGGACTACTACATGACGCCCTGGGACCTGGGCTATGGGCAGTTCGTCCGGTTCGATCATGACTTCATCGGCCGGCCCGCACTCGAACGGCTCGCCCAAGGACCGCACCGCCGGAAGGTCACGCTCGCACTCGACAACGATGACGCCTTGCGCTGCATCGGCAGCCAGTTGTTCGAGGACGACCGCGCCAAGTACATGGATTTTCCGTCTGCGGTGTACTCCATGCATCCCTTCGACAAGGTGCTGGTCGACGACGAGCTCATCGGCCTGTCGACGTGGATCGGCTACAGTTCGAATGAACGCAGGATGCTGACACTGGCGGTTTTGGACGAAGCATTCGCCGAACCGGGCACCGAGGTGACGTTTGTCTGGGGCGAAGCCGGCGGCGGTACGGGCAAGCCCACCGTCGAGCGACATCGACAGACCGAACTGCGCGCCACGGTCTGCCCCGTGCCCTATGCCGAGGTGGCGCGAAAATCCTATGCCGGCGTGAGTGGCTGGCGCAGCGGACTCTAGCGCCGTTCAGTTCCTGAGGTCGACCGGTTCGTTCCGCTCGGCGCTACGCGCTGCGAGCCCGTGCCGCATCTCGTCGGCTGCGACAGGCACGGCCGGCAGCGCGACTTCGTCACCGTGGAGCCCGCTATTCGGCCGCGCCGCAAGCGGCCACCGTGAGCCCATGGATTGCTCGGCAGCCACGCGGAACTCCCTGACGAACAACTCCGCTGCCGGAGACAGGACGCCGTTGCGGCGGCGGGTAACGCCGAAGGGACGACGGGTCCCGCGCAATTCGAACGGCAGCGCCGCGAGCAGTCCCGACTGGTATTCGAAGCGAACCTGGTGCAGGGACAGCACCGTCAGCCGGTCGCTCTCGAGGAGCAGTCCGCGCAAGAGCACCAGCGAACTGGTTTCGATGACGTGCCGCGGCAAGGTCAGCTTGCGCGCGCCGAGCGCCTGTTCGAACAGCTGGCGCGTCGGTGTGCCGTTGCGGGGCAGGATCCATTGGTAGTCCAGCAGGTCTCGCCACTCGCACTGCGTTTTCCGGAGCAAGGGATGCCCGGCCCGGACGATCACCGACAGGCTGTCGTGGAAGACCACCTCTTCCTCGAGTTCGTTGTCGACCGAATCGCCGCGCAGCGCGCCGATGACGAGATCGATGTCGCCGCAGCGCAGGCCGGCGACCAGGTCTTCATAGGATCCTTCGACCGTCGCGATGTCCAGGTAACGATGCTGGTCGAGCAGCGACGTGATCGCCCTCGGCACGATGATCGTGCGCACGAAGGGCAGCGTCCCGATGACGAGCCGGCCCCGGTTGACGCCCCGCAGCCCGGCGATTTCGTCGCAGGCCGAGCGCAGGTGACTGCGCGCCAGCTTGACGTAGCGCGCGAGGCTCGCGCCGAATTGCGTCGGCACGTTCGACGTCGGCGTCCGGTCGAACAAACTGGTGCGCAGCGTGTCTTCGAGCTTGCGCACGGATCCGGACACCGCCGCCGCGGTCAGGCCGAGCTGTTCGGCGGCCGCGGCGATGTTCTGGTGTTCGGCGACGGCGACGAAAGCGTCGAGCCAGCGGTCGGAAACGTCCATGCGGTAGAACCGCGCGGTGCTGGTGGAATTGCGGATGGCCGCCGGCGCCACGAGTTCGCCGGCAGCCGCGAAAGCCGCCTCGGCTTCCCGGGCACGCTGGAGCAGGCACTCGCCGAAGGCCGTCAGTGTCACGCCCTTGGACGAGCGATCGAACAAGGTTTCGCCGAGCTGATCCTCGAGATCGCGCAGCGACTTGGTGACGCAGGTCTGCGAGCGATTCAGTGCTTTCGCCGCCTGGGTGATACAGCGGCAGTCCGCCACTGCGAGGAACACCCGCGCCTGGCGAAAGCTGATTCGCGAGGCGAGCCCTGCCGAGTCCCCGTTGGCCACAGTCATGTTGCCCCCTGCTGTCCTGTGCCGCCCGGCGAGTATACCAAACCGATCGGTTCGGTATGGCAATTTTTCAGGCCCCCGCTCGCTGTAACCTTTTTATTCGGTGCCAGGCACCCGGTTCGGGGGTATTTGGGAGGGGATGAGCCAGAAGCTGACGACGGTGATGACGATCACTCCTGCCACGAACAGGAAGAAGTTGTTGACCGGTGGCGTGGGCTGCATCGCGAAATACGACGCGGCCGTCGGACTCAGGACCGCTCCGATTCGCGAAAATGTCTGGGCCATGCCCACTGCCGAGCCGCGGATTTCCGTCGGATAGGAATGCGCGCTGACGGCATACATGAACGCCTGCATGCCGTTCACCGACGCGCCAGCCAGCAGGCACAACGCCAGCAGCTGGAATGAAGTCGGATTGCCTGCCACAAGTATCGTCGCCGATCAACAGCGTTGCGACGGCACCCATGAAGGCAAGGGTGGTGCCCACCCATTTGGAGCCGTACCACCCGATCATGAACGCGCCGCCGATCGAACCCGAACGCGGCCCCGAGGCTGAACAGGGAAAGGCCGCGCGAACCTAGTCGCCGATGACTGCCCCGCCGCTTCCAGCAGCACGCGCAGGTAGTTCGTGAAGATATAGAGCACGAAGCTGTTGGCAGCAAACGCCACCCAGATCAGGGCGGTCTTGCGCCTGAAGTCGCTGTTCCAGATGGTGGCAAACCAGTGACTGGATCGCTTGCCCACCTCGCGTACGACGAATTCCTCCGTGCCGTCAAAACGGTTTTCACCCAGCAGTCGATTCAGCGCCTTGGCCAGGCGCTTGTGCTCAGGTGGGACGCTTCGCCATGTATTTCGGCGATTCCGGCAGCAGGTAGGAAAAGAGCACGAACAGGATCAGTGGCACGATCGCGCCGACCAGGAACATGGAGCGCCATCCGTACGCGGGGATCAGTTGCTGCTCAACAAGTCCCGCCAGGAAGCCGCCGAGGGCACCGACACGATGACGCTGGCCACCACGACGCTGCGCACGGTCTTGCTGGTCCACTCGGAGATCAGCGTCGTGGCCAGTGGCGTGACACCGCCCAGGCCCAGTCCCGTCACCATGCGCCATTGCAACAATTCCGATATGCGTCACGCGAATAGAAGACAGAGCATCGAGCCGACGAAGAGCAATGCCAGGCAGGCGACGTAGGCGCGTCTTGCGGCCGATACGATCACCCAGCCAGCCCATCGCACCGATCCGATGGCCATGCCGATGAGGCCGGCGCTGTTGACAGGCCCCAGCTCGGCGCGGGTGATCTTCCAGTCCTCCAGCAGGTGCGGCCCGACGTAGCCCATCGTGAACAGGTCGAACCCGTCCGTCAGCATGATGATGATCATCATCAGCGAGATCCCGAAAGGCACCCCGAAGAACCTGGCGGAGTCGATGACCTCGCCGGCGTCGACTCTCACTATTGGCGCGACCCGGCCCGTAGCGCGGTCATTGCCCTTTCGCTGTGAGCGCGGCATCGAGTCGCGGATAGACGCGGCGTGCGTTGCCCTCGAACACCTTGTGGCGATCCTCGTCGGACAGGTCGAGCGCGTCGACGTAGCGCCTGGTGTCGTCGAAATAGTGGCCGGTCTCGCGGATCGATGCCGCGCACGGCGCCGACCATCTCCGAGCCGAACAGGATGTTGTCGATGTCGATGACGCGGAACAGCAGGTCGATGCCGGCCTGGTGGTAGACGCAGGTGTCGAACCAGACGTTTTGCATCACGTGTTCGACGAGCGGCGGTCGCTCGAGCATGTCGGCGAGGCCGCGGTAGCGGCCCCAGTGATAGGGCACGGCGCCGCCGCCGTGCGGGATGATGAAACGCAGCGTCGGGAAGTCCCTGAACAGGTCGCCCTGGAGGAACTGCATGAAGGCGGTGGTGTCGGCGTTGATGTAGTGCGCGCCGGTCGCGTGGAAGTTCGGGTTGCAGGAGGCCGAGACGTGGATCATCGCCGGCACGTCGAGCTCGACCATCTTCTCGAAGAACGGGTACCAGCTTCGGTCGGTCAGCGGCGGCGACGTCCAGTGGCCGCCCGACGGGTCGGGATTCAGGTTGCAGCCGACGAAGCCGAGCTCCTCGACGCAGCGCTGAGCTCGGCGATGGAATCGTCGATGGCGCGCCGGGCGACTGCGGCAGCTGGCAGACGCCGATGAACGTTGTCGGGATACAGGTCGACCACGCGGCTGATCAGGTCGTTGCAGGCTTCGCGTCCACGCCTGCGACACGGCTCGTATCGCCGACGTGGTGGCCCATGGCCGATGCCCGCGGCGAGAAGATCGTCATGTCGGCGCCGCGTTCGCGAATCAGCCTGAGCTGGTTGCTCTCGAGGCTTTCGCGGATCTCGTCGTCGCTGATGACCGCGGGATGCGGCGCGGGCCGGCGGGCTTCGAACGCAGCGATCTGCGCGGCGCGGTACGCCTGGTGCGGCGCCGGCGCGGTCGTGTAGTGACCGTGGCAGTCGATGATCATGCGACCCTTCCGCCCCAGACGGCCGCCGGCACCAGCACCTCGCCGCGCATCAGGAGCCGCGCGGTGCGCAGCAGTGCCGCCCGCCGGACCTGCAGGTCGCCGCTGCCGTACGCGAGTTCGATCTCGACGGTGAAGAACCCGGTCGGGTGCTCGACGCCCAGTGTGTGGGCGCCGGCGGCGCGCGCCATGCCACTCACCTGCTGCGCGACCGAACCCGGCAACAGGCAGGCGGTCGCCACGCTGACCGAACCGAGGACGCCGATCGCTTCGTGTACGCGATGCGGGATGAAGGTGCGCGTGTGCAGATCGACGCTGCCGCCGCGCCCCGACGCCACGAGGCACATCTTCGGCACCGTCTTGTTCGCTCACGTCGCCAAGCTTCATGCGCTTGCCCGGCCTCGAGCCGGATCGATTCGACGCGTGCCCGGAGTTCGTTGTCGGCCTCGAGTTCTGCCGGTGTCTCGTAACCGGTCTTGCCGAAATCGGCCGCGCGCAGCAACACGACCGGCATGCCGTTGTCGATGCAGGTTACTTCGACGCCGCCGATGCGGTCCGCAACCGCGCCGGTCGGCAGCAGCGCGCCGCAGGTGGAGCCCGCGATCCCGACGAACTCGAGCAGCACCGGCGCGGCGGTGCCCGGCACGCCGTCGATGCGCGCATCGCCTGCGTACTCGACGCTGCCGCCCGGTGTGCGCACGCGGGCGACAGCGAGTCCGCCCGTGTTCACCATGTGTATGCGCACGTCGGTGTTGCCCTCGAGCGCCGGCACGAGTCCGTGTTCGATCGCGAAAGGCCCGACGCCCGCGAGGATGTTGCCGCAATTCTGGCTCGCGCTGACGTTCGCGGCGTCGACCGCGACCTGCAGGAACAGGTAGTCGACGTCGGCATCGGCGCGCGTGGAGGTCCCGATCACGGCCACCTTGCTGGTCAGCGGATGCGCGCCGCCCATGCCGTCGATCTGGCGCGCATCCGGCGATCCCAACGCCGCCAGCAACACGCGGTCGCGCAGCTCGCGCTCGGCCGGCAGGTCATGCCCGTGGAAATACAGCCCTTTGGACGTGCCGCCGCGCATGACGCTGCAGGGTATCGCCGTCTGCATGTCTCAGTCGTCCTCGGGACCTTCGAGGTATTTAAGGCCCCTGGCCTCGAGCCGCTCGCGCATGCCGTAGACGTCGAGGCCGAGTTCGCCGGCAGCGAAACGGGCGCGCTTGCCGGCCTCGTTGGCTTCGCGGGCGCGGGCTTTCTCGAGCACGCTCTCCGCCTCGGCACGCGGCACGACCACCACGCCGTCGTCGTCCGCGACGATCAGGTCTCC
This sequence comes from uncultured Pseudomonadota bacterium, assembly GCA_963770585.1. Classification (GTDB taxonomy): domain Bacteria; phylum Pseudomonadota; class Gammaproteobacteria; order Steroidobacterales; family Woeseiaceae; genus UBA1847. The sequence goes on along the minus strand of CAVYQH010000001.1, from coordinate 427,984 downwards.
CGGGTTCACGAGCGCACCGGCGCACAGCAAGGGCAGATTCACGTTGCCGATCGTTTCCTTGACGGTGCCCTGGGCGAAGATGGCTTTCGACCAGACCGGGAAGCCGGCTTCGGTGAGCGTCGCCACGTCGCGCACGCCGGCATCGATGACCAGCCCCCGGACGCCTCGCGCGCGCAGGGATTCGGCGAGCAGGTCACCGAAATAGCCGTCCTCGCAGGGGCTGGTCGGCGCCACGACCAGGACATCGCCGGCCCGGCATTGCTCGACCGCGACGTGGATCATCCAGTTGTCGCCGGGCGCCACCTCGCAGGTCACGGCAGGACCTGCGATGTGCGCCGGCCGGAAGATCGGACGCAGGTAGGACGCGAACAGGCCGCGACGGCCCAGTGCCTCGTGCACCGTGGCCACGCCGATCGCCTGGTATTCGGCAACGACCGCGTCCGCGACCCGGTCGATGCGGGTCACCACCACGCCCATACGCACCCCGTGTATTCCCCGCTCAACCCGGTCATCCTAACTGCCGCGTCTGCGCCCGGCCAATAGATCAGGCTTGCAAACCCATGAGTTTTTCCGGAAGGATGCAGAAATGATGCCGCGCACTTCGAGCTTCGACGGCTGGCCGGCGATTCCTTACGGCGCTTGGCAGACAACGGCGGCGGTGCTGCACCTGTACCTGCAGGTCGTCGGCAAATACCGGCTGGCGCGCAGCCCGTGGGTCAATCACTCCTGGCACGCAACCCTGTACGTGACGCCGCGGGGTCTCACCACCTCGCTGATACCCGATGGCGACGGCGGCATCGAAGTTGCGTTCGATTTCATCGACCATGTGCTGCGCGGCTATTGCGGGAGCGGGCGTACGCTGAGCTTCCCGCTGCAGCCGATGACGATTGCCGACTTTCACCACCGGTTTGTCGCAATGATCGACGAACTCGGCGGTGATCCGACATTCCACGGCCGTCCCAACGAAGTGCCCGACGCCGTACCGTTTGCCGAGGACAGGACGCCGCGCCCTTACGATGCGCATGCCGTAACCCGCTTTCACCGCACCCTCGTATCGGTCAACCGCGTGTTGCAGCACTTCAGGACCGGGTTTCGCGGCAAGGTCAGTCCCGTGCACCTGTTCTGGGGCAGTTTCGATCTCGCGGTGACGCGATTCTCGGGGCGTCGCGCGCCCCTGCATCCCGGCGGCATCCCCAACCTGCCCGACACCGTCACGCGGGAAGCCTACTCGCACGAAGTTTCGTCGGCAGGATTCTGGCCGGGCGGCGGGCCGATTGACGAAGCCGCGTTCTATGCCTACGCCTACCCGCAGCCGGGCGGATTCGCCGCAGCGTCGATCGAACCTGCGGCGGCGCGCTACAACGAAGCCTTCGGCGAATTCATCCTGCCGTACGAAGCGGTGCGCAGTTCCGCCGAGCCTGAAGCGACGCTGCTCGCTTTCCTGGAATCGACGTACGCCGCTGCTGCTGCGCTAGGCAATTGGGATCGCACGCTGGACTGCCCGCGCGGCCTGCCGGGCCAGCCGCCCCGGACCGATCCGCCCGGCTGACACGACACAAGAAAATCTCCGCCAGCCCGTCATTCGAACTCGAAACCCAGCCCGAGCAGCAGCGCCAGGTCCTCGTGCTCCGCGGTTTCGACCGGTTCGGTCTCATAGTCGAAATTGAGCGAGACGTTGGAGTACAGCAGATCGCTGATTTCGTAGCTTAAGCCGGTCGCGGTCTTGAAGATCGTGTTGTCGCGGCCCGACAGGTTGTCCGTGATCGTGTGATTGTGAAACACCGCCAGGTCGCCGCCGACGAACTCGTGCCAAAAGCGCAGCCCCCAGATGGCGACCGCGCTTTCGTTGCTGATCAATGCGATTTCCTCGTCCAGGTAACCGGCGCCGAGCTTGATGCTCAACGTCTTCCTCGGCGTCGCCCAGATGTCGTAACCGATGCCGGCGCTCAGGGTCACGCGATGGTCCAGCTCTTTTGTCGGATCCATTTCGTAACTGAGTTCCGAGGAAAAGAACCACGGGTCGTTGAAGAGCCAGTTGTAGTCGTACACGTACAGGTCCTGCTCCTGGGTCTGCACACCCTCGAATTCCTCACGGAAGAAGGTGACTTCACCGCGATGCCGGTGATCGCCGCGCTTGTACATTCCGTCGGCCCGCAACTTGGTATTCTCGGAATCCGTATTGCCGCGATTCAGGCTGCTGGAGAAGTCGATGTGACTGTTCCAGTCCTGGTATTCCTCCGGCTCGTTCAGCTCGAAGACGTCGGCGAGGGCGATATTGCGAGGGCCGTCCGGGGTCTCGAGGACCTGCTGTCCGCCATCGGCGGCGCCGGCGAGTTTCGCCGTCCCGTCGTAACCGTCATCGAGCGTGACATCGAAATCACGATCCGACTCGATGTGTGCGACGACGTCGAGGTCGACGTCGAAGGGATCCGCATATTCGGGTTCGATCGTTACCTTGTCGTCCCATATATGCTGAACCTCGCCCGTGATGCGATCGCCGTTGGTCAGGACCAGCACGTCGGCCAGCGCACACGCCGGCAATCCGACGATACCCAGGGAGGCCAGCATGACGGACCCGAGGCTGCTTCGATCAATCATGAACGTGCTCCTTGCTCGTCAACATGTTGTTTGAATCCGGTGAGTTCGGGGCTGCGTTGGCCGCGGGACTTGCGCCCGCCGCGTCCGGGCCGTGCGGCAGTGCGAAAGCGATGTATTGTCCTGACTGCGGTCCGCCGAACTTGCCGCCGCCGGCCGAAATCACGACGAATTGCCGACCGTCCGTCTCGTACACCGCCGGTGTGGCGACTCCGGCCGCCGGCAGTTCGTGCTCCCACAGAAGTTCGCCGGTAGCCTTGTCGAACGCGCGAAACTTGCGGTCGAACAACGTGGCGCCGATGAACACGAGCCCGCCCGCCGTGACCACCGGGCCGCCGTAGTTTTGCGAGCCGGTATTCCGTATGCCTTTGGCGACGAGTTCCGGGTACTCGCCGAGCGGTACCTGCCAGGCGAATTCGCCGCTGGCGAGATCGATGGCCGACAGCGCACCCCAGGGCGGCTTCACCGCCGGATAACCTTCGTGGTCCGTGAACTGCGGATAGCCGTCGATCCGGTAGCGCAGGAAGAGCGGTGAATCCGCGCCCAGCGCTGAGTCGACCGGCGTGTTTCGCCCTTCCCGCAGGTAGATCGCCAGCGCGTCCATGCCCTGCCCGTCGAGGTGCGTTGCGAAGGTCGGCATGCGCCCGCGCCCGGTCGACAACAGCTCGGTGACTTCGACGTGCGTCATGTGTTCGCCGAGATCTGTGAGTCCGGGAAAGTCGCCGCTGCCTGTCCGGTCTTCGCCATGGCAGGACGCGCACAAGGCGTCATAGACCGCGGCCGCATCGGCACCGGCCGGCAGTGGCTGCTTTTCCGAGAGCTTCAGGAGCCACGGCATCTCGTTCGCATTGACGTACAGCAGGCCGGTCTCCGGGTCGAACGCTGGACCGCCCCACTCGCCGCCGCCGTCGAAACCCGGGAGTAAGGCCTGGGCACGAGTGCTGGGCGGCATGAACTGGCCGCCCGCAGTGATTTCCTGCAGCGCCTTGCGTACGTGAGCCGTCGCCTCTGGTGTGCGATCGGTTATGGCGGCTTCGTTGAACACCTGCCTCGCGAACGGCTTCGGCAGGCGCGGCAGCCGTTGGCTGCGCGCGAGTTGCTCGCCCGGCAGTTCCGACGGTGCAACCGGCACTTCCTCGAGCGGAAACAGTGACTCGCCCGTGTCCCGGTCCAGCACGAACACATGCCCCGATTTCGTGATCTGCACGACTGCGTCCGCCGCACGCCCGCTTCGGCGCACGCTTGCGAGCACCGGCGGCGCCGGCAGATCGCGGTCCCAGACGTCGTGGCGAACGACCTGGAAGTGCCAGCGTCGCTTACCGGTCCGCGCGTCGAGCGCGACGACGCTGTTCGCGAACAGGTTGTCACCAATGCGGTTTGCACCGTAGAAATCGTCAGCCGCCGAGCCGGTGCCGAAGAACAGCATGCCGCGGCCGCGGTCGACGCTCATGCCGCTCCAGGCGTTGGCCCCGCCCGCATAGGTCCAGGCATCGGCGGGCCAGGTGTCGTGGCCGAATTCGCCGGGGCGCGGAATCGTGTGGAAAGTCCACGCGAGTTTCCCCGTGTGCACGTCGTAGGCACGCACGTCGCCCGGCGGCGCGGGCAGGGTTTCGGACAGGCTCGAACCCATGATCACCAGGTCCTCGAACACGATGCCGGGGCTGGTGGATGCAAGTGACACCGACTCCACCGGTCTGTCCAGGCCCGCCCGCAGGTCGACGCGGCCGCCGTCGCCAAACGTGGTGAGCGGCTTGCCGGAATTCGCGTCGAGTGCGTAGAGATAATGACCTGCGCTGTACAGTATGCGCTCGCCCTGCCAATGCATCAGGCCGCGGATGAACACGCCGCCCATGCTCTCCTCGCCGGGCTTGATCGGCGGTTCGCGTTCCCAGAGCAACTCGCCGGTCGTCGCGTCGAGGGCAAAGACGCGCAGGGCCCGGCTCACGCCGTACAGTCGGTTGCCGAGTACGATGGGCGTGTGGTGCAGGCGCCGCGTTGCGTGGTAGTCACGTTGCTCAGTATCGAGGTCACCGGAGTCGTACACCCAGGCCACGGACAGGCGCTGTACATTGCTGCGGTTGATCTGGTCCAGTGCGGAGTACTGTAGGTGCCCTGGACCGCCGCCGTATTCACGCCACGTACGCAGTTCCTCCGCCTCGTTCGTCTGGCCCCAGGCTTGTGGGCCGGGCAGAGTTGCAGTGAGGCATGGCACGAGAATCGCGCATGCGGAGGCCACACTCAGCCGGCGCAAGTTGCGGACTACCGGGAAGATCGATCGGTTCACTTACCCGCCAGGGTTATCAAGCATGGATGGCCCGTCATCTTACACGCTGGAGCGACAACGATTCGACGGGCCGTGGGTGCCTGGTTTCCAACCGCCGCATTTGCCGATACTCTCCGGCAGCCAAGCCCGGGGTAATGACACCCTGCGTCACGAGTACCCGTATGCATCCAGCGCGCGTCGATGGTCCCGCGAACCCCCCTGATTTTGCCGAAGCACTCCGCGTATGGCTCAAGATCGGCCTCTTGAGTTTCGGCGGCCCCGCCGGCCAGATCGCCCTGATGCACCGGATCCTGGTCGAGGAGAAACGCTGGATCGGCGAATCGAGATTCCTGCATGCACTCAACTACTGCATGCTGCTTCCCGGACCGGAAGCCATGCAGCTCGCAACCTATGTCGGCTGGCTGTTGCACGGCACACGCGGCGGGCTCGTGGCCGGCGTGCTGTTCGTGCTGCCGGGCTTCATCGCGATGCTCGCGCTCTCCATCCTGTACGCGCTCTACCAGGACGTCGGCGTCGTCGAGGGGCTGTTCTTCGGCCTGAAAGCGGCGGTCCTCGCGATCGTCGTCGAAGCCGTGTTTCGTATCGGGCGACGCGCGTTGCGCAATCGCGTGCAGGTTGTCGTCGCGGCGCTGGCCTTCGTCGCCATCTTCTTCCTCGAAATGCCATTTCCGCTGATCGTGCTCGGCGCGGGCTGCGCCGGCTTGCTGGGCGGATACCTGGCGCCGCAGTATTTCTACGTTCTCAAAGGCCACGCGGTGGACGACGATGTCGTCGCCCGGTCCGGCGTATCGGCGCATGTGCCCGGGTGGTCACATGCGATTCGTACGCTGCTCGTGTGGGTACCGTTGTGGGTGCTGCCGCTCGTATTGCTGTGGACGGCCCTCGGCCCGCAACACGTGCTCACGCTGGAAGGGCTGTTCTTCAGCAAGGCAGCCGTTGTAACGTTCGGCGGTGCCTATGCGGTCCTCGCCTACATCGCGCAACAGGCCGTCGAGGTATACCAGTGGCTGTTGCCCGGAGAAATGCTGGATGGGCTGGGCATGGCGGAAACCACGCCGGGCCCGCTCATCATGGTCACGCAGTTCGTCGGCTTTATGGGCGCATTCCGTTTCCCGGAGCCCTTCTCGCCGCTCGCGGCCGGTGTGCTTGGGTCCGTCGTCACGACCTGGGTCACGTTCGTGCCGTGCTTCCTGTGGATCTTCCTCGGCGCGCCTTGGATCGAACGGCTGCGCAACAACCAGCTGCTCGGCTCGGCGCTCTCCTGCATCACGGCCGCGGTGGTCGGCGTCGTGTTGAATCTCGCCGTGTGGTTTGCCGTGTACACCTTGTTTTCCCGGGTCACGGAAATGCACACCGCCGGCATCCGCTGGCTCGTTCCCGACCTGTCGTCGCTGAATATCCCGGCTGCAGTCATCGCCGCGGGGGCCCTTGTCGCACTGTTCCGCTTGCACTGGAGTGTATTGCGCACGCTCGGGGTAGCCTGTGCCGCCGGCCTGCTCGTTCAAGTCCTGTCGTAAGTCCCGAAATGACCTTCCCTGCGGAAAAGCGCTTGCGCTGTGCAATGGCGACGGATTCCTGGTTGATCTAGAATCGACTCATGAGTCGTCGCGTTCGCGATACCGTGCTGATCGTCTTCATGGCGCTGCAGATTTTTGTGGCGCCGGCGGTCTTCGCCCTGGACATAGGGCATTCGACGGACGTATCGACGCACCATACGGACGTGAATCAGGACAACCAGGACTGTCCGTGCTGCCCCGATCGAATGGTGGAATCCAGCTGTTTGAGCTTCTGCTCAACGGCGTTCGCCATCGGCTTCACGCTCACACTTCCACCGTCGATTCCTGAATCTACTGCTCCAATTCCACGTAATCATCCGTCTGCTTCCACGCAGACTTACGCCCCGCCCAATCCTCCTCCTATCCGCTGAACTCTTGCGTAATCGGTCCCGAAGCGCGAGCACTCGGGACGTATCGCCGACTGATTCGGAGGATTCTGGATGCACCGAAAATTGCGGTGCGCATGGGTTGTACTTCCACTGATAACTCTTTGTTCGTTCCCTGCGCAGGCCAAGCCCATTGCCTTCGCGAAGGGCACTACTGTGATGGCCGAGTACGGCGCGGGCACGATGCGCGAGGTGCAAGTGTTCTATGCCCCACGCTATTTCTTGTCGACCGGCCTCGGATACCTGACGCTCGATAGCGACGTGGATGCTCGAAGCAGGGACATTGCGTATGCCCGATTGAACTACCTGATGAAGCGTTGGAACCTCGAAAATGCGCAGGCCAACATTTTTGGATGGGGAAGCCTCGGAGGTGCAAGGACAGGCGACAACAGTACCGGCCGCTTCGCTTGGAATGCGGGAGTTCAATTCGACTATGAGACGCGCCGAGTCTATGCCTCACTCAAGAGTGACTACTATTCGTCATCGGATTTCTCGCATCGTATCGACACCGTGCAACTTGGTATTGCTCCCTACGCTCACGATTACTCGACACTGGCGACCTGGTTTGTAGTACAAGCACGCCAATACACGGGGAAAATTCACGACGGCACAGAAGTAGCGTTCCTGCTGCGCCTGTTCAAGCGCGGTGCCTGGATTGAAGCGGGGCCTACGACGGACGGAAAAGTACAAGCCATGTTCATGTTCAATTTCTAGCCGGAGAATTTCATGCGAATTACATTTCCAGCCGCGGTCCTTGCTCTGCTGAATACCACCGCCGGGGCAGACACTATCGAAATGAAGGTCAATGGTTTGGTTTGCGGGTTCTGTGCCCAAGGCATCGAGAAGACACTACGAAGGAATTCTGCGACGGCCGATGTGCTTGTCAGTCTTGAAGACCGGCTTGTCGCCGTGGCGACGAAGGAAGGTCAAGACATCACCGACCAGGAACTCAGGAATGCGCTGACGGAATCCGGCTACGACGTGAAGGAAATCAAGCGAACCGAGACGTCTCTAAGCGACATTCGGGAACGGCTCCAAAGAGAAACAGATGAGTGATCCCAATGTTCGACATCTCGGGTTCGCCTTCGTGGCATTACTGGCAAGCTCCACCACCTTGGTGTGCTGTGTTTTTCCTGCGATTCTGGTATCGATCGGCGCAGGGGCTACGGTCGCGAGTCTTGTATCAGCGGTCCCTCAACTCATCTGGCTAAGCGAGCACAAGGTGCTCGCATTTGGCGGTACCGCGGCGTTGCTTGCCCTTGGCGGCGTCGTGCTATGGCGAGCCCGAAAGCGACCCTGTCCGGTCGATCCGCACCTGGCTCGAAATTGCGTGCGTCTGCGGCGGATCAGCCAGGCCCTTTACGTCGTTTCTGTGTTCTTCTTTCTGTTGGGAGCCGTTTTTGCTTTTGGACTAGGCAGGGACGCCGCGCCGCAGTAACTCCATCGACCGTTGACCTCGCGCAGCCCGATCGTACTGCGCACTTGTGACGCAATGACGCTCACGAACACGTAACTTGTTGACTTGCAAACGTTTCCCCTCAGATGCATCGACTGTCCAAAAAATCGTCGTCGGCGTGTCGATCTACGCTTCGCTCGTTCGTCGCTATAGTGAAGGCAAGCTATCGCAATTTCACAGTAAGGAGAGACAACAATGCGAGTCATGGTGATGGTCAAGGCAACGAAGAACTCCGAAGCGGGCATCCTGCCCGGCGATCCGAAGGCGCCGGCCGGCTACGACAACCTGTTCGAAGAGATGGGCAAATTCAATGAGCAGCTGGTAAAGGCAGGTGTCATGCTCGAGGGCGATGGCCTCCGCCCGAGCAGCAAGGGCAAGCGGGTGCGCTTTTCCGGCGGAAAGAAGACCGTCATTGACGGCCCCTTCGCCGAGACCAAAGAGCTCGTCGCCGGCTACTGGATCTGGCAGGTGAAGTCGATCGAGGAGGCGGTCGAGTGGGTTCGCCGTTGTCCGGATCCAATGCCGGGGAAGTATCCGAAATCGAGATTCGGCCCTTTTACGAGGCCGAGGACTTCGGCAAGGAATTCACTCCCAAGTTGCAGGCGCAGGAGCAGCGCTTGCGCGATCAGATCAAGCGTCGGCAAGAACAGTAAGGCGGATGAGTTTGTGTCGCCCTCGCCCGACAGCGCGCGCAGGACCATCGAGACCGTTTGGCGAATCGAATCGGCCAGGCTGATCGGTGGTCTTGCGCGCCTGGTGCGCGATGTGGGGCTGGCGGAGGACCTGGCCCAGGAAGCGCTGCTCGTCGCTCTCGAGCGGTGGCCCGAGTCGGGCATACCCGACAATCCCGGCGCGTGGCTCATGGCCACCGCGAAAAACCGCGCGCTCGACCAGCTCCGTCGCCATCGGATGCTCGAGCGCAAGCACGAGGAACTCGCGGGCGAAGCGTCCCTTGACTACGCGCCGGCCACAGGGGACATCGAGTCCGTGCTCGATGAGGACGTCGGCGACGACCTCTTGCGTCTGATGCTGATCGCCTGTCATCCGGTACTGTCCAAGGAAGCGCGTGCGGCACTGACGCTGCGCCTGCTCGGCGGGCTCAGCGCAGAGGAAATCGCCCGCGCATTCCTGGTACCGGAGCCGACGATCGCACAGCGCATCGTTCGGGCAAAGCACACCCTGGCCGAGGCCCGTGTCCCCTTCGAGGTCCCCCTAGGCGAGGACCTGTCGAGACGACTCGAGTCGGTGCTGGAAGTGTATTTACCTCATCTTCAACGAGGGCTACGCGGCGACGAGCGGGGACGACTGGATGCGCCCTTCGCTCTGTGAAGATGCGCTGCGCCTCGGGCGGATTCTCGCCGAGTTGGTACCGAAAGAAGCGGAAGTTCACGGTCTCGTCGCACTCATGGAAATACAGGCCTCACGCACTCGGGCTCGAACCGATGCACGGGGGCAGCCCGTGCTCTTGTTGGACCAGGACCGCGCACGCTGGGACCAGCTCCTGATCCGCCGGGGCCTTGCTGCGCTCGCGCATGCGGAATCTCTCGTTCGGCCTTTGGGGCCTTACACGCTGCAGGCCGCGATCGCTGCCTGCCATGCACAGGCACGCACAGCGGAGGAAACGGACTGGCAGCGCATTGTTGCTCTCTACGATGCCCTCGTTGAGCTCACGCAGTCGCCGGTGGTCGAGCTCAATCGCGCTGTCGCCGTCGGCATGGCATACGGACCCGCCGAGGCATTGGCAATCATCGACAACATCGTGGACGAGCCGCGTGCTCTACAACTATCACTTGCTGCCGAGCGTCAGGGGCGACTTGCTCGCCAAGCTCGGGCGCTCCGCGGAAGCGAAGACCGAGTTCGAGCGAGCAGCGGCCATGGCCAGGAACGTGCGCGAGCGTGAGCTGCTCATTGCGCGCGCGCTTGAGTGTGGACGACCGGCAAATGGCGGAGTGATGAGACGCATCACCGACGCCTCTCCTCCCCGGGAATCAGCGGTGAAGTGATCGGCTCGCCCGTCGCAGGATCAAAGAACAGGGAACGTTCATGATCGCGCTGCATTCGCCAGGTGAAGATCTTCCATGAGATGCCGGCAATGTGCGACAGCGAAAATCCGGCATGCGCATTAGGCAGCGTCCCGACGTCGCCTATAGCATGCCGAACCATCACCCGTGCCCGAACCGGTCCCAACACCTGGTCAAGCGAATGGCCAGCGGTATGCACGCATGCCAGGATCAACCCGACAAATGGCAGTTTGTGCGTAGAGGCGGTGTTGCCGATCGGAGTCTTGCAGCAATCGGTGTACCAGCGAAGCGGTCCTCTGGGAGTGAGCTTCAGGCATGCAAGACGATCAAGCCCTCGTGAAACCGTAAGGGCGGCCGGCGACATCTGGAATATCTCCGTTCCGCCGTTGCTGTCCAGCACTGCTTCGCGCTGCCCGAGTTGGTCGGCGAATGCCTGGCAGTCGTCGCAGTAGCAGACCACCCGGCGCCCGGCATTGGGCGACAAATCCGTTGCCCTGCCAACAACGCAGCCGCACTGGCACCGAATGGCAAGGTTGCGCGCTCATCGTTTGCGCGCTACCGGTCCGATGCGGATGTTCCCCCGCAAGACTGAACCACGCGACCAGTCCGCTGCTGATGGCCAACATTCCGCAGATGACCACCATGATCCGGAACGCGCCGACATACGATGTCGCGATGGCGGCGTCGACAGTGCGCGCCACGGGCGCCGGGAGGTCGTCCGGCGGTTTGAGCTCCGCCAATCGGTTCGCGTTCACCAGCAGGTCCTCTGTGACCGCCGGCGGCGCGCCCGACTCGCGCAGAGAATCCTCGAGTGAGCTGGAAAAGCAGGCGATCGCGATGGCCGTCAGGACGGCGACGGCTATGACGCCCGCGAGTCGCGCCACCGTGTTGTTGATGCCGGACGCGACCCCCGTCTGATGCTCGGCCACGGCACCCATGACCACAGTCGTCAACGGTGCCACGCTGATCGTCATGCCGAGGCCGATGGCCAGGATCGCCGGCAGGAAGCCGGTCGCGAACGCCGCATCGGCGTCCGGCACCGCCAGGCCAAGAAAGCCCACGCCGGCGATGACCGGCCCGACCGTGAGGACAATGCGCGGATCGAAGCGCCGGATCAGGTCGCCGGCCAGGGTCGAGCCGAAGCCGAGCATCAGCGTCATCGGCAGGAACGCGGCGCCCGCGGCGGTGGCCGAATAACCCTGCACCTGGATGAGATTAAACGGCAGGAAGTACAGTGCGCCGCTCAATGCGGCATACAGCAGGAACGTCATCAGGTTTGCACCTCTGAAGGCCCGTGAGGAAAACAGGCCGAGCGGCAGCAGTGGCGAGGAAAAGTGCTTCTCGCGCCAGACGAAGGCCACGACGAGGATCGCGACGACGGCAAGGAACGACGCAGCCTGCCATGCGGAGGCGGGATCGACCAATGCGTAGATCAGGGTCGCCAGCGACACGGCAAGCAATACCGCGCCAGGATAGTCGAGCGGCGCCTTCTCTTCGGCCGTATCGGCCGGGACCCGCCACGCGGCGACGGACAGCGTCAGCATGGCGAACGGCGCAACCAGCCAGAAAACGGACGGCCAGCCCCACTGGTCGACGAGCCAGCCGCCGAGCACCGGGCCGAGGGCGGTGGTCAGCGCGGACGCACCGGCCCAGGTGCCGATGGCGCGGCCGCGTTCCTCTTCGGTGAAATAGCTGCCGATCAGAGCCAGGCTCGTTGGCACCAGCAAGGCACCGCCCAACCCCTGCACGCAACGCGCGGCAATCAGCAGCGGCAGCGACGGCGCGATCGCGCAAGCGAGCGCGCCGAGGCCGAACACCGCGTTCCCGAGAATGAAGATGCGGCGCAGCCCGATGCGATCCCCGAGCGAGCCACCCACCAGCATGAACGAGCCGAGCACCAGCAAGTATGCGTTCATCACCCACTGGACGGCGGCAGAATCGATTTCGAGCTCGTGCTGGATCGCCGGCAGAGCGAGGTTGACGACCGAACCCTCGATGAACGCCAGGCTCGAACCCAGTATCGCGCTGGCCAGCACCCACGGTTTGTCGCGTTGCGGACACGCAGCGCGACGGCGAGCCATTCGCAGCTGGGCCCGGTCACAAGGCTGTTGCGATCCGTAGGTGGGCGGCGTCATTTTGGTTGGGACAGCGGTTCGCGAGGGACTGAGCGGATCCAAATAGGGAATACCGGTCCGTGCAATTGGGCACTGGCAACAAGCGGCTAGGACCGATCGGCGATGAACCGCCGGCGTAATCCGAAGTACGCAATTACAACGACCGCGAGGCTTAGCAGGCTGGCGTAGAACTGACTGGCGAGTCCTTCGGTGAACGCCATCGCAGCCAACACGCCGACGATTGCGACAATGGTCAACTGGGTGGCGTAGGGGAACAGCCACATGCGCACGGCGAGCCGGTCTGGATCGTCGCGCTCGAGCTGGCGTCGCAGCCTGATCTGCGCAAGCGCAGTAATCAGGTAGACGATGAGCATGACGGCGCCGGAGGTATTCAACAGGAAGGCAAAGACCACGGACGGCGAAACCACGGCGGTAATGACGACCCCGAAGCCGAGCGAGCTTCCCGAGGAGAATCGCCCGGGCCGGTACGCGGCGCTTGCTGAGCTTAACCAGGGACTGCGGCGCGTCGCCGTGGGCGGCCAGGGTGAACAGCACCCGCGAATTGACGTAGACCCCCGAATTGAGGCAGGAGAGCACGGCCGTCAGTACGATGACGTTCATGATCGTCCCCGCTCCGGGAATGCCAATGCGCTCCAGTGCGACGACGAACGGCGAGATGCCCGGCTCGATCTCGGTCCAGGGAATGACGGCGAGAATGACAGTGATCGAGCCCACGTAGAACAACAGGATGCGCAGCAGGATCGTGAACGTCAGGCGCGAGATGGTGCGCGCCGATTCACTCGATTCGGCCGCCGCGATCGTGACGATCTCCGCCCCGGTCAGCGAAAAGATGACGGTCGTGATGCCGGCGAGGACGGCAACGGAGCCCTTCGGGGCGAAGCCTCCGTGCGCGGTGAGGTTGCGCAGGCCCGGCGCTTCGTCGCCAACGAATCCCAGGACGTAGATGCCGGCCACGACGATAAAGGCGATGATGGCGGCGACCTTGATCGACGCAAACCAGAACTCGAACTCGCCGTAGGAGCGCGTCGACGACAGGTTCACGACCGTGAGCACGGTCATGAGGCACGAAGCCCGATCTGCCACGACGGCAACGGGAGCCAGCTGGGCATGATCGCCGCGCCGGCGATCGCTTCAATCGGGACGACGACGACCCAGAAGTACCAGTAGAGCCAGCCGCTCACGAACCCGGCCCACGGCCCCAATGCCAGCCTCGCGTACTCGGTGAACGAGCCGACTCGCGGGTATGCGGCCGCCATTTCGCTGAGCATGCGCATCACCAGGAGGATCACCAGGCCGGCGAGCAGGTAGCTCACGATGATCGCCGGACCCGTGGCGGCGATCGCGGCGCTGCTGCCGACGAAGAGCCCTGCGCCGATGATCCCGCCGATCGAAATCATCGTGACGTGGCGCGAGCGCAGGCTACGCGCGAGTTCGGCTCGTTCCGCGTTTGCGCGATCGGGAACGTCGCCCGAACTCGCGACCTGCGCTTTCACCACTTCATCAGCCATGCCGCCGCCACCCCTCAGCCACCCCGTAGTATCCCCGATCTCGGGTTTTCGCGATGATAATATGCGCCGGGATCCGGGTCGCCGGCAGTTTTATCGCTCCGGCCCCGAAAGCTGCGCCGGTGGTACCGGGAAAGGATTGGAGAATCGCGAATTGACCAGCTCGAACGACGACCCGGATGACTTTCCTTACCGCGACCCGGCCTTTGAATTGCCTGTAAGGCGATTCATCATTCGACTGAGCAAAAATCGCTCGGTCATTTTTCGAATCCCGAACAATCCCAATCCCTACGTGGACAACAAAGTGATCGTGCTACGCGAAACGTTACGGTAGCGGGCCGATCTGTCTGGGAACAATCTCGCTCCTCGCGAGCAGCCGCCGGACGCCGATACGTGCGAGTCCCACGGCGACGCCTGACAGGATCGCCCAGGTAGCCGCGTCGCGAAACGGCACTGCGTGATGCAACTTTTCCGGCGGTGGCGGCTCGTCGGCAACGGCCTCCCATGCGGAGGCGGTCCCCTTGCGGGCAAGGAAGCTCGTCAGCAACAGCGCTGCACTCAGCATCAATGTGCTCACCAGGCGGCTCGGTTTTTTCATAACCAGGCCGAGCGGTTGTCGGTTTTCAGCATCTCTTTCGACTTGTCCATCGCGTAAGCCTCTGGCGCAGTTCGATGACGTGTATCTGAATGCGATCTTTACAATGCCGCGGCAATGTATTCCTCGCGAACACTGGCTTGCCGGGCGACGGGATACGGTTCTAGTCGCTCCCAGGCACGGAGCGATGACGACTCAGACCCTTGCTCCTACGCTGCATATCGCGTGCCAGCCTGCGACAGGGAGCTTGGCGGCTACCGAACCAGCGACAAGCGTTTGTAGGTACTCAGGTGCCGGAAAGCGCTGCGCCGATCGATCGGCTCAAGGACAGCCGCCAGGTTGTAGTGCGCATCGGCGAACTCGGGGTCGAGTCGCACGGCGGTGCGGTAGGCGCCGATCGCGTCTTCGAGCCGCCCCAGCCCCTGGTGCATGACGCCCCAGTTGAACCAGGCCAAAGCATTGTCGGGCTCCAAACTGACGGCATGCCGATAGTGCCGGTCAGCGGACTTGCGGTCGCCTTTCACCGCGTACAGGCGGCCGAGATTAACGTGCGCATCCGCAAAGCGTGGGTCGTCGTTAATCGCGCGTTCGTAAGCCTCCATGGCCTGCTCGAGAGCGCCGGCCGAATCGAGATCGCAACCGACGTCGAACCAATCCTCGGCACTCGCTTGCGGAGAAGCCGCCGTCAGTCGAATGACCTTCGGCGCCAGGTTCGAAACGATCGATTGCAGGGAAAAATCCAGAACGCCCTGCCCGGTTACCACGCTGAACAAGGCGCCCTCGTAATCCGTGACGATATCGCGGCCTTCGGCGCGCAAACGGTTCGAGCCGTGAGCGCTTGCTTTGAACTTGCGTAGCGCCGTGCGCACCGTTGACATGGGGCATTTTTCGCGCAGCAACTGCTGCGCCGTGCGGGCCAGGATGAGATCCGAAAATTGGAAGCGATATTTGCGGCCCTGGCGATAGCCGATGCTGCCATCACGCGCCAGTGTGCGTACCTGTGAAGGGGAGAGCCCCGACAGCTCAGCGACATCGCCGGTTCGGTAGATCTTCACTGGAGACGCTGCTCAGGAGGATTTTCGCGAGGCAGTCTTTTTCTTCTTCGCTGTCTTTTTCTTGGTGCGCTTCGGCGCCGCCTTTGCGGGTTTCGATTCCCCTTCTGCGCCCAGGCTCGCCTTCAGCGCCGCCATCAGGTCGACGACCTTGGCCTGCTCGGCCTCCGCCGACGCGACGACGGTGATGTCCTCGCCGGCAACCTTGGAGTCGATCAGCGCTTTCAGCCGCTCGTATACTTCATCTTTATAGTTTTCGGGGCGAAACTCGTCGGACGAGGCCTGATCGATGAGCTGCCGTGCCAGTTTGAGCTTCATCGTCCCTGACGTCGGCATCCTCGATCGGGACCGTGTCGATGGACCGGATTTCGTCGGCGTAACGCAGCTGTTCGAGGGCAAGTCCGCCTTCGATCGGACGCACGAGCACAAGGTACTGCTTCCCGCGGGCTGCATAGCTCCCCAATGCAGCTCGGCCCGACTCTTCCATTGCCTCGGCCAGCAGGTGATAGGCACGCGCGCCGCCTTTGTCGGTGCCGAGGTAGTAGACTCGTTCGAGGTAGATGCGCGGGACCTGCTCGAGTGGTACGAATTCGCGAATATTGATCGTATGCGTCGACTGGGCCTCGATGGCCTCGAGCTCTTCGGGCTCGAACAACACGTACTGGCCGCGGGTAAACTCATAGCCTTTGACAATGTCCGATTTGTCGACAGGCTCGCCGGTTTTGGAGGAAACGAGCTGTTGCTTGACGCGTGCGCGGTCAGCCTTGTTAATCTGGTTGAAGTGGATCATGCGGCCCGACTCGTATGGCGTAAACAACTTGACCGGGATTGAGACCAGCCCGAAAGAAATCGTTGCAGTTGCCAGCGCGCGTGGAGCCATTGAACGGCACTATAACACTTGAAATCAGCCAAAAACAGCGACCTGGCACGCTACCACGAGCGGCGCGATCCGGCCGTTTCGCCGGAGCCGATGGGCGGAACGCGCGTCCGGGGACGCCGTTTTGTCGTGCAGCACCACCTGGCGCGGCGCGAGCACTACGACCTGCGGCTCGAACATAACGGCGTACTGTTGTGCTGGGCCGTGCCCAAGGGCCCGTCGCCAGATCCGGGCGACAAACGCCTCGCCGTCCAGACGGAACCTCACCCGCTACGCTACACGGCATTCGAAGGTGTCATTCCCGAGGGCAACTATGGCGCGGGCTCGATGATCGTCTGGGACCAGGGCAGCTATACGCCGCTCATCGACATGGATGAAGGCCTCGATCGCGGCAAACTCCTGTTTGACTTACACGGACACAAGTTGCTCGGCAGATGGACACTCGTACGCACGAAGGAGAACTGGCTGCTCATCAAGGAGCGCGATGCCTACGTTCGTACAGGTGCGGACAAGCACTTCCCACGTGACTCGATACTGTCAGGGCTCACGGTGCGCGGCCGGAAGAGTCCACAACGTGCCGCGGACCGACTGACACGACACTTGCGCAAGGCCGGCGCGAAGCGGGTAGCAAAGAATTTCAGGACACCGAGCCCGATGCTCGCCACACCGAGCGAGCCGTTCTCGCACCCGGACTGGGTGTTCGAACTCAAGTACGACGGCTATCGCGCCCTCGCTGTGCGCAACGCGGCGGGGCTCACCCTGCAATCCCGAAACGGCAACGAACTCAGCGCGTACTTTCCGGATCTGCGGCACCCTCTCGATCACCTGCCGTACGATCGCTTCGTGATCGACGGTGAAATCGCCTGCCTCGACAGTGAAGGACGTTCCAGCTTTTCGCGCCTGCAGGCGCGTGCGCGCCTGAAGCAGCCCCACGAGCGCGAAGCCGCGATTCTCACGGCGCCGGCCACATACTTTGCGTTCGACCTCATTGAAGCCTGCGGTTACGACTGCCGGTCGCTCCCGCTCGTCGAACGCAAGCGCCTGCTGCGCTTGCTGCTTCCGACGACCGGCCCGGTACGCTACAGCGATCACCTCGTCGGACTTGGCGAGACACTCTACGCGTACGCGGAGCAAAAAGGCCTCGAGGGCATGATCGGCAAGCGTGCCGACTCGACGTACCAGGCGCGGCGCTCACCGGACTGGCGCAAGTGCGCACTCACCAGCACCGACGACTTCGTGATTGTTGGCTGGGCGCCGTCGGCATCGTCGAACAACACGCTGCGCGGCTTGCTGCTGGCTCGCTACATCCAGGGTACGCTGGTCTATGCGGGGCGCGCCGGCACCGGGCTTACACAGGCGGATCGACAGGCATTGCTGGCAAAGCTGGAAAGCTTGCCGGCAGGCAAGCCACCGGCGGATGCTCCGGACGACGTCGACAGTCGCTGGGTGGCGCCGCGGTTCGTCGCCGAAGTCCGCTACAAGCAGCGCACTCCGGACGGGCTCTTGCGTACGCCGGTGTTCGTGCGGCTCCGTGAGGACAAGTCGCCCCTCGAATGTGGCGATGGATTGCTCGTCACGCTGCCGAACGAGAAGCCAGCCCTCAGCAATCCCGACAAGGTGCTGTGGCCCGACGCCGGCATTACCAAGTCGGATCTCGCGGACTATTTCGACCGGATGGCGCCGTGGCTGTTGCCGTGGCTCGCGGACCGTCCGGTAACGCTGGTGCGGTACCCGGACGGCATCGACGGTGAATCTTTTTTCCAGAAGAACGCGCCGACAAACGCGCCAGCCTGGATTCGCATAGAGTCGCTGGCCTCCAGCTCCGGGTCCGTGACGGACTATCTGGTGCTCGAAAGCCCCGAGGCTCTCACTTACGTGGCGAATCTCGCAGCAATCGAGCTGCACGTGACGGCAAGCACCCTTGCCGATCCCGAGCGGCCGACCTGGTTTGTCATCGACCTCGACCCAAAGGAGGCACCGTACGCTTGGGTCGTGAAAGCCGCCAAAGAGATTCTGCGCATCTGCAAGTCCATCGAACTGCCTGCCTATGTCAAGACGAGCGGAGCCACGGGCCTGCACATCCTGGTGCCCGGCGGTGGCGCACTCGATTTCGAGCAGGGCACCATGCTGACGGTATTGATTGCGCGCCTGGTGCAGGCCGTACAGCCCGATACGACCACGCTCGAGCGGCGCATCGAACAGCGCGGCGGCAAGGTGTATCTCGACTGTGGCCAGAACCGGCGCGGCGCCACGCTGGCCGTCACGTACGGGCCGCGGGCGCGTCCGGGAGCGCCTGTGTCAATGCCATTGCGGGCGCGAGAGCTGACCAGCAAGCTCAGCAACAACAACTATCGCATCGATAACGCCGCGCGGCGTGTGGCGCAGTTCAAGGTCGATCCGATGCGGCCGTTGCTCGAGCAGGACGTCGATTTCAGCCGCGTCTTCGCCTTACTGGAAGCGCAACTCGGTTAGGCGGTTTCTGGCGCGCGCTTGCGGACATGGCGATGAAATGATTCTGCCGCGGGAAGGGTGACGACCCCTCCTACACCTTCGCAACGTGGTCGGCGTGCCAGGCGCCCCGCTCCCCCAGCGGCTTTTCCTCGCCGATCGTGGTATCGCGCAGCGTCTGGTGTTCCGACTCCGAATTGATCTCGGCGCCCATCAGGACGATATATGCGGACAGAAACAGCCACAGCAGGAAGATCACTATTGCGGCAAGCGAGCCGTAGGTATCAGCATAGCTGCCGAAATTCGCAACGTACATGGAAAACGCGGCGGAGCCGCCGAGCCACAACAGCAGCGCCACGATGGAGCCGACACTCACCCAGCGCATGCGTGGATTCGTCCGCACCGGCGCGAACTTGTACAGCATTGCCATTCCTGCAAGAAGCATCAGCGCAATCACGGTCCATCCACCGATCGTCACCGCCACCGTGATCCAATGAGCGACGCGCAGGCTTGCACCTAGCGCGGCGGTGCCAACCACGACCGCAAACGCAACTGTCATGCTTGCAGCAGCACCGAGCGTGAACAGCAGGCTCAGGGCGCTCTGCTGCAGGAAACTTCGCGAATGGGGCTCGTTGTAGGTGATATTGAGCCCCTGGAGCAGCGCATTCGTGCCCTTGTTCGCGCTCCAAAGGGCAACCAGTAATCCGATCGCGGCGCTCCAGCCGAGCGATTGGTCGTTACGCCCCGCTACGCTCTTCAGCTGTTCACCCAGGATGTCGTGTACTTCCGCTGGCAAGACGCCCCGCAGGTACTGCAATTGATCTGGAATCTCACCGGGGTCGGTAAATGCGCCGTAGATCGAAACGGCGGCCGCCAGCGCGGGAAAGACCGCGAGGAACGCGTAGAAAGCCACGCCCGCCGCAATCAGTGAAATGTGGTCCGCGCCCGCCTGCTTCACGACGCGTTTCGTGATGTCCCACCAGCCTATTGGCGGAATGTTCGCCGGCGTTTTGGCTAGCTGGCCGTGGGACGGACGGACTTCCAGTTCTGTCGACTCGTCGGCCATAAAGCTACCAGCGTTTCTGCAGAACAGGTTCGGCAAATATCACGCCAATATCGGTTGTGCAGGACTCGTGCAACAAAGGGACCTTATCGCAGCCCAGTCCTTTCCAATGGCAGTTCTTTCTTGCCGATTCTTGTAGATGTTGCCGCCCGGTGCCGCGGCTCAAACCTGCAGCATGGCCTTCACGTAATCCGGCCGGAGCGGGATGCGCCGCGCAGGCTTACCTGTTGCATCGAGGAATGCCCCGGCGATCGCGCCCGCGGCAAGTGCGTTGGCACTCTCCGAGCCCTGTCCATAAATGGTCGCACCCTCGTGGGGCGCCAACACGACTTTCACCTCTGGCGCTTCGGCCATGGTCAGGATCGGGTAGTACGCCCAATTGGTGCTGGTGATGCTGCCCTGGTCGAAGGCGACTTCCTCGTGCAGCGCCTGTGACACGCCCATCAGGCAACCGGCTTCGGCCTGCCTGCGCAACTGCAGCGGGTTGACGACGATACCCGGATCGCAAACGAGCGTCATGCGCTCGATCGCGACCTGCCCGCTTGCCGGCGTGACAGCGATGTGCGCGGCGCAGGCCCAGTAGCCATTGTCGCGGAACATGATCGAAACTCCTCGGCCGCGCGTCAACTGCGAGCCGCTCGACGTCGCCGCAGCCGACGGTGAGGGACGCGTATCCCAGCCCGATTCATCGCGCAGACGTTCGAGAATCGCCTTGAACCGCGGCTCGGAAACATGGTCGATGCGGAACTGGAGCGCATCCTGGCCAGCGAGCGCCGCCGCCTCGCTGATTGCCGTTTCGCGAGGAAAATTCTGCTGAAACTGGATCGGGGTTCGCATCGAGTGATCGCGCAGGCCGACGGCGATAGGCGATTCGTGCTGTCCAATCTGGAACGTGCCGCGCCCGGTTTCCGAGACGTTGGGCACCGTTTCGTAGGTCCACTTATCGGCCACGAACAATTCCGCTGAATGCACGCCTGACGGATTGGCAGGAATGGGCGGAGATATGGTCGGCAGGCCCGCAAGGACCGCACCGATCGGTCGGTCGTCCTGCATCGGCGGGCCCGAGTGAACCGCTCGATAGGTGGCGATGCGGCCGTCCTTGCCAAGACCGATGCGTATGTCGGACAGCATCGTCGAAGACTGGGTCGACCATTGCATGTCGTCGGCCCGCATCCACTGGACCCGCACCGGTACGCCCAATTCGCGAGATAGCAGGACGGCCTCGTCCTCGGACCCTGCATTCCCGCCATTCGAGCGCCCGAAATGCCCTGGTCCGGGGTAAGTACGGACTACGACCTTGTCCTCGTTCTTGCTGAGCATGGTGGCGATGAGGCTGCGCAGGTATTGCGGGTTTTGGCTGTGCGTGTGGACGGTGACCCCGCCGTCGGACCGTACGTCCGCCAAAGACACGGTCGGGCCGATCGGCGCGTGCTTGTGATAAGGCACGAAATAACTGGCCGCATGCGCACGGGCCGTATCCACGTCGACATCGCCCGCATTGAACCGGCCTTCGGTCGCCGGAATCACGGTCCAGTCAACCTTGTCGCGCAAATGCTCGCTGAGCTTGTCCGAACCGGGCAGACCCTGCCACTCGCTCCACTTCGTCGTCGCAGAGACGGCTTGCGCCGCCTTGACGGACTCCCATTCATCCGGCGACACGACCGCAAGCAGGTTGCCTATCGCGACCACCTTCGCATTCGGGAACTGCGATTTGTCCGGCGTGCCGGGCACAACCAGCTTCGAACCGAGCGTGGCCGGGTGAATGACGCGGGCGTGCAGCATTCCCGGCAGCTTCACGTCGCTGACCCACACCGTCTCGCCCGAAATCTTGGGGCGGACGATCGGGTTCATCACCGGCTTGCCGATCACGGTGTATTCCTTCGGGTCCTTGAGCGGCGGATCGCCCTCGACGACGAGGCCGCGGAAGCCGGTCAACTCGCCCGAGACCGGGATCTCGAGAGCGAGATCTTGTTTCGACACGATCTCGCCGTAGCGCGCGTGCTTGCCGCCGCCGGATATCACGCCTTCGGCGACGGATACATCGCTTCGCGGAACTCCGAAGCGCTCGGCCGCCAGTTCGAGAACGGCTTCGCGCGTATACGCAGCCGCCTTGCGCAGGTTCAGGACGTTGTCGCGCAACAGGCCGAACGTACCGCCACCGTCCGGCGTGCTATCCGTATCGCCGGAAATAACGGTGGTAATCGATTCGACCGGCATGTACAGCTCTTCGGCGACAATCTGCCGGTAAGCGGTGTAGATCGAGCTTTGCCCGAAGTCGCACTTGCCGGTGCGGATCAGTACCGTGCTGTCGGCGTTGATCTCGATCCAGCTTGCCGAGCGGGTGGTGCTCAGCGAACTCGTGGATGTCGCGTGGCCGAGTCTCGGTGCCAGGCCCAATGTGACCACCAGGGCTCCTCCGGCGCCAAGGAACGCGCGTCGGCTCAACTGGGCTCCGTGAATGTCGAAACTCCGGCCAGGTACAACTGCGGCAACGGTGTCGGTGCTGATGTCCGGCGTAATACTCATTGTTGTTCTCCGTCGGCCATGATCCTGGCGGCGCGATGCACACCGTCCATGATCGCGGCGTAGGAAGCACAGCGGCACAAGTGCGGAGATGGCCCCGATGTCGTCAGCGCTTCGCGTATGTCGTCATCGGAAGGTGCGGGATTCTGTTCGAGCAGCTCGGCTACCTTGATCATCATGCCGAACTGGCAGATACCGCACTGGGGAACCTGTTCGTCAACCCAGGCCTGCTGCACGGGATGCAATCTGTCGCGATCGGGCGGTAATCCCTTTTGCTCGGCCCAGCGCGCAGGCAGGCCTTCTACCGTGGTTACTTCCTTGCCGCCCAGGGCGGAAATCGGAGTGATGCAGGCCCGAATTTCTTTGCCATCGAGCAGAACCGAACATGCGCCGCATTGCGCAAGGCCACACCCGAACTTGGGCGTCATGACGTCCAGTTCGCCGCGCAGGACATAGAGCAGCGGCGTGTCAGGGGATGCCTGCACTTCGCGTTCTTCGCCGTTAACCGAGATATTGATCACTGCTTGTCTCCGGGTTGGTCACGCGTCCCGAGGATAAGGATAGCCTTGCCGGGCTATTAATATTAGGTAGAAAATATCGAATAGACTTATGCCAGATATTCATAAATGAGACGGGACGAGTTCGCGGACCTGGCGGCTTTCCTCGCCGTGGTCGATGAAGGCAGCTTTACGCGTGCGGCTGCCCGGCTGGGGACATCCCAGTCGGCGCTCAGCCACACGGTGCGCCGCCTGGAGGAACGGCTCGACCTTCGGTTGTTGACCCGCACGACCCGCAAAGTTTCGCCGACCGAAGCCGGCGAGCGACTTGCCGAATCCTTGCGGCCGGCATTTGCCGAGATCCAGGAACGGCTCGAGAGCCTGGACGAACTGCGCGACACGCCGGCCGGTAGCATCCGGATAACGTCGCCGCGACTGGTCGGCCGCAGCGTACTTTTGCCGGTGGTCAACGACCTTCTGGCCAGGTACCCGGAGCTGAATATCGAGATCTCCATCGATTCGCGGCTCGTCGATATCGTCCAGGAGCGTTTCGACGCGGGCATTCGCCTCGGCGAGCAGGTCGCGAAGGACATGGTCGCCGTGCGCATCAGCCCGGACCTGAGCATGGCCGTCGTCGGTTCACCCGCGTATTTCGAATCGCACGCGCGGCCGAAGCGCCCGTCCGACCTGACCAAGCACGTCTGTATCAATCTCCGCCTGCCAACGCTCGGCGGGCTGTACGCCTGGGAATTCGAAAAGAAGGGTCGGCCGGTCAACGTCCGGGTCGACGGTCAGTTCACCTGCAACGACCCCGACTTGATTCTCCAAGCTGCGATGGATGGCATCGGACTGGCGAGCCTGCCGGAAGACCACGTTGTCGCACAAATGATTGCGAGTGGGAGCCTGGTACGCGTCCTCGAAGACTGGTGCCCGCCGTTTACCGGTTACCACCTCTACTATCCGAGCCGCCGGCAGAACTCGACGGCTTTCCGGCTGCTCGTCGACGCGCTTCGCTATCGCGGTAACTAACGAGCGCGCCGCTACCGAACCGTCAACGGAAAGTCCATGCCTCGACTGAAGCTCACGGGGACCTGGCGCGTCGTTCGCTCGAAGCGTGCCGCGAGCTCGGGAACCTTTTGGCTCACGTAAGCGAGAAGCTCGTGCATCGTAATCGATCACGTCCGGCAACGTCGCGTCGTCTTTCGCGCCGAGCCCGCTCAAGAGCGCGTAGGTCAAGATGCCGTGACCGAGCGCGGGCACCTCTATGGCTTCCTGCTGACGGGTCGACGCGGCGATGATGAATAGCCCCTCCGCGCGCACGAGCATTTCGAGCGCTGCCCGTTCCGCCGCCGGCGCTCTGCCGAGAATGTCGAGCGCGCCTCCCGATTGGCATGCGTCGATGATCACGACTTTCTTGAGCGCCTTGATCCTGCGCAGTGAATCCAGGAGCACCCGATCCGAGAGCCCGAACTTCCTGACGTCGGCTTCGAGCGAAGCCTCGTCGCGCATATCGTGGGGCAACATGTAGTACGTCTCGTCGATCGCAACCCCGTGCCCCGCGAAATAGATCAGCACGACGTCTTCCGGCCGTGCTCGTTCGGCGATCGACGCAAGCGCGGCCTCGATGCTCGAGCGGCTCGCATCTTCGTCAGCCAGGACCGTCACGCTCACCGGTTCGAAGAGCTTGGAGCTTTGCGCGTCGTGAAGAACTCGGCAAGCGCCTCGGCATCCGCGCGTGCAAAGCCCAGGTTCCAGCTCGGCTGCGCGTAGCGGCTCACGCCGATCGTGAGCACGTGCAGGGCCGGCTTCGCCGGAGGCGCGTCGTAAATGATACGAATCGAATCGGGATGGCTCGATAGGCCGGCCGGGCTCACCGCGACGCCGCGCAACTCGTTCTCGCCCGCGATGAGGTCGAGATCGAACGTGTACTCCGCGGATGCGTCTCGCGAGACCCGGATGAGCTGCGACTCTCGCCCCGTTTTGGTAGAGGAGGACCTCCTGCACCGGACCATCGACCCGTACCTTCATCGTGAGCCGCGGGTCGTCGACGACGCGGCCGCCGTTCTCCAAGAGTCGAATGACGGGGGAACCGGGATCTTGACTGAACTTGATATCGGATGCCGGAACGCCGCCGCGCCAGACGTTCGCGAGCAGCCCGGGCCGGAACAAGCGGTTGAAGTAGCTCGCGGGTGAGTACGCCGGACTGGCCGATGCGCCAAGCCACCAAGCGATCGGCGCCCGCGGAGCCATCGAAAAAGCCGTCTGGCGTCACCACTAGCCAGTCGGGCGATTCACGGGCGGCAGTCAAGATCGCCACGAGCTTGCCTTGGTCGACGTCCCATAATCGGATTGTTCCGTCCGCGCTGCCGGAGGCGAGCATTCGGCCGTCGGGACTGAACGCGAGTTTGCCGATCCAGTCGACGTGCCCCTTGAGTGTATGTCGAAGCTCGCCCGAATCGGGGTCCCAGAGCCGGATCGCCTCGTCGTACCCGCCGGTGGCCAAAGTCCGGTTGTCCGGGCTAAACGAAAGGCTTCGCACGGCGTCGTGTCCCGAATCGAAGTCGAGCAACTCGCGTCCCGATTCGACGTCCCAGAGTTTCACCTTGCCCGGTAAGGCCGCGGAAGCGATCCGCCGGCCCCCGGGAGAAAACGCGACGGCGGTCACCAAGTCCGCGTGCCCCTCGAGCGCTCTATATCTGCCGGTTTCGCGGTGCCAAATCGGTACGAACTCGTCGACGCCGGTGGCGATCCACGCGCCGTCGTCGCTCATCGCGAGCCCAGCGCGACCGATGCCCGTGTCGAATCGTCCGGTACAAGCGCCACGTCGCGACGTCGCGTACGTCGATATGGTCGACGTCTCCGGACGCGCACCATTCCGCGCTACATGCATGGACGATCGTGCTTTCGCCGATCGCGAACCCGACCGAGTTCGATATTGCGCCCGACGCGACGTCCCACTCGAGAATGTTCGAGTACTGATCGGCCGAGACGAGACGGCCGCCCCGGTGAACGACAAGGTCTCGAGTTCCATTCCGCCGGGCAACCGGTGGCCATCGAACAAGCGCGGCTCGCCGGAGCGTAAGTCCCACAACCAAAATCGCTTGCCTGTCTTGGTCGCCAACAGCGACCCGTCCGCGGAGAACGCCACCGCCCCTGCCGCCGCCAGGTGTCCTCCGAGAACTATGGGTTCGCGGCCGCCCTGCAAATCGTCAAGATAGAGTGCCGTGCCGTCCGGCTTCGCCATCCACCCCCACGACGGACTCGGAACCTCTTGGGTCGCGTCAAACTTGACCGCCAAATCACGCACTTTTCTCCGCGTCGTGACATCCCGGACTTCGTAACGATGCCCGGTTCGTACGACGACCTCGCGGTCGGAATTGCGAAACCCGAAAACGCGGGCCTCGTCGTCGGCGGCGTCCAATCGTCCGACGACATCGCGTTCCGCCATGTCCACCACGAGGATTCTGTCGCCGTCGGGTACGGCCAGCCGGCTTCCCTTCGCGAGGAACACAATGTCTCGTCTGCCTAATTGATTGCTCAACCGGATCGAGGCGGCTTCGAGTTCGTTCGGCTTCCAAAACCTTAGCTGCGCGGCATCGCGAATCGCCAGCAGATCGCCGCGTGGGTCGAAGGCGAGTGTGGATCGACTCTGGCCCGGAATCTCCGCAATCTTCTCTCCGGTCGCAGCGTTCCAGATGTGAACGCCATCGTCAGCCGCAGCGACAAGACCGCCATTGGCAGTGATCGCAAGATCGGAGGCAGCGAATCCAGGAAACAGGAACGAACGTGTCTCGGTTCCAGTGGCGACTTCCCATACCTTGACGGCCGACACGTCGGCGCCGGGCTCGGCGAGGTGGCACGCCCACAGAAGCGAGCCAGCGGCCATCGCGACTGAACTCGAGCCCATCGACGCCTCCGGGATGTCCCGGCAAGGACCAGAGTTGTTCTGCGCTCGCAACTTCCCAAATCCTGATCGAGCCGCGCATGTCGCCGGTCGCGACAAGTCGGCTGTCGGCGCTGAACGCGACGGCGTCGATTTGGTGCTGATGCCCGGTCTGTACGACGAGCTCGGGCGTGGTCGGCACGCTTGCGCGTGTGCGGCGAAACCCGCCGTGATCGCTATCGACATGCCTGCGAGCACGCGGCATAAAGCTCGGAGGTCCGTTCCTTTCATGGCGTACCGCCTTCGGGCAGGGTCAAACGAGCCCAAATCTAGCACCGAATGCGCTACGTCTTCGCCGCGTGCATGGAACGGACCCGACCGGCGCTCCTGCAGGAATGCGAAAGCAGTGGTTACGAGCCGATTCGCCGTTCGAAAGAAAAGGCGACGGGAAAAGGCAGCGGTACGCGAATCATGGATCGCTGATTTCTTCGGTGACCCGCGCTCCCCACGGACAGAACTGGCCGACTGTATCGACCCAGTAGTCGACGTCCTGGCTGACCAGCACCGCGTTTCCGTCGCATAACTCGATCGACGACTTCCGCCAATGCCCATTGATTGGGCAGAAAGTGCCAGTTCCAGTCCAGATTGTGACCGCCATTGCCGCGGTCGATGTCACCGATGATGAAGAGGTGCCGTTCCTCCCTCGGGAGCTGCAGCTCGGCACGGGCTTCCGCAATGATTACGGGATCGTCGGTGATGGCGCGAAAGTCCTGCAGACCTGTGACATCGCCCTCCATCCGGAAATGGAAGATGACGCCTTGCTGTGGCAGTGGGTTGCCGCTTTCGTCACACGCAATCAGCAGGACCGCACAGCTTATGGAAAGCAGGATTATTGAAAGCCTCTTCATTTCTCCCTCCCCGCACCTTTAGACTCTCGTGACATCGGAAATTCTCACACGGACCCGGCCTTCGCGGTCGAAGTCCAAAAAATTGGATCACACTGCTTGACGCGACTCGCTCTTTTCCGCTCGACCTTCCTTGCGCTGACTCACGGCACTCCTGTTCGCGCAGGCATCGCTCGCGGCGGATGACGCGCCGTCCGCGCTGCCGCCCGGCTGGCACCTGGAAGGCCATGACCTCGTCTGGACCAGCGACGCGCCGCTGCGCATGGGCGGTGCCCGTTACGAATTCCGCTCGGGAACGCGATTGCTGGGCTATCCGGCCGCGAGCGGCCGGACCCTGCGGCTGCGACTGTCGCCGCCTGGTCCGCTGACCGACCTTTCGGTCTGGGCCGCAGGCCGGCGTCTCGATGCCGGTGACGCGATGCTCCGAATCCCGCGCGCCGTGCCGCCTGAGGAACCGCCGGTCGCAGTGACCGGGCACGATCCCGCGGCGCCGGGTCCGTATCCGATTGAGTTTTTGCGTTACGTGCTGCCCGCGATGCCGGTCGCCGGGTTCGAAGCGCCGGTCGAGGTCGTGGGCGAGGTCGTCACCCCCGTCGGTCTCGCGAAGCCGATGCCGCTCGTGCTGTTCCTGCACGGCCGCCACAATACCTGTTACCGGGGTGGCCCGGACGGCGAGTCCACGACCAACTGGCCTTGCCCGCCGGGATGGCGGTCCGTGCCCAGCCACACCGGCTACCGCTACATGACGCGCGTGCTCGCCTCGCAGGGGTACCTGACCGTTTCCATCGCCGCCAACGGCGTCAACGGTCAGGACGGCCTGTTCATGGACGGCGGCGCTTTCGCGCGCTCGCAGCTCCTGCGCCATCACCTGGCCCTGTGGGCCAAATGGTCGAGGCACGGTGGCGATCCCTGGGGCGGGCGATTCCACCGCCGCGCCGATTTGGACGACGTCGTGCTGGTCGGTCACAGCCGCGGCGGCGAAGGCGTCGAGCGCGCCGCGATCGATACCGACGCCCACGATCCCTGGACGATCCGTGGACTCGTGCTGATCGGCCCGACGGCCTTCGGCCGGCAGGTCGCGCCCGGCATTCCCACCACCGTCATCCTGCCGTTCTGCGACGGCGACGTGTCCGACCTGCAGGGCCAGCAGTACGTGGACATCGGTCGCGACCTGACGCCGGACCGCGCGCTGCGGTCTTCGGTCATGGCGATGGGCACCAACCACAATTACTACAACACCGAATGGACGCCCGGGCTGTCGAAGTCGCCGGCCTGGGACGACTGGTTCGATCCGGGCGACCCGCAGTGCGGCGAGGGCGGCGCGAAGCGGCTCATGCCCGCCGAGCAGCAGGCCGTAGGCCTCGCTTACACCGCGGCGCTGGTCGACCTCGCCATCGCGGGCGATGCGCGCTCGCTGCCGCTGCTCGACGGCGCGCGGGTGAAACCGGCCTCCACCGGCCGGGCGCAGGCATTCGTGCACGCGGTGGGCGGCGACAAACGCGTGATCTACGCGGCGGGCAGAGGCCTGGACTTCAGCGCGCACGGACTGTCGGCCATCCCGTGCCGCGGATACTTCACCGCCGGCCCCTTCGACCTGCGCCCGGGCTGCGCGCGCAGCCTGTACTTCGAACTGCTCCCGCACTGGACCCCGATGTCTTTCGCCGAGACCGCGCCCGCGCCGAAGGCGCTGCGGGTGCAATGGGGCGCGGCCGGCGGGCATCTGCGGATTCCGGTGGATCCCGGCGATCGCCCGTTCGAGGCGCTCGACTTTCGGATCGCCGGCGTGCCGAATGCGGCACCGGTCGAGCTCGACGTGCGCGTTCGCGATGCGTCCGGCCGCTGGACGCGCCTCGGCACGCGGCCGCTGACACTGCGCTCTTACTTCGGGCCGAGCCCGCTCGGCAAAGTCGTGGCCCGGCAGCTGCGCGCGAGCCTCGCGGGCACGCGCCTGGATCCTCGCGAGATCCGGGCCGTCGAACTCACGCCGCGCACGCCGCACGGCCTCTTCTGGCTGCTTGATGTCTCGACCTGGCGCGACCGCATAGCTGCCAGCGACCCGATCCATTTGCCTCGCGTCAGCGTCGTCGACGTCATCGTGAAAGAAGGCGACAGCGGCGAGCACTCGCTCGAAGTGCCCGTCTTCGTCGACGGCGCCGTGACCCGACGCGCGCGCCTGTGGGTGCAGCTGACCGACTACGCCAGCTTCGACGAGCCGACGCGCGGCTTTCCGCTGGTGCTCGAGCCCGGCGCGACGTCGGCGTCCATCCCCTACCGGTACGTCGCCGACAACGTGTACAGCCCCTTCCCGCAGCTCATCCAGATCGCGGTGCTGGCGCGGAGGAATGCCGTAACCGGCGACTTCGACGCGACCATCCTGGTCGAGGAGGACGACCCCGCGCCGACCCTGACCGTGAAAGTCGCCCACGTCATGGCGGCGGAAGGCGCTGCGCTCAACTGGACCTTCCACCTGTCCGAGCCGCTTGCACATGGCGGCTTCTGGTCCCTGCAGTTCCTGCCGGGCGGCTCGCGCATGCCCGAGCTCGACACCGACGACGTGCCCGCCTCGTTCCTCGAATATTACGGCATCGTGCCGCCCGATCCGGCCGTCCCGCTCTCGGAGCTCGGGATCTTCATCTACCTCGAGTTCCTGCCGGGCCAGACGCAGGCAACCGTCACCTTGCCAACGTTTGTCGACGGCGTGTCCGAACCCCGCGAGGGCGTCGTGCTGCTGCTCGACGGATTCGGCGATCCGGTCGTGCCGGTGCCGATCGAACTCACCGGTTCGGTTCCGGGACACTGATGGACCTATGAGCTCGCAGGTTGAGCCTTAGCGCTCCGCGCGCAACAATCCCAAGCCAACGCTCGGCCGATTCTCGATTGCGTTGAAGCCGCCGCCGATATAAAGACCCTCGGGCCGGAGCAGCGCATTCTGGCCAAATTGGTTCATACCGGCGACGACCGTCCAGGAATCGCCCTCGAGGGTGGCGGCGCCGCCGAGGAATGGAAACTGTCCGACGGCGACGAGGTAGTCGCCGCCGCTCACGATCTGGCGAATCTGCGGATTGAATGCGTCCTGCTCGAGCGCCGTGCCGACATTGGCCCAGACGGACCCATCCCACGCCGCAACCAGCGGGCTCGTCGGGCTGGAACCAAAGTCCTTCTGGGTGCCCGCCATGATCCGGTCACCGTGCCGCGCAAGCGTGAGCACGGGGTTCTCGAGCCCGTCGCCGAGTGCGCTCCAGGCGCGGCCGTCCCACCGCGCGACATTGCGCGCCACCGTGCCGGGTAGAACGAATCCCGGGTCCCAGGATCCCGCGCGCAGCGCGGCTGCGGGGGGAGGATCGTTCGCGCAAGCGTCATCGCCTCCTGACCCGTCGCTGCAAGCCAGGATGGCGGCGGAACAAACCCCCACCACGAATAATTGCCTCATGGACCGAGTGAGTCGGCCGCGTTTCCCTGGGTCAGTCAACTGGAGTGCCCCGCAGATGATGTCGTTGCCGTCCCCACGGTTACCGGCTACGTCGAAGACCGTGGTTGTTCGCTTCGAGCACCGCGCGATCAGCGGCCGGTGATCGCCGCAGCGGCCTCCGGCTTCACGAACTTCAGCGTCATGCGGTTCGATTCGCCGATCTCGTCCATCTGTGCCCGCAGCTCGGGATCTTCCTGACTTGTCTGATACGTCGGCGGCAGCCGCCACACAACCTCCTTCTCGGTCGGCTGGTCCTTCGGATTCTGGTTGATATCCGTCTCGTCGACGAGTTCGAAGCCTGCCTGCGTCATGCGGTCGATCACAAACTGCTTCTTGAGATAGCCGTTGTCGCCGCTCGCCCACGCATTCGGCATGTTCGACCGGGCTTCGTGCTGCACAACGCCGACAATGCCGCCGGGCTTCAGGATCCTGAACGTCTCCTCGAGCGCGGTTGTCAGGAACTGGCCCTCGTCTTCGAAACGCGCGAGGTTGTGCAGAGCACGGATCAGCAGCACCGCGTCTGCCTGCCCTTCCATCGACTCGGGCATCGAGCCGAACACGAAGGCACCGACAGCGGCACCGTCCTCGCCCTGCCAAGCTTTCGCCTCCTGCTGCCAGTCCGTTGTCCAAGTCTTCATCGAATCGATGAACGCCTGATCGAAGAAACCGAACTTCGGCCACATCTCCTGCGCGTAGTTGGCGCCGATGAGGCGCCCCTCCCCGCCCAGGTACGGAATCAGCACTTTGGAGTACCACCCGTCGCCGGGCAACGCTTCGACCACGGTCATGCCGGGAACGATGCCGAAGAATTCGAGCGTGTCCTGCGGGTGGCGATAGTCGTAGCGCGCCTTCACTTCCGCGGGCTGGGCGGCGAGGATAGCCTCGAGGCGTTCGGAGGCGCTCTGCCCCGCTTGCGACATCGGCGTCGCCGCGCCGGTGGCAGGCTCGGCCGGCTGATCCGCGGACATTCCGGCTTCGGGGGCGTCTTCTTCCGGCGTGTCTTCTTCGGGCGCAGGTGACGGATTGCAGCCCAGAAGCACCAGCGTGAAAATCAGGGCAGGGATGGTTCTCATGACTCGTCTCCTTGGGTCCGGTTATCCGGAATATTGCAGCACTTTGCCTGTCGCCGCACTCACCGGATCGGTTCCGGGACACTGATTGCAGAACCGTCGCCTGTCGGCGACACTTGTTCGGTCCCGACCAGCATGTTAGTTACTGCGGCTCAAAGCGTTAATGAGGGGGGTTTTCCATGTTCGAGCGCGGAAAAAGGGAAGACGCTCCCGACCAGGGGGCCGAGGCGAGGCCGATCGAACCGAATCGCAGTATCCAAACCGCTAGCGCGAAGCCTGCGGATCGCAAGGGCGAATGTGCCGTGATCGGCCGATCCATACAGATAGAAGGCGCGGTGCGGGGCAATGAGGACTTGAGGATCGAGGGCGACGTCAGCGGAAC
Source organism: uncultured Pseudomonadota bacterium (assembly GCA_963770585.1). GTDB lineage: Bacteria > Pseudomonadota > Gammaproteobacteria > Steroidobacterales > Woeseiaceae > UBA1847. The sequence continues at coordinate 395,282 of CAVYQH010000001.1, read as the reverse complement.
GGTGGAGTTCAAGGACAGCAGCTTGACGATCGGCAAGGAAGGCAAGGTCCGGGCCGACGTGTACGCGAAGTCGATCATCGTCGACGGTATTACGGAAGGCGACCTGTACGCGACCGACCGGGTCATCGTGCATGTGAATGCCCAGGTTCGCGGCAACATCACGGCGCCCAAGGTCAGCGTCGAGGAAGGCGCAAAGTTCAAGGGCTCGATCGAGATGGACCAGGACGCGGTCGAGAAGGCGTTCAACAAGGCGAACCTGCAGGCGGGTACGCGGCCGGGGGCCGATCGCCAGCCCGGCAAGAGCGCCGAGTTCAAGTCGACGCCGAAGCCCGATAACAAAGACTCGGGCCCTGCCGTCAGTCCCGCAGCGGGAGTCAAGTAACGGCCAGGCGCTCCTCCATGGGCCGGGCGACGGTCCGGGCGCCGATGGTTTCTCCATCGGCGCTCAAGGCGCCGCTCTTCAAACTGCTCATCGACAATCTCGACGAGTCGTCGCGTCATGTCGCCCTCGATCTCGGCGCGGTCTCTACGCAAATGTTGTCGCTGCTCGGCGGCTTTCGCTGCTGCGTGGAAATCGCCGACCTGGTTCGCAACGGCGGGCTGGAGCAACTGAACGCGGATCAGGAGCGGAACGAACGCCTGGCGGCGGCGGAATCGCTGTTGCCGGAGCACCGGGTCGGCGATCCCGTCGACCTCGTGTACTGCTGGGACCTGCTGAACTACCTGAAGCCCGACGCGATATCGGCCCTGATGGCTACCATCGGAACGCGCGCGCGTCCGGGTGGCCGCGCGCATGCGCTCATCGTCTATTTCGAACGGACGATGCCGGATCGGCCCGGACGATGGATGCCCGCGGAGGACGGCGTCCTGGTCAATCAGGCGGTTCCTTCGCCGGCCATGATCGAGGCGCCGCGGTACTCGCCCGAATTCCTCGGCCGGATCATGGGCGGGGTCGCCATCGAGCATGCAAGGCTGCTGGCCAACGGCATGCAGGAGTTTGTGTTCCGTTTCGGGAGGTAACGGCCGTGGATCGGCGCCTCCTCGCGCCGATCGAATCCGGAACGGCACGGCGTGACCTGACGCCCTGCGGGCCTGCCGTACTACAGGAAAAAATGACGACCGGTTCACGGTCCACGCCGGCGTGACCGGACGCACGTCACACCTTTGAACGCCTGCCGTGCGGCAATGCTGCGCTCCGTGGAAACTCGCGTTTGACAGATGACGGCAGGTCGCGGCATGAACGTCGGTACGGCGACGGGACATTTCGGGGTCACTACCCGCATCACGCGCGTCGGCTTCGCCGACGGGTGGACGGGTGCCTTGGCCATCGGCACGCTCGGCTACGTCCTGGCCGCGATTTTCCTGGCCGTCGCGGACCTGCCGCCGTCGCCCGGCCTCGACTTCTACCGCCTCGTCTCGGACCAGCCGGCCGCCTTCGCGGCGGCCCTGCTGGCGATCGTGGCGGCGCGCCAGGCGCAGCAGACGTCGGCGCGCAAGACCTGGAAGTTCATCGCCGCCGCGATCGTGACCTACAACGTCGGCAACCTGATCGACGCGTACCTGCGGATCGCGGACCTGACACCGTTCCCGTCGCTGGCGGACCTCTTCTATCTCGCGTTCTTCCCGGTCCTGCTCACGGGGTTCACGGTCGCCGTGCGCGCGAGTTCGCTGCGCGCGTCCTGGGGACGGCTGCTGCTCGACGCGCTGATCCTGGTGCTGGGATTCGGCACCTTCTTCTGGTTCTTCGTGATCAGCCCGGCGGCTGCGGCCAGCGAGGAGGAACTGGCGCGGTTCGTGCTGGCGCAGGTGTACATCGCGTGCGACTGCGTGATGCTCATGGCGATCGGCGTGCTGCTCATGAACAGCTCGCACTGCCCGCTGCGGCGCATGACGCTCGCGCTGCTGACCGGCGGTTTCGGGATGATGTTCCTCGGCGACATCGTCTGGGCGACAGCGGTCGTCGAGAACTCGTACTTTTCCGGCGCGAACTTCTCGGACGTCCTGTATCTCGCCTGCTACGCGGGCCTTGCCGGCGCGGCGCAGGTGCAGATCCGCGACCAGTCGCGACCGGAGCGCCAGCGCGCCGCGGCCGGAGGTGCCCTGAACCAGGGCGTCGCCTACGCGGGCCTTGGCCTGTCCTTCTTCGTGCTCGTGTACTTCGCGGGCGGCGACGGGAAGGACACGTTGACGATCATGACCGTGGTGATCTTCGTGCTCGCCGTGCTGGTCATGGCCCGGCAGAGCGTGATCCTGCGTGACGACGCCAAGGAGCGCCAGCGCAAGGCCGTGGACCTCGTCGAGGCCCGCTTCGCGTCGCTGATCCGCAATGCGTCGGACGCGATCATGATCGTGAGTGCCGACGGCCGCATCGAGTACGCGTCGCCCGCCATGCAGCGCACGTTCGGCCTGTGGCACGAGGACCTCGTCGGCCGCAGGCTGGGCGAGATCTGGCGCGAGGCGGACCGCGAGCGCATCGCCGCGTTCCTTGCCGAGGTCAAGGCAGCCCAGGGCGGCTCGATCGGCCCGGTCGATCTGTACGTCGGCACCAAGAACAAGCGCTTCATCGCGGAATGCGTCGGCAGCAACCTGCTCGACGACCCGGCGGTAAAGGGACTCGCCCTCAACCTGCGCGACGTGACCGAGCGCAAGGCACTCGAGGACCAGCTTCGCCAGCTCGCCTTCCATGACCCGCTGACGCTGCTTGCGAACCGGAGCCTGTTCCGCAATCGCGTCGAGCACGCTATTGCGCTCTCGCGGCGCACCCAGGACCGGCTGGCGGTCCTGATGATCGACCTCGACAACTTCAAGAACGTGAACGACACGCTCGGGCACGACGTCGGCGACCGGCTGCTGCAGACCGCCGCGCAGCGGCTCGTCAAGTGCACGCGTTCGGCCGACACGGTCGCCCGGCTCGGCGGCGATGAGTTCGCGGTGCTGCTCGAGGGCGTCTCGACGCTCGAGCAGGCCGAGCAGATCGCGGCCGCCGTGACCGAAGCCTTCCGGCTGCCGCTCTTGATCGACGGCAACGAGCTGCTGGTGACCACCAGCGTGGGCGTCGCGCTCTCGGAGTCCGGTCACGACACCGAGCAGTTGCTGCGCAACGCCGATATCGCGATGTACAACGCGAAGTCCTCCCGCAAGGGCCGACACGTCGTGTTCCACATGCGCATGCAGGAACAGCTGCGCGAGCGCCTGCGCCTCGAGGACGACCTCAACCAGGCGTTGGTCCGCAAGGAGTTCTTCCTCGAGTTCCAGCCGATCATCGACCTCAAGACCACCGAGCTTCTCGGCGTCGAGGCGCTGGTGCGGTGGCAACACCCGGAACAGGGTCGCCTGATGCCCGGCCAGTTCATCCCGACGGCGGAAGAGACCGGCCAGATCATCGCCCTCGGGCGCTGGGTGCTGATGGACGCCTGCTGCCAAGTGCAGGAATGGCGCAAGTCGGTCGCCGCGGGCAAGGGCCTGCGGATCGCAGTGAACATCTCCGGCCGCCACCTGCAGCAAGGCGACCTGGTCGCGGACGTCCGCGACGCGCTCGAGACATCGGGCCTCGAGCCCGAGAGCCTGCTCATCGAGCTGACCGAGAGCACGATGATGCACAACTCCGAGGGCAACCTCGTGAAGCTCCGCGAGCTCAAGTCACTTGGCGTCCGCCTCGCGATAGACGATTTTGGCACCGGCTACTCGTCGCTCTCGTATCTGCATCGTTTCCCGATCGACATCCTGAAGATCGACCGCTCGTTCATCAGCCGGCTGACCGAGTCGGCCGAGGGACCGAAGCTCGCGCGCGCGGTCGTCATGCTGGGCGAGACGCTCGGCCTCGAGACGGTCGCCGAGGGCGTCGAGATCGACGACCAGGTGGCCCAGCTCCTGCAGCTAGGCTGCGTGGCCGCGCAGGGCTTCCTGTTCTCGCACGCGACCTCGCTCGACGTGGTCGCGGCATCCAGCTTCGCGCTCAAGCGCGAACAGCTGCGCGTAGCGCACACGGGCTACGACACGCTGACGGCGACCGGCCGCTACCGGGTTGCCGACATGGTCCGGCAGCGCGCTGACGAGAGTTTCCCGCCCGCCGCGAAGGACTGATCAGCGCCCGATCGCCCGGTGCCGCTGCGCCGGCCCCTTCTTCTCAGCCAAACTGCCGCCTGAATAGCGCGGCGCCTCTTCCGGGGGCGCGTGCAAGTCCTTGAAAAATGGCGCGCCCGGAGAGATTCTGGCTGGCAATGACGAGCCCAAAAGAGAAGACTGCCGCATCTGCGAAGTACGTGCCAAGAGCAGGGCTCCATGTGGATTGAGGACACGAGCCATGCGGAGCGCAAGACGCTGGCCGCATCATTTGCCGGCTACGCAACCGATGCCTTCGACTACATGATCTACACGATGCTCATCCCGACCCTGATCGTGGTATGGGGCATGACGAGGGTACAGGCAGGATTCATCGCTACCGGTTCGCTGATTACCTCGGCAATCGGTGGCTGGGCTGCCGGCGTGCTGTCGGACAAGTATGGGCGCGTCAGGATGCTGCAGGTCACCGTGCTGTGGTTCTCCATCTTTACGTTCTTGAGCGGCTTCACAAACTCCTACGAGCAGCTATTGATTACCCGCGCGCTGCAGGGCCTGGGCTTCGGCGGCGAATGGTCAGTGGGATCCGTGCTGGTCGCCGAGATGATCCAGGCGCGTCATCGCGGGAAGGCCGTTGGCCTCGTGCAAAGTGCCTGGGCGGTCGGCTGGGGCTTGGCGGCAATCGCGTTCTGGGCCGTGTATGCCTTGGTTGAGCCAGAACTTGCATGGCGGATCCTGTTCTGGATCGGCGTGCTTCCGGCTCTTTTGATCCTCTATATCCGTGGCAACCTCGAGGATCCGGTGATCTACCGAGCCAATCGAGCCAAGCTGAATCAGGACGGCCACGAGGCTAGTTTCCTGGAAATTTTCTCCCCAGAGCTGTTCAGCACCACCCTGCGAGCGAGCCTGCTCGCGACCGGCATGATGGGCGCGTACTACGCGATTACTACCTGGCTTCCAACCTATCTCAAGACCGAACGTCAGCTATCGGTGCTGAACACCAGCGGCTATCTCCTCGTATTGATCGTCGGGTCCTTTCTTGGCTACCTCACCAGTGCTTACCTCTCTGACCGCATTGGCCGCCGTCGCTGTTTCATGCTGTTTGCGTGCAGTGCCGGCGTGCTGATCGTCACCTACACGCAGATCCCCATCACTGACTCGTTGATGCTCCTGCTTGGCTTCCCCCTAGGCTTCTTCCTCTCGGGCATCTTCTCGGGAATGGGCGCGTATCTGAGCGAGCTGTACCCGAGTCGTGTGCGAGGTTCCGGCCAGGGCTTTTGCTACAACGTCGGCCGTGCCATTGGCTCGGTCGGCCCGGCCCTGGTTGGGTATCTGAGCAGCAAAATGCCGCTCGGCCTCGCGATCGGCTACCTGGCTGCAGGGGCTTACCTGCTGGTCATTTTGAGCGTTCTCACGCTACCTGAGACGAGGGGACGCGAGCTGAGTTTCAGCGATTGACTTGCGCGTCGGCATCTTCGCGTAACTTTTCGTCGCAACGAAAAAGGCTGTCATCGTTTTCATCGAACTATTCCTTTTTTGTCGCGCTTTCCTCAGACGGCGCAGAATGAGGTCAGTTTACTTTCGCGTTTTGTTCACCGCCCAGATGTACTCGGCGATCGCGGAAATCTGCTCGGCAGTCAGCTGAGCGCCTCCTGTCGGCGGCATTGGATTGCGGAACTGCTTGGGCCGCGCGACGCCTTCCGTCATGGTCCTCGCGATGCCGTCTACACTGCCATCGCTCCACAGCCATTCGTCATCCGTCAGATCCGGCCCCAGAGGTGAGCCGGTCGCGCGTGCACCGTGACAACCAACGCAAGCTGTCGCAGTGCCCTCGAGTGCATGATAGAGCCGGCTACCGAGCGCGACCGTCTCTATATCGGAGCCGGGCGGCACGGGAAGATTGGCTTCGTCCTCGCTTACAGCCTCGTCCTTCGCAGGTGGGGCCGAAGGATCCGGACAGGCCGTTCCTGCCACAGAATCTACTCCAGGCTCACCACGATAGGTGACGCGGTAGATGCGTCCCATCACGTCGTCCGAGATGTACAGCGCGCCATCCGGGTCATACGCAAGGCCGGTTGGACGATGTAACGCTCCTTCCGGAGTCTTGACGCTGCCGGCGAATCCATCGGCGAAGATCTCGCAGCCGGGTGCGGCCTTACCGTCCTTCAAAGGCTGGAACACCACGTTGTATCCGCCCTGCTGAAACGGCGCCCGGTTCCATGAGCCATGGAACGCAATGAAAGCACCGTCGCGGTATCGCGCCGGGAACTGCGAGCCCTGATAAAAGAGCAACGCAGTTGGCGCCCAGTGGGCGGGGAATGCCGCGACCGGGGCGCGCCGCTCCGCGCACAGGCCAACGGTCTTGCCGCCATCGCCGCCGTACTCCGGTGCGAGCACCAGCTTGCCCTGCCCTGCGTCGTAGTAACAATGCGGCCATCCGTAGACGGCGCCTAGTTCGATACGCAGCATTTCCTCTGCGGGCAACATTGCGCCCTGCTCAGGCGTATAGAATTTGCTCCAGTTTTCACCGAGCTGATCACGGCCGTGCTGAGTAGCGTAGAGCTGATCCGTAGCATCCACTGCGATGCCGCCTGCATTGCGAATGCCGCTCACGTATCGATCGGCGGGGGAAAACTCTTGCCCGGTCATGTTGGCGTCATAGCGCCAGATGCCGCCACGAGTCTCGAGCTCCTTGCAAGGTTGGTGGCCGGGGGAGTCGTCCTGCCTGTTCTTCTTCTGACAGTTATTAGTCGCCGAGGCGACATCGACATACATCATGCCGGCCGCATCGATGGCGAAAGGATGCATAGGATGCTCACCTTCCGTTGTCAATCCGGAGACGATGACTTCAGGCGGGCCCTGCGGCACCGGGTCGCTATCGGACAACGCGTAGCGCACTATGCGGTCGTTGATCTCCGCGTATAACTGGCCTTTGTAGAGAGCGATGCCCGTACCGCCTTTGCCGCCCGATTTGATCGTCTCGCCGAAACGGCGAATCACATCTGCCTTGCCGGTTCCCGTAGTATCCTGCAATGCCACCAGAAACCCACCGGCCGGCAGTGGGTCCTTCCCGTAGTACTCGCCGCTCCACGTATTGACGTATACGACGCCATTCGAAGCTACCACCATATTTCTGGCGTGCCCGGTGCCGTCAGCAAAAACACTTGCGCAGAAACCTGCAGGTAGAGTGAGACCACTGTCGTTCGCAGGGCAGGTGACGACAGCGGGTGCCTTCTCCGCGGCTGGAGGAGGCGGCGGACTCGAGCGTTCACACCCCGCCGCGGACAACGCAACGATCACGGCAAGCGATCCAACTGTTTCCCAGCGCATCGATGTCTTCCCTTGAGCCTTACTGAACCAGCTTTACTGCTATCGCTTTGAACGGCTTCACTGGCGGCTTGTCAGCCGTCTCGAACTGCGCTTCAATCACATAGGCAGTGTGGCCAACGACCGTCACCGAGGGGCCATTCGCAAAACCGGACTGGAGCGTCTTCACCGTTCCTGAATCGAGCTTGTCGCCATTCAAAGTTATGTGCATCAACCGCCCGTCTTCGCCTGCATCCACGATGAGGATCCCATCATCACCATACGTGCGTTGGCCGTCTGGATTCTTGAGGGGACGATCGAGTTTCACTTCCGCTACCGGACCCGCTTTACCATCAACCTCAATCGGCACGCTGAACAGTCGGTTGGTCTCGAGCACATTGACAACTACGTGATGGCGGACGAGTTCCGGCTGTCGGCAACTGCCACTTCCCCTTGGGTGTGCCTGTCGCCAGATCGAAAGCATGCAGCGTCGATGGCGGTGGCGTGACGCCTTCTGGGGTTTCCGAGAACGAGCAGGCCTAGAGGGTGCTCGATTTTTCATCTGCGAACACGCCCAGAACGTTCGACAGGCCGTCCGTTTTCGGCTTGATCCAGACTTCTGCCGAGGCGGCGCCAGGCTGGGCGCGGAATATTGCGCCAGGGCCCATCGCTCCAATGATCACCGTTCTGTCCGCGGTGGAGGTGATGCTTTCCGTATAAAGCTTCGTACCTGGAACAAGAATCTCGGGCGGTGGAGTCGCCGCGTGAGAAACGACACTTGCACTCATGGCAAAAACGGCCCACGGCGTAGCTTGTCGCATGTTCAAGTCCCCTTCGAACGGTCAGCAGCCGCGAATTTTCCCTGATTCTGCGGAGAAAGGATTGAACCCGGCCGCCAACCGGGTTGTCGGAGTTCCGCAAGAGTCCCGAACTGGTCGTGTGAGAGTCAGCGGCTCGCGCCGGACCCCTAAGCGTTTGTACGTACTCCAAAAAAAGTGGCGTGCTGGACTATTTAAATCAAGCAAGCAGACGGCTAGACTGCCCAGTCCCGAAAAGGCGCCACCGCCTGCCCGGGCAGTCTTTCGCACCACCCCCCAGCACAAAGCACCACAGGGATTGCGGTAGCGCTCCATCAGGCCGCAGTCGTCGGCTTCGTGTTCCATCCGCCGAGCATAGGGCAGGCCCGGAATGCTTGAAAGCAAACCGACGTGCGCGGCAGCCAGAGAACTGCAGACGTAATGGCGCTGGGCGACGGGTTCGAAAAGGTTTCCAATCCTCTTTTATGGTGTTATAGTTGACTACAACACTAATTCAGCGAACCGGGCATACGGTGTCCGTCACGATGGCGAGTAGAGCAGCGACGGACTTGCGTTGGCCGACATACCCTCGGGCGGCGACCTTTGACGAACGCCAGCAATTCATCGACAAGGAATGGCCGGCAGTCGCCGATACGATCACACGGTGCTCTAGGAAAATTTGCGTGTTCACAAGAATCCCAAGCGTTCGCCGAGCCGGTGTGGCGCTCGTCCTGGCGTTTTCGATGACCGGCATTGGCGCCTGCGGCGACGGTGCCGGCAGCACGCCCGAGCAGGCCGTAGCCGCACCCTTGCTGCTTGCGCCTGAAGACCTTGTTACCGTGAGCCGCAACACGCTCGCGTCCGGCCCTTTGATTACAGGGTCCATCGAAGCCGAGCGTCGCGCCGACCTGCGGGCGGAAGTACCGGCGGTGGTGCTGGCCGTGTTGAAGGAGAACGGTGACCCGGTCCTCCGCGGCGATCTGTTGGTGCGCCTCGACCAGACCGCCATTCGCGACGCCTTGACGTCTGCCGAGGCGTCGGCGCACGCCGCCGACCTTGCCTATGAGCAGACGGAGCGCCAGTACCAGCGCATGCTCAAATTGCGGGAGGAAAATGTCGTCTCGGCCCAACAGCTCGAAGACACCGAGATTCAGCGCAACAGCGCGCAGAGCGAAAGCGAAGCGGCACGCACGCGGGTCGTGATTGCCCGCCAGCAACTGGAACGCACCGACGTGCGCGCGCCCTTCGACGGCCTCGTGAGCGACCGCAAGGTGTCTGCCGGCGATACGGCGTCCGTGGGCAAGGAACTCATGCAGGTCATCGATCCGGCCAGCATGCGCTTCCAGGGTCGCGTGTCCGCCGACAGCATCGGCGAGGTGGCCGCCGGCCAGAGCGTGCATTTCCGTATTCAGGGCTTCGGCGAAGCCGACTTCGCCGGCACCGTGACGCGGGTGAACCCCGCCGCCAATGCTACGACGCGCCAGGTCGAGGTCCTGGTCAGCTTTGCGGATCCCGAACAGATGCCCGGGGTGGTGGGGCTGTATGCCGAGGGTCGGATTGAAGCTCACAGTACAGCACGGCTGGCCGTACCGGCCGCCTCGATCCTGCACGAGGGCGACCACGCCTTCGCCTGGCGCCTCGAGGACGGCAGCTTGCAGCGGGTGGCGCTCGATCTTGGCGCGCGTGATGAACGCACCGGTCAATACGCCGTGGAGGATGGCCTCGCCGAAGGGGACACGGTGCTGCGCTTTCCGGGGTCGACCCTCAAGGATGGCCAGGCGGCACAGCTCGCGGACCGACCGGAATCGCTGACGATTACCGCGGAAGACTGAGTCATGCTGCTCTCCGATTTCAGTATCCGGCAACCGGTGACCACGGTTGCGATGATCATCGTGCTCATGTGCCTGGGGCTTCTGGCGCTGAAAAATCTGCGCGTCAACCAGATCCCCGACGTCGACCAGCCGGTGATGGTGGTCAATTTCCCGTACCCGGGCGCGTCGCCGGAAACCGTCGAGCGCGAGATCGTCAATCGCGTCGAAAAGGCGCTGCTGAGCATTCCGCAGGTCTACGAGATCCGCTCGACCTCCTCGGAAAGCAACGCGCGCATCATCATCATCTTCGACTTCAAGAAGGAGATGCCGGCGGCCGCTGACGAGATCCGCAACGCCATCGCCTCGGTGCGCTACAAGCTGCCGGTCGAGATGCGCGAGCCGGTGTTGTACCGCGTTGATCCGTCCGCGGAGCCGATCATAAACCTGGCGCTGTCGTCGAACCGGCAAACCCACGCCGAAATCTCGCGCCTGGCCGAAGACGTGCTCGCCGATCGTCTCCGCAGTCTCGACGGCGTTGCGGTGGTAGAAGTCGACGGTGCGCTGCACCGCGAGCTGTCAGTCCTGCTGCATGCCGAGAAATTGCGCGAGTTCAACGTTTCGGTGGGCGAGGTGGTCGACGCACTGCAAGCGCAGAACACCACAGCACCGGTGGGTCGCGTAATAGGACCGCTCGACGAACAGAACATCCGCCTGGTCGGCCGCATCGAAGCACCGGTCGAATTCAACGACGTGGTGGTGAAGCGACTGGACGAGGAGATTGTGCGGCTCGGCCATGTGGCCACCGTCGAGGACGGATTCGCGGAGTCCGACAGCTACAGCATGCGCAACGGCCAGCCAAATGTGGGTCTGTCGGTAGTGCGCTCGCGCGAATCCAGCACCGTGAAGGTGGCCGAGCGCGTCCGCGAGGAAGTGGCCGAGATCAACAAGACCCTGCCCGAGGGCACGCAGCTCGAAGTGACCTATGACGGCGGTGAGGACGCTTCCAATTCGCTGGCCAACGTCATTCATGCGCTGATCTTCGGTGCCGGGCTCACGATCTTCGTGGTGTACGCCTTTCTCAATTCCTGGCGTTCCACGCTGATCACGAGCCTGTCCCTGCCGACTTCGGCCATCGCGGCGTTCATCGCCATATGGCTGTGCGGCTTCACGCTGAACTTCATGACGCTGCTGGGGCTGTCGCTGGCAATCGGCGTGCTCATCGACGACGCGATCGTGGTCCGGGAAAACATCGTTCGGCATATGGAGCGCGGGGAAGATCGCGTCACCGCCGCGCGCCAGGGCACCGCGGAAATCGGCCTCGCGGTCACGGCAACCACGTTGTCCATCGTCGCGGTATTCGTCCCGGTCGCCTTCATGGGCGGCGGCGCCGGCGAGTGGTTTCGTCCGTTCGCCGTCACGGTGGCGGCGTCTGTGCTGGTCAGCCTCTTGGTTTCCTTCACTCTCGATCCGATGCTGTCCGCCTACTGGGGCGATCCGCCCAACTACCGTCAGCGCGAACAGCGTGGTCTCGGCAGGTATTTGCAGCGCTTCAACGAGTGGTTCGATCACCAGTCGGACCGGTACGGCGATGTCATCGCCTGGGCGCTGCACCACCGCAAGTGGATGGCCGCGATTTCGGTGCTCGCCCTGGTTGCGGCGCTGGTGCTGCAAATCAAACTTGGCGGCAGTGAATTCATACCGAAGGCCGACTACGGCACCATCGCGGTCGATATCCGCACACCATCGAGTACCAGTCTCGACTACGCGCGCGAAAAGGTGGAGCAGGCCGCGGAACTTGCGCGCTCGATGCCTGAAACCAAGTCGACCGACTCATTCGTGAACGCCGGCGGCGGACGCATTTGGGTGGACGTCGGCGATGTGCGGGCAACGTAACCGCTCGTCGTTCGATATCGCGGTGGACCTTCGCGTGTTGCTGAAGCGCCTGGTCGGCGCCGAATACGTGGTGCTGGACGATCTCAACAACGGCGCACAGAAGCCGGTGCAGATCCAGTTCTTTGGCGAGGATTCGCGCCGCCTCATGGAAATCACCAACGACTTCATGAACCAAGTGAGAGGAATTCCGGGCGCCGTCGATGTCGGTCTCTCGGAACAGGATCCGAAGGACGAGCTACGCATCGAGCTCAAACGCGGGCTGGCAAACCAGCTCGGCATCTCCATGGCCGATGCCGCGCAGACGCTGCGCGTTGCGTTCGCCGGCGTGGAAGTGGGCGATTGGGTGGATCCCGTGGGCGAAGCACGCGATGTCGCGGTGCGATTGCATCCCGATGATCGTGTCAATGCGAGCAACATCGAGCAACTGCCGGTCGCGGTCACGGGAACCAGCATGATGGTGCCGCTCGATCAAATCGCGACCATTACCCTCGACAAGGGGCCGGCGCGGATCCAGCACCTGGACGGCAAGCGCACGGTCACTGTTTCGGCCAACGTCGAAGGACGGTCGCCGGGCGAAGTCACGGCGGACGCCATGAAGCTGGCGGAAGCCATCGAGTTCCCGGAAGGTTACGGCCTGTCCCTGGGCGGCGCCTCACGCGATCAGGAAGAAGTGTTCAGCGAGATGTTTACCGCCCTTTTCCTGGGTATCGGCGTCATGTACCTGGTGCTGGTCATGCAGTTCGGGTCTTTCACGGCGCCGGTACCGGTCATGCTGTCGCTGCCGCTGTCACTGATCGGCGTCGTGCTGGCGCTGCTCGCGACGGGTGGCACGCTCAACCTGATGAGTTTCATCGGCGTCATCATGCTCATGGGACTGGTCGCGAAGAACGCCATTCTGCTGCTCGACTGCGCGCGCAAGGAGGAAGCGCAAGGCGTCGATCGCGAGGAGGCGTTGATGCATGCAGGACGTTTGCGTTTGCGCCCCATCCTCATGACGACGTTCGCGCTCATCGCGGGCATGATGCCGGTCGCGATCGGTCTGGGCGAAGGCGGCGAGTTCTATCGACCGATGGCCATTGCTATCATCGGCGGGGTGATCACCTCGACTCTGCTCACCCTGCTCGTCATCCCGAGCTTCTACGACAGCATAGAGATTGCGCGCGAACGGGCTGTGCTGAAGGCCAGGGCGCGCGCAGCGCTGACCAATCCCGCCGTGGCATTCGTGGTAACGCTTGTCGAAGCCGTGTTTGCCCTGACGTTGCTGCGCGCCCTCTATCGCGCGGCCCGTTGGCTGGCCAGACTGGCGCCTGCCGAACACCCCGTCGACCGTGCGGCTCGCCTCGTTGGTTTCGAAGTGCCGGCGGGATTCGAGGCGCATCGTGGTCAGTGGCGGCAGCGGCGCAGAGTGATGGTCGCGCCTGGCAGCGTGCCCGAGGGTACCGGCGCCGGAATGGCGTAAGTCGCTCACCGGCGATAAGCGGCGCCGATCCCGCAGTTCGCGCAGGGACCGCGGTCCTGCCTCCTGTCGGCCAATGGGCGCAGTAGCCTACTGGCCGAAACGCCAGCTCGCGGCATCTAATACATCGGTCACTGGGTCATCCGGCTGGCCGATGCCGCTTTCGGGCGGTGTAATCTCCCATGCAGACGGTTTCCACGGAGTACTGAATGTCGTTCATCGCCGAGCTGAGGCGCCGCAAAGTCGTCCGCGTGGCGGCCGCTTACGTCGTCGTCGGTTGGCTGCTCACCGAGGTCCTTACCACGGTTTTGCCGACGGTGGGAGCACCGGAGTGGTTGCCGCGCGCCGTCGTGCTGGTGTTCGCGCTCGGCTTTGTTCCGGCGGTCGTGCTGGCCTGGTTTTTCCAGCTCACACCGGAGGGCATCAAGCGGGAGACGACGGCGCTGGGGCCCCCGCCCGTGCGGCAACGGCTGACCGACTACCTGATGGTCGGCGGAGTCATCGTTCTGGTACTGTCCGCGAGTTTTTTCGCGGCTCGGCATGGGGGCAATGCCGGCGGCACTGCTGGCGCACCCGATCAAGTGGATGCGGCATCACTCGCGGTCCTGCCGTTCGACAACTTGTCACCTGACCCGGATAACGCGTACTTCTCCGACGGGCTGGCCGAGACGCTGCTCCACATGCTCGCCCAAATACCGGATCTCAAGGTGGCCGCGAAGACCTCGAGCTTCGCATTCAAGGGACAGAACCGGACGATCCGCGAGATCGCCTCGGCGCTCGGTGTCGCGCACGTTCTCGAAGGGAGCGTGCAGCGAACTGGCGATCAGGTCCGCATCACGGCGCAGCTCATCCGCGCCAGTGACGGTTTTCACGTGTGGTCCGAGAGCTACGACCGCACGCTGGACGACATCTTCGGGATCCAGGACGAGATTGCTCGAAAGGTCGGCTCCGCGCTGACAAAGTCCCTGCTGGGCCCGGCGACGGCCAGCCTCTCGGTCGTGCAAACCCACAATCCGGATGCCTATGACCTTTATCTGCAGGCGCGCGAGCAGCTTGCCACGTATTCCTACGGCGGCCTTTCAGCCGCCGAGGACCTGCTGAAGGGTGCGTTGCTGATCGATCCCGGCTTCGTCGAAGCGAAGATCGAGCTGGCGTCCGGGTACCTGCGCCAGGTGGAGACGGGGTTGATGGCGCCGGCAGAGGCCTATGCCGAGGTTCGGGCGATAACATCGCAGGTGCTGCAGACGCGGCCGGACGACGCCGTCGCTCAAGCGCTGTTCACCTACGTCGACGCGATCGGCGGGCTGACACGCGGCGAGCCGACCGATCTGCAAGGGCTGGTCGCCGAGCTCGAAGGTCTCGCCGCACGGGCACCGGAAGCGCTGGAACCGACATTTCTCCTTGTCCGTACCTTCGGTATCCTGGAGCAGGACGACAAAGCCGCTGCCGTGCTGGAGCGTACGCTGCAGAAGGATCCGTTCAATCCCCGCATTCTCTACGAACTGGGCACTGTGTATGTCCGTCTCGATCGTTTCGAGGAGGCTCAGGATGTATTGCAGCAGTCGCTGGACATCGAACCGGCGCAGCCGAATGCGCACGTCCATCTCGCGGTCATTGCTGCCGGCTATGGCGACGGCATCGGATTCGTACGGCACGTCCTCGATGCTATCGAGGTGGATCCGCGCGACCAGGAACTGCCCGGCATGCTTGCCGAATTCTTGTACGACCTGGAACTCGTGGAGGAAGGCGACGATTTGCGTGACCGCGTCGTCGCCATCGCACCGACGAGCGAAATCGCCTACCGCACGGAATTGCTGCGCGCCATTGTGGCGGACGACCCGGAGGCTGGGGAAGAGAGCGCGCGCCGCGCCCTCACCGACGATGTCGGCCCACGGCACTTTGCCTTCGCAGGCGCGGTCCAGTACCTGCTGCGCAACGCCATCGAGCAGGGACGCATCGAGGATGAGCTTGAATGGATCGAGGCCCGACAGCCGGGAATCTTCGCGATTGGCGCCGACGAGGTACCTGCGAAACTCCGGCTGGCCCAGCGCGTTGCATTCGATGCCTGGTACGTGAGCCTGCCGCAAAGCGAACTGCTGCGTCGACTCGATGTATTCCTCGAGTTTCGCCTTACCAGGGGCTACTCGCGGCAGGAGCAGCCCTTGGCGGAGGTCGACATGCTGGCATTACGCGGCGAGGTCGCGGCCGCCGTCGAGTTGGCGCTTTCCGACGTTTTTTCGCGATCCGTAGCGGCCAACCTCGGCTGGGAGCGCACATTGGCACAGGCGCAGTATGAAGAGATCGTGGCCGACCCGCGTATCGAGGTGGCCATAACGAAATGGCGTGCCGAAGAAGTTGCCCTTCGGAAAGCCGTGGCGACGTATCTCGCGGACGTACGGGTGCAGGGGTAGCAGGAGCCTGTTGATTTGCATCCAAAGTTGAGCAACTAGACCGTGATATTTGCATCCAAAACTGACCCATCACCACCAATCTGAGCTTCACCGAATGGCCCGCGGTGTTCGGCGACGCCAAGCTGACCACCGTGCTACTCGATCGGCGGACGCACCGCCGCCATCTCCTCGAGACCGGCAACGACAGCTTCCGGCTCAAGCATTCCAGCAACAGCAAGGGAAAGAAAAGGACCGAAAAACGCGAAAACCTGAGCCACAATCGGCTCGTCCGGGTTGGTCAGTTTTCAGTGCAAATCCCGGGTCAACTTTCCGTGCAAACCCGCGCGAGCGGCCGCCATGCATGCAACTGTCCGGCCGATGGGCGCCACCTACTTCACCCCATGCATCAACCGCTGTATCAGCGGCGCGATCAGGAACAGCAGCACGCCGAAGCCGAGCAGGATCCAGAAGCCGATGGTGTAGCCCTAGTGCGCCGAGGCCACGCTCATGCCCGTCTGGCACCGCTCACGTGACTCGCGAAGATGCCCGAGAGGTTGTTGCCGATGCCAGTGGACAGGAACCAGCCGCCCATGGCGAAGCCGACCAGGCGCAGCGGCGCCAGCTTGGTCACCATCGACAGTCCGATCGGCGACAGGCACAGCTCGCCGACCGACTGGATCACGTACACGCCTACCAGCGTCCAGAACGGGATCTTGCCGGCGTCGTCCACCAGGCTGGACAGCGTGAACATCAGCAGCGCAAAGGCGAGCCCGTTGAAGATCAGCCCGAGGCCGAACTTGCGCGGGATGGACGGATTCATCGTGCCCGAGCTTGACCCACAGCCACGCCATGATCGGCGCGAACGCAATGATCGCGACCGAATTCACCGACTGGAACCACGCCACCGGGAACATCCAGCCGCCGAGCTCGCGATTGACGATGTTCTCGGCCAGGAAGTTGAACGAACTTCCGGCCTGTTCGAAGAAGCACCAGAACAGAACGTTGAACGCGAAGATGATCAGCATCGCGACGGCGTGTCGCGCGCGACGGCGCCTTCGCGAATTCCTTCGAACAGCAACATCAGCGCACAGGACGACGAAGAGCGCGCAGAGCAGGATAAACGCAGAATGTTGGCGCCCACCGAGAGCAGGAAATAAATCACCGGAATCGCAAGAGCGCGCCGATCAGCATGAACAGCACCTCGGCCCTTCCCTTCGGCGCCTCGGACGGACGACCGATGCTTCCCAGCTGCCGGCGTCCGAACCAGAACCACACCATGCTGAACAGCATGCCGATGCCCGACGCGATGAAGACAACCTTGTAGTCCGGCATCGCGTCGCTGCCGAACACGTGGTTGGCGAGGATGCCGGTCAGGACCGGCGCGATGAACGCGCCGAGGTTGATGCCCATGTAGAAGATGGTGAAGCCCGAATCGCGCCGCTCGTCGCCCAGCGCGTAGAGCTTGCCGACCATGGTCGAGATGTTCGGCTTGAACAGGCCGTTGCCGGCGATCACCGTGGCCAGTCCGAGAATGAAGATCTTTCGGGTCCGGCACCGCGATCATGAACAGCCCGGCGGACATGATCACCGCGCCGAGCAAGATCGAACGCTGGTAACCGATGATCCGGTCGGCGACGTAGCCGCCGAAGATCGCCGCCGCGTACACCAGCGCCAGGTACGCGCCGTAGGTCTGGTTGGCCGGCGCCTCACCGGATGCATCGCCGTCGTGGAACTGCGCCACGATGTAGAGCACCAGCGCCCAGCGGATGCCGTAGAACGCGAACCGTTCCCAGAACTCGGTCATGAACAGCATCCACAGCGGACTCGGATGCCCCATGACGGTAGCGAAGGCCGGCGGCTGGCTGCCGTTGGGCGGCGCCTGCATGCCCGGACCTGCGGGCTCGACGTTGGTGGTGGAAGTCATGCGCTAGGTTCCCCCTTGTGCGTATTCAGGATGATTGTTCCGCGGACGGGACGCGGGAGGATCGCCTACGGCGCGCGGCACGACGAAACGCGAAGAGCGCTGTTCTACGGCGAGAGACCGATTCCCCACGCGAATGATAGCAGCCGGGGGCCGGTCCGCGCCGGGTTCCGGGGCGCGGAGGCCTTGTGGTCCGGCATGGCGGGACGACGCCGCGGAGCTGCGGGCTGCGCATCCGGGGAAGCATTTGCCCCAGAGCTTGCCGCATCACACTGCAGCTACGCGAATTTCATAAGACACGCCAAAACCGGATAATCACGCCGTTGGGATGGCGTTCGCCTGTCGCGATAAATACAGAGCGCATCAGCCACTCGAGCTTTGGCGAAGCAGTTTCGAATTTGGGTACAGCACGAAAATAGATTGCTTCCGGATCAACCTCTTCACCCGCGTTCAATCGCTGCAAGATGTCAGGCGATGCGTGTCGCATGCCGATATTCGACACGTAAATCAGGTCACCATCGTCGGTCTGCAGCGTGTAGCGCGCGTCGATGTCCGTAAAACCGTCCGATTGTCGAATCAATTGCCAATCCGCACCGCCCGGATTGACGCGTCCGTGCAGTCTCGGCCCGTTTACGTCACCGCCGAGAATCGCGATAATTCGTCGGGTCTGGCCGGTCGGAAGTTTGCCGACGACGATCGGATCGGCGACTTCAGCCTGAACTTCGAACGCAAACTCGAGCTTGGGTGGTTGTGGCTCATCGCCCTCCCCGGCAATCGACGTGTGCAATCCGAGTGCCACGATCGAACACGCGGCAATTAACGATTTGCGAACCAGGTTCCTGCACTTGTTGTTCATGCGGCAGCTCCCGCGGTTGTGGCGCTTGATTGACCTAACCTCAGGTGTCGGCAAAGATGATGCGAATGCCGGCTGCTTCCAGCATTTCTCGGTGCTGTGAAGTGATGCCATTGTCCGTAACAACCGCGTCGATGTCCCGCAGGTTGCAGACAACGTTGCCGGAAGACACCTGGAACTTCGAGCTGTCCACCAGCAGGATAATTTCGTCGGCCCGGTCGATAAATCGGCGCTCGGCGGCAACAAGTACCACGTCCGCCTGCATGATGCCGTGCGGACCGACGGCAGCGGCGCCGATGAAGAGCTTCGGTGCATGAAAGCGCGGCATGAGGTCGTCTCCCGCCGGCGCAAGGATGATGTTCTGCTCGCGAAAAACCGAACCGCCGGGCACCAGGATGCGCGTACCCGGCTGGGGCAGCAACGCGCTCACGATGTGCAGCGAGTTCGTCAGCACCTGCAGGTCCAGGCCTTCAAGGTACCGGCACATCTGCAGGGTCGTGGAGCCCCCGTCGATCATGATCGCGGTGCCGACTTCGCAAAGTGCGGCGGCTGCCCGGCCGATCGCGGCTTTCTGTTGTGAATGCAGGTGGACGTTTTCATGAAACGGCACGCCCGAGAGTTGCCGGTTGCTGATGTCCCGTTCCGCCGCGTCGGCCGGCAGCTTCGCGCCGCCACGTACGCGCTGCAGACGGCCGGCGCTGTGCAGGCGCTCGAGGTCGCGACGCAATGTCGCGGGCGATGCATCGATGCACTTTTCGAGCTCGCGGAAGGCGATGAAACCGCGCTCCTTCAGGAATCCGAGTATTGCATTTTCGCGCTCAGTGGCGTGCATGGAAGGTGTTTCGGCTACTCTGGCCGGTCATACGAAATGCCGGCGCCGCGGGCATAGGCCGGGGCATGGCTGTCGTCCGGCAGCGCGGGAAGTTGTGCATTCACTGCATCCATCGACGCAGGAAGCTCGAATGGCAACCTGCCCTCAGGCTTGTCATTGCCAACAACGATGTCCAGGAGGGCTTCGTCGCTGCTGCCGAAGAGGACCAGGAGCGCGGCCGCCCTGTCGCGAATGTCCGCCAGGACGGCGGGCCTGTCCATGTCGACGGCAACCACCGTCGGCACCCGCGCCATCGCAAGCCGTATTGCCTCGTATCCCTCGTCGCCGTCCCGGAAATCCAGGCGGCCTTCCGCCTGGAACGAGCCGAAAAAGTGGTGGGGATGCGGTGACTCTGACGGTGTTTTGACACGCACGATGGCCACCTCGGCATTGTCCAGGTCGTCAACCACGATCAACCCGGCGGCACTTGCCGTTGCCAGATCGACGCCGTAGAGCCAGATACGCACGTCGAGGTCGCGCAGTGGCAGCACGTTATCGACGTTCTCGAGCAGCACGGATGACCGGCGCTGTGCGGCCTCGGCTTTTTCAATCGATCGTGGATTCCCGACCACCCGCGCAGCCTCGGCGGGGTCGACGAACGGGTCGTCGAACAAACCAAGCTGAAACTTGATCAACAGGGCACGACGAACGGCCATGTCGATGCGCTCGATCGAAACCAGTCCGCCGGACACCGCATCGAGCAGGGGTTGCGCATCCTGTACGCCGCCGAACTGGTCGATGCCAGCGTTCAGGCCCTTCGCAAAGCGCTCTGCCTTGGAAAGGTCCTCCACCCCCCAGGGCATTCCGATGAACATCGGTGCTTGCGGGTTCTCTTCCGTCGGTGCCATGCATTGCTCCGGGCAATCATTGGTAATGGCCCAATCGGAAATGACGATACCGTCGAACCCGGCCTCCTCGCGCAACATGCCCTGAAGGATTTGGTTGCTGAAACCTGCGCCGACGGGTTCGAGTGGCCCGCCTCGAAAGCTCACGCCCTCAAGGATCGCGTAAGTCGGCATGATGCCGGCGGGCCGCATCGCCAGCGCGTCGTCGAACGCGGCTATGTGCAGAGCGAGGCTTTCATTGCTCAGCCGAGCAGTCCGTCCGTAGTGGTTGTGGGCATCGTAGCCTTCCGGTTGCGCGCCGTAGCCGACCCAGTGCTTCACGACGGTCGCAACGCCGGTTGTTCGCGGGCCATCCCGGCCTCCCTGGAAGCCCTCGACATAGGCGCCGGCCAATTCGGACACCGTTACCGGGTCCGAGCCGAAGGTCCCGTTGATTCGCGGCCATCTCGGTTCCGTCGCGAGATCCGCCTGCGGCGACAAGGCCATATGGATGCCGACGGCCCGATACTCCGCGGCAGCAATCGATGCGAACTCTCGAACCAGTGCCGGGTCGCCAATGGCCGCGAATCCGAGCGGGTCGGGCCAGAGGGAAAAGCCTGTGGCTGCCACACCCGCGCCGAGTACCGCCTGGAAGTGGTTCCTTGGGTCCGTGCTGATCGTCACCGGGATTCCGAGCCGCGACCCGGCGGCCAGTTCCTGCACTGCATTGTTCTGTTCGGCGAACACGACCGGGGACAGCGCCATGCGGGTGATGAAGCTCGTGATGCCCTGCTTGTTGATCGCGCCGGCGATGGCGTCGAAATCGTATCCCTCCGGCGATGCACCGAAGGGTGAGCCGACACCGGGCAATGTGCCGTGTAGCAGGGTACCGACCTTCTCCTCCAGCGTCATCCGCTGGAGGAGGTCGTCCACGCGCTCGCTGTGAGCCAAGCGCGGGTCTTCGTAGGGGTCGATTTGGCCGTTGTGATTCAGGTCGCGGAATTCGACCGCATTGTGTCCACCGGGCATTGCATCCTCCTCTGGCACCGTGCACGCCGCGCCGATGAGGGACGTCGTGATCAGGACGCTCGCAAGTCGGTACCGTTTCGCCTGATGCGTCAGGCCGCCTTGGGGGATGCTTGAGTTGTTCATGCTATGTCCTGCTGGAACGGCCGTCTGCCGCAATTGGCGTAGCCGTTTTCACCGTGTCTGCCGGCCCATCCAAAACGACACGGTGGCGAACCAAAGCAGCGTGCCGACAAGCATGATCGTTGACATCGACGCCTTGTCCACGCTGCCCGCAAGGTAGGCGATCGGCGGCGCGAGCACCAGGGCCAGGCCAAGGAACGAAAGTACGGGAAGCAACTTTTTCATATTCGTTACGCCAATGCAGGTTGTGGGTTGCGCTGCAGAGCCTTGCTGGCAGCTATGTATATGAGTACGGCGAGGAACCACCCGGGCAGACTCGCGAAATACAGGCCGACGAGGCCGGCCTGGACCGCCCACAGGCAGATGGCCAGCGTGCCGAGCCAGGCCAGGGCCGCCGCCCAGTTGACGTCGCGACCGGCTGCCTCGGCCCAGAACGGCGTGAGACCGAAGCGCCGCATGAGCCAGTAGTCACAGAAGACGACGGCGCCCATCGGCATCAGGGCGAGGCCATAGAGCGCGACGAAACCGAGCAGCTTCATGGCGATCGCCGGGAACATGCCCGCAATGGTGCAGGCGAGTCCGGTCAGCAACGTCACGCGAAAGCGCGACACTGTCGGCACGATTGCCTGGAAAGCGAGCCCGGCGCGGTAGATCGTCGGGTTCGCCGTGGTCCACCCGGCGACGATCACGCACAACGAGCCCGACGACGCCGCAGGCACCGGCTGCCAGCGGGCCCGGCAGTACATCGGTGTTCGACGGGTCGCGTTGCAGCTGCAGCGCGAACAGGAGCGACGCGGCGATCCACGCGAGGAAGTGCCCGAGGTACATCCCGGCCGCGGACGCCAGTCCGTAGCGAGCTTTCCTCGCGTAACGGAACACGGACAGGTCCGACATGCCGACGTGCATCGCCATGTTCGCGAACCAGGCAAAGAACATGACGTGCCAGAAAGTGAATTTCACCTGTCCCGGCAACGGGTCGCCGCCTTTCCAGATCGCGTTCTCGGCGAGGTGCCACAGGTCGCCCGCACTGGTGATGGTCGTCCCGGTTTCATCGAGGAAGTCGCGCAGCCCGATGAGGCCGAATGCGATGAAGACGAGCAGCATCCACGGCACCGCGTAGTTCGCGAAACGCGCAAGGACCGAATAGCCAGCAGCGGCGACGTACGCGATGAGCGCGCCGATAACCAGCACGGCGAGTACCCAGCCAAGGCTGTTCGGGTAGAGGTCGTTCAAATCCGGCATGGAAAACCCGAACCACACGCCGAGCGCTGTCGCCGACACCGTGATCATCGACCCGGCGAGGAAGCAGAACGCGATGCCGTTGACGGCATTGTAAAGCACGACGAGTTTGCGTCCGGCAATTTTCTCAAGCTGATAGTAGAGCGTCAGCCGCACGCGCGTCGCGATGGGCGCAGTCATGAACGTCCAGCTCAGCACGGCGAGCAAATTGCCGATGAGCAAGCCCATCACGAGATCGAAGGCACTCACGCCTGCCGCCACGAACAGCGGGCCGATCATCAGCTCCGTGCCCGCCGTGTGTTCGCCGGCGTACTGGCCGACGAAACTGCGGAAGCCGAGCTGCGCCTTCGGTGGGACGGGTTCGCGTTCGTATTCCGTGTGTTCGCTAGCCATGGTTTTCGCTACTCATATTGTTTTCACCTCACCAGTGCTTCCGCCCGACGTCGGCGATTCGTGTATGCCCGGTCAGCGCCGCCAGGACGGTGATCGTGTCGCCGACCCGCTCGACAATCGCCGGATCCGGCCACTTTCATGCAGCGGCCTCGGTGGCGTACCGGTGCCAGTCCGCCGCGTAGGCCGACAGGTCAATGTCGAGCGGCGCAACCGGGGTGAGTTCACCCGGCGGCGCGAGCGCTGGATCTACCAGCCGCAGCGCGCCGTATGCGACATCGTTGTGGGCGTTCGAGACATACACGCATTGGTCAGGCCGCAGGGCCGCGAGCGCGCGGACGAACACGACTTCCTCGGCAAACCGCCCTTCGATCAGCAGGTGCTCGCGCGAGCCTACGAGGTCGAGCGTAGCGTCTGCCATCAACGCGAGGTACAGGCACGTGGCCACGCGCTTGTCGAGTGGGTCGTCGGGACACCTCCGCCAGCGGCCCGGTGAATCCGGGAAGGGGCCAACGCCCGGCACGAAGGTCGGGCAAGCCATGACGCGATTGGCCAGCACGGCCGGGATGCGGTCGAGCAGCCTGGCCGGCGTTTGGTCTTTGGTGAGCGCAAAGGAATCAATGCTGCCGGCGAGTTCGGCTTCCCGCCCGCCCATGAATCGGGCCGAAGGCACGGGCCGGCCGTTCACGTCGACGTTCACGAGACAGTCGCGTGCTTCGTCCAGTTGCCGGACGTCCACTTGGGTGCCTGGCGCGGGCGTGCGCATGGCGACGAACCAGGTACCGGTGGACAGCACCGTCGACTCGTTGTCGGCGATCGCCGCATGGCCTCGCGCCGCAAGGAGTGCCGCGTTGCTGTCGTGCAGGCCGCACAGCACGTCGCAGTCCGCCGGCAGGCCGGTCGCGGCGGCAATCGCCGGCGTAACGGTCCCGAGCACTTCGGCCGCCTGGCGCACAGGGGCCAGCCGCTGGGCCCAGCCGCGGCGTTTTGCGAGCTCGCTGAAATCGCCGGCAGTCGGCCGCCAGAGGTCGCTGTGACAGCCGAGGCTCGTCAACTCGCTCGCCATCACGCCGGATAACCGCCAGGCCCAGTACTGCGGCCAGGGCAGGATCGTCACGTCGTCCGGCAACGGACCCAGCCGGAATTCGAGCAGATGCAGCTGCAAACCCAGGTTCAGGGCGCAGGGCAGAAACGGGGAGCCGGTGTCGGCAAAGGCGCTGCGCTGGGCCGCATAGTCCGAACGCGTTCCCGGGTCCGCCTCCGTTTCGTAATCCATCGGCGGGGCATGGAGCGCCTCGCCCCGCAACAGCGCGGCGGCAGCCCCATGACCGACGGGAATGATGCGCCGGATGCGGCCGGGACCCTCTGTTCTACATTGCGATGCGATTTCAAGAATGGACGCGAACAGCCACCGCTCGATACCTTCAATGTCGAGCACGCGGTAGTCCGAAACCGGGAAAGCCGGATTGACGCGCACGCGGCGATCGAGGAACGTCCCCTGCGCGTCCCACAACGACAGCTTGGCGTGGGTCTTGCCCACGTCCAGAATCAGCGTGCAACCGTCGATCACCCCCCGGCCCCCGGACCGCGCTCGGCGGACCCTGTAGATCATGCAAACGACAGGCACCTGGTGTCAGGCCTTAGCGTTATGAGCGATATTGCTCGGACATGATAGCAAATGATTCGAAATTTGCTACTATGCGAAAATTGAACCCGAAACCATTCGTGCGACTTTCGCCATGACCCAGAATCCTCGCGCCAGTACAACGTTCGAGCGCGCCATTCCTTTTGCCGTGCCCGAAAATCGCTGGTCCGACCCGGCGGCGGCCGGGCTGTCGCCTTCGGAACTGCTGCTGTATCGCTCCAACAGCCTGGGCTCAGATCTCACGGTGACGAACTTCGGCGGCGGCAATACGTCCGCGAAACTCCGCGAGACCGATCCGCTCACCGGCGAGACGGTCGACGTGCTGTGGGTGAAGGGTTCGGGCGGCGACATCGGTTCCATGCAGCTCGACGGCTTTTCGACGCTCTACCTCGACAGGTTGCTATCGCTCGAGACCAAGTATCGCGGCCTCGAGCACGAAGACGAGATGGTGGGCTACCTGCCGCATTGCACGTTCAACCTGAACCCGCGCGCAGCCTCGATCGACACGCCGTTGCATGGCTACCTCCCGTACGCCCACATCGACCACGTACACCCCGACGCCATCATCGCCCTTGCCGCATCGTCCGGTGGCGAAGCAGCGACGCGCGCCATCTGGCGCGGTGAGATCGGCTGGCTGCCCTGGAAGCGCCCCGGTTTCGAACTGGCCTTGTGGCTACGCGACCTCGTCCGAAAGCAACCGAATCTTCGCGGCGTGATGCTCGCCGGCCACGGCATCATCTGCTGGGCGGAGACGTCGAAGGCCTGCTACGAGAACACGATCGACCTGATCGCGGACGCGGCGCAACTACCTGAATGCGAAGCTCTCGAGTGGTCCTGCGTTCGGCGGCATCGCCGGGGACGCCGCATCCGCAGCCGAGCGCGCGGCGGCCGCCGCCGAGCTGATGCCGCGGCTGCGCGGACTGATGACCAGCGACCAGCACAAGGTCGGGCACTTCTCCGACGACCGCGAAACCCTCGAGTTCGTGGGCTCGAAGGATTTCGCGCGGCTCGCCCGCATCGGCACGTCCTGCCCCGACCACTTCCTGCGCACCAAGATCGCGCCGCTGACGCTCGACCCGGAACGGCTCGCCGACGACTGACTACCTCACCCGGTCGCTGGCGGACTACCGCGACAGCTACGCAGCCTATTACGAGCGGTGCAAGCGCCCGGACTCGCCGGCAATGCGCGACCCGAATCCGGTCGTCATCCTCGTGCCCGGCATCGGGCGCATCACCTTCGCAGCCGACAAGACGACTGCACGCCTCGCGGGCGAGTTCTACGCAAACGCGATCAACGTGATGCGCGGCGCGGAAGCCATCGGCGAGTACATCGGCCTCGATGAACAGGAAGCGTTCGACATCGAGTACTGGGCACTCGAGGAAGCGAAGCTGCAACGCATGCCGAAACCGAAGCCCCTGGCCGGCAAGATCGCGCTGGTCACCGGCGCCGCCGGCGGCATCGGTGCGGCCACTGCCAGGCGGCTGCTGGCAGACGGCGCCTGCGTCATGCTGACAGATCGCGACGCCGACATGCTTGAAACGGTACGCGATGCGGCGGCGAAGTCCTTCGGCAAGGACGTCGTTCGCGCTGCGGCCTGCGACGTCACCGACGAAGACCAGGTGGCTGCGTCGTTCGCGGCCTGCGCGCGCGAGTTCGGCGGCCTGGACATCCTCGTCGCCAACGCCGGGCTCGCCTCCTCTGCAGCGATCGAGGACACCACCGTCGAACTATGGCGTCGGAACTACGATGTTCTCGCCGAGGGCTACTTCCTGTCGGCGCGCTCGGCATTCCGGCTGATGAAGCAACAGAAAGGCGGCTCGATCGTGTTCATCGGGTCGAAGAACGCGTTGGCCGCGACGACCAATGCGTCGGCGTACGCGTCGGCGAAAGCGGCTTCCTTGCATCTCGCGCGCTGTCTGGCGCTCGAAGGCGCAGCGTACGGCATCCGCGTGAACGTGGTCAACCCGGATGCCGTCATCCGCGGCTCGCGTATCTGGGACGGCAACTGGCGCAAGGAACGGGCGGACGCCTACGGCGTGGACCCGGGCGAGGAACTCGAGGAGTTCTACCGCAACCGTTCCATGCTCAAGTTGAACGTGCTGCCAGAGGATATCGCCGAGGCTGTGTACTACTTCGCCTCGTCGGCCTCGGCGAAGTCGACGGGCAACATACTGAATGTCGACGCGGGCAACGCCCAGGCGTTCACACGCTAGCCGAGGAAATCGATCGATGCCTGCATTCGCCGCGATCACGTCACAACTCGCCGACCAGGCTATCGAATTGCCGTCCTGGGCGTTCGGCAACTCAGGTACGCGCTTCAAGGTGTTCGCGCAGCCGGGCGTGCCGCGCGACCCCTTCGAGAAAATCGCCGACGCCGCCAAGGTGCATAAGCTGACCGGGCTCGCACCGAGCGTCGCCCTGCACATCCCATGGGACAAGGTGGACGACTTCGCGACCTTGCGCCGGCACGCCGAATCCCTCGGCGTCGGCCTCGGCACCATCAACTCCAACACGTTCCAGGACGACGACTACAAGTTCGGCAGCCTGACACACGCCGATGCAAAGGTTCGGCAAAAAGCAATCGACCATCACCTCGACTGCATCGACATCATGCACGCCACGGGCTCGCGAGATCTGAAGATCTGGCTCGCCGACGGCAGCAATTACCCGGGCCAGGCCGACATGTGCGCGCGGCAGGACCGGCTCGCTGAGTCACTGCAAACGATCTACGAGCGCCTGGGAGAGGCGCAGCGGCTGGTACTGGAGTACAAGTTCTTCGAGCCGGCGTTCTATCACACGGACGTCTGCGACTGGGGCACGGCCTACGTCCAGGTAGCCGCGCTTGGCGAGCGCGCGACGGTTTGCCTCGATACTGGCCATCACGCGCCCGGTACGAATATCGAGTTCATCGTGATGCAGCTCCTGCGCCTCGGCAAACTGGGCGCCTTCGACTTCAATTCGCGTTTCTACGCGGATGACGACCTGATCGTTGGCGCCGCGGACCCGTTCCAGCTGTTTCGAATCCTCGTTGAGGTGATTCGCGGCGGCGGCTACGGCGCCGCTTCCGACGTCACCTTCATGCTCGACCAGTGCCACAATGTCGAGGACAAGATTCCCGGCCAGATCCGCTCAGTGCTGAATGTGCAGGAGATGACGGCCAAGGCACTTCTCGTCGACCGCAGCGCGCTGGACGCTGCCCGGCAGGCCAACGACGTTCTGGCCGCGCACGGCCTGCTCATGGATGCGTTTTACGCTGACGTTCGCGCCGACCTCGCCGACTGGCGCGCTACCCGCGGTCTGCCCGCCGACCCGATGGCTGCTTACGCCGACAGCGGCTACGCCCAACAGATCGTCACCGAGCGCAAGGGCGGCAAGCAGGCCGGCTGGGACGCATGAAGTCGCGGGTGCAGCGCGCAACCGGTCCTCTGCGGGCATCGAACTACCGGTCCAACGAACCAAGGAGTACCAACATGACTTTCCTCACGCGCTGGTCGAGCGAGCTCCTGAGCATCCTGCGCATTGTCTCTGCGTTCATGTTCATCCTCCATGGCTCGCAGAAGATCTTCGGCTTCCCGGTCGAACCGTACGGGCCGTTTACGCTCGTCTCGTTGAGCCCCGGCCTCGCCGGCGTGCTCGAAGTCATCCTCGGACCGCTCCTGTTGATTGGCCTGCTTACCCGACCGGTGGCATTCATTCTTTCCGGTTTCATGGCATTCGCTTATTTCATGGCGCACGCACCGCAGAGTTTCTGGCCTATCGCCAACGGCGGCGAGAGCGCGGTCCTCTACTGTTTCCTGTTTCTCTATTTCGCGGCGGCTGGCGGTGGCAAATGGAGCGTCGATGCGCTGCGCAAGAAGTAGCTTCCTCTCGGCCACGAGGCGATAGCGCGCGTGGCGAAACGATGAGGTGACGCCAAGCGCCGCGCACGATCGAGATCGTCGCGAAACGCCAAGTCCCTCCGAACATGTTTTCGCATAGTATCGTACGAAGATATCTGCGAGATTGATGGAAGCCTTCCCAATGAAGAATCTCGCAACGCTCACGGCACTGCTGGCCTCGCTTGTCGGGTACGCCGCACCCTTCGCAATGGCCGACGAAGCGCAGAAACTGCTGGTGTTCGGGGCCAGCGGCAACATCGGCAAAGTCATCGTCGACGAGGCGCTCGAACGCGGCCATCTTGTCGTCGGCGTATCTCGCACGCCTGATCGGCTTGCCATTGCGAGTGAGGCGTTCGTTCCGGCCGAGGGAGATATTCGTGATGCCGCGTCGGTACGTGCGCTTATAGCCGAAACCTCGCCGGGTATCGTGATCGTTGATGCGAGCCCGGGCTCGCCGATGCACGGGATGTTTTTCGGCCACTGGATAGCATTACAGATCTACCGGGACAGCGGCCTCCGCTGGACGGTGGCGACGCCTGCACGCGAAATCGCGCCCGGCGAGCGGACGGGCAAGTATCGTGTGGCGACGGAAATGCCGGTTGCCGACGACGATGGGCGCAGCAGCATCTCGACCGAGGACTTCGCAGTGGCCATGATGGACGAGATCAACAAGCCGCGTTTCATCGGCCGCCGGTATACTGTCGGCTACTAGGCATCGAGATACCTGGAAGTCTCCCCGAAACGGAGACCCGAATACGTCGGGGGCCGGAAATCCTACAATTTCGAGAAGCATCCAACGATTCCCTGAGTGATACCTGTCCATGCATCGCTACGCAATTGCCTTCCTCTTACTGGCCTTCGCTACGCGTGCGGCGGATGCCGGTTCGCGCCTGCTGGTGCTCACTGACATCGGGAACGAGCCGGACGACCAGATGTCACTCGTTCGACTGTTGCTCTACTCCAATGAGATTGACATCGAAGGTTTCATCGCGGTGACGTCAACATGGAAACGGGACATATTGTCGCCCGAAATGATTGTCGACGTTATCGACGCGTATGGCGAAGTCGTGCCCGTACTACGCCGTCATGCAGATAACTGGCCTGAGCCCGACCAACTGCGAATGCGAGTCAGTAGTGGCGTGCTCGGCTACGGGTTGAACACGATGACTCCGGACGATCCGTCGGCGGGCGCCAAGCGTATCGTCGAGGCCGGATTGAGAGCGGCCGACCGTCCGCTATGGATCAGCCTGTGGGGCGGCGCAAACACGCTGGCCGAGGCGCTCGCGTACGCCCGCGGCAATTTGTCTGCAGAAGACATGCAGCGATTGATCGGCCAACTTCGGGTGTACTCGATCAGCGATCAGGACGATGCCGGCCCGTGGATTCGTCGTCAATTTCCGGACCTGTTTTATGTCGTCTCGCCGTCTTCGGAAGATGGCGGCGATTACGCGCGCGCGACCTGGACGGGAATAGCCGGCGATCTCTTCTACCGCAACGGTGCAGGAGCCGATTTCACCACGGTCAGCAACAAGTGGCTGGACGGGAATATTCGTTCGAAAGGTCCGTTAGGCGCCCACTACCCCGAGTATCTTTTTATCATGGAAGGGGATACACCATCTTTTCTCGGATTGATTCCGACCGGCCTTCAATCCGGTGACCACCCTAACTGGGGCGGCTGGGGTGGACGGTACCTGTTGCGCACCCCCGCCGGCGAATCGCGACCAGTCTGGACGCAGGGTGGCGATAGTTTCACCCGCATTACGTCGGCTGATACGGTCAACGGGCACGTGTCCGACCAGGCAACCATCTGGCGTTGGCGAGAGCATTTTCAGAACGACTTCGCCGCGCGCATGACGTGGGCGGTCGCAAGCTATGACGACGCCAATCATCCACCGGTTGTCGTGGTCAACGGCGAGAAAGGCATCAATCCAATCTATGTGACGCTCGGCGAAAATGAAATGCTGCTTCTCGATGCGATGGGCAGCAGCGATCCTGACGGCGACATATTGAATATTCGCTTCATCCATTACCCGGAAGCCGGATTTGACGGCGAAGTACCCACACCCGTGTTCAGTCTCGATGCCGTGGCTGAGGGCAAGTCACGGATTACCGTCGCCGCACGTTGTGCCAAAGCCTGGTTCGACTTGCGCGAATGTCCGGATAGAAATTCAGGTCACATCATCGTTGCAGTGACCGACCGTGGACAGCCCGCCATCACGCGTTACCGGCGCGTCGTCATTACGGTGACCACGACAAGAAAGTGATTCGTATTCGGCCGGCCGCACCGCGGTACACGGACCCCCTCATCGCTTATTGGCCCTTCGGAGGCCCGACCGATTCTCGAATCACAAGCCTGCAAGGTATTCGCCGAGCCAGTAAATCCATCTCGCCACCGTCAGGTTGGCGCGCGCGTATCACAAGATACTCTATCGCCGTTCGGGTCATCTCACGGATTGGCTGATGAATCGTC
Source organism: uncultured Pseudomonadota bacterium (assembly GCA_963770585.1). Lineage (GTDB taxonomy): Bacteria > Pseudomonadota > Gammaproteobacteria > Steroidobacterales > Woeseiaceae > UBA1847. The sequence continues at coordinate 364,329 of CAVYQH010000001.1, read as the reverse complement.
GTGATGCCTGGATGAATATAGCGCGCGATCGCCGTATCGTCGAAGCCGGCCACCGACAGGTCGTCGGGAACTCGCAAACCCAGATCGTGCGCGATGTAAACCACCCCGGCCGCCATGTCATCATTGGCGGCGAAAATTGCCGTCGGGCGCTCACGCAGGGACAATAATTTCCTGGCCGATTCCGCGCCCGACTCGAAATTGAACCCGCCGGTCGTCACCAGGCGATCGTCGATCGGAATTCCCCGCACCCGGAGTGCTGCCCTGTAGCCAACCACACGTCTCGCCGCAGCGCCATGATCGGGATCGCCTGAAATGAACCCGATGCGCCGGTGTCCGTAGTCGATCAAGTAGTCCGTCATCGCCCTCGCCGACTCCAGGTCGTCGGTAGTAACGAACGGTCGATCCGCATACTCGATTGCAGGCGAGACACAGACAAACGCCGTCTTGGTGCCCTCGAGCTGCAAGAGCAATTCCTCGTTATCGGAAAATGGTGGCGTCATAACCACCCCACAAGGACGTTTTTCGGCAAGCGAAGCGATCGCACTCCTGATGATTCGCTTTTCAGCAAGGTCGATGGGATCCAGGACCGCACCGAACCCCATTTCCGTGCAAATTCGCACAAAACTATTCTGAATCGTCGTGTAGTAACTTGAAATGCCGCCGCCATAGAGTCCGTGCCACAACGCGACCTGGAAGGACCGCTCCGCACGCAGGCTTCTCGCAGAAAGGTTCGGCCGGTAGTAAAGTTCTCGTGCTGCAAGCCTGACTCTGTCCGCCGTTTCTTCACGGACGTTTGGCTCGCCGTTGATTACACGCGATACCGTCTTTATCGAGACATTGGCGCGCGCCGCCACGTCATAAATGGTGACGGCGCCCGACTTTCTTTGCTGTCGCTCCTTCACCAGGCGGCGTAGCTTGCCGATCGAACCGCGGCGGCGAGCCGCATCGCCCTGGAGCATTGGCGCCTGAGGCATACGAGGCGTCTCAACACGATGTTGCATGCCACCGGCATCCTCCGGCCGTATGACAATAGTCTCTCGAGAAAGTATTTCCCCAGCATTGGCGGCGAGCAGGCTTGCAAGCTTTACCAGTTTCATAGTATAACCCGCAAGACCTGTTCGACAACGTTGTCATTGTTCTTCGAATCTGCGAATTACTACGCCGTTACGCCGTAGTGAGTAAGACAGCACGAACGCGATGCCGTCGAGCAATAGTTGTCATGCATCCACAACTCCGGGGGGATCCAGATGCAAATCTCAAAGTGGAAGAAGACCGCAGTCTCAACCGCAGTGTCGACGGCGCTGTGTACGTTCGTTGTTGAACCTGCGTTCGCGCAGGACCAGCCTGAAGAAATCGTCGTAACCGGTATCCGCGGAAGTCTGCGGCAATCGATGGACGTCAAGCGCGACTCCACCGGAGTCGTTGACGCAATCTCGGCTGAGGACATCGGCAAGTTCCCGGACACCAACCTCGCTGAATCGATGCAACGCATCACGGGCGTTTCCATCAACCGTGTCAACGGCGAAGGTTCGGAAGTCACGGTCCGCGGATTTGCCGGTGGCTACAATCTCGTCACATTGAACGGGCGTCAACTCCCGGCCGCCAACGTCGCTTCGGTAACGGGTAACTCCGACGAAGCAGCCGCCACTGGCACATCGCGCTCATTCGACTTTTCCAACCTGGCGTCCGAGGGCGTTTCCGGCATCCAGGTGTACAAGACCGGCAATGCGTCGGCACCCAGCGGTGGTATCGGAGCGACCATCAACATCTCGACCCTGAAGCCGCTTGAGGGCGGCAATCAAAGTACGCTCGGTGTAAAAGCCGTGCACGACGAGTCGGGCGAAGACAGCGTCACGCCGGAAGTGAGCGGCCTGTTGAGCTGGGTGAACGACAGCGAGACGTTCGGCGTGTCGGTCTTCGGGTCCTACCAGGATCGCAGTATGGGTAGCCGGGGGGTGAACGTATCCAATTATGCGTTCTTTGATTACAGCTCCGACCTGAGCTTCCTGGAAAATGCGACGGTGGAGAACGCGCCCGCAGACGGTGCGTTGATGGCCTTGCCCGCCAACATGGGCCTGAACTTCGCGCAGATCGATCGCGAACGCATAAATGGCATGCTGACGGTGCAGTTTGCCCCGGGCGATCGCACCACGATTACGGCTGATGCGCTGTATACATCGAACGAGCTCAGCTCGGAAAACATCGTGCCGGGTATCTGGTTCTCGCGTGCGTTCACATACGTGGAGTTCGACGGCAGCCCAATCACCGCGACACCGCTGCGTTTGATCGAGAACATCGCGCCGCCGGACGGTCGCGGCAAAGACCTCTTCTATGCGAGCTGGGACGACAACACCAAGGATGAAATGCTCGCCCTCGGAATCAGGGCCGAGCACGAGCTCAACGACAACTTCAGCCTGCTGTTCGACGCCGCCACAGCCAGTTCCGAGTCAGGCGGCAACGGACCGCAGGGCACCAGCAGCTGGAGATTTAACGTTGCGGCCGCGGGCGCAGGCTGGCAGGCGGCAGACTACAGCGGCGGCGTGCCGACCGCGACCATCGGCGTGGTCGAAAATACCGGCCCTGCCGGCGGTAACGGCAACGGCGTGCTGGACGTAGAGGACATCGCGACCCAGACCGCGCTGTCTACCTATTCCGACCAAGAGGCAGATATTGATCAGCTCAATCTCGGTGGCGCCTGGGACACGAACGAAGGCGTTCGCGTTCAATTCGGTGTCGGCTACATGACGACCGAAATGCACCAGACGAACCGCGGTACGCTGGACTTTCTCGGTGGCTGGGGCGTCGGCTACCGGGATATTCCCGATCCGAGCATGCTGACCCAGGTCAACGTGCCCGCCCAGTTCGAAGATCTCGACTTTCCGGGCTACCAGGGTGCGGAGGTCCCGGCGGGATACGTGGCTACGACGCTGGGCAGGGAGTCGTTCCAAAGCGATCCCTACGAGTTCGTGCGCTCGCTCGACGGCTATTTACGCGCGGACGGCACCACTTTCGATTTCGACAACCTGGCACCGAACGGGGCCGCGGACAATCTGATCGAAGAAGACACGATGTCCGCCTACATGTCGGCGATGTTTGAGGGTGAGATCGGCAACTTTGGGACCCAAACGGTCATCGGTATACGCTACGAGTCGACGGATGTCTCGTCCACCACACAGCAGACCGTACCGGTAAGTCTTACCTGGACGTCAGACAACGACTGGAGGGAAAACCCCAGCGCGGACCTTGTTGCTCTGAAAGAGGATCACTCGTACTCCAACTTCCTTCCGAACATCGACTTCTCCGTCGATTTGTCGGATAGCTGGAAGGCCCGGGCATCGGTTAGCCAGACGATTGCACGGCCGGCGTACAACAACCTGTTCATCACCACCGATGTGAATACTCCACCGACACCAACGCTGTTGGGTGGCAGATCCACCGCTACCAAAGGCAACGTCGCGCTCGACCCGCTGGAATCGACGAATTTCGACCTGTCGGTCGAGTTCTACTACAGCGACTCGAGTTACGCGTCTGTCGGCTTCTTCACGAAGTCGGTGAATAACTTCGTGGGTACGGCAGTGATCGATCAGAACTTGTTCGACCTGCGGGATGTGACCTCGGGCGCGCCGGGTACCCTGTCCGGCGATGCCGCGGCCGCGCTGACAGACCAGGGTTGGGTGGTCAACGAACAGAACATATTCACGATGGCAGCGATCCTGGCGAACCCCGATGACTACCCCGGCGGGGCAAACGACTACCTCGACCCGTCTGAGGCTGGCGGCGCACAGCAGGCACTGGATATTATCGCCTTGTACGACCTCGATGCGACACCGACGGACCCGTTCTTCGTTTTCAACACGTCACAGCCGGTCAACAACGAGACCTCGGTTATCGACGGTTTTGAGTTTGCCTGGCAGCACTTCTTCGGTGAGAGCGGGTTCGGTTTCCAGCTCAATGCAACGATCGTCAACGGCGACATCGAATACGACGTGTACGCCGACCCGAGCGTTGCCCAGTTCGCACTGCTCGGCCTTTCCGATTCGGCCAACGCCGTGGCAATTTACGAGCGCGGCAGCTGGTCGGGTCGCATCGCCTACAACTGGCGCGACACCTTCCTGCAGGACACTGTCACTTATGGCCTGCAGGGATTGCCGAGATACGTGAAGGAATACGACCAGCTCGACTTCCAGGTGAGTTGGGCCCCGATCGAAAGACTCACGCTGGCCCTGGACGGCATCAATGTAACCGGCGAAGGCCAGGTGACTTACAGTCGCACCGAGAACATGCAGTGGTGGAATGGCGAAGCCGATCCCCGATGGGTGTTATCGGCACGCTACGACTTCTAGCAATCAGGGTCGAAGGTGTGTTCCCGCCGTCCAGGCGGGAACACACCGCTTCAATCAAACGGTTCCGCCGGCTTCCGGCAGGAACCGTTTATTTCATTCAGCCATCTCGTTAGTATGGACGTGCCGGTTCCTGGCGTCTGACCTTAGTCATGGCCACAGTAATCCTAAGCAGCGAAAAACATCAGGATATCAAGGTCGATACTCGCGCTGCGCGTGAGTTTGGTGACATGGTCAACCGCTCGATGGTATTGAGTTCGGAGTTCAACGATGTGCACAAGGAATTCCCGATCCTGCTGCACAAGGACAATGGCACCGGGGCGTTCGCTGCGCACGTCATTCTGGGATTTGACAAGGAAGAGAATCTCTTCGTCGAAAATAATCGCTGGACTAGCCGCTATATTCCAGCGAATTTCGCTCGCGGCCCGTTTTCACTTGGGTTTGTTCGTCGTGACGACCACGACGATCGGGATGCCGATATCAAGGTGATGATCGATATGGGCAACCCGCGCGTTGGCGCCGAGGGAAAGTCTGTCTTTCTGCCACTAGGCGGTGAATCGCCATACCTCGAGCGCGTAAAGGGCGTTTTGCAGCTCGTCGATGCTGGATTGCGGGTCGACAAGGTAGTCTATCCCCAATTGCTCGAAATGGAACTCCTGGAAGAAGTCAAAATCACGGTCACGCTTAAGAAAGAACAGCAGTACGATTTCGCAGGTTACTACACGATCAGCCAGGACAAGCTGGCGGCACTGAGTGCTGATCAACTGGTGACGTTAAATCGGGCCGGAACTTTGGGACTCGTTTACTTTCTGATCTCCTCCCTGGGTAATTTTCAAAAGCTGATTAAGCTCAAGAACGCCCGAGGACGGTCGGCGTAGGGACGGAGGCATGACTAAAACAGCACGTGTCATCAAAGGGGTGAAACCCGATCAGATTCCCTTTGACGAGCTGTTTGCTGGCAATGAGCCTGTACTGATGCCGGGGTTGACCAAGGATTGGCCTCTGGTGCGAGCTTCTACGCAATCGCCAAAAAAGCTTATGGAGTCGCTCGCCGGTTTCTATGACAAGAAACCGGTAGTCGTGTATTTCGGGGAAGCTGGAACAAAAGGTCACTTCACCTACAACGAAACAATGACGGGGTTTAACTACCGGGCGGAACGCCGCGACCTGGTCGAAGTGTTGGACCGAATTCACGAGAGTTTCAACGAGGAAGAACATCCGTACTACTACATGAATTCCATCATGCTGGATGAAACTTTTCCCGGCCTTAGCGAGCAAAACTCACTGACTTTCAACCATTCCGTCTTTGAAACCTATCCACATGTAAATAAAATCTGGATAGGAACAGAATCGCGGGCAACGGCACACTACGACATACCGAAGAATATCGCGTGCTGTGTCGCGGGGCGGCGCCGCTATACGCTTTTCCCCCCAGACCAGATTGGAAATTTGTATCCGGGCCCGCTAAGCCTGACTCCGGGCGGACAAGTGGTAACGGTTGCGGACTTACAGAATCCGGATTTCAAAACATTCCCGCGACTGAAGCAGGCACTGTCCAAGGCAATTATCGCCGATCTGGAGCCGGGCGATGCACTCTACTACCCTAGCATGTGGTGGCATGAGGTCCACGCCAAGGATCAATTCAATGTAATGATCAACTACTGGTGGATCGATTCACCGCGTTTTATGGGCGACCCCATGGACATCATGATGCACGCCATGCTCGGCTTGCGCGATCGTCCGATGGCGGAAAAAGATGCCTGGCGTAAGCTGTTCGACTACTACATTTTTGGTAATGCAGAGATTCCGAGAGCTCATTTGCCAGAGCATGCACAAGGTGCCCTGGCAGAAATGAATGAGTCGAATGCGCGCAAGCTACGCGCGGCCATCCACCGGAGTCTGAACAGATAGGATGGCTCGATCGTCATGACCGAACCGTACCTTCAAGGTCGCTTTGCACCAGAAGCTTGAACCTGATCGATTGCGCAGACTCAACTTAGCACCTTCGCTTTGCTTCTACCGCGGTTGATGAATTCATGACTCAAACGGTTGTAATTGTTGGAGGCGGTTCGGCTGGCTGGCTAACCGCCGGAATCATCGCAGCTAAGCACAGCCCCGCCAAGAATGGCGACGCCGGTACACGTATCATTCTTCTGGAGTCGCCGGACGTGGCGAATCTCGGGGTAGGTGAAGGCACCTGGCCAACGATGCGCGACACGCTACGGCGGATTGGAGTTTCGGAAGCCGACTTCTTGCGCCGCAGTGATGCGAGCTTCAAACAAGGTACTAAGTTTGTTGGTTGGTTCAAAGGTGACAGTGAATCCTACTACCACCCCTTTTCCCCTCCCAGCGGCTACGCAACGCTCAACATTGCTGCGCACTGGCGCGTACTATGCGCGGAACGAACTTTCGGTGACGCCGTTTGTCCGCAAGGTCGCGTGTGTGACCGGGGGCTTGCCCCCAAGAAACCGCAAACTCCTGAGTACGCCTATGATCTGAATTACGGCTACCACCTGGACGCCGGTCGGTTCGTCGAGTTGCTGCAACGGCACTGTATTGACAAGCTAGGCGTTGAGCACCGGCTCGGGCACGTCGAGCAGATCGTAGCGGCGGACAACGGCGACATTGCGGCCCTGCAATTGGCCGCCGGCGAAACGGTTACGGGTGACCTTTTTATTGATTGCACCGGTTTTGCAGCGCTCCTTATCGGAAAGCATTTCAAGGTCCCTTTCGTCTCTCAGCAACACGTCCTGTTTAATGATACCGCGCTCGCCGTGCAGGCCGATTACGTGGCCGAAGATGCACCCATCGCATCGTGTACAAAGGCGACGGCGCGATCGTTTGGGTGGATCTGGGACATCGCCCTGCCAACTCGTCGCGGTATTGGCTACGCGTTTTCCCGTCAGCATACGTCCGTGGACAAAGCCGAATCGGAATTGGCGGATTACCTCAAGGCCGACCCGTGGCTGGCAGCAGTGCAACCCAGCCCGCGCAAGATCGAATTTCAGCCCGGTCATAGGAAGTCTTTCTGGCACCGGAATTGTGTTGCCGTCGGTGTGTCCGCGGGCTTTGTCGAGCCATTGGAGGCAAGCGCCCTGGTGCTTATCGAGAAGTCGGCCGAATGGATCGCCGAGCTGCTGCCCCAGGATAGCGCGGCTGTACCAGTGGTCGCGAAGCGATTCAACGAAGTAACCCGCCAGCATTGGCGTGCGATAATTGATTTTCTAAAGCTTCACTATGTCCTGACAGAGCGTACAGACTCCGACTATTGGCGCGATCACCGTCGAATTGAATCAGTACCGGAAAGTTTGCAGGAATCACTGTTGCTGTGGCGCACGCAAGTGCCATGGCTATATGAGTCTAATCAACGCGTCGAATTGTTTTCGTCGGCGAGCTTGCAATATGTCCTGTATGGCATGAATTTTGTGACCGATGTTCAGGAATCCCGCTATCGTCAGTGGACGAGAGATGCAAAGCTCGCAAGCCGGCTGATTGAAAAGAATAGTGTGATGGCCGATGCTTTGTTGGCGTCGTTGCCGACAAACCGGGACTTGCTTAATCGTATTCGCAGTAAATAGATAGAAGCGGTATTATGGATACTGTAGTCATTCTCAGCATTGAGAAACACAAAGGATTGAAAATAGATGCTCGTCCTCGCAAGGACTATGGTGATCATGTCAATCGCACCCTCGCGTACGCAACGGAGTTCGACGAGCTCCATAAGGAATTTCCGATACTCTTCCACACGGATTCGGAGACCGGTGCCTTCCAGACGCACGTCATTCTCGGATTCGACAAAGATGAAAACCTTTTCCTGGGTGAACGCGAGTGGCTAAGTGACTACATTCCGGCAGCGTTGGCCAGGGGTCCCTTTATGATAGGTGTCCAGGACCGGCCAGTTGACGGTGAAGTGCGCAAGGAACCCTTGATACTTGTCGATATGGACGATCCCAGGGTCGGTGCCGACAGTGGGGAGGCACTATTTCTTCCCCAGGGTGGTAATACACCATATTTCGAGCGAGTCGTGCGTGCGTTGCAGGTGATCCACCAAGGCACGCTTTTTGAGGAAACCCTCTTCTCAAGTCTGGAGTCAATGGGTCTCCTGGAACCCGTGTCCATAGAATTGACGCTTAGCAATATTGAGCAGGTAAACCTCCACAGCTACCAGACTATAAACGCCGAAAAACTGGCTGGGCTGGACGGCAAGAGCCTGGAGAAACTGAATAAACTGGGAGTACTCAGGCTGATATTCTTCGCATTGTCTTCTCTGGGCAACCTGCAAAGGATGATTGAGCTAAAAAACAAAAAGTCGGCATTGGCCTGACAGCAAACCGATTGACAAATAGAGTGGCCTGATCGTCATGACTGAAAAAACGCGTGTGATAATCGCCGGCGGCGGTACCGCCGGCTGGTTGACGGCATTCAGCCTGGCCAAGCGCCTGGGCACGCTCCTTGAGATTACGCTTGTCGAATCGGACCAGATCGCCACGGTCGGCGTCGGCGAAGCGACCGTCCCAACGATGCGGACTTTCCATAAGTTGATGGAAATTGATGAACGGGAATTCATGTCGGCGACGCAGGGCGCCTTCAAGCTCGCGATCAAGTTTGACAACTGGGCCAATATCGGCGACGAGTACATACACTCCTTTGGATTGATCGGTCAGAAATCCTGGATGGCCGAGTTCCTTCCATATTGGCTTGAACTCAACGCACACGGTCTGGGCGGGAACCTTGAGGACTATTGCCTCGAATGGAAGGCTGCAAAGCAGAGCAAGTTTGCTTTGAAAGCGGGCAATACCGAAGTGAACTACGCGTATCACCTGAACGCGACCGACTATGCCCGATACCTGAAAGGCAAGAGCGTCGAGCTTGGTGTGACGCGCACTGAAGGGAAGATATCCAAAGTAAATCTTTGCCCGGAAACCGGCAACATCACTATCGCTTGCACTCGAGCGCGGCGAAATCCTCGAAGCCGATTTCTTTGTCGATTGTACCGGCTTCCGAGCGCTCTTGATCGGTCAAACCCTGGGCGTGCCCTACGATGACTGGAGTCATTGGATTGCCTCGGACAGGGCCTGGGCAATGCAATGCAAAAGTGCGGAAACTCCCCCCTACACCAGGGCAATTGCCTTTCCCTGCGGTTGGCAGTGGCGTATCCCACTACAGCATCGTACTGGTATCGGTTTCGTTTACAGCAGCCGCTTTTGTTCGGACGATGATGCGAGAAAGATACTGCTGGACAATCTCCCCGGCGCACCCTTGGCAGAGCCTTACTTGCTCAAGTTCACGACCGGACGACGTAAGACACCCTGGCACAAGAACTGCGTCGCGGTGGGCCTGGCGAGCGGATTTATCGAGCCTCTTGAATCAACAAGTATTCACCTGATAACGACCGCGCTGGTTCGCCTGATGCGCCTTTTCCCGTTCAACGCAAATTTCGCGCACCTGGCCCGGCGCTACAACGAAGAGAGCAAGTTCGAGATGGAGGAGGTGCGGAACTTCATCATACTTCACTACCATCAGACGTTCCGAGACGACAGCGAATTCTGGAACTACTATCGAACCATGGAAATTCCGGACAGCCTCGAACACCGACTCGACATTTTCAGGGAGAACGGGTACGTGTGGCCGGACGACGTCAACCTGTTTCGTGTGGACTCCTGGGTGCAGGTCATGCTGGGTCAGGGCATTTTTCCCAAAGATCACCATGGCGCTAGCCGGATACTCGCAGCGCAGACTTTAGAAGACCAGGTAAAGAGTCTGCGACATGTGGTCGATCAGAATCTTGCGCAAATGCCGCGTCATGAGGACTTCCTGAAGACCTATTGCCCGATGCGGCGATGACAGGTCAGGAATATTCCGGCGCAGAGGCAATTCAATGAAAATCCGGCAACAGATTCAACAATGGAACAAGGACAAGTGGGAGTCCAAGAACCGCGCGATGTACGAGAATTTCAGCGAGAATCAGTGGCCTTGGTTCAACGACCAACTCGACGCTGACATCGATGAGTACCTGATTGCTTCCGGAATCGGCCCCGTCAATGTGCTGGACCTTGGAACCTGCAGCGGCTCGCAGGCAATCGAACTCGCCAGACGCGGCCATCACGTTATCGGCACGGATATTTCGGAAACCGCCCTCGCGCAGGCAATAAGTGCTGCGAGTCGACAGAGCAGCATAGAAGTTGGGTTTCTGCTCGACGACATTACGGACTCGGCATTGCATGAGAACCAGTTCGACCTTGTCCTGGATCGTGGTTGTTACCATTCGATTTGTTGTCTTCAGCACCTGGACTATGTCAAGGGTGTAAAGCGCGTACTGAGACCGGACGGAATCTTGCTGCTGAAAACGATGAGCAGCGAAGAAAAGCGATTCATCTCATACGACGCGTTCGGGAACAAGTCTATTCAAATGCCCTTGCATTTCTCCCGAGAGTTACTGAGGGAATCGCTGTCGCCGTATTTTCAGGTGCAGGAAATACGGGACAGCTGCTTTTTCAGCACTGTCGTAGAGCCGCCGGCACGAGCGCTTTTTGCCATTCTGCGCAATACAAAATAGTAAACCGAATGAAAACAAGAAGCGGTATTCCAATGATTGGATTTCTCGCCCTGACCTGGGCAGGTGCCGCAGCCCAGGACGAATCGCAACGGCTGCCGATCATCGACATTCATGTACACGCGATACGAATCACTCCCGAGATGCGGGGCGCCATGTGCCCGTGGTTTCTTAGCGACATCCCGGGCGGCGACCCGCAACAACCTCCTCCGACGTTTATCAATACCGACTGCGCTCGACCGCTTCAGGCAGCAACATCGGATGCCGACTATCAGAGTAAGGTGCTGGCGGCGGCCGAACGCTTGAATGTGACAATGGTCGTCAGCGGTGACGACGAAATCATCCGGAACTGGCACGCCGAAGCACCGGATCGGATTGTACCCTCACTGACGATCAGCAAGGCTGACGACATGACGGTCAGAGAATTCAGAGAGTCGTTGTCGAGTGGCTTCTACACGGTAATGGGTGAAGTGGCCCCGCAATACCAGGGCATGTCACCCAGTGACATGTCGCTTGACGATTACTTCACCGTTGCCGAGGAACTGGGAATTCCAGTCGGAATTCACATGGGAACCGGCGGTAACGGCATGGCCAACTTGCTTCGACCGGAGTATCGGGCGTCCCTGGGCCGACCGTTTCTGCTGGAGGATATGCTGGCCCGTCATCCGAATCTGAAGATCTGGGTAATGCACGCCGGCTACCCGATGATAGACGAAATGATCGCACTCATGGGCGCCAACGCCTACGTTTATGTGGACCTGGCCGGTTTCATCTGGAGTTACCCGCTGGATGAAATTCACAGCTATCTTGAGCGGCTCGTGCAGGCCGGCTTTGCAAAACGAATACTTTACGGAACTGATTTGCTTATCTGGCCGGAACTGCTGGAAACGTCGATTGGCGTCGTCGAGAACGCAACCTATCTTTCAGAGGGACAAAAACGGGATATCCTGTTCAACAACGCAGTCCGGTTCTTCAACTGGGATCCGAAGGATTTCCAGTAATCGGGAGCTCCTCATGGCGCGTCAGCATTTGGCGATCGGTGGAATGGATTGCCCTCGTTTTTTCCTCTGTTAGATATTGCCTCTCTTCAGTTCTTCGACAGCGTAGTCTGCGGCCCGGGCGGTGAGCGCCATGTAAGTCAATGACGGATTGACGCAACCGGAAGAAACCATGCAAGAGCCGTCGGTGACAAACACGTTTGGCGCATCCCACACCTGGTTCCAACCATTCAGCACCGATGTCTTGGGATCTCGCCCCATTCGCGCCGTGCCCATCTCGTGAATGCCCATTCCAGGAAAGTAGTCGTTGTCATAGGTACGGATATCGCTGACCCCTGCCGCGTCAAGCATCTCTGCCATGTCGTTGGCCATGTCGTCGCGCATCCAGTTTTCGTTTTCACCAGTCGCGCAGTCAATTTTCAATACCGGCAACCCCCACTTATCTGTGCGGGAATGGTCTATGCCAATTTGATTGGCATGCGACGGTAGCATCTCGCCGAATGCAGTTGCACCGATCGTCCATTCGCCGGGCTCAGTCATACGATCCTTGAAATCCGCACCAACTCCCAGTTCCCGAACCGCGCGCTGCCAACCTTGACGGCTGGCACTCCCCTGGTAACCAAACCCGCGAACGTAATCTCGTTTGTCGCCGAACAGATTTCTGAACCGCGGGATGTAAAAGCCCGTCGGCCGCCGTCCGAAATAGTATTTGTCGTCCAGGGACGCATCTCTGATGATGCCCTGGGCGCCGACGCGAAAATGGTGATCCATGAGATTGTGGCCCAATTCACCGCTGCTGCTGCCAAGTCCATCCGGCCAAACGTCAGTTGCGGACTGCATTAGCAGCCACGTCGAGTTCAAAGTTGATGCACACACAAAGACGACCGATGCATTAACCTCGGTAGACTTCTCCGTGAGGGCATCTGTAACTCTTACACCTTTCGCCCGCTTACGGTCCCGGTCGTAGACTATCTCCGTGACGATGGAATACGGCATCAGTGTCAGTCGACCGGTCGCCATGGCCGCAGGCAGCGTCGAGGACTGGGTACTAAAATACGCTCCGTATGGACAGCCCAGCCAGCAGGCGTTTCGGTACTGGCATGGCGCGCGTCCGGGCAACGCCTGGGTCAAATTGGCCGGTCTTGCGGGAATGATACGCCGGCGACCGTCGAATTGTTTCTGCAGCCGGCCGGCAACAAGTTCTTCGCCACAATTGAGCGGCATAGGCGGAAGGAACTTCCCGTCCGGGAGCTGCGGAAGGTTCTCGATGGATCCGGAAATGCCAGCGTGTGTTTCGACATAGTCATACCAGGGCGCTATTTCCGCGTAACGAAATGGCCAATCGGCTGCGATGCCCTCCCGTGCGTTTGCCTCGAAGTCGAAATCGCTGAGCCGATAACTCTGCCTGCCCCAAAGAAGTGAACGCCCGCCAACCTGGTAACCACGAAACCAGTCGAATCGCTTCACTTCCGTGTACGGAGAGTTTTTCTCCGTTGCCCACCAGTCCAGGTTCTTCTCGTTGAGAGGATAGTCCCGCTTCAGCACCGGGTAGGCTTCCTGCATTGTTACCGTTCTTCCGCCGCGATGAGGATATTCCCACGGCGCCTTGCGTGCGTTGGCGTAGTCCTTGACGTGTTCGACGTTTTTTCCACGCTCGAGCATCAAGACTTTCAGTCCTTTTTCCGCAAGCTCTTTGGCTGCCCAGCCACCGGAAATTCCCGAGCCAACGACTATCGCATCATATTGATTTTCGGCCATTATTTCCCCCCGGCAGGTCCAGTCCAATTATACGTTTTCGACGCGGTCTTGTCTGGTTGGTTTACGAGGATTTCTCCCTGCCCTGCCCGGGACCAATCAAACCTTGCTGATACAACTGGCAGGAGTCGAAGCGCGACGTTGTTCATGCGGCCCTGGCCTACAACTTTCGCTACATGCCTACCCTTGGCCTTGCGAGCTCCCTCGCCTTCCATCATATTCAGTATCCGGAAAAGCAGTTTCCGATGATTCGCGTGTTCGGCAGATTTCCTGAGCTCGAATTGGCGGCAAGAAAGTACGTCAAAGGGGGAGATGTGCGACTTGTAAATCTGTCCATAATCCTGCTCGTGACCGTGACAGGATGCGCACGCGAACTGTCTGCGCCGGATGTCCCTATCGTGACACATCCGGAAACAAACGGCGCGTCCAGTCCGCTGGGTGTCGACGATCGAGCGCCCCGTTTGAGCTGGCGAATCGAAGTGCCGGAAGGAAAACGGGCTATTCACCAACTACGTGCTCGCTTGCGCGTCGCCACGAACGCGAGGCAGCTATCAGCTGGGGCAGCTGACGTCTGGGACTCCGGCTGGGTCGATACCTCCGATCCCTGGATCTACTATCGCGGACCCGGGCTGGATCCGCAGCGGCGCTACGCTTGGACAGTGCAAGTCGACACCTCGCTCGGCCTCAGCAATTGGCTCGAACCGGCGGTATTCGAAACCGCAATGCTAAGCGAAAGTGATTGGCAGGCCGAGTGGATCGCGGGTGCCGAGCGGCGTGGAAAACCGACCGTCGCGGACGGCATCGCGGATGACAGTGTGATCGAGTCGGCCGGCGAGTTCTGTCGACCACCGGCGTGGCCTGTGGATGGCCCCTTCCCTTCCGTGCATCCGAACAACCAGGGCCGATGCCGGGAACTCCGGCCCGCGCCGCTGCTGCGTCACGCATTCCAGATCGAGAAACCTGTGGTTTCGGCGAGGCTGTATGCCGCCGGCCTCGGCTATGGTGACCTGACGTTGAACGGCAAGGCCGTTTCTGAAACTTACCTCGACCCGGCTTTCAGCGATTACAGCCAGTCGGTCTACTACGTTACTCACGATGTGACCGACCTGCTCGCTCCCGGTACCAACGTGATTGCAGCTATTTTGGGGTCCGGCCAATTCGATAGCTCGGCACAAACCTGGGATTGGGGTTGGGAAATGGCCGAGTGGCGAGGCACACCTCGTTTGCGCCTGCAATTGAACATTACCTTTGATGATGGATCCGAGAACGTCGTCGTCAGCAATGGCACATGGCGGGTCAGCGACAATGGTCCATGGCGATACGACAGCTATTACCTAGGGGAAACTTACGATGCGCGACTTGCCATTCCCGGCTGGAGCGAACCCGGGTATGACGATTCCGGATGGGATCTGGTTCGAGTCGTCGACGGACCTAAGGGAGAAATGCGGTCGCAACAGCATGAACCGATCAGGGTCGTAGACGAACGTGGCCCCGGAACACGTTTGTCCGGTGCGCCGGGAATTCAGGTTTATGACATCGGTCAGGACCTGACAGGTTGGGCGCAGATCAAGGTCGATGCACCGGCCGGTACCCCAATAGAGATCTTTTACAGTGAGAAGCTCGGTGAGAACGGGTTACTCAGCAACGACGTAGGATTCACTCTGGTGGGCGGCCACTTACAGACTGACTATTACATCGCCGGTGGCAACGGAGTGGATCACTGGGCGCCGCGTTTCAGCTACAAGGGCTTTCGCTATGTCCAGATCAGCGCGCCGGGCGCGCAACCGCTTGCTGAAGGTACCAATGTCGAACTTGCCGCTGTCAGGCACTTGCGCACTGGTTTCGATGCCACCGGCCGGTTCACAAGTTCCGCTCCGCTCCTTGAAAAAATACACGAAAACACCCACTGGGCCGTTTCCAGCAATGTAATGGGCGTAACGACCGACACGCCGATTTACGAAAAGAACGGCTGGACCGGCGACGCGCAACTGTCTGCGGGAGTAATCGCGCTTCTATTCGACGCCGAGCGCTTGTACCGCAAACAAGGACAGGACATGATCGACAATCAACTTCCGAGTGGCGAAGTACCACTGCTTGCTCCCAGCAACGACCACTACGGATACGTCGGTAAACCGGCTTTCAAACCTGTCGATTGCTGTGGCGCCACACCTGCCTGGGATGCATTCTGGTTCATCATCCCCTGGGAAGCCTGGATGCGCTACGGAGACAAGCGCTTCCTGGAGCAAAGCTATCAGGGCATGAAACTATATCTCGATGCGTGGATACCGGAATGGGTTGACAAGGATGGCGACGAACTTGAATTCACCGTCACTGCAGGTCTTGGCGACTGGGTGCCGCCGGAGGGAACACCGACCAATATCGCGCTTGCATCCACCGCATACTATGCACACATGACTATGATTGCGGCGAACGTCGCCGACACGCTCGGCAAGAGCGAGGATCATGCGAGATACGTCCGGCTATTCGAAGCCATTCGTGAACACTTCAATCAACGTTTCCTCACCGACGAAGGATACTACCGGGATGAAGACGGGGACGGGTTTACCCAGACTGCCCAGGTACTGCCGCTCGCGTTCGGCCTCGTGGCCGAGAAGAATCGTGCCGGGCTGGCGCGAAAGCTCGCCGATGACGTTATTGCTCGCGGCTACAATCCTTGGGTGGGCGTCCTCGGCTCTCGATACCTGCTGCCCGTTTTGACGGAGCACGGTTATGGCGAAGTCGCGCTCGAGGTTGCGCAACAAACTGATTACCCGAGCTGGGGGTATTGGATTGAGGGTCTCGGCTGGACATCGCTAGGCGAATTCTGGGAGGCGACTTCGCGATCACGAAGTCATCACTTCCTGGGGACGATCGTACACTGGTTCTACGAGGATCTCGCCGGTATCAAGCCTCTCGAACCTGGATATGCCCGTGTAGGCTACCGCCCCATGATCAATTCCGGACTCGACAGCCTGCAAGCTTCTTACGAGAGCGTCCGTGGCCCGGTTGCCAGCGGCTGGGAAACGACGAGCGAGGGATTGGAATTGTCGATTACGGTTCCACCAACCGCCACCGGTGAGTTGCATTTACCTTCGCTAGATCTCGCGAAATTGTCCGAAATTGCGACCGGCCAGGCACTACCAATGGATCGCACACCCGGCATTTCCATTCTGGATACCAGCGACAGCGATCTCGTACTGGAGCTGGAATCCGGACACTACCGGTTTCTTATCCAGAACTGACGCAAACGAGGATTGATCGGCAACCTCACTTGCTGCCCGCAACTTCAACCTCACCCAGGAACAGGTAGCGGTCGCGGTGCTCGGCCGGACGCACATGCGTGTTCACATCAATGACGGCAACCGGGCGGTCCTTGCTGCTGTTCAATGCCGGCCACTCGGGTAGACCCAATCCGTTGGGATCGCCAGACTTGATGAAGTTGGCGAAATAGGCCTGCATGATCGCGGAGACTTTGTAGTCGTCCGGCTGCCAGTCATAGACCCGATTGGTCGGCAGGTTTCCCATCGCGTACTCGATCTCCGCCGAGTGCACTGCACCGTGAACCAGCGGTTCCGGCGGTTTCACATCGTCGGAACCCTCAGTAATTCCGCCGGCGAGTCCTGGGATCGCGTTGGCAAACTCCGGGCGCATCGCGGGCCGAGGCCGTGTGTAGTAGTAGCGATAGATCGGACGGGACGTCACCTGGCCATGCAATTCCCCCCATTTCCAGGTGCTGAAGGCGATAAAAAGGTCACCCGCCAGGTCGGTAGCCGCTTGCTCCAGTTCGATTGGCGTTTCGGCGCTGTAGAGACGGTATGCCTCATCGGCACGAGATCCGAATCGCTCCTTCAGGACGGACTGGAACGTGCCGGTCGAAAGCTCCTTATCGCCTATAAGCACCCGGAAGCCCATTTCCTGGGAATTCCAGCCAAGGAGCAACGGCACATCTGCAACGCGGCCGGCAGAGTAAATTTGGTCGGGATCCGCGGGAAAGAAATGACCGTCAATCGCAACCGGGAAATTGTACAAGTCGCCGTATGAGATATCGTCGAGCCCGCCTTTCGCTGTCAACTCGAGCAAACGTTGTTCCGGGATGGCGCGCAAATCGTCGAGATTGCGAGATCCGGCGTGACGCGCGAACTCGGCGCCTATGGCCTCGGCGTCTGCGAGAGCCCGCGCCCGCAGCGTACCCAGGAAGGATCCGCTTTCGCCGATGGCCCCGGCGAAAAGGCCCGATGAAACCGGCGACATCATATGCCCGCTCACGGATGCGGACCCCGCCGATTCCCCGGCAATCGTCACCCTGGCGGGGTCGCCACCAAAGGCAGCAATGTTGTCTCTTACCCAGCGCAAGGCGGCAGCCTGGTCGAGCAGCCCGTAGTTGCCGGATCCGCCGTACTCGGATTCCTTCGAGAGCCCCGGATGGGCGAGGAATCCGAAAACGCCGAGACGGTAGTTCACGGTGACGGCAACGATGCCTTCCCGTGCCATGCTTTCCCCATCGTATCGCGGTTCGGATCCGTCACCGGCCACAAATCCTCCGCCGTAGAAATACACGAGTACTGGAAGTCCTGCCGACTCAGAAGGCGCTGGCGTCCAGACGTTCAGGTAGAGGCAGTCTTCCCCCATTTTGTCTGATCGAAAGTTCATATCACCGAAAACCGGCAACTGCATGCAGCGCGGAGCAAAATTCTTCGCCGGTCGCACTCCGCTCCACGACTCCGCCGGTTGTGGTTCACGCCACCGCAGCGACGCGACAGGCGGTGCCGCAAAGGGAATGCCCCTGAATGCAGTGACGCCCGATTCGTAGACGCCTTCCACCAATCCCGCTTTCGTCTCAATTCGAGGTATTTGTGGACTCGCGAGTAACGCGGCGCTTTGGCAGGTGAGCAGGATGGTTATCAGAAGACTCGCACACTGTTTCATGGTTCATTCCTCACTGCTACCGGCTGGAGAAAATCGCGGCAAGCTCGCCAACATCCTCGAGTACTTCCAGATTCTGCCGTATCGCGAGGGCTTGCTCCACGTCATAGCCGGATAACGATTCACCCCATTTTTCCTTTAGGTCCGGCCAGGTGACACTTCCGCGTAAACTATGCCCCCGAGGATGGTCGATTCGCTCGGAAAATCTTGCGCCAACTGTCATCATAATTGTCACCGGCCGCGGCTCGCGACAATACAGGAAAGCGGTCGCACAATAGGGCAACCCCAATGTCTCGACCTTGTACGTGGTCACCGTGGCGTGCGCGGATAGCGCCTCGGCTTGGGAGATGAATGGGACGACTCTTCGGCGATTCCTTATCCAACGAACTGGTATTTGTCAGAGCCACTCGTTGAGGTCTTGCTAACCCAATATCCTCATGATTTCGACTGCGTCATCAGCGACGCGGTACTGAATACAATCGACGCCGCAGACACTGCGCCGGTAGCCATCGCGAATATCGTCGACAGCGTGGTACCGTAATGGTTGTTTCGCAATTTCGTCGAAGCCCTCGAAGAACCTATTGAATTAACGATCAGCCTGCTCTTCGCCGAACTCCCGGATTGCGCCGTCGCAAAGCGCGAGCGCATCGTTCATTCAACACCACGGTGCTTTTTTATCACGGCGTACGGCCACTCCTACAGAATGGCTCCACGCTCTTACGCACAGGCGCCGAAGTTCGCCAGGTTGAACGGCGGGGTGACCACGACACGTGACGCACCGATCCACACCGTGGCGCCAGCCGGCAGTGCCAAGTCGACACACACATTGGCCCCGGCGGCAATCACGAAGTCCAGTCCATCTCTATAGCCGTTCGACAGGCCCATCCGGAAATCGACGGTCGCAGGGTTTGGTCTATCGAGCACGTCGTTGGCCTCGTAGCCCCAGGGCGTCACGGTCACGAACGGCCTGTCGGCCGCGAGCCGGCCGGTGTACGTGGCCGACTGGCCGCCGCCCGCCACCCGCAGCCGCCAGGAATTGCCGTTCTCACGCCAGAGGAAGATGCCCTTGTCGACGCTGCCGCTGTAGACCGGTGCCCCGTCCGGGTCGGGGCCGCCGCCGTTATCCACCGGTTCCTCGATAAGGTGTATGACGTCAGCCGCAAGATTGGACACGGTCTGTGCCTGGCCGCTGGGCCAGTGGATCGTCAATTCATCGACGACATCGCTGTTGCCGAGCCCGAAATGGATCAGCGCGTCGTTCTGTCCCCGCGTGTGAGTTCCGCCACCGTTTTCGCGCATCTGGGTTTTGCCGCCCGCCGTCAGCAGAACCTTTGCACCAATCGCGTCCCGGTTCGACTGCGTGCCGCTCAGCTCCAGCGCGATCCAGTGATTGTCGTTGCCCTGGTTGCGGAACAGCTCATAGCGCCCGTCCGCGGCCAGCAGCGGAGCGCCCCAGCCGTTCGTCACGAACAGGTCAAGGAAACCGTCGCGATCGAAATCCACTACGTTAACGGTGTTGCCCCTGCCTTCCCTGCCGCCGGCCGCGCCCCCTGCGTCCGGCACGTCGTTAAACGTTCCGTTGCCGAGGTTCTCGTAAAGCAGGTCCGGCGGGTTGTCGACCTGGCTGCGGCAGACGAGGTAGAGATCGAGGTCGGTGTCGTTGTCGAAATCACCCGCAACGCCGGTTTCGCAACCTGTGGGGAAGCCGAACCCTGCCGCCACCGTTCGGTCGACGAACCCCGTAGCCGTCCGTATCAACAAACGCTCGGGCTCGTAGAAAAGGCCGGGCGTGAACCCGACCGACAGGAGGCCGCTGATCGGCGACGTGGACGTAATGCGATACTCCTGCGTGCGATAGTCGGCACTAGTCGTGCGCATCCGCCACACACCCGCAGCCGCGTCGTAGCCGATGTAAACACCGAAGTTGACACCCGGCGTGTGCGGCGCGAGTCCCGCGTCGGCCCTGGTGACGTTGAACTTCAGCCCGGCGGGATGGCGGCCCGACGCGCCGATGTAGATTTCGCCGGGCGACACGTACCACGACGGGTCCGCTTCGATCGTGAGCTTGCCGGCCGTTGTGAAATCGATCCCTTTCTCGGCAACGTTGAGCGTAAAGAACGCCTTGACGACGGCATTTCCCGTTTGCAAGGCTTCGGACGCTTTGTGAGACGTGCGAAGCAGGAACATATCGTTGTCGAGGTCGCCGTCGAGATCTTCGATGACGGCGTCGTAAACCGGGTTCGTCACCGGTATTCCGAGAGCAGCGGCCAGGTTCTGCGGCGGGTTGGTGCCGAGCGCGAGGACCAGGGCCGGGTAGCCACCGGTACGGTGAATGATCAGCTCCGGCTTGTGGTCGCCGGTGAGGTCCCGGAGCTGTGCAAAATGATTCGTTTGGCCGGCCATGAGGGAGGACAGCCCGGAAGGCGCGAACGACGTCGGCCCCTGCAGGAACAGTTCACTGGCCACGCCTGCCCGAACCTCGGTTGGCTCGAACGCGTCCAGGAGGCCGTCTTGGTTCCAGTCGACCCACAGCGGGTTGCGGCCTCGGCCGAGCGGATAGGCGAGCCCGCGCAGCCTGGCCTCGTCGATGAACGTGCCCGAGTAATTCACGAGCAGGAAATTGTCGTGTGCGCCCGTGCCGTTCGCGGCACCGGTCAAAACGAACACGTCCTGATCCCCGTCGTTGTCGAAGTCGCCCCAGGCGGCTCCGTGCGCGTCGCGGCCCGATACCGCCCCGGGCCATACGTCGAGCATGCTTTCGCTGAACGTGCCATCCCCGTGGTTGAGATACAGCCGCATCATCGCTTCGTGGCGGCCAATCAAAAGATCCGGCCAACCGTCGCCGTTGAAATCTCCCCATGCAGCACCGTAGCTGCGATCGGCAGTGTCGAGGCCGCTGCCCGCCGTCACATTCTGGAACCGTATGTCGGCCCGCGCCGCAATCGTCAGTGCCATTGCCGCGACGATAGCGGCACACGCCGCGCCAACGCGGCGGATCATCGTGGCGGTGTGCTGTCCGGGTCCGCCGTTGCGTGTCCCGGTACGCCCGCTGGCAACAGGAAACCGTTGCCAAATCGGAAAATTCCGCTTGATCGGCGACCTGCCGTTCGAGCGAGTCCAATTGTTCATGGAGTTCCTCCGCGTTCGATTTGCTTTCATTTGCAGCGGGGGATCACTTCCGACGCCACGCGTTGGGCAACCCCATTGGGCGGCAAACCAGGTTGTCGCGCAGGGTTCCCGCAAATCCCGCACTGGTCGTGGTCAAAAAGAAAGCGGCTAGCGCGTGATCGCTAACCGCTTGTTTATATGAATAAATTTGGCGCGCCCGGAGAGATTCGAACTCCCGACCGCCTGGTTCGTAGCCGTTCTCGCCCCCGTCACCATAGTGTCTACGCAGAGTCTCGCGAAGTCCCGTAGAGTCTCATAACGCCTTGTTTAGATTGGCAATTATTGTGGTCCGATAGTCTCGTGTGATCCACTGCGGATAGCGGGGAGTCGTTGTACAGAGGCACTATATAGACGATCTCCCGGCCCGAAAAGACCATGAGACCGGAGATCACGATGAAGCAATTGACCGACCGAGGAATCCGGGCATTGAAGCCCCGGCCTCACAAATCCAGGCCCGGAGAATTCATTCCATACCGGGTCGCCGATCCGCAAACCCAGGGCCTCCACATCCAAGTTACGAAGTGTGGTCAGTACAACTCTGGACCTTGCGTTACAGATTCAACGGCCAGCAGCGATTCTCAGCCGGGCGCGTATTGGCTCGAATTCCGGCTCAGCGTTTCCAGCCTGCACCGCCGTTTCTTGATATTCCCCGTAGTTGCTGGGAAGTTGCTACGAAGAAATTCAAGAAGGGGAACGGCAATGAAGCCCAATGCCTGTCTGAGCATGGCGATCCTGCTTGCCTGGTTCTGCGCAGCTTCCGCAGTGGCGTGGTAACCGGGTTGGACGTCATTTCGTTCGCGCCCGGCAAACGGGTGCTCGGCCAGCCACTCGAATGACCGCAAGTAGCGCAAGCGCACTCGAGCCGCTCGGGAGTGAAGTTGGTGCGCGGGCCGGTGGTCGTCACACGTCGAGCGCCGGCCGCGCGTTACCGCACGCCTAGGCGCGCTTAACCTCCTTCGGGTTTCGGACCTGTCACGTGCTGAAATCACCTTGTATCACGCCCTCGGCGAGTTACCCGAGTCTGAATTCACCCACAGATTTTGCTGACGAGACGGACTTCCGATATTCTCGATAAGCAATATTTTTACGCCGGACGCAAAAAAAGAGGGGGAAGCTATGACTATCAGAAGAATCCCATCTCTTATTCTTACGGGACTTCTTCCTCTCACGTTCATTGCCTGCGGCTCCGAGGACAGGCAAGTGCCATCCCAGCCCGATGCCAGTCTTCAAGCACCGGCCGCCGGCGGTGTCCAGATCGCAAGTGGGGATATCGGCGGCACGGTGACCGGCCCGGACGGCCCCGAAGCCGGTGTCTGGGTCATTGCCGAGACCCGCGATCTGGGGACGCGCTACGCCAAGATCGTGGTCACCGACGACCAGGGCCGCTACCTCATACCCGACCTGCCCCAGGCCGATTACGACGTCTGGGCGCGCGGTTACGGCCTGGTGGATTCCGAAAGAACCCAGGCCTCACCGGGTGGCAATCTGGACCTCACGACGGTGCCCGCCCCCAATGAAGCAGCCGCAGCGCAATACTACCCGGCCGGGTACTGGTTCTCCCTGCTGGAAATGCCGGCCAGGAACGAATTCCCCGGCACCGGTCCGACGGGCAACGGCATCAGCCCCGACGTCAAGCACCAGGCGGACTATATCCGCCTCATCACCTCCGGCAGCTGCCTGAGCTGTCATCAGTTGGGCAATGAAGCGACGCGGGAAATCCCGGCCCTGTTCAGCGAGTATGATAATTCCGCTGACGGCTGGGCGCGCCGCGTCCAGTCCGGTCAGGCCGGAGGTAACATGATCCGCACCCTGACCGGCCTCGGAATGGAACGCACCATCCGCATGTTCAGCGACTGGACCGACCGCATCGCCGCCGGCGAACTGCCGCCGGCACCAACCCGTCCCCAGGGACTGGAGCGCAACCTGGTCATCACCCAATGGGACTGGGCCGATCCCACCGCCTATCTCCATGACCTGGTCGGCACGGACCGGCGCAAGCCCACCGTCAACGGCTATGGAAAGCTCTACGGTGCCCTGGAGGAAAGCGCCGACTACCTGCCGGTGCTCGACCCCGTCAATCACACCCTGGCCCAGATTCCATTGACCATGATGGACCCCGAAGCGGGCCCCGTTTCCAGTCGTCCCGTGGCGGAATCCCCTTATTGGGGCGATGAAGCCATCTGGGATTCCGCGGCCAACGTGCACAACCCCATGATGGACGAACAGGGCCGGGTGTGGATCACCGCCCGGGTGCGCGGCAGGGACAACCCCGACTGGTGCCAGTCAGGTTCGAAGCATCCCTCCGCCCAGGTCTTTCCCTTGCAGAGCTCGGGACGCCAGCTGGGCCTGTACGATCCGGCCAGCGGGGAATACACGCATATCGATACTTGCTTTGGCACCCACCACCTCATGTTCGCCGAGGATGCAAATGACACCCTGTGGACCAGCGGTGGCGGCGAGGTGGTCGGTTGGCTGGACGCAAAAAAATTCCTCAAAACCCGTGACGCCGCGGCCTCCCAAGGATGGACGCCGTTCATCCTGGACACCAACGGCAACGGCGTGCGCGACGCGGAGTACGTGGAACCCGGCGACCCCGTGGACCCCACCAAAGACAAGCGCATCAATCCAGGCGGCCTCTACTCCGTGAATCCCGCGCCGGACGGTTCCGTGTGGGGGTCGATCCTCGGCTTCCCCGGCGGCGTGGCCAGGCTGGTGCCGGGAAACAACCCCAGCGAGACCGCCCTGACCGAGTATTACGAACCGCCGGTGGATGAAAACGGCGATCCCATTGAGGGTTTCTCCCCCCGCGGCATGGACATCGACCGCGACGGCGTGGCCTGGGCGGCCATGGCCAGCGGCCACATGGCCAGCTTCGACCGCCGCAAGTGCGTGGGCCCCTTGAACGGTCCCCAGGCCACCGGCCAACACTGCCCCGACGGCTGGAGCTTCCACACGGAGCCCCTGCCTCAGTTCAAGAATGTGGACCGGTCCGGCAGCTCCGAAGGCAGCTACTTCACCTGGGTAGACCAGTTCAACGTCCTGGGGCTTGGGGAAAATATCCCCATCAACACCGGCAACCAGAGCGACGCCTTGCTAGCCCTCAAAGACGGAGAGTGGGTCAGAATGCGCGTTCCCTACCCCATGGGCTTCTACACAAAGTGGATGGACGGTCGCATCGACGATCCCGACGCCGGCTGGAAAGGCCGGGGCATCTGGGCCTCCTTCAGCGGCCGCGCGCCCTTCCACATGGAAACCGGGGAAGGCACTTCCCCCCAAGTGTTCCACTTCCAGATGCGGCCGAACCCGCTGAGCAACTGAAGCCGCTTTCCTCTCGCCGGAGCTCTCTGAGCGCCGGGAAAAGGCCCTGAGTAAAGATGAGAGGGTGACGCTCACGCCAGTCGAATAGGATTCAAATAAAACTTTGCGTGTTCTACCAGCCCAACCCTCTCATGGAAATTCGTAACAAAAGGAAGCATTTAAACGGCGACCGAGAGATAGGTGGCGTTGTCCGGCCAGTAGTGGTAGCGTTAACATGACGTGATCACGGTCACGCTTGAATAACACCTATAAGTGCAAAGCCGGGGCGATCGGAGGGAAGTGATGAGCAAGATTCAGCGCGTCGCAGCATTGATATTCACCTACTCATGCTTATCAGTCGGCGCTCAGGCCGCCGACTTTGCTATTCATGAATTCGAAAAGCAGGAACTGACCCCCATCTATTGGTCGGAAGGCGCCAATTTCGGCGACTTTAACAAGGATGGTCACCAGGATGTCGTCAGCGGACCAGACATATACCTGGGACCCGACTTCGAGAACCGTTACGAATTCTATCCGGCGGTGGCGCCGACCAGGCGGGATCCAAATGATCGTTCGTATTACGCTAACAACAATTTCTTTTCATTCGTCTTCGATTTCAATGCGGACGGCTGGCCTGATGTCTTGACGGTCGGTCTTCCCAATACCGAGGCTTACTGGTACCAGAACCCGGGCAAGTCTTTCAGTGGTGCGGCCCCGAACCAGCCGGTCCCCCCGGACCAGCCGGGGCACTGGGAGCGCCACTTTGTCATAGACCGTGTCAAAAACGAATCACCTGTTTTAGGAGACCTTACCGGCGATGGAGTGCCTGAACTGTTGACGGCCTACGGCAAACACTACGGCTATGCCGCGCCGAACCCTGTAGCTCCGACGCTTCCCTGGATCTTTCACCCGGTCTCGACCAGCGAAGAGGAAGTTCATCACTACACCCACGGCATGGGCTACGGGGATGTCGACGGCGACGGACGCAACGACCTTCTGACCGGGGATGGATGGCTGCAACAACCCGCCTCCCTGCAGAACGATCCGGATTGGGCTTTTCACCCCTTCCCATTCGCTGATCGGACGGGAGCCGATCCGTTCAATGATTTGAGGGGCGGAGGCCAGATGTTCGCCTATGACGTGAATGGCGACGAGCTCAACGACGTCGTCACCAGCCTGGACGCTCACGGTTGGGGCTTGGCGTGGTTTGAACAGAGCCGTACCGGAAAGAAGATCACCTTTCAGGAGCATCTTATTCTGAGCAAGCAGGAGAAAAATACCGACAACCCTTATGGGGTTCAATTCTCTCAACTCCACGCAGTAGAGCTTGTCGACATCGACGGCGACGGCCTGAAGGACATTGTGACCGGAATGACCTACCGGGCTCACGAATTCAGCGACCCCGGATCCCGACAGGCCCCGGTGATCTATTATTTCCGGCTCACGCGCCAGGATGATCAGGTTGAGTTCGTTCCTTATCTGATCGACGACAAGGCGGGCATCGGACGGCTGGTGGTAAGCGGAGACATCAATAAAGATGAGCTGATCGATTTGGTGGTCGGCAACAAAAATGGGACCTTTGTCTTTACCCAAAAGGTTCGAAACGTCGACCGAGAGGAATGGGAGAAGGCTCAGCCTGTCCGCCAGGATTAGCCAGCGAACTTTCACTTCCGAGCAAGCGGGTAGCGCGTCGTCTCCGAATAGCGCTCGCCCGGCGCAAGCAGTGGTCTTGATCCGCTTTCGTGGACACCTGAACCTTACGAAGGGAGGTATCCGCGATGTCGAAGCACAGACCGATGGCTGGCTGTAATCCTCGCGCAACTGGGCGAGCTCCGCCCGCTCGGAGCTGGTCAGCCCTCAATGGACCGCGAAATCCTCTCAAAAGCCGCGGCCTGGTTTGCTCAATAGCACTGCCCTTCCTGTTGTCGAGCGCAGGCTGTGACATGATCAGCGACCTGTCGCCAACTAATGCAAGGGGTCGCCGTGTAATTTGGGGCGCACTTGGGTCTCGATCGTCGGTTATTTTTGATCTGGATCAGGACGGTGACCTGGATATCGTGACTCTGGAAATGAATCAGCCGCCCATGGTGCTAACTAGTAATCTAAGCGAAAAGAAAAAGCTCATCTATTTGGAGGCAGCACTCGTCGGGAGTAAATCGAATAGAAGCGGCATAGGGGCAACAGTAAGAGTCATCGCCGGAAATGACGTCTACACAAAAATGCAGGACGGCAAGTCGGGTTATCTTTCTCAAAGCCTATATCCACTTTACTTCGGCCATGGCAATCATACTGAAGTAGATCGAGTTGAGGTGACTTGGCCATCTGGGCAGTTTCAGACCGTCGATCATGATATCGAACTGAACCGACTAATTAGTATTTCGGAATCGATGTAGTCGAACACTTTATCAACAGCAAAACTCTACAAGAGAACAATCATGCGCTTGCGACACCTTCTGATTGGCCTGCTTGCCCTGACGGCTTCTGGCTGGGCTACCGCCCAACCGAATTACTATCGCCTGGAACTAGACATCACAGTGAACAAGCCTGCTGCTGAAGTCTGGTCGAAAATTGGCGACTACTGTGACATCGGTGAATGGCTGGATCTGGATTGCGAGATCACTCAAGGCGACGGTGGCATTGGCACCGTTCGCGTCCTGAGAAAGGGATCCATTATGGAGCCGATGGTTGCTCAGACCGAGCTGTCCTACGGCTACACGCAGCCCGTGGTCGAAGGTGAGTACTACATTCTTTATCATGGCTTTCTTGAAGCAAGGGCAGTCAGCGAAAACACGTCAAAACTGATCTACACCTTAATGTGGGATACGTCCCAGCTCAGCGAGGACGAGAAAAGTGCCGACATTGAACGTCGCCGCAATATTTTTGAGAAGGCGTTGGCGAAGATGAAGGAAATCGCCGAGGCGGAATAGGCTGCCAGATAAGGGGCCCTCACCGTTTTGCGAGGTCGGACATTCGCCCGTCACAAACTCAGTATTCGCGTCAACCCACAACTGGAGATGCCAACGTGAAAGCATTGAAAGTATGGACGACCGTCCTGCTGCTGAGCAGTCTATCGACCGCCACCATCGCACAGGAATCAATCGCAAAGGCCGTTTTCCAGACCGATTTGCCCGATATCGAAGGCCGCGAGGCAGTTGTTCTCGAAGTCGTCTATCCGCCCGGCGTGGCATCGGCGAGTCACCGCCACAATGCGCATACGTTCGTCTATGTACTCGACGGGACGGTTGAAATGCAGGTGGCCGGTGGTGAGCTGAAGAAACTAACCGTTGGGCAGACGTTTTACGAGACACCGAACGATATCCACTCTGTGTCGCGTAACGCCAGTGAGACCGAGCCGGCGAAGATTCTCGTGTTTTTTATCAAGATGAAGGATGCGCCCGCCTCGGTACCTGCGGACGATTAGCCCGGACCAGCAGCGCGTTCGCGACTAATGTCGCTCCTGCGACCACCTCGACGAGTGGATTCACTGCTACAACCACGAACGCACGCATCGGGGAAAAATGTCCTTGCGGTAACTGTCAGACCGCGTCTGAGCTTCTACACCTTAACTATTCGGGAGCTTTTCCGCCAGTTGCAGCCCACCACACCGCACCCAAAATATGTTGTCTGTACCAAGGCTCATCATATATTCCTTCCGGATGTCCCAAACCTGTATGGTAAGACCTTCCACCTTCGAAATCTTCCTGATACCAAGCTATTGGGTGGTAGTCTGGCATTTTCCCCCCAGGATAGGTGGTTTCATCGACAGTCAAAGCAACTTCAATGTTGTCTGATAGTTCCAGATAGTTGTACCACTCTTCAGTAACTACCCATTTCTCCGGTAAATGAGACGTTGATGGATGATTCGGTTTTTCATTATTGACGATTGCCGTCCAAATGCCCGGATTTGGATGACGGTTCCACACACCACCAACTAGTTTTACATACCATGGCCATTCCATCATTGTGAATGAGGCTGAGTGTATCGCTACAAAACCTCCTCCTTGATGTATGTATTCTTGTAGTGCCTTTCTTTGATTATCATTCAGAATATCTCCGGATGTATTCATGAATACAATTACATCCATGCTATTCAGTTGTTCTTGATTGTCAAAGAAGTCAGCTTGTTCAGTCCAAGTGAGGCCAAAGTGATTATCCTGGCTTAACTCTTTGAACATTTGCACTCCATTCGAAATTGAAAGGTGGTGAAAGTCCAAAGATCTCGTAAACAAAAGAACCTGGAACTGTTTCTGATTATCCTCCATGCGTTGTGCATGTGAATTGGCACTGACCAATAGAAATAGTCCAACCAGAATGACTGCTACTTTGTTAGACATGCTCTTTTCTTGATCAATTATTTTTTGAATCATCATAGTATTTCAATTCAGCGCGACTTTAGTAGGAGTCAGTTTATTGTCAGATGACCGTGTTCCAAGTTTGCCTGCGGTGCCATTTCCCCAACAGTAAACTTCATCAGTTGAAGAAATCCCACATGCATGATCACTACCAACAGCTATGTCCTTAAACTTGAGATTAGCTGATACAGCGACAGGTTCGACTCGCATTGTCGTTGTACCATCGCCCAATTGCCCTGATCCATTTCTTCCCCAACAATACGCCTTACCATCAGTTGCAATTCCACAGGTTTGAAAGACCCCAGTAGCAATTAAAGCAAAAGACGTATCCCCTTTTACTTCTCTCGGCGTACTCAAATTTTCGATAACCCCTAAACTATCTGCAGAACCAATACCTAATTTGCCGTATCTGCCGCGTCCCCAACAGACAGCTTTATCCGCTGTACTTACTGCACAAGCATGATCAAGGCCAACACTTATTGAGGTTGGTTGAAACTTGAACTCGCCTGCCACAAGCCCCGGAGCGATTTTTCCTTCACCATCGCCATCTGCCTGCGCTAATAGACTCCCAAAATCACCGGCTCCCCAGCAGTAGGCATCCCCATTTTGTTGTGACGCCACATGTTGTTGCTGATCCGGGATCTATTGAGCTAAAAGTAAGTCCGCCAGAAACAGGTACAGGTACCAGTGAGCTCTCGATTGAATTATTCCCAAGAATTCCGTCTTCTCCTCTTCCCCAGCAGAAAGCGTCTCCGTCGGTAGTTATTCCACAAGTATGAGCTAACCCGGCATTGACTGATTCAAAAGACAAGCGACCGGATACAGCTGTTGGAATCAGGCTGTTTTCAGAAGAACCATTTCCGAGTCTTCCGTATCTACCCCGTCCCCAGCAATAGGCGTCGTTGTCAACGGTAATGCCACAGGCATGATCCGAACCAACACTAATTGACTCGAATCGAAGATCTTCAGAAACTGCAACCGGACTCATACTAGACTCAGTAGAACCGTTTCCCAACTGACCTACTGAATTATTTCCCCAACAGTAAGCCTTTCCATTGGAATCCAGTACGCATGTGTGGTTCTCACCGGCGCTAATATCAATTAAGGTTTCTGAATAAGCTGGTACAGAAGCGATGACTAATACTAACGATAAGGCTAAGTGACTTTTCCTAAATGTAGTGTTCATTATGGTAGGTGTCTGCGTTTTGATTTGAATGATCAAGAGAAGTCCCTTTGCCTGCATGCGTGGCCTTATTCATTACCCCCAATTATGGCTCGTCAGCAAAATCTGTGGGTGAATTCAGGCTCGGGTAACGCCTATTCACAGATTCTGCGCAGGACTCCTAATTACTAATCCGGCAATAGACGAATCATCGCATTCCGAAATTCAACACGGCTGTCGGAGCCCACGGACTCCAGGCCGATCGTGCCCTGGTGGAGGCTGGCCGGTCCATCTACATTTGCCGGTTCGGTGAATTCGTTGACTGTCTCACCATTCACTTTTACGGTTACTTTGTTGCCGTCAACCTTGATGTAGTAGCTGAACCATTCGTTATCGCCGTGTGGGGCAGTCTTCACTTCCTTTGCCCCAACCAAGCTGCCGGTCTTGCTCTCACCGGCCCGGCTGGCATTAATCTGAGCTTCATAACCAAAGGCAGGAGTCCCCTCCTCTTCGTAATGGGTATGAAAATATATCCCTGAAGCCGAACCAGGATGGGTGTAGACATCAACCTTGAATTCAAAGTTTTTGAAATACCCGCCCGCGATCCGACCGTCATAGAACAGATTTCTTTGATCTCCCTCGACAATCAGGGTGTCGCCGTCGAGTCGGAACGATTCTCCGGCCAAGGTATTGTAGGCAGTCGACAAGTCCATCCCTTTCTTACCATCTCTGCCATACCACGAAGCAGACGTCCAATCTATGACACCGCCGCTTTCAAGCCAACCGTTCAGTGTGTCATCCCAGAGAGAGATCCACCCAAGTCCACGTTCTCCTTCATATCCCGGGGCTGGCGACCCATCTTCTTCGAGTTTTCCTGCCGCCCAGAGCACGCCCGATGCAATAAGATTCAAATTCACATCCGAGCCCATCTCGGCATTATGATGCCCAATTGTACTGGCGAAAACCCGAACGCCTTGGTGTTCGTGTGTCCAGGCTGTTTCAGTATAGGCTCCTGTCTCCACCGAATAGGCCTGAGATAACGGAGTGGCATTATCATGCAAATCAACGATCAGATATAACTCGCCTGGGGGGGGCGTGTGCCAAGAACGAGGATAGTTCTGCATGATCGGGTGATGCGGCTCCAGAACCCCGATCGTGTAGGATGGGGTATTGGGATGATTTTCTTTCTCGTGGACGTATGAAACAGCGCCGGTAAAATCCCACCAGGCCTGCGGTGCATCACCTTCTGCATACTGATAGAGATGCATGGGGCAGTGAAGCATAACGGCAGGCAGTTTATGCTTGACGTGCTCGGCGATGATTCCTTTTACATAGGCTTCATCTTTTACTTGAAGATTACAGTGATTGTAGATGACAACGTCGAAATCTGCCGCCCAGTCCTTCTTCAAATGACGGGAGAAATGGAAATCAGTCGATTCCATTGTCTGCGTATCGCCACCTTCATAGTCAGTTGTAATTTCGACGTTTGAAAGACGCTCCAACAGCCCCTCTCTGATCTGGTCCTTTTGTGTCGCGTAATCGTGCCAGGGGCCGCCGCCGGTAATCATCAAGATTTTCAATTTGTCGGGGTTCTGTGCCCCGGCGTATTGAGGCAGGCTGCCAGAAAAAATCAAAACCAAAGCAGAAAGGAACACCTTCTTAGATACATTCACAATCGCATTCATTTACTGGGCCCTCGCTTCTGACTGCGGCAGAGCAAATGCATGAACTCTCTTTCCCATAGGTTGCGTTACAGGCGAGCGATAACGACCCCCGCCGCCGCCTGCTACGATCACGACATATTGTTTTCCATTGATCTCGTAGGTAGAGGGAGTCGAGAAACCAGGCGCAGCCATCTCAAATTCCCACAACAGCTCGCCGTTGGTCTTATCAAATGCTCTGAACCGGTTATCTTCTGTTGCTGCTATGAAAATCAGGCCGCCGTCGGTAACAGCCATTCCGCCAAAGTTTTCAGCACCGGTATGTCGAATCCCCATTTTTACTAGTCCGGGATATTCGCCGAGAGGGATGGACCATTTGATCTCACCCTTCGCTACGTCTACCGCAATGAGTTTTCCCCAGGGTGGCTTGATAGCGTGATACCCCATATGGTCTGTGAAATAGTCCAAATGAGGAATGTATTGCGGGGTCGGTGTGGACCAACTTAATTCGCCCTCGCCTCCACTCCACGTCAGGTTTTCGTCGTTCAAATCGACGTCAGCGGTGGACTTGATTTCACCAGGTTTACTTTGAAGAAAAGCTACAACTTCATCCAACGTCTCTTCATTAAGGGACGGAAAGGCAGGCATCGCATTTCTGCCATGTGTAATAACTTCTTTTGTCTCGTCAACACTGAGCTTCAGATTGACAAGAGGAAGTCCTGTTCCTCCTTGTCGATCAGGACCATGACAATACGCGCATTCTGCACTGTATGTTGCTCTCCCTCGGTCCGCCGCAGTCGCGAGTTGATCAGGTTGGATGAGTTCCAGCGTCAGTATGAAAGGGAAGTCGTTTACGTTTACGTACGCCGTATTTGTCGTCGGATCAAAGGCTGGACCGCCCCATTCATTCCCGCCGTGAATTCCGGGCTGCGTGATCGTTCCTTGTTCACTTGGCGGTGTATACATCGGCCCGGCTTTCAGCTTTTTGAATTTCTCCAGCGCCGATTCGTAAGACTCGGGTGTGATGGTGGTTAAATCAGATTCATAAAATTGCGTTCTTACCAGTGGGTCAGGCTTCAAAGGCCAAGGTTGAGTTGGATAAGGGACTTCACCGGGTGCCGCTTCTGTCGGTACCGGCTTTTCTACAACGGGAAATAGAGATTCTCCCGTGTCTCGGTCAAGTACAAATACCTTACCCTGTTTCCCGGTTTGAACGACCACATCATGTTCTTTGCCATCTTGCGTGATAGTAGCCAGCATCGGCGCAGGAGCGATATCGTAATCCCAGATATCGTGGTGCATCGTCTGAAAATACCATTGCAATTTTCCAGTCTCTGCATCAATGGCCAAAACGCAATTCGCGTAGAGGTTCTTGCCAGGTCGCGCACCGCCACCTCCATGTATTCCGCCAGTGGCTGAACCCGTAGCGGCGAATACCCAGCCTCTTTTTTCATCAACAGTAAAGCCACCCCAGGAGTTGGCTCCACCATAATTCATATTATCTTCCCACTCCCACGACTCATACCCGGGCTCTCCTTCCAGGGGAATCGTGTGAAATGTCCATTCATACTCCCCAGTTATCGTGTTAAAGGAAACGATGTTACCGGGGGGTGATTCTCTCCCTTCTCCAGGATTTGAATCCAGGATCAAATGGTCATCATAGATAACAGGAGGTGAGCTTTGCCTTATTCTGTCCGTTAACAGGTGAGCAGGCCAAACCTGGTGTTCCTTTAGATCGATATACCCGCCTTTACCGAACGACTCTATTGGGGTGCCATCGTCTGGGTTAATTGCCCAGACAATATCTTTGGTAACATGGAAGATTCTTGAGTTGTCGCCATCCTTGTCTTCCCAATACACCTCCCCTCTCATAATGCCACCGGAGAGACCTTCTCCGTCGGAGTGGTGCTCTGACGGATCAAACAGCCAGCGTTCTTCTCCGGTTGCTGCATCCAGGGCAACCAGATTTAGTTCAGAATCAGAAAAATACATCACACCGTCAACAACAATGGGGTTGGATGACATCCCCGGCGGACCAAATTCCTCGTATCGTAGGTCCACACTTCTTCCAATAACTGAACATTCTCAGTCGTAATTTGGCTAAGGGAAGAGTAATTGGTACCTTCCTTATCGCCACGATAAGTAGCCCAATCAACGAAATTGTTCAGTCGGCTTTTCTGACCAGTGGCACTTGTATTCGGGCTGCTTCAGCAGCGGTACTTGGTTTCGCGTGGCACTTGTTTGACCGTGGTACCTGCTTGGTCCGATCATCTGTATTCTCGCAGCCGGATGCTATCAGGACACAAATGAAGATCAGGGCAGAGAATAAATTGAGTTGTTTCGTCATCGGTTCGTGGCCTCGACGCGTTTACATTTGAATAACAGAAAATCTGATTTTCCTATGTTGCCGATAACGTGAAGTCTGGTAGTCGTTTAATGACTCCACCTTCCATAGCTGACTCATGGGCGAGCAAGCCAACACATGTCCAGTTTGCAGCCTGGACCGCACTGGGGTAAGGATCGCGATCGTTAACGATAGAGTCCACAAACTCATGTACTAAGTGCGGGTGAGAACCTCCGTGCCCACCTCCCTGGATAAAGGATAAGTGAGCATGCTCATCTGCGTCGTACACTCCTTCCAATGTAAACTCCCGAATCTCTTCCGGTAACAGATGTCCGTAATCCGGCACCTTGATACGTTCGGCTATTTCCGGTTCGGCTTTCTTTGCTGTGTGAAGAACCGGATCCTCCCCTTCAACAAGCGGCCACTCAAACGACTTTTTGGATCCGTAAACGTCAAAGCTTTCTCGATATTGACGTGCCGTATCAAACAATGAACGATAAATGTGAGCGGACAAGTCAGAGTTTCTCAACTTGATATGGCATGTTTCGACCGCAAAGGGAGAACCTGACTTTTCAATAAGATCATCGCTGATTGTTCCCGAACCGAAACACGATACGTATTCTGCATCCTTGCCGGTAAGTCCAAGCACCGGGCTGACAACATGAGTTGCATAGTGCATGGGTTTCATATGCTGCCAATAGTCGGGCCAGCCCTCCATATCCTGGGGATGACTGGCTTGCAGGTATTGGATTTTTCCCAATTCCCCTTTTTCGTAAAGCTCTTTTACAAACAGATATTCGCGGCTGTAAACAACCGTTTCTGCCATTGTATATTTCAGTCCCGTCTCCGCGACCGTTTCTACAATTTCCCTGCAATCCTCAACAGTTGTTGCCATCGGCACAGTACATGCAACATGCTTGCCCGCGCGCAGAGCCATTAGCGAGTGTTGGGCATGAAACTGAATGGGTGTATTGATGTGCACGGCATCAATATTCGGATCTTCCAGAAGCTTTTCATACGAGCGATAACGATGACCTCGATCGATGTTGAAAGCATCTCCTACTTTATTAAGATCCGATTCCGAACGCTGGCAGATTGCATACATATTCGCATAAGGGTGCTTTTGATAAATTGGAATGAACTCAGCCCCAAACCCCAGACCTACAATTGCTATGTTCGCTTTACGTTTCGCCATAAATCTATGTTTCCTGGTCTTTGCGCTTCCAGGTTGGTTCAGACTGGCGCCCGGTCGAATAAATTGAGGAATTGATTGAGCGCAGCCTCCCAATCGCGAATCGACCGGTTCCATTTCTTCGAGGCGTTCAGCACGGCGAGATACGAGTAGTTCGACGATTCGATCGCGTTGGTGCGCATTGGTGGCATGAATCGCTTTGCGGATGCCCGGCGGAAAGTCGAACAGCGCCGTCAGAGGGTCCCAGTCGGCGCGCTGGCTTGGCCCGATCGTCGGATGGTTGTCTACCCCAGCTGGGTACCCACCGACATTCCGGTGGGTACCCAGGTACCTGCTTCTGGTCTTGCCGACATCTACCACTAGAAGGTGTACCGCGCACCCAGCATCAAGCGTCGGTCGCTTTCAATGTAAGCCTGTACTTGTTGTTCTGTGCGGCCGCGGAAGACGATCGGTTCTTCCAGCATATTGATGCCTTCCAGGGTAAACGTCAGATTATCGGTAGCGCGCCAGCCGACATTGAAGTCAACCTGCTCATACGCTTCAACAAACCGCGGTATGTTGTCACTCCAGTTGGTGCTGGCCAAGAACTCATCACGATGGTTGTAGAGAATACGCGCACTAAACCATTCGTTCTCGTAGAAGGCGATGAAATTGTACGAGTCCGACAAGCCCGTCAAGGCGAACTGATTCTGGTCCTGAGGAAGGGAAATGTCGTACGAGACGTCACCGCTGACAAAGGTCGCGTTGGCATTAATGCCGAAGCCGTTGAGGGCACCTGAAAAGAAGTGCACCAGGGCCACTTCCCAGCCATCGATATTGGCATTCTCCGCGTTCGTCGGTTGTTGCACGAGGAACATGGCCAATGGATCGCCTGCCTGAGGAGGTATGTCGTACGCGGTGGCTATGTCGGATGACTGCTGCGCACCTCCCGGCTGACTCGGGTCGATGAACTCAGAGGCACCACCTGGGAAATCCTCCGGATTCGCAAGGATAGCCGTCATCGTGAACAGGTTTGTCTCAGTCGCCTGCCAGCCTAGCGCCTCCAATGCCGCGAGGGCATCGCCTGAGACCGTACCCGGTAGCCCACTGGCGACATCGGTTAGACCGAACAGTTCGGTCGTTACCTGCTCGATGCCAACAAAGTTCACTATCGACTTGTCAAAGTAGGCGACCGTAAAGGCACTGCCTTCACCGTAGTAATACTCGAACGACAGGTCGAGGTTGGTGGATTCCAGCGGATCCAGTGCCGCATTACCCCTGCTACCGCTCCACACGCCACCCAGTGCCGTCGCCGTGCCCGGATTATCGGCACTGGTATCGACGAACATAGCGCCTAACTCCGGACGCGCGATGGTTTTGCTTATCGACGCGCGCACTTTCATGTTGTCGGTGACATCCAGCGAGAGGTCGAGGTTCGGCAGAACGTTGTCATAGCTGTGTTTCTGTGTCACCGCCGCCACGGCGCCGAATCTCGTATTGAAGTCGTTGTCCGACGCCCAGTCCTTGGCTATTGGGATCGACTGCACCGACTCGGAGTCGACGTCCGTCTCCTCGTAGCGCAGGCCGAACACGACCTGCATCGGCATGTCGCCGATTTCGCTTTCCAGGACCATCTCGCCCCAAGCCGACAGGGCCGATTCGGTGATGGTACGGTCGTTTGTGCTAAGTACCTTGCGGTTGTTGACATCGTAGACTGTCCCGCCGCCGCTGGTGAAGCCATCAAAGGCCTCGGCGAACGCTATCGGGTCGACAAAGAACGCGTTCTCTCCCACGACTCGAAAGCTGGCGCCCGGGGCCAGGATTCCGCCGGCGGCGATGTAATCCGCGATCAGTTCCTCCTCCGACAGGATAAGATTGTCATTGTCGTTAAACTGGCAGGAGATGCAGATCTCTTCGATAGCATCTTCGCCCATCAGCGTCACGATATCGCCAATGAAACCCGTGTTCCAACCGCCGAGTTCTTCCTGGGAGCCGATATTATTCTGCTCAATGTCATTGTCGTAATAGCCCAAGCCGAAATTAGCGCGAATCCCACCACCGTTGTCCCAACTAGCCTTCAATTGGAGCTGGTCCATGGTGCTCTTCTGGTCTCTGAAATCTTGAAGGATCCACTGGGAACCAAGATCCGACTTTTCGAAGACGCCATTCGCGTTGCCGCCGGCGTAGTTAGTCACCACACCGCCGACCAGGTTGCTGGTCGGGCCGGAGCCGTCCGCAATGGCCTGGACGGACTGCGTGATGTCGGTTCGGAAGTCCATCCATTGCATAGCAACAGCCTGACCGCCAATGGAGATGGCATCAGACATTTGGCCATCAGGGCCGTTGCCGCCGGCTGTCGCTTCGGCCGTGGACACGTCGACGTTCAACGTCCACGAGTCATTGATCTCAAAGTCCCAATTGGCGCCGATCGAAGTCAACTCGTCTCGAAGGTAGAAGAGCGAATTCCGGAATGGGAGCTCCTTGCCCGCCTGGGTGAAGTCGCTGCCACCACCGGCCACGAGCGGCTCGCCCAGGAGGACAGGAACAGAGAATACAGGATGGTCATCGAATGAGGCGAAATCGAATTGGCGAACATAGAAGGGTAGATCACCCACACCCTTTTGGTCCTGATCATTCCGCGCCCACATCGCATCCACGGTAAAAGTATTGCGGTCACTGGGTGCGAACTGCAGGGTTACCGAAGCGTTCGCGCGTTCTCGCTGACCCTCGCTGAACGTCATAGAGGCATTGGGAATAAAACCGGCCAGTTGATCGGGGCCCGGTGGATTGACGATGGT
This sequence comes from uncultured Pseudomonadota bacterium, assembly GCA_963770585.1. Classification (GTDB taxonomy): domain Bacteria; phylum Pseudomonadota; class Gammaproteobacteria; order Steroidobacterales; family Woeseiaceae; genus UBA1847. Next base: position 325,807 of record CAVYQH010000001.1, on the reverse strand, counting down.
GGCGTTCGCCCAGGCCGGGACAGTCGCATCAAATGGCGTCTGCCAAACGAAAAAGCCACCGCCAAGCGCCGTGCGATTCGTGTAGTCGCGCTCCTGGTAGGAAGCAAAGGCCGTCACGCCTAAGGTACCTGCGTCATTCGTCCAACTGCCCACACCGCTAAGCTCCGGCGTCACGCTGTCGCCACCAGCGTCATCAACGGCTTTGACGCCGAAGCTGAGCTCCTTACCGACCTCCAGAGGTCGGAGAGTTTGAACATTGATCAGGCCGCCAATGCCGCCGGACGGGGCTGAAGCCCTGCCCGTTTTGTACACCTGCAAGCCCGATACGCCCTCGGACGCGATGTTCGAAAAGTCGAAGGAGCGCGAATTGCCGCCACCTGTGTTGGCGTTGATGCCAAAGAAAGCGATATTGTTATCGGCTGCGGGCAACTGACGGCCATTCAGGGTCACCAGGTTAAATTGGCCACCGAAACCGCGAATCGTGACCTCGGAGCCCTCGCCCTCTACACGGTTTACGGACACGCCGGTGATGCGCTGCAGCGATTCCGCCAAGTTGGTATCGGGAAACTTACCGATATCTTCCGCGGAAATGGCGTCCACCACGCCTGTGCTGTCACGCTTGATATCCAGCGCTTGCTGTAAGCTGCCGCGGATACCGGTGACGACGACCTCCTCCACCTGGTCACTGGTCTGCTGCGCACTCGCCTGGCCGGCGACAATGGACAAAGCTGCGGATATGGCGGCAGCCAATTTGGTCTTTTGCATGATTGTTGATCCCCCTGATCATGCCGGCGTTGCACGCCGGCTTTGCATTTTGGTTTCAAGCGTGACCGTAATCACGTCGTGTTAACGCTACCACTACTTTCCGAGCGACGCCACATCTTTTGTTCGCCGTTCTAAATGCTTACTTTTGTTACGACTTTCCATGAGGGTGGGCTGGTAAAACCCGAAAAGTTCTATTTTGAATCTATGTCGACTGGCGTCAGCGCCATTTTCCCTAAAGCGGGCGAGAAGCAGGATGACGTCCTCCCATCGAACTTCGCGGGATCGGCGCTCACTCTCCTCAGAAACGAGATTGCAGCGAGACACTATAGTCTTCCGTGAATTGATCGTGGTGTTTATCCTTCCTATCCACCGAAAAAAAGAATTGACGGCACACAGGCTGCGCGCCGTTGCGGTATGACCTGAATCATTGACTCTCCAGAGAACCGTTGATGAATGAGAAAGTTCGCGTAGTCGTCGCCGGTGGCGGAACGGCTGGTTGGTTGACAGCTTACAGCCTGGCCAGGCGGCTGGGAAACTTGCTCGAAGTCACCCTCGTCGAATCCGAACAAATCGGAACCGTGGGTGTGGGCGAGTCAACCATTCCCACCATTCGCAGATTTCACCAGTATTTCGACATCGACGAGCGTGAGTTCATGCGCGCAACCCAGGCAAGCTTCAAGCTCGGCATTCTCTTCGACAACTGGGGGGCGCCGGGCGAAAGCTACGTTCACTCGTTCGGTGAATCGGGCAAAGTAACTGGTTGGTGGAATTCCACCAGTACTGGCTGGAAGCGCATGCCAATGGCTTTGGCGGCAGCCTGGAGGACTATTGCCTCGAAGTGAAGGCGTTGAAGGCCGGCAAATTCGCGCCGAAAATAGGTGAGACGCCACTGACGTATGCCTTTCACCTGGACGCAACGGCCTACGCCAGATTTCTGCGGCAAAAAGGCGAATCCCTCGGCGTCCGGCGAGTCGAAGGCAAGATTAGCGAAATTACCGTTGATGCGGTGACGGGCAACATCCAATCGCTGGAGTTAGAGCAACACAGACAGGTCGCCGGTGATTTCTTTATTGATTGCACCGGCTTCAGATCCCTGCTACTCGGCGGTGCATTGGATGTTGAATACGAGGACTGGAGCCATTGGCTGGCCGCCGACCGCGCTCTGGCAGTACAGACGAGAAATACCGAGCCGCCTTCTCCCTATACACATGCCATTGCACATTCCTACGGGTGGCAGTGGCGTGTTCCCCTGCAAGGCCGTAAGGGCAATGGCCTTGTTTACAGCAGCCGGTTTTGTTCCGACGACGATGCCCGTAAAACTTTGCTCGGCAATATCACTGGAAAGACCATCACTGAGCCCAACCTCCTGAGATTCAAAACCGGTCGCCGGGTAGATGCGTGGCACAAAAACTGTGTTGCCATAGGTTTATCGAGCGGCTTTCTCGAGCCACTTGAGTCGACCAGCATACACTTGGTTACCACTGCGATTGTTCGCCTGATGAAGCTCTTCCCGTTTTCAGGCGCAATGGCGCCCCTGGCCGAGGAATTCAATCGTAAAACCCGGCTTGAATGGGAAGCGGTGCGCGATTTTGTCATCCTGCACTACAAGCAGACGCAACGGGATGACAGTGAATTCTGGAATTATTATCGCACCATGGATATCCCGGACAGCCTTGCGCGCCGCATAGAGCTCTTTAAGGAAAACGGCTATGTGTGGCCTGATTCGGTGGATTTGTTTCGCGGGCACTCTTGGGTTCAGGTGATGATGGGGCAGGGTTTGTTCCCCGAACATCGTCACGGTGCCGGTCGCATATTGCCACCGGAGGCGCTAAAGCTAGAGCTTGAAAAGCTGAGTGCTGTTGTAACCCATAATCTTGCCAAGCTGCCTGATCACAATGACTTTATCAATCAGTATTGCCCGGCGCAGAACTGAGTGGCAGTGTCGTCCGGGAGATGCGCTGGATCGACAGACCTGGTAATCCTTGAGGCTCGCAACCAACCCCGGCTGACTCAGAGGTTATCAAAGATCTGCTCGATGCGCCGGCGCAGGTCCGCATCGGGCAGTTCACCCCGCGCAGCGCCCAAGTTGTCCACCATGTGCTCCGGGTCGTCGGTCCCCGGAATCACCACGGTGACCGCTGGATTTGCCAGAATGTACTTGAGGCAGAGCTGCGCCCAGCTTGTAGCGCCAATTTCCCTCGCGAAGTCGGGGACCGGTTGGCCGCCCACATGCTGAAAGATGGAGCCGGAAGTGCCGCCAAATGGTTTGGCCACCATGACGGCGACGCCTTGATCCTGCGCCAGCGGCAGTATTCGGTCCGCGGCGGCTCGATCGAGCACCGAGTAGTCAATCTCGATGATGTCCATGTTCTCCTCCCGAAGCTGCCGCTCCAACTCCGGGTACTCCTCAGCGTCCATCGTGGTGTCGCCGAAGTATTTGATTCGACCCGCCTCCTTCCATTCCCTAAAGATCGGAAACAGGATCTCGGCGCCGCTTATGCTGTGAGCCCGCATCGCCGATACGCGATCGACACCCAACGCATTCATGCATGCCTCGAGCGACGCGATGCCCTCGTCGCGGGTCTCGGGTGTCGTGACCTTGGTCGCGATGAACAGGTCGTCCAGAACGTCCAGCTCGCGAATGACCTGGCCGATGACCTCCTCGGCGCGCCCGCCTCCGTAGACCCGCGCGGTGTCGATGACGCTGGCTTCGTTTTCAACCATCAACCGGATAGTGTCGCGCAATGGCGCGATCTCCTCTTCGCTCTGCGCGCCCCACTGGTTTGTGCCCACTCCGACGACGGGCAGCTGCTCGCCGGTCTTGGGAATAGGTCGTGTCCTGAGTCCCTGCGTGCTGGGCAATGCCTGCCCAAAGACCGCGGTCCCGTGTCCGAATGTCAGTCCGGCACCGGCGAGGAGGCCCAGTTTGATTGCTTCGCGGCGGGTCGTGATCTCTCTGCCAATGTTTTTCATTAACACTCCTTAAATCTATTGCCACGATTCTATCGCCACGTGGCGGTCAATGCTCCCCGCGGAACCGCATGAGACCGACATGTTGAGGTGCCGCTCCAGCTGACGTCAAGCTGCCTAGCCTCGTGAGCTGAGCAAGCGGTCATCGTCAAGCTGGGCGCGAAAGGTTGCGTCGTTGTCTCGGGCAACGAGGCATTTCGCGTCCACCCACCGCGCGTCGATGCAGTCGATACGACGGCCGCCGGCGACGCCTTCAACGGCGCGCTGAACTGATTCGGGAGGCACTTGTCGAGCCGATGGCGACGCCGCAGACTTCCGTGTCTGGTGCCTGAGCTTACGTCGCGCTACGCCTTATGGTACAAAGATAATCGCGTATTCAAGATTGAATCATATATAACATGTGGCTCTGTTACGGGCCGTCGGGGACGCGTTCCAGGTTGTGAAGCGCTATACCGATTTTGCCGAGCTGATCGCGCATCCGGACGTCGATGCCAAGCACATCAATTCGCCGATTCCCGATCATAGCTGGCAGACAATCGCGGCGCTCAAAGCCGGCAAGCACGTCGCCTGAACCGTGCCGATGGCGATAACAATCGAGGAATGCGAGGAAAGCGTTCGTCTCCCGACGGAAAGCGACCTCATCTACATGATGGCCGTCGGGCTTTGCGCGCACCAGTCTGCATTCGCCGGCGGCGACATCATCCGGTTGCCGGCTTTCACAATGGGGTAATAAATGAACGTACAGATCGAATCGGAGACCAACGCGAGGCGACTCCTATGGGCGGGATTCGTCGCAATCCTGGCGGCCGGCATGGGTTTCGGCATCCGCGGGGGCATCTTTGACAACTGGGGCGCGGAGTTCGGCTTCACGGCCACGCAGCTCGGCGCCATCGGCGGCGCCGGTTTCTCGGGCTTTTGCTTCGGCATCATCATCGGCGGGCTGGTCTGCGACCGTATCGGTTACGGCAAGCTCGTGATCGTCGCGTTCGTACTGCACGTGCTCTCGGCAGTGGTGACAGTGAGCGCGACCGGCGACGCCGCGTACACGACGCTGTACCTCGGCATGTTCCTTTTCGCACTAGCGAACGGCACGCTTGAGGCGGTCGCCAACCCGCTGGTCGCGACGCTGTTTCCCGAGAAGCGCACGCACTACCTCAACATCCTGCACGCGAGCTGGCCAGCAGGGCTCGTTCTCGGGGGCGTCATCGGCTGGGTTCTCGACGATCGCATGCAGGTCGACTGGCGCGTGGCGCTCATCCTCTACCTCATCCCGACCCTGGTTTACGGCGCGATGTTCTTCCGCCAGCACATGCCGCGTTCCGAGGCGGCGCTCTCCGGGCTCAAGCTCGGCGAGATGTTGAAGGACGTTGGCATCCTGGGTGCGCTCGTCATCTGTTACCTCATCGCGTTGTTCTGCCAGAGCGCACTCGGGCTCAACACCGCCGTCGCGTACGGCATCGCCGGTGCGGCACTGCTTGCCGTGGCTTGGATGACGAACTTCGCGCTCGGGTCCTGGCTGCTTTTCGTCCTGTTCGTCACGCACCTTCTCATCGGCGCGGTGGAACTCGGTACTGACGGCTGGATACAGAACATTACCGGCAACCTGCTGACCTCCGAGCAGGGCAAGATCCTGTTTGTCATTACCTCCGCCACGATGTTTGCCCTGCGCTTCTGTGCCGACTTCATCGAGCGGCGGCTCGGCCTTTCGCCTGTCGCACTGTTGCTCGTGTGCTCGGTGCTGGCCTGCGTGGGCCTGAACCTCACGAGCGCGATCACCGGCCTCGGCGGCGCCCTGTTCGCGCTGATGGTGTACGCCGTCGGCAAGACCTTCTTCTGGCCGACGATGCTCGCGATTGCATCCGATCGTTTCCCGCGCACCGGTGCGGTCGCGATCTCCATCATGGGGGGCATCGGCATGATGTCCGCGGGGCTCGTCGGTACCCCGGGGCTCGGCTATGCGAAGGACCGCTTCTCGGGCGAGGCTCTTCAGACGGCAGATCCTGCCGTCTACGAAGAATACCGGGCTCCGGAGCGCAGCCGGTTCCTGTTCTTCGACGAAGCTTACGGGCTCGACGGCCGGAAGCTTGGCGAGATCCAGACGAAACTCGGCGATGAGCGCCGGCGCCTGGCCGCAGCCGGCGAAGCCGACCCGCAGGCGGCGTTGACTGTACTGGGACCGGAAGAACAGCTCGTGCAGGCAGCGAGCGTTGCAGGGGATCGCAAGACGTTGAAAGCGGACGCCTATGTCCCGGCCTTACTCGCCGTGATCTTCCTCGCGCTGCTGCTCTATTTCCGTGCCATCGGCGGTTACCGGCGCGTAACGATCGGTGCTCCCGCCCGGCAGGTCTCATGATACGAGGCGGGATCCTAGCAGTCGGCGTTAACACAGGCCGGCGCGAGCTGCGAGCCAAGACCGCCGTCGCGGCACAGTAAAGGTACGCGCAGAATCATGCTGCTGTAACTTTCAAAAAGGTTCGCACTATCGCCATGACATTCGAAAGCCACGCTGCCGGCCTCGTTTTCTGTCCCGCTATCTTTCTGGCGCTGTCCAGCCCTTCAGCTGTGGCCGCCGATGAAACACTTGACGAAATTGTGGTGTCTGCGACGCGCCTTGAGACCTCTCTGCGAGACACGGCACGCTCCGTGTCTCTGGTCGACAAGGAGCGGATCCAGAATGGCACCCAGCAACTCGGCCTGGACGAGGCACTAGCCGGCGTGCCGGGATTGTACATGCAGGACAGTTACAATTTTGCGCAGGACTTGCGGATTTCGTTGCGCGGCTTTGGCGCGCGTTCCGGTTTTGGCGTCCGCGGCGTCAAGATCGTCATCGATGGTATTCCGGACACCCTGCCCGATGGTCAGGCACAGGTTGACAGTATCGACCTCGGTTCCGTGAAGCGAATTGAAGTATTGCGCGGCCCGGCCTCGTCGTTGTACGGCAACTCATCTGGTGGCGTGATTGCGATTGAGAGTGAGCTTGGCGACGGGCCACAATTTGTCGAAGGCACCCTTGGGACTGGTGAGCTGGGCTACAACCGCTTTAGTCTCAAGACGGGCGGGCAAGCCGGCGATGTCGACTATCTTCTGAACCTGACGAGCCAGGACATCGATGGCTGGCGCGAACATTCCGCCTTCCGGAGTCGCATGTTGAATGGCGAGGTGCGCATACCTATCGGCAGCGAGGACCGGTTGCAGATTGCGTTGAACCTGACTGATCAACCGACTGCGGATGACCCAGGTGGAATCGATGAAGCGCAAGCAGCAGCAGCCCCCCGATCAGCCCGCGATGTCAATTTGCGTTTTGACGCAGGCGAGTCGATGGACCAGCAGCGCATTGGCCTCCTGTACACACGCGAGCGCGAAGCCGGCACGCTGACACTGCGTAACTATTACTTATTGCGTGACTTCGCCAACAAGCTGCCGTTTCTTGACGGCGGTATAGTTGAATTTGATCGTCAGGTGTACGGCTTCGGCGTGCAATACCAGCTTGGCGACATGCTGCCTCAGAGTCTTGAGATTGCGTTCGGTGTGGACTTAGATCGCCAGGACGATGATCGACGTCGCTTCGATAATGAAGACGGCAGCTACGGCGCCCTGTCTTTTGAACAGCGCGAACAGGTCACCAGTAATGCCATTTACCTACAGGCTCAATACGCGCTTGACGATATCTGGACCTTGAGCGCCGGTGCACGCTACGACGACATCGAGTTTGATGTCCGTGACCACTTCCTCACTGATGGTGACGACTCGGGCAAACTGGATTTCGACCAGTTCAGCCCTTCTCTTGGGGTAACCGCCGATCTCGACACATACATTCTGTTCGTGTCCTGGAGCAACTCTTTCGAGACGCCTACCACCACAGAACTGGCAAATCCGGATGCCAGCGGTGGCTTCAATCCGTTGCTTGAGCCTCAGCTCGCGGACAGTTTCGAATTCGGGATCAAAACCGGCAACGATCGACTGTACTTCGAGTTAGCGATTTTTCAGATCAATATTGATGATGAGCTCGTGCCGTTCGAGCTCGCGGCGTATCCGGGGCGTACGTTTTATGTCAATGCCGGGCGCTCGGACCGGCGCGGCATCGAAACGGCCGTATCCTGGCAGCATGACAGCGGATTTGGCGTCGATGCGTCGTACACCTGGTCTGACTTTACTTACGAGCAGTTTACTGACGACAACGGCAATGACTTTGCGGGCAACGAGCTGCCGGGCCTGCCCGAACACTTCGGCTACCTGGGATTGAAATACGAGACGGGGTCAGGGCTTGCCATAGCGCTGGAGACGTCCTATTCGGGCAAGCTGTTCGCGGACAATGCCAATGCATCGAGCGTGGACGCGTACACCGTATCCAACCTGCGCCTCTACGACGAATTTGATTTTGGGCGCTGGCAAGTGCGGCCCTACATTGGCATCAACAACCTGCTGGACGAGCGCTACAACGACAATATTCGAATCAACGCCTTTGGTGGCCGCTATTACGAGCCGGCACCGGATCGCAATGTGTACGCAGGCGTAACCGTAAATTTTCAGCCCGGCGGGCGCTGATAGTGGCGACCGTATCCTGCATCAGGCAGCAATGATGAGTTGGCTGCATGGCGCAGTAAAGCGACTCATTGACGCCGTATTCTTCTCTCGATTCCTGCTGCAGCTTACCGTGACAGATCGGCATACGCCGCGCGCAGCAACTCCTCCGGGCTGCCGATGCGGTCCGTCCGGTTGGCCCAGCGCGCATCGAACTCCGCCGTCAGGCCGGCGGTCTGCGCATCCGCAAGCGATACACCGTCGGCTATGCTTGCGATTACGCGATCCCGAATCACCAGCAGCATGTCACGGACGGCACGCACTTCCACGACGTTGGACACCACCCCGTGTCCCGGAATGATCTTCGTGTTGCCGTCGGAAACCTCGATCAGCAAATCCAGCGCCCGGATAGTACCGAGGAAACTGCCGCCGTTCTCCATGTCGATGAAGGGATACGTGGTGGTGCGATACACGTCGCCCGTGTGGACCACATTCGAGCCCCTGAAATGTATGTACGAATCGCCGTTCGTATGTGCATCCGGCGTCTTGAAAACATGCACGGTTTCGCCGTTGATGTGAAACGAGATGTCCTCGCTGAATGTCACCAGTGGCGGTTCTTCCTTGTAGCCGCTCAGGGCCATCTGGATGCGCACGTTGTCATGGCCGAAGATGAGTGTACCGAGTTTTCCGAAGTTCTCGTTGCCGCCGGTATGGTCCGGGTGCATGTGCGTGTTGATCAGGAAGCGCACCGGCTGGTCGGAAACCCGGCCGATCGCGGCAACGATCTTGTCGGTCAGCGGCGCGTACTGGTCGTCGATGAGGAACACGCCGTCCGGCCCTGCAAAAAGCCCGATGTTCCCGCCGTAACCCTCGATGTACGACACGTTGCCGGCCACCGGGTGGACGATCATCTCGACGTTGCCCATGTCCTGCGCGTGCACGATGGCTGGCAACAGGAGCCACACCGCCCATGACCTTGCAATAGACGATTTCGACATGCCGTTCTCCCGCTATGGTCCCGCTTCAACATAGCATGACCCGCATTTCCGCACAGTTTGTCTACAACAGCAATATTCGAAATAACAACAAGGGAGAGAGCCGGTCCGCTACCGGCCCTGCCGCACCCGCTACTTGAATACGTCGAACAGGTAGGTGTACTTGATGATGAACTCGCGACCCGTCGGCGGCGCTCCGTCGAAGCGTTCGTCGAATTCGTTGTAGACGATGAACAGGCCGGAATTCGCGGTCCGGAGCATCGAGAAACGGATATTCGTAGACAACACATCGGCTTCGTCGTTGTGCTGGATCAATGCCTGCAAGAGGATACTCGGCGTGAACGAATAGGACAGCCGCAGCCGCGCCAGCGTGACATCGAAATTGCCGTTCTCGACCGGCAGGTCGAAGTCATTGTAGACGACGATCAGCTCGGACGTGAACGTATCGCCGATACGAAATCCGATCGTGGGCTGGAGAAGCGCGCGGTCGCCGCCGAATTTCTCGCCGACGTTCGCGAGTAGCTGGAAATTGAGCGGTTTCGAGAGATCGGTATTGAATCTGGTCGCGACCTCCCACCCCGAATAGGAGCCCGGCTCGATGACCACGCCGTCGACAATCTCAAACGGATCCTTCAGCCCATCCTTCTGGTAATTCGCGCCGGTGTCGATGCGATAACCGTTCATGAACTCCCAGTGGATGTCAAAGTGCTGCAGGCCGGTTTCCAGGAAGCCGTCGAGGTCGTAGGCATTCCGAATCGAGGCGTGCGGCCGAACCTCGAGCAGCCCGAGGAGGTCGTCCGGTCGGAATCGCCGCAGGATCAAAAAGTATCCCTCGCGATAATCGTCGCGTTTCAGGAAGCCGACCTCCGGATTGAAGTCTTCGCGCACTTCCGTCCATTCGATCTGGCTCTGCCACTTCTCGGAGTCGTAGAACGATTTCACGGCGAAGGCCAGGTCGTCGCCATCCAGTCCCGGCGTCTCGGTTTTCGCGAGCCAGCTTTCGAGCAGGTAGTAGTCGCCGATGCCCCAGCGTCCGTCGAGTGCGTAGGTATAGTTCTCGTCGTCCGACGGGTTAGCGCTCAGGCTGCCGTCGCCCTGGCGACCGACGTAGAGCGCGCCGACCGAGCTCCGGTTCGGCAGTTCCTGGTTGACGCGGGCGACCAGGTAGTCGTTCTGCGGCGCAATGCCGGCGGCGCCCTCGTCGGCCATGTACAGCAATCCGACGTTGGTGCGATCGGCGACCTTGCCGGACAACCTGAGTCCGCCTTCGATCGGGATCGGCGCGCCGTCATACAGCCCGATCCTGCGACTGAAAAACAGCTCGACGTTCTCGACGTTGCCGACCGTAAACTGGCCCGCGTTCTCGAGGAAGAACGGCCGCTTCTCCGGCAGGAAGACGCCGAAGCGATCGAGGTTGATGACCGCGTCGTCGACCTCGACCTGGGCGAAGTCCGTGTTGTACGTCGCGTCGAGCGTCAGGCTCGGCGTCAGCGAGTACTTGATGTCGAAACCGAACTCCTGGTCGTCCTCCGTATCCGGCAGCGTGCCGCCCTCTCTCCAGCGGCTCAGGACGTAGGGCGTCACCTGCAGGTTGCGGCGCGGCGGCGGAACGATGCCGGTAACCGTGCCGGCCTCGGATATCCGGTTGATAACGCGCTGGCGACTGAGTGGCGCCCAGTAAGTGATCTCGTTGTTGCTGCGAATGTTGCGCTGGAAGTTCATGCCCCACGACTGTTCGCCGGCGGAACCGTAGCGCAGCGTCGTGAATGGAATTTCCATCTCGGCAATCCAGCCGATGTCGGTGACCCTCGCCTCGACGCTCCAGCTGCCATCCCAGTTCAGGTTGAACGCGCCGCCACCGAAGCCGAACTGCCCGGGCACACCTTCCTTGACGATCTGCGCGTCGTACTCGAGACCGGCCGGGTTGGTGCCGAACAGGTAGGCGTTCTGGCGATCGAGCAGGCCGTCGATGACGACCTGGAAACTGTCGGTCTGGTCCAGCGAAGAATCGCGCCGGCTGTCGGTAACGATGATTGAATCAGGGTTGTCGTCGTAGGCGATCAAGCCGATGTACAGGGCCGTATCGGTGTAACCGACAAATACCTCGGTCTTCTGCGTCGACGGCTGGCCCTCGTACGGCTGTTTTTGCGTGAACCCGCTGGTCGGCAACACGCCCGCCCACGCGGAATCGCCTGCGACCGCACCGTCGAGGACCGGTTTCGTATCGAGCTTGTAGGCCCGCATCTCCGGCCGCGGCCGGTCGTCAGGCGGGACGGTCGAGGTCTGCGCCACTGCGCCGGTGAGTACAGAATCGGTCACGAAAACGGCTAGCATGACCAGCGTTCCGACGAAATGGTCGATAGTTCAAGCGTCCCTCCCGATAACCGTTGCAAGAGCAACTTCTGCGACCTTACCCAACACGACAAGGCCGATAGATCTTAGAGGGTTCGTCTACTGGATCAAGTTCTGTTTCGGCATCCGCACTTTGGCGGCGACGAGCGCCCGCGATTCCGCGACCGTGGACCGGTTGTCAATCAGGCGCCGGGGAACCGCCAGGCACTGCATATCGAGATCGACACCTCGATCACGTCGCTGCGCTTGATCAGGATCTTTGAGCGGTACGGAACTTGCAGTGCTTCTGGTGCGGTGGATGTTCGATACGACGACGCGTGCGTTCGGTTTCCAGGCGGGCGGATTTGAGCATGGCTCGAGGAGCGCGGCGGCCTGCCCCAGATCGAGTTCGACGTGCTCGCCGACCGTCCGTAGCTTGCTGATCGGTGGCAGTTCGGACATGAATTCCTACCGTCGACCCAGCGATCAGCTGTCGGTCAGGGGACCGTAGGTTTCGGGCCGGCGATCGCGGAAGAACTGCCACTGGTCGCGCACTTCCCGCACCATGTCCAGGTCGATTTCGTGCACGAGCAGTTCGTCCTGGTCGTAACTGGCCTGCGCCTCGATGGTACCGCGGGGATTGACGATGTAGCTCGACCCGTAGAACTCGCCCATGTTCATCGTCGATGCCCAGGGTTCTTCGCTGCCTATGCGGTTGATGGCGCCGATGAATACGCCGTTGGCCGCAGCGGAGGCCGGCTGTTCCAGTTCCCAGAGATACTTGCTGAGGCCCGCAACGGTGGCCGACGGATTGACGATGTATTCGGCGCCGTTGAGTGCCAGCGCCCGCCAGCCTTCCGGAAAATGACGGTCGTAGCAGATGTACACGCCGAGCTTAACGTAGGAGGTGTCGAAGACCGGGTAGCCGGAATCGCCGGGCTTGAAAAAGAACTTCTCGTAAAAACCGGGCGGCACCTGGGGTATGTGGGTCTTCCGGTACTTCCCGAGGTAACGGCCGTCCGCGTCAATGACGGCCGCCGTGTTGAAGTACACGCCGGTCATGTGTTCTTCATAGATCGGTACAACGATGACCATCCCGTGTTTTTTTGCGAGTTCCTGCATCAGCCTCGTCGTGTGCCCATCGGGAATCCTCTCCGCGGCGGCATACCATTTGCGGTCCTGGCTCGGGCAAAAGTACGGCTGCGTAAACACTTCCTGGAAGCACAGGACCTGCACGCCCTGGTCCGCGGCACTTTCGATGAACGGAAGGTGCGCCTCGAGCATGCGATCCCGAATTTCTTCGGGCGGCATCGAGCCGTCGCCCTTGAGGCCCATCTGGATCAAACCGCACTTCACTTTGGCCATGCCAACCCCTGGGTTCTGCTTCGCTACGCGCCATACACGCGATGTGAGTTCTTATTCTTTATCAACGCGTTATCCCGCATTCCCGCAGAGAATACGCTTTTGCCGTTTTCGGAGCTATTCCTGTCGCAATCGCATGGGCCATTCAAGCAGATCGAGGCGCCAGGCACATTCCGTTCCGCCGCTCACGGTTCCCCGATATCTTCGTGCCAGAGACCCGGCGATTCTGCAATGAATTCCTCCATGAGACGCCGGCATGTCGCGTCGTCGATCACCTCGATCTCGACGCCACGCGAGCGCAGGTAGTCTTCGGGCCCCTGGAACGTGCGGTTCTCGCCGATGACGACCTTCGGGATGCCGTATAACAGGATTGCGCCGCTGCACATATCGCAGGGCGACAGCGTGGAATAGAGAGCGGCCCTGCGGTAGTCGGCGGCACTGAGCCGGCCCGCATTTTCCAGGCAGTCCATTTCCGCATGCAGCACGGCGCTGCCCTTCTGCACGCGCTGATTGTGTCCGCGGGCCACGATGCGGTCCCCGATGACCAGGACAGACCCGATGGGGATGCCGCCGGCATCACGCCCCTTCCGGGCTTCGTCGATGGCTGCCGTCAGATAGGGATCCAATGTTTTACCTACGCAAGCCCGCATCACTACTTCGCCGAACTTCAGCATACAGCCGAAGTTTTTTCATGGCGAGGTTCCCCGCGCGCCGGTCGAAGTCCAGTGACAGCCAGGTCGAGTCGATTTTGAAGGAAGCCGAAGCCGGCCAGCCGGTGAAGGAGATCTGCCGGAAGTACCAGATCAGCTCGGCCTGTTACTACCAGTGGAAGTCAAAGTTTGGCGGCTTAAGCGTCTCGGAGCTGAAGCGGGCTCGTGAGCTGGACGCGGAAAACGCGAAGCTGAAGCGTATGTGCGCGGATCTGGCGCTTGAGAACACGGCGCTTAGGGATCTGATCGAAAAAAAGCTCTAAGGCCGCCTGAGAAGCGGGCGGCCGTGGAGTACTTGATCGAGGCGCATGAACTGTCGGTGCGCGCTGGTCGACTGGCTCGAACGAGATCGGCCGATTGCCGAGGCGCTCAGCGCTTTGGTCGACGACAAGCCAGGACTCGGGTTCTGGAAGCTGTATCGGCGGCTGCGCCGACGGGGTCGCAAATGGAATCACAAACGGGTTTATCGCGTGTATTGCCTGCTGAAACTGAATATCCGGCGGCGGACGAAGTAGCGGCTGCCGACCCGAGATCCAATGCCATTACTTGTGCCAGCGCGCCCGAACCAGGTGTGGTCGGCGGACTTTATGAGCGACGCACTTTACAACGGCGTTGGCTTCCGAACCTTCAATGTGCTCGACGACTTCAACCGGGAGGCGCTGGCGATCGAGGTCGACACCTCGTTGCCGAGCCGTCGCCTGGTTCGCGTTTTCGAGCAGCTGAAAGCCGAGCGCGGCCTGCCGGATGTTCTGTGCACCGACAACGGTCCCGAGTTCCTCGGCGAAGCCTTCGTCAGCTTGTGTGAAGAAAACGGGATCCTGATCGACTACATCGAGCCTGGGAAGCCGAATCAGAACGTCTTTATTGAGCGCTTCAACCGGTCGTATCGGGAAGAAGTGCTCGACACACGGCTGTTCCGAAACCTCGACGAGGTTCGAGAACTCAGCTGGGCATGGATGCTCGAGTACTACGAAGAGTGCGACCACGACGGGCTCGTCGGGCTAACCCCGATCGAAGCCCTTAACCACGCCAGAGTCTCTACTTTTGAGTTGTCCACTTGACGGGGAAGCTTACGATCCGCCTTGGCGGTCAGCGTTCCACCCGTTACACTCCTTGCTGATCGAGAAATAAAACAAGAAAAGGTATCTCGATGGCCGCCAGAGAAACGTTTACCTCACAATTTTCCACCATTCTGACCATGGTTGGCTTTGCTGTTGGCCTTGGCAATGTTTGGCGATTTCCTTACATGATGGGTGAGTACGGCGGCTCAGCATTTCTTATCGTCTATTTGCTCTTCACGCTCTTGCTCGCTATTCCCGCAATGACGGCGGAGTGGACCCTGGGTCGCGAAACAAGAAAAGGGCCGATCGGCGCGCTCTCCAGTGTTTGGGGCCCGAAATGGGGGAGGCGTATTGGCGCGCTGCTCGTGTTTACGATAGTTATTTCGACGTCTTACTATATCGTCGTTATCGGCAACGTCGCGTTTACGGCCTATTTTTCAATTCTGAATGGTTTTACGGATTCCACGTTTACAACTTTTGACCGGCAATTTTCGAACGGTTGGTTGCAATATGGTTTTAGCGTGGGTGTTTTGAGTTTGATCATGGTTGTTTTGTATCGTGGGCTGAACAAAGGTATTGAAGCCGTCAGTCGACTTTTTGTTCCATTTTTCGCGCTCGTTATTTTATATCTGGTTGTAAACGCATTCTTTCTTCCAGGCGCGGCAGCAAAGTTTGCCGAATTTCTAAAGCCCGACTTTTCAGTGCTTAAGGCAGAACATATATTCGCGGCACTCGGCCAGGCGTTTTTCTCGTTAGGACTTGCAGGAACGATAATGGTCATGTACGGCTCGTACATGGGCGACGACCAGAATATTCCGAGAATCGCTGCATTCACTGCACTCGGCGATGTTGGCGCGTCGGTCCTGGCATCGTTGTTTATCGTGCCGACGATTCTGGTGTTTGAGTTAGACCTGTCGCAAGGACCAACGCTGGTTTTCGCCACGCTACCGAAATTATTCAGCGTGATGCCGGGTGGTCGAATTCTCGGTAGCTGTTTCCTGCTGGCGTTGACGCTAATTGCTTTTCTGTCCGCATTGGGGGCGATCGAAGCCATTGTCGGCAGTATTAGTGAGGAGCTTCGCATCCGTTCCGGACGAACACGGATGATCATTGCCATTTTATTGGTGGAGGCGGCTGTCATGTTGCCGAGCTCTCTCGATCCAAGCATTGTCGGAACTCTCGATCTAATCTTCGGCTCGGGCATGCAAATGCTGGGTAGCGTGATAGCCGTCATCACGGTGGCATGGGGTTTGGGGCAAGTTAAAACTAATTTACAAATATTCGGAGAAACCAGTCATGCTTGGCACACGAACTATTTCTTTTGGTTGAAATGGGCGGTCCCAGGTGTGATGTTGGTCGTACTCGGCGGTTATGTGGTGAGCAACATCTAGTTTTAGCTCAATAATTAGGAAGAAGTATGGCTCGTAATTTTTCAACTCGTGCAATACATGACGGTGAAGGGTGGGATAAGTCAACCGGCGCTCACAACACCCCTATATACCAAACGGCCACATTCTCGTTCGAGACTGCCGAAGACATGGCGGCCGCCATCATGGATCATCCGTTAGAAAGTTTCTTTTATTCAAGAACAGCCAATCCAACGACCGCGGCGCTTGAGAAAAAAATGGCATCGTTGGAAGGCGCTGAGGCAGCATTGGTTACGTCATCAGGAATGGCTGCAGTTGCAATCTCAATTCTCATATCGGCGAGAGCGGGCGAGCACGTCATTGTGACGAATGACCTTTTTGTGATAAGTCGCCAATTTTTCGAAAAGGATTGTCCTGCAATGGGCATCGAAGTTTCCATGGTTGACGTGCGAAATTTGAAGGACGTCGAGAATGCTGTTCGACCTAACACAAAGGCGTTGTTCGTCGAGACGGTAACTAACCCGAATATACGCATCTCCGATGTCGCGGCGTTTCGCTCGATGGCTGACAAGCACGATCTGATATTGATAGTCGACAACACGTTCCTGAGTCCATATCTATACAGGCCCGTTGAGCAGGGCGCCGATATGGTGCTGCATTCAGCAACTAAATACATCAGCGGACACGGCGACACCGTTGCCGGAGTCTTAGCCGGGTCGAAGAAGAGCATGGACAAAGCGCGATTGAAGTTAGATACGTTCGGTCAATGTCTGAGTCCAATTGCATCCTGGCTGGTAATGCGTGGCGTGCGTACATTGCCGCTGCGAATGCGTCAGCATTCCGCCAACGCTCAAGCGCTGGCTGAGTATCTGGAAGGTCACGAGCTCGTGGAGTGGGTGAAGTATCCCGGGTTAAAGTCCCATCCGCAGTATTTGCTGGCTAGATCCTCTTTTCCCAATGGCTGTGGTGGAATCATCAGCTTTCGGATCAAAGGTGGGGCAGACGAAATGAATCGGTTTGCGAATAGCCATGAACTATTTGGTAGGGGCGTGAGTTTGGGCGACGTGTGCACGCTGGTGTATCCGCAACCCTGGCGAGACAATCTAATTCGAATTTCCACCGGCTGTGAAGACGCGGGCGATATTATTGAGGAGTTCGAAAAGGCGCTCGCTGCAGTTTAGGACCTCTATTGGCCACAGGAGTTTCGACTTGTGATCTCAATATCGGGAATGAAAGCGCGCAGTCGGCAATATTGAGCGGCCAGAAAATCTACTCCGGCATTCATCGCACTACACGCATTTCACTGTGATCGTCGCCTGGCAGAGTCCCTGATTCGCGGCGTCGGAAAGACGGGTCTAATCCTTACGTATTCACCGTACGAGAGCACGGCCGACATCGAGGATCCTGTCATTTCGACACGCTGGCGCTGTTTCGTATTGCACGATTTTTCGCGGCGCACTGAGCCGGTAGTATCGATCGGCATGCCAGAAACTGGGGGGTCAGGGAATGAGCGATACATCCGAACAAGTCTCGGCAGCCGGCAACGGCTTGCTGGATCGACGGTGGTTCCTGAAAGGTGGTGCTGCGCTGGCAGGTGCCACGCTGCTGACGGCAAAGGCCGGCGCGGCGCGTGAGCCGTGGATGAGTGTGCCCGGGACCGGCATGAGCGAGAGTGGACCGCCCTCTAGCCATGAGAACCACGTCAAGCGCGTCAATGTCGGTTCCCAACCGGGCACGACCGGTTCCGGCTCTTCGCGCACGCCCCTCGAACATCTGGACGGCATCATCACGCCGAGCCGACTGCACTTTGAACGGCACCACAGCGGTATTCCGGACATCGACCCCGATCGACACCGGCTCGTCATTCACGGTCTGGTCGACCGGCCACTCAAGTTCTCTGTGGAAGCGCTGAGCCGATACCCGACGGTGTCACGCATCCAGTTCCTCGAATGCTCCGGGAATAGCGGGGCGATGATCGCGCCCGAGCCGGTGCAGGGGCCGGCGAGTCAGATACACGGACTGGTGTCCGCCAGCGAGTGGGGTGGCGTGCCCCTGTCGGCGCTTCTGGACGACGTCGGCATCAGGCCCGAGGCCAGCTGGGTGATTGCCGACGGCGCCGACGCGGCGATGATGAGCCGCAGCGTGCCGCTCGACAAGATCCTGGATGATGCCATCGTTGCGCTCTACCAGAACGGGGAGCGCCTGCGTCCGTCCAACGGCTATCCTATGCGACTGTTCCTGCCCGGTTGGGAGGGCAATATGTGCGTGAAGTGGCTGCGGACACTGAAACTCACGGACCGCCCCGCGATGACCAAGGACGAGACTTCGAAGTATTCGGACCTTCGGGATGACGGCATTGCCGAACTGTTCACATTTCCGATGGGCGTCAAGTCGTTGATCACGAGCCCATCTCCCGGCCTGAGCCTGGGTCCCGCGGGCGTGTATCAGGTCAGCGGCATTGCCTGGTCGGGTGGCGGTCGAATCCGCCGAGTCGAAGTGTCGGCCGACGGTGGACGAAGCTGGGCCGATGCGGCGCTCGACGAGCATGTGCTGCCGAAGTGTCTGACCCGGTTCCGGTCACCGTGGCGATGGAACGGCGGCCCTGCGGTCCTGATGAGCCGCGCCATCGACGAGTCCGGCAGCGTGCAGCCCACGCGGGCCGCGGTGCTCGAGGGCAGGGCCAGCAATTCCTTCTACCACTTCAATGGCATACAGGCGTGGCAGGTCGGCGCCGATGGCGAGGTGCGCAATGTCTACGTCTAGGTGGATCGCGGCCGTCTCGATTGGTCTGGCATACGCCGGGCCCTGCGACGCACAGAGCCCGATGCTCGGCGAGCCCGTTTCCGAGGCGGAGCTTGCCGATATCGACTACGTGGTGCTGCCCGATGGCCGTGGCCTGCCTTCGGGAAGCGGCACTGCCGCGGAGGGGAAAGACGTCTACGAGCGGCACTGTCTGGCCTGTCACGGGGCGTCCGGCGCGGACGGAATCAATGACCGACTGGTCGGCGGGCACGGAACGATCGACTCCGCCCGGCCCGAGAAGACAGTCGGGAGCTACTGGCCAATTGCCACGACCCTGTTCGACTGCATACGCCGCGCGATGCCGTATCAAACGCCCGGCAGCCTGTCGGCGGACGAGGTCTACAGCTTGACGGCGTACATTCTGTTTCTCAACGATATAGTAGACGAGAACGAACGCCTGAATGCAGACACTCTGCCCGCTGTGAAGATGCCCAATCGGGAAAATTTTGTTTGGAGCTACCAGCCGAAATAGCCTATCCGAAAATGAGACCTGCCTCGATTCCGTTGGGATGCGGGCCTCGAGCAACTGTCGGGCGGCCCACACCTCTGTTGGATCTTCAGTCGCGTGACCGGCACTTCCTGGTCCAGCGGCGTTGAAACGCCTCCCTGTGCCAGCGAATCACCGTCTCGGGCTTCACCAGCAGCAACGCGCACCGCCAGTCGGACCAGACTTTCGACAGTACTGCCCAGAAAGCCCGATCTGCGTCTGAAATCGTCGGTCATTTCGACGATTGGCGCAGGACGGCCACTTGTTGTCGGAGCGCGACGTTCTCGAGCGCCAGGCTACGCCGTGTTTTCAGGGCGGAAACAAATGATCGGAGGATGATCGAGAGCCACTTGGTCATTCTCGGAGACTAACCGTGGCTCAGAAAAACTCCAATAGAATCAACGCGGACGAATTTATGGGGGGGACACACTGAAGCACCGGCGTTGATCTTTCGGTCGGCCTGAAGCCAGATAGTCCAGCAATTTTCTGGCAGCAGTCACGCCTCTGGAGGCGTGTCCGCCAGCGTTCCGCCCATGCCAACACGGCGTGCGAGATCCGAAACGAACAAGTTTTCGGGGTCTAGCTTGCGCTTGAAGTCCATCAATTCCCAGTAGCGCGGGTACAGGCGGCGGAACTGGCCCGGCGCCGCCACCTGATCCTTGGCGAGATGCAGTTTCCCGCCCGCCCGGATCGTGGCTTCCAGTATCCGGGCGGCCATTTCACCCGCTGCCTCACGGTGGCGTTTCTTGGGATGAAATTCGAAGTTGAGGCTGTAGCCATCCTCGGAGAACGATATCAGGCAATCATCTCGCTTGTGAGCGCGCAGTACGGTCGTGACCGGCGGGCAGGGTGAAGCCTGGCAAATTTCCAGCAACTCGACGATGGCTGATCTCGCCTGTGAACGCGGGAACGACACCTGCAGCGTAAATCCGTAGGGTCCACAGACGAGCTGCGCCGGTGGTACGGTGAAGGTCGCCGCGAAGCTGTACTCCAGGAACATTACTGTACCCGATGAGCGCTGGAATTTCTCCAGCGTGCGGTTCATCTGGTAGTAAAGACGATTGAAAATCGGCAGCAAGAGTCGCTGGGCATGGAGCAGCAACGACAACAATGGTCCGAAAAGTCCGTGCGCGGCCATGCCGAAGCGGCGGTGCCGCTCCAGTCGCTCGTATCCCGCATCGAGATAGGCTTTGCGTTGTGCCTCATTCTCACTGCGCTCTATCCACGTCGCCGCGTGTACCACCGAATGTCCGAGACACTGACCGCGGGTATACGGATCGACCCAGCCGACCGCAAGGTCGCATGTCTGCTCCACCTTGGCCATGACCTCGAGCAACGCATCGACGTTCGCGGCGGTGTGGCGAGATACGCGCAGGTACGGCGATTTGATCTTCTTCAATTGCAGGGTCGCGTCGACGATGAGGCCGGTAAGTCCCATTCCGCCAACCACCACGCGGAAAAGCTCGTGATTGCGATCGACCTCGACCAGTGTGCCGTTGGCCAGCAGTACGTTCATCGTCACGATCTGGTGGGCGAAACTGCCATCGCGCCAGCCGTCCTTGCCGTTGACGTTCGCGCAGATCGCACCCGAGACGGTGGAGTGCGATTCGGTCGGGCTGGACGGTAGCGTGAGATTGAGGTGATGAACCTCCCTGAATATATCGATCAGACGCACGCCGGCTTCGACTCGAATCTGCGCCTTGAGCCTGTCGAAGGCGATGACCCGGTTCATGCCGGTCACATCGAGCAGCACCTGACCGTCATTGAGCGCCATGTCGCCGTAGGAACGGCCCGCACCGCGCGGGCACAACGTCGTGTTGTTTTCCCGGCACCAAGCAATCACGTCGCGGCATTCATCGACGCTGGCCGGTCGCGCAACGAGCGAACGCGTTCGAATCGAGCCCACCAGTGACCGCAGGGCCTGCCACTCCATGCATGCAAGCGGTACTCCACTCTCCGCCTGTGCTGCCGGAGTCGCCATCCTACCGGGGTGGACCGACGGCGATGTAAACATGGCTGCCGACGCGGATCTCCCTAAGTATGCGCTGCTGCCACGCTGCCTCATCGCCGGCAAAGACCCGACCGGCGACTGACGTGCCCCAACTTCTGCGTTCACCAGCCTAAGCTAATTTAGCTCGTTTCTCGTACTCCATCGGACTGATCCCACCCAGACTCGAGTGCCGCCTGCGCGGATTGTAGAACCGCTCGATATAGTCAAAGGTATCAGCTCGAGCGTCATCTCGGGAACGATAACGTCGACGACTGATACGTTCGTCCTTCATCCTCGAGAAGAAGCTCTCCATGACGGCGTTGTCGTGACATTCGCCAGTGCGGCTCATGCTGCACTCGATGCCGTGGTCCGCGAGCAGCTGCTGGAACTGCTCACAGGTGTATTGGCTGCCCTGGTCGCTATGATGCAGGAGCTCCGGATCCGGCCGACGACGCCAGATCGCCATGATCAGAGCATCGGTTACCAGGTCCGCTGTCATGCGGGCTTTCATGGACCAGCCAACGATCCGCCGCGAAAAGAGATCGAGCACCGCGGCAACGTACAGCCAACCTTCCGTGGTCCAGACGTAAGTGAAATCCGCGACCCATTTCTGATTCGGCGCCGTCGCCGTAAATTCCCGATCCAGGGTGTTCGGCGCGATCGCACTCTCCAGCCGCTTACCTTGATCCACCGGCGGTTTACGCCGTTTCAACTGCGCCACAAGCCCCAAAGCCCGAATCAGGCGAGCGACGCGCTCTCTGCCGACAGCATGACCCCAGTCCGTCAGGTCCGGCCAGATGCGCCGCACACCGTAACTCTGGCCGCTGTCGGCAAAGCTGCGACGGATGTCTCTGCCGAGAACTTCGTCGAACCGTGCTCGCTGGCTCAGCGGCCGACTACGCCAACTGTAAAAGCCACTCGGCGAGACATCGAGTACCTCGCATAACCACGTCACCGGCCATACCCCCCGATGCTTCGCAATGAACTCGAACCTCAACTCGATTCCCTTGCGAAGAATGCCGACGCTTTTTTTAGGATGTCGCGTTCCGCCTTCAGCTTGCGGACTTCCTTCTTGAGCTGAGCAATCTCGACCTGTTCCGGCTTCATCTGGCCAGCGCCCGGAAAGGCGTGCGCCGGATCGTCGCGGTACTGCCTGATCCAGCGACGCAAAACGTTGTCGTGAATATCCAGGTCGCGCGCCGCCTGACTGACCGTCATGCCGCGCTCATTGACCAACCGAACCGCCTCTAACTTGAACTCCCGGCTAAAGCTTCTTCTTGCCATTGTCGCACCTCCAATTTCATCATCTCACCTAATCCTGGTGAACGTGAAATCTGGGGCACGTCACCCTACCCGCTTTCGTGGGAAGAGCAGACGCGACTTTTCTGGGAGCTGCCTGACCATCTGGCCAGAATGGCACTCTTCAAGGTCAACACCGGTTGTCGCGAGCAGGAAGTGTGTTCGCTTCAGTGGGACTGGGAAGTGGAAGCACCCGAACTGGAGCGGAACTAGCCAGTAACTATCGAATCTACAGGGTGTTCGGTTTCCAGAATGATCCGAAGATCTTTGTAATCAGCGGATCACTTGAATCACGTTTTGAACTCAGGCCCAAACTGTATGAAGCTCGGATCAAGTGCAGAAGTTTTGACCTGATCTGACACCGCGCTTGAAAAAGCGAGGGTTACCGGTTCTGATGGAGGTGCTTAGTCACCACGCAGAACCATAAAGAGGTAACCCTCATGTTGCATACTACAGAGAATGTCATTCGGCACAAGATCGGCCTGCTGAACCTGGCGGAAGAACTCGACAACGTGTCGAAGGCCTGCAAGATCATGGGCGTGTCGCGCGACACGTTCTATCGCTACAAGGACGCGGTAGAGAACGGCGGTGTTGAGGCGCTGATCGAGCCAAGCCGGCGCAGACCCAATCCCAAGAATCGCATCGACCAGCAGGTGGAGCAGGCGGTCATTGAATACGCCCTGGAACAGCCGGCGCACGGCCAGGTGCGGGCCAGCAACGAGCTCAGAAAGCGCGGGATTTTCGTCTCTGCCACCGGGGTCCGTGGGGCCTGGCTGCGGAACGACCTGGAGACCTTCAAAAAGCGTCTGAAAGCGTTGGAGGCCAAGGCGGCGGCCGAAGGCTGGGTGTACACGGAATCGCAGATCGCGGCCCTGGAGAAGCGTCAGCAGGAACGGGAAGCCTGCGGCGAAATCGAAACCCATCACCCGGGCTATCTCGGCTCACAGGACACCTATTACGTCGGCAACCTGAAAGGCGTTGGCCGGATTTACCAGCAGACGTTTGTCGACACTTACGCCAAGGTGGCCTGTGCCAAGCTGTATACCACCAAGACGCCGATCACGTCAGCGGATCTCCTGAACGATCGGGTACTGC
This sequence comes from uncultured Pseudomonadota bacterium, assembly GCA_963770585.1. GTDB lineage: Bacteria > Pseudomonadota > Gammaproteobacteria > Steroidobacterales > Woeseiaceae > UBA1847. Next base: position 302,052 of record CAVYQH010000001.1, on the reverse strand, counting down.
CGCTGTTCGAGGAACATGGCCTGCCAATGCTGCGGATCCTGACCGACCGCGGCACGGAATACTGCGGCCGGCCAGAACAGCATGACTACCAGCTGTACCTGGCGATCAATGACATCGACCATACGACGACGAAGGCCAAATCGCCGCAGACCAACGGCATCTGCGAGCGCTTCCACAAGACCGTGCTCGATGAATTTTATCGGGTTGCGTTCCGCAAGAAGATTTACGAAGATCTGGAATCGCTGCAGCACGATCTCGATGAGTGGATCCAGTACTACAACTTCGAGCGGACGCACCAAGGCAAGATGTGCTGCGGCAGGACGCCGATGGAAACACTCGAGGACGGCAAACAAATCTGGCAGGAGAAGAAGCTGAGCTAGAACGCTCCTGACAGTCGCCTCCGCAGAATCGGTAACTGTCAGACAGCGTCTAAACTTCTACAGATCAAGTAGGTTTGGGCCTACCTATCGACAAGTCCCGCTCATCCGCGAAGCCTTCGTCGATTCCCTGGCGCCGCCACCATTTTCAGGTACACAGGCCCTCGGCCAATGACTAGGGACATGCACGCGGCGTCACGAACTGGCTCCTTGGACACGACGGTTTGGAAGTTTTGACCGAAGATGATCGTTGAAGGCCTGCGCGAGCAGTTCCCTCCGTGCAGCCCAGAAGTCCTTGGCTCGATCAACCTGCCACAACTTCGGATCGGGCGGTATGCACTGGGTTTCCAATACCTTGGGGTCTAGCTTGGCAAGGTAGACCTCGGGGGCGTTTGCGCCGATGGCGCGGTTGGCGGCACCACTCACGAACGCGATGTTTGCAATGCAATCCGCCTTCGGCCGCTGCCGCTCTGGAAAGTGAGCCCTGGGTAGTATGTGATGCCGGTCAACATTGACCTGGAGCACAACTCTAGCTCCTGAAAATAGGTCTTTCAAACCACGATGATGGCACGCGATGTAGGAAGCCAAAAGGCCACTTCTATCAACTAGCGAGCCGCTGAAGTCCTCCTGTATCGCGGCGAAATCCCCCTCTTCTCGGCGGACGGTTGTGAGCAGGGCTCCAATCGGGTCGTCCGCACGACAGGCACGAAGGTCCTGGTCGAGAGCTGATTCCGTCGAATTGGTGTAGCGATGGAGCAGGGTTGCGATGGAGAGCCAGCCGATCATACCTGACGCGTCGCGCTCACGGGGCGTGGTGGTCGCGCATAGAGCGATAAGCGGAACCACGAGCGCGCCCGACCAGAGTATTTCCATGTTCACGAGGCCAAGCTCGCTGCGAATGAGCCCAATGGCGTCTTCTGTCGCTCGTTTCGTCTTGTTCCAGGCTTTCAGGACTTCACCCCGGTTGAGTTCATGAAGGGGCGTGCGCTTCCGACCGTCAGGCCGCGCCACAAACTCGCACGCCCGGAATAAATGCATCACATTCAACCGCGAGAATCCCTGCCGGCGCACATCTTCTAAGAACGGGCCTACCTCATCGGCAATGAAACCTGTGTGGCGCGCAGCAATTTGAGCGCTTTCAATGTCTTCCCTCTTGAGCTTGACGCCCAGTGTATTGATGCGAGTGAATGCGTCGACCGCATTGTGGAAATTGTGGTCTACCATACGTACAGCGGGCACTTCGTAATCGAGTATTCGACGTACCCGTTCGAAGCGTGCTTCGCGCGCCTCACCCTTAGATCCAGAAGGCAGGTTCCGTCTCAGGTTGCGATACAACTCATCATCCCAGATTTCGGCAAGTCTGAACCAACTGGGATCTCGACGAGTGGCGGCATTTGCAGATCGGTACTCTTCCTCTTCCGGATGGAACACAACGTCGATCCCCTCATCGCCACTCATACATCGTGCAAGCGTGATTACACGCTGCTGGCCATCGATCAACCAGCTAATCATGCCAGCCCGTGTGGGCCGGGGATCTCGACGACGTGATCGCGTCTCCTCCGTACTTATCCAAAGCAGTAGTGATGAAATGGGGAATCCCAAATAGAGTGAATCGATCAGGCGAGGAGCTTTGCTGCGCTTCCATACATACTCCCGCTGAAACTCTGGAATTACGATGCGTCCACCTCGGTACTCGTCGATCAGTTGGCGGAACTTGATCGGGCGATGCTCAAGTTTTGGTTCTGGCATTGGCTTCTCCAGTCTGAGACATTGAGTCGGACGCTGCTATTGATTGTTAATCATTTTGGCAACAGCGTCCTTGGCGGCCGACAAAATCTCTTGAGCGTGTGTTTCCCACTCGTCTCCAACCCCGGACTGCGCAACTGCGAACATCATCGCTGCGTTCATCAGCAGGGCTCTTTCCCGCTTATCCGGCATGATCATGAAAGGCTCGTAAATCCAATACTGGAGGGCGAGCTGGAGCCCTGCGGCCAGATAGGGCGCGGCGTCTTTTCCGTAGACCGGCTCGAGAGCTTTGATGCTCTGAACTGCATGCGTCACAATTTCCTTATCGAAGAGAGCTTTCACAGACTCGTCATAGACGGACTGCGATATTGAATCGCCGCCTTTCTCTATTCTCTCGCGACCGTGGACCAGTCCAAAGCCAATGGCGTTGCTGTATTTTAATGTTTCAAACATTCGAATTCGCAGCCCCTGTTTCGTGAGATTTCGTTCATCTGTTTCGGGTTAGGTCTTGTGGTCCGACATGGTCGACCGGCGTGGATTTCGCGGGTCTGAAGCGCACGTCATGCACTCCCAGATGATCTACGGTGTCCCACGGACCATGTGGTCCGTGAGGCGGTAGATGGCGCGCCCGGAGAGATTCGAACTCCCGACCGCCTGGTTCGTAGGCGCAACATGAGATTTATCAACTAACGAAAACAATAAGTTGCATGGCCCGCCCTCACCGAAATTGCTGCTACGTTTCGCCAGAACTCGCCAAGACCCGCCGTCACACTACGATTTCGCTACGTTCATGACGGTCTGCCTTTACCGAGAGCTGCCCTTCGACCGTCTAGTCGTCGGTCTACACATCGGGCAGGAATCGGCCAAATACAGACATGACAAAGCAATTCCGGATTCAGGTTTCAGAGGTTGCGTTCGGCCATAACATGGCCATCGTCTTTAATGCTTTGGCTACTCGCAGCAAGTGCGCGGTAGATCTGCCTCGAGCATTTTGATCAGCGCTTGAATTGCGTGGCTACTGTTTGCCCGCCAATGACCTTGAGACCAGGGAAAGACTCCCTATGACGGCCGGTACTAACGATTCGAATCGCGGGCAATTACTCGCAAGTCCATTTGCCAGCGATCTTCTCGCAGAAATCCGGTGGGCCGCGTTGGTCCCAGACCTCGATTATGCCGGTCAATTCAGCAACCTCGAGATAGCGAGGATGTGCGGTAAAGCCGGTTTGTCGGTAAATAGTGCCGCTAAATATCCAGTCATCCGCATCGGTATACGCCGTGCTAGTCAGGTCGCGGTCGAGGATCAGCTCGAAGTAACGGTCCAGGAAACCCAGCTGCAGGTACAGGTTGGTCAAATTAAGTTGAACCAAATACCTGTCATGCGCATCCGTGCCGGCCAGGATCTCCGGAATGCGTCGGTCGAGATATGCCTGGCCAGTGGCGGGATCACGGGCGCCAGCCACGAGTTCCCGGAAGACCGGCCAGGCGACGAGAGGCCGATCTCCTGCAGCCTCGAGCTCTGTGATGGCGCTGTCATCATTGAATAACAAGAATTTTTCCGAAGCGTTTTGCCGTTTGGGCCCCGCTCCGCCTAACTGCGCTACCAGCTCGAGCGCCGCCAGTGCTTCATCCATGCGATCAAGGGAAATCAAGCTATAGGCCCGCCGGAAGTGGGCGCGTGCCGACAAGGGATCGAGGTCAACATAGCGCTCGGCATAAGCAAGCGCCTCCTCGAGGTAACCTCCGTATGCCAGGTCATACACCAGAAAGTCAAGAAGCTCGATGTTGCTCGGCGCCTCCCGGGCAGCATTCTCAAGTGCCTGGATTTCGCCGATGAACGAATAATCGTCGACGGACTGGAACAGCGCCCGCGCGAACACCAGATCGGGGTCGATGGCGAGTGCCGCGGCAGCCGCGTCGGCTGCCTGTCTCTGCCCCGCCGCGGCAGTGACCGATGTTCCAGTCTGATACCAATACACAAACCCCAGAAGCTCATAGGCTTCGGCAAAACCCGCATCGAGCTCGATGGCCTCAAGCAAGAATGCCTCGGCGCTGCGCGGTGACTCCCTCCCGTTCATCACTTCTCTGGCTTTGAGAAACAAGCTGTACGCTTTCGTGTTGTCTGTCGGTCGCCCGCGAGTCGGCCTCGCGCTTACGTGGAGTTGCAAGGCGTCGAAAATCGCATCCGCCACGTCGTCCTGCACCTCGAAGATGTCGGTCATCGTGCGGTCATAGTTGTCGGACCAGATATGCGAGCCGTCGGCAACGTCGATGAGCTGCGCGGTAATGCGAACCCGCTCGCCTGCCTTGCGTACCGAACCTTCAAGCACCGTCCTGACCCCGAGGGCTTCACCGATCACGCGGATGTCTTCATTCTTTCCCTTGAACGCAAACGACGACGTGCGTGCTATTACTTTCAGCTCGGGAATCTTTGCCAGCAGGTTCAGGATTTCCTCAGACAGGCCGTCGGAGAAGAATTCGTTGCCGGGATCGTCGCTCATGTTGATAAATGGCAGAACTGCAATGGAATGGCTAAATTCGGTGGCGACGATTTCCGTCGTCCCGGAGGACGCCGGTACTCGGCTCGGCTGCCACACAAACCGTTCAACGACGAAGACGACGAGTGCCAGCGCGAGTACAGCAATGATGACAAAGTCAAGCTTTCGTCCGGTGATGTGAGTGATGGACTTGCTACGGTCAATGTCTTTTTCTTTTTTCAGTCCCTCCGCTGTGAGTTCAAACGCCCACGCGAAAACCAGCGCCAGCGGGAAGCCGATCACCAGGAGGAAAAAAACCAGCTTTCCGACCCACTCGGGCAAGGTCAGCAATGGGACCAGCACGTCGCTGGCTTGCAGCAGCAACCAGCTGACGACGATATAAGCCACGGCAACGCGCACGACATTGCGGCGTTTCAATTCCACCCAGACTGAGGCCATGACTGCTCCTCGCAAGAGTTAGGCAGAATTCTACCCAAATCGCCGTCCCAGATGCGCATAAATCCAGCGAAATCTCGTCCGACGAGTCTCGAAATCAATGTGTCGGCTGGAAACAGCCAAGGTCCGCTATTGCCCGGCTAATCGGTGAGACTCGTTCTGAATGTCTGCTAATTCCGGCAGCGGTCATTCGAGCAGAATCGTTGAGCGTCGCAGAACGGCCGAGGCTGTGTGAACTCACTTTCTGACATCGCACCGACAGTCATCCGGTGGACCATTGCATAGTCAAGCCGGAAGTTTCCGTCAGTATTTTTTGCAGCGAGCGATCCTATGCCCGGATCGTCGCAATGATTTTCTGCGTTCCGAGCAGGTTGATGGCTCGTTTGATGTTGTAAGCCAGAACTTGCAAGGTCACCTCGGTACTCACGCCGGATAGTCGCTTGGTCAGGAGGTGTGCCGAGCTTGTCCATCACTTGATCGTGCCGAACGGATGCTCCACCAGCGAGCGTCGGGCGAGCAGAACCTCAGGTTTTCAGGCGCAGCCGCTGCTCGGCTCGCTCCAGCACGTCTTCATGTACCCAGCGACTCACGCGACGATAAGTACCCGTGGTGCATTGCGCCTTGATCGCACAGTGCGTACAAGCTGAGGTCCAGTAGCGACGGATTTCTTTACCCGCTTCGGTACGGCTAAAACGGTACGTCAGACGCTCCCCGGCCGGGCACTGGTATTGATCCGATCGCTTGAGGTACTTGAAAGGCGGAACGATCGAACTGCCCCTTGGCTTTGTTCGGCGAGGTCGTCGGCTTGGGCACGTAAGCGTCGATGCCCGCCAGCTCGCATTCACGAAGCTCGTCGCCGTCTGTCGTAGCCCCGGTCAGCGACCACCGCGAGCTTCTTCTTGCCCAGGATCGCCTGGGCTGCCTTCGCCATCGGCGATAACTGCTGGCGATCGCTGCCGACGTTGCTGACCTCGTGGGCGATGATCAGGTGATGCTTGCTGTCCACTGCGCTCTGCGCGTTGTAGCCCACCACGCCGGTGCCGCGGCTGTTCATCGAGCGGGCATCCGGGTCGGTCAGGGAAAGCTGCTGGTCCGGTGCCTTACGCATCCGGACGTCGAGCTTTTTTAGGCGGGCGAGCTCCTCCCTGAGTCTTCGATACCTTGGCCTTGAGCGTCTCGGCGTCATCGGCGGGTGGTTCGTCTCGGTCGGCTTCGTCCAGCCGCGTCAGATAGCGATCAATGGTCGCTTCCACGTCGCGCAACCGGCGCTTCATCTTCGCCCGCGTGAAGTTCTTGTCCTGGCTGTTGACCGCCTTGAACTTGCTGCCGTCGATCGCCACCAGCTTCGCGCTCAGCAGATCCAGCTTCCTGCACAGCATCGCGAACTCGCGGCAGACCAGCCGGATCGCTTCGCCGTTGTCCTTGCGGAAGTCCGCGATGGTCTTGAAGTCCGGCGCCAGGCGGCCGATCAGCCACATCAGCTCGACGTTCCGCTGGGCTTCCACTTCCAGCCGACGCGAGGACTGCACCCGGTTGAGATAACCGTACACGTACAGCTTCAGCATCGTCTTCGGATCGTAGCCCGGCGGCCTGTGTCCGCCGGCTCTGCCTTGAACCCCAGCCCGAGACGTCCAGATCGTCGATGAACACATCGATCACCCGGACCGGGTTGTCTTCGGCCACGTAATCGTCGATCCGTTCGGGGAACAGGGTGGCCTGGTTGCGATCCTCGCCTTCGATGAAACCGCTCATTTCGATGCTTCCCCGCCGGAAAGCACGATTATAATTTGAACGGAGTTTTCACACAGCCTCGGCCACAAGCGGACATTCGCCATTTGCCCTGCGGGTCAGCATAGCTTGGCGCATCCGATCGACAGGGCTGAAGCACCCTGCCGGTCGCTATTGCTTGCGCGGAGCGGGGATTAGATCGTGTAGTCGATCTGGCTCATGTGCTCCTCGCCCATGCGGTCGCCGTACACGACAAACCTGGACAGCGACGTTGCGATTTCCTGCATGTCGTCGGCCGTCAGCTGCACGCGCTGCGCACCGAGATTTTCGAGCAGGTGCGCTTCGTTACGCGTGCCTGGGATCGGAACGATGTTCGGGCTCTTCGCCAGCAGCCATGCGAGCGCGATTTGCGAAGGCGTTGCGCCCTTCTTCGCGGCGTAACCTTTCAGCCACTCAATGATCGGCATGTTCCTCGGCAGGAACTCGGCCGACAGACGCGGAAAGCCAGAGCGGAAATCCGTCTTCGGATCGAACTTGGTGTTCGTATCGATCTTGCCGGTCAGAAATCCTTCGCCGACGCGGTGCCCAGGGCACGAAGCCGATGCCCAGTTCTTCGCAGGTAGCGAGCACACCATTCAACTCGACGTTGCGTGTCCACAGCGAGTATTCGGTCTGGACGGCAGCAACCGGCTGCACGGCGTGCGCGCGGCGGATTGTTTTCACGCTCGGCTCGGAGAGGCCGAAGTGCAGAACCTTGCCCTGCTTGATGAGGTCTTTCACCGTACCGGCGACGTCCTCGATCGGCACGTTCGGATCGACGCGGTGCTGGTAGTAGAGATCGATGCGATCGGTCCGCAGACGCTTGAGAGATTCCTCGACGACCTTCTTGATGTGCTCGGGTCGGCTGTTCAGGCCAATCGTGCCGTCGATCGCGAAGCCGAATTTCGTGGCGATCTTGACCTGGTCGCGAACGGCCTGAAGCGCTTCGCCGACCAGCTCTTCGTTCGTGTAGGGGCCATAGACCTCGGCGGTGTCGAAGAAGGTCACGCCGTTCTCAAACGCCGTGCGAATTGTCTTGAGACCCTGCTCTTTCGGAGCGGGCGGTCCGTAGTTGGAGCTGATGCTCATGCATCCTGCGCCGAGCTCGGACACCTGTCATCGTTCCAAGTTTTCTCTGTTTCATCGTCGTGGTTCCTTTGGGTTTGGGTGTTTCTGGTCTCCTGCGCCTGAGCTGATCCGCTGCCCAGCAGCGGGCCAATGGCCACCGCCGCGCCAAGCAAGTGCGGACGTCGCTCAGAAAGTGGCGGCGACCCATGGCTTCAGCGTCACCTGCGATCGCATCTGTGGATGTGCTCTGCACACCTTCGTCATTTCGCTGTCATTCCAGCTCCTCTTCGAGTTCGCTTGAGTTCCGGCGGTCACTTTCGCCGCGTACCTGGTCAAACTAGCACTCGCGCACCCATACGATTAGATGGCTATAATCGTCTTGGGCCTATAAGTAGGCGTTATGAATGGCGCGTGAGAGCGTAGATGATCTTGATTGCCTTTCTGGCGGTCGCACGGCAGCAGAGCTTCACGCGCGCCGCTGCGCAGCTGGGCGTCTCGCAGCCTGCCCTGAGCCAGACAATCCGGACGCTGGAGCAGCGGCTTGGCGTGCGGCTGCTCACGCGAACGACGCGCAGCGTCTCGACGACGGAAGCAGGCGAGCGGTCTGCTTCAAACGGTCGGTCCGCATTTCGATGGCATCGAAGCGGGATTGGCGGCCTTGAGCGAACTCAGGGACAAGCCGGTCGGAAGCCTGCGCATCACCTCGGTCGAGCACGCCTCGCAGACGATTCTCGCGCCCGCGCTGGCAAAGCTTCTGCCCGACTATCCCGACATCATCGGTCGAAATCATCAACGACTATGGGCTGACCGACATTGTCGCCGATCGCTTCGATGCGGGCATTCGCCTTGGCGAGCAGGTTGCGCAGGACATGATCGCCGTGCGCATCGGTGCCGGACTTCAAACAGATCGTTGTCGGCGCGCCGTCGTACTTCAAGACACGCGCGCAAGCCGAAAACGCCGCATGACCTTACTGCGCACCATCTGCATCGCACTTCGTCTGCCGACGTCAGGCGGCTTTTGGTCGTGGCCGTTCGTGAAGAAGGGCCACGAACTCAAAGTGCGACCCGAAGGACGCTTGGCGTTCAACACCATCGCATCTCGCGCTCGATACGGCGCTGTCAGGTTTAGGTCTGGCCTATCTGCCCGAGGACTGTAGTGCGCGGACACATCTGGCGAAGGGTCGGCTGGTCAGCGTGTGCTCGCCGACTGGTCGACGCCAATGTCCGGCTACCATTTGTATTACCCAAGCCGGCGCCAGCAAACGCCCGCTTTTTCACTCCTGGTGGAGACCCTGCGCTATCGCGGCTGATCGAAGGAACCTCGCTCGAACGCCACGCTGTGGAGATCTACGACGGCGGAGGCGTGGGTAGTGCGATACCGAAGCTGTGCACCCTTCCACTCGGTGCATGACCGCTTTGGGTCGAGGCTGTGTGAAAACTATTTGCGTCGATTTTTCTAACGAAATATCGGGCACCAGCGTAGTCTCAATTGAAGATTTTGGTCGCTGAATCGAAAGCATGAGCTTCTCCGCGCGGCAGCAAACAGTTTTCACACAGCCTCGGTCATTTGCTGCCGGCCAGCATCATATCAAAAGGGGCTGCTTTTGGCGGAATAGCGGACAATGATCTTGTGAGTGAAGTACTGCGTTGGATTCAATCGCCGTGACGACAGAGCAAAACGTAAAGCAGCTTTTCCAGCTAATAGGGCAGATGTGGGCAGAATTGGATGAATTTGCTGCCGACCTGCCTGACCCCGCTGCGGAGTTTCGAGTCAGGGGGTATGGCGCCCTCTATCAAGAACCTATAACAAAGATTGCTTCTTTCGTTTTCCAGCAAGCGGGTTTGTGGGATGCGGTGGTAGCCGCTGCCAAATCGGACGATCCCAACGCTTCATTGATGCAGCTGGCACACGCAGAACCTACAGAAGACCTGCCTGCGGAGAAGGTCTATCTGCTAAGGATCGCTTGGGTTGTTCTAATGGTTAACTTGGACGCCATCGCGACATTTAACTCGTCAATGTCAGAGCTACTCGCCCAGGTCGAACAAGGCAACGATCTGGCACTATTTCGAGCCGTCTACCTGGATGCCTCAGTGCTTCACGCACAACCAGCAGCGGATCGCATTTCGAGCGCTGCAATCCTGAATGATCGGAGTTTTTTCGATTCCCTGGCAAAGGCGATAACTCGAACGAAGCCTTCGAGACCAAAACCACATCTCGATGGCGTTCGCGTGTTAATGAACGTTTTAGAGGACGCTGGCGAATTGGAAACCATTAGTAATCAGGCGCTTGCAGAGTTGGCCGCCAACAAGATTGGCGTACTTCCAAATTCATGCGATTCATTCTCCGCAGTCCGTGATCAACGCAGGAAGCGCGACCGCGAGCGAGGGGGACCAAAAAGCTGATCTTGGTCCCTCACACCCGACCGCCCAAATGCCATAAATGTATCGCCCATGTTGAATCTGACATGGGAGATCCGAAATATGGGCAACGCCCCTTCCGACCGCCGCCAGGCCGCCGCAGCCGAGGCCGTAGGCGCCGGCGCGGCGCCTGGCGCGGCGGGTGCGCCACCTAGTAACACAGCACCCCAGAACTGCAATTGGACGGACGATATTGTCATCCTGCGGTCCGGGGTGGACACCTTGCAGCTCAGCTACCAGGGCGAGCTGGGTAAAGAACCCGAGCTCCGACTGATCGAGCTCAAGCAGCTGGCCCAATCTGATAACAAGGGCGAACAGGCGTTTGCACAGTGGGCCCTGGGCGACGAAATCTTCGCAGTCCTGCCACGTGGGTCCGGACGGATGCCCTTCACGCTCGTGAGCCCCTCGTTCAGGCTGTCGTTAAGCTCGGGGCGTGGATCGATGCCTCTTGCGCATGCCCAGATTCAGAGCGAAATCCTGACGAAATCCGGCCCGGAGCCCGCGACGAATCAATTGCGCTCGATCCTCTCGGGAATATGCTCTGTCTCAGACGGGCCCAGAATCAGCCGGCTAGATATTTGCGTGGACTTCGCCACGCATTTCGACATGGAGTCGATCAGTCGTCACGACTGGGTGACGCGAGCCAAACGGATCTGGCAGCACGTCGAGAACGGCCAGTTCACAGGCTGGAGCATCGGGTTGAAGAGCGCTATCGCTTGTCGCCTCTACGACAAGACAGCGGAAATTCTGGTTAGCGACAAGGAGTACATGCGTGAATTCTGGTTGGAGTGCGGCTGGGACGGGACCGCGCCGGTCTGGCGCCTGGAGTTTGAGGTCAAGCGGGAGGCGATACGCCAGTTTGGCCTGGACGACATGGCCATTGCGCCATTGTGTGCGGCTCTCTGGTCACACCTGACGCACTCCTGGTTGCGACTTGCTACGCCGTCCCAAACCGATTCGACGCGAGCGCGCTGGGATACGCACCCAATGTGGCGGCGGCTGAGCGTCGTCGATTTTGGGGTACACCATGTGCCGTCCTTGCAACGCACTCGTTCCACGCAGCCGCCCAGCCGCAACTGGATGTTCCGCTCGGCCGGAGCTGGAATCCTCGCTTTCATGGCGCAGGAAGGTATTGAGGACTTCCGTGACGGGTGTGTTTGCTATGGCGACGCCTATCTTTGCTACCTGGACGAGTTTACAAATGTGCGCGGCTCGCTTTCGGAGACCCATATCGAGGAACGGCTTCGATACTTGCGACGCAAGTACTACCTGGGGCTGAACGAGCGACGGCCTGGTGAATATGACCCGGTAGCCTCCGCACTCGCGCGGCGTTACCGGAAGGGCAAGGCCGGTGGCTAACGATGACCCGGCTCTGCCCTTGCCGCCCCGACGCTGCCTCACACGCGCTCAAGCTGCTGACTATCTTGGAATTGGCGTCACTCTGCTCGCCCGCATCGGGCCTGCGCCTATGCGCCTGGGACGGCGGACGGTGTGGGATCGAATTGACCTCGACCGGTGGCTTGATGACCATAAGTCCCGAGGGCGGGCCATAAAGGAGAATTTATGGCCCGAGAAAGAGGACTCTACCGACGCAAGGATTCGCCGTATTGGTGGATCAATATCGTCCTCCCGGACGGCAGTCGAGTATGCAAAAGCACTCGGCTTACCAACCGGGAAGACGCGGAAGAGTATCTAGTTCGCCTCAAAGCTAACGCCTATCAGGCGGCGCGAACCGGACTACCGGCTGAGCGTGACTGGGAAGACGCGGTCGTGCGTTACCTGGAGGACAATGCCGAAAAGCGGTCCTTAGACGACGACAAGTCCCACCTAGTCAAGCTCGACCCGTATCTCCGCGGACGGTGGCTCTCTGAGCTCAATATGGATGCTCTTAGACCGTTTGTCCGGGATCGAAAGCAGAAAGACGGCGTGCAGAATGCGACCGTCAATCGCGCTCTCGAAATCGTTCGGCGCATCCTGTACCTGGCGCGCGACGACTGGGGATGGCTGCTGCGGGTGCCGAAAATCCGCATGCTCCCGGAACCCAAACGGCGCGTTCGTTTCCTGACGGATGCGGAAGCGGATCGGCTGATCGAGGCATTGCCCGAGCATCTCGTACCGGTGGTGCGCTTTGCTCTGGCGTCCGGTTGCCGGATGAGGGAAGTCCTGCACCTGGAATGGACCCGCGTGGACTTCGGACGGCGCGTCGCCTGGCTCGATCCGGGCACGACCAAGAACGGAGACGGTCGCGGGCTTCCACTTAACCGTGACGCCGTATTGGCGCTACGGAGCGTTCAGGGCCAGCAGGCGCGCTGGTGCTTTACGTACAAGGGGAAGTGCATGGATGCGGTCGGCTCGGCATGGAAACGTTCCTTGAAGCGTGCCGGAATCGAGAACTTTCGGTTCCACGACCTCAGGCATACCTGGGCGAGTTGGCACGTGATGAACGGCACCAGTTTGCCGGAGCTGATGGAACTCGGTGGTTGGAAGTCGTACGAGATGGTGCTTAGGTACGCGCATTTGGCGCCGGAGCATTTATCGAATGCGGCGGCCAGGATCGAACGGGGTATCGAAGTCGTAAAAAGCAACGCTACGATTTCGCTACGCTGAAATGAAAAAGGGCCCGCCGAGATTGGCAAGCGCGCCCGGAGAGATTCGAACTCCCGCCTGGTTCGTAGCCAGGTACTCTATCCAACTGAGCTACTGGCGCGTTGTTTGACACTTGTTCGGACCGATTTTCAGATCCGCCTTCCTAGTAGCGCTTCGCGCTGCCAGACTCCTCTCGTCGCTGCGCTCTCGAGCCCGGCCGCTCGCGAGACTCCCCTTGTTCTGATTGGCGCGCCCGGAGAGATTCGAACTCCCGACCGCCTGGTTCGTAGCCAGGTACTCTATCCAACTGAGCTACGGGCGCGTTGTTCCTAAAGACGTCGTCCGACGGCGACAGTGTTCTGCGCCGCCCGGCATATTAGGTATATCTAACACGTTCGCATCGCAATGGGCCGGGGATTATAAGGAGTTGACTCTCGATTTGCCACGCCAGTCTTGCCTGTGCTCTGACTTTTTGACGACCGCTTGCGCTGCACGGAACTGCGTAAACCCGCGTCAATGTTTTCTTGTTAATTCCTCGAGTTAGAGAGAATCCGTTTGGCAATTGCTGTTCCGGGTGCCCGGACAGACGACTGGGCCTTAGGACTTTTTCCTGTCGGTTCTGGCCGACACGTAGCTTTGTGGCAACGGCTTCCTCTCTGTCCTGCGTTGCAAGCAGCAAATGCGTCGCGATCACGGCACACCCCGTTTAAACCGCTGCGCCCTGTCTCCGATCGACGACTTTCGCACCCCCTGAGGCCACCGGTACCCCACGGAAACCGGGGCTTCCAGCCCCGCTCGGCTCTGGCACGAATGTTGCTGCTGCGGATTATGTCAACCGCAAAGGTGACGCATTTCGTGCGACGTCCGTTGCACGAATAAAGACGACAGGGGAGAGGACACCGTGAACTACCTGAAACCGATCGTTATGGTCGGGCTCGCCGCATTCGCAGTCGTGACAAATGCGGATCAGCCGTCCGACGACAGGCGGGAACGTTTCCGCCCCCATGGCAAGGTGCTCGAGGAAGCAAAGAGCACGTTACCGCAGATGGAATCCTCGCGCGACGGCTGGCACAGTCGCGCGACGGAGGCGCCGACTGGATTTGACGGCCTCAGCAACGGCTTTCTGGATCAGGGCCCCCCGTTCGAGTCGATTACCGAAGAGAACGTCGTACCGCTCCGATCATTCAACGACAACCGGTTCATCTTCGAAGAGGCAGAGACAGTGGCCGATGGTCTGGGGCCCATTTACAACGCGCAAAGTTGCCGGGAATGCCACCAGAATGTCGTTACCGGCGGGGCGAGCCAGATCGCCGAGCATCGAACGGGCCGCCTGCTGGGCGACGAATTCTTCGAGTCCCTGGGTGGATCCCTCGTGCACTCGCGCTCGACTTACCCGGAGATCAACGAGGTTGTCACCTTTGAGGACAGTATTCGAACCTTTCGGATCTCGACCAACACCCTTGGCGCCGGTTTTGTCGAAGCCATCGCGAACTCCACATTGCTGGATATTCAAAGTCGCCAGCCTCGCTTCATGCGCGGTACCGCCGTCCGTGTACCGGTACTCGAGGCCGGCAGCGTAGTACGAATCGGCCGTTTCGGCTGGAAGAGCCAGCACGCGAGTCTCGAGTCCTTTTCCGCGGACGCCTACCTGAACGAGATGGGGATCACCAGTCCGCTGTTCCCCGACGAGAACACCTCGAGCGGCAGGAACGTCGGCTATGGCACACCGTACGACCCGCTCCCGGACCCGGAGGACGACGGCATCGACATCGTCGCGTTCGCGGACTTCATGCGTGCGAGCAAGGCGCCGTCGCGTGGCGAGATCGACCAGGATGTGCTCATGGGCGAGCGCATCTTCGACGACATCGGCTGCGATATCTGCCATGTACCGACCATCGAGACCGCGCCAACAGGCACCCAAATCAATGCCGGCGCATTCGTCGTTCCCGAAGCGTTGGGCGAGAAGCTCATACACCCCTACAGCGATTTCCTGTTACACGACATCGGCACCGGTGACGGCATACCCGTATTGCCACTACCGGAGTACGCAAATACCATCAACAAGATTCGCACGGCTCCGTTGTGGGCGTTGCGCACGCGCAATCGCCTCATGCACGACGGTCTCACGTTCACGACTCGCGAGGCGATCGAACGTCATCGCGGCCAGGCACAATACACAAGCGAGCGCTTTGCCCGCCTGTCTGCCGAAGAACAGGCACTGGTGTTTAAGTTCCTCGAATCACTTTAGCAGTGGGTCGCAGCGTGTTGGCCAGGGACGGCCATTCTGCGCGGCCAGCACGCGCGCGGTGGCTGGATGCCTGACCAAGGCTTTGTTGCCGACGCGCCGGGAAACATTTGGCGGAGAGAGAGGGATTCGAACCCTCGGTACAGCTTTAGACTGTACAACGGTTTAGCAAACCGCCGCTTTCGGCCACTCAGCCATCTCTCCGCAGGGCGTCTGCCACCCCTCGGATCCCCGAGCGGCGCACATCTTACTTTCCGGAATTCCGAAGGTAAACCCCGGTAAATACTAAACGGGGGTCTACTCCGCAGTTTTGGCAGTGTCTTTGGCGGGCTCCGACGCACCCGCTTTCTCGTTCTGGATCCGCTCGTATATTTCTTCGCGGTGAACCGCGATATCTTTCGGCGCATTAATGCCGATACGCACCTGGTTGCCTTTCACTCCCAGGACGGTGATCGTCACATCGCTCCCGATCATCACCGTCTCACCAGCGCGTCGTGTCAGTATCAACATGACTTTGTGCTCCGTCCCTGCAGGGCTCCTGCCCTGTTCTTGTTTTGCGCGTGGTACATCCTAAACCCTTGAGAATACTAGCCTGTTTTTCATTCGAGGGAACGAGAAACATGATAATGGAGCATTTGCTCAGTTCCCGATGACCTTACAATAAGTCTAAGTCAGCCGTTCCGCGACCCAGGCCGGAACCGCTCGCAAGGCCTCATCCAGCGCGTCCGGATTCGTGCCGCCGGCCTGCGCGAAATCCGGCCGGCCGCCGCCCGTGCCGCCGACCCTTTCGGCAACGGGCTTGATCAGGTCACCGGCCTTGATCGTACCGACCTTGTCTTTCGTGACGCCGGCTGCGAGTCGCACCTTGCCGTCCTCAACCGAGCCGACGACCACGATCGCACTCTTCAGCTTGTCCTTCAATCGGTCCACGGCCTCGCGCAGCGTCCTGGCGTCGGCGCCATCCATGCGGGTCGCGATCACCTTGACGCCGGCGATCTCCTGCACCTCGTCGTCCCGGTCGACATGCCGTCCGCTGACCAGCGCTTGTTTCGCGGTGGCCAGTTCCTTCTCGAGGTCCTTGTTGCGTTTCAGGATCTGCTGCACGCGCACCGCGGCCTGCTCGGGCTGGCTCTTCAGCAGGCCCGCGAGTTCGGACAGGCGCTTCTGGTTCGTGTCGATCCAATCGAGCGCACCCTTGCCCGTCAGCGCCTCGATTCGGCGGATGCCGGCAGCAACGCCGCCTTCGGATGAAATCTTGAACACGCCTATGTCGCCCGTGCGCTCGACGTGCGTGCCGCCGCAAAGCTCCACCGAGAAATCCCCGAAACGCAGCACCCGCACCTCGTCGCCGTACTTCTCGCCGAACAGCGCCATGGCGCCGGACTTCATCGCATCGTCGTAATTCATCAGCCGGACGTCGGCGACCCGGTTCGCGCGGATTTCGTCGTTGACGAGTGCCTCGATGGCGGACAGGTCTGCCGCCGTTACGGCCTCGTAGTGCGAGAAATCGAAACGCAGCCGGTCCGGCGCGACCAGCGAGCCCTTCTGCGTTACGTGCTCGCCGAGCACCTGGCGCAATGCGGCATGCATCAGGTGCGTCGCGGAATGATTGAGCCGGATTGCCTGGCGGCGCTCCGCATCGACGATCGCCTCGATCGTGTCGCCAACATCCAGTTCGCCCTGTTCCAGCGCCCCGTAGTGTATGTTGGCTTTGCCGCTCTTTTGCGTGTCGTCAACGCGGAATATCGTGCCGTCGGTGACCAGAATACCGGCATCGCCGATCTGCCCGCCGCTCTCGGCGTAGAAGGGCGTCGAGGTCAGCACGACCGCGCCGTCCTCGCCGGCGGCAAGCGAATCGACCGCAACGCCGTTTCGATAGAGCGCGACGACCTGTGCCGCGCCTTCCGTTCCTTCGTAACCGGAGAACGCGGTTTCGAGGTCCGTTCGCAGGCCGCCGTTGTCGGCAGCGCCGAACTTGCTCGCTGCGCGCGCGCGTGTCCGCTGCGCCTCCATCGCGGCCTCGAAGCCCGGCTGGTCGACGGAGAGGCCGCGCTCACGCGCGACGTCCGCCGTCAGGTCGACCGGGAAGCCATAGGTATCGTAGAGCTTGAAGGCGACCGCGCCGGGCAGCACCGTGCCGTCGAGCTTCTCGATGGCGTCCTCGAGTATTGCCATGCCGGCATCCAGCGTCTCGCCGAAGCGGCGGCCTTCCTTCTCCAGTACTTTCTCGACATGCGCCTGCGCGCGAACGAGCTCCGGGTACGCAGCGCCCATCTCTTGAGCCAGCGGTGCAACCAGCTTGTGGAAGAATAATCCGTCGTGACCGAGTTTCTTGCCGTGCCGGATCGCGCGTCGAATGATCCGGCGCAGCACGTAGCCGCGCCCTTCGTTGCCCGGCAGCACGCCGTCGACGACCAGGAAGGAACAGGCGCGGATGTGGTCCGCGATCACGTTCAACGAGCTGTTGCCGTCGTTCGGCACGCCGAGCGTATCGGCGACCGCCTGGATGAGATTTGCGAACAGGTCGATCTCGTAGTTCGAATGCACGCCCTGCATGACGGCGGCCATGCGTTCCAATCCCATGCCGGTGTCTACCGAGGGCTTCGGCAGCGGCGTGAGCGTGCCGTCCGGCGCGCGATCGAACTGCATGAAGACGAGATTCCAGATCTCGATGAACCGGTCGCCTTCGTCGTCGTGCGAGCCCGGCGGGCCGCCCGCGACGTCCGGGCCATGGTCGAAGAAAATCTCGGAACAAGGGCCGCAGGGGCCGGTGTCGCCCATCGCCCAGAAATTGGCCTTCTCACCCATGCGCGAAAAGCGCAGGCGGTCGATCTGCATCTCGTCGAGCCAGATGGCCGCGGCCTCGTCGTCGTCATCGAAGACGGTGACCCACAGCCGCTCCGGCGGCAGCCCGAGGGTCTCCGTGAGAAACGCCCACGCGTAACGTATGGCGTCGCGCTTGAAGTAGTCGCCGAAGCTGAAGTTGCCGAGCATCTCGAAGAACGTATGGTGCCGCGCCGTGTAGCCGACGTTCTCGAGGTCGTTGTGCTTGCCGCCCGCGCGCACGCAGCGCTGGGCCGTTGTCGCCCGTTTGTAGCTGCGGTGGTCCTGGCCCAGGAACACCTCCTTGAACTGCACCATGCCCGCGTTAGTGAACAGGAGCGTCGGATCGTTGCCGGGCACGAGCGGGGAACTCGCGA
Source organism: uncultured Pseudomonadota bacterium (assembly GCA_963770585.1). Taxonomy (GTDB): domain Bacteria; phylum Pseudomonadota; class Gammaproteobacteria; order Steroidobacterales; family Woeseiaceae; genus UBA1847. Next base: position 283,715 of record CAVYQH010000001.1, on the reverse strand, counting down.
CCACTTCGTGGCCACGATCGCGGAAAAACGCCAGGAAAGCCTGGCGCAGCTCGTTACTCGTCATCGACTTCATAAAGAGGGTTTCGGGCCGCGGGGCGGGATTTCAAGCGGCAAGTGTACGGGGATTCCGTGCGTGGATTAAGACTCGGCGGGAAATTCAGTCGTCCTCGTCGTCCATGGCGGCGCGAACCTGGTCGGACTCGAAACCACGGTACTGAAGGAAGCGCATCTGTCGCGCCTTCTCGGTGAACTGCAGCGGCAGGCCCTTACCGAACCTGCGTTCCCGGACTGCGCGAGCGAGAGCGCTCCAATCCTGCCGGGACATCGCCAGCGCTTCGTCAGCAACCGCGGCCGGGATGCCGCGCCCGGCCAGTTCCGTGCGGATACGAACCGGCCCCTTGCCTTGGCCGATACGCCCGTGCACGAAGGCTTCGACGAAGCGTGCATCGTTCTGCAGCCCCTCGACCGCCAGCTGTTCGACGACTGCCACCGCCACTTCGGCCTGGACGCCCGCGCGCGTGAGCTTGTCGCAGAGTTCGGCCGATGAATGCTCTCGGCGCGCGAGATAACCCATGGCCTTGCGGCGTACCTCGACGGGGTCCCCGCCTGATTCCGGTTCGTCCGGCGGGACGAGTCGCCGGATCAGATCCTTGATTGAGTAACGTACCGGCATTTCTCGCTACCGTGCCGCGATGTCGTCGAGCTTCCGCCCGTCGCCCGGTCGCGCCCATGGGGCGCTCCAACGGGCGCTCCAACGGGCGCTCCTATCAGGCCTCGATGGCGCTTTCCGCGTCGTCCGAGGTTTCGCTAGCTGATTTCGGAAGCAGCGTCGTGCGAATCTTCGCCTCGATCTCGTTTGCCACTTCCGGGTTCGCTTTCAGGTACTCGCGGACGTTCTCCTTGCCCTGGCCGATGCGGTCGCTGCCGTAGCTGTACCAGGAACCGGACTTTTCCACGACACCGTGCGCCACGCCAAGATCGATGATCTCGCCCTCGCGCGAAATGCCCTCGCCGTACAGAATCTCGAATTCCGCCTGTTTGAACGGCGGTGCCACCTTGTTTTTCACGACCTTCACGCGTGTCTGGTTGCCGATGACCTCGTCGCCTTTCTTGATCGCGCCGATGCGCCGGATGTCGAGGCGCACGGAAGCATAGAATTTCAGCGCGTTGCCGCCGGTCGTCGTTTCCGGGCTGCCGAACATCACGCCGATCTTCATGCGGATCTGGTTGATGAAGATGACCATCGCATTCGAGCGCTTGATGTTGCCCGTGAGCTTGCGCAGCGCCTGTGACATGAGCCGCGCCTGGAGACCCATGTGCGAATCACCCATCTCGCCTTCGATCTCCGCTTTCGGCGTCAGCGCCGCGACCGAGTCGATGACGATGACGTCCACCGCGCCGGAGCGCACCAGCATGTCAGTGATCTCAAGCGCCTGCTCGCCGGTGTCCGGCTGCGAGACGAGCAGCTCATCGACGTTGACGCCGAGTTTTCCGGCGTAGGCCGGGTCGAGTGCATGCTCCGCATCGACGAAGGCCGCGGTGCCGCCTTTCTTCTGGGCTTCCGCGATGACCTGCAAAGTCAGCGTGGTCTTGCCCGAGGACTCCGGACCGTAGATCTCGACCACGCGGCCCTTCGGCAGCCCGCCGATGCCGAGCGCCACGTCGAGGCCGATCGAGCCGCTGGAGATCACCTCGATGTCCCGCAACGCGCTGCCGTCGCCGAGGCGCATGACCGAGCCCTTGCCAAACTGCTTTTCGATCTGGCCCAAGGCCGCTGCGAGCGCTTTTTTGCGGTTCTCATCCATAGTCATCGTCCCATTCAGGCGCCTTCCGGCGGTTCTCAAAGTCATGTGATTATATACAGTAATTGTTCCGGACGGCCAGACCCCGCGCCGCTCGCGAATTTGCCCGGTTCGCCGGGAAATGCGGGCCTTGCCGGCCGTTCATGGGTCGAGCGGACGGTAGGCCGATCCGCCGGGGCCGGTTACCGTTTCCAGGAGTTTGAAGCCGGTCCAATCCGTCACTTCCGGCCGGACCAGCCGCTGCGCCTCGAAGGGCCGGGCTCGGCGCATGAACGTGATGTGCGGCCGATACAGCCGATCGTCCGGTTGGACGCCGGCCGCGCTGACGATTGCGTGCAGGGCGTCGACCAGCCTCGCGAGTTCCGGGGGTACGGCCTGTGCGAGCAGCACCCCGAGCTTCGGGCGCGGCCAGTATTCGACCCGGTCGAAACGCAGGCGAAAGGGTTCGACCGACACCGCCTGCGCGGCCTGCAGGAGCGCCGGGATGCGCAACTCGGGAAAGCTGCCGATGAAGGCCAGCGTCACGTGCCAGTTGCCGCGCTGCAGCGCCTCGCCCTCGAACTGCCGCGCCAACGGACTGATGACGTCGCGGAGCCGGTCGCGCTGTCGGTCGTCCGGCCACAGCGCAAAGAACAGCCGGCGGCTTTTCATGCCTGCAGTCGGACGCGGATTCCCTGGATAGCGTGCACGACGGACAGGCGCCGCACGTCCTCGCGCTCGCCGTCGAAGCGCTGGCAGTCCGTCGCCAGTACGACGTCCCCGTTGTGCCGCAGCGCCCAGGCGAACCAGACGGTGCCGACCGGCTTCTCGTCGCTGCCGCCGTCCGGGCCGGCGATACCGCTGACCGCGATCGCGATCTGCGCACCGCTTTTCGCAAGCACACCGGTCGCCATCTCGCGAACGACGGCCTCGCTCACGGCGCCGTGCCGGTCGATGGTCGACGCCGATACATCGAGCAGCGAGGTCTTGGCTTCGTTGGAATAACTCACGACACCGAAACCGAAGACAGCGGAGCTGCCGGCGATATCGGTAATAGTTTTTGCGATCCAGCCGCCCGTGCAGGATTCGGCGGTGGCGACCGTCTTGCCGGTCGAGGTCAGTTCACTGACGAGCGCGCCCGCCAGTTGCACGATGTCGTCTTCAGTCACTCAGCAGTCTTTCGTACAGGTCCAGGTGTCTTTCGGCCATGGTTTCAACCGAAAATTTCTCGCGCATCCGGGCGCGGCCGGCCGCACCATAGCGCGCCCGGCGCTCGCCGTCATCCATTAATGCGGCGATCGCCCGTGCGAGCGCGGCGGTATCGCCCGGCGCCACGAGAATTCCGCTCGTGCCGTCCTGCACCGCTTCGGGCAGGCCGCCCGCCCGGAACGCCACGACCGGCACGCCCGCGGCCTGTGCCTTCAGCGTGGCGACCCCGAGCCCCTCCGCGAGCGCGGGATGCACGAACAGGTCGAACGCGCTGACCCACTTGTCGAGATCTTCGCGAAAGCCCTCGAAACGAATGATGTCGTCGAGCCCGCGCGCGGCAACGTCCGCGCGCAACGTTCGTTCCAGTTCGCCCTCGCCGAACAGGAGCACCCGGAATGAAGGCTCGGACTCCGCGAGATTGGCGACCGCGTCGATGAGATAGCGATGGCCTTTGCGCGGGATCATCTGCCCCGCCGCCGCGAGCACCAGTTCGCCCGCGGCCAGGCCGAATTCCCGGCGGAATGCGGCACGATCCGGCGGTGTCGCGAACGCGTCGACGTCCACCGCACTCCGGATGACCTCGATGCGTTCGCTGTCGATTCCGGCCTCGCGCAGCACCGCCGCGATGGCCTCCGAGATGGCGATGATTTTCCGGAACGGCCGGTAGCGCAGCGCGGCCACGAGTGCCAGCTCCGTGTTGTCGACGCGCCGCGAAACGACCGCCGGCACGTCCGCGAAGCTCGCCGCCAGGCCGCCCAGGATGTCCGCGCCGCGGCGGGAATGGCAATGCACCAGCGCCGGGCGCCATTCGTTGATGAATTGCGTCAGCCGGTAGGCGAAGGGCAGGTCGAGATCGCCGGCGCAGAACAGGTTACGCACCCGGATGCCCTGCGCCCGCGCCGCTCCGTCGACGCCGGAACCCGGTGGGCAGACGAGCGTGCAGTCGTGGCCGCGCGCGGCCAGCGCAGTGAGCAGGTATAGGACCTGCTGCGGGCCGCCGTACAGGTGACGCCCGGTCTCGACATGCAGGATTTTCACGCGCCGATGATACTGCAATGGCAGCCGCCCAGGGACCGTGTCCCCGCCGCCGGCCGTTTCAGCCGGTAACCGCGTTGCTACCCGGATTCGACCGACGGCATGACTCGCCACTGTTAGCCTGTCCCGGTACGAACTTTCGCCGCACTGCGGATTTCGCGAGACCCGAAAGGAGGCTGGCTATGTCAGGACGCAGGCACGTTTTGATCATCGGCGGCGGTTACAGCGGCGTCGCGCTGACACTGGCGCTCCTGCGCCGGGACGCGCCGAATCTCGACGTCACCCTGGTCGAGGCCGGCAACAAGCTCGGCCGCGGACTCGCCTACGCCACCGAACGTGACTTCTGCCTGCTGAATTCACCCGCCGGCACCATGAGCCTCGTGCCGGACGACCCGCTGGACTTCGTCCGCTGGCTGCAGGCCAACGGCGTCCACGCGACGCCGCACACCTTTGCCCGCCGCCACGACTTCGGCAGCTACATCGAAGACAGCCTGATCAGGGCAATCGACGATCGCTGGCGTGCCCGCAGTCGCTTGCGTCTCAGGATCGGTACCGGCGCGCGGGAGGTGCTACCGCAACCGACCGGTTTCAGCGTGGTTCTCGACGACGATGAGCGCTTTGTTTGCGACGCGGTCGTCCTCGCCGCCGGTCACTTGGCGGTCGGCGATCCGCTGGCGCCCTGGTTGCCGGTGACGGCCGCGCGTTACATCCGCGCGTCGCAGGACGAACAGCAGCTCGCAGCGATTGCCGCCGGCGATACCGTCCTGCTGCTCGGCACGGGCCTGACAATGGTGGACGTCGCGTTGACCTTGCACCGGAACGGCCACCGGGAACCGATACAAGCAGTTTCCCGCCGTGGTTTGCTGCCGCAGGCGCACGAACACGAGGCCGTGCCGTTGCCGGCTATGCTCGCAATGAAACTCGAGGAGTCGATCGGCTGCCGCTCTGTGCGTTCGATTCTGCGGTCGCTGCGGCGGCTGGCGGACCAGGCGGAAGGAGTCGGCTCCGGCTGGCGACCCGTCATCGACGCAGCCCGCGGCGAAATGCCGCCCTTCTGGTCTCAATTGCCGGTTGCAGAGCGGCGCCGTTTCGTTCGCGTGCTGCGCCCGTACTGGGAAACGCATCGGCATCGTATGGCGCCCGCTGTCGCGGACGAGATCGAGCAGTTGCGGCACAGCGGCCGCCTCAGGATCCAGGCCGCATCGATTGCGCATGCCCGGGATCGCGGCAACTGCATCCGGGTCGCGCTGCGGCCGCGCGGGACGGACCGGAAGCTCGAATACCGTTACGACTGGGTCGTGCAATGCACCGGGCCCGGGGCGTCGGAAGTACGTGGCACGGGCGTGATCGGGCGCCTGCTGGAGCAGGGCCTGCTCCAGCGCGACGAGCTGGGTCTAGGTCTCGAGTCGGCGCCGGACGGAACAACCATCGGCGAACACGGACGGGTGCCGGGACTTTACCTCCTCGGCCCGGCGCGGCGGCCTTACGACTGGGAACAGACCGCGGCGCCCGAACTGCGGCACAGCGCAGAGCGACTCGCCGCCACGCTGGAGTCAGAGTGGATCGGCGGGCGGATGTCGATGCCGGCCATGGCGACCCCCGAGCAGCGGTCGCTGGTTCACGGCCGGAGCCCTGCATGAGCCGCGTTTTCCGAACGGCCCGCACACCCGTGGCCGGGCACCAGAAAGCGCTGGCCGCCGTTCGAGCCGTTTTTGCAGAGTCGCGCCTGCGCCTGCAGAGCTGCCCGGCATCTCGCCAGGTGGCAACACCGTCGGCGATCCGGCGCGCCACCGGCTTTTCGTTGCCGGGCATCGCTTGCGTGCGCTCGCTCGTCTTCAGCACGGACCCGGTCGTGATCGAGCATTCGAAGGCCGACGCCGTGCTGGCGGTGTATCCCTTCCGACCATCCGCGCGAGTGATGCGCGCCCTCTGCACGTTCAGCGGCCAACCCGTATTCTGCGGCGTGGGCGGCGGCAGGACGAAAGGCCGCAATGCGATCGAGATGGCGGTCGCCGCGGAAGAGGCCGGTGCGACCGCAGTCGTGCTCAATCATCCGGCGGGCGAAGACCTGATTGCGGCGATCCGTGCACGTGTGTCGATACCCATCGTGTCTTCGATCGCAGCCGCGGATTGCGATCCACGCGCACGGATCGAGGCCGGCGCCGACGTCCTCAACGTTGCAGCCGGCCCCGCCACCGCGAAACTGCTCGCGGCGCTGCGCTTGCTCCTTCCGGACACCCCGATCATCGCGACCGGTGGCCGCAACACAGAGACCATCAAGGCTGTGATCGCTGGCGGCGCCGACGCTGTGAGCTTCGCACCGCCGGGCACCGCGCAACTGTTCGCGCCGGTCATGGCGCGCTACCGGAATCGCCGCTTCGATACCGCGACCGGCTAGCGTCGCCAGGGAAAATCCATTGGTATTTGCCGCGGACGGACGGCGCGCGTGCGCCGCCTGCAGGCATTTGCCACAATGGCCCGCCCGGCCTCAGCCGCGACCGGCGTCCACCCGCACAACCATGAACAGCGAAGTCTCCTCACTCCACACGCCGATGATGCGTCAGTACCTCGCGATCAAGGCGGAGTACCCCGATATGCTGGTGTTCTACCGGATGGGGGACTTCTACGAACTTTTCTACGACGACGCGAAACGCGCCGCCGCGCTGCTCGACATTACGCTGACGTCGCGCGGCAAATCGGCCGGTGCCGCGATCCCGATGGCCGGCGTGCCCTACCACGCCGTCGAGAGTTACCTGCAGAAGCTCGTGCGCCACGGCGAATCCGTCGCGATCTGCGAACAGATCGGCGACCCCGCCGCCGCGAAAGGGCCGGTCGAGCGCCAGGTCACGCGCATCGTGACGCCCGGCACGCTGACCGACGAAGCGCTCTTGTCCGCGTCGCGGGACAACCTCGTCGCCGCCGTCCTCACCAACGGGCACGGCGTCGGACTCGCCTGGCTCGAACTCGCCGGCGGGCGATTCCGCCTGTCCGAGGTCCAGGACGGCGAGGCGCTCGCGGCGGAGCTCGAACGCCTGCAGCCGGCGGAGCTGGTCGTGGACGAGGACGCAGCAGCCATTGCCGGGCTAGACCCGCGCGTCCGTGTGACCCGCCGGCCGCCCTGGCATTTCGATCCCGACAGCGCACGGCGCCTGTTGTGCGCGCAGTTCGGCACGGTGGACCTCGCGGGCTTCGACTGCGACGGCTTCCCGCGCGGCGTGGCCGCGGCGGGCGCCCTGCTGCAATACGTCAACGACACGCAGAAGACGGCCCTGCCGCATGTCACGGCCATAACGGTCGAACGCCGCGACGACGCGCTGATAATGGACGGGGCCACCCGGCGCAACCTGGAGATCGAGCGCTCGCTGTCCGGTGACGACCGCCACACGCTCTTCGGCGTCATGAACCGATGCCGGTCACCGATGGGCAGCCGGCTGCTGCGCCGCTGGCTCGCGCGGCCTTTGCGTGACGCAACAGTATTGCGCGGCCGTTACCAGGCCATCGACGCGTTGCAGCACGCCGGGCTCATCGAAGACCTCGCGGCACGGCTCGAGGGCATCGGCGACCTCGAACGCATACTGTCGCGCGTGGCGCTCCGCTCCGCGCGGCCGCGCGACCTCGCCCAGCTCGCCGGCGCGCTAGAGCGCCTGCCCGCGCTGCGCGCGCTGCTCGAATCGATCGATGCGCCGCTGCTCACGTCGCTCCATGCACGCATCGGCGCGCACCGGAGCGAGCAGCAACTCCTGGCGCGCGCGATCGTCGAAGCGCCGCCGATGCTCGTACGCGACGGCGGCGTCATCGCCGAAGGCTATGACGAGGAACTCGACGACCTGCGCGCTATCGCCGCGAACGCCGACCGCTACCTCCTCGACCTCGAGTCGCGGGAAAAAGCGCGTACCGGCATCGCGACGCTCAGGCTGGGTTACAACCGGGTGCACGGTTATTACATCGAGATCAGCAAGGGCCAGGCGGGCAAGGCGCCTGCGGACTACATGCGCCGACAGACGCTCAAAGGCGCCGAACGTTTCATCACGCCGGAACTCAAGGAATTCGAAGAAAAGGTACTGGGCGCGCGCGAACGGGCGCTGGCGCGCGAGAAACGGCTGTACGAAGAACTCATCGAACAGTTGCACGCGACGCTCGGGGAACTGCGCACTTCGGCCGAAGCCCTAGCAGAACTCGACGTCATCGGCTCGTTCGCCGGGCGCGCCGCCGCACTCGGGCTCACGCGGCCGGAACTCGTGGACGAGCCCTGCATCGAGATCGCCGGCGGACGGCACCTCGTCGTCGAGCAAGTGATCGATGCGCCGTTCGTCGCGAACGATCTCATCCTCGACTCCGCGCGCAGGCTGCTCGTCATCACGGGCCCTAACATGGGCGGCAAATCGACCTACATGCGCCAGACGGCGCTGATCGCCGTACTCGCGATGGTCGGCAGTTACGTGCCGGCCGAGCGCCTGCGCCTCGGCCCGCTCGACCGCATCTTCACGCGCATCGGCGCGTCGGACGACCTCGCGGGTGGCCGCTCGACCTTCATGGTCGAGATGACCGAAACGGCGACCATCCTGAACAACGCCACGGAGCTTAGCCTCGTGCTGATGGACGAGATCGGGCGCGGCACGAGCACCTTCGACGGCTTGTCGCTCGCGTGGGCCGCGGCGCACTACATGGGCGAGAAAGCGCGGGCCTTCACGCTGTTCGCGACCCACTACTTCGAACTGACCGCGCTCGCCGCGGAATTCCCCGGCGCGGCGAACGTGCATCTCGACGCGGTGGAACACAAGGGCGAGCTCGTGTTCCTGCACGCCGTCAAGGCGGGACCGGCGAACCAGAGCTACGGTCTGCAGGTCGCCGCCCTTGCCGGTGTGCCGGCACAAGTCATTCGCCGTGCGCGTCGCTACCTGGCCGGCCTCGAGGCAGGACGGCGAAATACGGCGGGCCCGCAAACAGAACTCGCGCTCGGCCCGGGCAGCGCGGCGCCCGACGCTCCCGATGCCCTGCGCGAGGCGCTGGCGAAGCTCGACCCCGACGAGCTCTCTCCCCGCGCGGCGCTGGCGGAACTCTACCGCCTGAAAAAACTCCTTTAAAGGTCAAGCAGGCAAGCCCTTCTGCGTTGCTGGCAGCCTGTTGACAACGTTGTCCCACGGGGAGTATGGTTTGCACAACGTTGTCTCAGGACGCTGGGCGACGTGTCATCCATACGGTGGCCGGTACGCCGGCGCCGATGCCACTCCAAGGGGGAGTATCCATGAACACCACATTGAGAGACGCAATCCGCGCCGTGACCCGCACCTCTGTCGCCTCCGCGGGAGTCCTGTCCCTGTTCGGCGCAGGCGCGGCGGCCCCGGCCTTCGCCCAGGACGAAGACGTCAAGCTCGAAGGCATCGAGGAAGTCACGGTCACGGGCATACGCGGCAGCCTGCGCCAGAACCTCGACATCAAGCGCAACAGCAACTCCATCGTCGACGCCATCACGGCCGAAGACATCGGCGAGTTCCCGGACAAGAACGTTGCCGAATCACTGCAACGGGTGCCGGGCGTCACCATCCAGCGGCAGTTCGGCGAAGGCGCCGCCGTCTCCATCCGCGGCGCGGGCAACGAGCTGACCCTCACCACGCTGAACGGCAACCACGTGGCCTCGACAGGCTGGTTCGTGCTCGAGCCGGCCAAACGCTCCTTCAACTATGAGCTCCTGCCCTCGGAAGTCGTAGGCGAAATCGAGGTGTACAAGAGTTCGCAAGCGGATCTCACCGAAGGCGGCGTCGGCGGCACCGTCGAGATCAAGACGCGCAAGCCGCTCGACCTCGAATCGCTGTCGTTCCACGGCTCGATCGAGTTCCAGGACCAGAGCGATTCCGACGAACAGGATCCGCAGGCCTCGGCGATGTTCAGCTGGAAAGACGACGCGGAGCGCTTCGGCGTGCTGGTCTCCGGCCTCGCCCAGCAGCGCCACCTGCAGCGCCAGGGCAACGAAGCATTCTGGGAATGGGGCGCGGGCCCGGTGGCCTTCGAGCAGGAACGCAACCGCAGCGCCTACACGGCGGCCCTGCAGTTCCGCCCGAACGAGAGCTTCGAGGTGCTGGCCAACGTCGTCGAGCTGGAAATGGAAGCCGACAACACCAACTACGCCTTGTGGCTCACGCAGGGCAACGTGACGTGGAGCGGCGCTGATCCCCCGGGCAGTGACAGGCCGTCGGAGTGCATGCTTAACCTCACGGCGGTCTGCGGGCCGCTCGGCGCAGCGTACTACCAGATGCGTCCCCGCGAAGCGACGATGCAGTCGGACGTGTACGACCTGTCCCTGAACTATTACGGCGACAATTTCGAGGCCAACTTCGTCGTCGGCGAGACGTCGTCGAACGGCGGCACGGACTTTGAAATGGTCGTGGACGACGGCAACAACGGTAGCGACGTCGACGGCGACGGCATCATCGATTATCCTTTGACTCCGATCCCGGGCGGCACCTACGACTTCACCGGCGGCGGCCAGACCTGGGACACGGCCGGTTTCGACATCAGCACCTATGACCCGGGTGAGGTCGTCATCGGGACGGGCACGGCATTCAACAAGACGCCGAAGACCGACGAGGAAACCTACGCGCAGGGCGACCTCACCTTCGATGTCGATATGGGCTTCGTCAGCGCCATCAAGGGCGGCCTGAAATTCACTGACCACAACACCACGAGCCGCCGTTTCGAGTTCGACCAGGTCGACGGCTTCAACCCGAGGGTTTCGACCGACGGGATGAATACCGGCACGATAGCGGTCGGTTCGGGCGACATGGAAATCGTGCGCCTCGACCCCGACCAGCTGAAGGACATCGCCAAGGCGAGCATTACCGGCGAGACCGAGGATCTCGGCGCTTACAGCGAGATCGATGAAGCCAATTACGCAGCCTATGCCATGGCGGAGTTCGGGACGGAACGCTTCCGCGGCAACTTCGGCGTGCGCTACGTGAGCACGGAAGCAACGTCCACTTACTACGTGAACGGCCAGAAGGCGGAGACAGAGGCCGACTACTCGGAGGTTCTGCCCAGCCTCAACGTGGCGTTCGACGTCAACGACACGCTGGTGCTCCGCGGGGCGGCTGCCCGCACCATGGCGCGCCCGCAGTATGTCGACATGTACGTGAACCCGAACGTGGTGGGCACCAACGACGACGTGCCGAACAACCAGTTCTGGATCATCGGCAACGTCGGCCTCGATCCCTTCGTCTCCGACCAGTTCGACATCGCGCTGGAGTGGTACTTCGCGGAGTCCTCGATGCTGTCCGTCGGCTATTTCTTCAAGGATGTGTCTAACTTCGTCAATTTCACGCAGTACCATGCCGACTCGAGCGAGATCCCCTTCCCGCTGCCCGACAGTCCAGTTAACGAGGAAGCCGGCGGCTGGACCGTGCAGGAGAAGACCAACGGCAAGTCGGCGGATATCCAGGGCTTCGAGGTGCAGTACCAGCACGACTTCGGCAACGGCTTCGGCGTCATTGCCAATGCCACGTTCTCGGATACCGAAACCGACGAGGACACCTTCGTCGACGGTAACCCGTACCTGAGCGACAGCTCCGATACCGCGTTCAACCTGTCCGGCTATTTCGAGAACGAGCTCCTGCAGCTGCGCCTGTCGTACAACGATCGCAGCGAGTACATGATCCGAGAGACCGGCTCGTACGGTAATCGCCTGCACGACGACTATTCGAGCCTGGATTTCGCGGGTGCCTGGTTCGTGACCGACCACATCACCGTCACGCTGGATGCCACCAATCTCACGGAAGAGACCTCGCACCAGTTCGGGAACAACACGACGCCACCGGACCAAAGCGGTTTCGTCCACGGCTTCCCGTTGTACGAGTACGAGATGGCGCGGACGATCACGCTCGGCATGAACTTCCGCTTCTGATCCAGGGCTGCGCTCCTTGCGGGGCGCGCGCTCGACGATTGCGGGGGAGCCAGTGCTCCCCCGTTTTTTTTCGCGCGATGTGGCCTGCCGCCCGCGCGCAAGCCAGGGGCTATACTCAGCACCTCCGGCCCCAGGACAGCGAGACCGATGAACATCCAGTCATTGCACAAGGACCGGCATGCCGCGCTTCGTGTGCGCCCGCTTGCCGGTTACGACCATCTCGCGAACATCCAGTACCTGCCGCTGCTCGTCACGGAGTTCCTCAAAGCCGCCATCGACATGCCGATCCTGTTCCTGAAGAACTCCGAGACCGGACAATTCCAGCCGGTCGCGATGCTGGGTCTGAAGCGCGCGACCAACGCGTTCGTCGCCGATGGCCGCTGGCAGGCGCATTACCTGCCGGCCGTCGCGCGGCAGCTGCCGTTTCGCCTGCTCGGCAACGAGCAGCATCCGGACCGGCTGTACGTCGGCATCGACACCGACCACGAGACGGTGAGCGACGCGGAAGGCGAAGCGCTGTTCGACGCGTCCGGCAACGAGACGCCGTATCTCGAGCGCCGCAAGCAGGCGCTGTTCGAGTACGCGGAGCATACGCAGCTCACCCAGGCCTTCCTGGAGCTGCTTTTGAAGCACGACCTGCTGCGCGAGAAGACCCTGACCTACGGTCCGGACGGGGTCGGCGCGGGCATTCGCGGCCTTTACGTCATCGACGAGCAGCGCCTCAACGCACTTCCGGCCGACGAATACCTGGCCCTGCGCGATCGCGGATTCCTCGCAGTCGTCTACGCGCACCTCGTTTCGCTGAACCAGGTCCGCCGGCTGGCCGCGACGGCAGGCGACCAGGCCGAGGCTTGAAGCGCGTCCTCGTCATCGGCGGGGGTGCCGCCGGCTGGCTTGCCGCTAACCACCTGGCGCGCCAGTTGCGTCCCGCGCCGGGCGGCGCCGAGGTCACGCTGCTCGAATCCCCGGACATCCCGACGATCGGCGTCGGCGAAGGCACGGTGCCGGCCATGCGCGCCTCGCTCGAGCATCTCGGCATCAGCGAAACGGAATTTCTGCGCGAGTGCGGCGCAACCTTCAAGCAGGGCATCCGCTTCGTGAACTGGATGCGGCCGACCGAGGAGCTCACGGCGCACTCTTATCACCACCCGTTCGATCCCGTCGCGAACGGCGAGCCGGACCCCACCGCGTGCTGGCTGCTCGGTGCGGCGGGTGCCGGCTCCTACGTCGACGCGGTGTCGATCCAGGGTCGTCTGTGCGATGCGGGACGTGCGCCGAAGCTCATGACGCACGCCGAGTTCGACGGTGCCGTCAACTACGCTTATCACCTCGATGCCGCACGTTTCGCCCGCCTGCTCACGCGGCATGCCACTACACGCCTCGGTGTGCGGCACCTGCTCGGCACCGTCGACCGCGTCCAGGTCGATGAGCGCGGATATGTCGCCGGCGTAGAAACGGCCCAGCACGGCACCCTCGACGCCGACTTGTACGTGGACTGCACCGGCTTTGCCGCGCGCCTCATCGGCGAAGCACTGGGCGTGCCCTTCATCGACCGCGGCGACGTCCTGTTCGTCGATCGCGCGCTCGCGATCCAGGTGCCGTGGACCGAACCGCGCGCCGCGATTCCGTCGATGACGATCGCAACCGCACTGTCGGCCGGCTGGGTCTGGGATATCGGGCTGACCGAGCGTCGCGGTACCGGCTACGTTTACTCCACGCGGCACACGGATGACGAACAGGCAGAGCGGGCTTTTCGCGATTACCTGCGGGACAGCATCGGCGCGCGCGCCGACCAGCTGCCCTGCCGGACGATCCCCATGCGAGTGGGCTACCGGGAACGCTTCTGGTCCGGGAACTGCGTCGCAATCGGGCTCGCGCAGGGTTTCGTCGAGCCGCTCGAAGCCACCGGCCTGCTCCTCTTCGACGCGACCGCGCGGCTGCTGGCGAGCCGCTTTCCCGCCGACGCCCGCGACCTGCCGGTGCTCGCCGAGCGTTTCAATGCCCGCGTGCGTTATGCCTGGGAGCGCGTCATCGAATTCATCAAGCTGCACTACTGTCTCTCGGATCGCGACGACAGCGAGTTCTGGCGCGACAACCGGCGCGCCACGTCGATCCCGGACACGCTCGCCGAGCGACTCGAGTTGTGGCGCCGCATGCCGCCGTCGGAATACGACTTCGAGCGCCGCGAAGAAGTCTTCAGCCTCGACAACTATCGCTACGTGCTCTACGGCATGCGTTATCCCACCGACCTCGCGCCGGTGCGGGGGCGTTACGGCGACCTTGCTGCGGCACGCCACGACTTCGCGCGTCGCCGGCGCTACGCCGACGAGGCGCTGTCGACCCTCCTGCCGCATCGAGAGCTCATCGAACGCATCGGGCGCCATGGTCTGCAGCGAGTCTGAGCATGGGCCAACGCCGGCCGATGCCGGGCTTGTCAGCGGCGGCAGCGGGTGTTAGTCTCAGACAACGTTGTCTTGGGAATTCTTTCCGGGATATTTCGCGGCGCGTCAGCCCATTGGCACCGCTTCACCCGACCAGCAGAGTAGCTATGGACGAGACACTGTATCTCGGCATCGACGGCGGCGGCAGCAAGTGCCACGCGGTCCTGTATCGCGAGGCTGACGGGATCGTCGGCAACGGCGTCGCCGGCCCGGCCAATCCGCTGCAGGGTTACGAGCGGGCACTCGAATCGATCACGGAGGCGGCAAGCTCGGCAGCGGCGGCCGCCGGCCTGCCGGCCGGGACGCTGTCCTCGATGGTCGCCGGCATCGGCCTCGCCGGGCTCAACCTGCAGGCCCAGCGGGAACGCATGGAGCGGTGGCCACATCCCTTTGCCCGCGCGTATCTTGCGACCGACCTCGAGATAGCCTGCCTTGGCGCCCACGACGGCGAGGACGGCGGCGTCGTGATCGCCGGCACGGGCTCGAGCGGCTACCTGCGAGTTGGCGACCGCGTGTGCATCCTCGGCGGCCTCGGCTTTCCGGCCGGGGACGCCGGCAGCGGCGCGTGGCTGGGGCTCCGGGCCGTGCAGGCCGTCTTCGAGGCCGCGGACGGCCTGTCGTCGCCGACCGCGCTCTCCGCCCTGGTCGAACAGCATTTCGGCACTGGCGGCCGCGGCATCGCGGAGCGCATCGCCGGAGCGCCGAGCAGCGTGTACGCCGAACTGGCCCCGCTCGTGTTCGAGGCCGCGCGCGCCGGCGACGAGGTCGCTGCCGATATCGTGAGCGACGGCGCCGATTACCTGGGCCGCATGGTGCGCAAGCTTCGGGAGAGCCGTCCGCCGCGCCTGTCCCTGATCGGCGGGCTTGCCCCGGCGATCAGCAACTGGCTTGCCGATGACGTGCTTGCCGCCCTGTCTCCGCCGCTCGCCTCGCCCGCCATGGGCGCCGTGCTGCTCGCCCGCACCGAGGACCGGCTGGCTGCCACGGGCCTGCGCCTCGCCAGCCAGCCCTGAGCGCTTTCCAAGCCCGATGCCTTCGCGCGATACAGCGTTCCGCTCGGCTCGACAACTCCCGGCGGTCGCCGCGCTCATAGTGGCGGCAGGGCTGGCCGCCGACTGCACCGGTGCTCCCGGCGAAAACGACCGCGAGGTCGCCACGATAAACACGGCGCTGGTGCCGGCGCCGGTCACTCTCAGGCCGACCGGCGGCAGCCTGCGCTTTTCGCCGGGTGCCGCGATCGACAGTGACCACGACGATTTCGCGTTCTGGGCCGAACGGCTCGGCGACGAACTCGTCCAACATGCCCCGCGCAATGCCGAAGCGGCGGCCGGCACCGCCGTCCGGCTCCGCCACGACGCCGCGCTCCGCGCGGAAGCGTATCGGCTCGAAATCGACGACGAGGTCCGGCTCTACGCCGCGACGCCTGCGGGCATGGGACATGCCGTGCACACACTGTTGCAACTCCTGGCGGCCAATCCGTCGCCCGAAGGGTTCGAACTGCCGCGGCTCGCCATCGAGGACGAACCGGCATTCGCCTGGCGCGGGATGCACCTCGACGTCAGCCGGCATTTCTTCGGCCCGGCATTCGTCCGCAAGTACATCGACCTCCTCGCTTTGCACAAGATGAACGTGCTGCACTGGCACCTGACGGACGACCAGGGCTGGCGCATCGAGATCCGTGCCTATCCGCGCCTGACCCAGGTCGGCGGCATGCGCAGCGGAACCGTCGTCGGGCACACCCTCGACGCTGGCGCGGCGAGCGACAGCGTGTCGCATGGCGGCTACTACACGCAGGACGAGATCCGCGGCATCGTCGCCTATGCCGCGGAGCGCGGCGTGACGATCGTGCCCGAGATCGACGTGCCGGGCCATGCGTCGGCGATCATTGCCGCCTACCCCGAATTCGGCTGCGGCCCGCGCTCGACCGTGAAGACGCACTTCGGCATCTTCAAGCAGATACTTTGTCCCAGCGATGCCACGTTCGCATTTCTCGACAATGTGCTCGGCGAAGTCGCTGAGCTCTTCCCGGGCCCTTACCTCCACATCGGCGGCGACGAAGTCGTCCCCGATCACTGGGAGCAGTGCGACACCTGCCGGGCCCTGATGGCGCGCGAGTCCATCGACGGCATGCACGGCCTCGAGCATTACTTCTTCGCGCGCACCGCGGAGCTCGTGCGCCGCCACGGCAAGGAACCGATCGGCTGGGACGAAATCCTGAACGAAGCCGGCGAGGCCGCCGGCACGGTAATGGCCTGGCGCGGCGCGGAACGCGGCCTCTTTGCGGCGGAGCACGGCCACGACGTGATCATGACGCCGGTCGCCAAGACCTACTTCGATTTCTACCAGTCGACTTCGCTCGACGAGCCGATGTCGATACACGGGCTCACGCGGCTCGGCACGGTCTACGCATTCGACCCGGTGCCCGCCGGACTCGGACCGGGCCTGCGCCGCCACGTGCTGGGCGGACAGGGCGCGCTCTGGACCGAGTACGTCGCGACGTCGGCGGCCGCCGAGCGGCAGGTGCTACCACGGATGAGCGCGCTGGCCGAGGTGCTGTGGTCGCCGCCCGAAACGCGTGACTTCGGAGATTTCGTCGTTCGCCTCGAGACTTTCGTGCCGTACCTCAAGGAACGCGGGTACACGGTTTCCGACGCACACATGAAGCCCGAAATCGCGGCGACCCGTGGTGACGACGGGCGCTTCCGGGTCGCGATCGACGCGGCGGCGGGCACGGTGCACTACACGCTGGATGACACGCTGCCCGGAGAGGATTCGCCGTCATACCGCGAGCCATTCACGCTGCCCTATTCGGCCGTGATTCGTGCGCGCACCCGCGGTCCCGACGGGCGCTGGCACGGCGACAGCCGGCTCAGCGTTGTGCCGCACGCCGGACTCGACGCCACCCTGAGCGGCGCGGGACTCGACGCGGACCAGTCCGCGTGGGCCGCGGGCATTCTGCAAGACGGACGGCTCGCGAGCGATCGCATATTCCAATACGACGACTGGTTCGGCGTGGAAGGCCGCGATCTCGACCTCACACTCGAATGGCGCCAACCGCAAGCGGTCGCGAGGCTCTCGGTCGGCATCGACGCGGGACGACACCGCAGGCTCGTCCGCCCGGCAGGCGCCGCGGTTCTGGCAGACGACGGCGACGGTCGCTGGCGCACGGTGTCGGAGCTCACGGCGGGCGCGATTGCGGACGGCGGGCCGCGCCTCGAGTTCGCTTTCGGGCCGCTCGCTGCGAAGAGACTGCGCCTCGTGCTCACCAATCCCGGCCCGGCGTGGTCGGAGGAACGCGAAGCCGACGCGCCGGTCACCCTGCGCGTCGACGAACTCGTCGTCGAATAAGGGCGACCGCAAATATAGGGGTAAGAGTTCTTTTTTCCCGGACGCGTTCCGGCATGCGGTCATTGTTGACAAAAAAAGCACTCTGACCCCTACTCGCCGAGCGTGCGATCCTCGCGTTCGATGTGGCGGAAGAATTCCGGGTCCTCGAGCGCAGCGGCGGCGTCTGCATCGATCGCGACCGTGACCCGCTCGTGCAGCTGCAGCGCCGAGGCGGGGCAGCGCGCTGCGACGGGCCCCTCGATCATCTGCCGCACGGCGTCCGCCTTGGCCTCGCCCGTCGCGAGCAGGAGAACGTGGTGGGCCTCGAGGATCGTGCCGATGCCCATGGTGATCGCGAGGTGCGGCTGGTATTCCCCGGCGGCGAAGTAGCGGGCGTTGTCGGCGATGGTCCGGACCGTCAGCGTCTTCACGCGCGTCCGCGACCTGAGGCTCGAATAGGGTTCGTTGAATCCGATGTGCCCGTTGCGCCCGATCCCCAGCAGCTGCAGGTCGATGCCGCCGGCCGCCGCGATACGCGCGTCGTAGTCCGCGCTCGTGCGCCGCGCATTGGCCGCGTCTGCGGCGGGCACGTGCGTGCGCGCGAGATCGACGTCGACGTGCGCGAACAGGTGCCGGTCCATGTAGTGCCGGTAGCTCTGCGGGTGCTCCGCACCGAGTCCCAGGTACTCGTCAAGGTTGAACGTCGTTGCCTCGCGAAACGAGATTTCTCCGGCCCGGCAGCTCTCGATCAGCTGCTCGTACAAGGCAAGCGGCGTCGAGCCCGTCGCGAGTCCCAGCACGGATACGGGTTTCTCCGCGAGCTGCCGCCGGAATACCTCGGCGCCGTACTCCGCGACCTCGGCGGCGGTCCGCAGGATGACGACCTTCACGTGACTTCCCTGCCGCCGGCCCAGACGGCGCGGACCGCGAGATCCTCATCGAGGTGCACGAGGTCGGCGCGGAAACCCGGCGCGATCCGCCCGCACTCCCCGTCCACGCCGATGAACCGGGCCGGGTACAGCGTTGCCATGCGCAGGCATTCGGCGAGCGGCAGGCCGACGTCGTGATGCGTGATGCGCAACGCGTCGGCAAGTGTGATCGTGCTGCCGGCCAGGCGGCCCTCGCGATTGCGCAGGCAGCCGTCCTCGACGGTCACCGCTTCACCGTACAGTTCGAAACCCGTCAGTTCGGTGCCGGCCGTGGCCATGGCATCGCTTACCAGGAACAGCCGGCCGGCCGGCTTGGCGCGGTATGCGAGACGCACCGCGGCGGAACTGACGTGGTGGCCGTCGACGATGATCCCGCAGGCGCAATCGTCGAGGTCGAGGGCCGCGCCCACGACGCCGGGTTCGCGGCCGCCGAAACCGCGCATCGCGTTGTAGAGGTGCGTGAAGCCCGACAGGCCGTGCGCGGCGGCTGCGATGACGTCCTCGTAGGCCGCATCGCTGTGGCCGCCGCAGACGATGACGCCGGCGTCCGTCAGCCGGCGGATCCGCGTGAGGTCGACGTGTTCCGGCGCCAGCGTCACCAGTACCGTCATGCGCCCGGCGATCGTCGCGAGCCAATCTGCGTCCGCCTCGTCGAGCTCCCGGAAATACTCGTCACGGTGCACGCCGCGCTTGCCGGCATCGAGATACGGACCTTCGACGTGCACGCCGAGCACCGCGGACTCGCCCGCGGCGCGCGCAGCCAGGACGGCGTCGACCGCCCGGCGCTGCAGCGCCTTGCTGTCGCTGATCACCGTCGGCAGGAGCGCGGTCGTGCCGCGGCGCCGATGCGCGTCGACCATCGCTGCTACTCCAGCTGCCGTCGGCTCGCCGTTCAGCATCACGCCGCCGCCGCCGTTCACCTGCAAATCGACGAAGCCGGGAACGAGGCAGCCGCCGTCAAGCCGAACGACCGGCGCATCCGGCGCCGCGCGGCCGACCGCCGCGATGCGCCCGCCGGCGATCGTCAGAGTATCGGCGTCGATGAAGTCCTCACCATCGAAGATCCGGGCGCCGGTCAGGACCCTCTTTTCCGTCGAACTGGGGTTCATCCGCGATCCGCTCCGGCACTTGAGACAACGTTGTCAGTTTGCCGGGTTGACCTGCGGAAGTAAAGCTTGCCGCATGAAAAAGGCATGCAAATAAAGGTCTTAGCTCCCGCCGGGCGGCGCGGTCGAATCCCGGATCACGAGCTTCGGGTGGAAGCCGCGCTCGGTCAGGCCGAGCGAATCCTCGGCGGCGCGGATCGTGTCGATGAGCAGACGCGTCGCGCGCTGCGCGATGATCTGGTTCGGCTGGCGCGCTGTGGACAGCCGCGGCCAGGTCTGGCGCGAGAACGGGCTGTCCTCGAAGCCCACGATGGACAGGTCTCCCGGCACCGCGTGCCCGAGGAGTCGTGCGGCGAACAGGGTGCCAGCGGCGATTTCGTCGTTGCCGGCGAAGACCGCCGTCGGCCGTGCGGTACCTTCGAGCAGCGACTTCGTCCTCTGCACCCCGCTCTCGAAGTTGTACTGCCCGTCGAGCACCAGCGATTCTACGACTGCGATGCCGGCTTCGCGCAGGGCATCTCGATAGCCCTGCAATCGTTCGATCGACGAATGGTGTTCGCGCTCGCCGTTCAGGAACGCGATGCGCCGATGCCCGAGCTCGATCAGGTAGCGGGTGATGGTGTGCGCGGCGCCGCGGTCATCGACGTAGATGCACAGCGGATCGTCCTGAGGCAGACCCCCCGCCGAGATGATGCGCACCGTCCGCACTCCCTCCCGGGCCAGCGCCGCGTGCACGCGCGGTGACTCGGACATGGGCGGTGCCAGGATCAGCCCGCCGATCTGGTTGCGGTGCACGGCGTGCAGGACTTCGTCGATCACGCCCGGGTTTTTCGCGTCACAGGGATGAATGACGAGTTCGAAGTCCTGCTTGCGGCACTCGTCGAGGATGCCATGCTGCATCTCGATGACGTAATGGCTGTTCGGATTATCATAGATGAAGCCGATGAAGGACGATGCCCCGCGCATCTGGCGCGCGGAAAGATTCGGCTGGTAATTGAGCTTGCGGACCGCGGCCCACACACGCTCGCGCAGCTCCTCGCCGACCGTCGGTTCCCGATTGATGACCCGCGATACCGTCTTGAAGGAAACGTCGGCGAGCTTGGCTACGTCCTTGATCGTCGACTTTTTCGGGGGCATCCGCGGGCGCCTTTACTGCCGTCTCGACAGAGTCTATCCCACGTACTGCGGATTGGGTACGGCGAGACGGCTCAGCTGTTGTCCGAGCGCGCGGCGCGCAAACGAATGCCCGCTTCTTTCAGCTGCTCCGCGGCAACCTCGCCGGGCGCATTCGTCAGCGGGCAATGCGCGGACTGCGTCTTGGGGAATGCGATTACGTCGCGGATGCTGTCGGCTCCCGCCATCAGCATCGCGATGCGATCGAGCCCGAACGCAATGCCGCCGTGCGGCGGGCAACCATACTGCAGAGCCGTCAGCAGGAAACCGAATTTCTCCTGTGCCTCGTCGGCAGCGATGCCGAGCAGGTCGAAGACGGCCGACTGGATTTCCTGCCGGTGGATACGTATCGAACCGCCGCCGATTTCGGAACCGTTCAGCACCATGTCGTAGGCCCGGGACAGTGCCTTGCCGGGCTTCTGCCTGAGCTGCGCAGCATCATCGACCGCCGGCGCCGTGAACGGGTGATGCAAAGCCATCCAGCGGCCGGAGACCTCGTCTTTCTCGAACATCGGGAAGTCGACCACCCACAGGGGCGCCCACCCCTCGGCAACCTGGCCGAGGTCCTGCCCGACCTTCAGGCGCAGCGCGCCGAGCGCATCGTTGACGATGCGCGCCTTGTCGGCGCCGAAGAACACGAGATCGCCGGTGCGGGCCGCCGTCCGTTCGAGCAGGCCGTCCACGGCCGTGTCGGGCAGGAACTTCAGGATCGGCGACTGCAGCCCTTCGCGCCCGGCTTCGGCGTCGTTGACCTTGACGTACGCAAGGCCCTTCGCGCCGTAGCGCGCTACATAGGCCGTGTAATTGTCGATCTCCTTGCGCGTGAGGCTCGCACCACCCGGCACCTTGAGCGCGGCAACGCGCCCGTCGGGATCCTGCGCGGGCCCGGCAAACACCTTGAACTCGACATCCCGAACCAGGTCACCGATCTCGACGAGTTCGAGCGGAATGCGAAGGTCGGGCTTGTCCGAACCGAAGCGCGTCATCGCCTCGGCGTAGCTCATGCGCGGAAACGGATCGGGCAGGTCCACGCCGAGCACGACGCGGAACAGGTGGCGCATCAGCCCTTCCATCGTTGCGGTGACGATCGACTCATCGACGAAGCTCATCTCGATGTCGAGCTGCGTGAACTCGGGCTGGCGGTCCGCCCGCAGGTCCTCGTCACGGAAGCAGCGCGCGATCTGATAGTAGCGGTCGAGCCCCGACATCATGAGCAACTGCTTGAACAACTGCGGCGACTGCGGCAGCGCAAAGAACCTGCCCGGGTGCGTGCGGCTCGGAACGATGTAGTCGCGGGCGCCTTCGGGCGTCGCGCGCGTCAGCATCGGCGTTTCGATGTC
The DNA here is from genome assembly GCA_963770585.1 of uncultured Pseudomonadota bacterium. Classification (GTDB taxonomy): domain Bacteria; phylum Pseudomonadota; class Gammaproteobacteria; order Steroidobacterales; family Woeseiaceae; genus UBA1847. Next base: position 261,480 of record CAVYQH010000001.1, on the reverse strand, counting down.
GATGAAGCCGGCGCTATCGAGGAATTCCCGCATCGCGCGAGTCACCCGATGCCGCAGGCGGATGTTCGCCGTCATAGATTCGCGTCGAAGGTCGAGGTAGCGATACTTGAGGCGCAACTCCTCGTTCGCGACTTCGTCGTGATGAAACGGCGGCGTCTCGGAGCGATTCAGCAGCGTGAGCTGGCGTGCCAGCAACTCGATGCGTCCAGTCGCCAGGTTGTCGTTGACGGTGCCGGCCGGCCGTTCGCGGACCACGCCGGTCACCGCGAGCACGTATTCGCTGCGGAGCCGTTCCGCGGCGGCGAAGACATCCGCGCGATCCGGGTCGAAGACGACCTGCAGCAGGCCCTCCCGGTCACGCAGGTCGATGAAAATGACGCCGCCATGGTCGCGTCGGCGGTGCACCCACCCGCACACGGTGACCTCCGTGCCGATCAGCGAGTGATCGACCTGTCCGCAATAGTGACTGCGCATAACGATGATCCAATGGCTGGTCCGCGACTGCCGGTGCGCCGGGCGCGATTCACGGACCCCGGAAAAGGAGCGGAATGGTACGGAATGCGCCGGTGCGGGGCAAGGCGCCGACGGCGCGGGGGAAACGCGATTTTTCCTTTTAACAGCGGCAGTTCCTGACGCGCGCCGTCACGCCGGAGCGGCTACTCAGGCGGCACCGGGCTTGTCGCCGGCGGAACCTTTCGTGGCCTTGCCCTTGCCCTTGCCCTTGGTCTTACCTGCACTTGCCGGCTTGTCGCCGCCGGTCTTGTCCGTGCCCGCCTTGTCCTTGCCGTCGTCGGCCTTCTTTTCCGCTTTGCCGTCGGTCTTCTTGTCGGTCTTCTTGTCGGCCGACGAGTCGGCTTTCGCGTCGGCCGTCGAATCGGCCTTGCCCCCGTCCGTATCGCCGGCCAGGTTGCGCTGCTTGTCCGACTTGAAGTCGGTTTCGTACCAGCCCTGTCCCTTCAGCCGGAATCGTGGTGCCGACAGCTGGCGCCTGAGCGCCGGCTCGCCGCAATCCGGGCACTCCGTCAACGGGGCGTCGGACATTTTTTGCAGGGCGTCCAGCGTGTGGCCACAAGCCTCGCACGCGTATCCGTAAATGGGCATTAAGCACTTCTCCGAGTCGCGCCCATGGGGCGCTCCAACAATCAGTAATGGGGTCAGAGTGACATTTTCCTGAAGATTCACTCTGACCCCGGCTGACACGGTCAGGCGGCCTGCTGGAAGTCCAGGCGGTCGTCGGCGACACCAACCTCGATCGTGTCGCCGGGCCCGAACTTGCCGGCCAGGATCTCCTGCGCCAGCGGGTTCTCGACCTGCTGTTGGATCGCGCGCTTGAGCGGCCGCGCTCCATATACCGGGTCGAAGCCGGCTGCCGCGAGCTTGTCGCGGGCCGCATCCGACAGGTGGATAGTCATGTCGCGTTCGGCGAGCCGATCGTGCAGGTATCCGAGCTGGATGTCCACGATCCTGCGGATGTGTTCCTTCGACAAGGGGTGGAACACGACCACGTCGTCGACCCGGTTGATGAATTCGGGCCGGAAGTGCGTGCCGACCACATCCATGAGCGCGGACTTCATCCGGTCGTAATTCTCTTCGCCGGACATCTCCTGAATCAGTTGCGAGCCAAGGTTCGAGGTCATGACGATCACGGTATTGCGGAAGTCGACCGTGCGGCCCTGCCCGTCCGTGAGGCGGCCGTCGTCGAGAACCTGCAGCAGCACGTTGAACACGTCCGGGTGTGCCTTCTCGACCTCGTCGAGCAGGATCACCGAGTAGGGACGCCGCCGCACGGCTTCCGTCAGGTAGCCGCCTTCCTCGTAGCCGACGTAACCCGGCGGCGCGCCGATGAGCCGCGCGACCGAATGTTTCTCCATGAACTCCGACATGTCGAGGCGCACCATCGCGTCGTCCGTATCGAACATAAAGTTCGCGAGCGCCTTGGTGAGCTCGGTCTTGCCGACGCCGGTGGGGCCTAAGAACAGGAACGAACCGATCGGCCGTTTCGGATCCGACAGGCCGGCACGCGAGCGGCGGATCGCGTTCGAGACCGCCGTGACGGCTTCCCGCTGGCCGACCACGCGCTCGGTCAGCGCACCTTCCATGTGCAGCAGCTTGTCCTTCTCGCCTTCGAGCATTTTCGCGACCGGTATGCCGGTCCACTTCGAGACGATCTCCGCGACCTCCTCCTCCGTCACGTTGTTGCGCAACAGTATCGTTTCCTGATTCTCGGCTCGCATTGCTTCCGCGAGCTGCTTTTCGAGTTCCGGAATCCGCCCGTATTGCAGTTCGGCCATGCGCGTCAGGTCGACCGCGCGGTGCGCCGTCTCGAGTTCGAGCTTGGCCCGCTCGAGCTCCTCCTTGATATGCGTCGCACCCTGCATCGCGGCCTTCTCGGCCTTCCAGACCTCGTCGAGGTCCGCGTATTCGCGTTCGACATCGTCGAGCTGGCCTTCGAGATCGTCAAGCCGCTTCCTCGAGGCTTCGTCGGACTCTTTCTTCAACGCCTCACGTTCGATCTTGAGCTGGATGATGCGCCGCTCGAGACGGTCCATGGCTTCCGGCTTGGAGTCGATCTCGATGCGGATGCGGGAAGCAGCTTCGTCGATCAGGTCGATCGCCTTGTCCGGCAACTGCCGGTCCGCGATGTAGCGATGCGACAGCGTCGCCGCGGCGACAATCGCCGGATCGGTGATCTCCACGCCATGGTGCACCTCGTAGCGCTCCTTCAATCCGCGCAGGATCGCGATCGTGTCCTCGACCGTCGGCTCCTCGACCAGCACTTTCTGGAAACGTCGCTCGAGCGCAGCGTCCTTCTCGAGGTACTGGCGGTACTCGTCCAGCGTCGTGGCGCCCACACAGTGCAATTCGCCGCGGGCAAGCGCGGGTTTCAGCATGTTGCCGGCGTCCATCGCGCCTTCGGCCTTGCCGGCACCGACCATGGTGTGCAATTCGTCGATGAACAGGATGACCTGTCCTTCCTGCTTCGCGAGGTCATTGAGGACGGCCTTGAGCCGCTCCTCGAATTCGCCGCGGTACTTCGCGCCGGCGATGAGCGCGCCCATGTCGAGAGCCAGGATGCGCTTGCCGCGCAGGCCTTCCGGCACTTCGTTGTTGACGATGCGCTGCGCGAGACCTTCGATGATCGCGGTCTTGCCCACGCCCGGCTCGCCGATCAGAACCGGGTTGTTCTTGGTGCGCCGCTGCAGGATCTGGATCGTTCTGCGGATCTCGTCGTCGCGGCCGATGATCGGGTCGAGCTTGCCCTGCTCCGCCCGTTCGGTGAGATCGATGGTGTATTTGTCGAGCGCCTGGCGCGTGTCTTCGGCATTCGGGTCGGTCACCTGCGCACCACCGCGCAATTCGTCGATGGCCTTTTCCACGGCGCCCCTGACGACCCCCGCCTGGTCGAGCACGGACCTGAGCGGCGACTTGCCATCGAGCGCAGCGAGCACGAACAGCTCGCTCGAAATGTACTGGTCGTGGCGTTCCTGCGCCAGCTTGTCGGTGAGGTTCAGGAGCTTGTTCAAATCGTTCGACAGGTGCACGTCCCCGCCGGCGCCCTCGACCTTCGGCAGGCGATCGATCGCCTTGCCCAGCTGCGAGCGAAGCAGGTTGACGTTCGCGCCCGCCTTCGTCAGCAGCCCCCGCACGCTGCCGCCCTGCTGGTCGAGCAGCGCGACCATCAGGTGCGCCGGCTCGATGTACTGGTGATCGCGGCCGATGGCCAGCGACTGCGCGTCGGCGAGCGCCATCTGGAACTTGCTGGTCAGTTTGTCCAAACGCATGACGGATTCCCGGCGTACTTCCTGAACAGTCACGAATCTTGTGTTTTCGCCCGGTATTTCAAGCAAGTCTGCGAAAAATGTAACTCACCATCCGGCCGCAGCGGCCGTCCCGCCGGAAGGAGAAAAAACGCCCGGCATCGCGGTGCGTGCAAGAACCGCCACCGTAGACGCGTTCGACCCCGGCTCGCGCGAGGTACAGGCGGGCCAGGCCACAGAGGTCGGCCTGCCAGCGGTCATTCGCGTTCGGCTCAAAGCAGGTCGCCGCATTCTCGATGCCGGCGAGAAACAGGTCGCGCACTTCGTCTCCGACCTCGAAGCGATCCTGACCGATCGCCGGCCCGAGCCAGGCCAGGAGCCGGGCCGACGGCACAGTCATCGCGTGCACCGCCGCGTCGATGACGCCGGCCGCGAGACCGCGCCAGCCGCAGTGTATGGCGCCGATGGCCGGTGAGTTCGTGTCGCACAGGAGGACCGGCAGGCAATCCGCGGTCAGTATGCCGAGCACCGCGCGACCGTCGAGACTGACGGCCGCGTCGGCCTCCGGCGGACCGGACGCGAATTCCGCGTTGCCGGCGTGCACGACTCGTGAACCGTGTACCTGGTCGAGCCAGCGCGGCGCTTCGGGCAGGTCGAGGACCTCGGCCAGGCGCCGGCGATTCTCGCTGACGGCGGCGGGGTCGTCGCCGACGTGCGCGCCGAGGTTGAGCGACGCAAAGGATCCGGCGCTGACGCCGCCCGTCCGCGTCGTCGTTCCGGCTATCACACCGGGCGGCGCGGGCCAGTCGGCGCGAATCAGCTGCACCGGACATCCTCCCGCATGATCCTGACCAAGGCCTCGAGGTCCGGCGGCAGCGGCGATTCGACGCGGATCGCCGCACCGCTCTCCGGATGCGCGAACGAGAGGCTCGCCGCGTGCAGGGCCTGGCGCCGGAAGCCGCGCAATGCCGCGATCAGCGCGTCGCTCGCGCCGGCGGGCAGCGCCAGGCGGCCGCCGTAAACCTGATCGCCCACGAGTGGCCGGCGTTGCCAGGCGAAATGCACGCGAATCTGGTGCGTGCGGCCGGTTTCGAGTTCGACGGCGACCCGCGTATGCCCGCGAAATCGCTCCGCCACCGTATAGCGCGTGACCGCCGGACGGCCCTCGTCCTGCACCGCCATGCGCGTTCGATCCACGGGGTGCCGGCCGATCGGCGCATCGATCCTGCCGCCGCCGGTGAGCACGCCCTGGCAGATGGCGACGTAACGCCGCACGACGGCGCGCGCGGCGAGCGCGCGCACGAGGGCCGTGTGTGCGGGCAGGTTTTTCGCCACCAGCAAGAGGCCGGTCGTGTCCTTGTCGATGCGATGGATGATCCCGGCGCGCGGCAGTTCGGCGAGCGCCGGCACGTGATGCAGGAGCCCGTTGAGCAGCGTGCCGGACGGGTTGCCGGCACCCGGATGCACGACCAGCCCGGCCGGCTTGTCGACCACCAGCACCGCGTCATCTTCATAGGCGACGTCGAGCTTGAGCGGCTCGGGCCTGCTCTCGACCGCGACTTCGGGCATGGCGGTCAGTTCCACGCGTTCGCCGCCGTCAACGCGGTCGCGGGGCTTCAGGATCTGCCCGTCGACCAGCACCTGCCCGTCGACGAGCCAGCTCTTCAGCCGGCTGCGGGAATAATCCGGAAACATACGAGCCAAGGCCTGGTCTAAACGCAGGCCGGCCAGCTCTTCGGGAATCGTTCGCTCGTGTGTTTCTGGGGTCATGGTCGCAGGGTAATATTACGGTATACTCGCGGCCCGGGCCGGCCGTGTCGCGCCGGCAATCCAATGATTTTACAGGGCGTCCCGCGTAACGGGCCGCCGGAATGAGCATGAGACCGACCTGCAAGCCCGAGCGCCCCGCCTGCCGCCGCGCGAAGCTCTCCGCCTTGGTGGCAACGATTGCGTTGCTCGCGGCCTGCGCCGGCAATGACGTCATTGAGGAAGAGATCGGCGATCTGAACGAGGCCTACGACACGGCCCGGCAGTCCATCGGGCGCGGCAACTTCCGGCGCGGCATCGAGATCTTCGAAGCGATACAGTCGCGCTACCCGTTCAGCGACCTGAGCCGGCAGATCCAGCTCGAGCTGATGTATGCGTATTACAAGAGCGGCGAACCGGAACGGGCGATCGACGCCGCCGACACCTTCGTGCGCGAGAACCCGATCCATCCGCGTGTCGACTACGCGCTCTACATCAAGGCACTTGCCTACTTCGAGGGCGATCCCGGCTTCCTCGAACGCTGGTTCCGCCGGGACATGAGCAGGCGGCCTCCGGAAGGCGTCGACGAAGCCTATGCCACGTTGCGCCGCCTCGTGGAACGTTATCCGGCGAGTCCGTATGCCGAGGATTCACACCAGCGGATGGTCTACCTCAAGAACCGGCTGTCCGAATACGAGAATCACGTCGCCGATTACTACCTCCGTCGCGGTGCCTACGTGGCGGCGATGAACCGCGCCAAGACGGCGCTGGAGCAGTACAACGGCGCCGAAGGCAATGCCGAGTCGCTCAAGATACTGGCCGAAGCCTATGAGAAGCTCGGCATGGATGAACTCGCCGCCGATGCGCGCCGTGTCCTGGCGCGAACTTCCCGCGAATCTATCGGGGGACAGTTCCTATTGCCGAATACTCAACTGAATGTCCATCGCGCGAAAGCGGTAGCCGGAGGTGATCGGGTAGCGCCAGTCGCGGCCGAATGCCCGGCCGCTGATGCGCACTCCCGGCGGCGCTTGGCGGCGCTTGTATTCATTGCGCTGCACCATATCGAGTACCCGCACCACGACCGCGCGCTCGAAGCCGCGCTCGACGATTTCCGCGACGGACAGGTCTTCCTGAATGAACGCCTCGAGGATGGGGTCGAGCACCGAGTAATCCGGCAGGAAGTCGCTGTCCTTCTGGTCGGGCCGGAGCTCCGCTGATGGCGGCCGCGCGATGACGCGTTCCGGGATGCAGGGCCCGAGTGCATTGCGGTAACGGGCGAGCCGGTAAACGAGCGTCTTCGTGCAGTCCTTGATCGGCGCGAAGCCGCCCGCCATGTCGCCATACAGCGTCGCGTAACCCACCGCCATTTCGCTCTTGTTGCCGGTGGTGAGCAGCATGCGGCCGGTCTTGTTCGAGATCGCCATCAGCAACAGCCCGCGGCAACGCGCCTGGATGTTCTCCTCGGTGGCGTCGGGCCCGCGGCCGGCGAAGATCGGCTGCAATTGCTTCACCGTCGCGTCGTAGATCGGCGCGATGGGGATCACGTCGTAACGCACGCCGAGCATCGCGGCCTCTTCTGCGGCATCCTCCTGGCTCATGTTCGAGGTGTAGCGAAACGGCATCATGACCGCGCGGACCATGTCGGCACCGAGCGCGTCGCAGGCGATGGCGAGCACCAGCGCGGAATCGATGCCGCCCGACAAGCCCAGCACCACGCCCGGGAAACGGTGCTTGCGCACGTAGTCCCGCGTGCCGGTCACCAACGCCGAGTAGACGCTCTCCTCGAGCGCCAGCCCGGCGGCGACCACGCCCGGCTCAGGCTGCACGCCCGCCGCACGGCCTTGCACGACGACCTTGTGCAGGCCCTCCTCGAAGGCCGGTGCGCGAAAATCGAGCCGCCCGTCTGCGTTCATGACGAACGAACCGCCATCGAACACGAGTTCGTCCTGCCCGCCGACCATGTTGACGTACACGACCGGCCGGTCGACCTCCTCGATACGCCGCCGCACGACGGCTTCGCGTTCGGCCTGGCTCGTGACCTTGTACGGCGAACCGTTGATCGTGATGACGCATTCCGCACCGGCCAGCCGGGCCGCCTCGATGGGTGCAGGTTGCCAGACGTCTTCGCAAATGGTGAGGCCGAAACGGATGCCGTTCAGCTTGAACACCGCCGCGTCCCGGCCTTCCGCAAAATAACGTTTTTCGTCGAACACGCTGTAGTTCGGCAACTGCTGCTTGCGGTACGCGGCGAGCCGGCGGCCGTCGTGGTAGAGGGCACAAGCGTTGTAGATGACGCCGTCCGCGTACTCGGGAAAACCGATGAGGACCGCGATGTCGCTGACGGAGGACTGGATGCGATCGACGGCAGCCTCGACGTCGCGCCGCAATCCCGAATGGAACAGGAGATCCTCCGGCGGATAGCCGCAGACGCTCAGTTCCGGAAATACGACCAGGTCGGCGCGCAGTTCTTCGCGTGCGCGCACGGCGTACTCGATGATCTTCGCCGTGTTGCCCGCAACGTCGCCGACGACGAGATCGACCTGGGCGAGCGCCAGGACCACGGTGTCGCTCATGCCGTCACGCTCATCCGGCCTCGTCGGACATGGGTCAGGCGCCGAGCACGTCCGCCATCCTGCGGCCGAGTTCCGCCGGCGACCGCACGGTAGCGACGCCGGCCGCATCCAGCGCGGCGAACTTCGCCGCCGCGGTGCCCTTGCCGCCGGCGATGATCGCCCCGGCGTGCCCCATGCGCTTGCCGGGTGGCGCGGTGACGCCCGCGATGTAGGCCACGACCGGCTTCGACACCTGCGCGCGGATGAAGTCGGCAGCGGCTTCTTCGTCGGTGCCGCCGATCTCGCCCACCATGATGATGCCGTCGGTTTGTGCATCCGCCTCGAAGAGTTCGAGGCAGTCGATGAAATTCATGCCGCGCACCGGGTCGCCGCCGATGCCGATGCAGGTGCTCTGGCCGAGACCCTGCTGCGTCGTCTGGTAGACCGCTTCGTAGGTCAGCGTGCCGGACCGGGACACGATGCCGATGCGACCTTTCTTGTGGATGAAGCCCGGCATGATGCCGATCTTGCATTCTCCGGGGGTGATGATGCCGGGGCAGTTGGGTCCGATCAGCCGGCAGTCGTGGTCCCTGAGCGCCGATTTCACCTTGACCATGTCGTTCACCGGGATGCCCTCGGTGATGCAGACGACCAGGCGCACGCCGGCAGCGGCCGCCTCGAGGATCGCATCCGCGGCGAAAGCCGCGGGCACGTAGATCATGGACACGTCGGCACCGGTTTCGCGCACGGCCTCCCTGCATCGTGTCGAAGACGGGCAAGCCCAGATGCTCGCTGCCGCCGCGGCCCGGCGTGACGCCACCCACGAGCCGGGTGCCGTATTCGATGCACTGCTCGGAATGGAAGGACCCCTGGCTGCCGGTGATGCCCTGGCACAGGACCTTGCTGTTCTTGTCGACCAGAATGCTCATGCAAGACCTTTTTGCTTCGAAAGTCGCGCCCATGGGGCGCTCCTACAACTGCCTTGGAGCGCGCCATGCGGCGCTCCTGCGACGTCGCCTGTATCTCGTTCGGTTCAGGCGACTGCGGCCACGACTTTTTGCGCAGCATCGGTAAGGTCGTCAGCGGCGATGATGTCGAGGCCGCTGTCGGCGAGCAGTTTGCGACCTTTCTCGACGTTCGTCCCTTCGAGCCGGACGACCACCGGCACTTTGACGCCGACGTCCTTGACGGCGCTGACGATGCCCTCGGCGATCAGGTCGCAGCGCACGATGCCGCCGAAGATGTTGACGAGGATCGCCTCGACATTGGCATTCGACAGGATCAGCTTGAACGCAGCGGCGACGCGCTCGCTGGTGGCGCCACCGCCGACGTCGAGGAAATTGGCCGGCTCGCCGCCGGAGAGCTTGATGAGGTCCATCGTCGCCATGGCAAGTCCGGCGCCGTTCACCATGCAGGCGATGTTGCCGTCGAGCGTGACGTAGTTGAGTTCGTGCTCGGCCGCCTCGCGCTCTTTCTCGTCCTCCTGCGTCTCGTCCCGCATGGCCAGGAGCTTCGCTTGTCGAAACAAGGCGTTCCCGTCGATGTTGATCTTGGCATCCAGCGCGACCACGTCGCCGGACTTGGTGGTAATGAGCGGGTTCACCTCGACCAGGCTCGCATCGCATTCCAGGTACAGGCGATAGAGTCTCTTCAGCAGATCCCCGAACTGGCGCATCTGCGACTTGTCGAGCCCGAGGCCGAACGCAAGTTCACGGACCTGGTAGTCCTGCAGTCCGGCATCCGGCGCAATGACGACGGAGAAGATCTTCTCGGGTGTTTCCTCGGCGACCTTCTCGATGTCCATGCCGCCGGCGGCCGAGGCGATGAAGGCGATCCGGCTGACTGCCCGGTCCACGAGCATCGACAAGTACAGTTCGCGGTCAATGGCGGAACCGGATTCCACGTAGACGACATTCACCGGCAATCCGTCGGGACCGGACTGAGGCGTCACGAGCCGCCTCCCCAGCATCCCGGCGGCACTCTGCCGAACCTCGTCGAGGCTCTTCGCAATCTTGACGCCGCCGGCTTTGCCGCGGCCCCCCGCATGCACCTGGGCCTTGACCACCCACAGATCGCCGCCGAGCGACCTTGCCGCCGCGACGGCTGCTTTCGGCGTCTCCGCGGCGATGCCCGTCGGTACCGGGATACCGTAGTCGGCAAACAATCCTTTCGATTGGTATTCGTGGAGATTCATTTGTGGTGCAGCTGTAGTTGTTGTGGCCTGGCTGCGAACTCGGCATGACTGCCGTGAGCGCTGGCCAGCTCGTGCGGTATTTTGGAGGAAAGGTCAGCGATACGCAAAGCGATTATTCGTCAAATCGAGGTTTGCCGCATATCGCTCCGGAAGTGGCTTGTTGACGCGACGGACCAGGCATTCGCCCGTATCAGGCCGACTTCTCGACGAATAAAAGTTCGGTCTGAAAGATCTGCTTTCGAACTATCGATACTATTGAGGAGATTCGACTGCGGTGGCCTGTTCCACCAGGATAGGACCTTCGTCCAACCAGGACATCCTTCGACGAATCTCCGGAACCTGAGATAAGACGAATTTGTTCGTCAAGTGGCGCCTATCTCGGTAAACAACCACTCCAAAGGCATTTGTTCTTTCGCAACGTTTGCGCGGACAAACAATGTCGATCAAATCGACAACTTGGACATTCTCATAGTTGCGTGCCGCGCGCGATAACAGTTCCGCAACCAAACCAATCTTCGGGTCAGCAACAAAATGACTGCAGTTCGAACGAACGTCGATTGACGCGGTCGTGGAACTAGAGGACATACAACGTGGATCGTCGAACGTAAGCATCGGGGTTCCGGGCAGAATCACTATCTTGCCCGCAAATTCATGAAGTTGATCCAACACGCGTACCTGTCCGCCTATCCATTGCTCATCCGTAAAATCGTAGTGAGACGAACTCCCGATAATCAGGATTTCCGGTCGCGTTTGCCGGATATACTCAATTGCTGCTTTCCGCCATTCGGCGCATATTCGGTATACATCGCCTACGGCATCGTAATAGTAGTTCTCATCGATGATCGGGCATGCCGACTTGGTAAGTACGATTGACCGCCATGACGCAGGTGAGAATATCTGCGGCAGCGCTGAAACCCACTGGGCTCCCACACTGTCACCGATCAGCATCACCGTCTTCTCACTGTTTTCGCCGGCTAATAAGCACGGCTTGATTTCTGCGCTGTTGAACCAGGAATCGCATTCGCGCTCCCCCGCATAAATGGCAGGCAGGTCAAAGCGCGGATTGTATTTCGATGAATCGGACTGGCGGTCGGCCAACGGAACTGGCATATGAGAAGTATTGCTGACCCCGATCGATACTGAGACCAGAACCAATGCTGCCGAAGTGATTGTGATGCGGCTTATCCCACTATAGCGACCCTTCCAAAACGGCTCCTCGATGTACCTGTATGAAAAGCCCGCCAACGCGACTGAAACTCCGATGGCACACGCGACGCCAATCGAGTTCTTGAGCAATCCGAGTTCTTTCGTAATTTGAAGAACTGGCCAATGCCACAGGTAAATCGAATACGACCGGTCACCAATCCAGACCATGAACCGGTTGTTCAGCGCGGTCTTCAGCCTGAATTCCTGCGAAATGGTGCCTCCCAATAATCGCAAGAGCGGCACCCGCAGTCGGAAATGCAGCTACGAGATCCGGATATCTGGCAAACGGACTAATAGTGCAGGCGCTGGCAAAAATCAGAACCAGGCCTATCAACGTGAACGAAAAAGCCAGGCCCTGTCGCTGCCACAACATTGGCTCGATGCGATCCAGTTCGAGCAGGCGGTATGCACCGACGTATATCGCTCCTCCCGTCGCGAACTGGAATACGCGGGCTGGCATCATGTAGAAACTCAATAGCTGCTGACGATCAGCCCAGTACGCGACCAAATACATGCTGCCGCAAGCGAGAATCAGGAAGAGCAACAAGACGAGGCATTTGCTCGCGATTGGTCTGGCGCGAAAGTCTACCAGTGACAAGGTTGTCGCGATAAGAATTGGCCACGCCAGATAGAACTGCTCCTCCACACCAAGTGACCATGTATGCAGATAGAGATCCCTGTCGGCGGACTTGGAAAAGTAGTCGAAATCGGCGAGCGCGAAATAGAGATTGCTCGACCAAGAAGCGGCGAATTTGAGCGAGGCCGTCTTGACTTGCACGTCGTAGTAATCCAGGCCCGCAGTTGCACTCAGAAAGACGGCAATCAACATGAACGCCAAGGCTGGAAACAGACGTCGCAACCGGCGCACCCAGAAATCGATAAGCTTGATTCGCCCTTGACAGGCATATTCACGCAGCAGCAGACCGGTAATCAGGAATCCGGACAGCACAAAGAAGACATCGACACCTATGAATCCGCCGGCAAACAGCTGCACATCCGCGTGAGCGAGGACGACGATCCCTACTGCAATCGCCCTCAGACCCTGAATGTCGAGTCGATGAGGCAAGTGCACCTTTGCATGGTCATTCATTAGCGGTATTTCTGTTTCGGTCGCAGAATGCTGCATGAAATTAAAATAACAAGGGTACCAGCGTGTTTTTGCCTAAACTGTGACAGACTAGACGTACTGCTAGCCATGCCGCATACGACGATACGATGGAATACACCTTGTGATTTCGAATTGCAAAAACCGCAGCCTGGCCGCATGCATGCGTAATCCTGATGAAGCCAATTGAATCCCGCATTCATCGACGAATCAATCCGGATCTGCTACAACGAATGGCGGGCCTCGTCTCAGCGGCAGACCGTGACGAAATGGCAATCCCGAGCTACCTGCACCATAACCCTCTGTTGCGGTGGATGGCGTGGCGTCGGCTCGATGAGATAGCTGCCTTGATTCGCTCGATGGCATCGGAATCGGGCCGGACGGTCTACGGCCGACTGATGGACTTCGGATGTGGAACTGGCGTTCTATTCGACGAATTGCTACACGTCGCTGACGAAATCATCGGTGTGGATCTGGAACTGCGGCCGGCCGGCATGCTCGTAGACGAATGGCAGCTCAGGAACATTCGCTTGTTGACGCCGGACGTCGCCCGGCGGGAGCTGGCCGACGACAGTCTCGACGCAATCGTTGCTGCTGAAGTGTTGGAGCATATCGATCCGCTGGACGATACCCTTCACTTTTTTCGCGGCCTGCTCAGAAAAGGTGGAAAGCTGTTCGTCAGTGTTCCGACGGAAAACGCACTCTACCGGCTAGGGCGGCGAATTGCTGGGTTCGATGGGCACTATCATGAGAGCAACGCCGAAGCCATCCATATGAAGATCGTCGGCAATGGATTTCGCGCAGTCCGACTTTCGAAAATACCCGCGCCAGGCCCCTTGGCGATTTACTGGGTAGCCGCCTACGAGCCCGAGTGACTCCGGAGTATCGGGCGGGCGGAGCAAGAATTTGACGAGTTCGCCGATTTTCTCAGTGCTGCGCCGCGTCTACGGCGTGCTGCGCGTGCCGATGGCGATCGTGATTTTTGCCTGGCTCGCATACCAGATCTGGGCCGGCCGCGCGGAAATCGCCAAGTTGGCCTTCACATGGCGTCCGTTCGACATCTTCTGCGCATTCATTGCGACCATCACGGCATACCAGCTTTTGTTTTTCGGCTGGGTGCTTATTCTGCGCCGCTCCGGTCTGTATGCGCCGGAACAACGGGGTTTGTATGCGCGTGTATGGTGGTTGTCCTATCTTTACCGATATGTGCCCGGCAAGATTCTGCTGCTCGTGGAGCGGGCACGACTCGGCGCTCCGCTCGGCATCCCTCCGGCAAGCGGGGCCGTGTTTCCGATCATCGAGACCCTGGTCGCCCTGCTCGCAGGAATTGCAGTATCACTCCTCTCCGTCGCCTATTTCGCGTCCGCTGCGGATGTCCTGCTACCAGCAGCTGTAATGGCGGCCGTGCTTCTTTTCTTGGTCCCTGCCGGCTATCGCCAGCTTGCTCGCTTACCTTTTCTTCGGAACCGTTATCCGGATCTGCAATCGGTAGCGCTCGGAACGACGGACCTCCTGGTCGTTTCGGCTCCCTATATCGCGCACTACCTGTTGCTGGGTGTTGCGTTCTTCCTGATAGCGCGGTCCGTTTATCCCTTTACCTGGCTCGACTTTCCCGGCCTGTGCGGGATGTACGCAATGTCACATGTCGTAAGCCTAATCGTCGTCATTGCTCCCGCTGGCCTCGGCGTGCGAGAGGGCGCTTTGGCGGTACTTCTGGCGCGCGCAGTCCCCGTTGGTCTGGCAAGCGCGCTGGCAGTGGCCGTGCGCGTGGCTTTCACCCTCATCGAGCTATTGTGCTTTCTTGCGATCGTCCTTTTGGTCTCACCGGGATCGACCGTACCTGCTACCGGCCGTCGGCATGAAACTCCGTGATTGCCGCGGTGATAGGCCGAGTCACCGTATCAAGGCTGCCGCCCTCAAGTGTCAACGCCGGACGTCACTTCCGCTCTCCGACTGCAGAGACTTGAGCCGGTAGAGGAGTTCCTCCTGGTTCATGCGCATGCGGACGAGCATGTCCCCGATGATGCCGGTTATAAGGGTCGAAATGCCGAGGAAACAGAACGAGCCGCCGACGAAACCGGCCCAGATATGTGGCGAGAACGCCCCGGTCTCGAGGTAATGGACGCCGAGAAACCCGAGCAATCCGAAACCTGTGAGAAAACTGACCAACGCAAGTGCCATGAAGAACTTGAACGGCTTGTAGGAAACGAATGCACGCAGCATGATCTTTAACGACCTAGCGCCGTAGTGCAGCAAATTCGACGCCACTCGTGACTTGCCGAATTCTCGCACGCCGCGCACTTTGACTGGCACTTCGAGGATGCTCAGGTTCTTGAAGATCAGATCCAGAAAAGACTCCTGAGTATAGGTGAATGTACCGAACAGATTCATTCGCAAGAGAGTTTCACGGGAAAACGCACGAAATCCGCAAGAGACGTCGTGAAAGCGTTGTCCCGTCAGCAGATGAACGATGCCGGCGAAACAGGAATTGCCCCAGCGCTTGATGCCCGGCATTCTAGGCACGAAAGCCGGATCGAGAAATCGCGATGCCGTGACCATGTCGGCCCGATTGAAAATCACCGGCGCGACCAGCAAGGGAATATCCGCCGGATCGAATTGTCCGTCACCGTCGATGTGCACCATGACGTCGGCCTGGCGCTCGATCGCCGCACGCACCGCATCACGAAAGGTCGCGCCCAGGCCCTGATTCTGTGCGTGGCTGATGACCTCCGCGCCTGCCTCGCTGGCTCGTTTGGCCGTCGAATCCGTCGAACCGTCGTCCATCACCACCACTTGCACGACCGCGATACCCGGTATGGACTTCGGAACACCGGCGATCACACGCGCGACGGTTTGCTCCTCGTTGAGGCAGGGAATTACGACCAGCAACGACTTCCCTGGATCGCTGCTACTCATCAAGCTGACGGTCTTATCCGGCATGTGGCAAGTATATCGGGGCCAGGCCCAACGAATACTGTGATGCAATTGACAAATCGCGGCTTGCCTCCCGTCCGATGACTGCCGGTTGATGCGTGCCGTGCCGCTTGAGCCTGGCCTCGAGGCGCTGAACCCGCTGCCGGTACTCGGATGCATCGGCAGCGCCAGATCGACGGAGATCTGCCAGTCCTTGCGCGGCATCCGCAAAGCGCCCGACCTTCACGAGCAGTTCGCATTGGGACAAGACGATACCGGCGGCATCAGGCATTGCTGACCTCGCCTCATCGTAAGTAGCCAGTGCCTCGCCAAACTCGTGCCGGGCGACGTACCGGTCGGCGATGCCCGCGTAGACGTGCGCAGCCAGGTCCGTACGGACCACTCTGGCGCTTGCTTCGACAGCGGCGGAATCGCGGAGCATCGTCCGGGCCTCGTCGAGGCGTCCATGGCGCGACAACATGTCGGCTGCCCGGTACAGGGGTACGGCAGACAATCCGGACGTTTCCTGGGCGCCCAGGTAGGTCGTGACAGCGCGATCGACTTGTCCCATCGCATCCAGCAATTCCGCTTTGGAAATCAACAGGGACTGCCGATCGACGGCCGACCGCATTCGGTTGCCGAGCAAAATATCGAGTACGTCGAGCAACACACGCGATGAGATCGCACATCTGCCCTCGACAGCGGCGCCCACGAGTACGGCGGCGGTCGACGTCACATAAGCGTTCACGAGGCCGTTTGCCATTTCCGTTATTCTGCGCAGGTCAGCGTCGGTAACACGCCTGAACTCGAGACAATCCAGGTACCGTTCGTGCAATTCTCTGCCAGGTCCGCTGTCAACCCGGGCAAGAGCCTTGCGCGCGGAATCGAATTCCCCCGCTGCAGCATTGACGTTCGCGAACAACATGTTCAAGCGGGACGAATCGGGATGTATGACATACATGTGACGGTACAACGTCTCCGGCGACGACCAGATGTTCGCATACCGCCACGTGAGGCCGAAAAAAGTCACAGTCACGATGAGTGCGACCGCAATCATCGCGCGTCGAATACTCGTCGCCGACGCTCCCAGCGCTACGAGACCGAGCAGGACGCCAGAGGTTCCGACGTAGTTGCGGTGCTCGAACATGAGCTCGATGCTGAATACGCTTGATTCGAGGACCTGCGACGCAAAGAAAAACAGCAGGCCGAACGAGAGCAGCGGGCGCCGCCGCGCCAGGGCGACTGCGGCGATCAGCATGCCTGTCACAAAAATTATCGAGGGAAGCGTCGTCGTCGGTTCGAGCAGCCCGGTGGAAACCCGAAGGTCGTCGTGGAAAAACCCTAGCAACTGCGGCAGCGGCACCGCAATCTGCAAGAGGTAGGTGACCAGCACGCGAAACTGCGTCAATACCCGTTCGCTCAGGGTGAAGTCGCGGACAACGTAGCCGTCCAGCACGTAGTGGAAATTCGCCAGCAGCAGCAGAAGGCCAGCGCCATAGGTCGCGATCAGGACGTAGTGCAGCAGACGCAGCCGTTTCTGCGTTGCCGCATCGCCGCGGAAGCGGCAAACGATGAACTCGACCAGCGTGATATAGGCGACGAGCAACAGCCCGCTTTCCTTGCTAAATGCGGCGGCAGGGAGAAAGACGGCGAACGCCATCAGCACCGGCAGCCAGCCGGATGAGCGGCCGTACATCTGCTTGGTGCGTCCGTACGTGTAGCTGACGAGCCCCGCGAATACGAACAGGGTCGAAAGGATAGTCATGCGTTGAACGGTGTAGAGGACCGTGCTCACATGCAGGGGATGCAGCAGCCAAAGGCCGCCGGCAATAAGGCCGACTACCCACGGATTGACTCCTGCAACCGAATCGGCAATTCGAGTCAGCATCGCCGCCAACCAGATCAGCAGGAGCCCGCAAATCAGGTGGTACATCAGCGAGTCGTATTTCCACCACCAGGTGTCGGGGCCGTGAGTCGTCGCGTCGAGAATAAAGCTGGCCATGGATACGGGCCTGCCGAGCGGACCGCTCGTGCTGACCAGGTAATTTCGATAGAGCATCGACGGGTCCTGCCCGCCCGGCTCCAGCAGAGGTCCGAGCTGGGGGAGGTCATCGAGGAGCAGAGGCCCTCCCAGTCCGGGAAGGTACGCGACGACCGCCAGCCCCAGGAGCAGGACCAGCAGTATCAGGAATCCGGACTTGTCGAGATCGAGGATGCGATAACGCAATGTTTCATTCCCGTTCGCCGATCGCATGCAAATACGTGCTTGCCCAGAATACTATCCACGTCGCGAGCCAATTGTGATTCGATCGGCAGAATGGCGCCACGTTCATCGATGACCATGAAGCCAGGATCGACAGAGAATCCGGACATCGCAGTCCGGTACGTGTCTGCCCTGCGATTTTCGGTTGTCCTGATCGGCGGCCTGCAAATCGGCTAGAATTCGCTGGGTTTCCTGCCTGCGACCGATCTCGGGTGCGAGTTGACGGAACATACGAATGCGAGGATTTCCGGCGGAATGTCGTTTCGCGGCAGCCGTGATGATCTCCTGTCCCGCGCCGTCGAAGAGCCCGACATCACCTGGCGCGTCCTCACCACTCTAAACGTCTTTCGCCTCCTCGTCTCGGTCATGCTGCTGGTGCTGTTCTTCGCCGGCGGCGACCAGCCGGCCTTTGGCAACCGGCAGGCACCCCTGTTCACTGCGACGGCGTCGGCCTGGCTCGTCTTTGCCGTGGTCTTCGGCATCGCGGTCCAGCAACGAATCACTGCTTACAACGTACTCGGACTGACTTCATGCATCGTGGACATCGCCGCGGTGGCTATCCTCCTGTTCACCAGCGACGGCACCTCGAGCGGCCTCGGCGGATTGCTTGTCGTGTTCGTCGGCGCGGGCAGCCTGGTCCTGCCGTCGCGGCTGCCGGCGGTCGTCGCGTCCGCCGCGACACTCGCGATCCTTGGCCAGGAACTGTTCGCCAGCCTGCGTGGTTTCGAGCCGAATTACCCGGGTGCCGGGCTGTTGTCCGCCATCATATTTGCGATGGCCATCGCCGCGCGGCCGCTCGCCCGCCGCATCGAGGCAAGCGAGGCGCTCGCCCGGCAACGCGGCGTCGACCTGAAGAACCTGTCCGAGCTCAACGAATACATCGTGCAGCACCTGCGCGAGAGCATCGTCGTCATCGACGGCGACAATCGGGTGCGTCTCAACAACACCTCGGCCGCACAACTGCTCGGCTTGCCGGACACCATGCACGGGCGTTCGATCGAGCGGCTTTCTCCGCCGCTTGCGGAATACCTCGCGCGCTGGCGGACCGACCCGGCGCTGTCGTCGCACCCGGAGATCACGCTCGTGACCGGCGAACATTCGGTGCGGCTCACGGCACACCTGGCGCCGCTCGCCAAGGATCACGATCGCAGCGGCGCGGCGCTGATCTTCCTCGAGGATTCGAGCCTCATGAACGCGCGCGTGCAGCAGTCGAAGCTCGCCTCGCTGGGCCGCCTGAGCGCCAGCATCGCCCACGAGATTCGCAATCCCATCGGGGCGATGAGCCACGCCGCGCAACTGCTCGCCGAGACCTCGGTCTCCGACTCGGACCGTCGCCTGACCGAGATCATCCAGACGCACTCGAATCGCGTCAGCCACATCATCGAGAACGTGCTGCAGCTCTCGCGCCGCGAATCGTCCCGGCCGGAACGCTTTGCGCTCAGGTCCTGGCTCGAGGACTTTGCGCGCGAATTTACGCGGACCCTGGAACTGCAGGAGGGAGAGCTGTCGCTGGACGCGGTTCCGGACGACCTGCACGTCCGCATGGACCCCTCCCACCTGCGCCAGGTCCTCTGGAACCTGTGCGACAACGCGATCAAGTACGCCAGCGAAACCGGCGGCATCTTCGTTGAACTGAATGCCGGTGGCGGCGCGCCAGGCGCCGGCCGTCCCTATCTCGAGGTTCGTGACCACGGTCACGGCGTGGAGCCGGCTGCGGCGGAGAAAATCTTCGAGCCTTTCTACACCGATCGTGCCGGCGGCACCGGGCTCGGCTTGTACATATCGCGGGAACTGTGCGAGCTTAATCGCGCGACTCTTATATATATGGATCGGCCGGGCGGCGGCGCAATCTTCCGCATCGTGTTCGCTGACCCGAACCGCTGGCAACCTCAGGAACCGGAATGAAGCAGCCCCTCGCACTGGTGATCGACGACGAAGCCGACATCTGCGAGCTTTTGTCGCTGACGTTGGGGCGCATGGACATCGCGACCGAGTCCGCGGGCAACGTCGGGAGCGCCAAGGCGATGCTCGGCAATCGCCGCTTCGACCTGTGCCTGACGGACATGCGCCTGCCGGACGGCGATGGGCTGGAACTCGTCGCCTGGATCCAGTCCAATATGCCCGACGTGCCGGTGGCGGTGATCACGGCCCACGGCAACATCGAGACCGCCGTGCAGGCGTTGAAACTCGGGGCCTTCGATTTCATCTCCAAGCCGCTGGACCTCAACAACCTCAGGAACATCGTCGAGAACGCGCTGAAGATCGACCGGCGCCGGAACGATCAGTCCCGGCTGATCGGCGATTCGGTGCCGATGCACAACCTGCGCGAGATGGTGGACAAGGTCGCCCGCTCGCAGGCACCCGTACACATTTCCGGCGAATCCGGGACCGGCAAGGAATTGGTGGCCCGGATGATTCATGACAACGGCCCCCGTGCCGATGGGCCGTTTGTGCCAGTGAACTGCGGTGCAATTCCCGCGGAACTGATGGAGTCTGAGTTTTTCGGCCATCGCAAGGGCAGTTTCACGGGCGCCGTGGCAGACAAGACCGGACTCGTGCAAAGCGCCGACGGCGGTACGCTGTTCCTGGACGAGATCGCCGATCTGCCGCTGGCCATGCAGGTGAAACTGCTCCGGGTCATCCAGGAAAAGACAGTCCGTCCGGTGGGCGCGTCCGGCGAACAACCGGTCAATGCCCGCATTCTCTCGGCGACCCACAAGAATCTCGCGGCGATGGTGGCTGAAGGCGAGTTCCGCGAGGACCTGTACTACCGTATCAATGTCATCGAGATGCACGTGCCGGCGCTCCGGGAGCGAGGCGACGACGTGCTGATCCTGGCGAACCACATCCTGCGGCGGCTGGGCGCGAGGGCCGGGCTCGACGAGAGTGCCCGGCACGCGCTTCTCCGCTATGGCTTCCCGGGCAATGTCCGCGAACTCGAGAACTTGCTGGAGCGGGCGGTAACGCTGTGCACGCGCGGGCATATCTCGGCCACGGACCTGAACATGCGTCCGGCCACCGGCAAGGCGGACGGGGCGGCGACGATGGGCGGCGGCAAGCTCGGTGAACAAGTCGAGGACGTACAGCGGCAGGCCATCGTCGAAGCGCTCGCGAAGACCCGTTACAACAAGACCGCCGCGGCGAAGCTCCTGGGCGTCAGCTTCCGCCAGCTCCGCTACCGCATCAAGAAGCTCGGCATCGAGGCCTAGCCGGTCGGAGCGCCTGTTGGAGCGCGCCATGCGCGCGATCCGTTCGCGACCGCCCGGCGCGCTGTGTCCAGGCGCCGACGCGACTGACAATTTGTGTCACTAACTGACACTGAACGCCGCACCGTTGCCGCTTTGTCAGCGCGATCCAGCAGCCATTCGGGGGTCGCATCGGCGGGTTTTCCCTGTGCCTTCAAGGATTTGTGACGCAGCGCATGAACATGGCACAGCGCTTGCTTTAGGGTACGTACAGGCGGCAACGCCGTTCTGACAGAGTTCGTTAATTTTTTCATTCTCGTTCATGGAGAGACTGTAATGAAGAAGCAACAGGGTTTTACGCTCATCGAACTGATGATCGTTGTCGCGATCATCGGCATCCTGGCCGCCATTGCTATCCCGGCGTACCAGGACTACACCATCCGTGCGCAGGCGTCTGAAGGTCTGAGCCTGGCTTCGGGTGCGAAGGCAGCCATTGCCGAGGCCTACCAGGACACCGGCGTATGGCCGGCAGACAACACGTTAGCGGGCCTTGGCGCCGCCAACACGATCTTCGGCAAGTACACCTTGTCGGTCCAGGTTGCCCCGCAGACGGTCACCGTGACCTACGGCGGAGACGCCAACCCGCTGCTGCCGGCTTCCGGCGTGCTGATCCTGAACGCCACGGACAACGGCGGCGCGATCGAGTGGGGCTGCGACACCAGCACGATCCTTGCGAAGTATCGCCCGTCGGCTTGCCGTTAATGGCTTGATAGCCGTATAGCATTTACGGCTAAAGAAGCATCGGGAGGCCCCGGATTCAGTCCGGGGCCTTTTTTTTGAGTATGTGAAGGCCGTCTCAGCGAATTCTGAGAGACACGACCTGAATTCGGCACGTAAGGCCGGTAAGGTGTGAGTTTGAAAACCACGCTTGCGGTCGTCCCCGGGAGCAAGGACATGCACAGGCGAAACCGCGGATTTACGCTGATCGAACTGATGATCGTCGTGGCGATCATCGGGATCCTGGCGTCACTCGCCATTTCGGCCTACCAGACCTACACGGTCCGCGCACAAGTCACCGAAGGCATCAACATGGCGGCCGGCGCAAAGGTGCCGGTCACCGATGCCTATACGAACGACGGCGTGGCACCGGCCGATCGCACTGCGGCCGGCATGTCGCCGAATCCGGCGGACACCAGCGGCAGCTACGTGAGCCAGGTCGATGTCGTCAACGGGCGGGTCGACATCACGTTCGGCGGAACCCGTGCGAACGCCGATATCGTCGGCGACGTATTGTCACTCACACCGTACCAAACGCCGGGCAATGCGATCATCTGGCGCTGCGGCTACGCGGCAGCCCCCGCCGGTGCCAACCTGCTCACTGGCGGTGCGGCCTACGTGGCCCCGACCCTCGATCGGCGCTATCTGCCGTCCGTTTGCCGGTGATTCGCTGCATGCAATGTGCGAAATCCGGCTCTGTACTCCGTTTGACCTGGTGAATTTCCACAATTGTGATCGGACGCACAAAATGCGGTTGAACCCGGCATCGGGATCAACGAGACTTGAGCGTTCGAGCGCTTCCTGACGCACACGAGGCCATGGCAGCAACTGCATCACAATCCAATCTCGCCGGGCTGCCGCGGCGGCTCGTCCAGGACGGCATCATCGCCGAGGACAAGCTGAACGACGCGACCGAAGCGGCCCGCAAGGAAAAAGTCTCGCTGGTCGCCTACCTGGTCAACCACGAGCTCGCCGAGGCCCGGGCCATCGCCGTGGCCGCCGCGCACGAATTCGGTGTGCCGCTGCTCGACCTCGACGCCATGCAGGTCGATCTCGACGTCGTCAAGAGCGTCGACCAGAACCTGATCAGCAAATACCGCGTGCTGCCGCTGGTGCGGCGTGGCGCGCGGCTGTTCTTGGGGATTTCCGACCCGACGAACCTGCAGGCGATCGACGACATCAAGTTCCAGACGAGCATGCGGGTTGATCCCGTCGTGGTCGAGCAGGACAAGCTCGAGGAGCAGATCACGAAGGCACTCGAAGCCGTCGACACGAGTATGGGCGGTTTGACTGAAGGCGACTTCGACCTGGAAAACCTCGAAGTCACCGGCGACGTCGAGGAAAACGATGACGTCCAGCGCGAGGACATCGATGACGCGCCGGTCGTCAAGTTCGTCAACAAGATCCTGCTGAGTGCCATCCAGAATGGCGCCTCCGATATCCACTTCGAGCCCTACGAGAAATTCTTCCGCATTCGCACTCGCCTCGACGGTGTCTTGTCCGACGTCGCTCAGCCGCCGGTCATTCTGGCCAACAAGATCTGCGCGCGCCTCAAGGTCATGTCGCGCATGGACATCGCCGAGCGCCGCGTGCCGCAGGACGGCCGCATCAAGATGCGCCTGTCCAAGAACCGGGCCATCGACTTCCGTGTCAGCACCTGCCCGACGCTGTTCGGCGAAAAAATCGTCCTGCGTATCCTCGATCCGTCGAGCGCCAAGCTCGGCATCGACGTGTTGGGCTACGAGGAGCACCAGAAGAAACTGTATCTCAAGCACCTGAGCAAGCCCTACGGGATGATCCTCGTGACCGGCCCGACCGGCTCCGGCAAGACTGTGTCCCTGTATACGGGCCTCAACATCCTGAACTCGGTCGACCGGAACATATCGACCTGCGAAGACCCGGTTGAAATCAACGTGCCGGGCATCAACCAGGTCAACGTGAACCCGAAGGTCGGGCTGACCTTCGCCACCTCGCTGAAAGCCTTCCTGCGCCAGGATCCGGACGTGATCATGGTCGGCGAAATCCGCGACCTCGAGACGGCCGAGATTGCGATCAAGGCCGCACAGACGGGCCACCTCGTGCTGTCGACCCTCCATACCAACGACGCGCCGAAGACGCTGACCCGCATGGTGGACATGGGTGTCATGCCCTACGCCATCGCGACCTCGGTCAGCCTCATCATCGCGCAGCGCCTGAGTCGCAAGCTGTGCGACAACTGCAAGGAAGTGAAGGACATCCCTTCGGAAGCCTTGTTGAAGGAAGGCTTCATGAAAGAGGAGATCGAGGCGGGGCTCACGATCTTCGGGCCCAAGGGCTGCAAGAACTGCAACGCGGGCTACAAGGGCCGGCTCGGCATCTTCCAGGTCATGGAAGTCTCGGAGACCATGGGCCGGATCATCATGGCGGGCGGCAACGCGATGCAGATCGCGGACCAGGCCGAAACGGAAGGCGTCATCGACCTTCGCCGGGCGGGATTGAACAAAGTCAAGGGCGGGCTTACCAGTCTTGAAGAGATCAACCGGGTTACAATCGAGTGATCCCGGGGCTTGGGCAAGTACCGGTAATCATTCATTTTCGGGTTCATTTTTCGGTGGACATTGCGTACGGCTGACGGACGACGGATATGGCTGAAACAGCGATCATGAAGGAACCCTTCCACTGGGAAGGCACGGACCGGCGCGGCAAGAAAGTCAGGGGCAAGTCGCTCGCCAACGACGAGGCGGCTGTACGCGCTGACTTGCGCCGTCAGGGCGTAGTCCCGACGCGCATCCGCAAGCAGCGCAAGAGCCTTTTGTCGGGCAGGAGCAAGATTACGACCGGCGACATCGCACTGTTCAGCCGTCAGCTGGCCACGATGATCGCCGCCGGCATCCCGCTGGTTCAGGCCTTCGAGATCGTCGGCACCGGCCATGACAACGCCGCGATGCAGAAGCTGATCCTGACGATCAAGGCGGACGTCGAGGGTGGTACCTCGCTGCACGAATCACTGGCCAAGCACCCGCTCTATTTCGACGACCTGTTCGTGAACCTTGTGGAATCCGGTGAGCAAGCGGGCGCGCTCGAGACCCTGCTCGACAAGATCGCGACCTACAAGGAAAAGACCGAGCAGATCAAGAAAAAGATCAAGAAGGCGCTGACCTATCCGGCCGCGGTGCTGGTCGTCGCCTTGGTCGTCACGACCATCCTCCTGATATTCGTCATCCCGGCGTTCGAAGACCTGTTCAAGGGCTTTGGGGCCGACCTGCCGACCTTCACGCGCATGGTCATCGACCTGTCCGTGTTCGTGCGGGCGCAGGGTTTCTACCTGGCGACACTGATTGGCGGCGGAATCGCAGCGTTCTTCTATTTCAAGAAGCGCTCGCGCGCCATGCGCCACTGGCTGGACCGCTTGGCGCTCAAGTTGCCCGTGATCGGCCCGATCCTGCAGAAGGCGGCTATCGCCCGTTATTCGCGCACGCTGTCGACGATGTTCGCGGCAGGCGTGCCGCTGGTGGAAGCCCTGGAATCGGTGGCCGGCGCCTGCGGCAACATCGTCTACGAGCAGGGCGTGCTCAGGATGCGTGACGAGGTGGCCACCGGACAGCGCCTGCAGCAGTCGATGGAAAACACGCAGCTGTTCCCGAACATGGTCATCCAGATGATCGCCGTGGGCGAGGAGTCCGGTTCGCTCGACGCGATGTCCGGCAAGGTCGCCGATTTCTACGAAGAAGACGTCGACAACGCGGTCGACAACCTGAGCTCGCTGCTCGAGCCGCTGATCATGGCGATCCTCGGCGTGCTGGTCGGCGGCCTGGTCGTGGCGATGTACCTGCCGATCTTCAAGCTGGGCGCCGTGGTCTAAGCCCACAACCAATGCCAAAGGGAAACGGCGTTCGGGCCATACCGGACGCCGTTTTCGTTTCCGTCCTGGCGACGGACATACGACGAAACTGACGGTCCGCCATGCTCGAACCCTTCGCCAATCACCCGACGCTGTTCGTCCTTTTCGCGCTCCTCCTCGGACTCGTCATCGGCAGCTTTCTGAACGTCGTCGTCTATCGTCTGCCCAGAATGATGGAGCGCGACTGGCGTAACCAGTGCGCCGAGCTGGAAGGCCGGCCGGTCGACGCTCAGGGGGAGAGATTCAATCTCCTCACGCCCGGTTCACACTGCCCATCCTGTGCCCAGCCGATCCGCGCCTGGCAAAACGTCCCGGTCCTGAGTTACCTCCTGCTCCGCGGCCGTTGTGCGAGCTGCAAGAAACGGATATCTGCACGCTACCCGCTCGTCGAGGCCGTGACGGGCATACTCGCGGCCCTCGTCGCCTGGCGCTTCGGCTACGGTTGGGAAGCCGCCATGGGACTAGTGCTGACCTTCTGCCTCGTCCCCATCGCGCTCATCGACTTCGACCGCCAGCTGATCCCGGATTCCATCGCCCTGCCGCTGCTCTGGATCGGGCTCGCGATCAGCCTGTGGCACCCATTGCCCGGTGCGGACGTCCTGTTCGTCTCGAGCCACGATGCCATCATCGGGGCAATCGCCGGCTACCTGAGCCTGTGGTCCTTCTACTGGCTGTTCAAACTCGCCACCGGCAAGGAGGGCATGGGCTACGGCGACTTCAAGCTGTTGGCCGCGCTGGGCGCCTGGCTGGGGTACCAGCACCTGTTCACGATCGTCATCCTGTCGGCCGTCGTCGGTGCCCTGCTCGGCATCGCGCTGATCCTGTTCCGCGGCCGCGACCGCCAGGTGCCCATGCCCTTCGGTCCGTTCCTGGCCGCCGCGGGCTGGCTCGCCATGCTGGCGGGCGACGAGCTCAAAGTATTGCTGCACATTCCGTTCTGAGATTTGTTGGAGCGCCCTGTTGGAGCGCCCCGTAGGTGCGACCAATTCCCGCGGTCGCGCGCATGGCGCGCCCCAACAGGGCGCTCCAACAACACGACGCGGCACACCTTGCGCGGGGACGGGACTTTCGGAATAGTCTCCGGCATGAATGACACGGGCGACCGAGCCGCCATAACACCGCTCAGGATCGGCCTGACCGGCGGCATCGCCAGCGGCAAGTCTACCGTCGCCGAATTGTTCGCGGAGCTGGGCGCGACGGTCATCGACACCGACGTCATTGCCCGCGAGGTCGTGGCGCCGGGGATGCCGGCCCTCGTGCAGATCCGGCAGGAGTTCGGCGATCGGGTCTTCGACGAGCTGGGCCAGTTCGACCGTGCCGCGATGAGGAGGCTGGCCTTCGACGATGACGGCGTGCGCAGGCGGCTCGAGGCGATCCTCCATCCCGTGATCCAGGCGGAAACCGTGCGCCAGGCGAACATCGTGCGGGGGCCCTACCAGGTAATCGTCGTGCCGCTGCTGGTCCGGTCACCGCTACTCAAGTTCGTCGACCGAGTGTTGACCATCGACTGCGACGAAGAAACACAGGTCCGGCGACTGATGGTCCGCGATGGCGAATCCGTGGGACGGGCGCGGCGCATGCTCGCAGCGCAATCGACTCGCGAGGAACGACTCGCCGTCGCCGATGACGTGATACGCAACGACGGCGATCTCGCCGCGACACTGGAGCAGGTCAAAACCCTGCACCGGAAGTACCTCGCGCTCGCCGCCGGCGGGCGGAAATCGCCTGCGTGACGTCGCCATGTGGCGACAATGATCCGATTTGCCGGATGCGGCAGTGAAGTGCAGAATACGGGCATGTCCAAACCCGCCGGATTCGTACTAATCGAGACCGCCCAAAAGTCGGCAGCATATGAGCAGCCGCTCAGCGAGCGCATGCGCACTTTCATGCGCCTCGAGTTCCTGTACCAGCAGATGCGCTACGACAACGAGCTCGATTCCGACTGGGGAACGCGTGCCACGGTCGCTACCCTGCTCGAGATACTGGCCATCCTCGCCCGCGGTGACATCCGCAGCGAGGTGCACAAGGAACTGGACTACCAGCTCGCCGCGCTGCAGCGCTACCAGAGCATGCCGGGGGTGGATCCCGGCCGGCTGGAACATCTCCTGAACACGCTGGCGGAAAGCCGGCGGCAGGTATCGGCGATCGGCACCGGTTTCCTGCAATCCCTGAAGGACTCCGAATTCCTGAATGCCATCAAGCATCGCAGCGCAATCCCTGGCGGTACCTGCGAGTTCGACCTGCCCGAGTACAGCCACTGGCTCAGGCAACCCATGCACCGGCGACAAAAGGACCTACGTGTGTGGGTCGACGACATACGGCCGATCTGCGACGCCGCCACGGAGGTCCTTTGGCTGATTCGCGAGGGCGCCCAGCCGGCCGACAAGATTGCGATTCACGGCATGTATCAGCACAACATGCCAAAGGACACGAGCTGCCGGATGCTGCGCGTCAGCCTCGAGCACGACTGTGACCTGTTCCCGGAGATCAGCGGCAGTCAGCACCGCTTCACGGTGCGCTTCCTCAAATGGGCGACCATCGGCAGTCGCGCAATGCAGACTGATCGCGACGTGCCGTTCGAGCTGAGCGTTTGCTGAACCGCTACCAGGACCGTTGTTACTAGGGCCGTTGTAACAAAGCCTCGATCACGGGGGCGTCGGCCGGCAGCAAGTCTGCACTCGGGAGTTCTGCTGCCGGCAGCCAACGGAGCCGCTGGCCTTCCAGACCCGCTGGCTCACAGCACCAGGCCTCGACCAGGAAAAACCGGATCGAGACGTGTCGGTCGGGATAGCGGTGCTCGAGCCGGGTGAATTCCGCTGCCGACAGGATCTCGATTCCCAGCTCCTCCCTGAGCTCGCGGCCCAGTGCCGCCACGGGGTCCTCGCCCTGCCCGATCTTGCCGCCGGGGAATTCCCACATGCCGTGAAAAGGCCCGGGTTCGAGCCGTTCCGCGATGAGTACGCGGCCCGCGCCGTCGCGCAATATGCCGGCGACGACGTCCAGCCGTTTCAGCCCAGCTTCCCGTGGCACTGCTTGAATTTTCTGCCCGAACCGCAGGGACAGAGCTCGTTTCGGCCGACCTTGCGGGCATTGCGCACGAAGGTCTCTACAGCCGCGGGGCGTGCAGGCGCCGCGCCGCCGGCTCCCGCGACCGCGGTCTGCGGCTGCGCCAGTGCGCTGGCCTGGGCATGCCGGTATTGCAATGCCGCGGCCTTGCGGCGCTGCTCAGCCAACTCGGCGAGCTCCTGCTCGCTCTGGATCCGGATGCGCGCGAGCACGCTGATCGTGTCGTACTTGATCCGCTCCAGCATCGCTCCGAACATCTCGAACGCCTCGCGTTTGTATTCCTGCTTGGGGTTCTTCTGTGCGTAGCTGCGCAACCCGATGCCCTGACGCAGGTGGTCCATCGCCGCCAGATGTTCCTTCCAGTGGCTGTCGAGCTGACGCAGCATGATCTGCTTTTCGACATTGCGCATCAGGCCGCTGCCGACGGTGGCTTCTTTGGCCGCGTAGGCCTCCTCGGCCGCCTTTACGCAAATGTCGCGGATGCCATCGTCGTTCAGGGCCGCATCGTCGTGCACGGCCTTGCCGATGTCGAGATGCAGGCCGAACTCGGATTCCAGGGCATTCGTCAGACCGTCGGTGTCCCATTGCTCGTCGAGACTTCCGGGCGGTATGTGCGTCGCCACCGCTTTCGCGATGACTTCTTCGCGGATCGCCGCGACGGAATCCTTCATGTCGTCGGCATCCATCAGCTCCGTGCGCTGGTGGTAGACGACCTTGCGCTGATCGTTGGCGACATCGTCGTATTCGAGCAGGTTCTTGCGGATGTCGAAGTTGTGCGCTTCGACCTTGCGTTGAGCTCGTTCGATCTGCCGTGACAACAGCTTGCTCTCGATTGCCTCGCCCTCACGCATGCCGGCGCGCGAGAGCAGACGTTTCGTGCGCTCCGGATCGCCGAAGATGCGCATGAGCGAGTCTTCCATGGACAGGTAGAAGCGGCTCGATCCCGGGTCGCCCTGGCGGCCGGAACGGCCGCGCAGCTGATTATCGATGCGACGGGACTCGTGGCGCTCGGTACCGACGATGTGCAGGCCGCCCGCTGCGAGTACGCGATCGTGCCGCTCCTGCCATTCGGCTCGGATGCGATCCCGGTCGCCCGCCTCCCCTGCCGCGGCGAGCGCCGCCTCGAGATTGCCGCCGAGCACGATGTCGGTGCCGCGCCCGGCCATGTTGGTGGCGATCGTGATCGCAGCCGGCAGACCCGCGTTCTGTACGATGTGTGCTTCGCGTTCGTGCTGCTTCGCGTTGAGGACGTCGTGTGGAATCCCTTGTTTCTTCAGGATCCCGGACAGCATTTCCGAGGTCTCGATCGACGTCGTACCGACCAGTACCGGCTGGCGGCGTTCCAGGCAATCCCGGATATCCTCGACGATCGCCTCGAACTTGTCCGACTGCGTGAGGTACACGAGGTCGGGATCGTCACGGCGGATCATGGGCTTGTGGGTCGGGATGACGACGACTTCGAGACCGTAGATCGCCTGGAATTCGAATGCCTCGGTGTCCGCCGTGCCGGTCATGCCGGACAGGTTCTTATAGAGGCGGAAGTAATTCTGGAAGGTGATCGACGCGACAGTCTGGTTTTCCTTCTTGATCGCCACGCCTTCCTTCGCCTCGATCGCCTGGTGCAGGCCGTCGGACCAGCGGCGTCCGGCCATCGTGCGTCCCGTGAATTCATCGACGATGACGATATCACCGTCCTTGACGATGTACTCGACGTCGCGCTGGTAGATGGCGTGTGCCCGCAGGGCCGCGTTCAGGTGATGCACGAGCCGGATGTTGGTGGCGTCATACAGGGTCTCGCCGGGTTGCAGGAGCCCGGCCTGCACCATGAGCTGCTCGATTTTCTCGTTGCCTTCCTCGGTCAGGTGCGCCTGCTTGGCTTTCTCATCGATGGTGTAGTCGCCGCGCGGGACCAGCGCACAGACGGGCGGCTTGCTGCCGGCCTCACGCAGCACGACGTCGGACTGCCGCGATTCGGCATATTCGATCGCCTCTTCGAGCTGAACGACATTGTCGGCCTGGCCGGGTAGGTGCACCGGCTTGCCGTTGCGGTCGACGAGGGCAACCTGCTTGACATTGATGTCGTAGTTGACCGGCTCCCCGCTTTCTTCGTGTGTCGTGAGCTTCGGTATCAGCTTGTTGATCTGCACGTACAGGTCGGTGCTGGCTTCGGCCGGCCCTGATATGATGAGAGGCGTGCGCGCTTCATCGATGAGGATCGAATCGACCTCATCCACGATGGCGAAATTCAGTCCGTGCTGCACCTTGTCCGCCATCGCAAAGGCGAGGTTGTCGCGCAGGTAGTCGAAGCCGAGTTCGTTATTGGTCGCGTAGGTGATGTCGGCGCTGTATGCGGCCCTTTTCTCGTCCGGCATCTGGCCGCTCTTCGTCACTCCGACGGTCAGGCCCAGAAATTCGTACACCGGCCGCATCCAGTCGGCGTCGCGCTGCGCCAGGTATTCGTTGACGGTCACGATGTGCACGCCGTTGCGGGACAGCGCATTGAGATAGGCAGGCAGGGTCGCGACCAGCGTCTTGCCCTCGCCGGTGCGCATTTCGGCGATGTTGCCGTCGTGCAGGACCATGCCGCCGATGAGCTGGACGTCGAAAGGCCGCATCCCGACAGTCCGCACCGCGGCCTCGCGCGCCACGGCGAAGGCTTCCGGCATGAGTTCCTCGAGCGTCTCGCCGGCCTCGAACCGGTCCCTGAACGCGGCCGTCTTGGCGCGGAGTTCCTCGTCGCCGAGTACCTTCATGCCCTCTTCCAATCCGTTGATCCGCTCGACGATCTTTGAATACTGGCGCAGCAGGCGCTGGTTGCGGCTGCCGAACAGTCGGGTCAGAAAATTTGCCACCAGGGCCTCCTGCGGTTGCTGTGCCCGACCAAGCCCCGGGTCGCCGCACAAAGCGCAGTATTCTAGGGTCTTGCCGCGTTCATGAGAAACTAATTTGCCCGATGCCGGCGCACCGTCAGGTCGGGCATCTATGGGCGGATCGGGGAATCACAAGGCCCGTCGCAGCGCGAGCGAGCCGGGACCAGGCGGGCCGCCGTGCCGGCGGCGCCGACAGCAGCTACTTTGCCGCGTCGCGAATGAAATTGACCGGGTTTACCCGCTGATTGTTCCGCAGTACCTCGAAATGCAGGTTGGGCCCGGTTGCCCGGCCGGACTCGCCCATGCGGGCGATGACCTGGCCCTTGCGGACTTCCTGGCCGACGACGACCAGGTTTTCGGAATTGTGCGCGTAACGGGTTGCGTAGCCACTGCCATGGGTGACTTCCACCATGACGCCGTAGCCGAATCGATCGCCCGACCAGGTCACGATGCCGTCGGCGACGGCCACGACGTCAGCCCCCAGCTTGCCCGCGAAATCAAGGCCGGTGTGGTTGGCGGGTTTGCCGGTGAACGGATCGGTGCGCTTGCCGTAGTACGAGGAGATCCAGCCGGCGGTCACCGGACGACCCTGCGGATACACTCGATCTTTCAGGTTCTCGCTGATGAGCAGGCTCTCGAGCACCGAAAGCTGCGCTTCCCGGTCGGCGAGTTCGGTATCGAGTGCGGCCATCGCGTCCACGACTACCGGCACGGCCACGTTGGAGCCGGAGAGTATCGGTTCTTCGGGACCGCCGACGGCCGGTTCGACGTCGAAATCGAATTCCTCGGCATCGATGCCGGCCATTTCCGTCAGGCGGCTGCCGAGAGCGTCAAGGCGGATGACGCGTGCATTCATCTGTGCGATACGGATCGCGAGCGCGTCGAGCGTGTCTTCGTTCTGCTGGCGGATCGTCGAAATGTGGTCCTGCTGTCCGCGGAGCTCGGATCCGAGCGCTTCGAACTCCGACTGGCTGACACCCGAGCCCGTCCTGGCGGAATACCAGTAACCGCCGGCGAAGCCGAGAATGCCGAGAACTCCCGTCACAGCAAGTACGACGAGCCCGACGGCGGCAACGGATAAGCTGATTTGACGGGGCCGTCCGAGCCCCGTGCCGAACATGACAATATTCATGGACTACGCCTCGGGTGCGTTGTGCCTGGCTCGGTTCTTATGGCGATGTGAGCCGCTTTGGCACAGACTTCGCTCGTCTTGCGACGTCTGCTTCGAATTCTTGACCCGCAGTCTGACATAGATTCGGTAGCCCCGCTGTCATAGGACCAAAGTCCCTTAGACCGGTGGTTTTGCGTCGCCGCCTTTCGGCGGAGTTGCCTTTGTCGTGCCAGAGACTATGCAGAATGTGGTTTTTCATTACAAGATCGGTGCATTCGAAGGGTGAATCTGATCACCCGGGCTGCCGGGAAACTGCCAATTGCGTCACACTCCCATGGCTAACGAAAAGCTCGACAATTTGTTAAATAGCAATGGAAACGAGGAGTTAGCGTGCCTCGTCCGCCAGGCCCGGCGCTTCGGAGAGCTGGCGGCGAGCCTGTCGCGTGCTCTGCCGTCCGAACTCGCCGGTGACATCCTGGCCGCGAATGTCCGGGACGACGGTGAACTCGTCGTCGTCTGCCGATCACCGGCGCGAGCGGCCCGCATGCGTTACGAGAGCGCAGCCTTGCTGGCCGCCGCGCGATCCGCCGGGGAAACCGTCAGCCGGCTCACCGTCCGCGTCAGCCAAAAATAGGGTGACAGTTAACTTAATTACCGTTCGGCTAGGCTAACAGGTCAATTGCTGCATGTGCGGGAATTAAAGCCACCTTAATTCGTGTGCCCTGTTTCCGGGTCAGGCGTAGGCCGGTGCGGCGTAGGATATCGGAGCCGTGCGTGCGTCCGTAAAGGTGACCTCCTCCCACGCGTCCTCCTGGGCGAGGAGCGAGCGCAGCAGCTTGTTGTTGAGCTCGTGTCCGGACTTGTAGGCCCGCAATTCGCCGATGAGAGTGTGGTTCAGGAGATACATGTCCCCGATGGCGTCGAGGATCTTGTGGATCACGAATTCATTGGCATAACGCAGACCGTCCTCATTGAGGATCCGGTAGTCGTCCAGCACGATCGCGTTGTCCATGCTGCCACCGAGAGTCAGGTTTCGTTCGCGTAGCGCTTCGACGTCCCGCAGGAAGCAGAATGTGCGCGCGCGACTCACTTCCTTCAGGAACGAGGTCGACGAGAAGTCGATGGTGGCGTGCTGGTCGATCTTGTTGAACACCGGGTGATTGAAATGCACCTCGAAGTTCACCTTGAAGCCGTCGAAGGGGCGCAGTTCCGCCCACTTGTCGCCCTGTTCGACGCGCACGATTTTCTTTATGCGTATGAATTTCTTCGCTGCGTTCTGTTCCTCGATACCTGCCGATTGCAACAGGAACACGAACGGGCCGGCGCTGCCGTCCATGATCGGCACCTCGGCCGCGGACAGGTCGACGTTGACGTTGTCGATGCCGAGCCCCGCCAACGCCGACATCAGGTGCTCCACGGTGGCGACCTTGACGCCGTCCTTGATCAGCGTCGTGCCCAGCATCGTTTCTCCCACCAGCGTCGGATCCGCAGGGATGTCGACGGGCACGTCGAGGTCCATGCGGTGAAACGTGACGCCGGCGTTTTCTGCCGCCGGACGCAGGGTCATGTAGACCTTTTCGCCGGTGTGCAGCCCGACGCCGGTAGCCCGGATCGCCGTTTTCAGGGTGCGTTGTCGAAGCATCGGTTCAGTGTAGTTCAATCACCGGCGCGCCGGGCGCCGACGACGGTGTGGCAGTGATTCAACGAGATAGGACATCTTCAACACAATTCAAGTCCGGCGCAGACTAACATACGACTGGAAATCTTCTCAAAATTTTCAGGCCTTTATGCGACAACCATCAGGTGAAACCGAAAGTACGGCGTCGGCGGGCGGCGAAGGGGCCGGCCCGGTACGACCCGGGCCGGCTTGCGGAGGCTCCCGCCGGCACGCGTGAGTAGCGTGCCGGCGCCATCGCCGGCTTTTGCTAGTCGGCCTGTCGGCGCAGGAACGCCGGAATATCCAGCAACTCCTCCTGCAGACCGCCCTGCTGGAAGCCGTCGCCGACTGCCCGCTTGCGCTGCACCGTCGGCTTGTCGAAGCCGTGATAGTTCGGCTCGGCATGGCGTGGTGCTGTCTGCGGGCGACGCACGATCCGCATGGTCTGCTCCGCCTGCGCCGCGCTTTGCCCGAGGCCAGTAGCAACGACCGTGACCCGGATCCGGTCCATCATGTCCGGGTCTATGACCGTCCCGACCACGACCGTCGCATCATCGGATGCGAATTCCTTGACCGTGTTGCCGACCTCCTGGAACTCGCCGATCGACAGGTCCATGCCCGCCGTGACATTCACGAGGATGCCGTTGGCGCCGGACAGGTTGATGTCCTCGAGCAAGGGGCTCGAGATGGCCGCTTCCGCCGCCTCGCGCGCCCGGTCCTCGCCCGACGCCGTACCGGAACCCATCATCGCCATGCCCATTTCGGCCATGACCGTACGCACGTCCGCGAAATCGACGTTGATGAGACCGGGCCGCGTGATCAGTTCGGCGATCCCCTGTACCGCGCCCTGCAATACCTGGTTGGCCGCCTTGAAAGCGTCGAGCAGCGTCGTTTCGCCGCCGAGCACCGACAGGAGTTTTTCGTTCGGAATCGTGATCAGCGAATCCACGTACTTGCCCAGCTCGCTGATGCCGTGCTCCGCGATGGCCATGCGCTTCGCGCCTTCCATGGCAAAGGGCTTGGTCACGACCGCCACGGTAAGGATCCCGAGTTCCTTCGCCACCTGCGCGACGATCGGCGCCGCGCCGGTGCCGGTGCCGCCGCCCATGCCTGCGGTGATGAACAGCATGTCGGCCCCCTCGATCGCCTCGAGAATCCGATCGCGGTCTTCCATGGCCGCCTGCCGGCCGACGTCGGGGTTCGCCCCCGCGCCCAGACCCTTGGTGATGTTGCAGCCGATCTGCAGGGACGCGCGTACGCGCGAGCCCTTCAGCGCCTGCGCATCGGTGTTCGCACAGATGAATTCGACACCTTCGATGCCGGTGTTCACCATGTGCGACACGGCGTTTCCGCCGCCACCGCCCACGCCGATGACCTTGATCACCGCGCTCTGGCTTTGTGCATCCAATAATTCGAACATTCGACTAACCTCCGCTGGTTTCCCTTTTTTCGCTACGTTCGGGGCACTCACTACCCCGCTCCTTTTCCCACCGGCTCTCGCGAGCCGCTCTCCTAGAACTGTTTCTGGAACCAGGATCTCATCCGGCCCCAGACGTCACCAATGCTGTTCGTGACCGGCGTGGAACGGCGCCCGCGCTGCATGATGCTCTCGTGCCCGTAGAGCAGCAGCCCGACGCCGGTCGCATGAATCGGGTTCCGGATCACTTCCTTCAGTCCCCCGACGTATTGCGGCGAGCCCAGGCGCACCGGCATATGAAAGACCTCTTCGGCGAGTTCGACCGCGCCTTCCATCTTCGCGCTCCCGCCGGTAATGACGATGCCCGCCGCGATCAGCTCCTCGAAGCCGCTGCGCCGCAACTCCTCGCGAATCAAAGCGTAGAGTTCCTCATAGCGAGGCTCGACGATCTCGGCGAGAGTCTGCCGCGCCAGCCGCCGAGGCGGGCGGTCGCCGACGCTCGGCACCTCGATGGTCTCATCGGGGTTCGCCAGCTGCGACAGCGCGCAGGCATACTTGATCTTGATCTCTTCGGCGTACTGCGTCGGCGTGCGCATGGACACGGCGATGTCGTTCGTTACCTGGTCGCCGGCGATCGGGATCACGGCCGTGTGCTGAATCGCCCCATGCAGGAAGACCGCGATGTCGGTCGTGCCGCCGCCGATGTCGACGATGCAGGAGCCGAGTTCCTTTTCGTCCTCGGTCAGCACCGAGTAGCTCGACGCCAGCTGCTCGAGCACGATGTCGTCCACCTCGAGCCCGCAGCGCTGCACGCATTTCACGATGTTCTGCGCGGCGCTCTCGGCCCCCGTCACCATGTGCACTTTGGCCTCGAGACGTACGCCGGACATGCCGACCGGTTCGCGTATGCCCTCCTGCCCGTCGATCACGTACTCCTGAGGCAGGATGTGCAGAATCTTCTGGTCCGCGGGTATCGCAACGGCGCGTGCCGCATCGATCACGCGATCGACGTCGCCGGGACTGACTTCGGAATCGCGGATGCCGACGATGCCATGCGAGTTCAGGCTGCGCACATGGCTGCCGGCAATTCCCGTGTATACAGAGTGAATGTCGCAGCCGGCCATGAGCTCCGCTTCCTCGACGGCGCGCTGGATAGAGTGCACGGTCGACTCGATGTTGACGACGACGCCCTTCTTGAGACCGCGGGACGGGTGCGAGCCGATGCCGACGACCTCGATGTCGCCGTCCTCGTTGATCTCGCCGACGATCGCCACGACTTTCGATGTGCCGATGTCCAGTCCCACGATCAGGTTCTTGTCGCCGCGTTTCGACATTGCCTACCGGTCACTCCTCAACGCCAGCATCTCCCGTCCGCCTTCCCGATCCTCGGCCGGCGGCGGCGTGCCGTTCTTCCAGCCCAGCGAGAAACCGTTGCTGTAGCGCATGTCGACGTGCTCGATCTGGCCCGCGTGACCTGTAATGAGATCCGCGACGACGCCGACGAACAGGCGGGTACGGGCATCGACGTCGCGCCGTCCGAGCCGTACTTCGACGCCGTTCGTCAGCGTCATGTCCCAGGCTCCGCGATCGTCGAGCCGCACACTCTTCAGGTCGAGTCCGATGGGGATGAGCTGCTCGCGGACGCCCAGGTAACGTCGCGCGACCTCCGCGGAATGTCCGTCCGGGCCGCTAAGGCGCGGCAGCTCGGCGGGCACGTGTCGCAGGTCGTCCACGAACAGTTCGCCGCGCACGTTCAGGAGCCCGCTCTCACCCCAGATTGCGGCCGGAACCTGCTCGGTCACGGTGATGGCGACCCGGTTCGGCCAGCGGCGTGCCACCGCGGCGTCGTCGATCCAGGGCAGCGCGCGGATCGTGGCTCGAATGCGGCGCAGATCCACGCCGAGAAACCCCGCATCGAGTTGGTGCGCAATGACGGCCTCGATCTGCAAGGCGGAGACGCGCTGGAACGGCCCGCTGATCTCGATGGCGCCGATGTCACGCTCGAGCAAACGGGCGCTGATTTCG
Source organism: uncultured Pseudomonadota bacterium (assembly GCA_963770585.1). Classification (GTDB taxonomy): domain Bacteria; phylum Pseudomonadota; class Gammaproteobacteria; order Steroidobacterales; family Woeseiaceae; genus UBA1847. Next base: position 223,755 of record CAVYQH010000001.1, on the reverse strand, counting down.
TAGGTCAAGGCCACCGCCGCAAGTGCGACGACGGGCGTCACGATGCGCCCGATGCGCAGCTTCGGCAGCCTGAACTGACGTAACTTCGCCGGTTTCCGGCGGCGTGCCTGCCTACGCGCCATTCGCCACCTCCCGCGTGTCTCGCATGGTCCCGGCGGCGGCCGTGGCCATGCTCGTTTCGAGAATGCGCCAGCACAATTCCGGAAAATCGAAGCCCTTTTCCCGCGCGGCCATCGGCACGAGACTGTGGCTCGTCATGCCGGGCACGGTGTTGACCTCGAGAATCTGTGGTGCGCCGTCCGCGCCGGTCATGAAGTCGACCCGCCCCCAGCCGCTGCAACCGAGTTCGCGGAATGCGGCGACGGCGAGCGCGGCATAGCGCCCCTCCTCGGCAGCGGTGCGGGTGCCGGGGCAGTGATAGCGGGTCTCCTGGGAGTGATACTTGGCCTCGTAGTCATAGAATATTCGCGGCGTCACGATGCGAATCGACGGCAATGCCTCGCCCTGCAGCACGCCGATCGTAAACTCCTGCCCGACGATGCAACGCTCGGCGAGTGCCGGCTCGCCGAAGGCCAGCGCGGCAGCCACGGCCGCGCGCAGGTCGGCCGCATCGAAGATCTTGCTCATGCCGACGCTCGAGCCCTGCCCGGACGGTTTCAGGATCAGCGGCAATCCGAGCTCCTCGAGTGCCCGCCGTGCATCGGCGAGTCCTGTGATGAGGCGGTACTCCGGCGTCGGCAGCCCTGTGGCCTCGAACAGGCGCTTGCTGCGCACCTTGTCCATCGCGAGCGCCGAAGCCAGCACGCCACTGCCGGTGTAGGGCAATTCGAGCCATTGCAATGCGCCCTGCAGGGTGCCGTCCTCGCCGCCAGGCCCGTGCAGGGCGATCCAGATGCGGTCGAAGCCGGCGTCGGCGAACTCCCGCAGCGGGCGTTCCGCCGGGTCCCAACCATGGGCATCGACACCGCGCGCGCGGAGCGCGCCGAGTACCGCCGTCCCCGTTTCGAGCGACACCTCCCGCTCGCTCGATGCACCGCCGTACATGACCGCGACCCGGCCGAAGTCCGCGGCCTTCGGTGACGATGCAGCGCTTCTCGCCGGTGTCGTGCACGGCGGCCATCAGGATTTCTCCCCGACGATCTTGACCTCGGGCACCAGGTCGACGCCGTGCAGGTCGAACACGCTCTGATGAACGTGCTTGATGAGCGTTTCCACGTCGCGTGCCGTGGCATCGCCGCGGTTGATGATGAAGTTCGCATGTTTCTCCGACACTTCCGCGCCACCGATGCTGAAGCCCTTGAGGCCGCACGCCTGGATGAGCCTCGCTGCATGGTCGCCCGGCGGGTTGCGGAACACGGACCCGCAGCTCGGCAGACCCAGAGGCTGCGTCGACTTGCGGCGTTCGAGCATGGCGTTGAGCGTCTCGATGCTGCCGGTCGCGCCCTGCTCGAAGCGCAGCGTCGCCTCGATGAACCATTCGTTGGGCGGGCCGCTGACGTGCCGGTAGCCGACGGAGTACTCCGTCGGCGCACGCTCGTGAATCTCGCCCGTGCGGTCGATCGCTGCGTACCGATTCGACCCGCTCCCAGGTCTCGCCGCCGTGCGCGCCCGCGTTCATGGCCAGCGCACCGCCGAGGGTGCCCGGAATGCCCGCGAACCATTCCGACGGGCCCAGTCCCCAGCGGATGCACTGCCGCGCCAGTTGTGTGCACGGCAGGCCGGCGCCGGCGCGCACGATAAAGTGATCGACGCGCTCGAGGTCGCGGAAAATCTTCATTGCGGCGACGACCACGCCGCGCAGGCCGCCGTCGCGGACCAGCAGGTTGCTGCCGATGCCGAACCAGAAGATCGGCGTCGCCTCGTCCAGCTGGTGCAGGAAGAACTGCAGGTCCTCGAGACTCGCCGGCACGAAATACAGGTCGGCCGGCCCGCCAACCCGCAGCGACGTGTGCCGACTCATCGGCTCGTCCCGCAACAGTTCGCCCTGGACTTCGATATTCGCGGCGACGGCCATCAGGAATGTACCTTCAGTCGGTTGGCAGGCCGGAAGCGCTCGGCCAGGCTCGCGGCCCAAGTGCCGATGTCGCCGGCACCCATCGTGAGGAGCAGGTCGCCGTCGGCGAGCAGGTCGCGCAGCACGGGGTCGAGGTCGTCCGGGGTTTCGACGAACACCGGTTCCGCAGAGCCGCGCGTGCGGATCGCGCGGGCGATCGCCCGGCCGTCCGCGCCCGCGATCGGCTTCTCGCCGGCGGCATACACATCGAGGATCACCGGCACATCCGCTCCCGACAGCACGGTGGCGAAGTCATCCATCAGGTCGCGCGTCCGCGTGTACCGGTGCGGCTGAAATACCAGCACTATGCGCTTGCCGGGCCAGCCGCAGCGCGCGGCGGCCAGGGTTGCCGCGATTTCGGTCGGATGATGCCCGTAGTCGTCGATCAGCATGACCCGGCCTGCCGGGACTTCGATTTCGCCCAGGCTCTGGAAGCGCCGGTCGATACCTTCGAATCCTTCGAGCGCCGCGACAATCGCGGCGTCATTGACCTGCAGCTCATCGGCGACGGCGATCGCGGCGAGCGCATTGCGGACGTTGTGCAGGCCGCACAGCCGCAAGGCGATCTCGAGCGCCGGCCGCCCGTCCGCCCGAATGGCGCGAAATCGGGTTAGCCCTGCTTCGAAACGAATGTTCTCCGCGCGCAGGTCCGCCTTGCCGTCGATGCCGTAGGTCAGGACGGACCGGCCGATGTCGCCCAGGATCTCGTTGACGCCGGCGTCGTCGGTGCAGACGACTGCGAGGCCGTAGAACGGCAGGTTGTGCAGGAACTCGAGGAAGCCGGCCTGCAGCCGCTTGATGTCGCCGTCATAGGTAGCCATGTGGTCGGCGTCGATGTTGGTCACGATCGCCAGCATCGGCTTCAGATGCACGAACGAAGCATCGGATTCGTCGGCTTCGGCAACGAGGTACTCGCCCTGCCCTAGCCGGGCGTTGGCGTCCGCGCTCTTCAGGCGCCCGCCGATGACGAAAGTCGGGTCGAGCCCGCCTTCGGCCAGCACGCTCGCCACCAGGCTGGTGGTCGTCGTCTTGCCGTGCGTGCCGGCGACCGCGATCGAGTAGCGGAAACGCATCAGTTCCGCCAGCATTTCGGCGCGCGCGACGACCGGCATGCGCCGCGCCCGCGCCGCCATGACTTCCGGATTGGCGTCATCGACCGCGCTGGAGACCACGACGGCATCGGCGTCGCGAATATGGTCCGCAGCGTGGCCGATGAAGATCCTGGCGCCGAGGCTTTCGAGGCGGCGGGTTTGCTTGTTCGCCTTCAGGTCCGAACCCTGCACGTGATAGCCGAGGCTCAGCATGACCTCCGCGATTCCCGACATGCCCGAGCCGCCGATGCCGATGAAGTGGACGGCGTGTATGCGGCGCATTTTGCTGATCATGCCGTCACCCCCGCCTGCGCCACGCAGATGTCCGTGATCCGCGCGAGCGAATCGGGAATCGCCAGCGCCCGGGCCTTCGCGGCCCGTTCCGCGAGCGTCGCACGACCCGCGCCGAGCCAGTCCGCGAGGCGATCGGCGAGCAAGCGCGGCGTCAGACCCTCTTCCGGGACGATGTCCGCGGCACCCGCCGCGGCCAGCGGGCGTGCATTCGCCGTCTGATGATCGTCGACGGCCGCGGGGTACGGCACGAACAGGGCCGGCAGGCCCGCTGCACACAACTCCGCGACGGTGAGCGCGCCGGCGCGGCAGACGGCGAAGTCCGCCCAGGCATAGGCGCCGGCCATGTCGTCGATGAACGTCAGGAGTTCGACTTCGACGCCGCTGTCCGCGTAGGCCGCCTGCGCCGTGGCGAGGGTGCGCTCGCCGCACTGGTGGCGGACGAGCGGCCGCTCTGCCGGCGGCAGGAGTGCAAGCGCCGCGGGCACCGTGCGGTTCAGCGCGAGTGCGCCCTGGCTCCCGCCGAGGACGAGCAGCCGCAAGCGGCCGCTGCGGCCGGCGTAGCGCTGTGCCGGTGGCGGCATGGCGGCGATGTCGCGGCGTACCGGATTGCCGACCGTCTCCGCGCCGACGCGCGGGGAAAAACTGCCCGGGAAGGCTTGCAGCACAACCCGGGCAAGACGCGCCAGAAGTCGGTTGGTGAGGCCGGCGGCCGCATTCTGTTCATGAATGATCAGCGGGCAGCGCGACAACCAGGCCGCAACGCCGCCGGGACCGCTGGCAAATCCGCCCATGCCCAGCACCGCGGCCGGGCGCCTGCGGCGCAGGACGGACAGCGCCTCGGCGAGTGCCCGGGCCAGCCTGAGCGGCGCGGCGAGCCACGCAAGCCCGCCTTTGCGCCGCAAGCCGGCCACACCGATCCATTCGATCTCGATGCCGGCGTCCGGCACGATGCGCGCTTCGATGCCGGCGCGTGTGCCGAGCCAGACGACCGGCTGCGCACGCTCCTCGAGCGCCCGCGCGACGGCCAGCGCGGGGAACACGTGTCCGCCCGTGCCGCCGGCCATGATGAGGATCGGGCGCACGCTCACGTTCCCGTTCTCCTGCGCACGCCCTTGCCGGGCTCGGACTTCCGGTTCACCGGCTTGGCGTCGACCACGAGCTCATGATGGATGCGCAGAAGCAGTGCGACCGCGATGATCGTGACGATCATACTGCTGCGCCCGTAGCTGATCAGAGGCAATGTAAGGCCCTTCGTGGGCAGCAAACCCATGTTCACGCCGAGGTTGATGAACGTCTGGAGACCAAGCCAGGTACCGAGACCGATGGCGATGTAAGACTCGAAGAATCGCTCGGCGTTATACGCGCGAATCGCGAGCCGGTAAATACGCCAGAACAACGCCGTGAAGATTCCGATCAGCAGCACCGAGCCCGCCAGCCCGAACTCCTCTGCGAACACGGCATAAACGAAGTCCGTATGCGCTTCCGGCAGGTAGAAGAGTTTCTGCACGCTGTTGCCGAGACCGACGCCGAGCCATTCGCCACGGCCGATCGCGATCAGCGACTGGGTAAGCTGGAAGCCCGAGGCGAACGGGTCCGACCAGGGGTCCAGGAAGCCCGTCAGGCGTTGCATCCGGTACGGCGAGGCAATCGCCAGCACTGCCATGCAGGCGAAGGCAAACACGATAAACAGCAGGAAATCGCGCAGGCGCGCACCGGCGACGAACAGCATCGTGAGCGTGGTAGCGAGCAGGACGACGGCGGCGCCGAAGTCCGGCTCAGCAAGCAGCGCGCCGCTGGCCAGTATCACCACCAGCATCGGGCTCAGGAAGCCTGCGAACTTCTCCCGCAGGTCCCGGCAACGGCGCACGAGGTAGCCCGCCAGGTAGATGACGATGCACAGGCGCGCCGGTTCCGACACCTGCAGGTTCATCGCGCCGAAGCGGATCCAGCGGCGGCTGCCGTTGACTTCGTGGCCGACGCCAGGCACGAGCACGAGGAGCAGCAGGCCGAGACCGGCGATCAGCATCAGCGGACCCAGCGTCCGCCACACCTGCATCGGCACGTACAGGCAGAAGAAGCCCGCGACGCAGCCGATCGCGGCGGCGAGCAGCTGCCGCTCGAGATAGTAGAACGGATCGCCGGTCGCTTTGTCCGAGACGGCGATCGACGCCGACGCGAGGATGATGAAACCGCCGAACAGGAGCGTGAGCACGATCGTCAGCAGCACGGGATCGAACTTGAGCGGCGTGCGCAGCCGTGCCGGGAAGGGGAAAGTCGATCCGCTTGCGCTCATCGGCCGAGCCGCCGCACGGCCGCGGAAAAGGCATCGCCCCGCGCTCCGTAATTCGCAAACTGGTCGAGACTGGCGCAGGCCGGCGCGAGCAGTACCGTGTCGCCTTTTTCGGCGTAGCGCGCTGCCTGGTCGACGGCATCGTCCATGTCGACGGCGCGGTACACGGGGCGCACGGTGTCGAGGGCCGCCTCGATTTTCGCCGCATCCTGGCCAATGAGGACCGCCCCGCGCAGCCGGTGCTCGAGTGCGGCGCCGAGCGGCGCGAAGTCCTGTCCCTTGCCCTGCCCGCCGGCGACGAGTACCAGCATGCCGTCGACGGATTCGATCGAGGCGATCGCGGCGGCGACGTTGGTGGCCTTGGAGTCGTTCACGTAGTCGACCCCGCGAATCCGCGCGACGTGCTGCATGCGGTGCGGCAGGCCGGGAAACTCCGCCAGCACCTGCAGCATGGCGCCGAGGTCGAGGCCCGCCAGGTCGCCCGCGGCCAGCGCCGCCAGTGCGTTCGCCTGGTTGTGGCGGCCGAAGAGCGCAAGCTCCCGGGTGCCGAGCAGCAGCTTCTCGCCGCGGGCCAGATAGGTCTCGCCGTCCGCGACGCGCAGGCCGAAATGGCCCGCCGCCGGCTCGTCGAGTCCGAAGCTCGTCCACTGGGCGACGTGGCGCATGTACGGGAACACCTGCTCGTCGGCCCGGTTGATGACCGCGGACTTGGCCTCGCGGAAAATCCGGTACTTCGCTTCGCGGTACTCGCGCATGTCGCGGTGCCAGTCGAGGTGATCCGGAGCGACGTTCAGGAGCACCGCGACGTCCGCCGGCAGGTGTTCGGTACGCTGCAACTGGAAACTCGATAATTCGAGGACGTAGCCGTCGGGCGTGTCGCCGACCAGCAGGTCCAGGGCCGGCTCGCCCAGGTTGCCGCCGGCGCGCACGCCGAACCCGGAGGCGCCGCACATGTGCATCAGGAGCGTCGTCACCGTGCTCTTGCCGTTCGACCCGGTGATCGCCATGAACGGCGCATTCGCGGCATCGACGAACAACTGTATGTCGCTGACCACCTCGACGCCTGCATTGCGCGCCTCGACGAGCAGCGGATGGGAGTCCGGTACGCCGGGGGAGACGATGAGCCGCACCGTCCCTTGGGGCAGCCGGACCTCGCCGAGTGCAACCTCGGCCTGCGGGAAGATCTCGCGCAGCGCATCGATGCCGGGCGGCGCCTGCCGCGTGTCGCAGAACATCGGTTCCAGCCCGTTGCGCCGCAAATGGCGGGCCACGGAGAGACCCGTTGCACCCAGTCCGACCACGAGATCCCGGCTTTTCATCTTCGGCACGGCACTCATCGGATCTTCAGGCTCGCCAGGCCGATCAGCACCAGGATCACGGTAATGATCCAGAAGCGTACGATGACCTTGGGTTCGGCCCAGCCCTTGAGTTCGAAATGGTGATGGATCGGCGCCATCCGGAATACCCGCTTGCCCGTGAGTTTGAACGACGCCACCTGGATTATCACGGAGAGTGTCTCCATCACGAACACACCCCCCATGATGGCCAGTACCAGTTCCTGGCGCACGACGACGGCCACGGCGCCGAGCGCCGCGCCGAGCGCCAGCGCCCCGATGTCGCCCATGAACACCTGCGCGGGATAGGCGTTGAACCAGAGGAAGCCGAGCCCGGCGCCACACAGGGTCGCGCAGAACACGAGGATCTCACCGGTGCCCGCCACATAGGGAATGTCGAGATACTCGGAGAAGTTCACGTTGCCGGTCACGTAGGCGAACACGCCGAGCGCGCCGCCGACCAGTACCGAGGGCATGATCGCGAGGCCATCGAGTCCGTCGGTCAGGTTGACCGCGTTCGAGAAGCCGACAATAAAGAAGTACGTTACGACGACCTGCATAACACCCAGAGGTATCGCGAGGTCCTTGAAATACGGGATCAGCAACGACGTCGAAACGTCGTCTGTCGCCGTAACGTACAAAGCAATGGCCGCGGTGATCGCCGCGGCGGACTGCCAGAAGATCTTCTGCCCCGCCGAGATACCGGCCGGGTTTTGCAGGACGAGTTTCTTGTAGTCGTCCACGTAACCGATTGCGCCGAATGCAAGCGTCACGAGCAGCACGATCCAGACCAGGGGATTCTCGAGATCGGCCCACAGGAGCGTGCTGACGGCAATCGCGGTCAGGATGAGCGCCCCGCCCATGGTCGGAGTGCCGGCTTTCGGCAAGTGCGTAATCGGACCGTCGGCACGTATGGGCTGGCCCACCTGGTTCACCGACAGGCGCGCAATCATCCGCGGCCCGATCACGAAGGACAGGACGAGCGCCGTCAAGGCGCCGAGGATCGCGCGCATCGTGAGGTAGTTGAAGACGTTGAAGCCCGACTCGAACTGCGCCAGGTAGTTGGTGAGGTACAGGAGCATGTCAGTGCGTACCTCCCGCGGTCCCGCCGAGCGCGGCGACGATGCGCTCCATGCGCATGAATCGCGAACCCTTGACCAACACGTTCGTGCCGGGCGCCAGTTCGCCCCGCAGGGTGTGCACGAGCCCGTCGACGTCGCCGAACCAGGCGCCCCGTTCGCCGAAGGCCTCGACCGCATGCCGCGACAGTTCGCCCGTCGCCAGCAGCCGTGAAACGCCTGCTGCGCGGGCCGCGGTCCCCACTTCGCGATGCAGGCGCTCGGCGTCCGCGCCGAGTTCGCCCATGTCGCCCAAGACGAGGATGCCCGGGCCGGCGAGCCCGGCCAGGAACTCCGCGGCGGCGACGACACTCAGGGGGTTCGCGTTGTAGCTGTCGTTGTAGAGCGCCGCGCCCCCCGGCAGATCCATCGGCTGCAGGCGACCGGCGACCGGGCGCACCTTCTCGAGGCCGGCCAGGATGTGACCCGGCGCGACACCGAGCGCCGTGGCGATCGCCGCCGCCGCGCAGGCGTTGCGCACGTTGTGCCGGCCGGGCAGCGACAGGCGGATGTCCAGGGTCTTCTCCGGCAACAGGAGCCGGAAGGCCGAACCGCCGCTGTCGCCCTCGATGTGCTCGGCCCGGATGTCGGCGGCGGCGTCCAGCGCGAAGCTCAGCATGCGCACATCGCGGACCAGGCCGCGCCAGTAATCGAAATAGCGGTCGTCCGCGTTCAGCACGGCGACGCTCGGGCGCAGCGCTGATTGCAGGATTTCGCCCTTGGCCCGCGCAACGCCTTCTACGGAACCGAAGCCCTCGAGGTGCGCGGCGCCCGCATTCGTGATAGCGACCACGTCGGGTTCCGCAAGGCCGCACAGGTAGGCGATCTCGCCCGCGTGGTTCGCGCCCATTTCGAGCACGGCATAGCGATGCGACGGCTCGATGCGGGTCATCATCAGCGGCATGCCGATGTCGTTGTTGAGATTGCCCGCGGTCGCGAGCGCCGGCGCGACTTCCGCCAGGCAGGCTGCGGTGAGTTCCTTCAGGGTGGTCTTGCCGTTGCTGCCGGTGATGCCGACCACGACGGCCGGCTGCTGCCGCCGCCAGCTCCGCGCCAGTTCGCCCAGGGCGAGGCGCGTGTCGGCGACCGCGATCTGCGGAATCGCCTCGTCCGTGCGTCGTGCGACGAGCGCACCGGCGGCGCCGCGGCGCGCCGCTTCGGCGAGGTAGTCGCCGCCATCGAAGTTCGACCCCTTGAGCGCCACGAACAGCTCGCCGGCCGCGAGCGTGCGGGTGTCGGTGCAGACGCCGTCGAAGGTGCGGTCGGCTCCGTGCAGGACGCCACTGGCATATGCCGCCGCGGCCGACAGCTCTGCCATCATTCGCGTGACTCCCGTGCGCCGAGCGCCCGCGCGGCGTGGGCGAAATCCGAAAACGCGCGACGCTGGCCGCCGATCAGCTGGTAATCCTCGTGGCCTTTGCCCGCGATTAAAACGATGTCCCCCGCGGCTGCACGTGCGATGGCCCCGGCGATGGCGGCGGCGCGGTCTTCGATGATCTCGACCTTGCTCCGGTCCCCGATGCCCGCGACGATCTCGTCGATGATCCTTCCGGGCGGCTCCGACCGTGGATTGTCGCTGGTCACGACCACCCGGTCGGCCCGCAGCGCCGCGATGCGGCCCATCTCCGGCCGCTTGCCGGCATCGCGTTCGCCGCCACAACCGAACACACACCAGAGCGCCGCAGCGGCATGCGGTCTGAGCGCGGCGAGCGCGGCGCCGAGGGCGTCGGGGGTGTGCGCGTAATCTACGTAGGCGGCCACCTCGGCCGCGACCGGCACCTTCTGCATGCGACCCGGCGGCGCCGTGACCGCGGCGAGCGCCTGTACCGAGTCGTCGAGCGACCGGCCGAGCGCGAGCAGGAGACCCAGCACGCAGGCGGCGTTCGCGACATTGAAGCCGCCGACCAGCGGCAGGTCGATTTCCGCCTGTCCCTTGTCCGACCGCACTGCGACGCGGCTGCCGTACTCGTCCGCGCCGACCGCCTGCAGGTGCACGTAGGGCCCCTCCGGCAGGTCGAAGCCCGCGTCGGTCGAAACCAGCACGCAGTTCGGAACCAGTCTTTTCGCCAGTGCGGCACCGAATGCCGTGTCGACGTTGACGACGCGATGCCGCGCGCCGTATTCGTCGAACAGCCGCGCTTTGGCCCTGCCGTAGGCCTCCATATCGCCGTGGTAGTCGAGATGGTCCCGGCTCAGGTTGGTGAAAATCGCCGCATCGAAGCGCACGCTGGCCACCCGCCGCTGCTCGAGTGCGTGCGAAGAAACCTCTATCGCCGCAGAACCGGCGCCCTGGTCGCGAAAACCCGCCAGTCGCCGGTGGATCTCGACCACGTCCGGCGAAGTCAGGTCGTCGTCGCGGACGAGTTCGCCGATGCCGTAGCCGAGCGTTCCCGCATAGGCACATCTGTTGCCGAGCCGGGTCAGGCATTGCGCGACCAGCCAGGCCACGGTCGTCTTGCCGTTCGTGCCGGTCACGCCGATGACGCCGACGTCCGCCGACGGCGCCCTGAAGAAACGATCTGCGATTTCGCCGAGCCGCGCGCACAGGGCCGGCACCGCAAAGAGCGGGAGCGCCGCGTCGGCCGGCGGCAGAACGCTATCGGTGTTGTCCCAGGCCGCCGCCGCCGCGCCGCGCGCAGTGGCTTCGCCGAGATAGTCGAGGCCGTGGCTCCTCTGGCCGCGACAGGCGAGGAACAGGCTGCCCGGCCGCACCCGGCGGCTGTCGGTCGTCAGGTCCGCGACCGGCAGGCGCGGTGCATCGCAGAGGCCCGCGAAGAGTTCATCCAGGGTCATGGCGCCGCTAATGCGCTCTGCGGGCCGACTCATTCGCGGACCTCCGGCGTGCTCATTGCCTGCAGCACGCTGCCCGGATCGCGGGCCGGCAATGCATCGGGCGGCACGGCGAGCAGGCGCAGCGCTTCCGCCATGACTTCGCCGAACACGGGCGCAGCCACGTCGCTGCCGTAATAAAGTTCGCCGTGCGGCTCGTCGATCACGATCACCGCCGCCAGTTGTGGGTCGCTCGCGGGCGCGAGTCCCGCGAAGATCGAGAAATACTTGTCCTTGGAATAGCCGCCGACGCCGGACTTCCACGTGGTGCCCGTCTTGCCCGCGATCCGGTAGCCGGCCACCGCGGCCTTCATACCCGTGCCGCCGGGCCGGACGACTTCCTCCAGCATCTGCACGACGGTCGTCGCCGTATCGCCGCGCAGCACCTGGCGGCCTTCGCCCGACTGCTCGCTCGCGACCAGCGACACCGGCCGCATGCGGCCGCCGCTGCCGAGCGCCGCATAGGCCTGGACCAGCTGCAACGGGGTCACGGACACGCCGTAGCCGTAGCCCAGGGTTGCCTGGTTGATCTGCTTCCAGTTGTCGTAGTGGGTCAACAGGCCCGCGGATTCGCCCGGGAATCCGCTGGTCGTCAGCTCGCCGAAGCCGAAGTGCGTCATCGTCGACCACAGTTCGTCCGGGGGCAGCGCCATCGCAAGCTTGGTCGCTCCTACGTTCGAGGAGCGCGCGAGGACCGTCGTCAGGCTGATGCGGCCGAGATTGCTCTTGTCCTCGATGCGCTTCCGGCCGACGGTGATGAAGCCAGGCCCGGTGTCGATGATGCTGCTCGGCAGGAATTCGCCACTCTCGAGCGCCGCCGCGACGATCAGCGGCTTGATGCTCGACCCCGGTTCGAAGATGTCGGTGATCGCGCGGTTGCGATAGCGCTCGGCGGCGTACTGGGCACGGTCGTTCGGGTTGTAGCCCGGCTGGTTGACCATCGCCAGCACTTCGCCGCTGCGGACGTCGAGCACGACGACAGAGCCCGACAGCGCATCGTGCTGACGGATCGCAGACTTCAGCGCACGGTAGGCGATGTACTGGATGCGGAGGTCGATGCTGGAGCGAAGATCCTTGCCCTCGTGCGGCGGCCGGATGCTCTCGACGTTCTCGACGGAGCGCCCGAGACGATCCTTCAACACCCGTTTCGCGCCGGACTCGCCCGCCAGCCAGTGATCGAACGCCAGCTCGAGTCCTTCCTGGCCCTCGTCGTCCACATTCGTGAAGCCGACGAGGTGGCCGGTTACTTCGCCCGCCGGGTAGTAGCGCCGGTACTCGCGCTGCACGTTCACGCCGGGCAGCTTCAGGGCCAGGACCTGTGCCGCCGTTTCCGGGCTCAGGTGCCGGCGCAGATACAGGAACTCCTTGTCCATGCTGCGGGTGATGCGCCGGATCAGCAGGTCGGCATCGACGCCCAGCGCCGCGGCGAGGCGCGCTGCGTTGTCGACGGCGGGCGCGAGCTCCTTCGGATTGGCCCAGATGCTGTCAACCGGGGTACTGATCGCGAGCGGCTCGCCATTGCGGTCCGTGATCGTGCCGCGGTGCGCCGCGATCTTCTCCACTCGCAGGTGTCGCGTGTCGGCCTGCTGGGTCAGGAATTCGCGGTCGAGCACCTGCAGGTGGACGGCGCGCGCGACCAGCGACACGGCGACCAGCGCGAACGCCGCCACGACTATCGAAAGCCGACCGGTGAAGCGCCGCGCCGTTTGTACCCGGGTTTCAGCGCCACGGGTCATCGCTGTTCGATCACGAAGATTTCGGTCGCCTCGGGCCGTGTCAAACGCAGGTCGTCCGTCGCGACGCGTTCGATGCGGGCATGCGTGGCCCAGGTGCTCTGTTCGATCTGCAACTGGCCCCATTCGATGTTCAGCTCATCGCGTTCGTCCGTCAGCGACTCCAGTTCGACGAACAGCTTGCGCGCTTCATGCTTGGTATAGACCAGCGCCATTGCACCCACCACGCAGACTGCCGCGAATACGAACACGAGCGCGAGCGACTGGCGCTGTTCGTTGCCGGCCATCATCGCCGCTCCGCGACACGCAGCCGCGCGCTGCGCGCCCGCAGATTTTCTTCGATTTCGTCCGTGCTCGCGGTCCACGGTTTGCCGACCAGGGCGAGTGCGGGCCGAAACTCTGCGGGCACATTGGGCAGGCCGCGATACTGTTGTGCCACGCGCGAATGATCCCGCATGAAGCGTTTGACGATCCGGTCCTCGAGCGAATGAAAAGCGATGACGCACAATCGGCCGCGGTTCGCCAGCACGTCCAGAGAGTGGTCCAGTGCTGCCTGCAGCTGCAGGAGTTCGTCGTTGATTGCGATGCGGATCGCCTGAAAGGTCCGGGTCGCCGGATGCCGGCGCGACCCGCGCAGTTTCGCGGGAGTGGCGGATTCCACGATCGCCGCGAGTTCGCCCGTGCGCGTGATCGGATGCTGCGCCCTTGCGTCGACGATCGCGCGGGCGATTCGCGGCGCGAGCGACTCTTCACCGAATTGCCTGAGCGTCCGTCTCAATGCCGGTTCGCTCACTGAGGCCAGCCAGTCGGCGGCACTGGTGCCGCGTTCCGGGTCCATGCGCATGTCGAGCGGGCCGTCCCGAAGGAAGCTGAATCCGCGAAGCGGGTCATCCAGTTGCGGCGACGAGACGCCGAGATCGAGCAGCAGGCCATCGACGCTCCCCGTGAGCCCCCGTTCGTCCGTGTACGTTCGCAGTTGCGCACATTCGCCCCTGATCAGCTCGAAGCGCGGGTCCCTGGTCAGCGCCGCCGGTGCCGCCGAGATCGCCTGCGGATCCCTGTCGATCGCCAGCAGGCGTCCGGCCTCGCCCAGTTCTGCCAGTATTGCGCCCGAATGTCCCCCGCGCCCGAAGGTCCCGTCGATGTAAATGCCGTCTTTCTTTATCCGCAGTCCGTCGAGGACCGGTCTGAGCAGCACCGGCACATGCCCGTTACCGCTCATGCACTTGTTCGTGGTCTAGAAAGCGATGGACTCGAGATCCGCAGGCAGCTCTCCATCGTCGTCGTCGCCGCCGAGCCAGCTGTCCCGTTTCTCGTTCCAGGTTGCTTCGTCCCACAGTTCAAACTTGTTCCCCTGCCCTATGAGCACGCCGTCTTTTTCGAGCCCGGCGAAATCGCGGAGCTCGCGCGACACGAGCAGGCGCCCGTTGGCGTCCATGTCGACCTCGGTCGCGTAACCCACCATAATCCGCACCATCCGCCGCGCGGTCTTGTTCATGCTGGGCAGCCGCACCAGCTTGCGTTCGAGTTCCTCCCAGTCCGGCAGCGGATACACGAGGAGGCAGTGATCCTTGTCCACTGTCATGACGATATGGCCGTCACAACGGGCCGCGAGCCGCTCCCGATACCGGCTCGGAACGGCCATGCGCCCTTTGGCGTCCAGAGTGACCTTGGTTGCCCCTCGAAACATCGCAGCAAGGGCCTGCCGGGAACCGCACTTCTGGCGCGATTTCCGGGCTGGCAGCCCCTTCCCTCCCACATTTTTCCACTTTTCAACACTATAGGACCGGGTTTCGGACGCGTCAACAACACGTGTCCATTTATTCTTGTTCTACAGGGACTTAGAGGCGTATCCGTGGCCGGAATCGGGCAAAATGTGGCAGATTTCCTGCCAGCAAAATCAATCCCTTAGGACTTGTTCTTCGACGAGCGCAAAGGCATCGGGCAGCAGCTTCGCCGGCGGGGCGGCAGCGGCCGCCGCATGCGGCGTTGCGCAAAGCCCGGGATGCCGGCGAATTGTGCAGGGCGGCGTGGCAGGCCGGAGCACAGACCTCCGGTCGTCGCGGCAAGTCCTGCTGCGAGCGCCGGCTACAGGATGATCGGCCGGTTCGGCCGTTCGTCGACGTCGCCTTCGCCGCGCGGAAACTCCGCCGCGAGGATCGTGGTGACCGCGTCGATCGCGGCGAGCGAGCCTTCGAGGAACCGTCCGGTGGCGAATGCGTTCTGCATCTCGATGCAAATACCCTTCCACTCCGTGTCCGCGACCCGGTTGTGGTAACCGCGATCGGCGACGATTTCGATGTCGTGCTCGGACAGCAGGACGTAGATCAGCACACCATTGTTCTGCGCGGTGTCCCACACCTGCAGGTCGGAGAAGGCACGTATCGCCTGGTCGCGAGCACTGATGCCGCGCCAGAGGTCGCCGAACTCCAGGGCGGTTTCGATCGCGAACTGGATTTCGCCGCCGTGCTTCGCTTCGGATGCGCTAATCGCCGCTTCGATCGCGCCGAGAACGGACGGCGGAAAGGCCCGGTTCAGGGCGAAGCGCGTGGTCGTGAGGTTTCGAAAGTAGCGATTCATGTTCCTCACCAGCTTCCCGAAGCACCGCCGCCGCCGAAGCTGCCGCCGCCACCGCCGAATCCGCCGCCACGTCCGCCGAAACCGCCGCCGAAGGCCCCGCCGTAACCGCGTCCGCTGGACCACGAACCCGGACCGGCGGACATGAACAGGATGACGATGAAGGAAATGATGCCGGCGACGACCGCCGTCGCGACGAGGCCGACGATGAACCACACGATGAGGCCTACGATCCCGCCGGTCAGTGCCGCGCCTGGGAAGGCACCGAAAGTGCGCTTCAGGACGCCGCCCACGGTGAGTCCGAGTATCAGGAGGATCGGCAGCATGCCGCCGATATCCGGCAGTTCCGTGCCCCGCCGCTCCGGCGCCGGCAACTCTTCCCCGCGGATCGAGGCCGCCAGTGCATCGACCCCTGCGGCAAGTCCGCCGGCGAAATCCCCGGTGGCAAAACGCGGAGTGATCAGCTCGTCGATGATGCGATTCGCGCGCGCGTCCGGAATCGCGCCTTCCAGGCCGTAACCCACCTCGATGCGCATTTCGCGATCATCGACGGCGATCAAAACGAGCACGCCGTCGTCGACGTCCGCGCGACCCAGCCGCCATTTCTCGGAGACGCGCAGCGCGTACTGCTCGATCGACTCGGGCTCGGTGGAATCGACCAAGAGCACGGCCAGCTGGCTGCCGGTATCCGCCTCGAGTTCGCGCAGTCGATTCTCGAGCGCCAGCCGCTCGGTCCCGCCGAGCGTGCCGGTCAGGTCCGTCACGCGCGCACTGAGATCGGGCACCTCGCGCAGCGTTTGCGCGATGACCAGCGCGGCCAGCAGCAGGAGGCCTGCCGCCGCGGCCCGGCTGCAGACGGCACGCACGTGCGTGCTCAGTCTTCGTCGCCGAACGACACCTCGGGCGGCTCGGCGAGTTCGGCTTCGTTCTCGACCGTGAAGTTCGGCTTTACGTCGAAACCGAACATCATCGCCGTCAGGTTCGTGGGAAAGGACCGCACGACCGTGTTGTATTCGCGCACGGATTCGATGTAGCGATTGCGAGCCACCGCGATCCGGTTTTCCGTCCCTTCGAGCTGTGCCTGCAGGTCGCGGAAATTCTGGTCGGACTTGAGTTCGGGATAGCGCTCGACCGTCACCAGCAGGCGCGACAAGGCACTCGACAGTTCGCCCTGTGCCGCCTGGAACTGCTGGAGGGCGGCCGGATCGTTGATCATCTCCGGTGTAATCTGGATCTGATTGACCTTCGAACGGGCCTCCGTCACGCCGATGAGCACTTCGCGTTCCTGCTCGGCAAAGCCCTCGACGGTGCGCACGAGATTCGGGATCAGGTCGGCACGGCGCTGGTACTGGTTCACCACTTCCGACCAGGCGGCCGTGATCTGTTCGTCGCCGGCATTCAGCGTGTTGTAACCGCAGCCGGACAGCAAGGTCAGCAGCAACATCGAGCACAGCATTGTTCTTGTTTTACTCATCGCTCGCTCCTCGATTCAGGACAGAGTGGAAACGGCGGAACCAACCATAAGCCGGGTTCTGTCTGGGGCAATCATTCATCTGGAGCGACCGTCACCGGCCGCTTCTAGCAACCTACCCGGGAGTCCGCTCGGGACCGGCGGTGCGGAATGATCCGCGCACTCCCCTATTTGGTCTTGCTCCGGGCGGGGTTTGCCGTGCCGCGATCCGTTACCGGTCGCGCGGTGCGCTCTTACCGCACCTTTTCACCCTTACCGCGCGGCTCGTGACCGGGCCGTGCGGCGGTTTGTTTTCTGTGGCACTTTCCGTGGGCTCGCGCCCCCCAGGCGTTACCTGGCGCCCTGTCCGATGGAGCCCGGACTTTCCTCCGCGCAGTTGCGCAGCGATTGCCTGGCCGGCTCCGTCGTTTCCGCGACCGATTCTACCCGTTCCGGCGGCGGCCGCATTCTACTTTTTCCGCGCCAGCAGCCGACGATAGATCTCGTTGCGCTTGCCGCCGGTGAGCTTCGCGACGACCGCCGCCGCCTGCGGCAGGGGCATTGCGTCCGCGAGTTCGATTGCGAGCGCATCCGCGTCGATCCCGCTTGTCGCCGGCTCGCCGCCGGCAACCACGACGACGAATTCGCCCTTGCGGGCGATGTCGCCGGCCTCCAGCGCGCGAACGAGTTCCTTGAGCGTCCCGGAGACGACCTGTTCGTGCATCTTGGTCAGCTCCCGCAAGATGCATGCGGGGCGGTCGTCTCCAAAACCGGCAAGCAGGTCGTACAGCGTTTCTCCGATTCGGTGCACGGATTCGTAGAAAACCAATGTCCGGGGTTCGTTGACGAGCGCGCGGATCGCCCTGCGGCGTGCCGCGCCCCGCGCGGGAAGAAATCCCTCGAAGCAAAATCGGTCCGTCGGCAGTCCGGCGACCGACAACGCCGCGATCAGGGCGCTCGGCCCGGGCACTGGCGACACGTCGATGCCACGGGCGCGCGCCGCCGCCACGAGCCGATAGCCGGGATCGCTGACGAGCGGGGTCCCCGCGTCGCTCACCAGCGCTATCGAGCGACCCTGCTCGAGTGCATCGATCAGCGCGCCGACAGCTGCCGTTTCGTTGTGTTCGTGCAATGATTTTAGCCGCGTTGTCACGCCAAACTGCGATAGCAATCGGCCTGTGTGGCGGGTATCCTCGGCGGCAATCAACTCCACCTCCGCCAGTATCCTGCGCGCGCGTGGAGACAGATCCTCGAGATTTCCGATGGGTGTTGCAACGATGTACAGCGTGCCACTCACGGAGGACGTATTGGTACCCGGTTGATGAGTTCTGCAGCGAAACATCCTGCCCGCTTCGCATCTACGCTGGCAAGCATCGTGGCAGGCTCGCTCGCGCTCTCAATGCTCGGCGGCTGCGAAACTACCGGCCTCGCGACCTCGCCCGCACGCACCGGAGAAGTGTCGGCGGACCAGCTCGCTAAGAACGGCGATCACGCGGAGGCGGCACGCGAATACATCGGCCTGGCAAGCAATGCCGCCGGTCCGGATCGCGACCGGCTGACGCTGCTGGCCGTGGAACAATGGTTGCTGGCCGGCGACATTCGCCGCGCCACGAATGCATTCTCGAACGTGCCGCGGCCCGCCAGTGGCGAGGTGCAATGGCTGTGGGACATGAATCGTGCCGCGTTCGCGATCCGTGAGCGCGATGCCGATCGTGCGCTCGGCATACTCGATGCGCTCGGCACACAGCCGCTGTCCCCGAACTATCGGGCGCGTGCCGATGCGTTGCGGGCCGACGCCTGGTTCCTGAAAGGCGATCCGGCACGCGCTGTACGGCTGCTGTTGCAACGGGAAGACGCGCTGTCCGGTAGCTACGAGCGACAACAGAATCGCGAGCAACTCTGGCGCGGCCTGGTCGCCAGCAATCCGGAAACATTGCGCGCCGCGGCCGATGTCGCGACGGAGCCGGAAGTACGCGGCTGGCTGACTATCGGCGCTTTGGCCGCTTCTACAGGCCAGCAAGGCCTCGGCTGGTCGAACGGGGTCGCGCGCTGGCGCGAGGGTTTCCCCGGCCATCCCGCCAACGCTCTGCTCGACGGGCTCGATGTGCCGGACGCCGCGGAGCTCGAGTACCCGCAGCGGATCGCCTTGCTGCTGCCGCTTAGCGGCAGCGCCGCGAGCGCGGGACAGGCGATCCAGAACGGTTTTTTCGGCGCTTACTTCGCCGCCGCCGGCGGGCTGGATGAACGCCAGACGGTCCGCATCTACGACGTGGTCACGGAGGGCGGCGCGAGCGCCGCCTACGCGGCGGCAGTCGAGGACGGCGCCGAGTTCGTCGTCGGGCCCTTGCTCAAGCAGGAAGTTACCGAGCTCGCGAACGACACTCTCGTGCCGGTGCCGGTGCTGACGCTGAACTACCTGCCGGACGACACGCTCGCCCCGCCGGGCCTGTACCAGTTCTCCCTCGCGCCGGAAGATGAAGCCGCGGCCGTCGCACAGCGCGCCATTCTCGACGGCCACACGCGGGCGCTGGCACTCGTGCCGAACAGCAACTGGGGCCAGCGTATGTTCGCGAGCTTCGCTACGGCCTTCGAGGCGCTGGGCGGTATCGTGCTGGACAGCCGCAGCTACGTGACCGGAAATCCGGACTTCTCGAGCACCATCGAAGACCTCATGAGCCTCACCGGCAGCGTCAAACGCTACCAAAGACTGCGCGCGAACATCGGTGGCCCTTTGCAATTCGATCCGCGCCGTCGCCAGGACGCCGAGTTCATCTTCCTGGCCGCAGATGCCCCGGCCGGCCGGCTCCTGAAGTCGCAGCTGAAGTTCCACTACTCGGGTGACCTGCCGGTCTATTCCACCTCCGCAATCTACGCCATGGATGGCCGCTCCGACAGCGACCTCAATGGCGTCATGTTCGCGGACGTGCCGTGGATCATCGACCCGCAACCCTGGATCCGGAGCGTTCCGCCGCTGTTCGACGAACACTGGCCGGAGCAGCGCCGCCTGGGCCGGCTGCACGCGATGGGTTTCGACGCGTATCACCTCATCGGCTCGCTGTACGCCGGCGAGGGCGATGCGTTCCGGGAAATCGACGGCGCCACCGGCCGGCTGCACCTGGACGAGGATGGCCGGGTGCACCGCTACCTGGCGTGGGCGCGATTCGAGCGCGGCACGCCGGCGGCCCTGCCCGAGCCGGAAATCTTCGCAACGCCTCTGGACAACGGCGTCGACGTCGGCACCGACGATGTCATGGATGACATGGAATGGCCCGACCCGCCACCGGACCCCTAGGACGCAGCGCGGAAGAGCGCGCCAGCCGCTACCTGTGCGAGCACGGTCTGCGGCCGGTCGCCCGCAATTTCCGCACGCGCGGCGGCGAGATCGACCTCGTGATGGTCGATGGCGACTGCCTCGCATTCATCGAGGTCCGGGCCCGCGGTATGGGCAGTTTCGTCAACGCATGCCTGACGGTCGACGGGCGCAAGCAGGCGAAACTCATCCGGACCGCCGGCCTATTCCTTGCCAGGTATCCGGTGTTCCGCAACTACCCCTGCCGATTCGACGTCGTGGGCGTGCGTCATGACGCCGACGGCAACATGGCAATCGACTGGCTGCGGGATGCCTTCCGGCCGGCAGGGTGAAGGATACGGCAGGTGTTCTGTTAGACTTTCATCAGGCAGCTCTTCGGCGAGCAGGAACATGGATCCGGTCAACCGAGTTCGTGAACACTTTGCGGAAAGCATCGCGACCAAGCAGAACGCTGTCGACGTACTGAGCGAAGCGATCGCCGCTGCGGGAGCATTGCTGAGCCAGGCATTGCTCGACGACGGCAAGATTCTGAGTTGCGGCAACGGCGGGTCTGCGGGCGACGCACAGCACTTCTCCTCTGAACTGCTGAATCGGTTCGAAATGGAACGTCCCGGCCTGCCGGCCATGGCCCTCACGACGGACAGCTCGACTGTCACCTCGATCAGCAACGACTATTCCTACGAGGAGATTTTCTCGAAGCAGGTTCGGGCACTGGGCAAACCGCAGGACGTGCTGCTTGCGATCTCGACCTCCGGCAACTCGGAGAATGTGTGCCGCGCCGTGTCGGCGGCACATGAGCGCGGCATGAAAGTCGTCGCATTGAGCGGACGCGATGGCGGTCGCATGGCCGCCATGTTCGGAGAAGACGACGTCGAGATTCGGGTGCCCGCGAGCCGCACTGCCAGGATCCAGGAAGTGCACCTGCTCGTCATTCACTGTCTCTGCGATATCATCGACACGACGCTGCTCGGCGACAACGGCTGACGAAGAATCGGTTTTCCCGGCTTTCCCGATTTTTCTATTTGATGATGCGCAGGTGCGAGCGCGCGCGGGCCGGATCGACCTCGTCGTGCTGCGGTGCGCCGCCGACGCGATTGCCACCGCGTCCCGAATCGTCGGCAGCATCGTTGTCGTGCGAGAAGATCATGCCCTGGCCAGTTTCACGCGAATAGATACCGAGCACGGACGCCGTCGGCACCCAGACGTCGAAGGGAACGCCGCCGAAACGGGCCCGGAAGCTGAGCGAATCGTTGCCGAGCTTCAGGTTGTGCGCCGCCGATTCGCTGATATTGAGGATGATCTTGCCGTCCTTGACATGCTCCGCCGGCACGGTGACGCCCGGAACGAGCGCGTCGATCACGACATGCGGCGTGTTCCCGTTGTCCATCATCCATTCGTGCATGGCGCGGATCAG
Source organism: uncultured Pseudomonadota bacterium (assembly GCA_963770585.1). Lineage (GTDB taxonomy): Bacteria > Pseudomonadota > Gammaproteobacteria > Steroidobacterales > Woeseiaceae > UBA1847. Next base: position 202,262 of record CAVYQH010000001.1, on the reverse strand, counting down.
GTATGGACGTTTGGATCGGCTCGGGTTCGACAAGGCAGTGTTATCGTGAATCGTCAGGAGCTGGCGCCAAGTCTAGCACTGATTCGGTCAGGATACGGAAACATGACATAAGCCGTCCCGGATGGACTCACATGCGCATTTCCTGCTCGAGCTCCGTGAGTGACTGCTGGAACGAACGTCGCGCGAAGACGCGTTGCATGTAGTCCTCGATGGGGTCGAACTCCGGCCCCAGCTCGATGCCGTAAGCCGGCAGGCGCCACAGTACCGGCGCAATACTGCAGTCTACCAGCGAGAATTCCTCGGACAGGAAGAACGGCCGGGCACCGAACAGGTCCGCGCTTTGCAGGATGCTCTCCCGCAACAGCTTGCGGGACTTGGCGTTGAGCTTGCCGTCCGCCTGGTCCGCTTCCTCGGCCAGCGTATACCAGTCGGTTTCGATGCGGAACAGCGCAAGCCGGAACTGGGCGCGGGTGACCGGATCTACGGGCATCAGGGGCGGGTGTGGAAACCGTTCGTCGAGATATTCGATGATCACCCGTGAGTCGTACAGCGTCAGGTCGCGATCCACGAGCGTCGGGACCGTATGGTATGGATTGAGATCCATGAGGTCTTCCGGCAACTCGTGACCCGTGACGTTGGCAATTTCGATATTGATGTTCTTTTCGGCCAGAACCAGCCGAGTCCGGTGGCTGTGTATGTCAGTGGGCCTGGAAAACAGCGTCATGACGGAACGTCTGTTCGCGATCACGGCCATTACTTCACGTCCTTCCAGATCTGCTTTTTGAGCATGCGAGCTACGATCAGGAAGAACAGCAGGTACATGATGACCCAGACCCCGAGCTTACGCCGGTCAGAGCGAATCGGCTCCGCAATGTACGCCAGAAAGTTGGTCGTGTCTCTTACGAACGCGTCGTAGTCCTCGGCATCCAGTGTGCCCTGAGTCAGTGGTTCGAATCCTTCGAAATGCAGCGTCGTGACGTCGCCCTCGGTGTGTTCGGAAAAATCCGCCGCCTGAAACCCCTGCAGTTCCCAGAGCACGTGCGGCATGCTCGTGCCGGGCAATACCCTGTTGTCCACGCCGGTCGGACTGTCCGCATCGACGTAAAAGCTCTTCAGGAAAGTGTACACATGATCGGCGCCCTTCGCGCGAGCCATCAGGGACAAGTCCGGCGGCGTCTTTCCGAACCACCGCTCCGCGTCGTCCGCCTGCATCGCGACGTCGATCGTCTCGAAGGTCTTCTCGGCATTGAACATCAGATTGTCGACGAGTTGATCCTCCGAAAGTCCGAGGTATTTCCCGATCGTCTTGAACCGCACGTATTTCGCGGAGTGACAGCCTGAACAATAGTTCATGAAGTTGCGCGCACCACGCTGCAGTGAATTCACGTTGGAAGGATCGATGTGGGCTTTTTCGAGTTCAAGGTCCGTTGCCGCATATGCGGCTGATGCAAGAAGAAGTGCGCCGCTCGCGGCGGCTGCGGCCACCCTGTGGGTCACTTTCTGTGGCTCACGCATGATAGACCACCCTGTCCGGAACCGGCCTGGTCCTGTCTATGCTCGTGTAATATGGCATCAGCAGGAAGAACGCGAAATAAATGATCGATAGTATCCGCGCCGCAATCACGTAGACGTGCTCGGCTGGCTGCAGGCCGAGCCAGCCGAGTCCGACGAAACTGACCGAGAACAATGCCAGCGCCGTCTTGTACATCCAGCCACGATAGCGAATGGACCTGACGCGCGAACGGTCGAGCCACGGCAGGAACAACGGCAAGATCACCGCCAGTCCGAACAGGATGAATCCCCACAACTTGTCCGGAACAGCGCGCAGGATGGCGTAAAACGGCGTGAAGTACCACACTGGCGCGATATGCTCGGGCGTTGCGCGCAAGTTCGCCGGCTCGAAATTCGCATGCTCGAGAAAATAGCCGTTCATCTCGGGCGCGAAGAACACGACTGCCGAGAAGATCATCAGGAATACGATGATCGCGACCAGGTCCTTCGAGGTGTGATACGGATGGAATGCAACACCGTCGAGCGGCACGCCGTCGGGACCCTTCCGCTCCTTGATCTCGATGCCGTCCGGGTTGTTCGACCCCACTTCGTGCAATGCGACGATGTGCACGAACACGAGGGCGATGAGCGCAAGCGGCAGTGCGATGACGTGCAGCGCGAAGAACCGGTTTAGCGTGATGTCGGAAATCGAATAGTCGCCGCGAATGAACTCGACGATGCTTTCGCCCACTACGGGAATCGCGCCGAACAGCGAAATGATGACCTGCGCGCCCCAGTAGGACATTTGACCCCACGGCAGCAGGTAACCCGCGAATGCCTCCGCCATCAGGACCAGGAAAATCAGCATCCCGATGATCCAGATGAGCTCGCGCGGCTTCTTGTAGGAACCATAGAGCATCGCGCGGAGCATGTGCAGGTACACGACGATAAAGAAGAACGATGCGCCGGTGGAATGCATGTAACGGATGAGCCAGCCCCAGTCGACGTCGCGCATGATGTACTCGACCGACGCAAAAGCTTCGTCGGCCGACGGCTTGTAGTTCATGGTCAGGAAGATGCCGGTAACGAGCTGAATGACGAGCACGACCATGGCGAGCACGCCGAACACGTACCAGACGTTGAAGTTCTTCGACGCGTAGTATTCCGTCGCGTGATAGCGGATCGTGGACGTCAGCGGAAACCGCGCATCGATCCAGGCGAGCAGACCGCCTTTGGGTTTGCCGACTTCAGCTTCGATCTTGGCCATCATGCAACTCCCGTGTCCTGGCCGATCAAGATCAGGTCATCGCGGACGAAACGATACGGCGGAATGCGCAGGTTCTTCGGCGCCGGAACGCCCTTGTAGACGCGCCCCGCCAGGTCGAATTTAGAGCCGTGACAGGGACAGAAGAAGCCGCCGTTCCAGTCCTCGCTTGGCCGTACCTGGAAGTCCTCGAGCGGCGCGCAGCCGAGATGCGTGCAGGAGCCTTCCAGCACCAGGAACTCAGGCCGCACGGCGCGCGTCGCGTTCGCCGCGTACTCGGGCTGTTGGTCGACTTCCTTCGAATTGGGGTCTCTCAGGTTCGGGTCGTTGTCCGGCAGGCGCTCCAGCATGTCTGGCGTACGGCGCAGCACGAAAACCAGCCTGCCGCGCCACAGCGTGCGAATCATCTCCCCGGGCTCAAGCGTTGCGATGGGCACTTCGACGGGAGCTCCGAGAGCCTGCGCACGAGCACTGGGCTTCAGTGATGCCAGGAAGGGATAGGTCGCGACTGCGGCGCCAGCCAGGCCGGTAACGACTGTTGCAACGGTGAGAAAATGACGTCGGTTACGATCGATCTGATCCATATCCTCGTCAGCCATCAGGCACTCCCATACGCCCGGCTCTTGGAAAGACTGTCTGTCGACGGGGTGCCGACTGTGGGGGCAGGCTTTCGTTCAGCGCGTTTTTGCTTTGTTTCGAAACTGATAGATTTGCAGCAGCCCCGGAATGCCGTCAGGATGTCGGTTAGCCGGGCACTCGGTGCGGACCCTTGCAGGATTATACACGGCGGCCGTCGATATTGGCTAGCGGGCGGCCGTTTCCGAGCGAGTCAACAGCCTGTCGAGTCGGAGTTGAAATCAGCATTCGCATTCCTGTTGCAGTCGGTTGTGGTCGGGCTTGCCGCGGCCTTTCTCATCGTGCTCGTCAAACCCGATCTGCTTCCGGTCATGCGAGCGCAGACGCCGGTCCCGCCGTTCAGCTACGCTGACGCCGTCGACGTCAGTTCGCCCGCCGTCGCGAACGTCTACACGAAGCGTCTGGTGCAGGACAGCGCGTCACTGTCCGCACGCACCCGATTTCGGGTCAGCACGAATTTTGCATCGGCGGTGGTCATCGATCCGGAAGGCTATCTGGTGACCAACTATCACGTGGTCGCGGAGGCCGCGGAAATTCGCGTGCAGCTGAGCGACGGCCGCATCGCGGAACCGGAGCTGGTCGGCGTCGATCGGGAGACGGACCTCGCATTGCTCAAGGTGGAGTTCAGCGCGCTACCAGTGGTGCCGCTCGGCAGCTCGGCCACGCTCAGGATCGGCGACGTGGTGCTCGCCATCGGCAATCCGTACGGCCTGACGAAATCCGTGACCCAGGGCATCGTCAGCGCGACCGGCCGCGGCCTTCTGGATCTCGTGACATTCGAAAACTTCATCCAGACCGACGCTGCGATCAACGCCGGCAACAGCGGCGGCGCGTTGGTCAATGCACGCGGGGAGTTGGTGGGGATCAACACGGCCGTCCTCGCCCAGGACACGGCCACGGAAGGCATTGGCTTCGCGATACCGGTGGACCTCGTGCGCGGCGTCGTGGAGCAGATCAAGGCGCACGGCCGGGTCATTCGGGGCTGGATGGGACTGGTCCCCGATGACCTGACGGGCGCCGAGCGTGAGGCGCGCGGTCTCAAGGACGGTGTCGGCATCCTGCTCCAGTCGGTGCACGAGAACGGACCGGCGGCGCATGCGGGACTGCACAAGGGCGACGTGATCCTTTCCATCAACGGGGAACCGATCCTTGACCGGCGACAGGCGTTGCTGATCTCTGCCGGCACCAATCCCGGCGACGAAGTCGAGATCATGGCGCTGCGCGATGGCGACCGGCTGACATTCACCGTGGTGGCGGGCGAACGCCCGGAAATTCTCTAGTTCCCTGTGCGGTCAGCAATTCGTGGCGATGGCGGTCGGCGGTGGACGTCGAAGCCGGCTTATCCGGACCGGCCGCCAAGCTCGGACCATTCGGCGGGCGTGTACGCCCGAATTGACAACGCATGAATCTCGTTGCCGACCAGTGTACCGAGACTGCGGTACACCAGTTGGTGGCGGGCGATCGCGCGCAGCCCTTCGAATTCCCGAGCAACGACCAGCGCGCCGAAATGCGTGTCGTCGTCGCTCTCGACTTTCACCAGTGCATCGTCGAAGGCGACGGCGATGCGCGTTTCGATTTCGGCCGCTTGCATGATCGTGCTCGCAGGGTTGCGGGTTCGCAGTGTAACCGGCTCCCGGAAGCTTCCCAAACGCTCGGGGCGATTGTTTATCATACGCGCCTGGCTCGGTTCGTCGGCCGGCGGGTCGTGCCCGGGGGGCCGGCGCCGCCCGCTCGTGGCCCACGTCGCGTATTCGGCCTATGTGCGCACTGAAAACGTTTAGACTAGGATCGTGCCGGTCACATTGAATAATGCCGAACTGCTGCAGCTGGCGCGGGACACCCTCGCCATCGAAGCTCGCGCGCTCGAACAGGTGAGTTCGAGGCTCGACGACCAGTTCGGCGCGGCCTGCAGGCTGTGCATGGCGACCACGGGCCGGGTGGTCGTCACGGGCATGGGCAAGTCCGGGCACATCGCCTCCAAGATCGCCGCGACCCTGGCAAGTACCGGCACGCCCGCCTTCTTCATGCACCCGGCCGAGGCCAGCCATGGAGATCTCGGCATGATTACCGGTGACGATCTGCTGCTCGCAATCTCGTATTCCGGCGAGACGGCGGAAGTGTTGACAATCCTGCCCCTGGTGAAACGCATGGGCGCGCGCCTCGTGTCGATGACGGGCAATCCGCGTTCGAGCCTCGCGCGGCTGGCAGATGCTCATCTCGATGTCAGCGTCAGCGAAGAAGCCTGTCCGCTGAACCTGGCGCCCACGGCCAGCACGACGGCGACCCTGGCAATGGGCGATGCCCTCGCGGTCGCCTTGCTGAAGAGCCGCGGTTTCACCGTGGAGGACTTCGCCCGTTCCCATCCGAGCGGAAGTCTCGGCAAGCGACTCCTCCTGCGCGTGGCCGACGTGATGCGGACCGGCGACGATGTGCCGGCCGTGCTGCCGGACGTGCCGCTGCGCGACGGCCTCATGGAGATGACGGCCAAGGGCCTCGGCATGACGGCGATCGTCGACAGCGGCCGGCGCATACTCGGCATTTTCACCGACGGCGACCTTCGTCGCGCACTCGACGACGGCGCAGATGTGCATTCGACGACCATGAGCGACGTCATGCATGTCAACTGCAAGACCACAGTACCCGATATCCTGGCGGCGGAGGCAGTGAAGGTTCTGGAAGACAATCGCATCACATCCCTGCTGGTCGCCGATGACGAGCGCCGGCTGATCGGGGCGCTGAATGTGCACGACCTGTTCCGCGCGGGGATCGTGTGAGCGCCGCCAAGGGCAAGGCGCCGCCGGCCGGCCTGAAGCTCGTCGCATTCGACGTGGACGGCGTGTTCACGGACGGCCGGTTCCTGCTGTCGGACGATGGCATCGAGTCGAAGGTATTCTGTACGCAGGACGGTTTCGGGATCCGCCAGTTGCTGAAGGCGGGTATCGAGGTCGCCGTGATCAGCGGCCGCAAGTCCGAGTCCGCGGCAAGGCGCATGACCGAGCTCGGGATCCGCCACGTGATTCTCGAGTGCGCCGACAAGGCGGGAGCGTTCGACCGGCTCGCGGCCAAACTGGGCATCGTCGCGGCGGACGCTGCATTTGTCGGTGACGACATTCCGGACCTGCCCCTGCTGACGAAAGTCGGCTATTCCGTGGCCGTGGCCAATGCAGTGCCCGCAGTTCGGGAATACTGCGACTTTACGACCGCCGCAGCCGGCGGGCACGGCGCCGTTCGCGAAATCTGTGATTTGATTCTTGCCACCGTGGTCCCGGTCCGGCGGTGAGCCCGCGCCTCGCCATCGCGCTGGTGCTTCTGTCGATAGCTGCGCTGGCGAGCTGGTATCTCGCTCGTGACGACGGCGGTGACGTCGCAGCACCGGTCGCACCCGCATCCGTGCACCGCGGGTATTACCTCGAAGATGCCCGGATACTGGGGACGGGCGAGGACGGTTCGCTCCTGTACGAAATTCGGGCGGAGTTCGCCGAGCAGCAGCCGGACCAGCGTATCCGCTTTTCGGCCGTGGTCATCGACTACACGCCGCAAAGCGACGTGCCCTGGACGATCCATGCGGATACGGCGCTGCTGTCGGCAGCAGACAACCGGGTGCTGCTGGAGGGCCGTGTTCTGGCAAGGAGCGAGGAAGGTGTCTCGGGCGACCTGACCGAACTTCGGACCAACTCCCTGGTCTTCGATCCCGAGCGGCAGGTCGCCGAAACTGACGATCGCATCCAGATCCGGATCGGCGAGCGCAACCTGGCGGGGACCGGCATGCTAGCATTCCTGAAGGAAAACCGCGTGGAAATCCGGTCCAACGTGAGCGGCCGATTCGTTCCCTGAAAATGCAGCCGAAGATGGTGTATTGCCAGCCGATAGTTGCGTACCTGGCGCTCACCCTGCTCGTCGCGCCCGGCGTCGCGCGCGCGCAGGTCGACAACATGCGCATGCCGGTCGACATCGATGCCGAGAACCTGGAGTACATCGGCGAGTCGTCGATGGTCAGGTTCACGGGCCTCAAGCTCACGCAGGGCGGCATCAGTATTGTTGCGGACGTCGCGCATACCACGAGTACCGACTTCAACGACAGTACCTGGGACTTCTCGGGCAACGTCGTGTTCGATGTCGACGCAGGGCACATCGAATGCTCGACCGCGAACATGCGTTTTACTGAGTTCCAGCTGCAAGTGGCGACTATTGAGGGCTCGCCCGCGACGTTCCGCTTCCAGCGTCCCGGCGCCGAAGAATCCACATTTGCAGAAGCGCAAAAACTGCATTATGACGTCGCGAAAGGAGTGATCGAATTTTCCGGCGACGCGACGATTTCGGAAGGCGGTAACCGCATTGCATCGGAGACTCTCGTGTACGACATCCGGGAACGACGCGTCAATGCAGTGTCGTCGGACGATCCGGACGACCGCGTAAAGGTAACCTACACGCCGCCGGCGGACGAGGACGACAAGCCGGGCACGACTGACGACGATGCAAGCGATGGCGAGTCGGACGACGCGGAGACGCGGACGCAGCATCCGAGCAGGACGGCGCCGAATGAGCATCCTGACCGTCGAGGAGATCTCCAAGAGCTACAAATTGCGCAAAGTGGTCAAGGGCCTGTCTCTCGAGATGTTGAGCGGCGAGATCGTAGGGCTGCTCGGGCCGAACGGCGCCGGCAAGACCACGGCGTTCTACATGATCGTCGGCCTGGTGACGGCGGACAGCGGCAAGATCCTGCTCGACGGACAGGATCTGACTTCGCAACCCATGCACGTACGCGCGCGGCTCGGTGTCGGATACCTGCCGCAGGAAGCGTCGATCTTCCGCAAGTTGACCGTCGAGCAGAACATCCTCGCGATATTGGAGAACCGCAAGGACTTGAACCGGGCGGGACGCGAGGAAGAGCTGGAGAAGCTGCTGGACGAACTGCACGTAGGCCATGTCCGCACGAGCCTCGGGATCAGTCTCTCCGGCGGAGAGCGTCGCCGGGTCGAGATCGCCCGGGCGCTGGCTGCAGCCCCTTCATTCGTCTTGCTGGACGAACCCTTTGCCGGCGTGGACCCCATTTCCGTTTTGGACATCCAGAGGATAATCAGGCACTTGTGCGAACGCGACATCGGTGTGCTGATCACGGACCACAATGTGCGGGAGACTCTCGGAATTTGCGGCAGAGCCTATATACTGAGTGACGGAAGCCTGATCGCATCCGGATCACCCGCGGAGATACTGGAAAATCATCACGTCCGCGAAGTGTATCTCGGACAGGACTTCAGGCTTTGAGGCAAGCTTCGCCCGGGACGCTTTGGAAAACGCATTGATGCTCAAACCTTCGCTGCAATTGAAACTCGGCCAGTCGTTGACCATGACGCCGCAGTTGCAGCAGGCGATCCGGCTCCTGCAATTGCCGGTGCTCGACCTGAACGCGCAGATACAGGACGCGCTCGAAGAGAACATCATGCTGGAGATGGAAGACCTGCCCGACGTGCCACGCACGACGTCGGAGACCACGGTCGAAGTCGAAGCCATCGACGTGGACGCCGTCAAGGCAGATGACACCTGGCAGATCCGCATGTCGGACCGCAGCGGCGACGCCGGCTGGAACGGCGAAGGGCGGCCCATTTCGGAATTCGCGGACCAGGCCGGCCAGACGCTGCGCGAGCACCTGCTGTGGCAACTGGAGATGGAGGATTTCACTCCGCGGCAAGCGCTGATCGGCGAGGCGCTGATCGACGCGATCAACGACGACGGTTATCTCACCGCCTCCCTCGACGACATCAAGGCGAGCATCGACGCGGAAGTCAGCTCGGCGGAAATCGAGGCCGCGCTGGTCAAGGTGCAGAACATGGACCCGGTCGGGATCGGCGCGCGATCGCTGGGCGAATGCGTGATCCTGCAGCTCCGGCAGCTCGATGCCGACACGCCGGGCCTCGGGCTCGCCATCGAGGTTGCCGGGAAGCACCTGGACCTGGTGGCAACCCGTGCGCATGGCGAACTGCGACGCACGCTGCGCACCTCCGAGGAAGATCTGCACGATGCCCTGGCACTGATCAAGGGCTGCAATCCGAAACCAGGCCTCGCGGTGAGTTCCGCACGGGCGGAATACGTGATTCCGGATGTATTCGTTCGCAAGATCGATAACCGCTGGCAGGTCGAGATCAGCCCCACGGGCGTACCGCGCCTGTCCGTCAACCAAACCTATGCCAAGCTGCTGCGCGGCAGCGGCGATCATGCAGTGCTTCGCTCACAGCTGCAGGAAGCACGCTGGCTGATCCGCAGCCTCGAGATCCGCAACGAGACCCTGCTCAAGGTCGCGACCTGCATCGTGTCCCGCCAGACCGAATTCTTGGACCTCGGTGACGAGGCGATGAAGCCCATGGTCCTGAAGGACGTTGCCGAGGAAATCGGCATGCACGAATCGACGATTTCGCGTGTAACGACCAACAAATACATGCATACGCCGCGTGGCGTTTTCGAGTTCAAGTACTTCTTCTCCAGCCACCTGAGTTCGGAACACGGCGAGGACCAGTCCTCGACCTCCGTTCGCGCAAAAATCCGCAAGCTCATCGGCGCCGAAAACCCGAAAAAGCCCCTCAGTGACAGCAAGATCGCCAGCTTGCTCGCCGAGGACGGCATCAAGGTTGCGAGGCGCACCGTGGCGAAGTACCGTGAAGCCATGAACCTGGCGTCGTCCAGTGATCGCAGACAACGGCCGGCGCGCTGAGCGCCGCCGACCGTCCGGCCCGAACCCGAAGGAGGTTGATAACGCCGCAGGACAGTGACAACAGCAACGGTACGGGCTTTCGAGAGAGAGGCCGTACCCCTAGTAGAACTGGAGGCACCCATGCAAGTGAATGTTTCAGGCCATCACGTCGCAATAACTGACTCGCTGAGAGGTTATGTCGAGTCTAAAATCGAACGGCTGGAACGTCATTTCGACCTGGTATCGGATGTGCACTGCATTCTGACCGTCGAGAAGCTCCGTCACAAGGCAGAGGCGAAAGTAAACGTTAATGGTGGTACGATCTTCGCCGAAACTACCGATGAGGACATGTACGCGGCCATCGACGGCCTCGTGGACAAGCTGGACCGGCAGGTGCGTAAGCACAAGGAAAGGCTTGTAGATCATCACGCTCGAGAAACACTCAAGAGAGACCTTTCCTGACCGCATGATGTAACCGTGTGACCCGCACGCATTTTCCCGCACAGCGACCGCGGGCGTGAACCGGGTCACACGGTCATTCGGTTTATACAAGCCGTTTCCCCCATGTCACTCGCCGAGATTATCAAACCCGACAGCGTGCTGTGCAACGCACATGCGCGCAGCAAAAAACACTGCCTGGAGATTCTGAGCGAACTGCTCGTGCGTCCGCTGACGGATATTCCCGCAGAGGATATTTTCGAGAGGCTCATCGAGCGAGAGCGGCTTGGCTGCACGAGCATGACGCAGGGCGTTGCGTTTCCGCACTGCCGTGTCGACGGGGTCGACAGGAGTCACGCCGCGCTCATCAGGTTGTCCGAACCCGTGGACTTCGATTCCGCACTCGCGGAGCCGGTGGACCTGGTCTTCGGCCTCCTGGTGCCGATGACGCTGACCGATGCCGACTATGCGGATATCAACCTCGTCACGAACCTGCTCGCCGACGAGGAACTTCGCGAGCACCTGCGCGCCGCGCGCTCCAGCAAGGATCTGCACGCTACACTTCTGGCAGGATCCGGAGGCGCCGAAGCCGGCGCACGCAAGGCAGCCGAGGGCGGCTGATGGGGGCTGATCGGCGGCTGATCATAGTCAGCGGTCTTTCGGGGTCCGGCAAATCGGTAGCACTGCACGTCCTCGAGGACCTGGGTTACTACTGTATGGACAACCTGCCTGCCGCGCTGTTGCAGGCTGCGGTGGTCGAGGTCAGTGCCAGCAAGGATCCGCAGAGCTCGCGTATCGCTGTCGGCATCGATGCGCGTAACCGGCGCCGGGACCTCGAGTCGTTGCCCATGCTGGTCCGGCAGTTCCGCGATCAGGACATCGTGACCGACGTCCTCTTCCTGCAGGCCGACGACGAGATCCTGCTCAAGCGCTACAGCGAAAGCCGCCGGCGGCACCCGCTGTCGACCGATGGAGCAGAATTGCGTTCGGCGATCGAGCAGGAACGCGAAATGCTGGCGGACGTGATCGATACCGCGGACCTGATCATCGATACCTCGTCTACCAGTGTGTACGACCTCGCCGATACGATTCGCGAGCGGGTCGACGGGCGCCGCAAGAGCGTCATGTCGGTCCTTATCGAATCCTTCGGTTACAAGTTCGGCATTCCGGCCGACGCGGATTTCGTGTTCGACCTGCGCTGCCTGCCCAATCCGTACTGGAACTACGAGCTGCGTGGCCTCACCGGTCTCGACCCGAAAGTCGGCAGCTTCCTCGAGTCACATGACAGCTTCACGGCGATGTTCGAAGATATCCTCCGCTTTCTCGAGCGCTGGATACCGGCGTACCGCGACGCACACCGCGGCTACCTGACCATCGCGCTGGGCTGTACCGGCGGGCGACACCGCTCGGTATGCATGGCCGAAAAGCTCGCCCGTGCATTGCGATCGCGCAACGAGCCGGTGAGCCTGCGTCACAACCAGCTGCACACCCAGCCTGCCGCGTGACAAACGCGGCGCGGCACGATCAGGCGCGTGTGTCGGTCAGGTCGTATTGTACCCAGTCCGGCGCAAACAACCTGGGAATCGGCTGCCCCGTGACGAACGCCTTGATTTCCCGCCGGCATTTCATCGCGTCGCGATAGCCGAGTTCGATCAGTTCGCGAGTGAATGACTGCTCGAACAGCAAGTAGCTCATCAGGCGATTCTCGCTTTCGCGCCGGCCGCTGATGCCGTGCAGCAGCGCGCGCACGGCGAACGGCAATGCTTTGTGATGCCGGTACGCAATGTCCCGTATGTCTTCGCTCGGAAGAACGACGAAAATGTCGATGGGTCGCATGTCGCGCATCACGCCGTTGCGCTCTGCCGCAGGCACCGAATCTAGCATCTGATTAATGCGCGTCATTCGCTCGAGATCCGAGTACAGTCCGTCGAGGAACAGCGCATCCAGCGTGTATCCGGCGATCTGCGCGAAACTGGGATACGGCCGAACGTGCCGGGGTTCCGCGTCCGGAATCTCGTTGCGGACACCGATTACCATGATGCGGTCGGCGCCAAGATGGATGGCCGGACTCAGAGGCGTCGCCTGCCGCATCGCGCCATCGCCAAACCATTCGTTGCCGACCAGTACCGGCCGGAAAATCATCGGCACCGCGATGCTGGCCATGACGTGATCGAGGTTCAATACGTTGCGCTCGCCGACCCGGCGCCTCCGCCACCACGGCTCGTGGCCATCGGTCGCCTGGTAAAAGGTATGCGACTGGGCGGTCGTGTAGCCGGCGGCCGTGACGGCGACCGCTTCCAGCCAGCCGTTGTCCAAGGCCTTCTGGATCGCGGGGAAGCGGATGTTCCGGCTCAGGAGCGCACGCAGGGGGGAGTTGTCGAGCAGCGACTTGGGCATGCCTACGAGGCCGCCCGTCACGATGGATGCGAACCAGTGCAGGCTGCTCTTCAGCATCGTCAACCGGTCGGTCCGGAAGACCTGGTCGCTGCGGAAGTTGCGCCACACCTGTTCCAGCTCGGTGACCGCCAGCCGGAAACGGCGCGCCTTGGTGGCCATGACGACAGCGTTCACGGCCCCGGCCGAGGTTCCGCTCAGGATATCGAAAGGATTCACGGAACCTTTCGGCAACTGCTCCGCAATTGCCTTGAGGACCCCGACCTGAAATGCGCCACGCGCGCCGCCGCCCGGGAGCACCAGCGCGGCTTTCGGATTTCCCGTATTCGTACTCATGAACTCCGTTCGGACGCGGCCCGCACTCGCTTTCCAGCCCGGACCGCGGGTCGTATTATAGTGGGCCTCCCAAGTACACAGTATCCGGGCCGAATTCGATGAAAAACACCCTGTACTTCGCAATTCTGGCGATGAGCACGCTGGCCGCCCCGGCGTTCGCCGAGGGCGGAGCGGTAGTCGGCGAACAGGCACCCGATTTCGAATTGCCGGACCAGGAAGGCCAGCTACATTCGCTCGAGGACTACCTGGACAGCTGGGTGGTGCTGTACTTCTACCCGAAAGACGAAACGCCCGGCTGCACGACCGAGGCCTGCGGGTTCAGGGACGACATCTTCGCTTACCGGAAGCTCAACACCCAGATCATCGGCGTGAGTCTGGACGACATCGAATCGCACAGCAGGTTCGCCGCGACCCACGGCCTGCCCTTCCCGCTGCTCGCCGACACGGACGGCACGGTGGCCGAAACTTACGGCGTCAGGACCCGTCTGTTCGGCATGCCGATGGCGAAACGGGAAACCTTCGTGATCGATCCCGAGGGGATGCTGGTCCGGCACTACGAGGATGTCGATCCGGACACGCACTCGGCCGAAGTACTCGCGGACCTGGAGGAACTCGCCGGCGCCCCGACGGTCAGCGCAGCGCCCTGATACCGTCGTCGAGCCCCGCAATCGTCAGCGGATACATGCGATCTCCGAGGAGCTCCCGGATCAATTTCACGGAAGGCGTGTAGTCCCAGCGGTCTTCGGGCTCCGGGTTCAACCAGATCGCTTTCGGGTAGGAGCGGAGCAGACGCCGGATCCAGACCGCGCCGGCCTCCTCGTTCCAGTGCTCGACGCTGCCGCCGGGATAGACGATCTCGTACGGGCTCATGGTCGCGTCGCCGACGAAGATGAGCTTGTAGTCGGAACTGTAGGTATGAATCAGGTCGAAGACCGGCGTCTTTTCGGCGTGACGGCGGCGATTGTCTTTCCACAACGTTTCGTAGACGAAGTTGTGAAAGTAGAAGTACTCCAGGTGCTTGAATTCGGTGCGTGCCGCTGAAAACAGTTCCTCGCAGATACGCACGTGGTCGTCCATAGAACCGCCGATGTCGAGGCAGAGGAGCACCTTGACCGCATTGTGGCGCTCCGGAACCATGCAGATGTCGAGCAGGCCCGCATTGCGCGCGGTGCGATTGATCGTCTCCTCGAGATCGAGCTCGTCGGCCGCCCCCTCCCGCGCGAACTTGCGCAGGCGCCGCAGCGCCACTTTGATGTTCCGTGTGCCGAGCTCGAGGCTGTCGTCGAGATTTCGATAGTCACGCCGGTCCCAGACCTTGACGGCGCTTCGGTGCCTGGATGCGGACTGCCCGATGCGAATACCCTCCGGGTTGTAGCCGTAGGCGCCGAAAGGTGACGTACCGGCCGTGCCGATCCAGCGGCTCCCCCCGTCGTGCCGACCGTCCTGGTCTTCCAGGCGTTGCCGCAGTGCCTCGAGCAGCGCGTCGAACCCTCCGAGCGACTCGACTTTGGCGCGTTCATCGGCGCTCAGGCTGAGTTCGGCTTCACGCCTGAGCCAGTCCCCGGGCACTTCCGTCATGAGGTCCGCGAGGGAGTCCTCGGCCCCGCGGAAATAGACCGCAAAAATCCGGTCGAAACGATCGAGCCGGGACTCGTCCTTCACGAGTGTGGCACGGGCCAGGTAATAGAAATCGTCGACATTACAGCCGGCGACGCCGCGCTCGAGTGCCTCGTGCAGGCACAGAAGTTCGGTAATGGACGTATTGAGGCCCCCGTTCCGCAACATGAAGAAGAACGGTACGAGCATGGCCTGCTACTGCGACCCGCCGGTTTTCCGATTGAGGAACACGAGCCGCTCGAACAGGTGCACGTCCTGCTCGTTCTTGAGCAATGCTCCGTACAAGGGCGGGATGGCCGAGCGTGTGTTCTCGCTCTTCAGCGCCTCCGCCGGAATGTCCTCAGCGAGCAGTAGCTTGATCCAGTCGAGGAGTTCGGAGGTCGACGGCCTTTTCTTGAGGCCCGTCATGTCGCGGATCCGGTAGAAAGCGTTCAGCGCTTCGGCGAGCAGGGACTTTTTCAGACCCGGGAAGTGGACGTCGACGATACGCGCCATCGTCTCCGGATCGGGGAACCTGATGTAGTGGAAGAAGCACCGCCTGAGAAACGCGTCCGGCAATTCCTTTTCATTGTTGCTCGTGACGACGATGATCGGCCGGTGGCGTGCCGTCACGAGCCGGCGGGTTTCATACACGTAGAATTCCATTCGGTCGAGTTCCTGGAGCAGGTCGTTGGGGAACTCGATGTCCGCCTTGTCGATCTCGTCGATGAGCAGGACCGGTTGCTGCTCGGACTCGAACGCTTCCCAGATCTTGCCGGGGACGATGTAGTTGGCGATGTCGTGCACTCGGTCGTCGCCGAGTTGCGAGTCGCGCAGGCGCGCCACGGCGTCGTATTCGTACAGGCCCTGCTGCGCCCGCGTCGTGGATTTGATATGCCATTCGAGCAGGGGTTTGCCGAGCGCTCTCGCCACCTCGACCGCCAGCTGGGTCTTGCCGGTGCCGGGCTCGCCCTTGATGAGGATGGGCCGTTCCAGGGTGACCGCCGCGTCGACCGCCATCGTCAGGTCGTTGGTCGCGATATACCGCTGCGTGCCCGTAAATCGTTTTCTTTCCATGAGCCTGCGATCTCCCCTACTCCTCCGGATGCTCCATCTTACCTGCGGCGGGCTTGAGCTTCAGCGTGAAACGTGCAGGCCCGGGCAGGAACGGCGCGGGCCGTCCGGCCACCCAATCCGCGTGGCCCGCACGGTAGTACGGGGACAGGGGATGGCCGCTCTGGCCGGTCGGCATCTGCAGCAGGCCGCCGGCTTCGTCCCCGGGAGCCACCGCAAAGCGCTCCGACGCCCCCCAGTCCGGCCCTTGCGCACGCGGCAGGTCGGAATCGCCGTGCAGGGGGTCCGGATCCATGTCGAGCCATGCCGGTGGCACCGGCAGTGCCGCCGACAGCGGGTGACGTATCGACGCGGTATTGAATTCGCCCCAGCTGCGCTGTGCCAGCGGCGTGCCGTAGGTCCTTGCATAGTCGTCGATCCTGGCGCGCACGGCCCCGAGCAGCAGTGCGTCCCAGGATTCGTATTCCGGCGGCAGCAGGTGTGCCGGGCGCCCGGTCACGAGTTGCCACAGCGGCGCCTCGAACTGATTGCCGATGATCAGCTGCGGGGGCACCTCGTAGTGCGCCCGGACCGGCGCGGTCAGGCCGTCGAATACGCGCTGCTGCACTTCGAGGCGAAAGTCGCGGACCAGGCGGTAACCCACGGACTCCGGGGCGGCCCTGGGCACCCAGTTCGCCACCAGGCCACGGAATTCGCGCAGGGCCGGGTCTGCGTCGACGACATCCTCCGCCAGCACGCCGAGCAGGAGTTCACGCCACGGCGCAAGGAACAAGGCCCGGTCGTCGTTCTGGATTTCGAGCATGTCCGCGGCCGTGAATCGCTCCCGCTCCCGCAGGTCGTCGCGGATCTGGCGCGCGCGGGCACCGAGCTCATAGCCACCGTCGCCGACGATCGCGAGCGCGGTGCCCTCGATCACACGTGCATTCGCCGTCCAGATGCGCCCTTCCGGCGGATTGACGATGCGCGGGTACTCGGCGGGCTCGCGCCAGCCAGTCCAGCCCGGCACCGAACTCCAATCGGCGGGCACCGTCGCGTCGTATCCGGCACGCACGGGGATCTGCCCCGCGATCGTCCAGCCGATGTTGCCGTCTGCGTCACCGGCGACGAAGTTCTGCGGCGGCAGGCCCATCCGATTTGCGATGTCGAGTGCCTCGGGGACGGACCTCGCCGTTTCGAGATCGAGGATTCGCAGGTTGACCGCGCGGGGATGATGGGCGATCCAGCTCACCGCGATTTCGCCTTCGGGATACGCGGCCGCCTCGTCCACCGGGCCCCAGATCGTTTCGCGTACGCGCAGTTCGACGTCCGGCGCACCGGCGACCGCGATGTTTTCCCGGCGCAGCGTAAAGGCCCGCTCGCCGTCCGGCGTGCGGTAGGTACCGGGCCGCGACCCGGGCTTCAGCAGGACGGCGTCGGACCAGTCGCCGTAGCTGTTGGTATAGCCCCAGGCTATCCGGCCGTTGCTGCCGGCAACGACCAGCGGCGTGCCGGGCAGGCTCACGCCGGTGAGGTCGCGCTTCCCGTCAGCCGTCTGGACCAGGCGGGCGCGATACCAGATGTTCGGCACCGACAGGCCGAGATGCATGTCGTTCGCCACCAGCGCGCGACCGCTCGCGGTGAGTGCGCCGCTGACGGCCCAGTTGTTGCTGCCGTGCACGCGCGCCGGTGCGAGCGCAGCGGCCGCCGCCGCGCCCCGCGCCCTGTCCCTGAGGTCGTAGTCTTCCGACGCGGGCCACGCCGCGACCGGCCGCGGGTCGCCCAGGATCGGTGCGTCCCAGGGCGTGCCGTCGGGATACAGCCAGGCGTACACCATGGGCGGCAGCACTCGCTTCGCGATCCCGTGGCGCAGGTCGCGGTCGGCGCGTTCGTCATTGAGTTCCATGAACATCGCATACACGACGACCAGCGAATCTTCTGCGGTCCACGGCGCCGGCTTCTTGTGGATGACGTAATACTCGAACGGTTGGGCAGCGAGGCTTGCAAGTCCCGCATTCACGCCGGCGGCGTAACGCTCGAGCACGAGTCGCTCGTCGACAGCCAGGCTCGCGAGCACCTGAACCGCGATGGCCCGGAAACCGTGGAACCGATGATAGCGGTCGATATCGACGGCGGCCGGCCCGAACAGCTCGGCCAGTTCGCCGGCGGCCTGCCGCCGGATCAGGTCCATCTGGAAGTATCGGTCCTGGCCGTGCGCAACGCCGGTCGCAAATGCGAGATCCGCGCGGCTGCCCGCGGTGATGACCGGCACACCGTTTGCGTCGCGTTCGATGCTGGCAGCGCCATCGAGGTGCTCGACCACCAGCGTGCCGTCGAGGTCCGGGAGGCTGGCGCGGAGGAGCCCGTACCCGGTAGCGAGGACTGCAACGATCAGCGCGGCCGCGAACGCCAGCGAGCGGAGCAGCCACTTCTGCATCGGCGTTTCAGCTCCGGGCGGTGACTTCCACGATCTTCATGGCATTGGTTCCGCCGGACACGCCGTCAAGGTCACCCTTGGTGAAAATGATGCGGTCGCCGACCTTGACGATCTTCTTCTCGCGCATGAAGTCGAAGATATCCTGGTACAGCGCCCGTGAGTCCGTGGTGCGGGTGTCGAAGTGGACCGGGAAAACACCGCGGTACATCGTCACCCGGCGACAGGTGTCGACGTGCGGCGTGAACGCGTAAATGGGGATGTCGGAGCGAATGCGCGACATCCACAACGCGGTGGATCCCGACTCCGTCAGCGCAAAAATAGCTGCGACGTCCAGGTGGTTGGCGGTGTACATCACGGCCATCGCGATCGCTTCGTCCACGCGTTCGAAATAATCGCCGATACGGTGCCGCGTCATGCCTTCGGGCAGCGGAAACTGTTCTGCACCGAGGCAGACTTCGGCCATCTCCCGTATAGCCTTGACCGGATACTTTCCGACCGCGGTTTCCCCGGACAGCATCACCGCATCGGTACCGTCCATCACGGCGTTCGAGACGTCCGAGACTTCCGCGCGCGTAGGAATCGGGTTCTGGATCATCGATTCCATCATCTGCGTGGCCGTGATCACGATCTTGCTCTTCTTGCGCGTCTTGCGAATGAGCTTTTTCTGGATGCCCGTGAGCTGGGCGTATCCCATCTCGACGCCGAGATCGCCGCGCGCAACCATCACGATATCGGCCGCATCGATGATCGAATCGATGTTCTCCACCGCCTCGATGCGCTCTACCTTGGCCACGATCCGGCCCCGCCCGCCTGCAGCTTCGAACAGGCGCCGCGCCTCGGCCACGTCCTCACCTGACCGAACGAAGGAGACGGCCAGGAAATCCATCTCCAGCTCCGCGGCCAGACGTATGTTCTCCCGATCGATGTCCGTCAGCGCCGGTGCGGACAGACCGCCGCCTTTCTTGTTGATGCCCTTGTGATCGGACAGCAGGCCGCCGTTGACAACGGTGCTGTTGATGCGCGTCCCATCCACGCCATCCACGCGCAGCGTGATCAGGCCGTCGTTCAGCAACAGCACGTCGCCCGGCTCGACGTCTTCGTGCAGCGTTTCCAGAGCCACGCCGACACCGTCGATCGTCCCCTCGTCGGCGCCGAGCGAGCTGTCGAGGAAAAAGGACTGGCCGTCCTTGAGTTCGACGCTGCGCTCCCGGAATCGGCGAACCCGGATCTTCGGCCCCTGCAGGTCGCCCATGAGGCCGATTTCCCGCCCGCACTCGGCCGCCGCGGCCCTGGCCTTCGCCGCACGCGCCCGATGTTCCTCCGCAGGCCCGTGCGAGAAGTTGAGACGCACGACGTCGAGTCCCGCTTCGATCATCTTGACGAGCGTTTCATATCGTTCGGAGGCCGGGCCGAGCGTTGCTACGATCTTGGTTCGCCTGTGCATGGCGACGATTATTGCACAGCGCTTTTGCTTTCGCCGGACTGAATCCGCAGCGCTGTCTTTTGTCGGCAATCAAGTAACGGTATGCTGCGTCGCATCTCGATCTGGAAGAAACCAGCTTGCTGAACCGCCGTCGATTCATCATGTGCATCACCGCGGCCGCAGCCGCACCGACCAGCCTGCACGCGGGAAACGCACGATCATTGTTCGGCCCATTGCGTCCGGATCCGCAGCGACTGCTCGATGTTCCCGACGGCTTCCGGGTCGACGTCGTATCGCGTGCCGGCGATGCCATGGGAGACGGTCTCACTGTGCCGCCGGCACACGACGGGATGGCCGCCTTCGCCGGTCGAGACGGACGCGTGATCCTCATATGCAATCACGAGATGGAGTCGGCCTACCCGGAATACAGCGCGTTCGGCACCCGCTTCGCGACGCTCCCCGACTCCGTCCGGGAAAACGTGTACGACTGGGGCGCCGGCGAAACCCCGGGTGCGGGCGGCACGACGACCACGATCTACGATCCGGACGCGCGCCGCACCGAGCGACAGTTCCTGAGCCTCGCCGGCACCGAACTCAACTGCTCCGGTGGACGGACGCCCTGGGGCAGCTGGCTATCCTGCGAGGAAACCTTCACGGATCCCGGCACTTCGTACACCGGCGGCCTGCGCATCGTGCGCAACGAGAAGCATGGATACGTCTTCGAAGTGCGCGCGGACGCGGGCGGCCTCGTGCGGGCAGAGCCGTTGCGCGCGCTCGGCCGGTTCGAACACGAGGCCGCCGCCGTGCATCCGGCGAGCGGCGCCGTGTACCTCACGGAAGACCGCCATTACGGCCTGTTCTACCGCTTCCTGCCTGCGGTGCCCGGCAAGCTGGCCGAGGGCGGCCGCCTGCAGGCGCTCTCGGTCGCGGGCCGGCCCTCCATGCGCACGCACAACTGGTCGAACGTACCGGACATCCGCGCCGGCGAACGTCTGCCCGTCCGGTGGCTCGACCTGGACGAGGTGGACCCGGTCCTGAACGACCTGCGGCTGCGCGGAGCCATGGCCGGCGCGACGACCTTCGCTCGCGGCGAAGGCCTGTGCTGGACCGGCGAGGCGCTGGTTTTCACCTGCACCGTCGGCGGGTCCGCACGCCTCGGACAGGTGTTCAGCTACACGCCGGCTGCGGACGAAGGAAGCGAACGCGAATCCGCGGCCCCGGGTTTCCTCGAACTCGTCGCGGAAGCCCGCGAGGACTCCCTGCTGCGCAACGCCGACAACCTGACGATGGCGCCCTGGGGCGACCTGATCGTGTGCGAGGACTCGGCCGGGCACTGCGGGCTCGTCGCCATACGTCCGGACGGTACGCAGTATGCGATCGCCGACAACGCCTGGTCCGGGTCCGAGCTCGCGGGCGTTTGCTTCGCGCCCGACGGCCAGACCCTGTTCGTCAACATCCAGTACCCCGGCATGACGGTCGCCGTCTCGGGGCCGTGGCCACAATCGTAGGAGACCGCGGCGGCGATTATCGTGCGGGCCTGGCCCGCTCAATCACGGCGCGCTTTTCGAGCATGGCGACGGCGGGCAGTTTTTTCCCTCGACGAACTCGAGGAATGCGCCGCCGCCGGTCGATATGTAGGAGATGCGGTCCGCGACGCCGTACTTGTCGATGGCCGCGATCGTGTCGCCGCCGCCGGCGAGCGAGTAGGCATCGCTGTCGGCAATGGCCTTCGCCACCGCTTCGGTGCCTGCGCCGAACGCGTCGAATTCGAACACGCCGACCGGGCCGTTCCAGATGACCGTGCCTGCGTGAGCAATGATGTCCGCGAAAGACCGGCGGGTCTGCGGGCCGATATCGAGGATCAGCTCGTCGTCGCCGACCCGATCGACCGACCTGACGGCGGACGCCGCGTCCGCGGCGAACTCGCCCGCCACGACGACGTCGGTCGGCACGGGTATCGTCGCCCGACCCTTGCCACCTTTCGCGAGGCGAGCGGCAGTATCGAGCAGGTCTGCCTCGCACAGTGACTTGCCCACGCCGTGACCTGCGGCCGCGATAAAGGTATTGGCAATGCCGCCGCCCACGATCAACGTGTCGACGATCCCAGCCAGTGCGTCGAGCACGGACAATTTCGTGGAGACTTTCGAGCCACCCACGATCGCGACCAGCGGCCGCGCGGGATTTGCCAGTGCGCGGTCGAGAGCCTCGAGTTCGGCGACGAGCAGTGGCCCGGCGCAGGCGACCGTCGCGTACTCGGCGACGCCGCAGGTGCTCGCCTGGGCGCGGTGTGCCGTGCCGAACGCATCCATGACGAAGACGTCGCACAGGGCGGCCATCTTCTTCGCAAGCCCGGAATCATTCGCGTTTTCGCCTGGCAGGAAACGCACGTTCTCGAGCAGCACAAGCGCGCCCGGGACGACGTCGACGCCATCGATCCAGTCGCTGACGAGCGGCACTTCGCGACCCAGCAACTCCGCGAGCCGCGCGGCAACCGGGGCCAGTGAATCCTTCGGATCCGCCTTGCCTTCCTTGGGGCGGCCGAGGTGCGACACGAGCATCACCGCCGCACCCGAGTGGAGCGCCGCCGTCATGGTCGGTAGTGCGGCGCGGATGCGCGCATCGCTCGTGACCTTGCCATCGGCGACGGGCACGTTCAGGTCCTCGCGGATCAGCACGCGCTTCCCCGCGAGGTCCACGTCGCTCATCCTCAGGACTCGCATGCCCTTGCTCAGACCTTGTGAAACACGGTAGCCGTATCGAGCATGCGATTCGAGAAACCCCACTCGTTGTCGTACCAGGCGATCACCTTCACCAGCTTCCCCTGCATGACCTTCGTCAGAGTGGCGTCGTAGGTCGAGGAAGCCGGATCGTGATTGAAATCGATCGACACGAGCGGCCGGTCGTTGTAAGCGAGCACTCCCTTCAGGCTGCCCTCGCTCGCCTTGCGCAGGATGTCGTTGATTTCCTCGACGCTGGTGTCGCGACTGGCGACGAAGGTCAGGTCGACGGCCGATACGTTGATCGTCGGCACGCGCATGGCAAAGCCATCGAGCTTGCCGTTGAGTTCCGGCAGGACGAGCCCGACGGCCGCGGCAGCGCCGGTCTTCGTCGGTATCTGCGACATCGTCGCCGAACGGGCGCGGCGCAGGTCCGAGTGATAGACGTCCGTCAGCACCTGGTCATTCGTGTAGGCATGGATCGTCGTCATTATCCCGTGCTCGACGCCGATTTTTTCATGCAGAGGCTTGACCAGGGGCGCGAGGCAGTTGGTCGTGCAGGACGCGTTGGAGATGATCCTGTCACTCGCCTTAAGCGTCTTGTGATTGACCCCGTAGACGATGGTCGCATCGATGTCCTTGCCGCCGGGCGCCGAGATGATGACCTTCTTAGCGCCGCCCGCAAGGTGCTTGCCCGCAGTCTCGCGGGTCGTGAACAGGCCGGTGGATTCGAGCACGATGTCGACACCGAGATCCTTCCAGGGCAACTTCGCGGGATCACGTTCCGCGAACACGCGGATCCGGTCACCGTTCACCACCATGTGCTCGCCGTCGACTTCGACCGTTCCGGGGAAGCGGCCGTGCGCGGTGTCATGGCGTGTCAGATGTGCATTGGTGTTCGCATCGCCCAGGTCGTTGACCGCGACGATTTTGATGTCGTCGTATTTGTCGCTTTCATAGCGTGCACGCAGCATGTTGCGGCCTATGCGTCCGTAACCGTTGATTCCCACTTTGATCGTCATCCTGGTCTCCTGGATTCTGCATTCGGCCCGCTCTCCGGCGAACCGCCTGATTCGTCAAATTGAGCCGGCCAACACGCGCCGCGCGACCTCCGCGACCTTGCCGGACAAGAAGCCGAAGTGCTCGAAAAGTTCCTCGGCGCGTCCCGATGCCCCGAAGCGATCGAGCCCTACGACGGCGCCTCGCAGGCCTACGAAACGCCACCAGCTGTCCGAAACGCCGGCTTCGATCGCCACGCGCGCCGTTACGGCGGCCGGCAGCACGGACTCGCGATACGTAGCGTCCTGGACGTCGAATACCTCGGCGCAGGGCATCGACACGACGCGTACCGCGACGTCTTCGTCGCCCAGCAACGCGGCAGCTTCGACGGCCAGCCCGACCTCGGAACCGGTCGCAATAAGAATAAGCTCCGGCTCGCCTTCGCATTCGCGGAGGACGTAGGCGCCCCGGTCGATGGAGCGTACCTGCTCCGCGTTACGGACCTGGTGCGCCACATTCTGCCGCGTGAGTACGAGGGCCGAAGGGCCGTCGCTGCGTTCGATCGCCCGCATCCACGCGACCGCAGTTTCGGTGCCGTCGCAGGGTCGCCAAACGTGCAGGTTCGGCACCAACCGGAGCGACGCGACATGTTCGACCGGCTGGTGGGTCGGGCCGTCCTCGCCGAGGCCGATGGAGTCGTGCGTATAGACCAGTATGTTGCGAATGCCCATCAGCGCGGCCATGCGGACGGCGTTACGCGCGTAGTCGGAGAAGGTGAGGAACGTGCCGCAATAGGGAATGAAGCCACCGTGCAGTGCCAGGCCGTTACAGACGGCGGTCATGCCGAACTCCCGCACGCCGAAATAGATGTAATCGCCGGCCGCGTCATCACCGCTGACCACGGTCGATTTCGAATGCTTGGTGAGGTTCGAGCCCGTCAGGTCCGCCGATCCGCCGGCCAGCTCCGGCAGCAGCGGGGCCAACGCGTTGAGGGCGAGCAGCGAGGCTTTGCGGGTCGCCATGGTCGCGGCATCCGCTTCAAGCTTCGCAAGCGCCGCCTGGCTCGATTTCCGCCAGCCAGCCGGCAGTTCGCCGGCCATGCGCCGCCGGTATTCCCCTGCCAGCCCGGGATGTTCCGCAGCGTAACGGGCGTACAGTTCGTTCCAGGCGAGCTCGTGACCGCGACCGCGTTCGCGGCCATCCCAGGCCGCACGGAGTTCCTCGGGCACCTCGAACGGCGGATACCGCCAGCCGAGTTCGACGCGGGCCGCGACAATCTCCTCTTCGCCGAGCGGCGCGCCGTGCACCGCTGCCGTGCCTTGCTTCCCGGGCGCGCCGTAACCGATTACGGTCTTGCAGCAGATCAGCGTCGGCCGCTGGTCTTCCGCCATGGCGGTCTCGATCGCGGTGCCGATCTCGTACGGGTCGTGACCGTTGACGTCTCGAATCACCTGCCAGCCATAGGCTTCGAAGCGGCGCGGCGTGTCATCCGTGAACCAGCCGCCGACCTCGCCGTCGATGGAGATGTTGTTGTCGTCGTAGATGCCGATGAGTTTGCCGAGTTTCAGCGTCCCCGCCAGCGAGCAGGCCTCGTGGGAAATGCCTTCCATCAGGCAGCCGTCACCCATGAACACCCAGGTGCGGTGATCGACGATCTCGAACCCGTCCCGGTTGAATTCGGCCGCGAGCATCTTTTCGGCCAGTGCCATGCCGACCGCGTTCGGCGAGGCCCTGGCCCAGCGGCCCTGTCGTCGTTTCGATGCCGAGTTCCGGCGAGTACTCCGGATGCCCGGCGGTGTGAGAGCCGAGCTGTCGGAAACTCTTCAGCTGCTCGAGCGGCAGGGGGTAGCCGGTCAGGTGCAGCAGGCTGTACAGCAGCATGGAGCCGTGACCATTCGACATAACGAATCGATCCCGGTCCGGCCAGCGCGGATTCTCGGGGTTGTACTTCAAGTAGTCGTTCCACAGCACTTCGGCGATATCCGCCATACCCATTGGCGCACCCGGATGACCCGAGTCGGCGGCCTGCACCGCATCCATGCTGAGCGCACGTATGGCATTGGCGAGCGTGCGCCGATCCGGCGCGCCGGACTGTCTGGCGAGTTGTGACATTGCTGGTCTAGACCGGGCTGTGTTTCAGCCGTTCCTTAGTTTGTATTCGCCGCGCGCAGGACGCGGAAGAGCGGCGCATTTTCCAAGGTTTCGCCCGCAGCCGCAAGCAAACTCCGGCATCGTGCGGCGCTGGCGGGGCGACGACGTAGCGCAAGCGCGGGCATGCTGTGGCAGGCAAATGGCGTACTGTTTGGGCATTGCGCTACAATCCGCCTTGGTTCAGCCAACAGATCCTACTCATGAGCAACGCCTTCCTGTTCACCTCGGAATCGGTGTCCGAGGGGCATCCGGACAAGATTGCCGACCAGATTTCGGACGCGATCCTCGACGCCATCCTCGCCGATGACCCGCATGCAAGGGTTGCGTGCGAAACCATGGTCAAGACCGGCGTCGTGATCGTAGCCGGCGAGATCACCACGACGACCTACATCGATTTCGAGGACCTGGTTCGCAAGACCGTGCTCGACATCGGTTACAACGATTCGTCGGTGGGATTCGACGGAAAGTCGTGTGCCGTCCTGAATGCCGTGGGCAAGCAGTCCCCGAATATCGAGCAAGGCGTCGACAGGGCGACGGCCGAGGAACAGGGTGCGGGCGACCAGGGCATGATGTTCGGCTACGCGACAAATGAAACCGACGTCCTGATGCCGGCCCCGATCACCTTTGCACACCGGCTGGTCAAGCGCCAGGCCGAGGTGCGCAAGAATGGCACGTTGCCGTGGCTCAGGCCCGACGCGAAGAGCCAGGTGACGTTCGTCTACGAGGACGGCCAGCCCGCCGCGATCGACGCGGTCGTACTCTCGACGCAACACCGCGGCGACGTCGAACTCGGCGAACTCCGTGATGCGGTCATGGACGAAATCATCAAGCCGGTCCTGCCGAAGGAGTGGATCAGCAAGCGCACGCGCTATCACATCAATCCCACGGGCCGCTTCGAGATCGGCGGACCGATGGGCGACTGCGGCCTGACCGGGCGCAAGATCATCGTGGACACCTACGGCGGCTCGGCACGTCACGGCGGCGGCGCTTTCTCCGGCAAAGACCCTTCCAAGGTCGATCGTTCGGCAGCCTATGCCGCCCGCTACGTGGCCAAGAATATCGTCGCGGCCGGCCTCGCCGATCGCTGCGAGATACAGGTTTCCTACGCCATCGGCGTAGCGGAACCGACCTCGATCAGCGTGCAGACCTTCGGCACCGGCAAAGTATCGGATGGGAAGCTGACGGCGCTGATCCGCGAGACCTTCGACCTGCGGCCGTACGGCATCCTGAAAATGCTGGACCTGGTACGGCCCATCTACCAGCCGACCGCGGCTTACGGACATTTCGGCCGTGAGGACGTCGACTTTTCCTGGGAAAGGACCGACAAGGCCGACGCCCTGCGCGGCGCCGCCGCGGCCTGATCCCGCACCGGACAGAAAGGAGATAGGCATGAGCAGCGAAGCCGTTGCCCTCAAGAAGCGCGGTCACAAAGTGGCCGACATTTCCCTGGCCGACTGGGGTCGTAAGGAAATCAACATCGCGGAAACCGAGATGCCCGGGCTGATGGCGCTGCGCGACGAGTTCGCGGCGCAGCAGCCGCTCGCGGGAGCGCGCATTGCCGGCTGCCTGCACATGACGATCCAGACGGCAGTGCTGATCGAAACGCTGACAACCTTGGGTGCGGAGGTTCGCTGGTCGTCGTGCAACATTTTCTCGACACAGGACCACGCGGCGGCCGCAATTGCCGCCTCCGGCGTCCCGGTCTTCGCCTGGAAAGGCGAGAGCGAAGAGGAGTACTGGTGGTGCGTCGAGCAGACCATCAAGGGTCCGGACGGCTGGGCGCCGAACATGCTGCTCGACGACGGGGGCGACCTGACCGTGCTGATGCACGACAAGTATCCGGACCTCATGAAGAACGTGCGCGGGCTTTCGGAAGAAACGACCACAGGCGTGAAGCGGCTGTACGACATGATGAAGGACGGCACGCTGGGCTGCCCGGCCTTCAACGTGAACGACTCGGTCACCAAGTCCAAGTTCGACAATCTCTACGGCTGCCGCGAATCCCTGGTCGACGGCATCAAGCGAGCCACGGACGTGATGATCGCCGGCAAGATCGTGGTGGTCTGCGGTTACGGCGACGTCGGCAAGGGATGCGCACAGTCCCTGCGCTCACTGGGGGCGACCGTGTGGATCACCGAGATCGACCCGATTTGCGCGCTGCAGGCTGCGATGGAAGGCTACCGGGTCGTGCTGCTCGACGACGTCTGCGACCAGGCCGACATCATCGTAACCGCCACAGGCAATTACCACATTGTCACCGGCGCACACCTCGAGCGCATGAAGAACGAGGCCATCGTCTGCAACATCGGGCATTTCGACAAC
This sequence comes from uncultured Pseudomonadota bacterium, assembly GCA_963770585.1. Taxonomy (GTDB): domain Bacteria; phylum Pseudomonadota; class Gammaproteobacteria; order Steroidobacterales; family Woeseiaceae; genus UBA1847. The sequence continues at coordinate 174,323 of CAVYQH010000001.1, read as the reverse complement.
GAGATCGACGTCGCCTACCTGCGTCAGTTCGAGTGGGACAATATCAAGCCGCAGGTCGATCACGTGGTCTTCCCGAACGGCAGGCGCATCATCCTGCTGGCCGAAGGCCGGCTCGTGAACCTGGGCTGCGCAACTGGCCATCCGAGTTTCGTTATGTCGAACTCGTTCTCGAACCAGGTTCTGGCACAGATCGAACTATGGACCAACGGCGCCAGGTACGAAAACAGGGTGTACGTGCTGCCGAAACACCTCGACGAAAAGGTGGCGAGGCTGCACCTCGAGCGCATCGGCGCACGGCTCACGGAACTGACCGACACGCAGGCGAAGTACATCGGCGTGTCTCCGCAGGGACCGTACAAGCCGGAACACTATCGTTATTGAGGTGACGCCCGCAGCATCCGCTTCGGGGTCCGTACTGCGCATCCTGCACCTGACGGACCCGCACCTGTTCGCATCCGCGGACGGCACGTTGCGGGGCGTCGTCACCTGGGACTCGCTCATGCGAGTGCTTCGCCACCATCGGGCCAGCGGCTGGCCGGCCGACGTGGTCGTGGTCACCGGCGACGTCGTGCAAGACGACTCCGCGGCCGCCTACGACCGATTCCGGCACGCACTCATCACACTCGACCTGCCGGTACTCTGCGTACCGGGCAACCACGATGTCGATGTGCTGATGCGCGCGGTGTGCGCGGATCCACCATTCGAATACTGCGCTTTCCGTGAATTCGGCAATTGGCTGCTCGCCGGCATCGACAGCTGCCTGGCAGGTGTGGCCAACGGGGCTGTCGCCGAGAGCGAATTCGAGCGCCTGCACGAAACGATCGAGGACAGCGCCGCCGAGCATGTACTCGTCTACCTGCATCATCCGCCGGTCACGCTGCACAGCGCCTGGCTGGACCAGGTCGGGCTCATGAATCGCGCGGATTGCCTACGGAAATTCGCGCGCACCGGTCGGGTGCGTACCGTGATCTTCGGTCATGCTCACCAAGCCTACGACGGAACGCACAATGGCATGCACATGCTGGGCACACCGTCGACCTGTCAGCAGTTCCGCCCGCGCAGCGACACATTTGCCGTCGACGACCGGCCTCCTGCCTGCCGCCGCATCGAATTGCACTCCGACGGCAGCCACACGACGGAACTGATGTGGATCGATGAACACTAGGTCAGCGTTGTCGCTCGCCTTGCTGCTCGCCTCGACCGACATCTTCGCCGGCGAGGACCCGGTATCGATGTGGCTGATCGAGGGCGAGCACAACCGGGTGTACCTCCTCGGTTCGGTGCACCTGCTCCGCGAAAGCGACCATCCGTTGCCACAGGCGATCGATGCCGCGTACCAGGATGCGGAAGCCCTGGTCATGGAACTGGACATGGATGACATCGACCCGCTGGCGCTGCAGGCGGAGACGAACCGTCTCGGTCTTCTGCACGACCAGCGGACTTTGCGTGATCTGCTCGGGGCCGAAGCCTGGGACCGGGCGGCGGCAATCGCCGAAAAGATGCAGATTCCGCTGGACTTGCTGACGAAGACCGAACCTTGGTTCGCCGCGATCACAGTGGAACAGGTCATGCTGCTCCGCGTCGGATTCAATCCGGCGTACGGTGTCGAGATGTACCTGGCGGCCAAAGCCGGCGCGGACAGCAAGCCGATCACGGGACTCGAGACTGTCGCCGAACAACTCGCGATCCTGGACGGGCTCCCGCTCGACGCTCAGCGCGACCTGCTTTTGCAGACCCTGTCGGAAAGCGAAAACCTGCAGGCGGACATGGACCTGCTGATCGACGCCTGGCGCCGAGGCGACTCGCGCGTTCTCGAGGACCAAATGCTCGCGGACATGCAGAAAAACTCCGAGCTGTACGAAGCGATCGTCGCAGGCCGGAACCGTGTGTGGACCGAGGAAATCCGCGCACTGCTGGATGACGAGACCGACTATCTCGTCATCGTCGGCGCCCTGCACCTCATCGGCGTGGACGGCGTTCCCGAACTGCTGGACGAGCAGGGCGTGACCGCGAGGCAGATGCATGACACTCTTTGACGACGCGCGCAGATACATTGCCGGCGGTGTCAATTCGCCGGTGCGTGCATTCGCCGGCGTCGGCGGTGAACCCGTGTTTTTCAGAAGCGCCCGCGGCGCACGGCTCGAGGCCGAGGACGGCCGGCGGTACATCGACTACGTCGGCTCCTGGGGACCGATGATCCTCGGCCATGCGGATCCCGACGTGCTCGACGCAGTCGTCCGGACGGCCCGCAAAGGGCTCAGCTTCGGCGCGCCGTGCGTCCTCGAAACCCGAATCGCCGAGAAGATCTGCGCCCTCGTTCCCTCGATCGAGCGCGTCCGCATGGTCAGTTCCGGCACCGAAGCGACGATGAGCGCGATCCGGCTGGCCCGCGGCTTCACCCGGCGCGACAAGATCGTCAAGTTCGAAGGCTGTTATCACGGACATTCCGACTCGCTCCTGATCAAGGCCGGATCCGGCGCGCTGACGCTTGGCATGCCGAGTTCGCCGGGCGTGCCAGCCGGCTTGTCCGAGCATACGATCGCTGCTGCCTTACAACGACGGCGACCACGTGCGCCAGGCATTCGAGCAATTCGGTGAGCAGATCGCCTGCATCATCGTCGAGCCGATCGCCGGCAACATGAACATGATCCGGCCGGTGCCCGGCTTTCTCCAGACGCTGCGCGAGCTGTGCGATGCGAGCGGTGCACTGCTGATCTTCGATGAGGTCATGACCGGTTTTCGCGTCGCCAAAGGCGGCGCACAAGCGCTCTACGGTTTGAAACCGGATCTGACTACGCTCGGCAAGATCGTCGGAGGCGGACTCCCGGCGGCGGCATTTGGCGGGCGCGCGGACGTGATGTCCGCTATCGCGCCGGATGGACCTGTCTACCAGGCTGGCACGCTGAGCGGCAACCCGGTGGCGATGGCCGCCGGTCTCGCGACTCTCGAAAAGATCGACAAACCTGGCTTTCATGAGTCTCTGGCGGAGACCACTCGTGCGCTCGCAACGGGACTCGCCCGGGCTGCGAACGATGCCGGCATTCCGCTGGCGACCGAGTCCGAAGGCGGAATGTTTGGTTTCGTGTTCACGGCGGATAAACCGGTAAGGAGTTACGAAACGGTCGCCGCGGCCGACATCGGGCGATTTCGTCACTTCTTCCACGGCATGCTCGACGAAGGCATCTATTTTGCGCCGTCCGCGTTCGAAGCCGGTTTCGTGTCCGCGGCGCACGGCGAGGATGAGATCGAGGAGACTCTCGACGCCGCCGGCAGGGTATTCTCCGCGCTCGCCGCATCCTGAGATTTCGATTTCGCGCTCAGGGCCTCTGCAAGCGTACCCGGCCCGCTCCTACGATACCGGCTTGCGGACGGAATCGAGCAGCTGGCTCACGAGCTGCAGCCGCTCTTCGATGGTGCTGTGTTCCAGGCACGCCTGCTTTTGTTCCAGATCGAGCGGCAGGACTTCCACGAAGCGCCATGTGACCCAGCCGGCATCGTCGTAGCGCCGCTCCAGGGATTCGTACAGCCGCCCGAGGTCGTCCAGCACGGCCGCGAGTATGTGCGCGATCCCGCGGTAGTGGTCCGGCAGCGGTGCCGGAGGCTCGTCCGGGAGCAGCTCGACCTCACCGACGTTCAAGCCGTCACGCTGGCGTTCGGCGGAACGCAGACGAAAGCGCCGCTCGCCCAGCGCGGTTACGCCGAGCAGGCCGTCGCTGCCCTGGTACCAGTCGATGATGCGCGCCAGCGTACCGACTTCGAAGGTCGACGCCGGCCCGGCTTCCCGGCCCTCACGGATCAGCAACACTCCGAATGGCGCGTCGGAGCGCATCCGTTCGCTGATCATGTCGATGTAGCGCGACTCGAAAATGCGAAGCGGCAGAGGCCCGCCCGGAAAGAGCACCGTGTTGAGCGGGAATAAGGGGATGCGCACGTCCTGATTATAGGTGAACCGCGCGGCGCCGCGCGCTCAGACGGAAACCTGGCTGCCTCGCATCCGCTGTAGCATGGCGGTCAGCGTCTGCCGCGCACCGCCGAATCCGCCGTTGCTCATGAACACCACCTGATCGCCAGCGCGCACGCGGGTCGACATGTCAATCACGAGGCGGTCATAGTCGTCGAAGGTACGCAGCTTGTCGCCGAGCGGCACGAGCGCCGCATCGAAGTCCGCGCTCATCCCTCGCGGGCGGAACATCCACACGAGGTCCGCGTCGCCGAGTGACTCCCGCAATTCGTCATTGTGCACGCCGAGCTTCATGGTGTTGGACCGCGGTTCGATTGCGACAACGACGCGCTGCCCCGGGTGCCGACGGCGAATTGCGCTGATCGTGCGCCGAATTGCCGTCGGGTGGTGGGCGAAGTCGTCGAAAATGGCGACGTCGGCAACGGTTGCCGTACGCTCCATGCGCCGTTTCACACCGTCGAAGCGCGACAGTGCGTCGACCGCCCGGTCAACCTCGATCCCGGCGGACCGGGCTGCCGCTATCGCAGCTACCGCATTCTCCAGGTTGTGCATGCCGGCGAGCCGCCAGCGTGCCGTCGTCTCGCCGGCGGCGGGCCCCTGCACAGCAATGCGGTGCTCCCGTGCATCGGCGAAGCGTCCCTGCCAGTCGCCGACCGTATCGGCGCCGAAGGTCTCCACCGGCGTCCAGCAGCCCATCGAAAGCAGCCGCTTCAGGTTCGGATCGCCTCCATTCACGAGCAGGCGGCCGCCGCCGGGAACAGTCCTGATGAGTTGGTGAAACTGCCAGAGGATTGCATCGACATCGCGGTAGATGTCGGCATGGTCGTACTCGAGATTGTTGAGCACGAGTGTATCCGGGCGGTAGTGGACAAACTTCGCGCGCTTGTCGAAGAAAGCCGTATCGTATTCGTCGGCTTCCACGACGAAATACTTGCCATTGCCGTAGCGCGCCGAAACATCGAAGTTAGCCGGTATGCCTCCGATCAGGAAGCCTGGTTCCAGGCCTGCGTCCTTCAGGATCCAGGCGAGCATGCTCGACGTCGTGGTTTTGCCATGCGTCCCGGCGACCGCGAATACGTGGTGACCTCGCAGCACGTGTTCCGCCAGCCATTGCGGCCCGGACTGGTACGCAATGCGGCGATCGAGCATGGCTTCGACAACCGGCGTCCCCCGGGTCATGACGTTGCCCACCACGACGCAGTCGGGCACCGCGTCGAGCTGAACGGCGTCGAAACCTTCGTGGATATCGATACCCAGGTTCTTGAGCTGCGTGCTCATGGGCGGATACACATTGGCATCGCAACCCGACACGCGATGGCCTGCGGCGGCCGCCAGCGCCGCGACACCGCCCATGAACGTCCCACCAATGCCGAGTATGTGTATGTGCATGTACCGAGTCTCGCTCCACTTTCCGGCGTTCGTCGCTCGCCGGTAACCCGCGTTCGTTGCCGCATGTTACCCTTTTGCGATGCCCGTCAATAACTCCGTCGACCGCCCTGCGGACGTTTGCGCCGCTGTCAGGGATGCCGCCGACATCGGCGTCGACACCGAATTCATGCGCGAGAAGACCTTCTACTCGCAGCTGTGCCTGGTGCAGGTCGCGACCGGTGCGCGGATACTGATCGTGGATCCGCTGTCCGGCGCTGATGATCTCGCACCGCTGTGGGATGCGCTGCTTGCGCGCCTTTGGGTCGTCCATTCCGCGCGGCAGGACATCGAAGTCGTGTACCAGGCGACCGGCCGAATGCCGGCCTCTTTATTTGATACCCAGGTTGCGGCCGGGCTGCTCGGCTACCAGCCGCAACTCGGGTATGCGGGCCTGGTCAGGGAACTGTTCGGCGTCGAGCTGCCGAAATCGCACACGCGCGCCAACTGGGCGGCCCGCCCCCTGCCCGAGGCTTTGCTCGCCTACGCCGCGGAGGATGTCGAGTACCTGCTGCCGGCGCGTGACAGGCTCGCTGAAGCGCTGGATCGCAAGGGCCGCCTCGGGTGGGCGCTGGCCGATTCCGCCCAGTTGCTCGAGCCGGCGTTGCACGCGCTTGAGCCGGCCAATGCCGGGCAGCGACTGAAGAGCCTGCGCAACCTGGGCGGCGCGCGCCGGGCTGCCGCCGAGGCGCTGGCCGCGTGGCGGGAGACCGAAGCGATGCAGCGCAACCTGCCCCGGCAATGGATCCTGAAGGATGCCGTACTGACGGAGATCGCCGTCAAGCTGCCGTCGAGCCGAGGAGAACTCGAAAAGATCGAGGGCATGCCGCCCGGGATCCTGCGGCGGGCCGGCGACGAAATACTGGCAGCCGTGGCGACGGCGCGGCGCAGCACGACACCAGACCCGGAACAATCGCACCGGCGCGGCGTTCCCGACGAACGACAGAAGTCCTTGCTCAAGGCCCTGCAGGAGCGCGTGGCCGAATGCGCCGGCAACCTCGGCGTGGCGGCGGAAACGATCGCGTCGAAGAAGGAACTTTCGGCGGTGGTCATTGCGGGAGAACGCGGCACGCGGCTGTTCTCGGGCTGGCGCAAGGACCTGATCGGCGACCAGCTCTCCCGTATGCTTTGACCCGGCGCGCCGTCAGGCCAGCGTCGCCGCAAGGCGTTCGCTGATCTCGTCGATGGTGCCTTCGGCGTCAACGACCTTCAGTCGGCCGCGTTTCCGATAGTAGTCCACGACCGGCTCGGTGTTGGCCCGGTACACGTCGAGACGGTTCCTGATCGTTTCCTCATTGTCGTCGTCGCGTTGCAGGAGCTCGCCCCCTGCCCTCGTGCACTCGTCGAGTTCCGACTGTGACGAGAAGTAGATATTGAGCAGCTTGCCGGTCCTGGAACAGGTGCGGCGCCCGGTGAGCCGCCGCATCAGGATATCCGTGTCGACGTTCATCAGAATCGCAGCGTCGAGCGGCACGCCGTTCTCGTCGAGGAGATCCTCGAGATCCGTCGCCTGCTGGCGTGTTCGGGGAAATCCGTCGAGTATGAAGCCGTCCGCTGCATCCGGCAGGGACAAGCGTTCCGCGATGATGCCGAGCATGACTTCGTCCGAGACGAGATTACCGGAATCGATCGTGGCCTTCGCTTTCTTGCCGAAACGCGTACCCGCGGCCACTGCCTCGCGCAGCATGTCGCCTGTCGAAATGTGCGGGACCCGGTGCTCGCCAGCCAGAATCCTGGCCTGCGTGCCTTTTCCCGATCCCGGGGCACCCAGCAGTACGATGCGCATGTACGAAATCTCGCTTTTTCCGTCGGCCCAGAGGACGGATCCTGCCGGGGCGAAGTACGCTACCGACTACGACCACGGAGGTCAATCACGGCCACGGAAAGCGCTGAAGCCGGTTGTATATTCGGCTATGCTGACGCGCTTTCGGCACGACAGGAGCAGTGCGCCATGGCGGCCATGAACGCTTTTTATGCCCAGTCCGGCGGCGTGACGGCCGTCATCAATGCCTCCGCCTGCGGCGTCATCGAGACGGCCCGCAAGCACCGTAACCGGATTGCGAATGTGTACGCGGGTCGAAACGGCATCATCGGCGCGCTGACTGAGGACCTGATCGACACGAGCCGCGAATCCGCCGCAGCGATTGCCGCACTGCGCCACATGCCGGGCGGCGCCTTCGGCTCGGCCCGCTACAAACTCAAAGGCATCGAGGAGAATCGCGCCGAATACGAAAGGCTGATCGAGGTCTTCCGCGCCCACGACATCGGTTACTTCTTCTACAACGGCGGCAATGATTCCATGGACACCGCGCACAAGGTTTCACTGATTTCGCAGAAATTGGGATTCCCGGTGCAGGCGATCGGCGTGCCGAAAACGGTCGACAACGACCTGCCGGTAACCGACAACTGCCCGGGCTTCGGTTCGGTCGCAAAGTATGTCGCAGTATCGACCCTCGAGGCCGCGATGGACGTCGCGTCGATGGCATCGACGTCGACCCGGGTTTTCATTCTCGAAGTAATGGGACGACATGCCGGCTGGATCGCGGCAGCCGGCGGACTGGCCGGCAACCGGCCCGAGGACGCGCCACACATCATCCTGTTCCCGGAAATTCCTTTCGACCAGCCGGCGTTCATCGCACGGGTCCGTGCCTGTGTCGAAAAGTACGGATTCTGCGTCATCGTCGTCAGCGAGGGTGCAGCCTACGCAGACGGGCGCTTTCTCGCCGAAGCCGGGACGCGCGACGCATTCGGGCATGCACAGCTCGGCGGCGTAGCGCCGGTAATCGCGGCCATGGTGCGCGACGAGTTGGGCTACAAGTATCACTACGCCGTCGCGGATTACCTGCAGCGCTCGGCTCGCCATATCGCGTCCGCAGTCGACGTCGAACAAGCCTGGGCGGTGGGCGCGGAAGCCGTGAAGTTCGCACTGGCCGGCATGAACGCCGTGATGCCGGTGATCAAACGGACGTCGGATTCCCCCTACCGCTGGAAGATCGAGGCAGCGCCGCTCGCGAAGATCGCCAACAAGGAGAAAAAAATTCCGCGGCACTACATTACAAAAGACGGCTTCGGCATCACGGCGGCCTGCCGGAAGTACCTGGCACCGCTGATCCGGGGGGAAGATTATCCCCCTTATATCAAGGGCTTGCCCAAGTATCCCGCGCTGAAGAACGTTCCGGTACCGAGAAAGTTACAAAATAAATTTGTGCTATGATCCGCGGCCTGCCGCGACCCGGACAGGGGATTCTGTCCTTGCAGCACGCACGAAAGCCGCGCCTGCCGCGGATCCTGCAACTACAAAGATCATGTAAGTCCAGGCGCCGACGCCGGCCACCCGGAAAGCGCCCCTGGCCGATATTGATCGCGATGTTTCAATCTTGAGGGGTAAGCAATGAGCAATGAACTGGCATTGTGGCTGTCGATCGGCGCCGGTGTCCTCGCCATCCTGTTCGGTGTGTTCTCCGCCCGATGGATTCTGAAGCAACCGGCCGGCAACGACCGCATGCAGGAAATCGCGAAAGCGATCCAGGAAGGTGCCAACGCGTACATGAATCGACAGTACACGACGATCGGTATCGTCGGGGTCCTCTTGTTCTTTGTGCTCGGCTTCGCGCTGAACTGGCAGACGGCCGTCGGCTTCGCCATCGGCGCATTGTTCTCGGGCCTCGCCGGCTACATCGGCATGTACGTTTCAGTCCGCGCCAACGTGCGCACCGCACAGGCAGCGACCCGCGGCGTCAATGCGGCGCTCGACATTGCGTTCCGCGGCGGCGCGATCACTGGCCTCCTGGTCGTCGGTCTGGGGCTGCTCGGCGTGGCCGGCTACTACCTGTTGCTGCTGACCCTGGGCGCCAACACCGAAGAGGCCGTACATGCGCTGGTCGGCCTGGCCTTCGGCGGTTCGCTCATCTCGATCTTCGCTCGACTCGGCGGCGGCATCTTCACCAAGGGCGCCGACGTGGGCGCTGACCTGGTCGGCAAAGTCGAAGCCGGCATTCCCGAGGACGATCCGCGCAACCCCGGAGTCATTGCCGACAACGTCGGCGACAACGTCGGCGACTGTGCCGGCATGGCCGCCGACCTCTTCGAGACCTATGCGGTCACTATCGTTGCGACTATGTTGCTCGGCGGACTGATCGCGTCCGTCTATGGCGCTGCCGCCATCGTGTATCCGCTGGTTCTCGGCGCCGTCTCGATCGTGGCCTCGATCATCGGCACCTGGTTCGTCAAGACCTCGGACGGCGGCAAGATAATGGGCGCACTGTACAAAGGCATGATCGTCGCCGGCGTCCTCGCCGCAATCGCTTTCTACTTCATCACCGATGCCATGCTCGGTTCGACGGGCCAGGCGATGAATATCTATTACTCCACGCTGGTCGGCCTCGCACTCACCGCGGCGATGGTCGTCATTACGGAGTACTACACCGGCACCGACTTCAAGCCGGTGAAGACGATCGCCAGTGCGTCCACGACGGGGCATGCGACCAACATCATTGCCGGTCTGGGCATTTCGATGAAGGCCACGGCGCTGCCGGTGCTCGCCGTGTGCGCGAGCATATGGTCTGCCTTCGCGCTGGCGCCCGTGGGCGACACGCTCGCCGGCCTGTACAACATCGCGATCGCCGCGACGGCGATGCTGTCGATGACAGGTGTCGTCGTGGCGCTGGACGCTTTTGGCCCTATCACGGACAACGCGGGCGGCATCGCCGAGATGGCGAAATTGCCCCCCGAGGTACGCACCATCACGGACCAGCTGGACGCCGTCGGCAACACCACCAAGGCCGTGACCAAGGGCTATGCGATCGGTTCGGCCGGGCTGGCGGCGCTCGTGCTGTTCGCCGACTACACCAATGCCCTCGACAAGGTCGGCATCGACTCGGTGTTCGAGCTCGATGACCACCTCGTCATCATCGGCCTGTTCATCGGCGGCCTCATACCCTACTTGTTCGGCGCGATGGCAATGGAGGCCGTCGGTCGTGCCGCCGGTTCGGTGGTCAACGAAGTACGCCGGCAGTTCCGCGAGATCAAGGGCATCATGGAGGGGACCGGCAAACCCGACTACAGCCGTGCGGTCGACCTGCTGACCCGCGCCGCGATCAAGGAAATGATCGTTCCGAGCCTGTTGCCGATCCTGGTGCCGCTCGTCGTCGGTTTGTTACTCGGCCCCAAGGCGCTCGGCGGCCTGCTGCTCGGCACGATCATCACGGGCTTGTTCGTCGCCATTTCGATGACCGCCGGCGGCGGCGCCTGGGACAACGCGAAGAAATACATCGAGGACGGCAATTTCGGCGGCAAGGGCTCGGATGCCCACAAGGCCGCGGTGACGGGCGACACCGTCGGCGATCCGTACAAGGACACCGCCGGCCCGGCGATCAACCCGTTGATCAAGATCATCAACATCGTTGCGTTGCTGATGGTCCCGCTGCTTGTCCGGTCCGGCGCTTGAGAAGCATATGATAGTTTGAAATGCTCGCGCCATGGATCGGCGCCGCAAGCACACCAATCTCGCCCACCAGGTGATGTCCGACCTGGGACAACAGATCGCGATCGGCCACTTCAGTCCTGGTGTCACGCTGCCGCCGGAGGATGATCTCGTAACGGCCCTCGGCATCAGCCGCACGGTTGTCCGGGAAGCCGTCAAAATTCATTCCGCCAAAGGGCTCGTCAACACACGTCCGCGCCGCGGCACGATCGTCCTGCCGGAATCTCACTGGAATCTCGCGGACCCTGACATTCTCGACTGGCTGCTGCATAGGAAAAACGTGCTGCCGCTGATCCTCGAATTCGCGGAGGTCCGGCTCGCCATCGAGCCCGCGGCCGCAAGTCTTGCGGCCCGCGTCGCGGATGCCGCTGACATCGCGACTCTCAAGCAGGCGATCGAGGGGATGCGGGACGCATCGCAGGGCGATGCCGATCCGCTGGATGCGGACATCGCGTTTCACGTCGCCGTGCTGCGCGCCAGCAGGAATCGGTTTTTCTACAGCCTGCGCTTCATGATCGAGGTCGCCCTGCGTTTCTCGATCCGGCTGTCGAACAGCAGCAAGGGGGTCGCGCTGGCCAGTGCGGACGACCATGCGGCGATCCTCCACGCGATCGTCGCGCGGAATGCCGCCGCCGCGGAACAGGCGATGCGCGCGCTGATTCTCGAATCGAAAATGCTGCTGGGCAGCGCCGGCGCGGCCGACAAAGTCAGCGTGCCGGCCGCGTCGCCTTCAGTGCGCGTTAAGGACGTGGCGTAGCGTCGGCTCGACGCGGCTTACCGTCACGCTGACGAAGCCGCCCGGGCCGACCGGGGTAAGGAGCGCGGCGTCCAGTTCGGAGCCGGCATAAAGCTGGTAGTCAACGACTTCGCCTTCCGGCAGAACGGCGTGGTAAAGGTATTGTCCGTTCACCGGCATCAGGCGCACGGCGAAATCCCGGCCTTCCAGGAAGCTGGCCCACAGGTACAGGGCGCCGTCGACGTGTAGTCCGGCGTCGAACTCGAAGCGCACCGTGACCGGTTGCCGGTAGTCGTACGACAGCCAGTCGAAGCCGCTATGCGCGCCGGTCGTGGCGTAGTCGAAGAACGTGTTGTTCTCCCAATGTGAGCCCTTGCCCCAGCGCGTCGAACAGTCCGTGCTGACCCAGGCGGGCTCCCAGTACACGACACCCAGGCCGCCGCTGTCGACGACGGCCTGCGTGAGATCCAGCATGAAATGTTTCTGGCCTTCGAGCGTCGCCGGGTAGCCGTCGGTGAGGGCATCTTCGCCCAGCAGGTTTGGCGCATCGTCCTGGCTGTCGAGCGTCCATGGATAGGCCGTCTCCACGACGACGACGCCCTTCCGGTACTTGTGGCTCACGCGCCGCAGCGTTCGGGTCAGCCCGGCCATGTCACGCGACGACCACTTCGGGTAGTAGCTGATGCCGATGAGGTCAAAGTCCTTGATGCCTGCGGCGAATGCGGCATCGAACCAGGGTTCGACGTTTTCGGGCTGAGCGACGTGCAGCATCGTTTTCGGCGAAGTCCCGGTGAGTCGCGCCGCCTCCGCCACAGCCACGATACCCGCGTTGAGCAAGGCTACATTTCTCGGCCAGTCGATCGGCGTGTCTTCGGGAACCGGCGCCTTGAGCAGGATCTCGGTATTGGTCTCGTTGCCGACCTGCACGAGTTCGGGCATGACGCCATTCTCGTGCAGTTCAACCAATACGTCGACCGTATAGTCATGGACAGCCTGTGCGAGGCGATCCCCATCGAACTCGCGCCAGGCCGCCGGCACGATCTGATCTCCGGGATCCGCCCAGTCGTCCGAGTAGTGAATATCGAGCAGTACCTGCATGCCCGCAGCCTTCGCCCGCTTGCTGCTGCGTATGACGTCGTCGAGCGTGCCGTAATCCGTCCATTGCGGATCGTGCCACAGGCGCAGGCGCACCAAGCGTGTGCCCTTATCGACGAACAGTACATAAGGATCCACCGTGTCGTCGCCGGATCGGTAGCGGGCGCCGCAATCCTCCATTTCGTTGACATAGGAAAGGTCGGCGCCGAGGTACGGCAGCAAACTCTCGGCAACGACCGGACCGCAGGCAAGCGGCGGCGTCGCGAGTGCCGCCAGGCAGACGGCCTGACGACTAAACCGCCAAGCGGATTCGCGCCAGCCCACCAGCGAAGTTCTCAGAACGAATACGTGATGCCGAACAGGTAGCTCGCACCGTACTCATCGTACAGTCCAAGCCGGTCTGAGTCGATGTCCCGTTAGATTAAAACAGGCGGGGCCGCGCCTGGCCCGTGCCGCCGCGCTCAGGGCGGCAGTGTTCGATGCACGCCGCTTACGCCGCTGGCACCAATAGGCCCGGGCGCTTCCACGAAATTACCCTGTACGAAATCGATGCCGGTGTCCCGCAACCAGTCGAAGTCCTCCTGTTGCTCGACCTGCTCGGCCACGACACGGAATTCCATCTTGCGCGCCAGTTTGATCATGGCAGTCACCATTTCCTGGTTCACCTCGTCGGAGCGCAGATTGCGGGTATAACTGCCGTCGATCTTGAGATAGTCGATCGGCAAAGTCTTGAGATTCGAAAACGAACCGAGTCCGCTGCCGAAATCGTCGAGAGAGAACTCGCACCCGATGCCGTGCAGGACTTCGATGAAGCGTTGTGCCTGTTGCACATTCGCGAGAATGGCGCGTTCAGTCACCTCGAAACAGATCGCGTGCGGCGCAACACCGGACCGGTCCAGTGCGTCGACGACGTAGTCGAGAAATCCCTCATCGGCCAGCGTCTGACCGGACAGGTTGATTGCACAACTTCGCCGGCCGGGCAACTTGAGCTCACCGCCCGCCATTGCCGCCAGCGCGGCGCCTACGACCCAGCGATCGATCTGCGGCATCAGCTGATAACGTTCCGCGGGCCGCAAGAATTCGGCAGTGTCGACGGCGCGTCCGCGACTGTCGGGCAGGCGTATCAGGACTTCGGCAGCCGGACCGGTGTCCACGGTGCCCGTCATCGCCAGTATCGGTTGTACCGCGAGTTCGAAACGGCCTTCATTCAGGGCGTCTTGCAGGCGCTTCAGCCACTGGATGTCGCCGCGTTCCCGGGCGACTGCTTCGTCACGCGCCGAATAGACGTGGACTCGGCCGCGACCTTCCTGCTTCGCCACGTAGCAGGCCGAATCCGCGGCGCTGAGCAGATCCTGAAGTGAGGAGCTCGCATGGCTGACCTCCACCAGACCGATGGAGATGCCGATATTGAAAATCTTGTCTTTCCAGACGAATCGGTAGTCACCAACTGCCGCACAGATGTCGTTCGCAATCTGCCGGGCCTTGTCGAGCGGGCAACCGATCAGGAGTGCACCGAATTCATCGCCCCCCAGACGGCCGACGAAGTCCGAGTCGCGGACCTTCTCCTTGATCAAGCCCGCCACCTCGCGCAGCATGTTGTCGCCGGCCTGATGGCCGCAGCTGTCGTTCACCGCCTTGAAGCGATCCAGATCCATGTAGAACAGGATGTGCGCCGATTCGTCGGCATGTGCGGCGACGTTCGCCTCTTCCAGGCGCCTCTCGAATTCTTGCCGATTGATCAGGCCCGTGAGCGGGTCGTGGGTCGCCTGGTAGCTCATCTTGCGAGTGAGACCACGCAGCTCGCCGACATCGTGAAAGACGACCACCGTGCCGGAGATACTGTTGCCGGGACCCCGAATCGGCGAGGCTGTCAGCTCCACGGAGTGTTCCTGCTCACTGTCCTGGCTCACCATTACTGCACGGCGGCCCATGTTCACACGCCGGCGCATCGCGAGGCAACGCTCGACCGGATCGCCCAACGTTCGGCGGTCCGCGTCGTCAACCAGGATGAACAGTTCGCCCACCTTGCGCCCGGCCGCATCCTCGCGATTGGAACCGGTCAGCGACTCCGCGGCAAGATTCATGTAATCGATACGACCATCGTTGTCGGTCGTGATGACGCCCTCGGAAATCGATTCGAGGGTGTACTGCGCCTGCCGTTTGGATCGTGACAGCGACAGCTCAAGACTTTTGCGATGGCTGACGTCACGCGCAATAGTGAGTATCGCGGGCTCGCCATGGAATTCTATCGAGGAACTTTGCGCCTCCACCCAGAGCCCGGCGTCATTGCCGTTGATCAGCTGGACTTCGAGCCTGCGAGGCACCTTCTCACCGGCCAGACGCTTGGCGACATGCTTGCGAAACAACGCACGGTAGGCCGGTTTGACCAGGTCCGCGACGTCCTTGCCCAGGAGCCGCGCGGGATCGAGGCCTACCAGTGCCGCCGCCGACTCGTTGGCCAGCAAGATCCTGTCGTTGTGAATCAGGACGACTTCCGGCAAGGTCCGGGCGAAGTCCTGGAACAGCCGGTCCCGGCCTTCGATTTTTTGGTCGCGCTCCCCCAACGCATCGAACAGGCGATTGACCGTCCGGGCGAGCTCCGCAGCATCCGGATCCTGCGGAACCGCCAGCCGGCGACCGACGGATGCGTCGCCGGACACTGCTTGCAGTTCCGAGTTGAACTCCCTGAATCGCCGCGTCTGCGCACGCCTCATGCCCGTTTGCCACAACAAGACCAGCATGCTTGCCAGCAGCGCGCTCGCAAGTACTGCAAACAAAACATAGGCGCCAGACGACATCACGAAGGCCGTGCTTGGTGTCTCTTGCGGTTCATTTGTTATTATTGGCCACCCGCGACCTCGCTCCTTCCCCAGGGCGATATCGGGTCCGAAATTGCCGTAAAAGTAAGGCTTTGCACAGGATAGCCCAGCCGGTAAAGGCAACTTGCATGATTCACCATAATTCTGATTGCCGTACCGCCGGCATCGTGCATCGTTTCGGGCTCGCGCATGACTGGCCGAGACCCAAGTGGTCGAGCGCATGAATACGGAGCTGGCCCGCCGGCAAATGATCGAACAGCAGGTCCGTGCCTGGGAGGTCCTCGATCCCGCGGTCCTGGCCGTGTTGTCCGAAATCCCGCGCGAGCGCTTCGTTCCGCGGGATTTCCGGGCCCTGGCATTTTCCGATACCAGGATTCCGCTCGGCCACGGACAGTACATGATGACACCGACCGTCGAAGGTCGCGTGTTGCAGGCTCTGGAACTCGATGGCAGCGAGAAGATACTCGAAATCGGCACGGGGAGCGGCTTTCTGACCGCATGCCTCGCGTCATTGGGTGCGCAAGTCACGAGTGTTGAGATTTTCGAGCGCTTGCTGAAGCGGGCGCGCGAGAATCTCGCCGATGCCGGCATCGACAACATCGACCTCCATTGCCTTGACGCAACGCAGGGACTGCCCGCCGGGCAGTTCGACGCGGTGGTCGTAACGGGATCGACATACCGCCTGGATCGGCGCTATGTCGATGCGCTCACGACCGGCGGCCGGCTGTTCGTGGTGATCGGGGATACGCCGGTCATGGACGCGCGCCGGGTTCGGCGCACCGGTGACGGCAACTGGTCGAGCGAGTCGTTGTTCGAAACGGAGCTGGCGCCGCTGGTCAACGACGGACCACCACCGGCGTTCCAGTTTTGAGTCGACGTCTCGGCCGCAGCCACGAAACCTCTCCGGAACCTGCTGCATCTATACAATGTCTGTAGCTGCGGAACCGGTAGTATGGGGGTGCAGGACGCTGCCGGTCTCCCATCCCCAACTGATTTAGTGATATAGTCGACCATAACACTTCGCCATGGCCTCTGCCGTGTACGCCAGGAACGCTTTACTTATGACAATTTTTAATAAATTCATCGGCTTGCTATCGATTCTGCCGCTGACGGCCATGCCCGCCGCTGCCGATGCAGCGTCACTGCTCGAGGTCTACCAGCAGGCACTGCAGAGCGACCCGCAAATTCACGAAGCGGAAGCCCTGCGGCTTGCCGCGCTCGAAGCCGAACCCCAGGCCCGGAGCTTCCTGCTGCCGCAGGTCGGTCTGAATGGCGAGTGGGTGAAAGCCGACAGTGAAGGCAATTCGATCTTCGACGACCAGACGGGCATTCCGGTGTCCATCAGTGCCGAAGTCGAATCCGAATCGACACAATGGCAGCTCGGCTTGCGCCAGACACTGTTCCGCTGGGATCAGATTGTGGGCCTTCGCCAGGCCGACAAGGTCGTCGCCCGGGCCGAAGCCGATCGCGAGGCGGCGCAACAGGACCTGATCGTACGCGTCGTCCTGCGCTACTTCGACGTTCTCGCTGCCGAGGACCGCTTGCTGGCGATCCATGCCAACCGCAACGCGATCGCCCGCCAGCTCGAGCAGGCGAAACAGCGATTCGAAGTCGGTCTCATCGCCATCACGGACGTGCAGGAATCACAAGCGGCCTACGATCAGTCCGGCGCCAATGAGATCGCCGCCAAGCGGGCACTCGCAACGGCGCGCGGCTTCCTGCGCGAAATCACCGGCGAGTACATCGACGAACTGGATGCGCCGACCGAAGATCTGCCCCTGCTCTCGCCAGCACCGGAAAACGAGAACCAATGGGTGAACCTGTCTCTCGACCAGAACCTGGCGTTGATTTCCAGCCGCATCGACGAGCAGCTCGCGCGCGACGAAATATCTTTTCGGCGCAGCGGCCATTATCCGACCGTGGACCTCGTCGCGGGTACCGGCGAAACGGACGCCGAGGTGGACCGCAGGGTCGAGGGCAGCCCATTCTTCCCCGCCGACTCCGACAGCCAGGGCGATTCGATCGGCATCCAGTTCAACCTGCCGATCTTCACCGGCGGCTACACCTCCTCCCGCGTACGCGAAGCGGTGTACCTGCATCGCGCCAGCCAGGAAAACCTGCAACGCGTGACCCGTGAAACGGAGCGGCAGGCAAGGGATGCCTATCTCGGCGTATTGTCGGAGATCAGTCGCGTCGAAGCATTGGCACAAGCGGTGCAATCCAGCCGGACGGCGCTCGAAGCGACGCAGGCCGGTTTCGAAGTCGGCACCCGCACGATCGTCGACGTGCTGCAGTTCCAGTTCCAGGTGTACCAATCGATCACGAACTACCAGCAGGCGCGTTATGACTACCTGCTGAACTACATGCGTTTGAAGCAGGCTGCGGGCACGCTGCAGGTACAGGATCTCGAGGTACTCGAACAGTACTTTGATGATCGAAAGTCGCCCGAGGAACAGTTTGCCGAAGAAGCGGCGACCGGGCAGTCACCCTGACGGCTGGCGCCGTTCCTCGATCTGCAAGCGTGCGTTTCCACCGCGCCCGACCAGCGGATCGATGACGGCCAACAGGCGGGACAGCGCGCCGCCATTGCTCGCGAGCAGTTCACGGCCGTTCCGGCCGATACGGCGCGCTTCGTCCGGGTGGTCGATAAATTCGTTGACGGCGGCCGCGAGGCTGTCCGCATCGGTCACCATGACGCAGGCGTCGTTTTGCACGAAGCGGTCGGCGATGTCCTGCGCATTGAACACGTGCGGGCCGGTGATAACGGGAATGCCAAGCGCGGCCGGTTCGAGCAGGTTGTGGCCACCGACGGGAACGAGGCTGCCACCGACGAATGCGATGTCGCTGGCCGCGTAAAACAGCGGCACGTCGCCCATCGTATCACCAAGGAACACGCTGGTTTCGGCGCGGCAGACTTCGTCGCTGCTGCGGGTCACGAAAGGAATTTTTCTGCTCTGCAGTAACTCGCGTACTGCGCCGAATCGCTGTGGATGGCGCGGTACGAGGATCAGAATCAGCGTCGGATGCGTCGCACGCAACCTGGCGTGGGCATCCAGGACACCGTCCTCCTCACCGTCGTGCGTACTCGCCGCCGTCCAGACCGGGCGCCCGGCGCCCAGGACGTCGTTGCGGAATCGACGGCCGCGCGCGGGGAGGTCGGCGGGCATCTCCAGATCGAACTTGATATTGCCGATAACAACGGTACGCAGCGGATTCGCCCCCAGCAACATGAAACGTTCCGCGTCCGCCTGACTCTGGGCAGCTATCACGATGCCGTGCGAAAGAGTCTCACGGAAGAGCGGCACCAGTTTGCGGTAGTTGTTGACAGAACGCGGCGAAATACGGGCGCTGACCAGCACCAGCGGGATCTGGCGCTTACCGCACTCGCGATAAAGGTTCGGCCAAATCTCGGTCTCCATGATCAGCGCAATGTTCGGACGGACGGCGTTGAAAAATCGCCGTACGGCGTCCGGAGTTTCGAACGGAATATAGGCGTGGTTCACCGTATCGCCGAAAAGCTTCTCCACTCGTGCTGCGCCAGTGGGTGTCACCGTCGTTATGAGCAGTGGGCGCGCCGGCCAGGTCCGTTGCAAGGCCTTGATCAGGGGCGCCGCAGCAACGACTTCACCGACGGAAACGGCGTGCAGCCACAGAGAATCGTCCAGATCCGGATAGCCGAATCCGAATCGTTGGGCAAACTTGTACCTGTATTCGCGGTTCATCACCGCGCGCGCTGCCAGGAACAGCGTGTAGGGTACCAGCAACAGATACGTGATCAGGTCGTATAACAACTTCACGGCGATTCCGCGAACTGCGGCTAGGACTTGAGGCGCTCGATGATGCGGCTCGTCGACCGGCCATCACGAAACGTCAGAACCCGTACTTCGCCGCCATGGTCGAGCACTGCCCTCGCGCCCGCGATCTCCTCCGGACGGTAGTCGCCACCCTTCACGAGTACGTCCGGCAAGACGGCGCCGATCAATTCCGCCGGCGTGTCCTCGTGGAACGGCACGACCCAGTCGACCGCGGCGAGTCCGGCCAGGACCAGCATGCGGTCCTCCAGCGGGTTGATCGGCCGTGATTCACCTTTCAGTCGGCATACAGAGGCATCGTCGTTGACTGCCACGATCAGCCGGTCTCCGAGACTCTTGGCCTCCTCGAGGTAGGTCACGTGGCCAGCGTGAAGGATATCGAAACAACCATTGGTCAGGACGATGCGTTCCCGTCGTTCACGCGCCTCTGTCACGATGCCCGGCAGCAAGTCGCGCGAAACGATTCCGCCGCCCCCCTGGCCGCGCGCATGCAGCGCCACCCGAATCTCGGTGGGCGTTACGGTTGCGACGCCAATCTTGCGCACGACCAGTCCCGCAGCGATATTCGCGAGGGCAGCTGCGGATGCCAGAGATTGCCGACTCGCCACTGCACCTGCGAGAGTTGCGATCACGGTGTCACCGGCGCCGGTCACGTCAAAAACTTCACGTGCCGCAGTGGACAGGAACAGCGGCTCTGCGTCGCGTTCGAGCAGCAGCATGCCCTTCTCGCTGCGCGTGATCAGCAGCGCTTCGAGATCGAGTTCATCGATCAGGGCCGTACCGCGCAGTACCAGATCGTCCTCGCCGCTGCAGCGACCGGCGACGGCCTCGAACTCGCCCTGGTTCGGTGTCAGCAGGGTAGCGCCACGATATTTGCCGAAATCCCGACTTTTCGGATCAACCATTACCGGCACGCCGGCTTTCCGGCATTCGGCGATAAGATCACCGACGCCGGCGAGTGCCCCCTTGTCGTAGTCGGAAAGCACGACGGCGCCCGCGCCGGGCAGCACCCGCAGGAATGCCGCGAGCATGGAACCGGGGCTCGTAGGAGTCTTGTCCTCGCGATCGAGACGAAGCAACTGTTGGCCGCGGCTCTGGACGCGAAGCTTCGTGATCGTCGGCTTGTCGGCGGCCCGTTCGAACAGGCATTCAATGCCACGGTCACTGAGCAGACGCTCCAGTGTGTCTGCCGCAGCATCACGGCCCACCACGCCGAGCAGTGTGGTGACCGCCCCCAAGGCTGCCAGATTGACAGCTACGTTGGCTGCACCGCCCGGACGATCATCCTCGCTGTGCACGTGCACGACCGGCACCGGCGCCTCCGGTGATATCCGGTGCGTCGCACCAAAGACGTATTGGTCGAGCATGACGTCACCGGCGACGACGACGCGGGCGCTGGAGAAGTCAGGAACGCTGAGGGTCACGGTCGAACTTTAGCACGAGACGGAACTCGCTCAGCGCGGCGAGGCCGGCAACACGCCCGCCGCCTGCGATTGTCTTTAGCCTAGCCGCATTTGGAGTCGCCGCAGGACAGGCAGGTTTTGCAGCCATCCATCCGGATGACAGCAGCTGTACTGCACTTGGCACAAAGCTGTGCCCCTTCGGGGTATTCGGATTTCGAGAAAGCGTCCTGTTGCTTTTGACCCTGCTCGAACTGAGCTCGCTTCTCGGCGATCAGTTGCTTTTGGCCGGCGTCGAGTTTGGGCCGGACCAACAGGCCGATGGCGATGAGATGTTTCTCGACGATGTAGCCCAGCTCCGCAATGATCGACGGCATGAACTTGCCGCCCGGCTGCCAGTAGCCGCCGCGAGGGTCGAAAACCGCTTTCAGTTCGTCGACCAGAAACGCGACGTCACCGCCCTTGCGGAAAACGGCGGAGATGATCCGGGTCAATGCCACGATCCATTGGTAATGGTCGAGATTCTTTGAATTGATGAACATCTCGAAAGGCCGCCGTTTCTCGTGTTCCGTGCCCTCGTTCAGAACGATGTCGTTGATCGTTACGTACATGGCGTGGTCCGACACCGGCGTCTTGACCTTGTACGTGGAGCCGATTAAAACCTCCGGCCGCTCGAGCTTCTCGTGCATGCGGATCACTTCCGCGCGCTTCGCCGCCGGTTCTCGCTGGGGCTCGGGTTTGGCCTCGGCCTGGGCCGGCTTCGCGACTTCGTAGCCGAGAATTTTCTTGTCGATTTTGATCATGTCAGAATTTTCCGTAGTAGCCCTCTTTGAGAGCATCAAACAGGTTGGCAGCGGTGTGCACTTCGCCGTCGTACTCGATTTCCTCGTCGCCTTTAAGGTTCACCGTCGAACCATCGTCGAGAGTGAAAGTGTAGGTCGTGTTCTTCAGGTCCTTTTCCTTGACCAGGACGCCCTGAAATGCTTCCGGATTGAACCGGAACGTGGTGCAGCCTTTCAGGCCCTGCTTGTAGGCATACAGGTATATGTCCTTAAAGTCGGCATAGGCATAGTCCGTCGGCACATTGGCCGTCTTGGAAATCGACGAATCGATCCATTTCTGCGCGGCAGCCTGGATGTCCACATGCTGCTTGGGGGAGATGTCGTCCGCCGCGACGAAATATTCGGGAAGATTGCCCGTAGTACCGTTGCCGTCCGGCATTGCATTCTTGTCGGCCAGCTGGCGATAGGCCAGCAGCTCGAACGAAAAGACGCCGACCTTCTCCTTCGTCTTCTTGCCTTGCCGAATAACATTGCGGAAATAATGGTGCGCGAAGCTCGGCT
Source organism: uncultured Pseudomonadota bacterium (assembly GCA_963770585.1). GTDB lineage: Bacteria > Pseudomonadota > Gammaproteobacteria > Steroidobacterales > Woeseiaceae > UBA1847. Next base: position 152,250 of record CAVYQH010000001.1, on the reverse strand, counting down.
CTATTCCGTTCGACGCATTGTTCGCGAGCGACAGCGAAATCGTGCCGGTCGGCGCTATCGAGCTGTGATGCGTAAAGCGCCCACCGTGCTTTGCGAGCTGGTCGACAAGCTCCGGGGCCACAGTAGCCAGGCGTTGCATGTAACGACTGTAACGTGCGTGCAGAATCCGGCCCGGCACCTTGTCGCCAACGCGGTAGCCGTCCGCCAGCATCTCCGGCCGCTTCCGCAGCATTTCCTCGGTAACCTCGAACTGTTCGATCATGATCGGAGCGGGACCCTTTTCCTTTGCCAGGTCCAATGATTCCTCCCATCCGGCCACCGCCAGTTCGCGAGTCACTTCATCCGTGAATCGCACCGAGCCGTCATCGCCATAACGCAAGCGCAGCATCGCGATCGTCGAGCCAAGTCCCAGGAACCCCATGCCGTGCCGACGCTTGCGCTGGATTTCATTGCGCTGCTGGGGCAGCGGCAAGCCGTTGATCTCGACGACGTTGTCCAGCATGCGCGTGAATATCTTCACTACACGCCGAAATGCCTCCCAGTCGAAGCGCGCGTCGTCCGTGAACGGGTCCACGACGAAACGCGTCAGGTTCACCGATCCGAGCAGGCAGGATCCGTAAGGCGGCAGCGGTTGCTCGCCACAGGGATTGGTCGCACGGATGTTCTCGCAGAACCAGTTGTTGTTCATTTCGTTGACCTTGTCGATCAACACGAAGCCCGGCTCCGCGAAGTCGTAGGTCGATGCCATGATGAGATCCCACAGCCGATGTGCCGGCAGAGTCCGGTAAATCTTGCAAGCCACCAGGCCTTTGCCATTGCTGACGTAGTTGCCCGCCTCCGGCCACTCGCGCCACACAAATTGCGTGTCGTCGCCGAGGTCATAGCCGTCCTGTTCGAGTTCCTTCTGCGTAACCGGGAACGCGAGTTTCCAGTCATCTTCATTGATCACGGCTTGCATGAACTCATCGGTCACAAGCAGGGACAGGTTGAACTGGCGCAGGCGGCCATCCTCTCGCTTGGCGCGTATGAACTCCATGACGTCCGGGTGGCCGACGTCGAAAGTCCCCATTTGGGCGCCCCTGCGGCCGCCGGCGGACGACACCGTGAAGCACATCTTGTCGTAGATATCCATGAACGACAGTGGCCCCGACGTGTACGCGCCGGCTCCCGTTACATAGGCACCCTTCGGCCGCAAGGTCGAGAATTCGTAGCCGATACCGCAGCCGGCCTTGAGCGTCAGTCCGGCTTCGTGCACCTTGTTCAGGATGTCGTCCATCGAATCGGCCACGGTACCCGACACGGTGCAATTGATGGTCGACGTTGCCGGCTTGTGCTCCCGGGCGCCGGCATTGGATACGATGCGGCCGGCCGGAATCGCACCGGACCGCAATGCCCACAGAAACTCGTTGAAAAAATTCTCGCGCCTGGATTCCGGCTCCACATCGGCGAGCGCGCGCGCAACGCGCGCGTAGGTCTCGTCGATGGTCTTATCGATCGCCACACCGTTTTTCGCGGCGAGACGATACTTTGACTCCCAGATATCCAAAGAGGCTGCCTGGAAATCGATGTCGGCAACCGTGTGCGCTTCCAGTTGAACGGCGGATTTCATTAGACCCTGTTCTCCCCTGGGCTCCTTGCGGAGACCGATATTGACGCCCCGACCCGCTGGTGCCGAGGGAACGAGCGCCCGCTCGCCGCCTTTTCTCAGGTGCGGCGAGAGCCAGAGTAAGCCCACGAATCCCTCGTCGATTGGACACAAGATGTTGTGCCCAAGTAAGCATAAGATTATGCCCCTCGACTACCTGTGTCAAGCATTCCACTCAAAAATATACGTGCACATTTTGTTATATAAATCAATTGATTATATTACATACCGAAAATGGCGGATTAAATTTCGTCGCCAACAAATGACACTTTTGTGAAGGCCCTGCAGCACTACATCTAGTGACTTTTCGAGGCCCAGCGCAAGGCTTGAATTGCCGGCTTCTGCCCCTATCTCGCAACGCGGAAACGAATTACCCAGCAAGCCATCGGACGCCGCGCATCTGGACCCGGCGACCGCATTCCAGGAGACCATCATGAACCTGACACGCTTTGAACCCTGGTCGATCATCGACCAGTTCCATCGAGATCTCGACCGTTTTGCACAGGCTCGGCTGCCGCAGTCACCGGGTGAAAACCCCGTTGCCGACTGGGCACCGGCCATCGATATCGTCGAAGAAAGAAACCGCTTCGTGCTGCGTGCGGACGTACCGGGCGTCAGCCCGGCCGACATCGACGTCAGCATGGACAATGGCGTACTGACCGTTTCGGGTGAACGCAAGACTGAAGCGAGCACCGAGGAAGAGGGCTTCCGGCGCGTCGAGCGCAGCTTCGGCCGCTTCTACCGGCGATTCAACCTGCCCGACACGGCGGACTCGGACGGCATCAGGGCAACGAGCAACCAGGGAATCCTCGAGATTTCGATTCCCAAGATGCCCGAAGTGAAGGCGCGGAGAATCGCAGTAGAAAGCGCCTGAATCGTGCGGGAACCGCCCGGCGGCGACGATTGCGCGCAACCGGGCATCCTTGCCTGGGCGGGAGGAACTTTGGACGCCGTGTCACGGTCGACCGCATACATCGTCACCGGCCTTGCTCCCGGTTACAGTGGCCATCGTCAATCCAGTAAAGGTGTAATCACCACATGATCACGCAACTACGCACCCTCGCGCTGGCAGGGATGCTGCTCGTCTTTTCCGCTACGGAAGCCGCAATCCCGCCTCTGGTCGATGGTCAGCCGGTCCCCAGTCTTGCGCCGCTCGTCGAGGGGACGTCGCCGGCCGTCGTCAACATTCGCGTCCGTCAGACACTGTCGGCGCAGCCGTATGGCGACGAGGCGTTCCGGCGCTTCTTCGGCTTTCCGGACACCGGTCCGCAACAAGTCGCGAGTGCGGGGTCCGGCGTCATAGTGGACGCAGACAATGGCTACATCCTGACCAACCACCACGTTGTCGAGAATGCGGATGAGATCAAGATATCGTTGTTCGACGGCCGCCTGCTCGATGCGGAGGTAATCGGCACAGACGCCGCCACCGACATCGCCGTCCTGCGGGTGGAATCCGACGAACTCGTCGAAATGCCTATCGGCGACTCACGCGCGGTTCGCGTCGGCGACTTCGTCCTCGCGATCGGCAACCCGTTCGGCCTGGGCAATACGGTCACCTCCGGAATCGTCAGCGGTCTCGGCCGAAGCGGCATCGGCGAAGGACTCGAGGACTTCATCCAGACCGATGCTTCGATCAATCCGGGCAATTCCGGCGGCGCGCTGATCAACATGCGGGGCGAACTGATCGGCATAAACTCCGCGATCATCAGCCGGACCGGCGGCAACATTGGCATCGGGTTCGCGGTTCCGACCGAAATTGCCTATTCGGTCTTGCAACAGATCCTGGACCACGGCGAAGTGCGGCGCGGCCTGCTCGGCGTCACGATCAGCTCCGTGGACCAGGCCGCGGCGGAAGCCTTGGGGGCCCAGGTCGAAAGCGGTGCCCTCATCACCGAGATTTCACCGAATTCTGCAGCCGAGCAGGCCGGCCTGAAGGTGGAAGACATCATCGTCGAAGTGAACAACAAAAAGATTCAGGACAACCGCGAACTGATGAACGCCATAGGACTTCGCTCACCGGGCGATACGATCGAGATCAGGTACGTGCGTGACGGAAAAGTTCGAACCGTGAACGCGACCTTGGGGCAGCGCATTGCGGTGAGCAGCGATGGCGCCGATGTTCATCCGGGACTTGCCGGAGCACAGTTCGCCGCAAACACGGCGACGAGCCGTGGCGGCGTCGAAGTTACGGCGGTCGAGCCTGACAGTCCGGCGGCCCAGCGCGGGCTGCGCGAGGGTGATGTCATCGTCGCCGTGAACCGTACCGGTACGGGATCCATTGCGGACCTGATTCGGGAAGCCAGCAACGAAGAGATCCTGTTCCTTCTGGTCGATCGCGGCGATCGGCGCCTGATGCTGCAGATTCGCTGACCGGCCATGTTGTAGGATGGCCCGGTGAACTTCGTCGCCGGGCCAATCGGTAGATCGCGGAAGGGCATCCTGCTCGTCATGGCTGCCGTGTGGCCGCTTGCCTGTCAGTCCGCAACAGACATCGAGCAGCAGCGCGCGCTGTTCATCGTCGGCTACAAGCGAGCCGAACTCGGCGACTGGTCTTTCGTCGAAAGCCTGTCGCCTGGCGATCGAGACCTGCTCGAGTCCTACGTCCTGTGGCCCGATCTCGAATCTGCGTATCTACGCGCGACCGTCCGCACCACCCCACCCGCGGTGATAGAGAGTTTCCTCGCGCGTCATGAAGGATTGAAGCCCGCGCGCGAGTTACGTTACCGCTACGCCCTGGAACTGGCACACCGCGGCGAGCTTGCTGCCTACGCCGAAATCTATTCCAGCCATTACGCGACACTCGGGGATCCGGCACTCGACTGCCTTGCTCTGCAAGCGCGGATTGCCGCCGGCAAGGGCGAGGAAGTCGTGCCGCGGGCCCGTGAATTTTGGCTGGTGGGCAAGAGCCAGGTTCCCGAATGCGATCCCGTCTTCGGCTACCTCAAGAGGATGGATCTGCTAGGCCTTGCGGACTACAAAGCACGCTATGCATTGGCCATCGAGAACCGCTCGTTCGGTCTCGCTCGCTGGCTCGCGCGTTCCATTGACAGCGCTCACGAGGCAAACGCACAGGCCTGGCTCGACGCGGAAGCAAGCTCGGAGAAGTACCTCGTTGCTCACACCGGCTTGCGCCCGGATGGGGCAGACCTCGCCCGCCTTGCGTTTGCGGCCGAGCGGCTGGCATATCTCGACCCCGATCGGGCCTTCGAACTCTGGAGTCTCGCGGTTGCCCGACATCCGTTCGTCGATAAAGAGCGCGGGCAAGTCGACCGTCACATCGCATTGTGGACGGCGCGTGACAGGCTGCCCGCGGCAGCGGCTCGGCTCGCCGCACTGCCCGCCTCCGTGAGCGACGACGAAGTCCTGCGCTGGCGCTCGCGGACGAACCTTTATGCCGGGGAATGGGATGCCGTGCTGCGCACCATTGCCGCCATGTCATCCGGCGAGCAGCAGCGCGAGGAGTGGCGTTATTGGCGTGCGATCGCATTGCGCGAGACCGGTGACGAGACAACAGGCGACGCGGAGTTGTCGAGCTTGGCCGGCGAACGCGGCTATTACGGTTTTCTTGCCGCGGACGATCTCGGCCTGCCGTATGCGTTCGGTGCGGCAAGCTTGACCGTCGACCCGGCGCTGCGGGCCGGCCTCGAGCAGCGGCCCGCGCTCCTTCGCGCCCGGGAACTCTATTACGTCGGCCTCGACGGCCGTGGTCGCTCCGAGTGGGATGCCGCCGTCGACGCACTTGCTCCGCGTGACAAGGCGCAGGCAGCAATCCTGGCACATCGCTGGGGCTGGCATTCCCGCGCGATCGCGACCGCCGCATCCATCGGCGAGTACGACGACCTCGAGCTTCGCTATCCACTCCCGTTTCGCGAGGAATTCGCGCGATCGTCTTCGGCGGCCGGCGTGGCGCCCACATGGGCCTACGGCGTTGCGCGCAGCGAGAGCCTGTTCATGCGTGACGCCCGGTCGGCCGCCGGCGCAATCGGACTCATGCAGCTGCTGCCGACAACAGCCAAGGCCCTGGCGCGGCGATTGGACCTGCCCTACTCGGGCATCGAGGTGTTGACGGATCCGGCGAGCAACATTCGGCTCGGAACGGCTTACCTCGCCGAAATGACGACACGCTACGACGACAATCGCGTTCTCGCGACTGCCGCTTACAATGCGGGACCGGAGAGCGTGGATCAGTGGATTCCGCGCCAGGATTCGGTGGATGCCCGAATCTGGATCGAAGGTATCCCCTACAACGAGACGCGTTCCTACGTACGGCGCGTGCTGGAAGCGGAAGCCATTTTCCACTGGCGGCTGACCGGCGAAACATTGCGGCTCAGCGACCTGTTCGTGGCGATACAGCCTGTCGGAGCGGCTCACCGCGTCGCCAGGAGTTCCAGATAGCGTTCGCGAGCCTCGCGGTCGAGGGCCGCGGTTTGCCTGGCAGTATCATAGAAACATTCGAGTTGCCGGTCACACTGCTCATAAAGCCGCCGGAATGCCGGCAAATGTCCTTCGTACAGGTTGAAAGTAAGGAGGCGTGCATTGTTCCAGGGGCCCTGCAGCAAAGCTGTGATATCGGCGCCGCGGGCTTCAAACAATGCACGTGTGTCTGCGAGCAGGTGCTCGAATCGATGTTCCTTCAGCAGGCGCTTCTCGTCGTCGTCGAGCGTCTCTGAAAAATAGTTGCCGAGATCATCCCGGGCATCGGCCATCAGCTCAGACAGCGCGTGCCGCAACCGCAGGCGTTCCCGATGCTCCGCAATCGCCTCGTCGGAGCCACGCGCAACAAGAAATCGCTCTACGGAAATTTCCTCGACAGCGGAAGCAAAAGACTCGTTGAAGCCGGTGTCGTCCGGGACATAGAGAACCTGGTGGGCGAGTTCGTGAAACAGCGTGGACACGAGTCGCAGTTCGTCCCATTGCAGCATGGTGTTCAGCACGGGATCGTCGAAACGGCCGAGCGTTGAGTACGCCGGAATTCCGGCTACATAGACGTCGAATCCGCGCTCGCCCAGTTTCGTGGCTTCCCGGAGGGCGGTCTCGTAACTGAAGAAACCGCGATAGGAGACACAACCGACGATCGGGTAGCACCAATTGACCGGGTCGAGGGCCAACTCCGGCGCCGCGAAGATGCTCCAGAGTACATAGTCGCGCTCGAGATCGGCATAGCTTCGATAGCTGCCGTTGTCCGGCATCCCGAGTTCGGCAATCGAAAACTCCCGGGCGTCCTGCACCAGGCGCAGCCGTTCAGCAAGCGCCGCCGGCGTTTCGGGATCGGCGAGTAGCTCGGGGATCGGTTCACGCCGGGCAAGTACATCCAGTTGTCCCCGGGCCGCCTGCAGGTAGTAACAGCCGGCGAGCTGAAACAACGTGACGATGAGGATCGCCTCTGCAAGCCAGCGATACGTGCGCACTGTCGTCAGAAATCGTAACTCAGCGACGTGGTCACCGAATAGTCGGAATTGGCGCCGCCGGATGGCGGGTTGCTTTGGTACGCATAATTGAATCCGAGGTCGAGGTACACGTCTTCGATGAACTCCCGCCGAAACGTCAGGTCGGACTCTGCACGATAGTCGCTGAAGTCGTCGAGTAGCGGATAGTAAGTCGAGGTCACGTTGAAGGAGGTATCCGGCGCGATATTCCGGTGCAGGTAGCGAATCTCGATCCGGCCTTCGACCACGGTGTCGCTGGGGTCTTCGCCGTAATATCGCTCGCGTGCGAGCTGCGCCCCCGCAGCCAGCGAGAACTCATTCCGGTTCGTCTGCACCACGTACCGGCCCCACGCGGCGCCGCCGGATACACGTGCCGCAATGCCCTGTTCGTCATTGCGCTCCCAGCCTGCGAACCAGTCGCCAAACCAGCGGTTGGGATGGAATCGCTGATAGTTGATGTAGAAGCTCTGGCTTGCAGTGGTCTCCTCGCTAGGCTGGTCCGTCACCGTGGAATTGAGACGCACGCCGACCAGGTATCTCTGAGTGCGATAGCTGACGTCGGTTGCGACGTATGACGTATTGACCTCGCTCGATTTCTGCGCCTGGAACCCGAGGCTCATCGAACCCTCGAGTCGTTCCAGGAACCGGTCCTCTCGCTCGATCGGCGTAATTCGGACGACTGCTTCACTTGCAAGACTCACCGTGTCGCCGCCCGACAAGACGGTCAACTGCCGGTCGGCGCCGTTCGGAACGAACTGGCCGAAGTAACGGCTGCCGTCAGTGATTTCGACCTGCAGACTCTGTTGGCTGGTGATCGCGACCACATCCTCCCAATCGATCTTGACGGTGCCCATGGAATCGGTGCTGTACGTGAGCACGCCGAAGTCGAGCGACTTGAGCTCACCCGTAATTTCATTGCCGTTGACGAGTCTTATGATATCGGTTTTCGCGGCGTGAACGATTCCGGCGGACGACAGGCACACAAGGACGAACACGGCCTGGTGCCACGGGCATGGCTGTTTCATTGTTCTGACCCCGATCAGGCTTTTTTTGCTTCGGCAGAATAGACGCCATGCCACACTACATTCAACCTTGCGCGCGGCGGACTATGTCCGCTGCTCCTGTATAGTCCGTCGCATGACGACCAGCACATCATGCGGGCGACGAGCGTGCAAACCTACCTGGTAGGCGGTGCGGTACGGGATGAACTCCTGGGATTGCCCATTCGGGAGCGTGACTGGTGCGTCGTCGGCGCCACGCCGCAGAAAATGCTCGAACGCGGCTTCCGCCCGGTCGGCAAGGACTTCCCGGTGTTCCTGCACCCGGATTCGCACGAGGAATATGCGCTCGCACGCACCGAACGCAAGACGGGCGCGGGATACCACGGCTTCAGGTTCGACACGTCGCCCGAAATCACCATCGAAGAGGACCTGGCCCGCCGGGACTTGACGATCAACGCGATGGCACGTGACGAGCGTGGAATGCTCGTCGACCCTTTCGGAGGGCTGCGCGACCTCGAGGAATGCAGTCTGCGCCACGTATCAGACGCTTTCGCCGAGGATCCTGTTCGTGTGCTGCGCGCCGCGCGATTTCGAGCCCGTTTTCATGAGCTCGGTTTTCGCATCGCTGGCGAGACGCTCGACCTGATGCGTGCGCTCGTCGCCGGTGGCGAGGTCGATGCGTTGGTGCCGGATCGTGTCTGGGCGGAGACGCGTGTCGCTCTCGAAGGCCGCCATTCGCGCGTCTATTTCGAGACCCTGCGGGAGTGTGGTGCGCTCGAGCGCGTTCTGCCCGAAGTGAATGCCTTGTTCGGCGTGCCGCAACCGCCGAAATGGCACCCCGAAATCGATACCGGTGTACACACGATGATGGTACTCGACCAGGCCGAACGCCTGAGCGACGACCTGGCCGTGCGCTTTGCGGCCTTGGTGCACGACCTGGGAAAGGCAACAACGGACAGGTCGAAACTGCCGAGTCACCCTGGCCACGAGACGCGCAGCGTGAGCCTGATCGAGGCCTTGGCGGACCGCCTGCCACTGCCCCGGGCCTGTCGCGAACTGGCTTTGCTCGTCGCGGAATGGCATACGCACTGTCATCGCGCTCTTGAACTGCGTGACGACACGGTGCTGAAACTACTGGAGCGCACCGATGCCTTCCGCCGACCGGACCGATTCGAGCAGTTCCTTTTGGCATGCGAAGCGGATGCACGAGGCAGGACGGGTCTCGAGGACCGGCCCTATGTTCAGGCCGGGCACCTGCGTGCGGCACTGAATGCAGCACTGGCCGTCGACACCGGCGCGATCGCGCAGGAACTCCGGGGACCGGCCATCGGTGCGGAAATCCGTCGGCGGCGCGTGCGTGCCGTCACCCGCGCGCGCGCAGAAGCTCACCAGTCCAGCACGTAGAGAATCAGGGCTGCGAGCAGCAGGCGATAGACCGCAAAGGGCATCAGGCCGACGCGTCCCACCACACGCATGAAAAACCCGATCGTCAGGTAGGCGACCAGTGCCGAAACTGCGATGCCCAGCGCCAGTTCGTCCCAAGCGACCGCCTCCTCGTGGAGCACGAGATTCAGCGTCTCGTACACGGTAGCGAGCAGGATGACCGGCACGGAAAGGAGAAAAGAAAAACGCGCGGCGTCGCGTCGCTCGATGCCGAGGAATCGGCCGGCGGTGATCGTCACGCCGGAACGCGAGGTGCCCGGCACCAGCGCCAATGCCTGGGCGCAGCCAATGACGAAGGCGTCCCGGAGGCGTACATCCTCGATCCGCTTGTCGCTGTGGCCGAAACGATCGGCTAGTACCATGAGCACCGCATAAAAAGACAGAGTCGTGACAATGACAATCGGGGAACGCAGGTTTGCCTCGATCCAGTCGGCAAAGGCCAGCCCCGCGACGGCAGCCGGTATCGTGCCGAGTGCAATGCCGAGCGCAAGGCGCGAACGTCCGGACTCCAAGCGCCCCGTCGCGATCTCGGCGCCACCATATAGCAGTTGCACCAGGTCCCGGCGAAAATACAGGCAGACGGCCAGCAAAGATCCGAAATGCACGGCAACATCAAAAACGAGCCCCTGATCGCCCCAGCCGACCACGGCGGGGACGAGCACCAGGTGTCCGGAGCTGGAAACGGGAAGGAACTCGGTGATGCCTTGCACGATGGCAAGTACGATGATCTGGAGCCAGCTCACGAGCGGCTCCTGACGGCTTTCCGTCGACTCATAAAGTGTGGGTCCTGTCCAGAGTGGTCAGAGCAGGGGGCAGCGGCTCGAAGTCCCGGGCCAGGCCGAGGCACCTGAACCGCTCGCCCATCTCGCCCGGGAGCGTAAGCATTTTCATCTGTCTTGCCAATTCGACCTGTTCACGTTCCGCCGCAGGGGCAAGCGCCACGAATTCGTCGACGAGCCCGGCCGCGAGCAGGAACTGCGATTGAGACTGGTAGGTGGCGATACTTGCACCGGCATCGACCGCCGCCGAGGCCGCTGCCGTGAAATCGACCCAGCAACTCAGGTCCTGGATTCCGGGCAGGATAAGCGGATCGTCGTGAGCGCGATGTCGATAGTGGCAACGCAGCCAACCGCGCGGCCGATCGGCCGCGTAGTATTCCCGCCGACTGGCGCCGTAGTCGAAGAGCAAACCTATGCCGCGCACGAGACATGCGCAGACGGAGCTGATCCATGGTGCGAGCAGGGGCGCGACTTCGGATGTGTAGCCTGGTTCGAACGCGCGACCGAGAGCGGACTCGATTGCCGAGACGGCGGCGGCCAGGGCTGCCGGCGCGGGTGCCTCGGTCCAGGCGAATCCCCCTTCGGTCTCCCGCACGCGCCGCTGTTGCACCCGGCACTCGCTGCTTGGTGCGATGCGGAAGATTTCGACGGGCAGCGCATCGAGGACCTCGTTCGCGATGACGACGCCGCAGTGCGCTTCCGGAAGTTGATCGAGCCAGCAGACGAGATCCGCGAGTTCCGGCACTTCTCGCTGAATAAGGCGTGCCTGCCGTTCGCGCAGGTCGGCCGACACCTCGAGAATCGCATAGCGCCGCGGCAGCTGTCCGAGGCTGTCCAGCTTGCGCAGTACGTCGACCGCAAGCCGGCCACTGCCAGCGCCGAATTCGAGGATGTCGCCGCCGCGCAATTCCGCGAGGACCTCCGCACAGACGCGGGCCAGGACCCGGCCGAACAGCGGCGAGATTTCCGGTGCCGTGACGAAGTCGCCAGAGCGGCCGAACTTGGTCGCACCCGCAGCGTAATAGCCGAGCCCGGGCGCGTACAGGGCTTCGTGCATGAATTCGGCGAACGAAATACTTCCCCCGGCGTCTCGAATGCGCGCACGCAGGTAGGCTGCGCATCGGCGCGATTGCTCTTGGCTGGGTTCGTCCGGCGGCGGGAGGCCGTGCGTCGGGCTCGGTTGCATGGCGCGGCCATTGTCTTTCAAAATGGCGGCCGATGACAGGTGGTGCGCATGGCAGCAATGTTTGACGGCCACGTGGCGCTGGTCACCGGAGCCGCCCGCCGGATAGGCAAGGCCATTGCGCAGACACTGCATGGCGCGGGCGCGCGGGTCGCCATTCACTACCATACCTCGGCGTCCGACGCCGAGGCTCTGGTCGCGGTCCTGAATGCGCTGCGACCGGACTCGGCGACGGCAATTCGGGCGGACTTGCTCGATGTCGGCGCATTGCCCGGTCTCATCAAAGGCGTCGTGGACTGGGGCGGCCGGCTCGATATCCTCGTCAACAATGCTTCCACGTTCTATCCCACCCCCCTCGGATCGATCGCTGCCAGCGACTGGGACGACCTGATCGGCACGAATCTCAGGGCACCCCTGTTCCTGTCGCAGGCAGCGGCTCCCTGGCTCGCTGAGCGGCAGGGCTCCATTGTCAATATCGTGGATATACACGCGCGTCGTCCGCTGCGCGCCCACAGCGTATACGGTGCTGCCAAAGCCGGTCTCGCGATGTTGACACGCGCGCTGGCCAAGGATCTCGCCCCCAGTGTCCGCGTCAATGCCGTGGCGCCAGGAGCCATACTCTGGCCGGAAAACGGCATGAACGATGCGACGCGCCGGGCGATCCTGGATCAGGTGCCGCTCGGGCGCCCCGGCGAACCGGACGACATCGCCGGATGCGTCCTGTACCTCGTGCGTGACGCACGCTATGTCACTGGCCAAGTGATTGCTGTCGACGGGGGTCGGTCGATCGGCTGGTAATCGTGTTACTGCGTGTCGCAAGCGTCGGTAGCCGCTAGAACACGAGTGGCACCACCGTCATTGGCTGCGAGTCCGCCGGGAAATCCTTCCAATGCTCGCGGATCTTCCGCCCTGTTACCGGATGTACCAGTTCAGGTGCAATCTCCGCCAGTGGCCGCAGGACGAATCCGTACTCGAGAACGTCCGGCCGCGGGAGCGTACAGGTCGGGCTGCGCACGATCTGGTCGTCGTACAGCAGCAGGTCGATGTCAAGGGGACGGGACGTGAACCGGCCGGCACCGCGTTCACGGCCGGCAAGCTCGTGAATCCGCTCGATTTGTTCGCGAATCTCGTCGATCTCCTCGCCGGTGTCCAGACCGACCACCATGTTCAGGAAATCGTCGCCCGGAAACCCCACGGCCCGGCTGCGGTACACGGACGACAGGTCCAGTAGCCCGTAGCGCCAGCGCAGTTCGCGCACGCCGAGCGCCAGGTTCTCCTCCGGGCTGACGTTGCTGCCGAGCCCGAGAAACACGCGTGCGCTCGGGCCGCGCTCAGGTCGCTGGTTCATTGGTCGTGCGCTCTCGCTCGATCAGCACGCCCACGTCGCGCGCGCCTCGAATGGCGCCCGGCTTGGACACCCGCACCCGTACCCAGGGCACATTGAACTCGCCGGTGACTATTGCCGCAATTCGCTCGGCCAGTGTTTCTACGAGTTCGAACTCGGACTCCGTGACGAACTGCTGCACGCGTTTCGCGACCAGCTTGTAATTCAGAGTGTCGTCGACCTTGTCGGTTTGCGCCGCGCGCCGGATATCGGCGGCCATATCGAGATCGATCACCACGGTCTGGCGGATGCGGCGTTCCCAGTTCCAGATGCCAATGATGGTTTCAACGCTCAGACCATGCAGGAAAATGATGTCCATCGGATGACGAATGCGATCGATCTCAGGCGGCGCGCGGCGGCGCCAGGGCGTCCAGGGACCAGCGCGCTCGTGCCAGGATCTCGCCGGCCTGCTTGGCATCGGCGATTCGCAATGCGCCAGCGATCGCGATCATTGCGCCATTGTCCGTACAAAAGGCGAGTCTCGGATAGTAAACCTCACCGTCGAAACGCCGCGCCATGTCGGCTCGCAACAGCCGGTTTGCGCCGACGCCGCCGGCGACGACAATGCGCTCGAGGCGCTGCGCCCGGGCGGCCTGCAGCGACCGCCCGACCAATGTGTCGACAGCGGCGCGCTGGAACGATGCAGCAAGGTCGGCGCGCCGGGCGGCAAGCTCCCCGGCGGCGTCGGCTGCCCGGACGGCGAGCATGACCGCGGTCTTCAGGCCGGAGAAACTGAAATCGTAGCCCGGCCTGTTGAGCATCGGCCGCGGCAGGTCGAAGGCCGCTTCGTCGCCGGTTTCTGCCAGGGCCGCCAGCGCCGGTCCGCCGGGATAGCCCAGTCCAAGCAGTTTTGCAGACTTGTCGAATGCCTCGCCCGCCGCGTCGTCGAGTGTCGTTCCGAGCAATTCGTAGTTGCCCAGCTCACGCACGGCGATCAGCATCGTGTGGCCACCGGACACGAGCAGTGCCAGGAACGGGTATGCCGGGGAACGATCCTCGAGCAGCGGCGCGAGCAGGTGGCCCTCCATGTGGTGGACCGGCACGACAGGGCAATCCCAAGCCAGGCCGAGCCCGGCTGCCATGCCGCCGCCAACCATCAGCGCGCCTACGAGCCCGGGGCCGGCCGTGTAGGCGACGGCGTCGGGCCGCTCGAGACCACTGTCCGCCAGGACACGGCGAACGAGTGGCAAGAGCCGCCTCAGGTGGTCGCGGGATGCGATTTCCGGGACCACGCCGCCATAGATCGCATGCAGGTCGATTTGGCTGTGCAGGGCGTGCGCCAGGAGGCCCCGCTCCGTGTCGTAGACCGCCACGCCGGTTTCGTCACAGCTCGTTTCGATCCCCAGGACTCGCATATAGGGCGGGCAGTTTACCCCAGTTCCGGTCCGGGCCTCTTGGCATTCGGCTGGATTAGCCGGTAAAATGCCCTGCTCTGTGTCCCGGCCGTGTGCTGGGATTATTTTTGATCGAAGGATGTGTCGGTACCCATGCCAAGCGTACGAGTCAAGGAAAACGAATATTTCGATGCCGCCCTGCGCCGTTTCAAGCGCGCTTGCGAAAAGGCCGGCGTCCTTACGGAACTCCGCCGTCGCGAGTTCTACGAAAAACCCACCCAGGAACGCAAGCGCAAGAAGGCCGCGGCCGTAAAACGTCACCTCAAGCGTATTTCCCGCGAAGAAGCAAAGCGCAAGCGACTGTACTGACCGACCGGGCTACCCACGGCTTGCCCGCTACGATTCCATCGCCATGAGTTCGAGCCTCAAGAAGCGCATCAGCGAGGACATGAAGACCGCGCTGAAGGCCGGCGACAAAGACCGGCTGCGAGTCGTCCGTCTCCTGCTCGCGGACATCAAGCGTGCCGAAATCGACGGGCGCCGGGAGCTCGATGATGCCAGCGCGCTGTCGGTAATGGAGAAAGCGGTCAAACAACGGCGCGATTCGATCGAACAGTTCACCAGCGGCGGTCGGCAGGACCTGGCCGACGCAGAACGTGCGGAACTCACCATCATCGAGAGCTACATGCCCGAGCCGCTGAGTGACGCCGAGCTGGATACGCTGATCTCGAAGGCCATTGCCGACACCGGGGCGACCGGCATTCGCGACATGGGCCGGGTGATGGCCGCCATCAAGGCAGAAGCCGCCGGGCGCGCCGACATGAGCGCCGTTGGAGCACGTGTAAAGTCCCGTTTGGCCTGAAATTTGCCTGTCTGGCGGTTCGCGGCAAACACGCTATCCTTGTCAGGACCGGTAAGCTTTCCGCGGGTTTTCCGGTCTCTGATGTATTGACCGAATCCCTTTCGTCAAGCGAAGCGCAGACCCGCAGTGACTGCGCTGGCGTTCAAGAAAAGTATGGCCGGATTGATCCCACAGGATTTCATCAATGACCTCGTCGATCGCTCGGATATCGTCGAGGTCATCGGGCGGCGGGTCTCGCTGAAGAAGGCCGGCAAGGAATTCAAGGCCTGTTGCCCGTTTCACGACGAGAAGACGCCCTCGTTCACCGTGGTGCCCAGCCGGGGTTTCTACCATTGCTTCGGATGCGGCGCCCACGGCACGGCGATCGGCTTTCTGATGGACTTCGAGCACATGGATTTCGTCGGGGCCGTCGAAACCCTGGCTGCAATGGTGGGTGTGGAGGTGCCGCGCGCGGACGGCGACCGTCCCGCACAACGTTACGACGCCTTGTTCGAACTGTTGGGCAACGCGGAGAAATTCTGGCAGCAGACGCTGCGTGACACACCGGCGGCTGTCGACTATCTCCGTGGCCGTGGCATCGACGGGGTGACTCTGCAACGCTTCGGCATCGGCTTCGCACCCGACGGATGGGACGTACTCACGGAGCGTTTCGGCGCGTCGGATCTCGACAAGGAAAGCCTCCTGGCGGCCGGTCTCGTCGTGCGCAAGGACAGCGGGCGATACTTCGACCGCTTCCGGGGCCGCATCATGTTTCCGATCCGGGACGCACGCGGTCGCTGTATCGGCTTTGGCGGGCGGTTGACAGGTGTCGGCGAACCGAAGTACCTGAATTCGCCGGAAACCGTCCTGTTTCACAAAGGCCGGGAGCTTTACGGCCTTTGGGAGGCTCGGCAGGCCCTCCGCCAGATCGAACGCCTGGTGGTCGTCGAGGGTTACATGGACGTCGTGGCACTGGCCCGGCACGGCATCGATTTTGCCGTCGCCACGCTCGGCACGGCCACGACGGCCGACCATCTGAATCGCCTGTTCCGATTGACGGAGGACGTTGTCTTCTGCTTCGACGGTGATGCCGCTGGCCGTAAGGCGGCATGGCGGGCGTTGGAGACGACGTTGCCGCAGCTGCGGGAAGGACGACAGGTACGTTTCGTGTTTCTGCCGGAGCGCCACGACCCGGATTCGTACGTCAACGAATTCGGCGCGGATGCGTTCGTCGCGCTGCTCGAGTCGAGCATTCCCCTGTCGGAGTACCTGCTCGGGGAACTCGAAAGCCGGTCCGACGGCAGCGTCGACGGCCGGGCCCGGCTCGCCGAACAGGCCGGACCACTCGTGGGACGCGTACCGCCGGGCGTGTATCGGGACCTGCTGCTGCGGTCGTTGGCCGAACGCGTCGGGCTGTCGCCGGAGCGACTCGCCCCCAGCATCGGTACCGGCGATCGCAATGGGCGATCCGGTCCCGCAAGTATCCCTGCTTCGAGGCACCGCCGCCGCGGCGGCGAAGCATCGAGATCCGGTCGGCCATCGGTTGTGCGAAGAGCGATCACACTCTTGCTCAATCATCCACCGGCCGCGGCACGGCTCGACATCGAGAAGCTTGCGGGCCTGTCACGACCGGGCATCGACGTCCTGGAACGGCTGATTGAAACCGTGCAGCAGGACCCCGATATCTCTACCGCCGGCCTGCTAGAACGCTGGCGCAACGACGAGGCCGGGCCGTATCTCGGCAGGCTGGCCGCGGCGGAACTGCCCGTCGACGAGGACTTTGACCCGACCGCGGAACTGCATGAATGCCTGGACCAGCTTGCCGCTGCGGGCCGCCGGGAACATGTCGAATTTTTGATTGAAAAACAGCGAGTTGGCTCGCTGAGCGAGGACGAGAAGACGGAGTTGCGACAACTGATGTAAGTGCCGGATTCGTCGAACAATTCCTAGATAGGGGCCAGTTGTTTCAGTATAGTTGGTCGTTTGCATTTTTTTTGTTGGAGGTCGTTTCGTCTTGAGCGAAAAACGCGCCGTGATCGGCAGCAACAAGCAGGTACAGCAGCTGAAGGATTTGATCGCCCGGGGCAAGGAGCAAGGCTACCTGACCTACGCGGAAGTCAACGACCATCTGCCGAACGATATCGTCGATCCGGAACAGATCGAAGACATCGTCAACATGATCAATGATATGGGAATCACGGTGCACGAGAAGGCACCGGATGCCGAATCGCTCGTATTGTCGGATGCTGCAGCGACCGACGACGAAGCTGTCGAAGAAGCGGAAGCTGCACTGGCGAGCGTAGACGCGGAATTCGGCCGTACGACCGACCCGGTGCGCATGTACATGCGCGAAATGGGCACCGTGGAACTGCTGACCCGGCAGGGCGAAATCGAAATCGCAAAGCGAATCGAGGACGGCCTGAACCAGGTGAAGTGGCACATGGCGCACTTCCCGCCGACGGTCGACACGCTGGTCGCTGTGGCCGAGGACGTGTTGGCCGGCGAAACACGCATGCAGGATCTGCTGGTCGGTTTCATCGATCCAAACGAACCGGACGAGATCAAATCGCCACAGCAGAAGGTGGATGACGTCACCGCTGCAGACGATGGCTCTGGCGAGGATGCTGT
The DNA here is from genome assembly GCA_963770585.1 of uncultured Pseudomonadota bacterium. Classification (GTDB taxonomy): domain Bacteria; phylum Pseudomonadota; class Gammaproteobacteria; order Steroidobacterales; family Woeseiaceae; genus UBA1847. The sequence goes on along the minus strand of CAVYQH010000001.1, from coordinate 134,586 downwards.
CGATACAGGTCCGGACCCGGAAGAAGTCAGGGAGCGGTTCAAGCAAATTCGACGCGTGCATGCCAGGGTTCTGAAGTCGATCGAGGAGAACGGCTACAAGGACAAGCGGACCGGCAAAGCGCAGGCGGAACTTGCCGACTTACTCATGGAGTTGAAACTCGCTCCCAAACTTTTCGATCAGCTCGTGAAAGACCTGCGCGACGTCATTGCGGTCATTCGCACCCAGGAACGCCTGGTCATGCGGATCTGCGTGCGCGACGCGCAGATGCCACGCAAAGATTTTCTGGCGAGCTTCCCGAGGAGCGAAACGGATCTCCACTGGGTGGACAAGCACATTCGCGCAAAGCGCAAGCATTCGTCGATTCTCGCCAAGTTGAAGGACGACATTCTGCGAGCACAGCGCAAGCTGGTAGTTGTGGAGCAAGACGCACATCTGTCGATCGCCGAGATCAAGGAAATCAACCGGCAAATGTCGATCGGCGAAGCGAAGGCGCGCCGGGCCAAGAAAGAAATGGTCGAAGCAAACCTGCGTCTCGTCATCTCGATTGCGAAGAAGTATACGAACCGGGGCCTGCAGTTCCTGGATCTGATCCAGGAAGGCAACATCGGCCTGATGAAGGCGGTGGACAAGTTCGAGTATCGGCGCGGGTACAAATTTTCGACATATGCGACGTGGTGGATTCGCCAGGCCATCACGCGTTCGATTGCAGACCAGGCACGGACCATCCGGATCCCTGTCCACATGATCGAAACGATCAACAAGCTCAACCGGATCTCGCGCCAGATGTTGCAGGAGATGGGTCGCGAGCCGTTGCCGGATGAACTCGCCGCACGCATGGAGATGCCCGAGGACAAGGTCCGCAAGGTGCTGAAAATTGCCAAGGAACCGATCTCCATGGAGACACCGATCGGTGACGACGAGGATTCGCATCTCGGAGATTTCATCGAAGACACGACGGTCCACTCGCCGGTTGATTCGGCAACGGCGCAGGGTCTCAAGGAGACGACCCATGCCGTGCTCGCTGGCCTGACACCGCGCGAGGCGAAAGTATTGCGCATGCGATTCGGCATCGACATGAACACCGATCACACGCTCGAGGAGGTCGGCAAGCAGTTCGACGTAACGCGGGAGCGCATACGGCAGATCGAGGCCAAAGCGCTCAGGAAACTGCGTCACCCGACGCGTTCGGATCAGTTGCGCAGCTTCCTGCTAGAGGATTGATACACCGGCCCGGTTCGACGGGCCGGGCTTCTTCCTGTGTACGGGCCTGTAGCTCAGTCGGTTAGAGCAGGAGACTCATAATCTCTTGGTCCCAGGTTCGAGTCCTGGCGGGCCCACCACTCGATGTCCCGGAGCGGTCTTGTCCGGCCCAGTCCACCACCGACGGACGCGCGCGACGGTGGAGCTACCGAAAGACGCTGCCGCATGAAAATACTGATTGTCGACGACGATCCGGATCTGCTCGACATCATCGTCTTCGCGCTGCAACAAGCCGGATTCCTGCCACTCAAGGCCACGAACGGTCAGCGCGCGCTCGACCTGTTGCATTCGGAACAGCCGGACCTGGGCATCCTCGATATCAACATGCCCGCGATGAGCGGGTTCGAGCTGATACGCATGATTCGCCAGCAAAGTGCAATGCCGTTGCTGATGCTGACCGTGCGCAGCGAGGAGCATGACGTCGTGCGCGCACTCGAACTCGGTGCCGACGATTACCTCACCAAGCCATTTAGTCCGCGCGTTCTGGTCGCCCGCGTGCGAGCGTTGCTGCGGCGGGCCGGCAGAGATGCGGACATCCTATTGCGCTTCGGCGCACTGCACCTGGACATCGAGCTCATGACACTTGCCGGACTCGCACCGGACCCCGTCCAACTGACGCAGCTCGAACTGCGCTTCCTGCAGCTGCTGTTCGCACACGGCGGCAACGCCGTCTCGACCGACCGGATTCTTTCGCACGTCTGGGGCGGCCGGGCGGACGGAAACCGGCAACTGTTAAAACAGCTCGTGCACCGAATCCGGAGCAAGCTCAAGAATGCCTGTGACGACGACGAATTGCTGCAGACCGTTCCGAACGTCGGCTATCGTCTGCACGCGCCGGGCGGTAACGGCTGCAACGTGGACGTTGCTGGATCTTAAGGGGGTTTCCGGGCTCGTCGGGCCTGCGATGTCCGCCGCCGGCAACTGTGCTACCGTTTCCGCGAGACAGGGTGCGCGCACGGCCGCTGGCGTCGGCCTCGCAGCGCAGATGCACCGGGTAAGGAGCAGACGATGAGCGAGTACGACAGGATCGTGGAACAACTCAAGCAGAAACGGGACGAACTGAAGTTGCAAATGCACCTGGCTGGCAAGGACGCGAACGACGAATGGCAGGACCTCGAGAAGAAAATGAAGCGTTTCGTGGAAAAAGCCGAACTGCAGCGTTCCGGCGACGGCGTCGGAGATGCTTTGCAATCCCTGGGGCGGGAATTGAAAGACGGCTACGAACGCATGCGCCGCGCGCTGAAGGACTGATCCCGGGCCGGGCCGGCGGCAGCTGCGAGTGAGGTATGTCCGGTACGGACTCGCACTGCTGCTCGTCATGGGCTGTGCGGCACTTGTCACGCTGCACCTGAAGCGTGAAGCGCTTGCTCGCGGCATAGTCAACGACATATTGGCGGGCAGCGGCTATTCGGTCAGCACCCTGTCTATCGCCAGACTGCGGCCCGATGAGATTTCGCTCTCGCGGCTCGTACTCGAGCACGACGACGGTTCACGCTATGACCTGCGCGACTTGCGCGTACCCCTCGAGCTGCCCGATACGACAATCCGGCAAGCGAACATCGGCCGGATCGCAATCCAACCCGCACCGGCAACCGTCGACCCGCCGAACAACGCGGAACTGGTTGCCCTCGGACTCGCGCTGCCCCGCCGATTCCCAGACGTCAGCGTGACGGTAGGTGAGCTGGAGTGGCCGGGCTGGCCGACCGCAGAGACCGTGAAGTGGCGCACAGAAACGCTCTCCCAGAACCTGAGCCTGACGGCAGCCGGCGTCGAACTGCGCATATCGACCGAGGAGATGGAGGACGGCAGGCATCGTCTCGCGATCACCGCCGACGACGGTGGCGAACCCCTCGTCGCCGAGCTGGCCGCAGAGCCGGAAGGTCCCGGCTACCGGCTGCGCGGCCCCATGCGCGCAGCACCGGGCCGCTGGCTCGCACGTGCGCGCCAGGCCAGGCTGTTGCCCGCGCCTGAATTTGCGGTCGAAGGCTCCGCCACCGCGAACCTCGATATCGCGCTCGGGACAGGGCCCGGCGGCGACCTCATCCTGGGGCTTGTATCGACGCCTGACCCGGGTTTTCACCTGACGTACGACGACTCGGCAACCGGCTTGCATGCCGTCGTGACGGGACTCGAGACCCTGGCGTTCACGTACCGGCATCCGCAGGCGGAGTGGACAGCAACGGCGGGCGCGTTCGGCTTTGCCGGCGTCCATCCGGCGACAGGGCAAATCGAAGGACAGGTCGGCGACCTTCGTTGTACGGCGAACCGCTGCGAGTTCACCGCGAGCAGCCGCGTCAAGGATCTGCGGTCCGCGGACCTGCGTATCGGGCGCATCGAGGCCGGCGGCGATGCGACCGTCTCCCTCGGCGACGCGTGGACCGTTTCGGTCTCACCGACCGAATTGCGAGTGCATGACCTGCGTGGCGGCAACTGGAGTATCGGTGCTCTCGAGTTGCGTCGCGCCGACGGATTCGTGCTCGACCTCCGCTCGGGCGAGGCGGCGGCAAGGATCGCCCAAGCGACTTTCGAGGTCGAGGATATGGATGTCGGCGCGGATCTTGCCGGCAACGCGCAGATACTGCTCGAGGACTTCAGGGCGGCCGCGCCCGCCCGCCTCAGCACGCGCTTCGAGTTGCCCGCAACCGGATTGCATATCGCGTGGCGGAACGAAGCGGTGATCCCGGCGAGCCTGCGCGGCCAACTCGAGTACGCCGACGAGCGCGGCGATGCACTCCTCTCGATCGACGACCCCGGACGCGGGCTGGAGGTCGGTCTCGCCATCGGGCTCCGGCCGGACGTAACGACGATCGTTGTCGAACGGGCGTCGATCGACTTCGCCGAGGCCCCGTTGTCCCGTTCCTTCCCGGCCTGGCCAGCTACGTGGGACATCGTGGCGGGCACTGCCCGTGCGCGCGGCACGATTGCAGTCCGGCCGAACGACACGCAGGGCGACATCTCCGGCGACCTGCACATCGATATCGACAATGCCGCCGCCGCCTGGGACGAACTCGGCGCCACCGGGATAAAGGCCTCGATCCCCGTCAGGCTCGCTCCGGGCGGAGAAACCGTCATCGGTCCGGTGAGCGCCGGCGCCGCGCTGGTCGACGTCGGCCTGCCCCTCTCGGATTTCGCGGCACAATTCACCTGGCATACCGCCGAGCCCGGCATCGAAGTCGCCTCGCTGGCGGCGAGCCTGCTGGGCGGCAGGATCCAGGCGGCGCCATTTCGCCTCGAGCCGGATCCGCTGCGTGCCGACCTGCGCCTGTCGGTCGAATCCATTCAGCCCGGATTAATTCCCGAGCTGGCAGAATTCGAATCCGTCGAAGTCACCGGCATGTTGTCCGGAACGATACCGGTCCGCATCGACGGCGAGACGATTACCGTCGATGCGGGCCGCCTCGACAGTGAGGCCCCGGGCGGCGTCATCCGCTATCGGTCGGACCTGTCACCTAATGCAGGGTCCGGCCTGGCACTTGCGCAGCGGGCGCTCTCCAACCTGCAGTACGAGTCACTGGCAACGGAAGTAAGTTACACGGAATCGGGAGACCTGATCCTGAAAATGCGCCTGGAAGGCACCAACCCCGACCTGGATCCGCTGCAGCCGGTGATCCTGAACCTCACTGTCGAGAACAACATTCCCGAACTGCTGAAAAGCCTGCAGGCTTCGCGCGACATCCAGGACATCATCGAACGTCGCTCACAGCGCGCCCCGCCGGACCTACCGCAATGACCGGTGCCTGCGCTAAGCTCTGCCCGACCTGCCGGAGGGGAACAACCGTATGAAGTACCAACTCACCTCGCTCGTGCTGCTCGCGGGTCTCTGGGCCTGCACCCCGACCGTGCAGGTCGCGGCGCCGAAAGAGCCGATCGAAATCAATATGAATGTCAAGATCGAACACAACATCCGGGTCCAGGTGGACAAGGAACTCGAAGACCTGTTCGAAGAAGACAGCGAACTGTTCTGAAGGTGACCTAAATGAAGAAACTGATCGCAATAACGCTGATGCTCGTTGCCGCCCAGGCAGCCTGGGCCATCGACCTGCAATCCGCGAAGGACCAGGGCCTGGTGGGCGAGGCGAATACGGGTTACCTCGCTGCCGTTAACGGCGCCCCGAGCGCGGACGTCGCGGCACTCATCGAGGAAGTCAACCGCAAGAGAAAGGCGGAATTCGAGAACACGGCTGCCAAGACCGACGCCACCTACGACCAAGTACGGCTGCGCTTCTACCAGCTCGCCGTTGAACGGACGGCGCCCGGCCATTATTACCAGGACGCCGGCGGCGGCTGGCGCAAGAAGTAGCCGAGCCGATCGCGGACAGCCTGCCACTCATTCGGTGAGCGGCTCGAATTGCAGGATCGAGCCGTCCGCCATCGTAGCGAGGTGCAGCTTGCCGTCTTCCAATACGAACGAGCGCACGTAATCCAGCTGCGCGAGGAAAGTATTGTGCAGGGAATCTGGCGGGCACATCGCCCGTGTCATCGCAAGCGGCCCGAAAGCGAGCCCGGCTCCGTCCGCAGTCCAGCTGCCGCTTCCGCGGTTGCAATCGGCCCGTATCGCAGCGCGTCCGTCCGCGGCGAAGGAAATCGTGTACTTCGAGCTTTCGTCGGGCACCACCACCCTGTCGTCCATGAAGAGTATGCGGTCGAGCTGCCAGGCCGTACCGGCGAGGTCGCTGGTCGTCGCCACCTGCTGCTCTTCCAGCACAGCGCCGATCTCGGCATCGCCCGCTGCGGCCGCCGCCGGTACATCCTGTTGCGAGCAGCCGGCCACAAACAGGACAAAGAACAACAGGTAAGGCATCAGCCCGACTCCCGTATCCGGAATTCGATCCGCCGGTTGCGCGCCCTGCCCTCGCTACCGGCATTGCTCGCACGCGGTTGTGCCTCGCCGTAACCGGCAGCCGCCAGGTCCGCGGGGTCGATCCCCTTGGCAACGAGGTAATCCACGACAGCCTGCGCGTGCCGAAGGCTCAGGTCGCGATTGTCGGCCACGTCGCCGACCGAATCGGTATGCCCGACGACCGTGATATGCAGGCCCGTGCATCGCGCCATGCGCGCGACGACCGAGTCGAGCAACCGTCGACCTTCGGCATGAATCTCGGTGCCGTCGACGTCGAATAACACACTCTCGTCGGGTTCGAGCAATTGCGCGAAATACGCCGCGCACTGCTGTGCCCGCTCCGATTTCTGCGGGACAGAAACATCGAAGTACGTCTCGAAGCGCGTGCCGGCGGCGGCACCCAGTGTCTCGACGAGCCGCTCGCGGGCCGCCTCCGAACGGACGGACCCGCCGACGCTCAGCGTGGCATCCGACAGGGTGATGCAGCCGCTGTCGAGTTGCGCGAGGTCGAGCAGCGCCGCAGCAAGCAGGTCACCGTGACCGTTTGGTGCGCCCGCGCGAAGCACGAGGTCTGCGTCGAGATCCGTCGGGTAATGCTCCCGGGTGAACGCAAGGGCCGCTGCACGGCCGGCGGCATCCTTCACGTTTCCTCGTATCCGCACCACGTTGGCGTCGATGCAGAGCTGCGTTTCGTAGGGCGGCAGCTCGACGACCTGCAGCGCATTTGTCACCAGGCGCGCGCCGCAATCCTCGGCGGCAACGATCGCAGCCTGCCGCATCAGGACGTCGCTCGGTACGGTTCCCGACAGGCTCACGTCGCGGCCGTCGACCGCGATTTCGATTCCGCCGGCGCCGATCTCCTGCAACGTGGCGCCGACGCAGGCCCGCATCTCGACTTCGATGGCCGGCGCTCGCGTCGTCACGTAGTAATAGATCGATGCGGCAAGCAACAGCAGGCCGAATACCAGTGTCAGCAGGCGCTTCATCGCCCCTCCCTTTCGCCGGCCCGTGTCCCACCCTGCGGTGGCCGGCAAGCCTTGCGCTTGGTATCGTTGTTCGGCGCTTAACGTTTAGCTTATATGCGAAATGCACGCAAGGTCGGAGCCGGATGCCGGACGAACGAGCTGAAATCGATCAACGCCGTACGGAAAGAGTCGCGATGTCAGGTCGACTGCTGCAATGGCTGAGCGCGCTGCTCGTGCTCGCGGGCCTTGCGATGCTCGCGATCGCCGGTCATCACCTGATCTCGAGTGCCAGCGGCCAACGCCAGGGGATCGAGGCCTTCGAAGCGGCAAGACAGGCGCGACAAGCGGAGGAAACGGCGAATGCCGACACGTCGCCGCTCGCCGCCGCAAGCCCGCAACTCCCGCCGCTCGAAACCGCCGGGCGTCCCCTTCCGGCCGCGCCGGACATGAGCGGCTGGTCCGAATCACGCAAGCGGTCCTACGCGGACCTGTCCGAGGCTGCCGGCCTGCTGCCGGAGGGCATATTGCGCATACCCGCGGTGCGTCTCGAGGTACCCGTCTTCGCCGGTACGGAAGAGTTCGCCCTGACGCGTGGTGCGGGACGCATCGAGGGCACGCCGGTGCTCGGCGAATCCGGCAATACGGGCATCGCGGCGCACCGCGACGGCTGGTTCCGCGCATTGAAGGACGTGCGCGTCGGCGACGCCGTCGAAATCGAGACGCTACAAGGCGAGTACCGGTTCCGTATTACCGAAACCTTCGTGGTGGAGCCCGCCGATGTGCAGGTCCTCGCGCCGACCGGGCACGACAGCCTGACGCTCGTGACCTGCTATCCGTTCTTCTTCGTCGGCTCTGCGCCGAAGCGTTACATCGTCCGCGCCGTTCGCAGCTGACACGCGCCGGGCCTGTGCCTACGGCGCGCCACCCGGTGCACTTCCTCAGTCTTTGACGCCGATGAAGTTGTGGATCCTGGTCACGCCTTCGACGGCTTCGGCTTTCTTGACGATGTCGTCGCGCACGGGTTCGCTGTTCACGAACCCGCCCAGCAGCACTTCGCCGTTGCGCACGTCTGTTTCCACCGCGAGGCCCTTGTCGGCCCCGACTTCGCCGATGCCGAACTTCACCTTCGTCTGTATGGTCTGGTCATCGATGCTCGTGCCGAAGCTGCGCTTTTCGGGCACGACAATCATGGCGTCGACGACGGTCTCCACGCCGTCCACGCCTTTCGCACACTCGATCGCCGCAGCCTTCTCTGCGTCCGACTTCACGAACCCGATCAGTTGCACGGTGCCCTTGTAGGCTTCGACGTTGATGTCACCAGCCGGTACCGTATCGTCCTTGACCAGGCTCATCTTGACCGACGAGGCCACCGTCGAATCGTCGATCGTTTCGCCCGTGGTCCGGTCGGCCAGCGCCGCGGGCACGGACAGCGCCAACAACAGGGCCAGGGATGCGGCGCCGGATGTCGTTCTGTCTTTCGTCATGTGATCACCTTGCTTCGGGTTGTTGTCTGTTGTTCAAGGGCGCCGCGGGCGTTGCGAATCCGGTTGCCCGGGCGGCGCAATGCCGGTCGACTATACACAGGCACATGCACAGCGGTGCGGCGGGTCCGCCGTTCGTCAGATTACGCGCGCGACGTCGGGCAGCCAACGTCGCCAGTACGCCTGCTTGCTCCTGAGCTCGGCCGCCGCCGCCGCGGGCTCGCGCCACAGGAACCGAAGCCGGTCGCCTGGCCTGAGCTGGCCGAGCAGGTGCCGGTCGCAGCGTGCGACCTGCAGGAGCCGGGCGTAGCCGCCGGTCGTCGGTGCATCGATGCCGAGGAGGTAGGGCACCCCGTTCTCCGGACATTGCAATGTTCCGGGGAATACGGCGGCGCTCGGCAGCCGGCCGGTCGAGTCGATCGCTATCGCGGGGCCTTCGAGTTCGATGCCCATGCGATCGGCGCGCCGGCCCGCGATCCAGCGCTGCCCGAGGAGCAGGTCACGCTCCGCCGCATGCAGCAGCGGGTAGTCGCCGGCGGCACAGGCGCGCACCGCCAGCGAGCCGGTGAATGCGGGCCGGAATCCGTCGGGGGTGCGTGGCTCCCCGACTACCGGGCCGCCCGGCGTCAATTCGAGTCGATCGCCCGGCCGGAGCGCTCGTCCCGCCAGTCCGCCCAGGCCGGCCGGCAGGTAGGTCGACGGCGAGCCGAGCACCGGGGTCGCTGCGAGGCCGCCGCTGAATGTCAGGTACACCCGCGCCCCGTTAGTGCAGGCGCCGACCTCCAGTCGATCACCGGGGCGGACACGGATCGCGGCATGCTGCGGGCACAGGGCACCGTTGAGCATTACCCGCGCCGCCGCACCGGTGACCGCAACGCAGGCGTGTCTGCTCGAAGCCGAGCAACGGTCCGGTCAGGGTTGCTTCCAGGCCGGGGGCGCAGGCGGGATTGCCGACCAGGCGATTCGCGAGCGCGAGCGACAGCAGGTCGGCGGCGCCGGCGGCCGGCACGCCCAGGTGCCTGCGCCCGACGCGCGGCCCGGCCTGGATGGTCGTCTGCAATCCGCTGCGTTCGACGTAAATGCTCATGCGTCCGGATCCGCGACGAATCGCAGGCGTTGGCCGGCTTCCAGCGTAAACGCCGGGTCGCGGCCGGGGTCGAACAGCGGCAGCGTCGTGCGGCCCACCACGGACCAGCCACCGGGGCCCGGCAGTGCGTACAAACCCGTGTACAAGCCCGCTATGCCCACCGCGCCCGCCGGCACGCGTTGCCGCGGCGCCGGCAGCCTGCCGACGGCGAGCCTTGCATCGAGTCCGGCGACATAGGCGAAACCCGGCGTGAAACCGAGCATTTCCACCCGGCCTGTGCTGCCGGTGTGCAGGGCGACGAAAGCCTCGGCGGACAGTCCCAGCTGCCCGCAAACGGCAGCGAGGTCCGGACCGTCGGCGCCGCCGTAGCGCACGGGCACGATCAGGATGCGGTCAGCGTCGGCGTCTGCGCTGTCCGGCGCGGGCCGCGCGCGTTGCACGCGCTCGCAAGCCGCATCGATATCGAGAGCGGTCGGATCGAACTGCACCACGACGCTGGCGGCACCCGGCACGACTTCGAGCCAGGCCGCATCGGCACGCAAGGCCTCGGCCAGTCGCCGTGCGGCATCCGCATCCGCGACGTCTATGCTGACCTGGTCGTCGCCGCAGGCGCGCGCCGTCCCGAGGGAGCGTTCAGCCACGAATTCTCCGCGGCGCAGCGATGCGCACGCCCTGCCGCTCGAGGCTGTCCCGGACGGCGGCCGCCACGCGCTCCGCGCCCGGAGTGTCGCCATGGATGCAGAGCGTGTCGGCGCGAACGGCGATCCGCTGGCCGCCTGCCGTTACGACGCGGCCGTCCCGCGCCAGCGACAGCGCCTGAGCCACGGCAGCGCCGGGGTCGTCGAGCACGGCGCCGGCCTCCGTCCGCGGGACGAGCGACCCGTCGTCGCGATAGCGCCGGTCGACGAAAGCTTCGGCGATGAAGGCAAGGCCGAAGCTAGCCGCCGCCGTTGCGAGCGCGCTGGCCGGCGGTCCGACCAGGGCTACCCGGCCCGGTAGATCGGCGGCGACGCGCGCTACGCAATGCGCGAGCCGCGGGTCGCGGGCCGCGTCGCCGTACAGGGCGCCGTGCACCTTGAGGTGCGCGACGCTCGCGCCAAGCTCGGCCGCGATCGTGACGAATTCGCAGACCTGCGCGGTCAGCGCTTCGTAGAGCAGGTCCGCGGCCAGGAACTCGCTCTGACGGCCGAAGTTCTCGCGGTCCGGATAACCGGGGTGTGCGCCGATCGCTACGCCGTGTCTGAGGGCGATCGCGACCGTGGCCGCCATGCTGTCGGCGTCCCCCGCGTGGCCGCCGCAGGCGATGTTGCAGCTCGAAACGATTCCTAGCAGGGACTCGTCGGGATAGTCGCCTTCACCGACATCCGCATTGAGGTCAATGCTCGCCATGCTTGTTGCGCCGGCTCTCGTTCATGACCGACTTGTAAAAGCGGCCGAGAGACCGGTCCCGATGGCGGCGCTTGGCAAGGCTTTCCGAGTTGCGGCGGTCTTCCGCCTTCAGTTTGCGGTAGCGTGCGAGGCGTGCGGACTCCAGCGCGCCGGCGGCGATGGCGGCCTGCACGCCGCAGCCCGGTTCCGCTTCGTGGCTGCAGTCGGCGAATCGACACTGGCGCGCATGGCCGGCGATGTCGGCGAACACCTCGTCGAGCGCCGATCCCACCTCGGCCAGCCTGAGCTCGCGCAGGCCGGGTGTGTCGATCAGCCAGCCACCCGCCGGCAGCCGGTGCATCGACCGCGAGGTCGTCGTGTGCCGGCCGCGTTGATCGTCCGCGCGTACCGCCTGTGTATCCTGGCCGGAGCCCGTCAGTGAATTGACCAGTGTCGATTTGCCGACGCCGGAGGAACCGAGCAGCGCCACCGTCTGGCCGGTTTCGCACCACGGCTCCAGGCAACGCACGGCAGCTCGATCGCGGGCGTCGAGCGCTTCGGCGACCAGTCCGGGCGCAAGACGCCGCGCCGCCGCCACGAACTCCTCCGTCGAGTCGACGGCGTCGGCCTTGGTGATGACGATCACGGGCCACGCGCCCGCGTCATGTGCCAGCGCCAGGTACCGTTCCAGGCGCGCGACATTGAAATCCCGGTTTGCCGAGGTCACGACGAACACCGTATCCACATTGGCGGCCAGCCATTGGAGTACAGCGGACTGGCCGGGCGCACGACGTTTGAAGGCGCCGGCGCGATGCAGGACACGCACGACGCGCCCGGCCGCGTCGACGAGCACCCAGTCGCCCACGGCCACGCCGGTCGCGGCGATGCACGGCGGCACGACCGCGCTTTCCGCCACGTCGTCACCCGAAATTTCCACGCGCCCGCGATGCACGGCCAAGACACGCGCCGGCGACAACGAGGTGTCGCCGGCATCGAGCTGCGCCGCAAACAGGGGGCGCCAGCCGAGGTCCGTCAGCTTCGTCATGGTCATGTTCGCATTTGCGCGGGCTGCGCTACACTGTACTCCGGATTTCGTCCTGTCGAGGATACAGCATGAGTGTCGTGCTCGTGACCGGTGCGAGTTCCGGGATCGGTGCAGCGATAGCGATTGCGTTCGCGGAAGCCGGCTGGGACGTCATGGCCGGCGGCCGTGACGAAGCCCGCCTCGACGAACTCGCCGAAGCAGCCGAGAACATCGTCACCTGGGCCGGTGCACTCGATTCGAGCGAAGATTGCGACGAGCTCGTTGCGGATACGCTCGACGAGTTCGGCCAACTCGACTGCCTCGTCAATTCGGCGGGGATGCTGTTTCGCGGCGACGCCACGGAAACCGACGACGAGGACTGGCGCGGCACGCTGGCAACCAACCTCGATATGCCCTTTTACCTGTCCCGTGCGGCGCTTCCGCACCTCGTCGAGTCGAATGGATCGATCGTCAACATAGCCTGCGCGGGCGGCCTGCGTGCCGGGCGCCGCAGCGTCGCATATGCAACCAGCAAGGCGGCGCTGATCATGCTGACGAAGGCCATGGCGCGGGACCATGCCCGCGACGGCGTGCGGATCAATGCCGTGTGCCCGGGCAGCGTCGACACCCCGATGCTCGCTGCGGACGCGGAACAGTCCGGCGAGCAACTCGACGGATTCCTCGAACGACTCGCCGAAGCCAGTCCGAACGGCAGCATCGCCAGCCCGGAGGACGTCGCGGCGCTCGTTCGCTTCCTGGCGGGCGAATCGTCGGCACACATCACGGGAGCCGTGATCCCCGTCGACGGCGGCTACTGCACCTGAATACCGCGCGGCGCGGGCTCTCAGGCGCCGGAGAAATTCACGTCGGCGAACACGAGCGACGGTGACAGCGTCGACGCGTACGGATACACGTCGTTGCCGACGAGTTCCAGCCGCGCAAACAGATCGACGAGGTTGCCGGTCACGTTCATCTCACCGACCGGCGCACCGATGCGGCCGTTCTCGACGAGATGGCCGCGCAGACCCGAGCGAGAAATCGCCCGTCGTATTGTCCACATTGCCGCCGAGCCAGGAGGTGACGTAGATGCCGTCGCCGACCGCTGCGAGCAGCTCGGTGAGCGACTGGTTGCCGAGCGTCACCCGCCGGTTCGAGGGCTCGCCCGTCGTCGGCGTCAGTTCGCCTTTGCGCCCGTAGTAGGTGTCGACGTACAGGTTGCGGATCGTGCCCGTTTCGACGATCGGGATGACGCGTGCCGAGATGCCCTCGGCGTCGAAATGCCGGGATGCGAGGCCGCGCGGGATCAGCGGGTCGTCGACGATCCCGAGTGCCTTGCTGAATGCCGGCTGGCCGAGCTCTGCTCGCCCAGAACGATTGCCCCTGCTGCACGCTGCGCGCATTGGCCGGGCGCAGCAGGCGATCGATCAGTGATCCGGCCGCGCGTGCGTCGACCACCATGGCGGCCTTGCGCGTCGGCCCTTTGCGCGATTCGAGCCGCACGAGCGCACGCTCGAGCGCCTCGCTGCCGACGCTGGCCGCATCGGGCAGGTCGGTGACGTGCGCGCCACCGGCATAGAACGAGTCGGCCGCGCGCTTGTCGCCCTGGTCGCGCAGCGTGACCTCCGAGCCGAGCCAGCAATAAGTGGACTGCTGCGTGCCACTGAAGCCGTTGCTGCTCGCCGACGCGGTCCATACGCTGCCATCGTAAACGCCGGCGGTGGCCGAAATCACGCGCTCGTGATCCCGCGCCGCCGCGTCCAGCGCCGCGCACCACGGCCATGCGCTGATCGCGGTCCAGGGTCTGGACCGTCGCGTCCACGAGGTCGAGTTCCGCGGTCGGCCGGTTCGGCGAACAGCTCGGCTCGGCGTGATCTCGCGATACTCGTCCGGCTCGAGCGCGCGCGTGATCGCCACCGCCTCGCGGACGAAGTCGCGCAGCCGGTCCGGGTTCAGGTCGGTCGTGCTGTGCGAGGAATAGCGGCCGTCGACGTAAATGCGCAGCGCAAGGCCCTGCGAGGTCGTGTCCTTGACCTTTTCGAGTTGCCGTCGCGGTACTCGAACTCCACGTCGCGGCTTCGAGTCACGGTTGCCCACGCAGTCGGCGACGCCGGACTGGCGCGCGATTTCGACGGCCTCGGCGGCGTCCTGTTCGAGATCAGCCGACATGTTCGCCCCCCACGGTCATCTTCGAGACGAGGACCGTCGGCATGCCCTGGCTCACCGGCACGCTCTGGCCGTCCTTGCCGCAGGTCCAGCCGCCGGTGTCGAGCCGCGCGTCGTTCGCCACCATGGTGATGTTGCGCAGGGCCTCGGGGCCGTTGCCGATGATGTTCACGTCCTTGATCGGCGCCGTGATCTTGCCGTCCTCGATGAGCCAGCCGTTCTTCACGTAGAACGTGAAGTCGCCGGCGCCGATCTGGACCTGCCCGTTGGTGAAGGTCTCGCAGATGATGCCGCTCTCGACGGCCGCGATGATCTCGTCCTTCGAGTGCGGGCCGTCCTCCATGTAGGTGGAGCGCATGCGCGGCATCGGCGCGTGGCGGTAGGACTCGCGCCGACCGGAGCCGGTCGGCGTCAGACCCGTAGTGGCGCGCGCTGATCGTGTCGTGCAGGTAGGTGCGCAGGATGCCGTTCTCGACGAGCACGGTCCGGCCGGCCGTGTTGCCCTCGTCGTCGACGTTGAGCGCGCCGCGCTCGCGCGGAATCGTGCCGTCGTCGACGATGGTGACGAACGGCTCGGCGACCGGCTTGCCGATCATGTCGGAGTAGATGCTGGTGCCCTTGCGGTTGAAGTCGGCCTCCATGCCGTGGCCGATCGCCTCGTGCAGCAGGATGCCGCACGCGCCGGCCGCGAGCACGACCGGCATCTCGCCCGCCGGGGGCCTGCGCGCGTCGAACAGGATCATCGTGCGATCGACGGCCTCCTGCACCATGGTCGCGAGACGCTCCTCCGTGTACCACTCGAAGTCCTCGCGGGCCGCGATGTTCGAGAACCCGGACTGGACCTGGCCATCCCTGGTCGCATTGACCGTCACCGTGACGCGCGTCATCGGCCGGTAATCCGTCACCAGCCGGCCGTCCAGGGTCGCGATCATCACGCGCTCGTCGGCGTCGTTCCAGTACACCGACACGCGATCGACGGCCGGATCCAGCGACTTCGCCCGAGTCTCGACGAACTTGAGCAGCGGCAGCTTGCGGTCGATGCCGACCTCCGACCAGGGCACGGTAGTCGTGTACAGCCTGCCCATGGCCTGCGGGTCGTAGGACAGCGGCGCCACGGCCGCGGCTCGCGATGCGATGGCCGACGCGGTACGCGCGGCGGCCAGCATGGATGCCGGTGTCAGGTCCTCGGTGAACGCGTACCCGGTCTGGTCGCCGATGACGACGCGCAAGCCGACGCCCTGCTCGATGCCCGAGTACGCGTTCGACACGATGCCGTCCTCGAGCTGGAGGAAATTGTTGCGCGTGTGCTGAAAGTAGAGATCCGCGGCATCGGCGCCGTTCGCCGTGAGCTCCGACATCACCCGGCTCACCATGGCCTGATCGACGCCGAACCAGTCCATGAACGGATTTCCGGGCGTGGCCGCCGCCACATCCTTCGCGGGCTGCACGCCGCAGCCGCCGAGGAAGGCCGGCATCGTGACGACGGCGCTGCCGACCGCTACCTGACCGATAAAGTCCCTGCGTTTAATGAGCATTTCATCCCCGACGGTTCGTGTGTTCCGGATGGATGCGGTAGGCATCCGAAAGGTTGCGGCCATCCTGCCATACCGGCACCCCTAACGCCGTGCGAAGGCGAGGCCCAGGCCGGCCGCGACCAGGAATACGCCGGTGACCCGATTCCTCGCCGCCGAGTAGCGCCTGAGGACGATGCTGGTCCGGCTCGCGAACAGCGCCCAGCAGAGGTCGCCGACGAAGATGACGGCCAGCATCACCGCGGCCGCTGCTGCAAGTTGGGCGAATCCCGCTTGCGCCGTGACGAACTGCGGCAGGAATGCCGCATTGAATACCAGAGTCTTGGGATTGATTACTGCGATGAGCAGCGCATTTCTGAACAGCATCGGCCGCGCGCAGACGGCTTGCTAGATCGCCGGCCGGCGTGCGCCAGGTGAGCACGCCAAGCACCACCAGGTAGGCGACGCCGAGCCATTTGATCCAGGTCAGCGCCGAGCCCGCGATGTCGACCAGCGCGGCGAGACCCGAAACGACGAGCGCAAGCTGCAGTCCCACCCCGACGACAGCCCCGGCGACCGTGACCACGCCGGCCGCAAGTCCGAAGCGCAGGCTGTTGGCGACGGTCAGCGCCACGTTCGGGCCAGGAATTGCGACCAGCACGGCGGTGGCGACGGCAAGGGCAATCAGGTTTTCCAAGTTCTGCGTGCTCCCGGTGAAAATCAGCGCCTGCGGCGCGCCCAGTAACGAAGCAGCAGGAAGCCGAACAGCATCCCGCCGAGGTGCGCGAAATGCGCGATGCCAGGTGCGCTTCCGGAGACACCGAGATACAGCTCGAACAGCCCGTACAGGATGACGAAGTACTTCGCCTTCATCGGAATGGGCGGGAACAGCAGCATGATCATCCGGTTCGGGAACGCCATTCCATAGGCGAGCAGGATGCCGAAGACGCCGCCCGACGCACCGACGGTGGGGTACAGCTGACCCTGCGCGCCGGCGACGATGAGCTGCACGACGGCCGCACCGACGACGCAGGTCGCGTAGTAGATCAGGAACCGCCGCGGTCCCATCAGCAGCTCGAGTTCCCGGCCGAACATCCACAACGCCAGCATGTTGAAGCCGATGTGGAGAACAGTGCCGTGCAGGAAGGCGTAGGTCACGACCTGCCAGGGCATGAACGGCGAGCCGGGTGCACCCGCCGGCCAGAGCGCGAAATTGATGAGCAGGAACCGGTCGCCGAATTGCTGCAGCGCGAATACGAGCCCGTTCGCGACGAGCAGCGCGAAGATCACGGTCGGGATCGCGTCCTGCGACGCGCGACGGGGACTGCGGACGTACTGGTTCAAGCGGAATCCTGTCTGGGCTGCATCGGGCCGGCGGGATGCGACGACCGTGCAGAGATTCCGCTCAAGGTTACCAGCCTCCCCCGCCGCCGCCACCACCGCCGCCGCCGGAAAATCCGCCGCCGCCGGTGCCCGAGGACGAGCCCGGCGGAGACACAGATGTCGCGACAGCCGAGGCGAGCCCGCCGGACAGCAGGCCGGTGCTGTGCTGCAGATTCCCGGTACTCCAGCTGCCGCTGTACCAGCCCGGCTGGTAGCCCTGCCCGTCGGGACCGCGAACGGCCGCGAGCACCGCGGCGAATTTCTCCGCCCAGGCCTGGTCCACGCCGAGCGCCAGCGCATACGGCAGGTAGGCTTCGAACAGGGCCGGCGTTTTTTCCGGCGGATTGCGCAGGTTCATCTCGTCCTTTTCGGCGACCTCGAGGTAATCGCGGAAGCCCTGCAATTCGTCCAGCAAGCGCTGCCCGCGCACGGTCGGCCGTTTCATCACGATGGCGAAAAACACGAGCGTGAGCACCATCAGCAGGGCAACGACGAACACCGGCAGCGACGGACCGGGCCCGACTATGAATGCCGCAAGCAGCGAAACGACGACCAGGGCGAGCGGCGGCAGGTTGAGCCAGGTATTGGTCTCGAAATACCGGTGCTTGTAGTCGGCGACCAGGGAGGCCCGGTGTGCGGCGCGCGCCTTGCCGAGCACCTCGTGGTTTTCATTGCTGAGCGTGATCGCCCGCTGTCCCGCAAAAATTGCGTCGTACAGCACCTGCTCGCCCGGCGCCAGCGCAGGCGCCTCGGGCCGGGCTTCCAGTTTCGTCAGGGAATGCTCCGTGTCCTGGTGATTGATCCTCAGGTAGCCCTTGACGGCAAGGTTGACGATGGCGGCGCTCATCGCCTTGTCGTCGTAGTACATCTGGTTGACATAGCGCAGCGAAGCCGGCGAATACCCGGCCGGCGGTTCGTAACGCGTGATGATCGGCCCGGCCGCGGGATCCCGTCCGTGCCGGCGCCAGATCAGGAACTCGCAGATCCACAGGAGGACCAGGCCGCCGAGTGCCAGCAGCAGGTTTCGATTGTCTGCCACCAGCCAGCCGAACTTCTCCGCCGTCCCCGGCTCCGGCACGTAGCCTTTCGGCCAGCCGACGACGATGGTCAGGCCATTGACCGGCGACAGCGGGCCGGCGGACTCGACGTACAGCGCACCGTCTCGCTCCCGCCGCAGTTGATAGTCGCGGCCCCTGGCGCCGTAGGGCCCGGTGTACGCCTCCGCGGTCACGCTCTCCGGCGGTGGTCCGAAACCGAAACTGACGCGGGCGCTTGCCCGCTCGATCGGGAAATCCCAGTCGAAGCCGGTGACCTGCCAGTACAGTTCGTCGTGCTCGTCGAAGTATCCCAGGTTGCGGCTCGCCGTGTAGCGATAGACGTAATCGTGTTCGCCGTGCGCAAGCAGGCGGTCCGGATGGCCGAAGTAGATGCGGCGGCCGCGATCGATCCGGATGACGTGGAAGTCCTCGGGCTGTCCGTCGCGCAGCACTTGCCGGGGTTCGACGCGGGCCTCGACCCGGTTGCCGTACGCGTCCTCGTACTCGGTGTATTGGTCCCGGTAGATGCCGCGCCGGATCCGATTGCCTTCCGCGCGTACCCGTATGGTCTCGGTGACGTCGATGCGCCCGTCGGCGCCGACGACGATCTCGCTGTGGAATTCCAGGATGCGTTCGTCGGCGCGGACGATGGTCGCGAGCAGGAGGCCGGCGAGCAGCAGCGCGTGGCAGGACGTTCACTCGACCGATCCGAGGCCGATGAGTGGCACGTTGGCGACGTCGTCGGAGGCTTTCTGGAAGAAAGGCCGGGCGTGGAAGCTGAACAATCGCGCGACGATATTGCTCGGCACCGATTCGGTCAGGGTGTTGTAGTCCCGCACCGAGCCGTTGTAGTAGCGCCGCGCGAACTGGAGGTAGTTCTCCGTCTCGACCAGTTCTGTCTGCAGGTCGAGGAAATTCTCGCTGGCCTTGAGGTCGGGATAGGCCTCGGCGAGCGCGACGAGGCGGCCCATGCTGCCGGCCAAACGCTGCTCGATCTCGCCCCAGCGCCGCGATGTCCGTGGTTTGCAGCGCCTCGTTGCGCAAGGCCGCCACCGATTCCAGGGTGGCCGACTCGTAGGCGGCGTACTGCCGGACCGCCTCGACCAGCCGCGGCACGAGGTCGTGGCGCCGCTGCAACTGCACGTCGATGTCGCTCCAGGCCGTGGCGACGCGATTGCGGGCGCGTACCAGCCGGTTGTACAGCAGCACGCCTGCCGCGAAGGCGAGGAAGGCGAGAATGGCGGCGATATGTGGCCATCGATTGCGTCGTATCCCCTGTGCACCCCGTACCGCAGGGCGATGTGATGCCGGCGGTGGACGGCTACGGGCGCCGGGCGATCCCGGTTTCAGTACCAGAGTGACACGTACAGCTGGATGACGTTGGCATCGAGCACGTAGTACCCGCCGGTGATGAGGTCGGTGAAACTCGGGTACTTGATGTCCAGCCGGTCGTAGGCCGCGGTCACCGTGCCCCGTTTCAGGAAACTCCAGGTGCGGTTCTCGTCCAGGAACTGGTAGCTCGCCTTGAAGCTGTAGGTGTTGCTGTAGAGCTCGCTCAGTTCCTTGTCGCGGCCGCGGAAGTTGGTGGCCTGGGCGCGCGGGAACAGGTCGCGGTAGAAATGTGCATCGTCCTGGCCGTGATAGCGGTACTTGGCGGTGAAGGTGAACGGCCCCCAGGGATGCGTGTAGCTGATCGAGCCCATGAGGCCGTCGATGTCCCAGGTATCGGAGTAGCTGCGAACCTCCAGTTCGACGGCCGCGCGGTACGGCAGGAAGTAGCGCGCCCGCAGGCCGAGCGCGTTGCTCGTGCGCGTGCGCGGATACAGCTCGGGCTCCCAGCTGTAACCGATCGGCGAGTTCGCATCGGTGTAGCGCACCGAACGATACGGATTGTTGAGAAAGCCCTCGTCAGTGGCCGTTTCGAACACCAGCGTCGCAATGAGGTCGCGCGTGAGGATCTGCGTCAGGCCCACGCCGTAGACCTGGCGCGTCGCCGGTTCCTCGAACGTCGGATCGTCGGAGCGGCGAACGAGGTCGTCGCCATAGGAATAGCTGAGCGTCAGCGTGGTGAGGTCGCCGAACATGTCCTGGCTGACCGAGAAGCCGAAGGTGCTCGCGTCGAAGTCCGATTCCTCCGAGCCC
Source organism: uncultured Pseudomonadota bacterium (assembly GCA_963770585.1). Taxonomy (GTDB): domain Bacteria; phylum Pseudomonadota; class Gammaproteobacteria; order Steroidobacterales; family Woeseiaceae; genus UBA1847. The sequence continues at coordinate 114,324 of CAVYQH010000001.1, read as the reverse complement.
GTGTAGTTGACGCTCATCGCGGTGTTACCGCGCAGGTAATCCATGCCCAGCGACCACTGGTTGCGCTGTTCGTCGTAGGGGCTTGCCTGGGTGACGACGTCGATGGAGGCGGAACTCACGTAGTCGACGTAGTAGTTGCCGACGAACGAGATGCTCGAGTTGAGCTTCTTGCGGACCAGGATCGAAGGACCGTCGATCTCGATGCCGCCGCCCACGTAGCGGTGATACAGGACGTCGCTGCGGTCCTCGGGCAGCACGCCGGCCGACGCAGGCCCGAGAACCGCGAGCAGGCAGAAGATGATGAAGCGGGCCCGGCTCTGCATCGCGCCAGCGCCTAGTTGCAGCCGCAGCCGCCGCCGGCTGCGCCCTCGCCGCCGCGCGCGCCTTCGCGCGCTTCGTAAACATGCTGCATGTAGGTGGACGACACCGGGTCGGCGTCGAGCGCCATGATCGGATCCGCGAGCCGATCCCGTTCGTAAGGCTTGACCCAGGGTTCGATGCCGCAGCCCGCGAGCAGCAGCACGCCCGCCAGCAGCGTAATCCGGGCGATCGTTCGATTTGTCACCGTCATGGGCCTCACTTTAGCGTCTGCGGGCTGGCGTGAACCGTGAAATCCGTCAGAAGATACCGCCTGCGCCCTCAGAAAAACACCGCCACGCCGACGGTCGCTTCCAGGTTGTGCGCGGTCTTCTCCTCGCCGAACAGGTCCATGTCGAACAGCAGGTCGCGAAAATCGATGTGCAGCGCGATCGAGTCGTTCACGAGCATGCGGTACCCCGCGCCGAAATTGACCGAAAAGCGATCGTCGCCCGCGAATCGCGTCGAACCCAGCCCGGCGACGACATACAGGCCCGTATTGTAGGCCCGCCGCTCGCCCAGGAACGCTTCGCCCGGGAGGACGTTGTAGCCGACGCTGACGTTGGCATAGGTCAGTTGGCGTTCGCTGTCGGACATGAGCTGCGCGCCACCCGAGAGGAGTTCGAAACTGGTCATCGCCGGCATCGGTCTGCCCGAGGGCGCCTTCGACGAAGAAGCCCTCGGTCAGGTGGTAGGCAAGCCGTGCGCCATAGATCAATCCGCTCTCGAAATCCTCGACGCTCATGACGCCGACGAAACCGCTGAGTTCGAAATTCTCGCGATCGATCGCCGGTTCCTTGATCTCGCGTCGGTCGACTTCCGGATCAATGACCTGTCCGGGCGGCTCGGCGGTCGGTGGTACCGCTTCGTCATCGCCCATGCCGAACAGGTTCTTCGTCGCGGCACAGCCGCTCAGAACCAGCCCGGCGGCAATCAGAAAAAGTACGCGAACCCGACTTTCCATTCCTCTACTTCCTCGTTGTCGTCGCGGCTCGTGAACACGACGTAGCTCTTGAATTCGGCTCTCAATAAGAAGCGCCGGGTTGCATAGATCCGGAAACCTGCACCGACATGCCCGATCTGATCGCTGCGATCCTCGGCCTGCACGATGGTCGACTTCGGCTCGGTGCGAATGTAGCCGCCGCCCAGGGTGAAAAACGGCGAGATGCGCCATTCCGGCCAGGTTTCGTGCGTGACGTTGACGCTGCCCATCCAGCCGTTCGAAAAATTTCCCAGGATTCGCGATGCCCAGGTCTCCACGGAGACATGCGGATTCAGCGAATAGCTGCCGTACCAGGAAACGACATTCGCGCCACCGAAGTCACCCGCCAGAACGCCCGTCTCCCACTTTGCATTCGTGAGGTCCTCGAGTCCCGGCGCGGTCGACGACGAAATTCTCGCCGCTGCTCCCGAGCGTGAGTTCCATCTGGTCCTTGGTCACCCAGCCTTCGACGTCTCGATCCGTGCGGACCAGGTACCAGTCCGTGCGCTGCAACACGACCCGCACGTTCTCGCCACGCTCGACGATGTGGAAGATCGGGTAGCCACCGCCCGGACCCGTATGCAATTCCAGGTACGGCTCCGCAACTGCGACCTGGCGCAGCGGCTCCTCGTCGGCCAGCGCGGTCGTCGGCACGCTGAGCGCTGCCGAAACGGCGAGCGCCATGCAGCCGATTGCCAGAACGCAGCGGACCGCCGCCGACAAGGCGCGCGGTTCGCAGCAATACCTCAACAGCGCATGGCCATTTTCAACGAAGCATCCTGCCGTCCGGGACGGGGTCTGCCTGCCGCTAGTTGGCTGGGGCGTCGAAGGGGTTGTTGTAATACTGGGCTCCGACATCCAACCATTCCGCAATTAAGCGTCTCTCCGCCGGCGACAAGATGTTGTAGTGCAAATCGTCAGGGTCTTCGAATCGCAAGAAGAAATCGAACGAGGCGGCCGCCCCCAAAGTACTGGCGGGCGACGCAATCAGAACGGGCTGGAATATCGGGTTGCCGTTTTCATCGACGCCAACCTGCTGCTGCGCATCCACAAGGGCTCCGTTGACCACTTCCTGAAGATTATCAGTAACTAGCAATTCGCGATAGGCGTGAAAATGTGCCGGCTCGTCCGGCGAAAGGCCGTCCTGGAGCTCGAGCTGCCCGGCCGGTACGCGCACCGTCGCACCGTCCGCGGGGTCCACCGGCGTGTGACAGTTCAGGCAATTGTTGCTGAGCTGATTCCCATTCACGTCGAGTACCGGGTTGCCCGCTGCGTCGAACACGAGGCGCGGCAGGCTCCAGAGCAGATGTATGTGCGTCTCGTAGTTGATGATCGCGCGACAGAGCGACTGCCATTCCTGCATGCACGCCAGCGACGTCGGCACGGTTGTCGTAAGGTCGGTGTATTCATAGCTGAACGACGGGCTTGGCTGCAGCGCATCCGGGTCGCCAGGGTTCGGCGGGATCGTCCATTCGTCGGTGAATTCCACGTCCATCGACGGTTCGATCGACGAGCAGTCGCCAGTTGCGCAGGTAATTCGGGCCCGGGCTTCCGCCATCGTGTCGCCGACGTCGCCCACGAACCAGGAGGGGTTCGCGTTGGGGAACGAGACGCCTGCCACCGCGGCTCCGGCCCAGGCAGGCTCGAAGGCGCCCCGCCGCCCGTGCGACAGACCCGTCGCCGGTTCGTGACAGCCGTTGCATTCGACGACCTGGCCGGGGCGTGCGGACAACCAGTTGTTGTGCGGTTGCGTAATGCGCTTGCCGTTGGCGTCCAGCACACTGATCATGAGCGCCGTGTTCGCCGGAACCTTGATCATTACCGAACCATCCGGCTCGATCATCCCGTAGCCGACGATTTCCTTCATGCCGTTTTCGGTCGTGACGCCGAAGGCGGTGTCGTCGATGTCGAGCACGTCATCGTCGGGCAGAGATACGGCCTTGACCACCCGCAGAAAGCGGGCCGGCCGGGCCTCCGCGCGCGTTACCGTCGGATCGGCCATGGCATTGATGTCCACGACTGAGGTCCCGTCGAAATCGTACACGCTGCGGATGCTCAGGACCGCCTCATTCTGCTCGGCGAGCGAACTGTCGAACTCGAAGTCGTTCGAGCCGTCGAGGATCACGGGCGGCTGTGGCCGAGGATCCGCCGTCACGATCTCGGTGAACATCCAGCCTTCCTCGCCGACCACCACGGGCTGCTGCGTGTCGTCGCGCGGGTCGTAGATCCAGATGCCATACAGCGGCGGCGCCACGACATAGCTGCCAACGGGCACGGGCACGACGTTGTCCGGGTCCTGGATGAAGATGTCTTCGAGGTAGTCCTCGGTGCAGGGCACGATCACCGGCTCGATCTCGGGCGTGTCGGGATCGAGGTCCCCACCGGATTCGACCAGCCGGCACTGCGCCCAGCTGAGCAGCATGCGGCCGGTGCCATCCTGGATGGGATAAACAGAATAATAACGGCCGCCCGGCGACGGAACGCCCGGCGTGGTCACCACGTCGGTGACGGTCGCATCCTGTTGCGCCGGCCCGGTCAGCATGCCGATGTCCGGGGCCAGCGGCTGGGTGTTCTCCAAGTAACGCGGCGTGTCGATATCGATCACTTCGCCGCCGCCCTCGGTATCCGTGAACGGCCGGATCACGGCATAGATATGGTCGTTCCCCGCCTGGCGCGGCTGCGTGAACTGTATGGTGGCCCCGCCGGTACCGGTGTCATGACTCTGGTTGCCGTAGAGCAACTCGAGGTTCGAGCCGTCCGGGTTGACCCGGTAGACGTTGAACTCCTCGTTCGCGGCCGCGTTGTCCCAGCGGCTGAAGACGATCGATCCGTCGGCAAGCACTGACGGGTCGAGGTCGTGGCTCTGATTGAAGGTGATCTGCTCGAGCCCCGTGCCGTCGCGGTTGATCACGTGCAGGTTGAAAGTGAACTCGTTGCGGTTTTCGTCAACGGCGACGAAGCCGGGCTTGCCTTCGTCGAGCAGGATGGCCTGCGAGCGCGTCTGGCGTGTCGATGCGAACACGATGCGCCCGTCCGGCAGGTACTTCGGCATGATGTCGTGGCCGATTTCGGCCGTGAGGTCCGAAGCGATGATGCGGCGCAGCTGGCGATCCTCGAAGGTGTACTCCCAGAGGTTCCAGGTCACCTGGTCCTCCTCGTCGAGGTTCAGGTCGAACGGCGTGCGCATGGCGAAAAGTACCGCCTGGCCGTCGTAGGCCATCTCGACGTCGCGAACGGCGCCATTGCCCTCGGTGACGACGCCGGTGATGTTGACGGGTGTTGCCGTCGTCGATGCGCGTGGTTTGAAATAGAGATCGCCGCCGACGTCGAAGGTGATCTGCTCGCGCAAGTCCATCTGCTCGAAGGCACCGTTGTCGTCGGTCGGCACCGGCGTACGTACGTAGGCGATGGGAAAATCCACGGCCACGGGATCCGGCGACTGGCCGTCGCCGATCTGGACGCCCTGGTTGGCGCCGTCGCAGGCCGCCAATGCAGCCGCCCACGACAGCACGACGGCGGCATGCACCGCCGGACGCAGGAATCCCTTCTTTGCGTGTCTCGATTGCCTGTTCATGGGGCCATCCTTCGAATCCAGGCGGCGTGCCGTGCGAGCGACCGGCCGGTCGGAGCACCGGCGCGCAAGGACCGCGGCCGTCCCGGCCGTCCGGTACGTGCGCAAAGCCAACTCACAGCGCCGCCTGAACAATGTGCAATAGTGAACACTGGGGAACAAGCGTACCGTTAACGCGATCACAAAGCCGGTCACCTCCGCCGTAAGCCGAGGAAGCCGTAAGGGTTTTTCGCATCGGGAACGTTCCGCGTCCGCGGCCAGTATAAAAGACGCGTCGACCCCCGTGTAATGTGGCATTTCTCCGACAGCGCGCATTGAGGCTCCCTCCTTTCCCGCTGACACGCGGCGCCCGCACAAAGAGTTCCGCCGCATCTCGACCGCCGCCACCGGGGCCAGCCGTCGCCTCCCGGTCGCAATGGAAAGAGCTTCCCATACAAGAGCTTGGCTCCGCGCCGACGCCGTGTGTCGGGTGTCGACGTGCTTGTCTGCCTGCCGCGACATCCAGAAAGTACTTTCAAATCAACGACCTGATTATTTAGCTTGGGGCGCTGTGTGCGTTTGATGAGACAAGTGCTTGACATATCGCGCGTCGCGGGCGGATTGCGCCCTGCCGCGCAAGACCCTGATTCCCGACACGAATTCGATCCCGGATGCAATCGTTTGGCGGACTGGCACAGCTATTGCTTTGGACCTGGCAGACCGTCGAACAAGCGCCGAACGCCGACGGACGATGAATCGGGGACGCGTGACGAAGCTGTGAATGCATTCACGGCGATTGCAACAGGACTTTGTCACGCTGTTAACACTTGGGTCTGTGAGCGCCCTATCGGGATTGATTGTGACGCAGCAGACGTGACGTTTCGTCAAGAGACTCGCCATGAAGACAGGGACAAGGATGATGACCACTGCACCGGGACTTGCGCGCGCCGTACTTTCGGCTTTGCTGCTCCTCGCTATCGCAGCGCCCGCGGACGCAGGACCTCGCGAACAGGCCCGCCGCATCCACGACCGGCTTGCTGGCGTTCCGCCGACCGATAGCGTCCTCGCCCAGATGCAAGCCGCCATAGAGGCCAATGACGCCGAAGGCGCGGCCTACCTGGCGATGGATGACGAGAACTTCTACAACGTCACGCTGAAAAATTTCGCGGCGCCGTGGACGAATCGCGACCGGTCCGTGTTCGTGCCGCTGAACGACTACATCGCCACAGTCATCGGCATGGTGCGTGACGACATTCCGTTCAACACGCTCCTGTCGGCCGACCTGACCTATGTCGGCGGCTCGGGGGCGGCGAGCACCGCCCCTTCCGCAAGCAACAACACTCACTACGAGCAGCTGGAGGGCAGTAACGCCGACCTCGGCGCAGTGCTGGTCAGCACGACGCAGTCGTCCGTCAACGGCCTGCCGTCGACCGCAACCGCGGGCGTCTTGACGTCGCGCGCCGCCTCGGAGGCCTTCTTCGTTGCCGGCACGAACCGCGCAATGTTCCGCTTCACGCTCCTGAACCACATGTGCAACGACATGGAACAGATGCACGACGTGAACCTGCCGCCCGACTGGATCCGGCAGGACGTGAGCCGCAGCCCCGGCGGCGACAGCCGCCTGTTCCTGAACAACTGCATCGGCTGCCATACGGGCATGGACCCGATGGCCGGCGCGTTCGCGTACTACAACTACAACGTCGACACCGGCGCGCTCGAATATACGCCGGGCAATGTGCAAGCGAAGTATTTCAACAATGACCTGAATTTCCCGCAGGGCTTCCGGACCACGGACGACAGCTGGGAAAACTACTGGCGCGAAGGCCAGAACGCCTACCTCGGTTTCGACCCGGGTCTGTCGGGTGCGGGCAATGGCGCGAAGTCGCTGGGTGAGGAACTGGGCAACAGCTACGCGTTCGCCGCCTGCCAGGTCAAGAAGGTGTTCCGGACCGTGTGCCTGCGCAGCCCCGAGGACCAGGCGGACCGCGACGCCGCCGACCAGATCACGGAAACCTTCCGGAACACCGGCTACCGCATGAAGCAGGTATTCGCCGATACAGCCATGCACTGCATGGGCCAGTAGGAGTAGGGATCATGTTTAGCGCAAGAAGCGTACTGCTGGTTTTTGCTGCGGGCCTCACGATAGCGGGCTGCGGCGGCGGTTCCCAGACCGTGGACCTGCCGGTGCCCCAGGGCGGCGGCGATAACAATGTCGTCACCTACACCGGGATAGCGACGCCGCGTGACGACCAGGTGCAGCGGTTCCTGACGGAATTCTGGTCGCCGGTGCAAAACCAGGCAACCTGCGGCGGCTGCCACAACGAAACCACCAGCCAGACGCCGATGTTCGCACGCTTCGACGACATCAACATGGCCTACGACGCGGCCGTCACGGTGACCAACACGAACCAGCCTGCAATGTCGCGACTGGTCGAAAAGGTCGGACAGGGCCACAACTGCTGGAACGCCGAACCGAGTGTTTGCTCGTCGGTCATGACCACCTGGATCGAAAACTGGCTCGGCGACGCGGCCGGCGGCGGCCGAGAGATCGTGCTGGTCCCACCGCCATCGGTGGACCCGGGTTCGAGCAGGAACTTCCCGGACAGCCCCTACGGCCCGCCGGCGTCGTTCGAAGAACTGCACGGCATCCTCACGGCCAACTGCTCCGGCTGCCACAGCTCCGAATCCGGCAACGCCATCCAGCCGTATTTCGCAGATCCCGACATCAATGTCGCGTTCGATGCCGCCAAATCGAAGATCAATCTCGACAACCCGGCCTCGTCGCGCCTGGTGGTGCGTCTCGGCGTCGAGTTCCACAACTGCTGGACCGCGAGCTGCGCGAACGACGCCGCCGCCATGCAGGCGGCGATCGAACGCTATGCGAATGCCATCCCGCTGACGACGGTCGACCCCACCCTCGTGTACAGCAAGGCATTGCGGCTGGTCGACGGCACGATCGCGTCCGGTGGCAATCGTTACGAGAACGACCAGATCGCGCTGTGGGAATTCAAGACCGGCAGCGGCCTGATCGCCTACGATACGAGCGGCGTCGCCCCCGCCCTGGACCTGAACCTGTCCGGCGATGTCGCCTGGTACGGCGGCTGGGGCATCACCATCAACGACGGCAAGGCGCAGGGCACGACGACCGCCAGCCGCAAGATCTTCGATTTCGTCCAGGCGTCCGGCGGCCAGTTTTCGATCGAAGCCTGGGCGATACCGGGCAACGTGGCGCAGGAAGAAGCACGCATCGTCAGCTACTCGGCCGGGACCGAGGCACGCAACATGACGCTGCAGCAGACGCTGTATGACTACAACTTCCTGCTCCGCACCAGTGAAACGAACTTGAACGGCGATCCCGCGTTGTCGACGCCGAGCGCCGACGAGGTCCTGCAGGCGACCTTGCAGCACGTCGTGGCAACCTATTCGCCGACGGACGGCCGGCGCATCTACGTCAACGGCCAGCTCGTCTCGCAGGTCGACCCGGTTCCGGGCGGCACGGTCGTCGACTGGCAGGACACTTTCGCCTTCGTGCTCGGCAACGAAGCGTCGAGCGATCGCCTGTGGCAGGGCACGCTGCGGATGGTCGCAATCCACGACCGCGCCCTGACGGTGGAACAGATCCAGCAGAACTTCGACGTCGGCGTGGGCGAGCGCTTCTACCTCCTGTTCGACATCTCGGCGATCATCCAGGCCGCTCCGCAGTCCTCGTACATCCTGTTCGAGGTCTCGCAATACGACACCTATGCCTACCTGTTCGACAAGCCGCACTTCGTGACGCTCGACGGCTCGTCGCCGGAGGGCATTCCGATCGAAGGCCTGCGCGTCGGCATGAACGGCCAGGAAGCGCCGGTCGGGCAGACCTATGCGACCCTGGACGACACTTTGTCGGCGCAGGAGTTCGAGGAACTCGGTCAGCCCCTGTCCCGCCTGGGTGCGGTGCTGCCGCTCGAGAAAGGACCCGAGGACGACGAGTTCTTCCTGACTTTCGACCGGCTCGCCGGCGAGACTTACGCCCGCACGCCTCCCGCGACGCTGGTCATCACGCCGTCGGATCTGCCGCCGGCACCGCACATCGGCGTGCGCACCTTCGACGAGATCAACGCGACTTTCGCCAAGGTTACCCGCGTCGACCCGAACGATCCCGACGTGAACATGACCTTCCAGGAGCTCCGGCAGTCGCTGCCGGCGGTCGAGGACGTGAATACCTTCCTGGCTTCGCACCAGGTCGCGATCGCGCAGCTGGCCATCGAGTACTGCAATGCGCTGATCGAGGGTCCGGGCGCAGCCGCCTATTTCCCGGGCTTCCAGTTCAATGCCGCGCCCGCGACCGCGTTCGGCGGCACGAACCGGGACCTACTGGTGCAGCCGCTGATCCGTAACTTCATCGGCAACGGGTCGACCGGTCCGCAGATCGCGACCCAGCCGGACTACCTGACGGTGCACGAAGAGCTCGCGACTTACGCGGGCGGCGGCGGCGGCGGTGGCGGCCGGCCGGACAATCTAATCGACCGCCTGGTGGCCGGTGGCTCCAGCACCCGTTCGATCGCCAAGGGCGTGTGCGCGGCGACGCTCGGCAATGCGACGACGCTGGTTCAATAGCGGGACAGGATTCAGAGAAGGAACTTAGCCATGGCAAGGAATCGCAAGACACGGAACTTCGATGCGCCGCAGCGGCACCCGGATCATCGCCGGCCCGTCACGCGCCGGGACTTCCTGTCGCAGGGCTTCATCGGCGGCGCCGCCTATGCGCTGAGTGGCGGGGTCTTGAGCCTGTTCGCCAACCCGAGAGAAGCGCTCGCCGCGCTGTCGCCGGATCTCAACGCCCTGCGCCAGGGCTGCGGCATCGCTGCCAACGGCGCGGGCAAGATCCCGTTCGTCTGCTTCGATCTCGCAGGCGGCGCGAACATCGCCGGTTCGAACGTGCTCATCGGCCAGGAAGGCGGCCAGTCCGACTTCCTGTCGACGATGGGCTATTCCCGCCAGGGCTTGCCCGGCAACATGGTGCCCGGGCTCAACGACCCGGTCAGCGGACTGCCGTACGCGAGCTTCGACCTCGGGCTGGGTTTCCACCGCGACTCCGCGTTCCGCCGCGGCATCGTACAGATGCTGGCGCCCGGCACCGAGGGCCTCGTCAACGGTGCGGTGATTCCGGCGCAGTCGGACAACGACACCGGTAACAATCCGCACAATCCGATGTATGGCATCGCCCGCGCGGGCGCCGAAGGCTCGATCCTCACGCTGTGCGGCTCCGAGAATACGGATTCGGGCGGCAACTCGATGCTGCCGATGTCCTTGTACGACCCCGAACTGCGTCCGACCAAGGTGGATCGCCCGGAGGACGTCGTGAACCTGGTGGACACCGGCGACCTCGTCGGCATCCTGTCCAAGGACGACGCGACCGCGGTGATGGAATCCATTTATCGGCTGACCGACGCCAAGATGGGCCGGGTCAACACCGAGATCACTGGCGATGCCGTCGTCAAGGACCTGGTGCGCTGCGGTTATTTGAAAGCCGCCGACATCGCCGACCGCTTCGGCGGCGTGCCGATCGACCCGGGCGAGGATCCGGTCATCGTCGGCCCGGGCGGCATTTTCACCGCCGCCGAGTTCAACGCGGATACGACGGATGCGCGCGAGTTCCGCAAGACCGCCTCGATCATGAAGCTCGTGCTGAACGGTTATGCCGGTGCCGGCTGCATCGAGATGGGCGGCTACGACTATCACGGCGGACGCCGAGCCGAGGGCGAGGTCAAGGATTTCCGTGCCGGCCGCTGCATGGGTGCGGTCATCGAATACGCCGCGCGCCTCAATACGCCGGTCATGATCTATGTCTTCTCGGACGGTTCGGTCTCTTCGAACGGCGCGATCGACAATACCGCCGAGGGCCGCGGCAAGGGCGAATGGGTCAGCGACAACTCGTCGACGGCCGGTTCGTTCTTCCTGGTCTACAACCCCGGCCGCAGGCCGACGATCATCGGCGCGACACCGGACGAAATCGCCCGGCACCAGCAGATCGGCTACATGAGCGCCGACGGCGCAGTACAGCGTGCCGCGACGCCGGCGGCGAACAACGTGCCACTGCTCGTCAACACCGTGCTCCTGAACTACATGGCCTTGCACGGCGAGCAGAACCTGTTCGGCACGCGGTTCCCGAACCACGGCCTCGGCAACGGGACGCTCCAGGACAGCCTGACGGCCTTCACGCCGATCTGCAACGGCACGATCGCAAACCCGGTCTGACGGCCGCGCTGGAACGCGGCGCACAAGGTTCGTAGCGCGCGACAGGGATGTCGCGCGTTCTTTTTTGCGGCGCGGTTGCCAGCAGACGCTCACAAACTGCGAAGCGCGGCATCGGGCAGCCGTCTTGCTCAAGCTTGCGCGGCGTCCCTGCCGCGCAAGCATCGAGCTCCGCTCGCTCTGGCGTCCTGCTTCGCTCGCTACGCACGACGCTCGTCGGCTGCCCGATGCCGCGCTTCTGCGGCCATCCTGTCAGCGTGCCGCAACAGCTCGCCGGCCGCCCCCAATGCCTAGCTTCTGCGGCCGATTCACATCGGTGCGGTAACATCCGGGAGTGACCTCGATCCCCGCCGACCTGCTGGCCTGCCCGCGTTGCGACAAGACGCCGCTCGACGAACGCAACGGCGCGTTCGAATGCAGCGCATGCCAGGTCGAGTTTCCGATGATCGACGGCATCCCATGCCTGTTCGCGGAGCCGGAGGCGAGCCTGTCGGAATGGCGCAGACGCCTGCACTCGGCGCGGCAAGCGATCCGGCATGAGCTCGCCGGCCTGGAGCGCGAGCTCGCGGACGACACTCTCAGGGACAGTACTCGCGGCCGCGTTTCCCGCTACCGCGATCGCCTCGAGCGGCATCGGGACGCGCTCGACGCACTGCTCGCGCCGCTCGATATCGTCAAGTTCGCCGCGAGTCACGAAACCTATCTCGCGCTGCGCACGCGCCTGCCGGCCGACCAGGGCCTCAACACATACCAGGCAAACCTGCACCGCGACTGGTGCTGGGGCGACGTCGAGAACGAAGCTTCGCTCAACGAATTGCGGGCCGTGCTCGGCGACGCGACCGAGCTCGGCAACGTTCTCGTGCCCGGCGCCGGCGCCGGCCGACTTGCCTATGACGTGTTCCGCACATTCGCTTGCACGCGGCTGACGGCTTTCGACTTCAATCCCCTCCTGATGCTCGTGGCACGCCGGATGTATGCCGGCGAAGTGCTGGAGCTGGCCGAATTCCCGCTCGCGCCGCTCGGCGCCGACGATGGCGCCGTGCTGCGAAACCTCCGGGCACCGGCCGCTGCGGGCGAGGCCGTGCACCTCGTGCTGGGCGACGCGTTGCGTCCGCCGTTCGCCCCCGGGCGCTTCGACACCGTGATCACGCCCTGGCTCATCGACATCATCGATGAGGACCTGCCGGCCTTCGCCGCGCGCATCAACGCCCTCCTCGCCCCGGACGGGCGCTGGGTCAATTTCGGCTCGCTGGCTTATGCCGGGCCGCGGCGCGCCGGACGCTACGGACCCGAAGAAGTGGCCGAGATCCTCGCGGACTCGGGCTTCGAGTCCTACCTGTGCCGCGCCGGGCGCATTCCCTACCTGCAGTCGCCGGCGAGCCGCCATGGGCGTCTCGAGACGGTGTTCACCTTTGCGGCAACGAAAGCGCGCGCGCTTGCGTCGCCGGCCCGCCACCGGGCGCTGCCCGATTGGATCGTGACCGGCAAGGAGCCAGTCCCGCTCGATCCCGCGTTCCGGACGCAAATTCTCACGTCACGGATTTACGCATTCGTCATGTCGCTGATCGACGGCAAGCGCACGATTCACGACATGGCGCTGCTCTTCGAACGGGAGCGACTGATGCCGCGCGACGAGGCCGTGCCGGCGATCCGGCAGTTCCTGATTCGCATGTACGACGACGCGCGTCGCACCGGCTAGAGTGCCGGCCAAGGCGTGCCGGTTACAGTTCCAGCACGCGGCGGATGTGGCCGGCGAGTGACCGGATCGCCTGCCGCGCTTCCGGCATCACGAGCAGGAAGGCCTGGAACACGTGCCACATGCCCGGGAACACCTCCAGTTCGACGATCCCGCCGGAAGCCCGGAGCTTGTCCGCCAGCCGCGTTGCATCGCTCAACAGAATTTCGTCGTCGCCGACCTGGATGAAGGTCGGCGGAAAGTCGCGCACGTCGGCATAGACGGGCGAGACAAGCGGCAGGGTGACTTGCTCCGGCCGGCAATAGTGGCCGGCGATCACCGCAATATCGCCCGGGCGGAACCACGGATCCCGGCCGTCCCGCGTTCGCATCGACTCGCCGCTCGCGGACAGGTCGAGCCACGGCGACAGCAGGAACGCGCCACCTGGCATCGGCAACGCGGCGTCGCGCAGGGCTAGCAGGCTCGCGACGGCGAGCCCGCCGCCCGCCGAATCACCGGCGAAAACGATGCCGGACGGCTGCCGGCCGCCGGCCAGTAAAGCCCGGTACAACTCGACCACGTCCTCGATGGCGGCGGGATAGGGGTTCTCCGGTGCAAGCCCGTACTCCGGCAGCAGCGCCCGCACGCCGGATGCGCGGGCGATGTGGCTCACCATGTGCCGGTGCGAATCACAGCCGCCAAGCACGTAAGCACCGCCATGCAGGTACAGGATCAGCTTCCCGGCGGGTGCTTCGGGCGGCACCAGCCATTCGGCATCGAGTCCGGCGATCTCGACCGGCTCGACGCGCACGCCTGCGGCGGTCGGCACCAGCTTGCCGAGCGCATTCAGGCGAAAGCGCGCTGCGTTCACGTCTGCTCGTTCGGGGTCGAGCAATCCGAACCACAGCGAAGTCACCGCGCGCACGATGCGTGCCTGCAGGCTCGAACGCGGTGTCTCGCTGATCCCGGTGTCCATGCCGGTATGATAGGGTCAATCGACCCGGATGCCAGAGCGTATGAAGCGCGTACTGCGAACCCCCGACAAACGCTTCGCGGCGCTGCCGGATTTTCCGTTCCCGCCACGCTACGCGAGCGTCGGCGGCCTGCGCATGCACTACGTCGAGGCGGGGGCGCCCGATGCCGCGCCGGTCCTGTTGCTGCACGGCGAGCCCACCTGGTCGTTCCTGTATCGGCACATGATCGGACCGCTCGCCGCGGCCGGGCATCGGGTCATCGCACCGGACCTCATCGGCTTCGGCCGCTCCGACAAGCCCACCGAGCTCAACGATTACTCCTACGGCGACCATGTCGTGTGGATGACGGAATTCCTGGAGCGGCTCGGACTGGATCGCATCACCCTGTTCTGCCAGGACTGGGGCGCGCTGATCGGACTCCGCGTGGCCGCCGAGAACGAGGAACGTTTCGAGCGCATCATGCTGGCCAACGGCGGCCTGCCCACGGGCGATCAGGACCTGCCGCGCGCCTTTCACGCCTGGCGGAACTTTGCGCGCCTGACGCCCTGGTTTCCGGTCGGCCGGATCGTTCAGTTCGGGACCGTGCGGCCGCTGGACAGGACCGTCCTCGCCGCATACGACGCCCCGTTCCCCGCGCGCGCATACACGGCCGGCGCGCGCGCGTTTCCGCAGCTCGTGCCTATCCGTCCCGACGACCCGGCGAGCGCGGCAAACCGGCGTGCATGGACGGTGTACCGACGCTGGACGAAGCCTTTCCTCACTGCCTTTTCGAGCCGCGACCCGATCACTCGCGGCAGCGAGCGGTCCTGGCAGGAACTCGTGCCGGGTGCGCGCAAGCAGGTCCATGTGCGGGTTCCCGGCGCCGGGCATTTCCTGCAGGAGGACAAGGGTCCGGAACTCGCCGACGTCCTGGTGCGCTTCATCGCCAGCAACCCCTGAGTAATTGCGCCCGATCGCCACCGTGCGCCGACGAACGCGCACGCGTGGGGCAGTCGACGGACAGCCGAGCGCCCGGCGCTCTCTCCCTCATAGCTCGGCTCGCTTCGCTCGCCTGCGCTTTACTTCGGTCGATGAGCGCCGGGCACTCGGCTGCCGCCTAGCAGGGAGGCAGCGTCAGCGCTCGAGGTACGGGAGCTTGTCCTTGACCTCGCGCCACTCGTCCGCGTCTTCCGGCGGGTCGGTCATCTCGGTGATGACGGGCCAGACTTTGGCGAGGTCCGCGTTGAGTTTGAGAAACTGCTCCTGGCCGGGCGGCAGCTCGTCCTCGGAATAAATTGCCTCGACCGGGCACTCGGGCTCGCAGAGCGTGCAGTCGATACATTCCTCCGGATCGATGACGAGAAAGTTCGGGCCCTCGTGAAAACAGTCGACCGGGCAGACCTCCACGCAGTCGGTGAGTTTGCACTTGATACAGGCCTCGGTAACGACGAACGTCATCGGTGTTTCTCGATTTGTGGACCGCGTACGCTATGCGATGTAGAGCAACGATACAAGCTACGCGCTCAGCCCGCGAGGCGCCAGCGCCCGTCCCGTTCCGTCGCAATCCCGTCGCCGGCCAGCTTGATGAGATGCGCGAGCAGCGAGCGTTCGGCCCAGCCGTGCAAATGCCGGGCAACGTCTGCGTAGACCACGGCGACGAGTTCCGCCGCGCTGCTGCCCGGGTGGGTGCCGAGAGCCCGGCGGACGGCGCGTTCCCTTGCCAACCGGTGCTCGATGATCCCGTCGATGACCCGGCCGGGCTCGTCGATCCGGTCGCCATGTCCCGGCAGCAGCGCTGCCGGCCCCAGGCTGCGCACTCGCTCGAGCGACTCGAGGTAGTCACGCATGTTGCCGTCCGGCGGATCGATGACGACGGTCGAGCCCTCGATGATGTGGTCGCCGGTCATGAGCCAGCCGCTTGCGCGATGCCAATAGCACAAATGATTGGACGCGTGGCCGGGCGTATGCACCGCCGCGAGTTCGAATTCGGCGCTGACCAGCCGGTCGCCGTCCTCGAGCACGCGGTCCGGTGCGAAGCTCGCGTCCTGGTGCCGGCCGACGGGCGCGGGCATGCCGAGCACCTCTGCACCGGTGCGTTCGGCCAGCGCCGCCACGCCGGGCGAATGGTCCGGATGGCTATGGGTCGCGAGGATCCAGCGTATGAGTCCCGGCGCACGTTCGACGATCGCCGCCAGGTGCGCATCGATTACCGGCCCGGGGTCGACGACCGCGACCTCGCGCACGCCGATCAGGTAAGTGTTCGTACCCGGCCCGGTCATCATCGACGGGTTCGGCGCGAGCAGGCGGCTGATCCCCGGCGCCAGCTCGACGAAGGTGTCCGGCGTCTTGCCAAAGGCCGTCATGTACGCAGCGTCAGTCGCCCTGGACATGCGCCTGCAGGCGCCGCAGCGCGTCGCCGATCACCTGGTCGACCGGTTCCGCGAGCTCGAGAAGTCCGTCCGGATGGTAGCCGCCGACGGCGTAGGTGAAGCGCACGCGCGTGCCGCCATCCGCGTCGAAGAATTCCCAGGTGAAATTGCCGTTCACACCCAACAAACCCAGCGGGCCGAGCCCGCCGGTCATACGCAGCAGTACGCCATTGCTGACGGTCGTCACGAGCAGGTGCACAACGCCGTCCTCGCCGGCAAGCCGCTCGCAGAAACAACCGAGGAGCCGGGCCTCGATATGCAGTCGGGTCGCGTCGCCGCCCACCGTGTGCGCGCCGTTCCACCAGTTGCCCACGCTTTTGACGGCGACATCCCACACTTCCGCGCGCGGCGCGGCGACCAGCGCCTCGTGTGCCACCGTGAAACCGTTCGGTCCGGCATCGAGTACCGAGCCCTCCGCAGCGCCTGCCAAGAGTGCAGAGCCAAGCAGTGCCAGCCAGCGTGTCATTGCCGTCCCCCCGTTTTTCCGGCCGTTGCCGCACCTGAGAATAACGCATGTGCGGTCCGGGACCAGCACGGCGGCGCCGTTGCCGGTAGGATGTGACACCGGTATAAAAAAGAAACCGCATGCTGTTCGCCTTCGTCATCCTCCTCTATGTCGCCGGTGTGGCTTCAGCCGTCAACGCCGCGATGACGGCACGGACTGCGACCGGTGCCGTCGCCTGGGTCCTCGCACTCGCGCTGTTGCCCGTCCTCGCGGTTCCAGCGTATTGGGTGTTCGGGCGCAGCAAGTTCGAGGGTCTCGTGGAAGCCTACTCGGCCAACCGCAAGCGCATCGATGCGATCGCCGAGGAGATCGCCGCAAACCTGGAGCCGCTGCAGGTCCGGCTCGAGAACGCAGCCCCGTACTACGACGCGATCCGGAAGCTGTCGGGCAACAGCCTGGTCGGCGGCAACGAGGTGGAGCTCCTGATCGACGGCGAGGCCACCTTCGACAGCCTCATCGACGGCATCGCGGAGGCGCAAGACTATGTGCTGGTACAGTCCTACATCGTGCGCGACGATGGCCTGGGCCGGCGCCTGAAGCAGGCCCTGCTCGAGCGCGCGCAAGCCGGCATCCGCGTCTGCCTCCTGTACGACGAGATTGGCTGCCTGGGACTGCCGGGTGGCTACTGCGAGGAGCTGCGCAATGCCGGCGTGAAAACCTCGTCGTTCCAGCCGAACCGCGGGCGCAGGAACCGGTTCCAGCTGAATTTTCGCAACCATCGCAAGATCGTGATCGTTGACGGCGTGAGCGGCTGGCTGGGAGGCCACAATGTCGGCGACGAATACCTGGGCCTCGTTCCCGCGCTGTCCCCGTGGCGCGACACGCATGTCCGCCTACGGGGGCCGGCCGTGATCCAGCTGCAGGGTGTCGTGGCCTCGGACTGGTACTGGGCGACGCGCGAACTGCCGGAGCTGAACTGGGAGCCGGAGCCGGCGGACAACAGCGACACTCGCGCGCTGATCATCCCGTCCGGCCCGACGCAGCCGCTGGAGACGGCGGGTCTCATGTACGTCATGGCACTCAACCAGGCGCGGCGGCGGGTATGGCTCACGGCGCCCTATTTCGTTCCTGACGAAGCCGTGATGAAGGCGCTCGAACTCGCAGCCCTGCGCGGCGTCGAGATCCGCATACTGCTGGCAGGCGCCAGCGACAGCGTCCTCGCCAAGCTCGCGTCCTATCATTTCATCGCGCGGCTCGACAGGCTCGGCATCCGGTTCACGGAATATCACGCGGGCTTCCTGCACCAGAAGGTCGCCCTCGTCGACGAACACACGGCTCTCGTCGGCACTGCGAATTTCGACAACCGGTCCTTCCGGCTCAATTTCGAAGTCACAGCGCTGGTGCACGACGATGCATTTGCCGCGGAGGTCGAAGCGATGCTTGACGCAGATTTCGCGAGCGGTCGCGAACTCAAGGTCGACGAACTCGCCGACCGCGGGTTCCTGTGGCAGCTGAAAGTCAGTCTCGCGCGCCTCATGGCGCCGATTCTCTGACCGTCCGTGGATGCCGGCATCGACTGGCGGGTCGTGTCCGAAAGCACGATCCGTGGACTCTGCAACGAGCATGCGCTGGTGCTTGCGGCCGCGCGCATCCCGCACCGGATCGTGCACGACCAGGCCGGCTACATACTCATCGTGCCGGCAGAGCATTCCGCTGCCGCGGCCCGCGAATTGCGCATGTACGCCGAGGAGAATCCCCCGAGCGTCCCGGTCACGCTGCAGCGCGCGGAAACGCACCGCTCCGCCGGCGGCATCGCGGTCTACGTCGGCGTTTTGTGCGTGGTGTCGTGGCTCGCGAACCGGCGCGCTTTCGGCGCGGACTGGTATGCGGCCGGGGGCATCGACGGCGATCTCGTCCGCGCCGGCGAAGCATGGCGGCTGGTCACGGCCCTGACGCTGCACGCCGACCCGGCGCACCTCGCCGGCAACCTGGTTTTCGGCGTCTTGTTCGGCCTGTTTGCGGGACGTCTGCTCGGCGCCGGCGTGGCATGGCTCACGATTCTCGTCTGCGCCGCGGGCGGCAATCTGCTCAATACCCTGCTGCTCGCGTCCGAGCATCGATCGATCGGCGCATCGACCGCGGTTTTCGCGGCCCTGGGCCTGGTCGCCGGGCACGTCTGGCACGGCCGGCTGATGCCGCGCGACCGCTGGGTGTACCGGGCGGGCCCTGTCGTCGGCGGCATTGCCCTGCTCGCCTACACCGGCATGGGCGGCGGGCTTCCCGACCGGCAGGTCGACGTCGGCGCGCACGTCATGGGCTTCGTTTGCGGCTTCGGCGGCGGGATGCTGCTCGTACATCTCCGGCCGCGGTTGCACGAACCGCGCACCCAACTCTTCGCCGGCGCCGCAGCCCTCGCCGCGCTGCTGCTGGCCTGGATGTTGGCGCTGCATTGAACCGGCCGGGCATGCTTGCGTTACACTGCGCAGCGCTGAATGCGACCAGGGGGCGCAGCAGCCGACAATGAAAAGGATTCTTCTGTTCTTCCTGCTGCTGGCGTTTATCCTGGCGACGCTGCTGCGCCTGCGTTACGGCGGCGGCGACCGCTATCCGGACCTGTCCAACCCGCCGCTCTTGTCCAATGCCGGGCTCGAGACCGTCTTGAGCTATTCCGAGCCCATCGGCAACGTCGCGATCAGTCCGCAAGGGAGGCTGTTCTTCACCGTTCACCCGGAATCGCGGCCGCGCGGAAACCGGCTGCTCGAATTCGTCGACGGTGCCTCCATGCCGTACCCGGACGTCGGTTCCCAGCTGGAGCTTTTCGACACCGTACTGGGGCTGACGGTGGATCGACAGAACCGCTTGTGGACGGTGGATCACGGCAATCACGGCCTGCGCAAAGCGCGCCTGCTGGCCTTCGACCTGACAACCAACGAGCTGCTGCACAAGGTCGAGCTGCCCGCCGAGATTGCGCCCGCCGGTTCCTACCTGCAGGACCTGCGCGTCAGCGCGGACGGCGCCACGGTCGTCATCGCCGACATGAGCTTCTGGCGCCAGTCGCCTGCAATCATCGCGTACGACGTCTCGAGCGGCACCGCGCGCCGGCTGCTCGAACAGCACGACGCCGTGAGCGCGGAGAACTTTCGGATCGTCGCCAATGGCAACGAGCTGTCCTGGCTCGGCGGGATCATCGGTTTGAAAGGGGGCGTCGACGGCATCGCGCTCGGCCCCGAGTGGTTGTATTTCGGAGCGATCAGCGGCTCCGACATGTATCGCATCGCACTCGCGGAGCTCGTGAACCCGCAGTTGTCGGCAGAGGAATTGTCGGCACGCGTGGAATATTACGCACCCAAGCCGCTGAGCGACGGATTCAGCGTCGACCCGGCCGGGAACGTTTACGTGACCGACGTCGAGCACAACTCCGTGTATGTTGTCGGGCATGACCGCAAGCCGCGCACGCTGATTCGCTCGGAGAGCATTCGCTGGCCCGATGGCCTCGCATTCGGCCCGGACGGCTGGCTCTACATCTCCGACAGCGCGCTGCCCGAGTTGGTGTTGAAGCCCCGCGAGCACATCGAGCGCCAGCGGCCGTTTCGGATCTTTCGGTTTCGGCCGGTCACGACAGGCCGTACCGGACTGTGAGTATCGGCACGCCGCTACAACCAACCAGGACCTCTTAGATGGCAGAAAACCAGGAAGCTGCGAAATCCGCCGCGGACTCGGCGGACCGGAGCCTGGATGGCATCGATTTCCGGAGCATCACGGACTGGATGCAGGCCCAAGGGCTCGATTTTCTCCTGAACCTGGCCGCGGCGGTGGCAATCTTCGTCATCGGCCGGATCGTCATCCGCTTCATCGTCTCCGGCATGCGCAAGGGCATGCAGCGGCAGCGAGTAGAAAGGACGCTCGAGGCCTTCATCTGCAACATCGTGCGGATCGGTTTGCTTATCGTCGTGCTGCTGATGGCCCTCGGCACGCTGGGCGTGCAGACCACGTCCTTCGTCGCGGTACTCGGCGCAGCCGGTCTCGCGGTCGGCCTGGCCCTGCAGGGTTCCCTCGCGAATTTCGCGGCCGGCGTGCTGATCGTGTTCTTCCGGCCGTACAAGGCCGGCGACTACATCGAAGCAGCCGGCGTATCCGGCACCGTCGAGGAGGTGCAGATCCTCACGACCATCCTCAATACGCCGGACAACAAGCGCGTCATCGTGCCGAACGGCCAGGTCATGGCTGGCGTGATCACGAATTACTCGGCCAACGACACGCGCCGGATCGACCTCGTTTTCGCCGTCAGCTACGGCAACGACCTGCACCGGGTCCGGACGGCCCTCGAGGAGCTCGTCGCGACCGACCAGCGGATACTCCCAGAGCCCGCGTGCACGATTGCCGTCCTGGAACTCGGCGAATACGGTATCAGGTTCGCCTGCCGACCCTGGGTGAAGTCCGACGACTACTGGCCGGTATGGTTCGAGCTCACGGAAGCCGTCACCAAGCGCTTCGACGAGGACGGCATCACCACGCAGCAGGCGGTCCATCTATATTCAGAAGCGGGGAGCTGACCCGCAGCGGGCCGCGACGGATTAGTCGCTGTCGTCGGGCTCGATGAAGCACCAGCGCAGGTTCGGGACGCGCTCCTTCAATGCGCGTTCCAGCTGATTGATGCTCGCCACAGCCGTGCGCATGTCGATCGCCGGGTTCAGGCGAATCTTGGCGGCCAGCATCGTGTCGGGTCCGTACTGGACCGTGATGATGTTGAAGACGCGCTCGATGTCGTTGTGTGTCCTGATCACTTCGTCGATCGCTTCCTCGATCTCCGGGTCGGCCGAACGGCCGACGAGCAGGGACTTGATGCGCCAGGCAACGAACACCGAAATGAAGATGAGGATCACGCCGATGCATATGGAGCCTAGCGCGTCGTAGGTCGGATCCCCCGTGATGGACGTGAGGGTGAGGAAGGCGAGCGCCAGCACCAGGCCGAGCTGGGCACCGATGTCCTCGCCGAGCACGACAACGAGTTCCGAGTTCCGCGTGTGCCGCAGCCATTCGAGGAACGGCCGCTTGCCGCGGATATTGTTGATCTCGCGGATGCAGCCGACGAGCGATCCGGCCTCGAGCAGGATGGCGACGCTCAATACGAGCTTGGCGACCCACAGGCTGTTCAACGGCTCCGGGTGCGACAGCTTGTGCATACCCTCGTAAATCGAGAACAGCCCGCCCAGGGAAAACAGCAGGATCGCGACGATGAAGCTCCAGAAGTAACTCAGCTTGCCGTAGCCCAGGGGGTGTTCCGCGTCGGGCGGTTTGCGCGACTGCCTGAGGCCCAGGTACAAGAGCACCTGGTTACCGGTATCGGCGTAGGAATGGATCGATTCGGCGAGCATGCTGCCCGAACCGGTGAACATCGCCGCCCAGGTCTTGGCGAGCGCGATGCCGAGATTCGCGACGAACGCATAGAGAATGGCGCGGGCGGTCGACCCGTGTGTAGACGCTGGCATGTTGCCTGCCTCGAATTCCTGTCCGGGGGCCAACCCTTATACTGGCCCCGCGTCTGCCGTGCCAGACCGTCCGGCGACATGCACGCCGGCCCGGCCGGCCGCTCGTTGACCCCCGGCACGAGCGGGAGTACTGTATATCCATACAGTCAGGACGCAGCATGCCGACCCATCCGCACAAAGGCCGTGGCGCCGTGTCCGGTCGCGACGGGCGCTTCGTAAGGCGCCCCGTCGATTACGACGCCGAGGAAGCCGACGAGCTGGCCCGGCGCCGCCCGGAGACGGTCCTCACGGGCATGCGCGCCACCTCGATCATCGCGACCAACGAGTCGCCGGACATTCCGTTCAAGCGCTCGATCAATCCCTACCAGGGCTGCGAACACGGCTGCATCTACTGCTATGCGCGGCCGAGTCACAGCTACCTCGACCTGTCGCCCGGACTCGATTTCGAAACGCGCATCTTTTACAAGACGAATGCCGCCGAGCGCCTGCTTGCCGAATGGGAGAAGCCGGCGTACCGCTGCGAGCCGATCACCATCGGCGCAAACACGGACCCCTACCAGCCGGCGGAGAAAGCGACGAGGGTGACCCGGAAGTTGCTCGAGCTGTTCGTACGTCACCGACACCCCGTCAGTCTCATCACCAAGAGCACGCTCGTGCTGCGAGACATCGACCTGCTCGAGACGCTGGCTGCAGAGCGATTGTGTTCGGTCGCGATCAGCATCCCGACGATGGATGCCGCTCTGAAACGCATCATGGAGCCACGCGTGCCCTCGGCGGAGTCGCGTTTCGACGCGATTACCGATCTGACCGCGCGCGGCATTCCCGTGAGCGTGCTCGTCGCACCGCTCATACCGGCGATCAACGACCACGAAATCGAGCGCATCGTGGAGCGTGTCGCCGCGGCCGGCGCGGTCGGCGCCCATTACATTTTCCTGCGGCTGCCGCACGAGGTTCGCGACCTGTTCGTCGAATGGCTCGAGACGCATTTCCCGGAGCGCGCTGCGCACGTAATGAGCCTGGTGCGACAGGCGAGCGGTGGCAAAGACTACGATTCCCGCTTCGGCGTGCGCCAGCGGGGCCGCGGCCCATACGCGGACCTGCTCGGCAAGCGCTTCGCCCGCGCCTGCGCCCGGTTCGGGCTGGAGCGCGGCCGCTGTCACGAACCACTCGACTGCGGGCGCTTCGTTCCGCCCGGCGGAGGCCAGCTCGGCCTCGGCTTCTGAAAGTGGCCGCCGACCGTCGTCCTGCGGGTGCGCGAGCCGCTCCGTCCGGACGCCGGTATGCTAGTCTCGATAGCAAACGAGACCGCGCGCCGCCTGCTCGAACTTGCCTGCCGCCCGCGGGTCTTATCGAGAGTGCAAAGCGCTGCACCTGTACGGTAACCCATGTTGACAAAACGCATTTTCTGGTCGCTGGTCCTGTCCGCAAGCTGCATCCCGCTCGCCGGCCCGGCGCTCGCAAACGCGGACGACGAAGCCGTGCCGGCGACGTCAGGCGGGACTGTGGCCGAAACAGAGTCGGCGCCGGTCACGCCGGAGACCGACGAGTCCGCACCCGCCGTCAGTCCGGAGGACGCCGGGCCGGCCGTCGATGACGAGGAGGCCGCACCGGGGACAGACACGGGCACCTCGGTGCTCGACGAGCTCGCGCCCCTAAGCGACGAACTGCCGCCGCTGGAAACGCCGGCGGATGGCACAGTCCCGGCTGGCGGCACGACGGAGACGGACGACGCGGCGCCGCCGGAAACCGCCGGGCCGCCGGCAGAAGAGTTCGAGAATCCCGGGCTCTCCGAGCAGGAACGCCTCGCGCTGGCATTCAGCCGATTCCAGGAACTGCGTGAAGGCGGGATGCTCGACGAAGCGGAGAACGCAGCAAAAAGGGCAGTCGAAATGTCTTTGAACGTGTCGGGCCCGGGCTCCAACGAAACGGCAAAGGCACTAACGAATCTCGGCATGGTGCAATACGACACCAAGAACTACGAAGCCGCCGAACAGAACTTCCAGTCGGCAATCGACATTTACAAGGAGAACGACGACCAGCTGAGCGGACGACTGATCAATCCCTTGCGTGGCCTCGCCGCCGCGCAGCTCGAAAGCGGACGGCCGGATGAAGCGATGCGCACGTTTCGCCAGGCCGTGCACATCAGTCACGTCAATGAAGGTCCGCACAATGCCGACCAATTGCCGATACTCGAGTCACTGGCTGAAACGCAGCTGCGCATGGGCTCCCTCGAAGACGCGCGCGACACGCAGGACATGATTTATGCATTGAACCTCCGCCACAACGAGGGCGACAGGCTGGGCATGGTGGATCCGCTCCTGCGGCTGGCCGCATGGCAGCGACGTACCGGCTTCGTGCTCGACGAGCGCCAGACTTACATGCGCGTGATCCGGATCATCGAGGAAGAGAACGGCAAGGACGACATTTCTCTCATCGAGCCGCTGCTCAGTCTCGCGGAATCCTATTACTACATCGAGGACAGCAACGCGTCGCTGCAGGCTTCGGCCATCGCCAACGGTGAACTCTATTTCAAGCGCGCGATACACATCGCCGAGGACAGCCCCGAATCCGACTGGCGCATCCGCGCCGAGACGATGCTGGCGCTGGCCGATTACTACAATTTTCGCGCGGACCTGACCCGGTCGCGCCGCGCCTACCGGGAGGTGTGGGAGTTGCTGTCGACCGACGACGAGCGCCTGGCGATGCGCCACGAAAAGCTGGAACAGGTACATGCACTGAATGAAAATCCGATCCCGCAGTACGTCGGTGCGGCAACCGACAGCGACCGAAAGCAGGCGGACCGGGACATGCGTCAGGGCACCGTGGTCGCATCCTTCGATATCAGTTCGCGCGGCCGGATGTCGAGCCTCAGGATCGTCGAACTCGACCCTTCTGCGTTTGCCGACGTGCAGGACCAAGTCGTCCGCGAACTCCGTGACCGTCTCTACCGGCCACGCTTCGTCGATGCCGAACCCGTCGACACGACCAACCTGGTCATCACCCACCACTTCTTCTATCTGCAGAGTGATCTCGACGAGCGGCTTGCGGCGGCGAAAGAGGGAGACGACGGCGCTTAAGATCGCATTCCGCATCGTCGCAGTCCTCGCGCTCGTCGGCTTGGCCTCGCCGGGGCCGGCCGCCGCCGGCTATTGCGAGGATGGCTGGATCTGCATTGACGAAGTGCGGCGCGACGACTTGCTGGAACTGCATGCGCGCAACCTGCAGGACTATCCGCTCACGTTCACGCTCGGCGTACGAACGCATTCCTATGCCATCGGTGCCGGCGGCGCCGTCACCGCCACGCTGGCCCCCCATGAACGGCGGCGCGCGTTCGTGCTGCGCGCTTTGCCGGGTACGCCGCAGCAGCACTACCGGCTGGATCTCGACTGGGCAGTCGGGGACAAGGACGCGAACCATGACGACGAAGAACTCTACGCGTTTCCCTACGAACTGGGCCTGACGTATCGCATCCTGCAGGGTTACGGGTCCCGCTTCAGTCACCGCGGACGCGAGGAATTCGCAGTCGACTTCGACATGCCCGTAGGTACGCCGGTACATGCCGCGCGCGCAGGCGTCGTCGCACGCGTGGTCGAATCGAATGACCGCGGTTGTTGGGAAGACGGCTGCGGACGGCATGCGAACTTCATCGTCATACTGCACAGTGACGGCACCACGGGCGAGTATTATCATCTGCAGCGGAACGGCGCGTTCGTCGAACCGGGCGACAGCGTTGCACGCGGCCAGCGCATAGGCTTGTCAGGCAACACCGGCCATACCGCGATGCCGCACCTGCACTTCGCCGTCTACCGGGCGACCGCCGGCGGCGAAACACAGTCGATACCCGTGCGATTCCAGAGCGCGGACGGCATCGTCAACGTGCCGCGACGCGGGGCGCGCCATCAAGCGGCGTACTGAAACACAATACGAGGAGCGATCAATGACGGGAATTGAAAAGCTGGCGAACCTGCCGGATCCCGCGGAAGCCCTGCCTGGCCGCGACCAGGCCCTGCCGGTGCCCGAGCGCCATTACGTAAACGGCGCACCGCTCGTCGGCCCGTTCCCAGAGGGGCAGGAAGTCGCCGTGTTCGGCCTCGGCTGTTTCTGGGGCGCCGAACGACGCTTCTGGCAGACCGCGGGCGTGGTCACGACGGCGGTCGGCTACGCAGGCGGCATCACGCCCAATCCGACCTATCGCGAGGTCTGCTCCGGCCGCACCGGTCACGCGGAAGTGGTGCTCGTCGTGTTCGACATTGCGCTGACGACCTACGAAAACCTGCTGCGCGTGTTCTGGGAATCGCACGACCCGACGCAAGGCATGCGCCAGGGCAATGACACCGGAACCCAGTACCGCTCCGCCATCTACACGAACTCGCCGGCGCAGGCGCGCGCCGCCGTGCGATCGCGGGATGCCTATGCACGCGAGCTGCGCGCCGCGGGTTACGGTAAGGTCACCACCGAGATTCGTCCACTCGACATCTTTTATTACGCCGAGGACTATCACCAGCAGTACCTGGCCAAGAATCCCGCTGGCTATTGCGGTATCGGCGGCACCGGCGTGAGCTGCCCGGCGGACCTGTCGGCGGAGCGCCAGTCGGCCTGAGCCGATGCCGGAGCTGCCGGACATCGACGTTTACGTCGAGGTGCTGCGACGCAAGATCGCGGGCCGCAGCTTGGTCGACATACGACTCGGCAACCCGTTCCTGCTGCGCAGCGTCAGCCCGCCTTTGGCCAACTCGTTCGGTCAAACCGTAACCGGCGTGCGTCGCATCGGCAAGCGCGTGGCCATCGGGCTCGCGAATGGTCCCTGGCTCGTGCTGCACCTGATGATCGCCGGACGGCTGCACTGGCACGAGGACCGTCCGGCGCTTGCGGCCAAGAACCGCCTTGCTTCGTTCGATTTCGACTCGGGCTCGTTGTTGCTCACCGAGGCAGGCAGCCGCAAGCGAGCGTCGCTCACCGTCGTTGCCGGCGACGCCGGCCTGGCCGCCGTGGACCCGGGCGGCATCGAACCGCTCGAATGCGATTTCGATGCATTCCGTAAAGCGCTGCTTCGTGAAAACCATACGCTGAAGCGGGCGCTCACCGATCCGAAGCTCGTGAGCGGCATTGGCAACGCCTACTCCGACGAAATCCTGCACGCCGCCCGCCTTTCACCCCTCTGCCTGTCGCAGTCGCTCGACGAGGCGGCGCTCGAGCGTCTGTACCAGGCAACACAGGCAGTGCTGGGCAGCTGGCGCGAGCGCCTGCTCGAGGAAGCGGACGGCGAAATGCCCGCGCGGGTCACGGCTTTTCGCCCGGATATGCAGGTACACGGCCGCTACGGCGAGCCCTGTCGCGTATGCGGCGCACCGGTACAGAGGATTCGCTACAAGGACAACGAAACGAATTACTGCGCACGTTGCCAGACCGGCTCCCGTCTCCTCAAGGATCGCGCGCTGTCGCGGCTGTTGAAGGCCGACTGGCCCGGTACGCTCTGAACTGTGTAGTATCCTCGCTGACCGGCAACGCCCGGAACAAGGATCCACCGTGGCCAAGAAAAAAATCGAACCGGCAGCACAGACCCGACGACCCGACGCACGCCGGCCGTCACGCAAAGAAGCCGAAGAAGCCGTCCGTACACTGTTGCGCTGGGCCGGCGAAGATACAAATCGCGAAGGGCTTCGCGACACGCCGCGGCGCGTAGTCGGCGCCTACGAGGACTGGTTCAACGGCTACGCCGCGGACCCGGTCGCATTTCTCGCTCGTACTTTCGAGGAAGTCGAAGGCTACGACGAAATGATCGTGCTCCGCGACATCGAGTTCGAATCCCATTGCGAACACCACATGGCGCCGATCATCGGCGTGGCGCATGTCGGGTACCTGCCGAACAACAAAGTCGTCGGCATCAGCAAGCTGGCGCGGGTCGTCGAGGCCTTTGCCCGCCGGTTCCAGGTCCAGGAAAAGATGACCGCGCAAATTGCGAACTGCATCGCCGAGGTGCTGAGCCCGAAGGGCGTCGGCGTCGTGATCGAGGCCAAGCACCAGTGCATGACGACTCGCGGCGTGCACAAGACCACCGTGTCGATGGTGACGAGTCAGATGCTCGGCACGTTCCGGAAGGACGCCCGGACGCGTGCAGAGTTCCTGCGCATGATCGACGCGAAGCGCCACTAGGGCGGCGGCGTTCGGCCCGTGCGACGCGCGCTCGGATTGGTCGCGGCGATACTCCTCGCGACACTCGTCTACCTGCTAGCCTGGCCGGTCTCCGTGCGGCCGGTCGCCTGGTCGCCGCCCGCGGACCTCGGCCTGACCGGTGCCTATTCGCCGAACGACGTCCTGCGCGGAGCCGGTTCGCTCGACCTCGGCGGCTATCACGGTCCGGAGGACCTTTGTCTCGGCGCCGATCGCCAGCTGTACGTATCCGTGCTCGAAGGCGCGATACTGCGAATGCCGCGCCATGGCGGCCCGGCGCGCCTGTTTGCAAAGACCGGCGGGCGGCCGCTCGGGATCGATGCCTTGCCGGACGGTTCGCTGGTCGTCGCCAATGCCGAGCTCGGGCTGCAACGCGTGGCGCCGGATGGCGAAGTGAGCCTGCTCGTCGATGCCCTCGACGGCACGCCGCTGCGCTACGCCGACGACGTCGCCGCCGCTCGCGACGGCCGCATCTACTTCACCGAGGCGACGACGAAATTCGGCGCCGCGGCGCATGGCGGCACGCTGGATGGCAGCGTCCTCGACATCCTGGAACACGGAGGCAATGGGCTCCTTGCGGAGCTCGACCCGGCCACCGGTGCCGCGCGGGTGCTGCTCGACGGACTCGACTTTCCGAACGGCGTGGCGATCAGTGAGGACCAGCGGTCTCTGCTCGTCGCGGAGACCGGCAGCTACCGGATCCTGCGGTACTGGCTGGACGGTCCCGACGCTGGGACTGCGGAAGTCCTGCTCGACAACCTGCCCGGGTTCCCCGACAACATCGACAACGGGCTCAACGGCCGCTTCTGGATCGGCCTGGTGGCGCCGCGCAATGCGCTGCTCGATCGCTACGCCGGTCAACCGTTTTTGCGCCGGGTCATCGCGCGCCTGCCGCGATTCCTTAGGCCTGAGCCCGCAGCGTTCTCGCACGTGATCGCGATCAACGGCAGAGGCGAAGTGCTGATGAACCTGCAGGATCCGCACGCGCGCCATCCGCGCCTGACCGGCGCGCTCGAATTGCCGGACCGCCTCTACTTGTCGACGCTCGACGGGCCGGTGCTTCCCTACATCGACAAGTCGAACCTGCTCTGACGTCGCGGCGCCGTGGCCGTTCCGGTTATGATGCCGGCCGGGGCGCATTCACCGGCAGGTCGCTTATGTCGTTTTTCGGGGAACTGAAACGCCGAAACGTGGTGCGCGTGGGCGTTGCCTATGCCGTCGTCGCCTGGATCGTCGCTCAGGTCTCCCAGTTCATGTTCGAGAGCTTCGGCGCGCCTGCGTGGGTGCTCCAGGTGCTGGTCGCCCTGCTGGTGCTCGGCTTGCCGATCGCGCTCGTCTTTTCCTGGGCCTACGAACTGACACCGGACGGGCTGCGCCGCGAAAAGGACATCGACCGCAGCCAGTCCATCACTCGCACGACCGGACAGCGCCTCAACGTCATCATCGTCGGCACCCTGGTTTTGGGTGTCATTGTGCTGCTCGCCGATCGCTATGTGCCGCGCAGCGAGGAAGCCCCCGCAATCCCGGCAGCCCGCACGGATCCCGCGTCGCAGGCCGATGACAGGCGCTCGGAACAACCGGAAAAGTCGATTGCGGTTCTGCCCTTCGTCGCCATGTCGGCGTCGCAGGACGATGAGTTCTTTGCGGACGGGCTGTCCGAAGAACTCTTGAACGTGCTTTCCCAGGTGGAAGGACTGAAGGTCGCCGGCCGTACTTCGTCCTTCTATTACAAGGGCCGCAACGAGGACCTGCGCGTCATCGCCGAGGCCCTCGGCGTCGCGAACATTCTCGAAGGCAGCGTCCGGCGTTCCGGCGACTCGCTGCGCGTGACCGCGCAATTGATCGAGGCAGACACCGGTTTTCACCTCTGGTCCGAGAACTTCACACGACCGCACGGCGATATCTTCCAGATTCAGGACGAGATATCCCGCCAGGTTGCGAAATCCCTCGAAATGCATATCCTCGGGGCGGAAACCGGCGCCGCGCCCGCGGCGCCCGCCAATGCCGAAGCACAGAACCACTACCTGATCGCCCAGGCAGCAATTGCGCAGCGCAGCCTGCCCGATACCCGGCGCGCCCGCGACCTGTACGGCAAAGCCGCCGTGCTCGATCCGGAGAATCCGCGCTACCTGGCCGGGTTCGCCATGGCGGTAGCCCTGCAGTACTGGAATTTCCGGGACATCTCGGCGGACGAAGCCATTTACGAAGCCGGCATGGCGATCGACAAGGCGCTGGCTCTCGGAGAGCCGTCGGCAGACACGCTCGCAATCGCGGGACTCGTCGAAGAACTGAAAGCCATGACGGCGAGCGACCCCAACGCCAAGGAGCGTGCGCTGGACTATTACGAACGCGCGGTCGACACGGACGCCGGAAACATTTTCGCGCTGCAGTGGCTCGCATCGATCTACGTCGACATCCACAGGAACGAGGAAGCGCGCGACTATTTCCAGCAGGTCGTCGAACTGGATCCGTTGAATACGCTTGCCCTTACCGGCCTCGCGAATGCCTATGCCGGACTCGGACAATACGATGCCGCCCGTGAGCACCTCTACAAAGTGCAATCGCTGTTCCCCGACCTGGGTATGACGTACCGCTACCTGGCCGGAATCGAGTTCATCAGCGGCCGCGTCGACCGCGCGACGATCTGGATTCAGAAAGCAGTCGACGTGGACCCGAATCCGCTCGAGATGTACATGCTGATCAAAGGCTACGTGGTGCTGGGCTGGGCCGACGAGGCGCTTAGTGTCGCCGAGCGTTACCGGCAGACCAGCGACGGCGTCGACGTCTCGCGCCTTACGCAGGCCTGGCTCGACCTGGATCACGCCGCCATAATCGACGAGGCGACGAAGCTGTTCGCGCAAACCGGTGAATCGGAATTTGCGGTACTGTCCGCCTGGTCCAGCGCCGTCAGCAATGATTGCAGCGCCGCAATCGACGTACTCGAACGCCAGTATCCGTCGCTGAAAGGCGAAGTCATCAACTACCTGGATGCTTATGACGTCATCGATGCGGTCCTGCTTGCTCATTGCTATGCGGTGGCCGGCAACGCCGCAGAGTCGAGCCGCCTGACGGCGGCGCTGCTCGCCTCCCCAAACATGTCCGACGAAGCGCTGGCCGCTTGGCCGGTACAACGACTGGCCAAAGTTGCGGCGCTGGCCGTCGGCGGGAGGAATGCCGACGCGCTGGCGCTCCTCGATGGCCTCGACCTCGATGAACTACCCGTCGTGATTTCGGAGATTCCGCTGCCGGCCAGCCAGCTGCCGGTGTTCGGCAATCTGCGCGGCGAAACCGGCTTCGACCAGTTCGCCGCACGGGAGCGTTTCAGGCTCGCGCAGCAGGCCAAGGACCTGGCCGGCGGCCAGGCGCGGGAAGCGCTGGTCGCCGACGTCCAGGCTGCCGGCTATACGTTTGCGCCCTGATCAGTCCGGCGCCTTCGGCGCCGTCGACTGCGGCAGCAATGGCTCGTTGCTGTCGAAGTCCGAACCGAGCATCGCCCGACGCACGAGCGGAATCGGCGGCGAACCGTAGCTCAGGAACTCGTCGTGGAACGCTTTCCACGCCTCCCGCCCGCCACGGCTGGCCGTCCAGTCATCGCGGAGTTTCATGATCATGAGCTTGCCGAGCGTGTAATTAAGATAGCCCGGATCGTAGGTGCCGCGATTGGCCTGCTGTGTCGCGTTGCCGAAATCCTGGAAGGCCTTCTCCTCGAACAGCGCCTGGCTTTCCGCGACGCTCATGCCCTTCGCATGCAGCCCGATCGCTGACAGGTAGCGCACGTTGCGCAACAACGCATTCAATAGCTGCCCGATCCGGACTTCCGGGTCGCCACTGCCGAGGCCGGCCTCGAGCATCATCTCTTCCGTGTAATGTGCCCAGCCTTCGACGAAGGTGTAGGTGCCGAAGTAGCGCCCTACGCGGTTCTCCGCCCGGTTCGCGTGCAGGAACTGAAGAAAGTGCCCGGGCCACACCTCGTGCACGGACACCGCAAGCAGATCGCTTTCGCCGGGTATGTAAGCGAGCTGGTCCGCCTCGCTCCAGTTCGGGTCGGGCGGCGCAATGTAGTAGACGGATGGAAGGCCTTTCTCGAACGGCCCCGGGATGTCGATGTAGGCGGCGTTGAAGCGCTTGTGCGGCGGCGCCTCGGCGACCAGCGCATCCTCGCTGCCGGGTATCGATACCAGGTCTTCGGCCACCAGAAACTGCTTCAGCGCCGGCAATTGCCGGCGGGCGCCGGCGACGGCACCTTCGGCCGGCTTGTCGGCCTGCGACTGGAGCACGCAGTCGGCCGTGCTCGTGCCGGGCGCGTAGTCCGCACACGCCGCTTCCAGCGCGGCAAGGTTGCGGGCGAGGTCGGCTTCGCCGGCGGCCTCGAGTTCCGCAAGCGTCACATCTACGCCCTGTGTCTCTTTCAGCATGGCGAGGAAGCGCTCGGCGCCGAGGGCATAATTCGCGGTCGCCGCAGCCTTCTGGCCATCCAACCAGGTCGCGGTCTCCGCCACCGCTGCAATCGCGGCGGCGTTCGCTACGCTGAACGCACGCTGAAGCGACTCATCGTCCACGCCGGAGAACAGTCCGGGCACGGTGTTCTCGAGGTAGTCCGCGAGCCCAGTGAACATGCCGTGCGCCGTTTCCACGTAAGGCGCCGGCAACGACAGCTCGAGGTTCTCGCGCATCTGGCCCAGCATGCGCGGCACTTCGCCGATATAGGTGGTGTACGCGCGCAGGCGTTGTGCCAGCGGGGCGTAGTCGCGATCGACATACACTCCGAAACCCAGCCGGCCCGCGTATGCGACCGGATTGTTGCGCAGGAACTTCAGTTCGCGAACCTGGAAGCGCTCGCCGCGCAAGGCTTGCACCAGGTAGTCGCGCTCGAACGCCTCGATGCCGACCAGGGACTCGTAAGCGCCGGCCACCGCGATGCGCTCGTCCAGCCAGGCCCCATACTTGTCCGCTGCCGCGAGACTCAGGTCGGCGGCCCTGCCGTCATACTCGTGCTTGCCGGCTTCGACGGCCTGCTCCGGGTTGAACTCGTAATACGCGGCCAAGGTGTCGGTGACGAAGTCGGCCCAGGCGACAGGCGCGGTCCCCGCCGTGTTCTCCGGCGCCGGCGGCGCCGGCTCCTCCCGTGTACAGGCGCCGAGTGCGAGTACGGCGGAGAAAGCAATGATCGTTTTCCACATCGGATTCTTCCTTGCGGCTATCGTGTCAGTCGAGGCCGAGTTCGTGAGCGCCCTGGATGAACGTGATGTCCACCGGGATGTCCGCCTGCGTGAGCCGGTCGAGGTCCGCCTGGAGTTCTGCCCCGATGCTGCCTTTGCTCCGGATCAGTTCGGCCACGCCGTCGTAGTCGCCGTCGCCCTGCAAGGTCAGCAGGAGCCGGGACAGTTCGGCCGCAGCCGACTTCATGGCGTCGAAATCGACTCGATACGTGCCGGTCTCGGGATCGCGGACGAAAGCTCCGCGTTCCGCGAAGAAATTGAACCGCAGCATGTTCGCCTGGCCATGTGCACTGCTCGCCCCGAAGCGGACGGAGCGGAAGATCCCGGCCATGAACGTCACGTAATAGTCGCGCAGGTCGGCCTCACCGAGCTCGCCCTGCTCGTGGAGCTCATTGATCATGTAGAAGCCGAGTATGTCGGCCTTGCCCTCCTCGATGCTGGCGGCCAAGTCGCGCAGCGCTTCGCGAACAGTGCCGCGGTCGTTGAGGGTGTTCTTGATGCCAAGGCCGTGTGCGACTTCGTGAAACATGACGTTCGTGAAGAACGCATCGAAGGAGATGTGCCGGCGCTGCGACTCGTCGACCAGTTCGTCTGCGATCGGCACGAGGATCTGGTCGAATTTCGCCTGCATGGCGTTCTTGAGCTGCAGGCGCCGGGTACCTTTCTCGAGCTGCACCGTCTCGTCATTCGGCAGATTGATCGCGATGGTTTTCGAACCCGCGTTCGAATGTCCGGCATAGAAAACGATATCGTAGGCATTCAGGTCGGAATCCATGCCGGGCGATTCCTGCTTGTACTCCTCCGGCACCGGCAGGCCTTCCTGCAGGTCCGGCAGGAACGCGGCGTAACGACCGAGCCGCTCGCTCCATTCGACGTCCTTGATCAGCACGTAGGCCTCGTAGGCCGCCCGGTAGCCGAACAGCCGGTCCTCGTAGGTTTCGATCGGGCCGATGACGAGCTCGATCTCGGAGTCCTTCACGTCCATCCAGTACAGGTCGCTCGCCTGGTAGTCGTCGCTCAGGAGCGCCTCGGCGCGCAGCTCGAGGTAGGTCGCGAACCCGGCACTTTCGGAGAGACCGGCGGCCTCGTGCAGGAGCCGGGCGGCCCGAGCCAGTTCCTCGGCGTAGGCGACATGGTAGGGCACGAGCACGAGTTCGCCGCTTTCGTTGCGGCGCACGAGCGAATACAGGCCTGTCTTTCCCGGCAGTGACGCGGCCTCGAACTCTTCCTTGCGCATGTCGGCCGGATAGAAATTGGCGCCGAGTAGCTTCGGCCCCACGCCCTCGATAAACGGAGCTTCGTTCGCCAGCCGGTCCCACGGACCGTAGTTCTGTTCCGCGAACCTGCGCACGAGACCTGCGCCCAGGCTGTCCAGCCAGGCTTCGTAGTCGTCCCCGTATGCCTGCCGCCAGAACAGGTCGTCCATGATCTGCGCGGCCTCGATGAGCAGCCCGAGCATGCGCCGCTCTGCGTCCGACAGCTGGCTCAAGTCCGCATGCAACGGCACTTCGGCATAGATTTCCGGCCGCGGCTTGACGCTCGTCACGTCGTCAGTGGCGGATTCGGGCGGCGCCTGCCCCGGCGAACAGGCAGCGGCGAGGGCGAAGGCGGTGCATACGCCGATGCGGCGCAAGGCAATGAGCTCGGTCACGACGACTCCGGCGATTCGGTTGTCGGGATTATTGCATGGGAGCATATGTGGCACGCGCTGCCACGGCAGCGCGCACGGCCCGCACCTACAGGTCGACCAGTGTGATGTCCGAGGGTTGCAGAGGTTCGCCCAGGAACCGGCCACCGACCCGGGCGAAACGAGTGGCACCGTCCGTGGCAAACAGGCGCAGGCTGCCTGCGCCGGCGTCGCTCGCGAGTCCGCGTTCAGCGAGCAGACTCCGCACCGCACGTGCGGTGGTGCTCGCCGAGTCGACGATCGCAGTACCGCCGGCTACCACCTCAGCAATGGCGCCGCGCAACAGGGGAAAGTGGGTGCAGCCCAGGATCACGCAATCCGGGACGCGCGCCTCCTCCGGCAATTGCGAAAGGTAGCGGGCGACGATAGACGTTGCGATCTCGCCTTCGGTCCAGCCCTCCTCCGCCAACGAGACCAGCATTTCGCAGGGCAATTCATAAACGGTGGCCTGCGGATCAAGCGTGGAAATCGCCCGCCGGTAGGCGCCGAGCCGAACCGTGGCCTCGGTCGCCAGGACCAGGTGGCGGGCCCCGGTCCGGGTTGCCACGGCCGCACTGGCCCCGGGCTCCACCACACCGATGACCGGCAGCGGCGCCATTTGCTCGCGCAGTGCCTCCAATGCGACCGCGGATGCGGTGTTGCACGCGACGACGAGGAGCTTGATGCCCTGCATTTGCAGGTGGCGCGTGGCCTGGCAGGCGTAGCGGGCGATGGACACCGGGCTTTTCGTGCCATACGGCAGCCGTGCAGTGTCGCCGAGATACAGGAGATTCTCCGCGGGCAGCGCGTCGCGCAGCGCTTTCAGGACCGTGAGTCCGCCGACGCCGGAATCGAACACGCCGATCGGCAGGGACCGGGCCCGGGATGCTTCCATGCACGCATTGTACCCGCCGCATCTGTGGAATAATCCGGCCCTCCGGCAAAGATTCCCGGGTTGACCCCGTGCAGAAAGTGTTTTTCGGGATCGGCGGTCTGCTCGCGCTGCTCCTCGTCATCGGCCTCGCGTTGCCACGACACAGCCGCTTCGTCGTCACGCGCGATATCGACGCGCCGGCCGCAACGATCTTCGCGCAACTCGACGACCTGCGCCGTTCGAGACTCTGGTTGAGAGCGGCGGAGATCGATCCGAATGCCGAGTTTCGATTCTCGGGCCCGGCTCGCGGTGCCGGGGCCACGGTGAGCTGGGACGGTCCCGTCGCTGGCAGCGGTACGCAGACAATCGTCGAGAGCAGGCCTTACAGTCGCCTGGCGTCGGTGATCAATGCGGGCGAGCCGGACGAGGCGCGCACTTTGTTCGATCTGGATCCGGCTGCCGGCGCGACCCGGGTCGCATGGAGCTTCGAACTCGACCACGGCTACAACCTGACCGGACGCTACCTGGGCCTCGCAACGACCCGCATTCTTCGTCGCGAGTTCGAACAGTCCCTGGCCAGGCTGGCCGATCTCGCGGAGTCTTTGCCGAACGCCGACTTCGGCAGCCTGCGCATCGAGCGAGTCCGAATCGAGCCGCAGGAGATCGCGTTCCGGTCAATGCACGCAGCGCCGGACGCCGCATCGATGTCGGCGGCGCTCGGCGACGCCTACACCGACATCCTGGCGTTCATGGAAGCCCACGGCCTCCGGGCGGCCGGTCCGCCGCTGTCGATTGCCCGCGAATTCAGCGGTACGCGACTCGAGTTCGATGCCGGCATTCCCGTGGCCGGCGCAAGCGGGGAGACCCCGCGCGAGGGTGGCGGCGTCCGGCTCGGACGGATGGACGGCGGGCCGGCGCTGCGCGCGACGCACAAGGGCGCTTACCGCAAGCTCGCGACAACGCATCGCGCGCTGTCCGCCTATCTCGCCGCCCACGGAATCGAACGCGACGGTGACGCCTGGGAATCCTATGTCAGCGACCCGGCAGAGGTGCCGGAAGCGGAGCTGCTGACCTACGTGTACTACCCGGTGCGCGACGATCCCTGACCGTGCCGGCGGGATCGGGTGAGGCCCGTCAGGCCGACGCGGACTTCACCAGGAACGCCGGCACCACCGGCGCCGGTTCTTCCGCCGGCCGGCGCTTGCCCTTCACGCCGAGGCGGATCATTCCGGTGTACAGGTCGAGCAGGATCAGGGCGCATTCCGTCGCATCCTGGGCGGACATCTTGCGTACCGAGGCTCGAATCGCGCCTTCGCCGTTCTGCGGCGCGACGCTGTGCATCTTCTGCCGCAGTTCGCCGAATTTTTCCTGCAATTGCGGCGGCAGTTCGCTGCCGTGCATGCCGGTGATGTGCCGGATATAGGCTTCCGTAAGTCTTTGTTTTACATGGCCATCTCCGGCAAGCACCGTGACGGCCGAGTAAAAGCGATCGACGTGGTTCGTCATCTCCACTCCAGCGGCGATGGTCAGTTTTTGCGCCGGGGCCCACTCTCGACGACCGGCGGATCGTCACGCTAGCGAGTCACTACTTCCTGTAGCTGGCAGCCTCTGGGGGCCGTTCGTTCCTGATATTGTCCGTTCTCGGTCAGGAACCTGCGCTCGTTTCTTATTACAGCAAAGCAACAGGTCGTGCAAGCGCGAATCGGCGCAAGCCGAGCTCAGCCGCTGCGCCGGAATTCGATATGCCAGGCGGTCTCGCCGAGCGAGCGATCGGATTCGTAGAGCGGCGCATCCACGCCGACGAGCCACTCGTTCGCTAGCGTTTCCGCCATCACGTATTCGCGGTGCGATGCGAGCGCGCGTTCCACGTCGCCGCTGCCGCTGATGCCGAGCACGATGCGATCCGACACGTCGAGTCCCGCCTGCTTGCGTGCGTCCTGCACCGAGCGCACGAGTTCCCTTGCTATGCCTTCGTCGATGAGCGCGGCGTCGAGCGTCGTATCGAGCGCGACGAGGTAGCCCACGTCCTCGGCACAGGCATAGCCTTCGGCGGCGCTAGTCTCCACAAGAAAATCCTCCGGAGGCAGGGGTTCGTCGATACCAGGAACGGTGTATGACAGACCAGCGGCGGTTGCTCGAGCGATGTCTGCAGCATCCGCCTTTTCCGCCAGCCACTTCTTGAGCGCAGGTAGCTTCGGTCCGTGGCCACGCTTGCCCAACGCAGGCAAATTCATCTTGATGCGGTAAGTCACTAAATCCGCGTCGCGGGCAATGAACTCGAGCGCTTTGACATTCAGCTCTTCGAGCACCTGCTCGCGGTGTGCCTCGACGGCGCGCAAAGCGTTGTCGTCCGGCACGCGGACGAGCAGCCGGGACAGCGGCTGGCGCGTGCGCACGCCCGATTCCCCGCGCGCCGCGCGGCCGAGGCTCACAACTTTTTGCACGACACGTACGTCGGCCAACAGCGCGTCGTCATGCCAGTCGGCGTTCGCAATGGGCCATTCTGCCATATGCACGCTGAGCGGCGCGCTTCCGTGCACATTGCGCACCAGGTTCTGGTAGACGTGCTCGGCAAGGAACGGCACGAAGGGCGCCATCAGCCGGTGTGCCACGTCGAGGCACTGGTAGAGCGTCAGGTAGGCCATGTGTTTGTCGGCGAGGTCGATCGATTTCCAGAAACGCCGGCGGGTGCGTCGCACATACCAGTTGCTCAACTGGTCCACGAAGGACTCGATCGCTTCACCTGCCGTCTTTGCGTCGTAATCGTCGAGCGCCTTGGTTACCGTCGTGATCGTCTCGTGCGCGAGCGCCATGGCCCAGCGGTCGATCTCCGGGCGCTCCTTGACCGGCACGTCACGCGTGAGATCAATGTCGTCGAGCCTGGCATACAGCACGAAGAAGCCGTAAGTGTTCCAGAAGGTATTGACGAAGGAACTGGCGACGTCGGCCACGATGTCCACGGAGATGCGCTTCGGCATATCGGGTGACAGCCGGGCCAGGAAATACCAGCGCAGCGGGTCCGCACCCACCGTGTCGAACACGTCGTAAGGATTGATGATGTTGCCCAGCGACTTGGACATCTTCTTGCCGTCCTTGTCGACGATCAGGTTCAGGCAGATGCAGTTGCGGAAGGCGATGCTGTCGGAGACGAGCGTAGCGATGGCGTGCAGCGTGTAGAACCAGCCGCGCGTCTGGTCGATCGCCTCGCAGATGTAGTCCGCGGGGAAGTGCCGTTCGAACCTGTCCCGATTCTCGAAGGGGTAATGCCACTGCGCGTAGGACATGGCGCCCGAATCGAACCAGCAGTCGATGACTTCGGGCACGCGTGTCCAGGTCCTGCCGTCCGCCTCGAACGTCACGGCGTCGACCGCGGGTCGGTGCAGGTCGAGATCCGCAAGTGCCTTGCCGGTCAACGCCTCGAGTTCGGCAATCGAGCCCACACAGCGGTAGTTCTCGTTACCGTCGGTCCAGACGGGTAACGGCGTGCCCCAGAAGCGTTCTCGCGACAGCGCCCAATCGACGTTGTTCTCCAGCCAGTTGCCGAAGCGGCCGTCCCTGATGTGCTCCGGCACCCAGTTGATTTGCCGGTTGAGTTCGGCCATGCGCTCACGAAAATCCGACGTGCGGATGTACCACGCGTTTTTCGCGTAGTAGATGATCGGGTCGTTGGTACGCCAGCCGAATGGATAGTTGTGGGTGTAACGCTCGGAACGGAACATCAGTCCGCGGTCTTTCAGGATCCGGATCAGCGGTTTGTCCGCGTCCTTGAAGAACAGCCCGGCGACGGGTTCGACGGCGTCGATGAAATGCCCGTCGAGGCCCACCCCGTGCACCACCGGCAACTCATTGGCCTGGCCGAGCGCCAGGTCATCGACGCCATAAGCCGGCGCCGTGTGCACGATGCCCGTGCCGTCCTGCGTACTCACGAAGTCCGCGGCGAGCACGCGAAAAGCGTTCGGCGCGTCGACGTCGAGATAATCGAACAGGCGCTCGTAGCGCTTGCCGACGAGTTCGGCGCCCTTGACGGTCTTGACGACCCGATGCTCGATGTCCCGGAACACGGCCTCGCGGCGCGCTTCGGCGACGATGAGCATCTGGCCTCCGGACCGGCAGTAGCTGTAGTCGATGTTCGTGCCGACCGCGAGTGCGAGATTCGAAGGCAGCGTCCAGGGCGTGGTGGTCCACACGAGGAAGTACGTATTCTCGGCATCCGCCAGCCGGAAGCGCACCGTGATCGACGGGTCCTCGACCTCGCGATAGCCTAGCGCCAGTTCGTGGGATGACAGGGTCGCACCGATGCGCGGGTCGTAGGGTACGACCTTGTAGCCTTTGTAGATTAGCCCCTTGTCCCAGATGGTCTTCAGCAGGTACCACACCGACTCGATGAAACTATTGTCGAGCGTGTAGTAGGCCTCGTCGAGGTTGACCCAGAAGCCCATGCGTTCGGTCATCTGCTCCCAGTCGGCGATGTAGGTCATGACGGACTCGCGACACAGCCGCGTGAATTCGTCGATGCCCACCTTGTCCACGATCTCCTGCTTGTCGTAGGTCTCGATGCGGCCTGCACTCTTCAGCTGTTTTTCGACTTCGTGCTCGACGGGCAGTCCATGCGTATCCCAGCCGGCCTTGCGTGGTGCGTGAAAGCCCCGCATCGTCTTGTAGCGCGGGTACAGGTCCTTGAAGCTGCGCGCCAGCACGTGGTGGATGCCGGGCTTGCCGTTTGCGGTCGGCGGACCTTCGTTGAAACTGAAGTGCGGTCGTCCCGCGCTCGCGGCGAGCGTCTGCGCGAAGACGTCGTGCTCGCGCCAGTACGCCAGTATCTCCTGCTCGAGTGCGGGACCGTCGTAACGGCCGGCCACTTCCCTGAACGTCAAAATCGACCCCTCTGAAATGTAAAAACCCCGGGCGCCGTCTCCGGCACCCGGGGCGAATGTCTCGCGGTACCACCCGGTTTCGCGGCAACGTGTGCCGCCTCGCGGGCTCTCTGCCCGACACCCGTATCGTGGGTCAGCCGGCTGCGTCTACACGGTACCTCGCTGCAGTGCGAGACACCGTTCGGGCAGCGACTCCGGGGTGATATTCGGCGGCGTTCGGCCCGGAGCTCGCACCCTCCTCCGGTCGCTGGAGCCTCGCGGCCCGCCTACTCGTCCCCATCGACGTCGTGAGGCCGCGTATTGTGCGGACTACCCGCACCGCCTGCAAGCCATGTTGGCTGCGAGCTTACGGCGCCCCCGCCAGGTTTGCGTCCAGGAACTCGTACATCGCGCGCAGAATCTGCACCCGGCTCTCGCGAATAGCCAGGTTGTGGCCATCGTCCTCGAGTTCGATGTAGGTCACGTCCTTGCCGGCCTTTCGGAGCTTCGCATGCATTCTTTCCGACTGTTTGACCGGCACCACCTCGTCGTCCTCGCTGGCCATCAGCAGCACCGGTACGGCGAAGGTATCCGCGGATTCCGACGGCGAAACGGTCTTCAAGTACCTGCGGTCGATCTCGCCGTTGCCGAGCGTCTCGGCGAAATAGGCCATGGACATCTCATTGTGGCGCACCCAGCGTTCGTTGTAGTCGATCATCCCGTTGAGGTCGGACACGCCGTTGATGGACACCACGCAGCGGTAGATGTCGGACTGGTATGCGCCGGCCGCGAGCGCCGCGTAGCCGCCGTAACTCATGCCCGCGATGCATACGCGCGACGGATCGATGTAGCCTTTGGCCGCGAGCGCCACTAGGCCGTCACTCAGGTCCGTCTGCATCTTGCGGCCCCATTCGCCGTACCCTGCGGTGAGGTGATCAAGCCCGAAGCCGGTCGAACCGCGGAACTGCGGTTGGATCACCAGGTATCCCTGGTCGGCGAGCGCTTGTGCAAACCAGTCGAACTCGATCGAATCGTAGGCTGCGGGGCCGCCGTGCGGCATGACGACGGCCGGCAGGTTCTTCAGATCGTCGACATTACCGGCCGGTATCGTCAGCAATGCAGGGATCTTCAATCCGTCAGCGGCCGCGTAGCTGAACTGCGCGATGGGATGAATGGTCGCGTCGTCGAACCCGGGACGTACGTTCGCCAGCATTGCCGGTTCCTTGCCCTCCGTCAGCGTGAAGTATTGGCCGGAGAACGCGGAACCCTCCACGAGCACGAGCAGCGTCCGCCAGTTACGGGTCCAGCCACTGAGCCACACGGAGTTGCCGTCCACCAGGCGGGTGATCGCGTCCAGCCGTTCCGTCACCTTGGCGTCGAGAAACTCGTAACTCGGGTTGAAACCCGAATAGCGCACTCCGTACACAACCCGGTTGATGTCAGTGTAGACGTTCGCGACGTCGGCATCCTCTCGGCCGAACAGCGTACCGGTAATCTCGCCGGAATCGACGGACATTGCGTAATACTGCACGCGGCGAGTGGCATCGTCGAAGGCCGCGACCACCAGCGATTCGTAATCGGCGGTGACGCCGACCAGACTAATCTCCGGCAGCGCCGTCTCTTTCGTATATATTTTCTTCCACTTGCTGTCGCGCCTAACGGCAATCACGTGGCGCTGGCCGTTGGCCTCGAAGTACTCGTGGACGAACGCCTCGCCGTCCGCGCCGACGAGAAAATCCCGTGAGCGACGTGCGCCGGCGAAATGGATATTCACCTTGCGCGGCGTCACCATGTCTACCTCGAACAGCGAGTAGCTCGGCACCCGCACGGACTCGGCATTGCCGGCGAAAGCCGGCATGTATAGGTGAGTGCCATCGCTGGACAGGCCTACGATCTCGCCCAGCCCAGATTGGCCGGTGTAGACGATGCCGCCGCGTACCAGCAGCGGCTGCATGTCCCGCGTGACCAGGTTGTAGACCCAGGCCGAGCTGACGTCATATTTGCCCATGAAGCCTGAAATCCGCCCGTGCTCGGAGACGACCAGCACGAGCTTGTCGTCTGTGGCGAACAGCAGGCTCGAAGGCCGGATCTCGTCATCGAGCGTTACGCCGCCAATCACCTTCCTGTCGGCCATGGAATAGACGATGATCGCGTCGCTCGTGTCGGTCGAATTGCGCCAGGCGACTGTCGCGCCGTCGGGCGAGATCGCCATTATCCCGATGTCGGGCAGTGCTCCGTAGATTTCGGCCCGGTCAGCCGCGTCCGCCGTCGCGATCGCTACGACAGCGCAGGCGAAAAGCGTCCCGGCCAGCACCCGGCGGCAGCTCCCCAGTGTCCGCTCCATCCCCACCATCTGTGTCC
Source organism: uncultured Pseudomonadota bacterium (assembly GCA_963770585.1). GTDB lineage: Bacteria > Pseudomonadota > Gammaproteobacteria > Steroidobacterales > Woeseiaceae > UBA1847. The sequence continues at coordinate 71,063 of CAVYQH010000001.1, read as the reverse complement.
TCCCCCATCGCTAAGCCAAAACCCCGCGAATAGTAGCAAAGCTGTCCGGGACCGGTCGGCGCGACAATCGTCTCCCGTTCGATGCATGGCGTCAGCTATCCAGCAGGCACAGCAGCTCGGGTGGCGCGTGGGCCAGCACGTCGGCACCCGCGGCCTCGAGTTCCCGCCGACTGCCAAATCCCCAGGTCACGCCGACGGTGCGCATCCCGTTTGCCCGGCCGCCCAGGATGTCGAACTTGCGATCGCCGATCATGACGGCATCGTCGCGCGTACCGGTCACGTGCTTTGCATAATGCAGGAGCTCGTGCTTGTCGGCGCGCGTCCCGTCGAGTTCGGCGCCGAAGATTCCCGAGAAATGCGCGCCGAGTCCGAAATGCGTCACGATGCGCTCCGCGAATACTCGCGGCTTGCTGGTCGCCACGTAAAGAACGGCACCGCGTTCGCTGAGCGCGCCAAGTACGCCGCCGATTCCGTCGACCAGCCGATTCTCCTGCCAGCCGCTGGCTGCGAAACGCTCGCGATAGTGCGCAAGTGCAATACGGGCGGCGGCGGCGCCCACCAGATTGCGAAACGTGTCCAGTAAGGGTGGGCCGATGCAGTCAATCAGCGTTTCGTCATCCGGAATTTCACGTCCGAGACGGTCCAGCGCATGCCGTATGGAGCGCAGGATGCCTTCCCGCGGGTCGGTCAGAGTGCCGTCGAGATCGAAGAACAGGGTGCGCGTCATGTTCGAGGCGACAGGGCTGCGGCCCGCACGGATAATCCGGGGATAATCGAGCCGGTTGCATCTTCATGCAATATATTCGCCGCTCGCCCGGTCCAAATGGCAAACGCCAATGGAGTCGCGTCGTGCTGATTCGCCAAGCTGCCGACATACGCCCGTCCGAGATCACGAGCCGGGAGAACTACCTGAGCCGCCGCGAATTCATGCGCTGCGCGGGCATCATCGCCGGCGGCGGCGCTGCCGCGCCGGCCCTCGCTGCCGTCATCCCGGAGGCGCGCGGCGCGAAGATCCCGGGCATCGGCAAAAGCGAACTCAGCACGGACGAAACACCGAACAGCTTCGAGGACATCAGCACCTACAACAACTATTACGAGTTCGGCACGGGCAAGGCGGACCCGGCCGAAAATGCCCGCGGCTTTGCCGCGCGGCCGTGGACCGTCACCGTCGACGGCGAGGCAGAGGTCACCGGCACCTTCGATTTCGACGATTTCGTCAAACCGCACGATGTGGAAGAGCGCATCTATCGGATGCGCTGCGTCGAAGCCTGGTCGATGGTGATACCCTGGGTCGGCATCTCGCTCGCGGAAGTCGTAAAGCGATACAAACCGAACTCGCGGGCGAAATACCTGGCTTTCGAGACCCTGGAGGACCGCGCGCGCATGCCCGGTCAGCGCTTCCCCGTCCTCGACTGGCCGTATCGCGAAGGCCTGACGATCGCCGAAGCGACGCAGCCGCTCGCCATCCTCGCGGTCGGCCTCTACGGCGAGGTCCTGCCGAACCAGAACGGCGCGCCGCTCCGCCTGATCGTGCCGTGGAAGTACGGTTTCAAGGGCATCAAGGGCATCGTGCGCCTGAGCTTCACGGAACGACGACCGGCTACGACCTGGAACAAATCCGCGCCGCACGAGTATGGCTTCCATGCGAACGTGAACCCCGAGGTCGACCATCCGCGCTGGAGCCAGGCACGGGAACGGCGCATCGGTACCGGCCTGTTCGCGGACAAGATACCGACGCAGATGTTCAACGGCTACGCCGAGCAGGTCGCGCACCTGTACGACGGCCTCGATCTCCGGCGCAATTTCTGACGCATGGACAAGACTCGCCGTATTCGATTCGTAGGCAAGCCGCTGGTTTTTACCGTGAGCCTCATGCCCGCTCTGTGGCTGGTCGGAAAACTCATTGGCATCGCCGGCGAGCTCGGCGCGAACCCGGTCGAGGCCGTCCTCGACCATTTCGGCAACTGGGGCATACGTTTCGTCATGATCACGCTGGCGGTGACGCCGCTCAGCAAGTTTACCGGCTGGAACTCGCTGATCCGCTTCCGGCGCATGCTCGGCCTGTTCGCCTACTTCTACGTGCTGCTGCACTTCCTGACCTGGCTGGTCCTGGACCAGGGCCTGCTCGTATCCGCCATCGTCGAGGACATCGCCAAGCGCCCGTTCATCACGCTCGGTTTCGCCGCGTTCCTGATGCTGACGGCGATGGCGGTCACGTCGCCGCTGGCCGTACGCCGTCGCATGGGCCGGCGCTGGCAGCAACTGCATTACAGCGTCTATGCCGTCGGCATACTGGCTGTCTGCCATTTCTGGTGGCAGGTCAAGGCCGATTTTCGCGAGCCGCTCATCTATGCCCTCATTCTCGCAGGGCTGCTGGGCTACCGCGCCTGGCGGCGCAAAGCCGTAGCGGGCGCGCGGTCCCGGGTGCCGCAGCAGAGTGCAGACCGCCCTTCTTTCGAAACCTGAACTCCGCGCGAGCCTGCGGCGCGCCAACAAAAAAGGCCCGGTGCCTGCGCACCGGGCCATCGTGCTTCGGGACGAATCCCGGGCGGTTTACATCATGCCGCCCATGCCACCCATGTCCGGCATCGCCTGGGCCGATTCTGCCTTCGGCTTTTCGGCGACCATCGCTTCGGTCGTGAGCAGCAGCCCGGCCACCGAGGCCGCGTTCTGCAGGGCAAAACGCGTGACCTTGGTGGGGTCCAGGATGCCGAACTCGATCATGTCGCCGTACTCGCCGGTGGCGGCGTTGTAGCCGTAATTGCCCTTGCCTTGCGCAACGGCATTCAGCACTACGCTGGCGTCACCGCCGGCATTGCGCACGATCTGGCGCAGCGGCTCCTGCACGGCGCGCTTCAGGATCGCAATGCCAACGTCCTGGTCGTCATTGTCGCCCTTCAGGTTGCCGATCTTCGCCACGGCGCGAATGAACGCCACGCCACCGCCCGCCACCACGCCTTCCTCGACGGCTGCGCGGGTCGCATGCAGCGCGTCTTCGACGCGGGCCTTCTTCTCCTTCATCTCGACCTCGCTCGCAGCACCGACCTTGATCACGGCGACGCCGCCCGACAGCTTGGCAACGCGTTCCTGGAGCTTTTCCTTATCGTAGTCAGAGGTCGAGTCGGCGATTTCCTTGTTGATCTGGTCGACGCGGCCCTTGATGTCCGCACTGCGGCCGGCGCCGTCGATGATCGTCGTCGTTTCCTTGGTGATCTGGACCTTCTTGGCTTCACCCAGGTCGTCCAGCGTCGCCTTCTCGAGCGACAGGCCGACTTCCTCGGAGATCACCTGGCCACCGGTCACGACCGCGATGTCCTGCAACATGGCCTTGCGGCGGTCACCGAAGCCCGGCGCCTTCACGGCGCCGACTTTCACGATGCCACGGATGTTGTTGACCACCAGGGTGGCCAGCGCCTCGCCTTCCACGTCCTCGGCGACGATCAGGAGCGGCCGGCCGGACTTGGCGACGCCTTCCAGCACCGGCAGCAGATCGCGGATATTGGAGATCTTCTTGTCGTACAGGAGGATCAGCGGGTTGTCGTGCTCGACCTGCTGGCTCTGCGCGCTGTTGATGAAATACGGCGACAGGTAGCCGCGGTCGAACTGCATGCCCTCGACGACTTCCATCTCGTTCTCGAGGCCCGAGCCTTCCTCAACTGTGATCACGCCTTCCTTGCCGACCTTCTGCATCGCGTCGGAGATGATCTTGCCCACCTCCTCGTCCGAGTTCGCGGAGATCGAGCCGACCTGCGCGATGGCCTTTTCGTCCTTGCAGGGCTTCGAGAGTTTCTTCAGTTCCGCGACGAGGGCGACGGTCGCCTTGTCGATACCGCGCTTCAGGTCCATCGGGTTCATGCCGGCGGCCACTGACTTCAGGCCTTCGCGCAGGATGGCCTGGGCCAGGACCGTAGCGGTCGTGGTGCCGTCACCGGCGACGTCCGAGGTCTGGGAAGCCACCTCCTTGAGCATTTGTGCCCCCATGTTCTCGAACTTGTCGTCGAGCTCGATCTCCTTCGCGACCGAAACGCCGTCCTTCGTGACGGTCGGTGCACCGAAGCTCTTGTCGAGGACCACGTTGCGGCCCTTGGGGCCGAGGGTCACTTTCACCGCGTTCGCGAGGATGTTCACGCCTGTGAACATCTTCTGGCGCGCGTCGTCGCTAAAACGCACTTCTTTAGCTGCCATGTCTCTTTCCTCTGAATTTGTCTGTCGTGCCACGCTACGGGCCGCGGCGCATACCCTGCAATTGCTGGTCTGGCGATCGGGCTTCAGCCCTCGATGATCGCCATGATGTCGTCTTCCTTCATCACGAGCAGTTCCTGGCCGTCGACCTTGACTTCGGTGCCGGCATATTTGCCGAACAGCACCTTGTCGCCGACCTTGACGTCCAGGGCGCGGATTTCGCCGTTGTCCTGGATCTTGCCGTTGCCGGCTGCGATGACTTCACCCTTGATCGGTTTCTCGGTTGCCGCATCGGGAATCACGATTCCGCCCGGCGACGTGCGCTCTTCTTCCATGCGTTTTACGAGGACCCGATCATGAAGCGGACGAATCTTCATGTTGTAATTCTCCTGTTACTATTTGATTTTGAAACAAAAATGAATTGGCCTTGTCCACCGAACTGTTAGCACTCGGCCACAGTGAGTGCCAATTATGGGCATGAACCAAAGGATTTCAAGGCCCACGCGCTGCAACCGGACGCCGAAAATGCAGATCTGGTTCCGCGCCGCGGGTGCGGCATGCCGTACCATTTGCGAACCGGACCCCGCCCGCCGAGGGCCGCTGGGACTCGAAACCATCGTGATTCGAACGACGCTTCTTCTCACAAGCCTCCTCGCCCTGGCCGCCGCCATATCCGGCGGCGCAGTCGCCGACGACACACCCCCGCCGCCCGGCGAGGTGTTCCGCTACGCAATTTTCGACGCGGGCGATGCGCTCGAAATCGACTGGGCGATCGACGACGGAGCCTACCTGTACCGGGACACTCTGGGCTTCGAATCGGGCGATCCGGCCGTAGTCCTTGGGCAACCCGAGCTACCGGACGGGGTGCTGCACCGCGACGAATTCCTGGGCGAACAGGCCGTCTATCGCGACACTTTCTTCGTACGGCTGCCCTACACGGTGCGGGGCGACAAGCCGGACAGCCTGCCCCTCACCATCCGCAGTCGCGGCTGCCTCGATGCCGGCTTTTGCTATGCGCCGCAAACCTGGCTCACGACCGTGACGCTGGAGCCGCCGCGCGCTGACACAGCCCTCTCTAAACCTGCCAGCCCGGCAACGGGCGGCCTGCTGGAACCCGCTGGCCCTTCACAGTCCGATTTCCCGCCGCCCGACGAAGTGTTCTTTCCCGACCTCTATGCGGTCGACGGCAACACGGTCGAAGTCGGGTTCCGCATCGTTCCCGGCTACTACCTGTACAAGGACAAGATTTCGGTTCGCGTGCTGAACGAGGATGTACGCGCGGGCACGCTCGAGCTGCCGAAAGGCAAGCTCAAGACCGACGAGTTCTTCGGCGAGCAGGAGGTGTACTACGACGAAGCCGTCGGCCGATTGTCGCTGGCCCGCGGCAGCGCCCAGCCTGTCGAGCTCCGCGTCGAACTCGGCTACCAGGGCTGCGCCGACGACGGACTTTGCTATCTGCCGCAGACGAAACAGCTGAGCGTGTCATTGCCGGAAGCCCTTACCGTGACGGCACTCGGGCCTGCCCCCGGCGCCGGCGGGACCGCGCCGCCGGTTTCGGAACAGGGCCGGCTCGAGCAGGCCATCGCCAGCGGCGATTTCTGGCTGATGATCGGGACGTTCTTCGGCGCCGGCCTGCTCCTGTCGCTGACGCCCTGTGTGCTGCCTATGGTGCCCATCCTGTCCGGCATCATCGCCGGCGCAGGTGACAAGGTCAGCCCGGGCCGCGGTCTCAGCCTCGCCTTTGCCTACGTCATGGGCATGGCGCTCATCTACACGGCCGCAGGCATTGCGGCGGCGATGGCCGGCGCACAACTGCAGGCTTTCTTCAACCAGCCCTGGGTGCTGGCGCTGTTCGCCGCCTTGTTCGTCGTGCTGGCGCTCGGCATGTTCGGCCTCTACGACTTGCAGATGCCGAATGCCATCCAGAGCCGGCTCGCCGGGATCAGCAGCCGGCAGAAAAGCGGTACGTTCATCGGCGCATTCGTGATGGGCGCGCTTTCCTCGCTGATCGTCACGGCGTGCGTGGCTCCGGCGCTGATCGCCGCCCTGTCTTTCATGGCGAAGACCGGCGATGTCGTGACCGGCGGAACCGCACTGTTCGCGATGAGCCTGGGTATGGGCGCTCCGCTTCTCGCGGTGGGTGCGGCACATGGCAAGTTCCTGCCAAAAGCCGGCCCGTGGATGGTTGCGATCAAGGGCGCGTTCGGCTTCATGTTTCTCGGCCTCGCGATCTACCTCTTGTCGCGCGTTCTGCCGGGCACGATCTCGATGTTGCTGTGGGCAATCCTCGTGGTGCTGGCCGGAGTGTTCCTGGGCGGCATGACGGCGTTGACGACCGAGGCCGGCACCGCGCGCAAGCTCGGCAAGGGTTTCGGGCTGTTGGCCATCTTCTACGGTCTCATCCTGTTCTTCGGGGCACTCGCCGGCGGCAGCAATCCGCTCAAGCCGCTCGCCAGTGTCGACCTCGGTGCTGGCACGATGACGGCCGACCGACCGCTTGAGTTCAAGCGCATCAAGACCGTGGCGGACCTGGATCGCGAGATCGCCGCCGCCGCCGCCGCGGGCAAATCGGTGATGCTCGATTTCTACGCCGACTGGTGCGTGTCCTGCCTCGAGATGGAGGAATACACTTTCGTCGCGCCCGAGGTGCAGGCCGCGCTCGCCAACACCGTGACCTTGCAGGCGGACGTGACGCGAAACGATGCGGAGGACCAGACGCTGCTCGCGCGGTTCGGCGTGTTCGGACCGCCGACGATTGTTTTTTTCGGCACCGACGGGCATCAGCGGGACGGCTACGAGGTCGTCGGCTTCATGGACGCGGCGGACTTCGCCGCGCACGTGCGCCAGGCCGTCCCGTTGTAGGAACGCCTGGCGAAGCGCCTGTTGCGGCGCCCAACGGACGCGACCGCCGCCGTTCCTGGTTTAGACTTGCCGCATGCATCGTTCCTTCCTGATCTTCGCCACCGCCTTCGTCGTCCTCATGGCCGGCGTCCTGTTCTATGCGGCGCGCCTGCCGGTCGAACAGGCTGCGCCACCGGCTGCCGCCCGCGCCCCTGCTCCTGCCGCCGCCGAGTTTCCCGATTTCAGCCTGACGGACATCGACGGTAGCGCGCGCGACTTCGCGGAATTCGCCGGCCGGCACAGGCTCCTCAACTTCTGGGCAACCTGGTGCGCGCCGTGCCGCCGCGAGATTCCGCTGCTGAAGGACTTCCAGGCGGAACAGGGCGAGACCGGCATTCTCGTGATCGGCATCGCCGTGGATTTCATCGACGACGTACGCCGCTATGCCGAGACGGCCGATTTCAATTATCCCGTCCTGGTCGGACAGGACGACGCAATGGCCGTCGCGGATTCCTCGGGCGTCCCCTTCAGCGCGATGCCGTTCACGATGATCGTCGCCCGCGACGGCCGGTTCCTCGGGGCCTACCTCGGGGAACTGCAGCGGAAGGAGCTCCACGACATCGCCACAATCCTGGCGCGGCTGGATGCCGGCGAAATCACGGTCGAGAACGCCCGGGACGCGTTGGAACTGCTCTAATCTCACGCGGGAACTTGCCTCGATCGAGGCGAAAAGCGTTAGAATTGCCGCCAACTTCGGCAAAACAGCAATCAAACCGCCGCGGCGATTTCCAGTCCATAAGCGCTGCAATGCGAAACGCCATGCTTCGGCCGCACACGTGCCCTGCGGGCACGGCACGGCCGCCGTCCGGCGCGTCGCGCAGCAAGAGGGAGCATGATGGACATCAGAAAAGTCAAAAAACTGATTGAGCTGCTCGACGAGTCGGGCATCGCCGAAATCGAGATTACCGAGGGGGAGGAGTCCGTCCGGATCAGCCGCTATGCGCCAGGCGTGCCCGCGGCGCCACTGATGCCGCATCCCGCCTACGCGGCGGCCCCCGCGCCGGCCTCCGCGCCACCCGGCGCACCCGCGCCCGCACCGGTGAAGGACAAGGAAGAGGAAGGCTTCGAGATCATTGCTCCTATGGTGGGCACGTTCTATGCCGCTGCCTCGCCGGGCGCCGCGCCGTTCGTGCAAGTCGGGGACCGCGTGCAGGAAGGCGACACGCTATGCATCATCGAGGCGATGAAGATGATGAACCAGATCGAGGCGGACGTCGCCGGCGTGATCAAGTCCATACGCGTACAGAACGGCGAACCCGTCGAGTATGGCCAGACGCTGTTCGTCATCGACCAGCGCGGGCACGAATAGGCAGGCAGGCGCAACATGCTCGACAAAATCGTCATCGCCAATCGCGGCGAGATCGCGCTCCGTATTCTGCGCGCCTGCCGCGAGATGGGCATCAAGACGGTTGCCGTGCATTCCACCGCCGATACCAACCTGAAGCACGTGCTGCTGTCGGACGAGACGGTCTGCATCGGCCCGCCGGCGTCGGCGGAAAGCTATCTCAACATGCCGGCCATTATCTCGGCGGCGGAAGTCACCGATGCGGTGGCTATCCACCCGGGCTACGGATTCCTGTCCGAGAATGCGGATTTCGCCGAACGCGTGGAGTCCTCCGGCTTCACGTTCATCGGCCCGAAAGCCGATGCAATAAGGCTGATGGGCGACAAGGTCTCGGCCATCCGGGCGATGAAGGCGTCCGGCGTGCCCTGTGTCCCGGGCTCGGACGGACCGTTGGACGACAATGGCGACGAGAATCTCCGCCTGGCCCGCGAGATCGGCTATCCGATCATCATCAAGGCATCGGGCGGCGGCGGCGGGCGAGGCATGCGCGTCGTCCACGCCGAGGCATCGCTGCTGGCCGCCATCACCGTCACCAAGGCCGAGGCGCGATCCGCGTTCGGCAACGACACCGTGTACATGGAAAAGTACCTCGAGCGGCCGCGCCACATCGAGTTCCAGGTCCTGGCCGACGGCCAGGGCAACGCGATCCACCTGGGCGAACGCGACTGTTCGATGCAGCGACGCCACCAGAAGGTCGTCGAGGAAGCGCCTGCGCCGGGTATCAGCGACGAACAACGGCAGCGAATCGGTGCCCGCTGCGTCGAGGCCTGCCTCGAGATCGGCTATCGCAGCGCCGGCACCTTCGAATTCCTGTATGAGAACGGCGAATTCTACTTCATCGAAATGAACACTCGCCTGCAGGTCGAACATCCGGTTACGGAGATGATCACTGGCATCGACCTCGTGCGGCAGCAGCTCAATATCGCCGCCGGCGAGAAACTCAGAATCCGCCAGGCAGACGTGCAGATGCAAGGCCACGCGATCGAGTGCCGGATCAACGCGGAGGATCCCAGGAGCTTCATGCCGTCGCCCGGCCTCATTACACTCGTACACGCGCCCGGCGGGCCGGGCATCCGATTCGACTCGCATATCTACAGTGGCTACCGCGTGCCACCCTTTTACGATTCGATGATCGGCAAGCTCATCGCGCATGGTGCCGATCGCAGCGCGGCGTTCGGCCGCATGCGCATGGCGCTGACCGAGATCGTCATCGAAGGCATCAAGACCAACGTGCCTCTGCACCAAGAGATCTTCCAGCACGCGGCGTTCCAGGCCGGGGGCACCGATATCCATTACCTGGAAAAACGGCTCGGCCTCGCCTGACCCGGCCACCGGCGGCCCCGGATGCAGTGGCGGCAATTCGTGATGGACCTGGCCCACCTCGATCCCGACGCGGTCGAGGCAGCGCTGTTTCGGCACGGCGCGCATTCGGTCACGTTCTGCGACGCCGGGGACGTCCCCGTGCTCGAACCGGCACCCGGAGAAACACCGTTGTGGCAGGACACCCGTGTCATAGCGCTGTTCGACGAAGACACTGATTTCGCCGCCCTCGCCGACCGGCTTCGGTCGGGGCTGGGAACCAGCGTGTTGCCGCCGTACCGGGCCGAGACGCTCGCCGACCGCGACTGGGCGCGCGAATGGCTGCGCGACGCCCGCCCGATGCGCTTCGGCCGCCGGCTGTGGGTCTGCCCGGGGACGTCCGTCGCGCCGCCGGATGCCGTCGTGGTCCGGCTGGACCCGGGACTCGCCTTCGGCACCGGTTTGCATGCGACCACGGCGTTGTGCCTCGAATGGCTCGACGGGCTGGCACTCGCCGGCCGGAGCTTGCTCGACTACGGCTGCGGCTCCGGCGTGCTTGCGATTGCGGGACTCAAGCTCGGCTGTCGGGCGGCGACCGGGATCGACATCGACCCACAGGCGCTGACGGCGAGCCGGCAGAATGCCGAGCGGAACGGCGTCACGGAAAAATTGACGGTCGTGGATGACGATCGGGGCCTCGGCGGACCCTACGACGTGGTGGTCGTGAATATCCTGGCCGGACCCCTGCTCGACCTGTCCCAATCTGTCATAACGCGACTCAGTTCCGGTGGCGAACTGGCGCTCTCGGGCATACTCTCCGGCCAAGTTGACAGAATACAGGCGGCTTACGGCCCCTGGATAAGGTTCGACGCACCCGCGTTCCGGTCCCAGGACGGCCAGACATGGGCGCGCCTCGGCGGGAAACGGAGAAGCAGCTAGGCGATGTACACGCAGTGCCCCGATTGCACCACCGCATTCCGCGTGACTGCGGAAGTGCTGAAACAGGCAGCCGGCAAAGTGCGTTGCGGCGGCTGCGGACACGCGTTCAACGCGTTGCTGTACCTGACCGAGACCAAGCCGGGTGCGCGGCCGCGCCAACCGGTCAGCGAGTCGCTGCCCGAACTCCGTCCCGAACCGGCGGAAGCCGAAACGCGCGAGCCGGTGCGGCCGCCCCTCTCCGCAGCGCAAAGCGCAGCCCTGCTAGAGACCCTGGATCAGCTGGCCGGCGAGGATGTTCGCCTCGAGGACACCGGTGTCGAGTGGCGACTCCTCGGCCAGGATGACGACGAAGCTAACAACGACGACAGGGCTTTCGCCGACACCGGCCTCGACTTCAGCGACGACGCGGCCGCGATCGGCGTCGACGAAAGCGATTGCGAGGTGATCGAGTTCACTTTCACCGGCGGACTGGCGGACGCCGACGACGATTTTTCGCCCGACCAGCTGTTTGCCGATACCAATGCGCCGCTCGACCGGGCGTTGTTCCGCGCGGCCACGGAATCCCGGGTCGATGAAATCCTGAACGATGCGCCGACGCCGGTCGACGAACTCCTGAGCGCATCACCCGGCGACGTCGATGCCGTCGAGGTATTCACGGATACGGGCGTAACGGAAGTCGAGGCGCAGGACGTGTTTGCATCGCCGGAAACACGGCCCGAGGACGTGTTGCGATTCGATGACAACACCGGCCTTCCGGACAACTTCGAGCTCGACGTGGCCGCGGCCGCGCTTTCCGCCGCGGCTGCGCAGCCTGCGACCAGCGCGGACGAGTCCTCCGCACTTCAGCCGGAGATTGCATTCGGCGACCCCGACGAATGGGGCGACCTGCTGGAGGAGGTGGAGCCCCTGGTGGCAGCTGCGCCGGCCCCGGAGCGCGAGCTGTTTGCCGATACCGGCATGCATGTCTCGATGCAGAACGATGAACCGAGCCGCGAGCCAGCCGCCCCTGTGCTGACGCTGGCCGATGAACTCGCCGCGCTCCCCGACGCGCCGGACGATGAATTCGAACGCAGCGACGAAATGCAGGTCGATCCGGTTACCGCGGAGTACGAGAATAGGACCGGAGATGCGCCGATCGAGCCGGTCGCCATAGCGGATACGGAGCGCAGCGATGAAGTGCCGATCGATCCGGTTGCCGCGGCAGGCATAGACCTGAGCGGGATATACGCGACGCCGGCGCGCGGCGACAGCGACCCGACCGGCGACGCAGCGCACGAACCGCCTGCCGAGACTGCCGAGGACAGCGGCGAGCTGCACCTGGCGGAAGTGGTCTTCGCCGCGGATGCGGCCGCGGACGCGGAAGAATTCGAGGCGGAGTTCCTGCTGGTCGAAGACGAAATGGCGGAGGCGCTGGCGGCCGACTCCCCGTTCGCAGAGTTCGATGACCTGGACAGCGGCGACGAAGCGGCTGCGGAGGCCGCAGCCGGGGACCCATTGGTCGTGGCCGCAAAGGCGCCAGGCAAGTCGCAGGCAGCGGCGCGCCCGGCCGGGAACACGAACGCGTTTCCCGAGACGACCGGCGAACTCGAATTCGAACTCGAGGCCGCCCGTATGCGCGGAGCCGATGAGCCGGAATTCGACCCCACGAGCACCATCGTGCCCCTGCCCACGGAAGAAGAGCAGACGGTCAACATGCTGATCGACGCGGACCTTATGCGCTTCGCGATCCCCGACGAGGAGGGCATGGCGTCGACCATCGTGCTGGAGAGTCGTCCGGCGAAACGGAAATCGGCGCAAGACGATGGCAGCGACATCGAGCTGCTCCCGGACGAGGACGGCACGGACTCACGATTCGAGACGATCATCATGGAAGGCGGATTCGCGCGAACGGCGCTCGAACAGGAGCGCCTGGCGGCCGAGGCGCAGGCGCGGGCGCGCGACGGAGCGAAAGAGGCTGCGGCGCAGGAGGCGGCACGGCGGGCGGCTTTGCGCACTCGCAGGCGCCGACTGCAGTTCGGACTCATCGCGAGCATCGTGGCACTCGTGCTGCTGCTCGCCGGCCAGTTCGTGCATCAGTCGCGCGCAGATCTGGCGACGATCCCGGCCGTAAGCGACGCGATCGCGCCCGTTTATGAGGCTGTCGGCGCGCCGATCACGCCCGAATGGAATGTACGGGGCTGGCGTTTCGAGGTGACCCAGGGCAGCACCGACGAAACCCCGGCGTCCGACGGCGAGCTCCTCGAGCTGAACCCGGGCGAGCACGTACTGACGATTCGCTCGCGTCTCGGCAACCAGTCCGACACGCCGCTGCCCTACCCGTTGATCACCGTCGCGTTGACCGACCGATTCGAAGAGGTCATCGGCAGCAAGGTTGTCGAACCGACCGAGTACCTGGACGCCGGCAGCAAAGCGAGCGAATTCGTACAACCCGGGGACAAGTTCGAGGCCGTCATCGCCGTAGTCGCGCCCGCGGACCGGGCCGCCGGTTTCAAGCTGAATGTCTGCTACCGGCATGACGGCGGGCAGCTGCGCTGCGCCATTGAGGATTTCCTGTAGGAGCGGCCGATGCAAACCCCGACGCTCCGGATCGGGCCGTACACGCTCGCCAACCCTTTCGTGCTCGCGCCGATGGCCGGCGTCACCGACAAGCCGTTTCGTGCCCTGTGCCGCCGCTTCGGGGCCGGCATGACGACTTCCGAGATGACGACGGCCGACACGACGATGTGGCAGAGCGCGAAATCGCGATTTCGGCTCGACCTCGACCTCGACGCAGCGCCGGTCGCCGTGCAGATCGCGGGCTCAGATCCTGTACAGATGGCCGAAGCGGCGCGGGCGGTCGTCGCACGTGGCGCGCAGATCGTCGACATCAACATGGGCTGCCCGGCAAAGAAAGTATGCAAGAACCTGGCCGGCTCGGCGCTCATGAAAGACGAAGCACTCGTGGCGCGAATCATCGATGCCGTGGTCGCTGCCGTGCCTGTGCCCGTCACGCTCAAGACGCGCACCGGCTGGGATCCCGAACACAGGAATGGCGTGCGCATCGCGCGCATCGCGGAGAATTCGGGCATCGTGGCGCTTGCAATACACGGGCGCACGCGGGCCTGCCGATTTCACGGCCGGGCGGAATACGAAACGATCGCCGAAATCAAGTCCATGGTCACAATTCCCGTGATTGCCAATGGTGATATCGCGAGTCCCGAGAAGTCGCTTGAAGTATTGCGCCTAACAGGCGCCGATGGCTTGATGATCGGCCGCGGTGCACAGGGAAGACCGTGGATTTTCCGTGAGCTGTCGGTGTTTTCCGGCGGCGACGCGCAAAAAGCGCCAGTAGAAAAAAATGAATTGCGTGATATCATTCTCGGCCACCTGCACGACCTGCATCGGTTCTATGGCGAGACAACCGGCGTTCGGGTGGCACGCAAACATCTCACCTGGTACTGCGATCAACTCGATAACGCAGCCGAGTTTCGGTATCGGGTAGTGCGTGTCAATAATGCTTCTGAACAAATCAGACTGACACGGGAATACCTGGATATGTTCGTCGGAGGTATTTCGAAGGCAGCCTAGTCAAAAGAGTGTCGTTCAGAAATGGGGAGGCGGTCCAGGCACGACGGCCCGGCCAGATATTCAGGACATCAGACGTGGCGCAAAACCATCCAAAAAGCGGTGCGGAACTCAGAACCCGGAAAAACAAGAAACCACTCAGTGAACACACCGAAGACGCCTTGAAGGTCTATTTCCAGGCCCTCAACGGCGACCGGCCGGGCGACCTGTATGACTTTGTCATCGGCGAAGTCGAAAAACCGCTGTTCAAGGCTGTCATGGAATTTACTGCAGGCAACCAAAGCGAGGCGGCCTGCATACTCGGCATCAATCGCGGCACCTTGCGCAAGAAGCTGAAGACCTACTCCCTGATCCAGTAGCGAGGACCCTGGATGTTCCAAGTGCGACGCGCGCTCGTCAGCGTATCTGACAAGAGCGGCCTGATCCCGTTTGCCTCCGGACTGGCCGGCCTCGGGATCGAAATCCTGTCCACCGGCGGCACCGCGCACCGGCTGAGGGATGCGGGCGTCGCCGCGATCGATGTCTCGGAGCGGACCGGCTTCCCGGAGATCATGGACGGCCGCGTGAAGACCCTGCACCCGAGGATCCACGGCGGCCTCCTCGGCCGGCGCGGCATCGATGACGCCGTGATGGCGGATCACGACATCGAACCGATCGACCTGCTGGTCGTGAACCTCTATCCGTTCGAGCAGACGATCGAGCGTCCCGATGCGACGCTCGAGGAGGCGATCGAGAACATCGACATCGGCGGGCCCGCAATGCTCCGAGCCGCGTCGAAAAACCATGCCGGCGTGGCGGTCGTCGTCGATCCTGCGGACTACGAATCCGTACTCAGGAGCCTGGCGGACGACACGCTCGGCCTCGATGCCAGGCGCCGGCTTGCGGCCAAGGCCTACGCACATACCGCGGCCTACGATACGGCGATCACGAATTACCTGTCGGCCACTCTGGGTGACGATCCGCTCGGCGAACGCTTCCTGTACGCGGGTACGCGCCTCGAGACGCTGCGCTACGGCGAAAACCCGCACCAGCGCGCGGCGTTCTTTGCCGACCAGCAGGCACTGGCCGGCTCGCTGGCCAGGGCGCGGCAGCTGCAGGGCAAGGAACTTTCGTACAACAACATCGCCGACAGCGACGCCGCGCTCGCTTGCGTCAGGCAGTTCGTCGAGCCTGCGTGCGTGATCGTGAAGCATGCCAATCCCTGCGGCGTGGCGACCGGCGCGGACATCAGCGCAGCGTACGACAAGGCCTTTCGCACGGACCCGACGTCAGCCTTCGGCGGCATCATCGCGTTCAACCGGCCGCTCGACGCGCGGACTGCGCAGGCGATCGTCGACCGCCAGTTCGTCGAGGTCATCGTCGCGCCGGTGGTCGAGACGGCGGCAAGCAGCGTGACCGCGGTCAAGCAGAATATTCGCGTCCTGGAGACCGGCGCGTGGACCAACGCGACGACGGCACTCGATTTCAGGAAGGTCGGCGGCGGCCTGCTCGTGCAGACGAGCGACGCGGCAAGTATTTCCGCCAGCGACCTCAAGGTCGTGACGACGATCAAACCGACGGAGGCGCAAGTCGAAGACCTGCTGTTCGCATGGAAGGTGGTCAAGTACGTCAAGTCGAATGCGATCGTGTTCTGCAGGGACGGGATGACCGTCGGGGTCGGCGCAGGCCAGATGAGCCGGGTGTACTCGACGAAAATCGCCGCAATCAAGGCCGCCGACGAAGAACTGGTCGTCAAGGGCTCGGTGCTCGCATCCGACGCATTCTTCCCGTTCCGCGACGGCATCGACGCCGCCGCCGCGACCGGCGTTGCAGCGATCATCCAGCCCGGCGGCTCCCTGCGCGACGACGAGGTGATCAGGGCGGCCGACGAACACGGCCTCGCCATGGTCTTCACCGGCATGCGCCACTTCCGGCACTGAGCCATGCGCATTCTCGTTGTCGGCTCGGGCGGCCGCGAACACGCCATTGCCTGGAAGTGCGCGTCCGCCGACGAGGTCGAGCAGGTATTCGTCGCACCTGGCAATGCCGGCACGGCGCGCGAGCGGCGCGTGCAGAACCGCGACGTCGCCGCGGACGATATCGACGGACTGATCGGGCTCGCCCGCCGCGAGCAGGTGGACCTGACGATCGTCGGGCCGGAGGGGCCGCTGGTCGCCGGCATCGTGGACGCATTCAACGTAGCCGGCCTGCCCTGCTTCGGTCCGACGGCAGCGGCCGCCCGGCTGGAAGGCTCCAAGGCCTATACGAAGGATTTCCTGGCGCGCCACGGCATACCGACGGCGGCCTACCGCCACTTCAGCGAACTGGCGCCGGCGCTGGCTTACATCGACGAGCAGGGCGCGCCGATCGTCGTCAAGGCCGATGGGCTGGCGGCTGGCAAGGGCGTGGTCGTCGCGCGCACGACCGACGAGGCGGTGCAGGCCGCCACCGACATGCTCGAGGGCAATCGCTTCGGGGACGCAGGCGCACGGATCGTCGTGGAAGAATTCCTGGACGGCGAGGAAGCGAGTTTCATGGTCATTACCGACGGCCGGACCGTCCTGCCGCTCGCGACCTCGCAGGACCACAAGGCGCGCGACGCTGGCGACCTGGGCCCGAATACCGGCGGCATGGGTGCCTATTCGCCGGCCCCCGTGGTGACCGACCGGATCGCGAAGCGCATCATGACGGAAGTCATCGAACCCACGCTCGCGGGCATGCGGGCCGACGGGGTACCTTATCTCGGCTTCCTGTACGCGGGCCTGATGATCATGGCGGACGGCGCCCCGAAAGTGATCGAGTTCAATTGCCGCATGGGGGACCCGGAGACACAGCCGATATTGATGCGGCTCAGGTCTGGCCTCCACACACTGTGCCGGGCGACGCTCGAAGGCAAGCTCGCGGAGCTCAACGCGCTGTGGGACGAGCGTGCCGCGCTGGGCGTCGTCATGGCGGCCGGCGGCTATCCCGAGGCGTACGAGAAGGGCAAGCCGATCGCCGGTCTCGACGTGGCGGACAGCGACACGCAAAAGGTTTTTCACGCGGGCACCAGCGTAGCGTCGGGATCGGTCGCGACCAATGGCGGACGCGTCTTGTGCGTGGTCGGACTCGGCGCCAGCGTCGCCGCAGCGGCGCAGCAGGCGTACGAGGCGGTCGACCGGATTCACTGGGACGGCGCGTATTTCCGTCCAGACATCGGGCATCGTGCGATCGCGCGCGAGAAATCCTAGGCCGTGCTGACGACGGGCGAGGCATTGGATGCGGTACTCGGCTCGCTCCGGCCCTTGCCGACCGTTAGCGCGGCACTCGAGCGCTGCACGGGCCGGGTGTTGCGCCAGACGGTGATCGCGGAGCGCGACCAGCCGCCGTTCGACCGGGTGACGATGGACGGCATCGCCGTCCTGCATGCGGCGCTCGCGGGCGGCCAGCGCAGGTTTCCGCTGCAGTCCCTGCAGGCGGCAGGCGATCCCGCGCTGACACTCGCCGCGGGCAAGGCGATCGAGATCATGACGGGCGCCGCGCTGCCGTCCGGGGCCGATTGCATCGTTCCCGTCGAGCGCATCGAGATACGCGACGGCACCGCGACGATCGAGGACGGGTATGAGGCGGAGGCGCGGCAATTCATCCATCCGCGCGCCTCGGATCATGCGCAGGGCACGGTATTGCTGCGGCCCGGAATCCGCATCGGCGCGCCGGAGCTGGCCGTCATCGCCTCCTGCGGGTTGCCCGCGGTCGACGTCGCCGGGCCGCCGGCCATAGCCGTCGTCTCGACCGGCAACGAACTGGTTCCGGCGGGCCAGCCGATCGCGGCGCACCAGGTGCGCTTGTCGAACGGTCCCGCGGTCGCGGCCCTGCTCGCCCAGCACGGCTACGACGGCGCGGCGCACGCGCACTTGCCGGACGATGAAGCCGTGCTGGAAGCCGGTATCGGCCCACTGCTGGAAAAAAGCGACGTGTTGCTCTTGAGCGGCGGCGTGTCGATGGGCAAGGCGGATTTCGTGCCGGCGGTGCTCACGCGGCTCGGCGTCGAAGTCGTTTTCCACAAGGTCAGCCAGCGCCCGGGCAAGCCCATGTGGTTCGGCAGAGGACCACAGGGCCAGGCGGTCTTCGCGTTGCCCGGCAACCCGGTGTCGACGCTGGTTTGTTGCCGTCGTTACGTGCTGCCGGCGCTCGCGCAGATATCGGGTTTGCTGGCGCCGCCGCCGCAGTTCGCGGTGCTGGCTCAGCCGGTGTCTTTTGCGCCGCGACTCACCTGGTTCCTGCCGGTGCGGCTGGTCTCCAGTGCAGCAGGACAGCTGCTCGCGCTGCCGGCGCCGACCAACACCTCGGGCGATTTTGCATCGCTCACCGGGACCGATGGTTTCATCGAACTCGCGGCGGAACGCACCGACTTCCCTGCGGGAACGGTCGCGCCCCTGCATCGCTGGCTACTCGCCTAGCTGCAGCGGCTTGCTGTCCGGAATAAGTTTTGTCGACGATTCCGGCAGCGGCTTCGGCTTGCATCTGTTCGGGACGAGGGGCTAGGCTGATCCGAGTTTCCGTCGACGAATCGGCCGGTGTGCCGTGGAGCAGAACATGAATTATGAAGGTAGCTGTCATTGCGGTGACATCGTCTTTGCTGTGGATGCGGACATCGAATCACTGCTGGAATGCAATTGCTCGATCTGCAGCCGGAAAGGATCGCTACTGTTCTTCGTACCGCGCAGCAAGCTCGACCTGAAGACGCCGGAGCATGCGATGAGCACGTACCGCTTCAATACCATGAAGATCGGGCACAAGTTCTGCCCGACCTGCGGTTGTGCGCCGTTCGGCTTCGGCCAGGATCCCGATGGCAACGAAGTTGCCGCGATCAATGCGCGCTGTCTCGAGGACGTCGATCTGTCGCAGTTCACGGTACATCAACATGACGGGCGGTCCGCCTGAACGCAACGATCATTGGGAGGTTTCAGGTGTACCGTGTCTATGGTGACCGCAGGTCCGGCAACTGCTACAAGATCGAGCTGCTCATGAGCTATCTCGGCCTCGCCTATCACTGGGTGGACGTCGACATCATGGCCGGCGAGACGCGTACGGCCGATTTCGCGATGCTGAATCCCAATGCCAAGATTCCCGTGCTCGACCTGCCGGGTGGCCAACACCTTGCGGAATCGAATGCGATTCTCAATTACCTGGCCGATGGCACCGAGTACCTGCCGGACGGCCGCCTGCAGCGCGCCTACGTGCTGCAATGGCAGTTCTTCGAGCAATACAGCCACGAGCCCTATATCGCCGTGGCTCGTTTCATCAACAAATACCTCGGCCTCCCGGAAGCGCGCCGGCGCGACTACGAGGCAAAACAGGCCGGAGGTCACAAGGCGCTTGCCGTCATGGACAAGCATCTCGCGACGCGCCCGTACTTCGTCAACGACGCGCTGACGATCGCCGACGTGTCTCTGTACGCCTATACGCACGTCGCCCACGAGGGCGGTTTCGACCTGTCCGGATATCCCGCGGTGCGCGCCTGGCTGAACCGCGTGGCGGAGCATCCCAGGCACGTGCCGATGAGTGATGTGCCGGGTTACGTAGCGGATCGCGCCGAAGCCTGATACCGGACATAAGGCAAGGTCAGGCCGGCGCCGGGCCGCCACCGCCTGTGATATCGTTCATGTTCCGTGCAAAAGGAGGGGATAACAATGACAAGAGCCTCTTTGACCTGCTGCGCCCTGCTCACCGCCGGCGCGGCTTACGCGCCGCCAGCGCCGCCGGCAGTCCCGGACCGGGAGCCGGCCAGGCTCGCTGCAATGACGGTCAGTGAATGCCACGTCTACGCCTATCTGCGCGACACCATCGTGACGCGCCAGCAGCTCAAGAGAATGCTGAACAGCTGCACCACGGGTGACACGCGGCCGCGCGACGTCTGACGCCATTGCCGTACACCGGCAGCTGTTTTTGTGCGTACGTGAGTTACGCATTTGACGCGGAGCCGCTGTATGCCTGCCATTGCCACTGCCAGAGCTGCCAGCAGGCCGCCGGCGCGCCTTTCGTGACCTGGGCGACCTTTCCGGCAGCGGACTTCAGGATCGGCGAGGGCGTGATCGCGGAATACCATTCCTCACCGGGCGTCACGCGCGGTTTCTGCGCGCAATGCGGGACGTCGCTGACCTATGCGCACCGGGACAGGCCCGGCGAGATCGACATCACGGTCGTCAGTCTCGCCGAACCGGAGCGCATTTCGCCGCGCTCGCACATCTGGGTGGAAGACAAGGCGCCCTGGCTCGTCATCGACGACGACTTGCCGCAATATCCCCGGTCCCCGCCGTCTTAGGCTCGCGGCCAGTGGCCGCTTCCTAGGAGCGTTTCATTGCCTCGAAGAACTGGACGTTCGTCTTGGTGTCCTGCAGCTTGTTGAGCAGGAATTCGATCGCAGCCAGCTCGTCCATTGGATGCAGGACCTTGCGCAGGACCCACATCTTTTGCAGCTCGTCCGATTCGGTGAGCAACTCTTCCTTGCGGGTGCCGGAACGATTGATGTTGATCGACGGGAACACGCGCTTCTCGGAAATGCGGCGATCCAGATGGATCTCCATATTGCCGGTGCCCTTGAATTCCTCGTAGATCACCTCGTCCATCTTGGAGCCGGTATCAATCAGCGCAGTCGCGAGTATCGTCAGGCTGCCGCCCTCCTCGATGTTGCGCGCAGCGCCGAAAAAGCGCTTCGGCCGGTGCAATGCATTCGCGTCGACACCGCCCGTCAGCACCTTGCCCGATGACGGGACCACGGTGTTGTAGGCGCGCGCCAGGCGGGTGATGGAATCGAGCAGGATGACCACGTCGCGCTTGTGCTCGACGAGCCGCTTCGCTTTTTCGATGACCATATCGGCCACCTGCACGTGGCGGCTGGCCGGTTCGTCGAAAGTCGAAGACACGACCTCGCCGCGCACGGTCCGCTCCATTTCCGTCACTTCCTCAGGACGCTCGTCGATCAGCAGCACCATGAGTTCGACTTCTGGGTTGTTCGCGGCGATCGAAGAGGCGATGTTCTGCAGGAGCATCGTCTTGCCGGCCTTCGGCGGCGACACGATGAGACCGCGCTGGCCCTTGCCGATCGGCGCCACCATGTCGATGATGCGGGCCGTCAGATCCTCGGTACTGCCATTACCCTGTTCCAGTTTCAGCCGTTTCTTCGGGAACAGCGGCGTCAGGTTCTCGAACAGTACCTTCGAGCGCGCGTTTTCCGGCGCATCGTGGTTGATCTGACCGACCTTGAGCAGCGCGAAGTAACGCTCGCCGTCTTTAGGCGGCCGGATGAGGCCGGACACGGTGTCGCCGGTCCTGAGCGCAAACCGCCGGATCTGGCTCGGGCTGACGTAGATGTCGTCCGGCCCGGCAAGGTACGAGCTGTCAGACGAACGCAGGAAGCCGAAACCGTCCACCAGGATCTCGAGCACGCCCTCGCCGTAGATGTCCTCGCCATTCTTGGCGTGCTCTTTCAGGATCGAAAAGATGATGTCCTGCTTGCGTGAGCGCGCCAGGTTCTCGATGCCCAGTGATTCCCCGAGCTCGACCAGTGCTGCGGCCGGCCGGTTCTTCAACTCGGTCAGGTTCATGACGCTCTTGCTTGCCTCGAGCTGCTCCGCAGGGATTACCTCGAGGCTCGAGTCATCATCGGGAAACTCTTCCGACGGCGAACGACGTCGCCGGCGCCGGTTGGAATTTCCCTTGCCCTTATTACCACCGGTTTTATTCGGCCGGCTCTTCGTTTGATTACCCAAGTATCCTCTCACAGATTACTTTCCAGAAATTCGACCAACTGAGACTTGGACATGGCGCCCAGCTTCTGAGCCTGCGGCGCACCGTTCTTGAAAATCATCAGCGTCGGTATGCTTCGAATGCCGAACTTCTGAGGAACGTTCGGATTCTCGTCTATGTTGATCTTTACGACGGACAGCTTGTCCGCGTATTCATCCGCTGCTTCGTCGAGCAGCGGCGCAATCATCTTGCATGGGCTGCACCATTCGGCCCAGAAGTCCAACAGCACTGGCTTGTCGGACCCGAGCACGTCGGACTCGAATCCACTGTCAGTCGTGTGGACGATCCTGTCGCTCACCGGCTACCTCCTCAAAATCGAGACGTGGGTTTTGATGCGGGTTCGATGATGCCCGTCATCCGTTCCCCGAGGACGACCGGCATCGCAAAATGGATGACGCTGCCCCAACTATCAGGCAAACTGTCGCGGCTATACAGCGAGCTCTGTTCCGGCTTCTTTCTGGATTCGGTCTGGAATCGACGTCAGCGAAAGTGGCGGGAGCGACGACCCTTGCGTCGAATTAAGAGCAATTTGACCGCTTCGCGAGCCATTTTGCAAGTCTCAAACTCACATTTTTTGGTTCTTTTCGTATGTCGGACAGCCATCTGAGCGACCTCAGATTTGATTCTCTTGTACTCGACGAACGGGTGCGGGCCGGCATTCGCGATGCCGGCTTCGATTTCTGCACGCCGATCCAGGCCACCGCAATGCCGATCGCCCTTGCAAACCGGGACGTCGCCGGCCAGGCGCAGACCGGCACGGGCAAGACCGCCGCATTTCTCATCGCCGCCTTCCAGCGACTTCTGCACAACGGCCCGGCCACGCCGGGACCCCGGCAGCCGCGCGCTTTCATGCTGGCGCCGACGCGCGAACTCGCGGTGCAGATCGCCAAGGATGCCGAGATGCTGGGCAAGCACACGGGTCTCGTTGTCGGACTCGCCTTCGGCGGCACGGATTATGACAAGCAGCGCCAGCAGATCGCCGCCGGCATCGACATCCTGGTTGGGACGCCGGGCCGCATCATCGACTATTTCAAGCAGGGCGTCTTCAAGCTGGATCAGGTCCAGGTGGCGGTGCTCGACGAAGCCGACCGCATGTTCGACCTCGGCTTCATCAAGGATATCCGCTACCTGCTGCGCCGCCTGCCGCCGCCGGAGCAACGCCTCAACATGCTGTTCTCGGCGACGCTGTCGCACCGGGTCATGGAACTCGCTTACGAACACATGAACGAACCCGAACTCGTGCAGATCGAGCCGGACAAGGTCACGGCCGACCGGGTCCGGCAGGCAATCTTCTTCCCGTCGAACGAAGACAAGATGCCACTGCTGATCGGGCTCATCCGGGAAATGGGCAGTGTACGGACCCTGGTGTTCGTGAACATGAAGCGCGAGGCGGAACGCGTGCAGGCGTATCTCGAGATCAACGGTCTCCATGCCGCCGCGATATCGGGCGACGTGCCGCAGAGGAAGCGCCTGCGCATGCTCATGGACTTCCAAAGCGGTGAACTGCCCGTGTTGATCGGCACCGACGTCGCCAGCCGCGGCCTGCACATTCCGGATGTGCAATACATCGTCAACTATGACCTGCCGCAGGACGCAGAGGATTACGTGCATCGCATCGGCCGCACAGCGCGGGCCGGTGCGTCCGGCAATGCCATCAGCTTCGGCTGCGAAACCTACGCGATCTCGTTGCCGGACATCGAGGAATTCATCGGCCACAAGATCCCGGTCGCGACCTATTCACCCGACAACCTGCCCGTCATCGAGAAACCGAAAGGCAGGCCGCGGCGCACGAGCCGGCAAGGCGGCGCTCACGCCGACAGCGACAGGCGCAGGCGCAGGCGGCCGCAGAAATCCGCGTCACCGTGACGATTGCGCGGGCAACTCCCGCTGCAACAGGCTGCGCAGTCCCTCGATAGCTGAAAATCGCTCGCTCCGGCGCGCCGGACGGGACGTGTCGGGCTCGGCGATCTCGAGCAGCATGTCGAGACCGAAGTCCGCGGCGCTGCCGAGCACGGTTGCATTGTCGTCGATGAACAGCGTGCGCTCGGGGTCGAACAGCTCCGCTTCCGACAGCGCCTGCCAGAACTCCCGGCGTTCCTTCGGCACACCGAATCCGTGCGAGCTGTAGACGGCATCGAAATGCCGTGTGATGCCGGTCACCTCGTCCTTGATCGAGAGCGTTTCCGCGTGTGAATTCGTAACGAGCAGGAGCCGGATCTCCCGCTCCCGGATGCGCTCGAGGAATTCCTGCGCACCCGGCAGGTAGCCGATGCGATGTCGCTGTTCGCGGTGCAGTCCGGCGATGTCGAGACCGAGGATTTCACTCCAATGATCCAGGCAGTACCATTCCAGGCGACCCTCCATTTCACGGAACCTGGCGTAGAGGCTCGATCGCGCTTCGTCAGGATGGATGGAACGGGCTTCCGCATAGCGCGCCGGCACGTGTTCGAGCCACATGAAATTGTCGAAGGCCAGGTCGAGGACGGTGCCGTCCATGTCCAGCATCAAGGTGTCGCAGCGATCGAGCAAGGTTTTCGGATCGTTTTTCACTGCTTATACTGCGCGCCCGGCAGGCCTCAGGGGGTGTCATGAATTACCAGGAATTGCTCGAACCGCTCGTCGAACTGGCCACGGCCGCCGGTGACCGGATTCTCGAAGTTTACGCCACCGACTTCGACGTGCAAAACAAAGGTGACGAGTCACCGCTCACCCTTGCGGACCTGGCTTCGCAGCGCACGATCGCGGCCGGCCTGCGCGACCTGGCCCCCGACATTCCGCTGCTCTCCGAGGAAGGCGGGCTTCCGCCCTTCGACGAGCGCCGGCGCTGGCACCGCTACTGGCTCGTCGACCCGCTCGACGGCACGAAGGAGTTCGTCAACCGCAACGGCGAGTTCACCGTGAACATCGCACTGATCGTGAACGGCAGCCCCGTGCTCGGCGTCGTGCACGTGCCCATTCAGTACACGACCTACACGGGCTGCGAGGGTCACGGTGCCGACAAGCGAATCGGCGACGGCAAGCCGAAGAAGATTCAGGTCGCGAAGCGGGCTTCGTTGCCGCCGCGGATCGTGGGCAGCCGCTCGCATCGCGGCGCCAGCCTGGACAGCTTTCTCGACCGCCTCGGTGCATTCGACATGGTCCCGATGGGGAGTTCGCTCAAGTTCTGCGTCGTCGCTGAAGGCGGCGCCGACGTGTATCCGCGGCTCGGGCCGACGTCGGAATGGGACACGGCGGCGGCGCAGGCAGTGGTCGAACAGGCCGGCGGCAAAGTCGTCACCGCCGACGGCGAAACGCTCGCCTATAATCGGAAAGAAGACATCCTGAATCCTTGGTTCGTGGTCATCGGCGCCGCAGACCGTGACTGGCTGGCACTGTTGCCGGACCGCGAGTAGCATGGTGCGTCTATGGGCGAAAATGTCGAAGTCGACACGTTCAAGCAACTCGACCGCCTGCGGGAGCTGCGTGTCAGCCACCGCGACCTCGACTACCTGATCGACAAACTCCAGCTCGACCCGATGGTCGACCAGCTGCGCATCCGGCGTCTCAAGAAGCGCAAGCTATTGCTCAAGGACATGATTGCAAATCTAGAGAGCGCGCTGATTCCCGATCTCGATGCATAGGCGCGCGTTTCTCGCGCGCTGCATCGAGCTTACTGCCTTCGGCGGGCTTGCGGTCCGCCTGCCATTGCCAGCCTGGGCCGCCGGCGGCACCGGTATGTCCCGTGCCGATGCCGTGCAGGACGCCTGGGACTTACGCATCGGTCCCACGCCCGTTGAAATCGGTGACCGCCGCGTGACCACCGCCGGCATCAACGGCTCGGTGCCCGGACCGCTCGTTCGGCTGCGCGAGGGCGACGAGGTCGTACTCAACGTCAGCAATGCCCTGGACGAGACTTCATCGATCCACTGGCACGGCATCCTGCTGCCCTACGACATGGACGGCGTCCCGGGCATCAGCTTCGCCGGCATTGCACCCGGCGCGACCTTCAGCTACCGCTTTCCCGTCCGCCAGAACGGCACTTACTGGTATCACAGTCATTCCGGCTTTCAGGAGCAAGCCGGAGTCTACGGTCCGCTGGTCATCGATCCCGCCGGCGCGGACCCCGTGGAATACGATCGCGAGTTCATCATCTTCCTGTCGGACTGGACCTTTGAGGACCCGCGGCGCGTGCTCGCGAACCTGAAGTTCGGGGACGATTACTATGTCCGGAACCGGGTCGCCGGCCGGGCACCCTTCGATAGCTGGGCGCGCATGCGCATGTCGCCGGCGGACATCGCCGACGTCACCGGTGCCACGTACACGTATTTGCTGAACGGCCGCGACGCGGTCGCCAACTGGACCGGCCTGTTCGCGCCCGGCGAGCGCGTGCGCCTGCGCTTCATCAACGGTTCGGCCATGTCGTTCTTCAACATTCGCATTCCCGGGCTGACCATGACCGTGGTGCAGGCGGACGGCCAGGACGTCGAACCGGTTCCGGTCGAGGAATTCCAGATCGGCACGGCCGAAACCTACGACGTCGTCGTGACGCCGGGCGATGAGGCCTACACGATCATGTGCGAATCCGCGGACCGCAGTGGCTTCGTGCGCGGCACGCTCGCTTCGCGGCCGGGCCTGACGGCGCCCGTTCCGGTGCTGCGCGAGCCGCCGCTCCTGACTATGCGTGACGCGGGCATGAACCACGGCGCCGCGACCACGTCGGTGGACGATGACGGCGACCATCACGCGCACGGGCAGCCGCGGGCCGCCGATCCGCTTGCCGGCCTGCCGCCTGTCGAGCACGAGCACCGACGCGGTCCCGGCGTCGACGGTGTTGCCGCGATGCCCGCGAGCCGGCTGCACGAAGCGGGCGTCGGCCTCGACCAGCTGTCCTGGCGGGCGCTGACCTACGGCGACCTCAAAAGCCTGGTGCGCAACGATGATGAGCGCCTGCCGTCACGCACGATCGAGCTGCACCTGACCGGCAACATGCATCGTTACATGTGGTCGTTCGACGGACTGAAGTTTTCCGAGGTCACCGAACCCATCGGCCTCGCTTACGACGAACGCGTTCGCCTCTTGTTCGTGAACGACACGATGATGGCGCACCCGATACATCTGCACGGCATGTTCGTCGAACTCGTGAACGGCAACGGCCTATTCAATCCGCGCAAACACACGGTCGTCGTCAAGCCGGCAGAACGCCTCGCCGTCGACCTGACCGCCGACGAGCCCGGCCCCTGGGCATTCCACTGTCACCTCGTCTACCACATGCAGGCGGGCATGATGCGTGTCGTGCGCGTGTCGGCGTTGCGGGCGTGAAAGCGGCCGTCGGCATCGTTTTGCTGCTGTTGTCGCTCAGCGCGCCGGCCGGCCTGGCGCAGCATGCGCACGAAGCTCACTACGGTTACACCGAAGGCGAGCGGCTCGAATACCGCGACGACTCCCGGGCGCTGTTCTGGGACTTGCAGGGCCTGTATGGCGGCGATTTCCATCGCTTCGTCTGGAAAACGGAAGGCGCGTACGCCGACGGCCACAGCGAGAACCCGGAACTGCAGCTGCTCTACGGACGCGCGTGGACGGCGTTCTTCGACCTGCAGTTCGGCCTGCGCTACGCCGATACGATCGACGGCGGGATCGTCTACGCGGTGGCCGGGGTGCAAGGGCTCCTTCCCTACCGAGTCGAGAGCGACCTGGCTCTGTTTCTGTCGGATGACGGCGACGTCACGGGCCGCGCCGAATTCGAAAAGGATTTCTTCCTGAGCGAGCGCTGGATCCTGCAGCCGCGCGCCGAGATCGAGCTCGCCCTGCAGGACATCCCGGAACTCGCCATCGATGCGGGCGTGACCGAACTCTCGCTGGGGCTGCGGCTGCGCTATGAAGTCACGCGCAAGTTCGCGCCCTACCTCGGTGTCGCGTGGGAGAAGCACTACGGCGACGCGGCGGAAGATCTCGACGGAAGCACGGCACTTGCCGGCATCCGCTTCTGGTTCTGACCAGTCCATCACCCTGGCCACCAAAAGCCGGCGGGGATACTAGAAAATCCACTGAATGCGGCTCAACAGCGTTTCCGTGTTGCCATCAAGGCCGAGCCGTTCGCGGACAGGCGGAAAGAGCGCACTTCGAAGTCGTCGGCCTGGTGGCCATCCTCGAGATTGATCGATTCGAGGGTCGACTCCGGCACATCCGGCAACTGGAAGTTAGCAAGGTCCAAACCTTGCGCCGCGGCCTCGGGCGTGACATCCGACTCCGGCGACTGGCTCCACGCCGGGCTTGCAAGCCAACCGCTTGCCGCAAGCAAGGCGGCAACGATGGCCCGCAGATCACTCACGGATCGGCCTGAACGATTGGAGCCCTGGGTAATTCCGCACATCCGTTGGACGAATTGCGCTGTCAGGACTCCGTGCCGGGACCGATGTGTTTTTCACCGCGCTCATCCGCCAGCGCGACCTGCTTCGCGCGTTCGGCCAGCCGTGCAGCACGGCCGGGCTCGAGCGTGTCGATGCATTTCGGGCAGGACACGCCGGCGCGATAGTCGGGCGATGCCAGGTCTTCGCTCGACAGCGGCCGCCGGCAGGCGTGGCATTGCACGTAGCTGCCCTCGGCGAGATCGCGGTCGAGGGCGACGCGCGTGTCGAAGATGAAACATTCACCCCGCCACTCGTTCTCCTCCGGCGGCAGCTGTTCGAGGTAGTTCAGAATACCGCCCTCGAGCTGGTACACCTCCTCGAAGCCGAGTTGCAGCATCAACGCGGTCGCCTTTTCGCAGCGGATGCCTCCCGTGCAGAACATCGCGACAGGCCTGTCCTTCGCCGTCGCGGCGAGGGTTTCGGCGAAGGCCGCGAACTCCCGGAAGCTGTCCGTCTGCGGATCGATCGACCGCGGGAAGGTGCCGACTTCGAACTCGTAATGATTGCGCGTATCGATGACGAGCACCTCGGGATCGCCGAGCAACGCGTTCCAGTTCGCCGGCGCCACGTGCCGGCCGGTGCGTTCCTGCGGCCGGACGTCGGGGCGGCCGAGCGTCACGATCTCCGGCTTGACGCGCACCCGCAGCCGGCGAAACGGGGCTTCCGATGCCTCGGTCCAGCGCCCTTCGAGCGGCCTCGACAGGTCGAGCCGGAATTCGATCCAGCGAAACAGCGTTCGTATGCCCGCTTCGTCGCCGGCGAGCGTGCCGTTCAAGCCTTCGGCCGCGACAAGGACGGTACCGAGCAGCTTCAGCTCCCGGCAGCGTGCGGTGAGGTCCGCGGCGAAACTTTCGGGGTCCGCGAGATCCAGGAAGCGATAGAAGCTCGCGACTCTCATGCGCCCTCGCCCTTCGACGACCGTACGCGCCGCTTACGGCGCGTCCTTGCCGTCCGCATCGTCGAGGGCTGCATCGACACGTTCTTTTCCAGCATCGACCTGGTCTTGCACCGCCGCCGCTTCGTCGAGCGCCTCATGGTAGTCGTCGGCGATCTCCTTGCCGATCGTGTCATCGGGAGCGTCACCGCCGCAGGCCGCGAGCAGCAGCGCCGGCAGCAACAGGTTTTTTTTCATCGCATCCTCCTTGGCGGGTTCATCCGTAACGGCCGATGAACAGCCGCAGGTAGTCGTTGATTTCGTCGATGTTCGCGGTCAGCCGGTGATCGCCGTCCACGATGTGCAGGGTAGCGGCGCAGCCGGCCGCGAAGCGGATGCTATTTTCGACCGGCACGACGTCGTCGTGCCAGCCGTGCACGATACTGATCGCGAGCGGAGGAGCCGCGGGCGTGAGCGCTTCGAAGCCGGGCATGAAAAAAGCCGGCGCGAGGACGAACAACCCGGCGGCGCCGAGCGCTTCGGCCGCGGCCGTCGCCACGTGGCCGCCCATGCTCGAGCCGACGAGGATCAGGCGGTCGTCGATGCCGGCAGCTTCGTCCAGCAGCTTTTGCACCCGCTGTGCCGGATCCGCGATCCCCTGGTAATCGATGCTGTCCGCGCGGCAGCCGAGACTGCGCGCCAGCCCGGCCATCGCGCGGATCTTGGTGCCCCACGGCCCGCTTTCCTGCCCATGCGAAAACACCACCGTCGTCATACCAGTATCCCGTCGCCGCTGTCGCACAGTTCCTCGAGGTGCCGCGCCACGAGCCAGTCGCGGTCCTGGCCCCAGGTCAGCCAGCCGCCGATGCGCGCCGTCGGGGCGCCCCAGGCTCCGGACTCGGTCAGCGACTCGTGATTCGCTGCCGCGATCGCGCGCCAGGATTCGTCGCCGAGTGCCTCGCACACCCCGCGCCACGCCAGTCCGGCAGCCGTGCTCACTTCGGCGAGACCGGCGTCCGTCGCGACATCGATGCCGCGGCTCCAGACCGCCAGGCCGGCACTCCGCAGGAACTCACGTTCGCGCTGCTCGCCGACGGCATATTGCCAGACCGCCATCAGGCGTTCGACGCCCGTGCCGAGCGGATCGGCGAAGCGGCCGAAGGGCACGCCGTGCCGGCGCGCTTCGCGGCTCGCGTCGAACGCGAGATAACGCAGTTTGCGGGCCGGCACGGGCAGTGCGCGCATGACCATCGGCAGGATGGGCCGGAATTGCAGGCGCACCCCGAATGCATCGGCGATGGCGGCCATCCGCTCGAGCGCGAGCCACGAGTAAGGACTGCGCAGGGAATAGAACAATTCCAGCGGCGGCAGGGATTTTGCCGCCGCCGGCGGACTCACGGGCAGGACTGGGCGCATGACCTGCCGGATCGATGCGATCCGCGGCGCCAATCCCGGCACGCGCGCCAGGCCGAGCGCGTCGAGGCGGTCGACGAGATACTGCAAACGCTCGACGCCGCGGTACCACTCGCCGCCGTAGTACAGCGTCGCCGTGTCATAGTGGCCGAGCCGGCGCAGCAACACCTGGTTGCGATCCAGGACGGCGTTCGCGCCGGTCGTTCCGCAGGCCAGGCGGCACAGGCGGCCGACGGCCTCCGCGTCGCCGCGCCAGTAGGCGCGCAGGGCGTGCAGGAGTTCGTCCGTGAACTCGGCGGCCTGCTCGCGGGCGGCCAGCATGTCGAGCAGAGCGCGGCGGCATTCCACCGGCGGTGCCGCGCCCTTGTCCAGGAACGGCACGCCGAGTTCGACGGCAAGGCGCCGGCAATCGGTGAGCGCGTATTCCGGATAGAGGTCGGGGGCCGCCCTGAATTCGCCGCGCAGCGCTTCCGTCAGGCAGAGGCGTAGCTCGACGGCATAGTGCTTCGCCAGTTCCTCGAGGTAGGCGCTCAACAGGTAGGAATAGGGATCGTCGAGTTCCAGGAAAACTCTGACAAGGTGCGGAGCGCGGGCGAGCCACCGCCGGAACTCGCCGTAGCCGCGCCGCAGTTCGAGAAAACGTTCGCCCAGCAAAACGCCGATCAGCCTTGCGCGGAGCGCAGCTGCCGCGTTCATGCGTTATCCCAGCGGTCGGAAGGCTTCCACAGCAGCTCGTCGAGATCCGGCTGCCAGCGGTAGCGTCCGAGATCGATGCGCCCTGCTCGCACGGCGATGCCTTCTCTCTCGAGTCGTTCGCGCTGCTCGGCGAACTGCGCGGTATCCGGGGGAAAGGCTATTCGTCCGCCCGCGCAAATCACCCGATACCAGGGAACGGGCCGGCCGTCAGGCAAGCCGCGCAGCACGCTGCCCACCTGGCGCGCGCCGCGCGGGACGCCGGCGAGCGCGGCAACCTGTCCGTAGGTCGCGACGCGTCCCTTGGGAATGTCCCGGATCACGGCGAGGATGCGCGCGTCCCGCGCCGCCCGGTCCACGCTCAGCCTCGCTGCAGCCGGGCCTGGATTTCCCGGCGCGCGTCCTTGAACACCGTGTCCCGGTCGAGGCTGTCGAGGATGCGCTGGACCACTTTCTTCGGACCGGATTCTCCCCAGGACTTGCCTTTGGCCAGGTACTCGGACGCAACCCGGCCTACGATCAGCGTGCTGTACCAGGCGACCGCGCCCTGCGCCACCGCGGTGGCGACCGTCGACAAACCGGCCGTGCCGAGCTTCAGCGCGCTCGAACCCAGGTGGATCGCCCACACCGTAGCCGTGAGGGCCGCCGACTCCGCCGCAATCACCCGGACCAGCGAGCCGGCTTCGCGGCGGCTCAAGGGCAAACCGTAAACCCGGGACAGGTGCACGATCATGCCGATGTCGATGAACGCTGCCGCAAACAGGTCCGCGACCGGCACCGGGTTCAGCGCCACGGCCACCCCCTTCGCGTTGCAGTAGGTGCGCACCAGCTTGTCGCCCAGGTCCCGCCGCGCCGCCAGGATCCGGCGGCCGACCTGGTCGCTGAGATCCGACGCGAACAGGCCCGCGTTCAGTGCCGCGAGCGTCTTGCCCTCCTGCTCGAGGATCTCCCAGAGCTCGAGTCGCAGTGCCTCGACATCCGGCTCGCGCTGCCGTTCGCTGACGTGCTCGACGCCGTCGTCGAAGACTTCCACCAGCACCTGCGGCCGCGGCGCCGCGGCCACCGCGACGACGTGACCGGGATCGACGATGCCTTGCGTCCGCCGCCGGAGTGCAGCCAGCAGGCGCTCGAGTTCCTGCGCGCTGTACAGGTCTTTCTTGTTCAGGACCAGTATGACGGGCCGGCCCCGCGCGAGCAGCGCACGCAATGCGGCCAGTTCCGTGTCCGTCAGGTCGCCGTCGACGACGAACAGGACGAGGTCCGAGCGCTGCGCGACCTCGACAGCGAGGCTTTCGCGGTACTCGCCGCCGGCTTCGTCGAGTCCCGGCGTGTCGAGCAGGAACACGCCGCCGGCCTCGATCTCCCGCCAGGCCTGCATGGCCGCGTGTTTCGTTTCGCCGTGCAAGGGACTGACGGAGAACACCGCGTCGCCGATCAGGGCATTGAGCAAGGACGACTTGCCGGTACTGACGCGCCCGACGGCCGACAGGTGCAGATGGCCATGTTCGATCTTGTCCAGCATCGCCTGCACCGCCGCGTAGTCCTGCGCCAGCGACTCGCGCACGCCGGCTGGCAGACGCCGGTCGCCGATCAGTTCGCGCAGGCTCTCGCGCGCGAGTTCCAGGTGTTCGTCGTCGCCGTCAGTCGGTGCCGGCTTTTTGTTCCAGGGCCATCCGGGCCACGCGCCTGACACCCGCTTCCAAATGCTCACCGATGCTGTCCTCGAACGCTTGCGCCGCGACGACGGGCATCAGTTCACCATGCCGCCTGAGCGTCACCACGAGGCTGCGGCCGAGCGCGTCGAAAATCAGGCCGTAGGCTACTGCGTGTACCAAGCCACCCGCAACCGTGCCCAGCCCGGGAAATGCCTTGAGCGCATTGCCGGCGACGGCGAGCGACAGCGGCAACGCGCGGCCCACGCGACTCTGGCTCAGGCTCAGGAACTCCTCGACATCGAGATCGCGCGGCGCCGCGCCATACAGCCTGCAGAGCTCGCGCGTCATCGCCGTGCCGATGAAACCCTGGATCAGGATGTCCGTTCCGGGACTGATCGCGGCGAGTGCGCCGATGATCGCCTTGCGCGTGGAGGAGCGAATGATCTGCTCTGCGCGCTGCTCGCGATAGTCGGTTTCGGCGGCAGCGAGCTTGTCCGCCGCGAGCTGGAACACGGCGCGGTCGCGGCGCGCATCGAGCGGCGCACGATCCGCCGCCAGCAGGCGGTTGATCGCGACGACGAGCACGCCGACGTCGGCCGGACGCGGCCGCCGAGCAACAGATTCGCTGCCGTCTCGCGCACGCTCGATCACGTCCGTCTCGCCGCCGGCCGTGACGGCGACGACCCGATCGCGGGTCAGTTCGCCGCCCAGATCCTCCAGCCGCTCGAGCAGTCGCTGCATCAGGCGCGCCTGCTCCTCGATGTCGTAGCGGTCGGCCTTGTTCATGACGAGGACCAGCGGCTTGCCGAGCGCCGACAATTCCTTCACCGCCGCGACCTCGGCGCGAGTCAGGTCGCCGCCGCAGACGTACAGCACGACATGTGCGCGGCGAGCCTCTTCGAGTGCGAGATCGCTCAGTCCCGTCTCGTGCCCCGACGTGCCGGGCACGTCGGTCAGCAGGATTTCGGCACCGGCTTCGTTGCGCCAACGGTAGTGCCGGATCGCGTCGGTGGACCCGCCGACGACGTCGATGTGGACCTCGGCTTCCGGCACCAGCGCCTTGAGCAGCGAACTCTTGCCCGTGCTGATGGTGCCGAAGAAGCACAGATGCACGCTGCCCGAGGCGCTGCGACTCGCGAGTTCCTTGAGTTCCGCCTGTGCCGTACCCACGTCGACGCCGGCGCGTGCGGCCTCGGCGAGCCGGGTCTCGATGTCCGCGCGCGACATGGGTTTCGGCGGCCCGCGTCCGGCGGCAGGCTTGCGCCGGATCACCAGCCGCCAGATGAGCGAGAGCGCGGCGACGAAGATGCCGACCAGCGTGGCGAGGTAGGCGTACGGCAGCCAGGCCGGGCCCCGCTCGACCCTGTCCCAGACGTTCAGGGCCGATTCGGTCACGAACAGCAGTGTGCCGGTCGCGGCGAGGAACACCACGAGGATCACGAACGCGAGGAGTCCTCGTATGAGGCGGTCGACCTTCATCGGCGGCCGCGTGTTGCCGCTGTGCCGTGCCTCGACATGCTCCGGTTTCCCTGCCCGCGGAAGGGCGAAGAATAACAAATCGCCGGCGGAGCCGGCTTCAGGCGCAGTCCGCGGCGAGCGGCATAAACGCACTCGCGCTGACGCGGCAGCCGGCTGGCGATTGCTCGACGGTGAACGACAGCTGTGTCCGGCAGCCTTGCGGACGAAACACCAGGAGCAGCGTGATGCCGCGCGCCGTGCCACCGCTGGTGAAACCCGGATTGCAGAGTACGACGAAGTCCTCGCTTTCGAGGGCACCCGTTGCATGCAGTCGCCGGAGGTAGTCGGTGATCTGTTCGCAAACCCGGGCGACGAAGCTCGCGTCCGGCCTGGCAAAAACGCTCCAGCGCGTCGCGCGATCGATGGCGTTGGTGATGCGCAGGCACAGGCGGCGCACGGCGAGCCGGCTCAGCGGCTGGTACGGCCCGCTGCCGATCGCCAGCGTGCAATCGCCGGTCAGGCGCACACGGCCGGCGTCATCCTGGACGATTGCGTTGATACCGGCCCGCGCGAGCCGCGCGGCATCGGTCTCGGTCAGCGCGAGTGCGGGCAACATCGAACGCTTGAGTTCGATGCCGTCGTCGCCCGGACCCGGACCGTGACGCCGATCCTGCCGGCACAGCAGGCCGGCCAGCGCACCGCCAGCGACGCGCCCAACGGCCTCACCGCGCTCCGGCACGAGCCGCGGAAAATAGGTCATGGCATTGGCGCTCGCGAGGCCTTGCGCGCGCAGGCCTTTCACGGCCTCCGCCCCCGAGCGCCAGTCCACGCGCGGATCGACGATCAGCAGCGCGCCGCGCTCCCGGCAATACATGTCGGCCGCCAGTATGGCAGCCGGGCCGTTGTCGGCCTCGCGGCCGCGTGGCGGCAGGTACACGAGGTCGAGTTTCTCCACGGCATCGAGCGCAAACAGGCCCGTGCCGCGGGTGCTCGACCCCACGAGGTCATAGTCCGACAGTTCATTGCCGTCCGTCCCGGCTTGCGCCGGCACGACCCAGTCCGGCGCAAAGCGGTTGCCGCCGACCAGCGTAGGCTCCGGACGGCGGGACGGCCAGGGTTCGGCGGCGCGCAGCAGCTGCGACGCCAGCAGGCGGTCGACGACGAAATCCCCGGACTCGGCCCGGCAGCTCAGGCCGCGAAAGATCTCCTGGTCGACGACCCGGCCGCTAGCCGGGTCGACGCGCTGGATGGTCAGGTTGAAGCGCTCGACGTCGGCCTCGTCGAAACCGTCGTAGTCGATGGCCGCACGCAGGCGCTCGGTGGAACCCGGCTCGAGCGCCCGCAGGATCAGCGCGGAACCCGCTGCGGGCAGGCACAACATCGCGCCGCGCGCATTGTTCGCGACACGCACTACGTACAGGCGCCGGCCGCCGTGCTCGAAAAAATCACGCACCGCGGGCCCGAGTGCGGAACGTTGCCAGCAGTCGCCGAAGCGGCGCCGGAACTCGCCGAAATTGCGGACCAGCACCGCGCTGTCGAGCGGGCCGCGCAGCGCACGGCCGACGAAAGCGGCGGTGGTTTCCAGCGACGCGTCGATCGGCTGATCGACGTCCGCAAGCTCCATGACCGTGATCCCGCTACGGCCGGCTGCATCTGACAAATCCCTCTCCCCGAACGTCAGATTTTGCGTGCGCGTATTCTAATCAGGCCTTGACCACTTGGCCAACAGCACATCAGCTTGCCGATTCGCCGCCCTGCGGTATCTTGGCTGCGGTTCTCCCCGGTCGCTCGCATGCCCAATCACCTGTCCGTCCGGCTCCCGCGCTTGGGAGCACAGTTCGAGGCTCTGCCGCTCGCGACGCTGCCGACGCCCGTGACCCGGCACGAGATCCGAATCGGCGGTGCGCGGCATGCCGTGCTGGTCAAGCATGATGAGGCGAGCGGTCCGCTGTACGGCGGCAACAAAGTGCGCAAGCTCGAGTACCTGCTCCGCCGTGCGCGCGACCGCGACGCGCTGCGGGTCGCCACCTTCGGCGCCACGGGCTCGAATCATGCGCTCGCGACCGCGTTGTACGCGCTGGGCGCCGGCTTCGGCTGCACCTGTCTCCTGTCGCACCAGCCGGTGCAGCCCGGAATCGGCAGGAAGCTGCTCGCACATCAGCTGGCCGGCACCGAAGTCGTCCGTTTCGGGGGCTCGCGATCCGCGCGCGTCGCGATCCAGCGCCGGTACCTGCAGGGGCGCCGCATCGCGCTGTTGCCGATGGGCGGCTCGAACTGGATCGGTACCCTGGGCTTCGTCAATGCGGGGCTCGAATTGGCCGCGCAGGTCGCCGGCGGTCTCGTCGAGTCCCCGAGCACGGTGTACGTCGCCACCGGCACGCTCGGCACGACGGCCGGCATCGCGCTCGGCCTTGCGCTCGCAGGTCACAACGCGGAAGTCCGCGGCATACGGGTGACCGACGAGCGACTTGCCAATCCCGCGGCACTTCGCCGCCTGCTCATGAAGACCGCCGACCTCATGCGCCGGACGGACCCCGCGGTACCGGCCGGCCTGGCGGAGCGGGCGCAGGTCCTCTTGCGCGACGACTTCTATGGCGCAGGCTACGGGTTAAGCGACGCCCGCACCGAGGCCGCGATGGCGTTCGCGGCCGCCGAACTCGGCCTGCTGCTGGATTCGACCTACTCGGGCAAGGCGCTGGCGGCGCTGCTGCACGACCTGGTGGAGGGCAGTGCCGGCCGGCCGCTGTTCTGGAATACCGCCAATGCGGTGGCGCTGGCCGTGCCACAGGACACAGAACCGGACTACGCCCGGCTGCCGGCGGAATTCGCGCGCTATTTCAGCGCAGGCGTTTCGGCGTAGGCTTCGTCGCCGGCCGCGGCTTCGAGATCTTCCGCAGCGGCGCCTGCGTCGATCATCTGCCGCACTTCCTCCAGCGTCGGGGCATCGGGGTCCGCCTCGACGGTGTTGGCGATGCGCCGCACGCGCGTGAACACCTCGGCCTGGTCAAAGGCGCCGATCCGGATCGGCAAGCCGATCGCCGTACTCGCGATTGCGCGCAGGTGGTCCGCAATGTCCGGCGCCGAGCCGTCCTCTACCGCCGCGAGTATTCCGTCGAGTCGCAATGCCGGGTCGATCGTATCGTCCTCGAGCGGCGCGTGTGTCTGGAAATACCATTCGCCGTCGAGCCGGCCCAGCTGGTAAGGCTCGTTGATGATCAGCACGCGTTCGCCGATCGGCACGAGTTCATAGAGATACTCGATGTTCGCCTGGTACAGGCGCACGCAACCGTGACTCACACGCATGCCGACGCCATATGGCTTGTTCGATCCGTGAATGAGATAACCGGGAAGGTCGAGTTTCAGGACGCGGGTACCGAGCGGGTTATCCGGTCCCGGCGGCACGATCGCCGGCAGCGGGTCGCCCATGGCGGCATGTTCCTCGCGGACCGACGCCGGGACCCACCAGGTGGGATCCTCGGCTTTGGACACGATCGTCGTGGCGCCGATCGGCGTTTCCCAGCCGACACGCCCGATACCGACGGGATAGGTCAGGACGGTCTGCCGCGTCACCTCCCCGGTCGCCGGATCAAGCTCGACGCCGTCCGCCGGGAAGTAAAAGATGCGCTTCGCGCCAATGTTCAGCACGACGCCCGCGCGCGGGACGTCGGGTATCACGAACTGGGTGGGGAGCAGGATCGCCGTGTTTTCGCCCGGCAACCAGGGATCGACGCCGGCGTTCGCCGCCAGCAGTTCGTCGTAGCCGAGGCCGTATTCGAGCGCGATGTCGGCGAATGTGTCGTCGGCCCGCGTGAACACGACCTGCGGCACGCCAACGACCGATTGCTCCGGTGATTCGAGCACGAAGCGATTGGGGTCGATGGCATCCTCGAGCGGCAGGCTCATCAGGGCCGGTACCGGCGCCGACGCCTGTTCGTCCGCCGGCGCCGTCGCCGGCATCCAGTTGCTCAGTGTGGAACAGCCGCTGGCCGCCAGCGCCGCGCAGACGGCGGCAATCGGCTTCAGGGAGTCGGGATAACGCGGCAACGGGCGCATCGCGCTAGTCTACCGGAGGACCGGGGCGCGACAAGAGCCCTCAGTTCTTGCGTTCGCCGGATTTCTTGGGCGCCTTCGGCGGCGGCGGCGTGCCGCAATCCGGTTTCCGCCCGTTCGCCTGCGCGTCGTTGTACAGGACGAGCGTCGTGCCGAACTGCGACACCAGGTTGTCGATACGCTTTTCGCTCGAGGGATGCGTCGACAGGAACTGCGCCGGCTCCTCCTTTTTGCCACCGGCCGTCTTCGTCATGTTCTGCCAGAGCGGCACGGACTGCCGCGGATCGAAGCCGGCGCGCGCCATGAACTCGAGGCCGATCACGTCGGCTTCGGTCTCCTGCGCACGATTGAACGGCAACATGATGCCGAGCGCCGCGCCCTGGTTCAGCGCTTCGTAAGCGGTGTACGTCGCGCCGGAGTGCCCGGCGCCGAGCAGCACCGCCGCCACCTGTATGCCGACGCCGGCGACCGGCGAGCGGGATGCCCGCTCGTTCGAGTGGCGTGCGGTGACATGCGCGATTTCGTGGCCGAGTACCGCCGCGAGCCGATCCTGGTTGTCGGCCGCCGCCAGGATGCCGGTCATGACGCCGATCTTGCCGCCGGGCATGGCGAAAGCATTGACGGCTTCGTGGTCGAACACCGCCATGTCCCAGTCCAGGTCGCGAAACTGCGGATCCAGCGCGTCGACCACGGCGGTCGCAACACAGTGGATGTATTCGATCGTATACCGGTCGGTCTCGAGCGGGATGGACGAGCGCATTTCCGCGAATTGTTGCGAGGCCTCGGCCGCGAGCTGGTCGTCGGAACGGAGGATCATCTGGCTGCGCCCGGTCGGCGAGCTCGTGCAGGCCGCAATGAGGGCGGCGGCAAGCGCTGGGCCCAGGGTTGCTGTCAGTCGCGAAGGCAGCTTCATCGTCGATACTCCGGTCGCCGCGGCATTATAGCGCGCCGCACCGCGTCCCACGGGCATTGGACCGCGGCCCGGGTGCCGGGTTCCGGGTACCGGGTTCCGCCGCGCCGGACGTCCCGTCAGCGCGGCAGCCTTGCTTCGAGGTCGCGGCGCCAGCGCGCCGCGGCGGCGCGGTCCAGGGCGCCGTCGATGCTGGCCAGCAGGCGTTTCTGCAAGGGCTGCTTCAGCTTGTAATGCACGCGATACAGTTCACGGTTCGCCGCCAGTTCGTGCAGGAGCTCGTCGCTCGTCTTCAATTCGTCGGCGAGCCCGAGTTCCAGAGCGCGCGTCCCGTACCAGTGTTCGCCGGTCGCGACCCGCTCGAGGTCGAGATGCCCGCGATAGGCGGCGACTGCGCTCTTGAACAGGCTGTGCACGTCCTCGAGTTCTTCCTTCAGCTTGGCTCGATCCTCGTCGGTGTTCTCACCGAACATCGTCACCGTGCGCTTGTACCGGCCCGCCGTGACCTGTTCGAAATCGACGCCGTGGCTGTCGAGCATGCGATTGAAGTTCGGGATCTGCGCCAGCACGCCGATCGAACCAAGGATCGCGAACGGCGCAGCGTAGATCCTCGTCGCCACACAGGCCATCAGGTAACCACCGCTCGCGGCCACCTTGTCGACGCAGGCGAGCAGCGGAATTCCGGCATTGCGTATGCGCACGAGCTGCGATGCGGCGAGCCCGTGCTCGTGCACGACACCGCCGTAATTTTCGAGCCGGACTATCACCTGGTCGCCCGGCGTCGCAACATCGAGGATCGCGCCGACTTCCTCGCGCAGCGTCGCAACTGCCGTCGCCTTCAGGTCGCCCTTGAAATCGACGACGAAGCTGCGCGGGCGTGTGCCCGCGTGCTTGTCCTGGTCCTTCAGCCGCCGCTTGCCGCGCCGCGCTTCCTTCTTCTGTTCACCGCGGCCGAGGAGCGCCAGCCGCAGCACCTGCGCCGCGGCCTGGTACTTGCGATTCAGGCTTTCGACTTCGAGGCCTTCCTGCGCGCCCCTGCGCCCCGCGGCCGCCGCAAAGGCGATCACGACTACCAGACCTGCGACGACGGTCGCGGCCTTCAAGAGGAAGAGCCCATACTCCAGGAAGAATTCGCTCATCGAGAGGCCCGGCCCGGCAGCGTCAGGCCCGGACCGCGAGTCCGACGTTGTTCTTCGCGAGCACTTGCTCCGCGCGATAACTGGAACGAACCATCGGGCCCGCGACGACTTCGACGAAGCCGCGCGCGAGGCCTTCCTGCCGGTAGGCATCGAACTCTGCGGGCGTGACGTAGCGCTCCACGGCGAGATGGTTCGGCGTGGGCCGCAGGTACTGGCCCAGCGTCAGAACGTCGACGTCCGCCTCCCGCAAGTCGTCCATCGTCTGCAGGATCTCGTCATCCTGCTCGCCCAGGCCGAGCATCAGGCTCGTTTTCGTGAGTATGCCCGGGCGGTGGCGCTTGGCGTGCGCCAGTACCCGGATCGTCTGCTCGTAGCCGGCCCGCGGATCGCGCACCGGATGCGTCAGCCGACGCACCGTCTCCACGTTCTGCGCATACACGTCGAGGCCCGAATCGACGACGGTCTGCACGTGGCCGAGACGGCCGCTGAAATCCGGCGTGAGCGCCTCGACGGCCGTGTCCGGGTTCAGGCGCTTGATCTCACGCACACACGCGGCGTAGTGCGCGGCACCTTCGTCCGGCAGGTCGTCGCGGTCCACGGAGGTGATCACGACATACTTGAGCCCCATGAGCTGCACGGCCTTGCCGGTGTTCAGGGGCTCCTCCGGATCGAGCCAGCCGCGCGGATTGCCCGTGTCGACGGCACAGAAGCGGCAGGCACGCGTGCACACCGGGCCCAGCACCATGATCGTCGCGGTCCCCGCGTTCCAGCATTCGCCGATGTTCGGGCACATCGACTCCTCGCACACCGTGGCCAGCCGGTGCTCGTGCACGATGCGGCGGGTCCTGGCAAAGCCCGCGCCGGCGGGCATGCGCGCCCGTAGCCAGTCCGGCTTGCGGCCCGCGGGCGCGGACTCAGCATCGGGACGACGCTTGACGCCGTTCTTGATGGCCATGAATCCGGCTTCCGTCCGATATTTGCTGCCGCTCGCAACGATCGGGACGCCGCGGAACTTCTGCTCTGGCTCGCTCATGGTCCAGGGGGTACGGGGACAAACGGATGCGCATTTTGGCACACGCTGCGCGCGAAGGCTAAACAGGCCGGGCAAAAAAATCCCGGCCGAAGCCGGGAGAGTCAGGGGGATCAAAGACGCCAGAGACTAATACGTAATAAAAAGCACTCAGTGCAGCCGGGACCAACTCAGCAGCCGCAAGCCGCTCCGATCCAGGTCGAAATTTCGGGCCAGTACTGCTTCGATGTCGGCGCGGTCATGACTGGCGTCCATCGGTTCGTTCAACTCGACCACGCCCGCGAACTCGTTGTGCCCCTTGTAGCTCGCATCGGTCAGAATGAACTGCGTGTAGTACTTGGCAGACATGGCGCGAGACTACGCCCCGGCCGTGGTGGGGACTGTGAGACGTCGCACAAAACTCCGGGTTCGGTCAAATACGTGCCGAAACAGTGACTTCGTTCACGGGAATTGCACGCGAAGCGCGGGATGGTTACGGCATGCGCAATGCGGGCGCCCACTCGTCGCCGGACAATGTAAAATCGCGTGCGGCCGGCCCGGACAAGCCGGCAACACACTCTCAAGACTGAGGAATTGGCTGATGCACGCAGGTTCGATTTTCGCTGGCCGCGGACGGCACTGGTTGCCGTTCGTATTGTTGCTGCTCGGCAGCCATGCCGCACTCGCCCAGGACGCGCTGAGGGAAACGTTCCTGAAGGACGCGGACGCCGCCAAGGAAGCGGCCGATGCCGCGAAGGCGGAATTGCTGTCGCCGCGCAGTTACAGCCGTGCGCTGGAGGAGTACACCGACGCCGAGGAAGGGCTGGCCCGCGGCCGCAACATCGACTACGTGCGTTCGCATGCTGCTGAAGCCGTCAATCAGTTCAAGACGGCGACCGAAACCGCGAATCTCGCATCGACCACGCTCGCCCAGGTCATGAAGAGCCGCCAGGATGCGGCCAATGCGCGCGCGCCTGAACTGTCGCCCGAGCTTTGGGAAAAAGCGCAGCAGGAATTCGGCGATGCGATACGGCTCCTGGAGCGGGGCGACCTCAAGGGCGCCAGGGGCAAGGATGCCGAAGCGACCGGGCTCTATCGCGACGCAGAGCTCGTCGCCATCAAGGCGCAGTACCTGAACGATACCCGCCTCCTGCTCGGGAACGCGGAGCGCG
The DNA here is from genome assembly GCA_963770585.1 of uncultured Pseudomonadota bacterium. Taxonomy (GTDB): domain Bacteria; phylum Pseudomonadota; class Gammaproteobacteria; order Steroidobacterales; family Woeseiaceae; genus UBA1847. The sequence continues at coordinate 28,307 of CAVYQH010000001.1, read as the reverse complement.
CAGATGCGGACCGCCACGCGCCGGTCACCTATGCACGGGCGCAGCAGCTGCTTCAGGACGCGGAGCGCGAACTCAGCGAGAACCGCTACGACACGGACCTGCCGCGCAGCCTGGCCCGCCAGGCCAACTACGAAGCGAAGCACGCGATCCACCTCTCTGAGATCAGCCGGCAGGTGCGGGAGAAGGACCTGAGTCCCGAAGATCTCGTGCTGCAATGGGAACAGGCGCTGCGCTCGGTGGCGAACGCCGCCGACGTCCTGCCCGACATGGCCACCGGCCCGGATGCGCTGAGCGCCGAACTCGTCACCTACGTCGAGAACGTTCGAATCGAAAACCAGCGTCTCGAACAGGAAAACCTGGAGGACGACACGCGGCTCGCGGACCTGGAAGAGGAACTGCGCGTGCTGGACGAAAAGCTCGGCGGCGCGACGGCGGAGCGGACCGCTCTCGTCGAACGCCTGGAGGCCCAGAATCGCGTGAAGGAACAGTTCGAACAGGTCGAGAAGATGTTCACGCGCGAAGAGGCGCTCGTCTTCCGCCAGGGCGATACCGTGATCCTGCGCCTGGTCGGCCTCAATTTCGACAGCGGTGCTGCGCAGATCAAGCCCGCGAACTTCGCGCTGCTGCAGAAAGTCGAGAAGGCCATCGATGTCTTCCCGCGCAGCGAACTCACGATCGAGGGTCACACGGATTCCTACGGCGGGGACGACATGAACCAAGTCCTGTCGCAACAGCGCGCGGAATCGGTACAGCAGTACATGATCAATGCCATGCGCATCCCGACCTACCGGCTGATCGCGACGGGCTACGGCGAGACCCGGCCCATTGCGAACAATGAAACGGCGAGCGGCCGGGAACACAATCGCCGCATCGACATCGTAATCAAGCCCCAGCTCGACGAAGCGTGAAATAGGGTGACTGTCACCGTATTTCCTGCTACTCGTATTCGCGCCACCAGTCCGCGATGACCTTGCCGGTGACCGCGTTGGCGAAGTAACCGTATTCGGAGTGCACGTTGAGCCGTCCGTCCTGCCGGAAGTGGCCATACAGCGCGAGGTCGCGGACGTATTCGACGAGCCCCAGGCGGGCCATGGCGGCATAGTCGTCGGCCAGTTGCGGGTCGACCGCCGTCATGTCGCCGACGGCGGTGAGATTGATCCAGCACCGGACATTCGTCGGGAAACGCAGGGCACCGGGCTCGTCGTGGCCGAGGAGGCGACGCTGGATGTAGCGCTGGCCGAGCGGGCTGCCCATGGTGACCCAAAGCGCCAGCGGCGCGGCATCACCGTCGACGTGGCTGAGCTGCCAGAGGGCATCGAACGCGATCACCGAACCCATGCTGTGCGCGACCAGCAGCACCGGCCGCCCGACCTCGTGCGCGGTGCGGAGCTGCCGCTTCACGAGTTCGCGTGCCTGGTCGGCGGCGCCGTCGCGATTGTCGAGATAGCGCTGCAGGTCGCGCAGGTGCAGTTCGACGCTCTCGCTCGCGATGTGCGGGATCAGGAACGGCAACAGGTCGCCGGTTCGGTACAGCCATAGTGTGAGCCGGCGCCCCAGGGACGAGGCCTCGCGCATGTCCGCAACCGTCGCGGCCTGCTGTTCGATGACCGCGTCGATCGCCGCACGGTCGACCGCGATGTCCCGGTGTTCCCGATAAAAATCATAGGTCCAGGACACCACGTCGAAGCCGTGGTCGCTGGCGCGAATCCGGTCCGCCACGCCAGGATCAGAGCGGCGCACGCCTTCCACGAGGCAGCGCTTGAGCGCCTCGCGATGCAGGTTGGCGGCCGGTTTCGCCAGCAGGCCCGGCACATAGAGGAGGAGCGGCGCAGCGCCGGCAGCGGCTCGTCCCGAGCCGCCCGCCATGTCGGCCGGCACCTGCTGTCGATCGCGATCGCTCATCGGGTCTTGCTTCGGGCTCGGGCCGGCAGGTCATGGACTCGGGTGGCCGGTTGCCCGCGGCCACCGGATCGCGGACCATTGTGGTCCGACATCGCGAGCGAGTTCAACCGGGGCCCGGCCATGAAGTACCTGCATACGATGGTGCGTGTCAGCGATCTCGACGAATCCCTGCACTTCTACCGCGACCTGCTCGGGCTTCGCGAACTGAAGCGCCGTGACAACGAGAAGGGTCGCTACACGCTCGTCTTCCTGGCGGCTCCCGGCGACGAGGACGCACAGCTCGAACTCACCTACAACTGGGATCCGGAGGACTACGGCGGCGCGCGCAACTTCGGCCACCTCGCGTACCGGGTCGATGACATCTACGCGCTGTGCGGAAAACTCAAGGACAACGGCGTGACGATCAATCGCCCGCCGCGCGACGGCCACATGGCTTTCGTGCGCTCGCCCGACGATATCTCGGTCGAAATCCTGCAGGCGGGCGATCCCTTGCCGCCCGCCGAGCCCTGGGCGTCGATGCCGAACACCGGCAGCTGGTAGTCAGCCCGGCATGAGCGGCGGCAGCGCGTCGCCGGTCGAGCCTGAGCCCGCCTCGTCGCGCAGCGTGATCGTCTTGAGCGCCCGGGTCATCGCCTCGCCGTTCCAGCGCACATCGCCCTTGCCGTAGCTCGCGCCGGACAGTCGCTCGAGCTCGTCCGACAGCGGCCCGGCGACGCGCGTCGCCAGATCGCCGATACTGCGCGGCGGCCGCGCGGGCCACTGCAGGCCGGCCCACGCCAGCAGCGCCTGCCTGAGTTCGCGCGAATCCTGTTCCGCGGCGGCGCGGCGCGCGGCCTTCAGGAGACTGGCCTGCTGCCGCTGCGGCGGCACCGCTGGCGGCACGCGTTCCTCTTGGCGCAGCCGGCGCGACGACCACCAGGCCGCAAGGGTTGCGAGCCAGGCAAGTGCCAGCGCCAGCGCCGCCGGGCGCCAGTAGCCCGGTGCGACGCGCGGCGGCGGTGCAGGTCCGGCTTTGGCTTCGGCGCCCGGATCGGCAGCCGCGGCGGCCGGTTCCGCCTCGGTCTGCGGCGCCGGCGCGTTCGGCGAGGGCAGGATGTCGAGTTCCTGGGCCGGTAGCGTCGCGACGCGCCACTCACCGGCCGTGACGTCCCACCACGGCAGCTCGATGGGCGGCAAAGTCACGACGCCCTGCCCGGCGCCGATCATCGCGTACTGGTCCGTGCGCACGCCGCGAATCCCGTCGGCCTCGAGCTCTCGCGAAAGCACCGGCCGATCCGGGTAGACGTTGATGCCGTCCACCGCCGGCGGGTCGATGACGGGAATCTGGGTTTCCAGCTGGCCGAGCGCACTCACCGTGACGTCGCGCGAAATCGGCTCGCCGGCCTCGATGCCCTCCGGCTCGCGCGACCAGTTCTGGGTCAGGCTGACGTCGCGTGCGGGCAGCCACGCAGCATCCGGATGCTCCGGCGGCGGCGGCGGAATCGGGTTCACCTTCAGTACGTGCGAGTCCGATTCGAATAGTTTGCGGCCGGTGATGCGTCCGTCGCGCAGCACGCGCGCCTCGAAACGCGCAGGTGAAATCGAAACTTCCCCGCTTTCCTGCGGGAACAGCGCAAAAACGTACTCGACGACGTTGTAGGCGCGCCCGTTCAGCACCGCCTCGTAGTTGCGTTCGTCGCTCGCCTGTTCCACCAGCACCTCCGCGCCCGAGAACACCGGTTCGCGCAAAGCCGGCTGGCGCGTGGCGACGGCGCGATAGATGCGAATGCGATAAAGCACCTGCGCTTGTACATAGGTCTCGTCGAAGTCGAGTTCCGAAGCCAGGAACACGTCCGCTTCGCCCGGCGGCAGTTTTGCCGGTTCGACCACCGTGATCGTCAGCGGCTCGCTCTGCTCCGTGCCGATGGTGAGTGCCGGAATGCTCAGCAGGCCGGCGCGGCGCGGCGTCAGCACGACGCTCCAGGAGACGCTGCGGCTGACCGCGCCGTTCACGATGTGCGCCTCCGTGAGCTGGCTGGTTTGTCCGACCTCGAAATCCTGTGCGAGCACGGCGAGGTCCGGCGCAAGGTCGGCGGTCGAATCGACCGTGATCTTGAGCGTAAAGGACTCGTTCGACTCGATGCGGTCGCGGTCGATGCTGGCCGTGACCGTGGCCGACGCCGTCGTGGCTAGCGTCAGCGCGCAAATACCCGCAAGCAGGCCGGCGCGGGCCCCTGTCCTCGGCTTCACCAGGGTTGCTCCTCGTTGTCCGGCGAGATGCTGTTGCCATCCTGGTCGCGGCCCTCGCGCTGGTACTGGTAGCGGAACTTGCGCCGCAGGAGCCCGCCCGGGTCGTTCGGGATGCGCCGGAGCCATTGCTCCATCGCCTGCTCCTCCGCCTGTTGTTGCCGCGCGCCCATCAGCTCCTCGTCAGTCGCCGGCCGGTCCTGCGATTCGGCCTCCTCCGCGGCGCGCTTCAGCTCCTCTTCGAGTTCGCGCATCGCCTGTTCCGCCGACTCGTCCTCGGGCCGCCGGGCGGCGTCCTTTTCGTCGCTGTCGGACCGGGACTGTCCGTCGCTCTCCTGGTTCGGGTCCGACGGATTCTCCGATTGCTGGCTTTCGTCGCCAGCCGACTGCGAGGATTCCTGCGACTCGCCTTGTTCCTGCTGCTGTTGCTGCTGTTTTTTCTGCTCTTCGAGCGCCTGTTTCAGGAGGTCGCGGTTGTACGTGGCGTCGGCATCGTCGGGGTCGAGCTCCAGCGCCTGGTCGTATGCGTCGATCGCGGATTCGAATTCGCCCTGCCGCGCGAGCGCGTTGCCGAGGTTGTAGAGGTTGCGCACATCTTCGTGCTCGGAAAAGCGGGCGGCGCTTTCCGCGTAGTCACCCGCGCGATAGCGCGACACCGCCTGCCATTCGGGGTCCTTGAACCGCCCTGCCGCGGCCTGCGCTTCGCCCGCTTCCAGCAGCCGCTGTCCCTGCTGGTTACGGTTGAACCACAGGTCGTCCCACAGCGAGGCGTCGGCAGGCTGCGCGAGTGGCAGCAATGCGAAGACGGCAGCGAAGGCCCAGCCACGCCGGAAGGCTGTTGCCGCGAGCGGCAGCAGTGCAAGCAACAACCAGGGACCCTCCTCGCGCCACTGGTCGGTGGCCTGCGCGTCGTCGCCGCCGGCGGCACGCGCATTCGTCGCGCCGGACAGCAGGTGATCGAGGTCGTTGTCGTTCGGCGTGAGGTTGGCGTAGCGGCCGCCGCCGGCATCCGCCAGCGCGCGCAGCCCGGGCTCCTCGAGGCGCGGGATGGCCATCTGGCCCGCGGCGTCGGTGACGAACCCGCCGCTCTCGCGCGGAATCGGCGCGCCCTGCGGCGTGCCGACGCCGAGCACGGACAGCGTGTAACCGGCCGAGTGGAGTTCGGCGGCTGCCTCCTCGGCGCTTTGCGACGCGCCGCCGTCGGTGACCAGCAGGATTTCGCCGCTGGCGGCCGCGGCCTGCTCGAGCAACGCGCGGCCCTTGTTGATCGCGACGGCCGGATAACTGCCCTGGCTCGGCATGATGTCCGTGCCGAGGCTGTTGACCAGCGCCGCGATCGTGTCCGTATCGGTCGTCAGCGGCGTGACTGTGAACGCGTTCGCCGAATACACGACCAGTGCGGTCTGGCCCCCGGCACGCCGCTCGAGCAGGTCGAGAATTTTGAGCCGCGCCCGCGTGAGACGGCTCGGCGCGACGTCCTGCGCATCCATCGAGCGCGACAGGTCCAGCGCGACGACCAGCGACTGGTCAGAGCGGAACACCGGCTGCGCGATCCGCTCCCAGGCCGGCCCCGCCAGCGCGAGCACACCGAGCACGCCGGCGAGCGCGAACACGAGCCAGCGCCCGTCGCGCCGGCCGCTCTGCGTTCCCGTGAGCACATGCGGTGCGAGCCCGGGGTCGACGACCGCGGCCCAGGCGCCGGGCCCCAGGCGCCGGACGCCGAAATACACGGCCGCGCCCAGGACGGCCGGCAGCGCCCACAACCATTCCGGGCGCAGGAAATGGAACTCAGCCGGCAAGGGCATGCTCCCGCGCCGCGCGCCGCAACCGCAGGTTAGCGAAGAGGCTCGCGAGCGCCAGCAGGGCCGTGAGCCCAAACGCGCCGGCGAGCGGAATGTGGAACAGCGAGCGGATGGGGCGGAAGCCCGACTCCGGTTCTTCGACCGGCTCGAGCTCGTCGACCAGCCGGTAGATCTCCTGCAACCCGGCCGTGTCCCGCGCACGGAAATAGTCGCCGCCGGTCAGCTCGGCGATACGCGTCAGGGTGCCCTCGTCGAGATCCGCCGACGGGTTGATCTGCCGGCGTCCGCCGAGCAGTGAGGCGACCTCGAGTTGTTCCGCACCGATGCCGATCGTGTACACCTTGAGACCGATCTGCGCGGCGAGTTCCGCTGCCTTCAGCGGATCGACCTCGCCGGCCGTATTCGCGCCGTCGGTGAGCAGTAACAGCACCTGCTCACCGGCATCCTGCTCCTGCTCGTGGATGCGTTTCACAGCCAGCGTAATCGCGTCGCCGATCGCGGTCTTCTCGCCCGCCAGGCCGATGAACGCTTCGAGCAGCAAGGTCTTGACCGTCTCCCGATCCAGCGTGAGCGGGACCTGCAGGTAGGCGCGCTCACCGAACAGGATGAGCCCGATGCGATCGCCTTCGCGCCGCGTGATGAAGTCGCTCGCGACCGCCTTGGTCGCCGTAAGCCGGTCGACGCGGGTATTGCCGAGGATGAAATCCTTCTGATCCATGCTGCCCGACAGGTCGACCGCGAGCATGAGGTTGCGCCCGGACACCGGCACGTCGAGTTCGTCGCCGACGAACTCCGGCCGTACCGCGGCCAGTACCAGCAGCAGCCAGGCGACGGCGGCGGCCCAGGCTCGCCAGTCGAACAGCCGCTCGCTTGCGCGGCGCTGCCTCACGAGCGCGAAGCGCTCGAGCGCCGGCACGCGCAGGCCGGCTTCCTGCAAGGCGCGGGCTTCGGGTAGCAGCCGGCGGACGAGCCACGGGAGCGGCAGTGCAAGCAGCACCCACGGCCAGGCCAGTGCAATCATCCGGCCTGCTCCGGCAGCGGCGTCGCGATCCGCTCGCGCACGGCATCGACGAACGCGGCAAGGTCGGAGCGCGGCACCTCGAGGCCCGGGCCGCCCGGATCACGATACGGCCAGTCGACGACCGGCCGCCCGTCGCCCGCGACGAACTGCGGCTGGTCGAGGCCGCGGTCCAGCCAGGCCAGCCAGGCCTCGCCGGTCAGCCCGGCGACCTCGGCGCGCGGCGCATAGGCGAGCATCGCGCGCCGCAGCAGTGCCGAGAGTTCCGCCACCAGCCTGACCGTATTGCCGTGCCGCTCGAAGTCGGCGACCGCCGTGTCGAGCACCCGGAGCGCCTGCCGCCGGGCCGCGTTGCGGGCATAGGCTCGCCACCAGCGTTGCGCGAACCAGGCAAGTGCGGCGAGCGCCAGGGCGAGGAGCAGCCACCAGCCCGGCGCCGGGGGCCAGGCGCTTGCCGGCTCCGGCAGATGCAGGTCACGCAAAGGCAATTCGGCGGGATTCATCGGCGGTTCGCCTTTTCACTCTATATATCAATGTGTCCGCCGGCCAAGCGCGGTCTGCAGGGTCGACACGGGATCGTCGTCGGTCGACATCAGCAGGTGATGGATGCCGTAGCGCTGACAAAACGCAAGGAAGTCCTGGACACGCGCGGCATAGGCCGCCGCGTAGTCCCGCCGGGCCGCTGCGAGATGCGTGTCGATTGCCAGCTCGGCCTCGTCGCCCGAAACCAGGCGGTAGCGCCCCGGCGGCGGCAGTTCGCGTTCGAACGGGTCGGACAGCGAGATCGCCAGCACCTCGTTGTGCCGCGCGAGGCTCAGGAGATAGGACTGCGCTGCTCGTGTGAAGCCGCTGAAGTCGCTGAGCAGTACGACGAGACTGCCGGGCCGCGTGACGCGCCGCAGCGCGGACATCGCCATCGACAGCACCGCAGCACCGTTGTCGCCGGCCGCACGCCGCTGCCAGTCCGGGTGCAGGGCGAGTGCATGCACGAACCTGAGCGCCGCGCGGCGACCCAGCCGTGGTTTCAGTTCGCGGTGCGTGCTGTCGCCGAAAATGAGTCCGCCCAGCCGGTCGCCGCGATGGTGCGCGGCCCAGGCGATGAGTGCCGCCGCACGGCTCGCATTGACCGACTTGTAACAGCCGCGGGTCGCGAAGTGCATATTCGAACGGAGATCGACCATGATCAGCACGGGGCGCTCGCGCTCCTCACGAAACAACTTCGTGTACGCCGTGGTGCTGCGCGCGGTCACGCGCCAGTCGATCGAGCGGGGATCGTCGCCGGGCTGGTAGGGCCGCGATTCGTCGAACTCCATGCCGCGCCCGCGAAAGTGCGAAACGTAGGCCCCGGTCTGCAGCGAATTGATGCGCAGCACGTCGAGCGCGATCGCCCGCGCGGCACCGTACAGCCGGATCAGTCCCGGCTGGCTGACGCTGACCGGCGAGGCATCCTGAGGCACGTGATCGAGATGCATTACGGCACGCCGACGCCGTTCAGCAGGCGCTCTATTACCGAGTTGGCGTCGACGCCGTCTGCCTCCGCCTCGAAGCTCAGCACCAGCCGGTGCCGCAGCACGTCGGGCGCCACGGCCTGGATGTCCTCGGGTCCGACGTAGTCGCGGCCGGCGAGCCAGGCGTGGGCACGCGCGGCCCGGTCGATGCCGATGCTCGCGCGCGGCGACGCAGGGTACAGGATCTGGCCCGCCAGCGACGCGTCGACCGGGGCCGGATCGCGCGTCGCAAGGACGATGTTGACGATGTACGCCTCGAGTTCGTCCGCGAGGTACAGGCCGAGGATGAGCTGGCGCGCCTCCGTGATCGCCGCGCGCGACAGGAGTTCGGGCGGCTTAAAGGCATCGCGCCGCTGCGCGCGCGCCTCGTCTCGATTCAGGATCAGGATCCGTCGCTCGTCCGCGGGCGTCGGATAGCCGACCTCTGCGTGCAACAGGAAACGGTCGAGCTGCGCTTCCGGCAGCGGATACGTGCCTTCCTGCTCGATGGGATTCTGCGTCGCCATAACCATGAACAGGTCTTCGAGCGCGTAACTCCTCTCGCCCACCGTGATCTGCCGCTCTTCCATGGCTTCGAGGAGCGCGGACTGGACTTTCGCCGGCGCGCGGTTGATCTCGTCGGCAAGTATCAGGTTGTGGAACAGCGGACCGCGCCGGAACTCGAAACTGCCGTCCTGCGGCCGGTAAATGTCGGTACCCGTCAGGTCGGCCGGCAACAGGTCGGGCGTGAACTGGAGGCGATGGAAGTCACCCTCGATGCTTTCGGCCAGCACCTTGATCGCGCGGGTCTTGGCGAGACCCGGTGCGCCCTCGACCAGCAGGTGGCCGTCGCACAGGAGTGCGAGCAGCATGCGATTGATCAGATGCGCCTGGCCGATGATCAGGCGGCTCGCATGCGTTTCCAGCTGCTGAAATCTTTCAAGGACGCTCATCCACGACTCCCGGAACTCGATGGGCACGGCAAACGGACGGCATGCCGGGCGGGCGTGCCATTCTAGAGATGATGCGCAAGGAGGCCAACTGGTCGCCGGACCGCGACACGAGCATGCCCGGCAGCGGCGCACATCGGTGATAATGCATGCGCTCTTACCGCACGGAGACGCCGAGCTTGCCCCGTTCCGCTACGATTCCACCGTTCCTGGCTGCATGGCTCGTCCTTGCCGGCTGCAATCCCGCCGACGGCCCGGAAGCTACGGCCGCGACACCGGCCACGTGGCTGCCGCCTGCCGGCGAAGCACGCGCATGCCTCGAAGGCGGCCGCTTCCGCGCGACGCTGCACGGCGCACTGCAGGGCGAGATCGACTGGCGGGCCGTGGACATGAGCTGCGAGGGCATGCCGCGACCGCGAGGTGCCGGCGCGCGACTCAGGTTCGCGGGGCGCGCCGGTCCGGACGACGTGCCGCTCGCGGTCATCATCGCCATCCCGGGCCTCGAACGCGGGGTCACCGGCACCGACCTCGCGAGCAATATCACGATCATCGAGGAAGGACGCGGCCGGTTCTTCAGCACGACGAATCTCGGACTACTGCTGGGTCGACATCGATCGCGAGGCTTCGGTGCCCGAACACGGGACGCTGTCTTTGCTCGACGGCACGATGAACTGCATCGCGCCGCTCGCCGAGACCAACGGCGACACGAGCGTGACGATCGAGAATCTGCGCTTTTCCGGATTCGTGGACTGGAGTAACGGATGACCTGTCGCGCAGTGCTGGCGGCCCTCATTCTCGCCGCCAGCCAGCTCGCCGCCGGCTTCGACACGACGCTCGATGAAGCGTTCGCGCGCGACGTCCTCGTCGTCGTCGCGGCCCGTCATGCCTGTCATCGCTTCGATCTGTATCTCGCCGTGGACCCGGCGCAGAAGCAGCGCGGCCTCATGCAGGTACGGGAGCTGCCTGCCACGAGCGGCATGCTGTTCGTGTACGAGGCGAGCGGCATTCACTCGATGTGGATGAAGAACACCCTGATCCCGCTCGACATCGCCTTCGCCCGGGACGACGGCAGCATCGTCAACATCGCCAGGCACACGGAACCGCAATCGCTCGCGTCGATCGCGGCAGCCGAGCCGGTGACCTACGTGCTGGAACTGAACGCGGGCGTCACCGAGCGGCTCGCCATCGAGCCGGGCAGCCGCATCCTCTGGGGCCCGATCTTCGCGCGGTAGGCCGTTCCTACAATACCGCGGCGATGGATTCGGCGAGGTAGCCGACGTTGCCGGCGGTGATGCCGGCGACGTTGATGCGACTCGAGCCCACCATGTAGATGCCGAATTCCTTTTTCAGGCGGCTGACCTGCTCCTCGCTGATGCCGAGGAAGCAGAACATCCCGGTGGCGCGCTTCAAATGCGAGAAATCGTGCTCCGGCGCACTGGCCTCGAGCGCGTCGCCGAGCAGCTTGCTCATCCCGCGCAGCCGCTCGCGCATCTGCGCGAGTTCCACGTGCCAGCGCGCGGTGAGTTGCGGATCGCCGAGGATGAGGCTGACGACCGCGGCGCCGTGGTCCGGCGGCACGGAGTACAGCGTGCGCACGATGTTGCCGAGCTGGCTCGCCAGGATCGTGCGTGTGCCCGGGTCCGTCGCCAGCACCGAGAGCGTGCCGACCCGGTCCCGGTACAGGCCGAAGTTCTTGGAGCAGGACGTCGAGACGAGCATGGATTCGACGCGTCCGGCCAGGTGCCGGATCGCGAACGCATCGGGGTCGAGGCCGCGCCCGAATCCCTGGTAGGCCATGTCGACGAAAGGCACGAGTTCGCGTTCTTCGATGACCGCGGCGATGGCCCGCCACTGGCCCTCGTCCGGGTCCAGGCCGGACGGGTTGTGGCAACAGGCGTGGAGCAGCACGACATCGCCTTTCGGCGCGCTCTGCAGGGTCTCGAGCATGGCGTCGATGCGAATCACGTGTTTGCGGGTGTCGTAGTACGGATAGGGCTTGAGATTCAGGCCGGCCCCGCCCAAAAGCGGCGCATGATTCGCCCAGGTCGGTTCGCTGACCCACACCGGCGTCTTCTCGCGCGCGCGGTTTAGCAGGCCGGCGGCGACGCGCAGCGAGCCGGAACCGCCCGGCGCCTGGATCGTGACCAGCCGCTCCGGGATTTCGGCATCGCCGAAGCTGAGCGCCTGCATGCGGGCATTGAAATCGGGATTGCCCGCCGTGCCGAGATAGGCCTTGCTGTCCTGCGTGTCGACGAGCCGCTGCTCGGCTTCCTTGACGACCTCGAGCACCGGCGTGGTGCCCTCGGCGCTGCGGTACACACCGACCCCGAGGTCGATTTTCTGCGGGCGCTCGTCGTTCTTGTACTCGGCGATCAGGCCGAGGATTGCGTCCGGCGGCAGCGCCTTGAGCCCTTCAAACACGGTGATCTCCGACGCGGCGGGAAAAGTCGGCGCGCATTGTAGACGAAAACGCCGGCGCTAGGCCGGCGTTCGCCCGTCTGCTCGCGCTGCGGATCAGGCTTTCGGAGCCCAGACCGAGCACCAGCCTTTCGCATTGACGAGTTTGCCGGGGAAGATCTGGCAGGGTCGCCACTCGCCCTCCTCGCCCTGCACCAGCGCGCAGTTGGCGCAATGCTGGTCCGCCGCCGGGTTCGGCCGGCTGGCTGCATCGACACTGCTCGAATCATGGGTGTACTTCATGGCCTGGGCCATCGGGTCGCTTTCTTCCAGATGCGGCAGATCCTGGGCTCTTGCCCGGTGCGCGGGTGCCACGAGACAACCGGTGGCAGCGGCGGCGGAGAGCTGGATGAAGGTACGGCGCGGAATCTTTTTCACGGGGTGCTCCTCGGATTCTTCGGGTTCGCTGCGATCGTTCTGCTGGCCGGATTGTACCTCTGCAAACTGAACGCCAGCAAAACGAAGCCGGTAACAAAGCCTTGCAAATCCGCTACTTGCGAACGATTCTCATTAAGGCGGCCCGCGCAACCAAAGGGTGGCGCCGCACGGGCCAGCCGGGATTGGGGCTATACTGGCCGGCCCGGGGGGAGGTGGTAACAGGCATGGCTCAGGGCAGCTCCGCCATCGACATTCAAAAGAGCCGGCAGGGCCGGCGCGAGCCGCTGCCGGACCGGGTTGCGGTCGAGGAACCCCTGGAGATCCGGCTCGGCTATTCCACGCCGGACGGCCGCGCGCTGAAGAGCCTGTCGATCACCATGCGCACGCCGGGCGACGATCGTTCGCTGGCCGCCGGCTTCCTGTACACCGAATCGATCGTGCATGCGGCGACCGACATCGCGTCGATCGACGTCTGCGGGCCGCCGGCGCCGGATTCCGGCAACCACAACGTGATCCGTGTCGAACTCGGCCGCGACGTGGCCGTCGACCTCGGCCGCCTGCAGCGACACTTCTATACGACCTCGAGCTGCGGCGTCTGCGGCAAGACGTCGCTCGACGCCCTGCGAGTCACCGGCCTCGCGCCCTTGCCTGGGCCCGGCACCGTTTTCTCCGAAGCCGTATTGACCGGCATGCCCGCCGTGCTGCGCGCGGCGCAGCAGACCTTCGAGGACACCGGGGGCCTGCATGCCGCCGGCGCTTTCGATGCCGGCGGGCGGCTCGTGGCCGTCGCCGAGGACGTCGGCCGGCACAACGCCGTGGACAAGCTGGTTGGGCAGCTGCTCCTCGACGGCCGCCTGCCCGCCTCGGAACTCGGGCTGATCGTCTCCGGACGTGCCAGCTTCGAGCTCATGCAGAAAGCGCTGGTCGCGGGCCTGCCGTTGCTGGCTGCGGTGAGCGCGCCGTCGAGCCTGGCCGTGGCGCTCGCGCGGGAGTTCAACATGACGCTCGTGGGCTTCCTGCGCGGCAACAACTTCAATATCTATGCCGGAGCGGAGCGCCTGTGTCCGTGAGCGATCCTCATGCCCTGAACGGTTACGAGCCGGCGATCACGAGCTCGATCGTCGCGCGTTATCACGGCAAGCCGGAAATGCTGATCCAGATCCTGCACGGCATCGTCGAGCGCTTTCGCTACGTACCGGAAGCCGCGATCCGGCAGCTGGCAGACGAGCTGAACCTGTCGCGGGCGGAGGTGCACGGCGTCGTCAGCTACTACCACGACTTCCTCACGGAGAAGCCGGGGCGGCACCGGGTGAAGATCTGCCAGGCCGAGTCCTGCCAGGCGATGGGCAGCCGTGCGCTCACCGAGCACGCCCGGTCGACCCTCGGGATGGAATTCCATGAGACGAAGGACGACATCACGCTCGAGCCGGTTTACTGCCTCGGCAACTGCGCCTTGTCACCGGCCGTCATGTTCGGCGACCGCGTCTACGGCCGGGTCAGCGCCGAGCGCTTCGACGAACTCGTGGGCAGCCTCGAGGGCGCGGACTGATGGCCCGCAGCAAAGTCTACGTTCCGCGCGAAACGGCAGCTATATCGGTCGGCGCGGACGACGTTGCGGTCGCGATCGCCCGCCAGTCGAAGGAACGCGGCAGCGACATCCAGCTCCTGCGCAACGGCTCCTGGGGCGCGAGCTGGCTCGAGCCGCTCGTGGAGGTGGAGGTCGGCGCGCAACGCATCGCCTACGGGAACGTCGGCGGCCGGCGACGTCGCAAGCCTGTTCGATGCGGGATTCCTGAACGGCGGCGAACACGCGAAGTGCCTCGGGCCGGTCAACGAGATTCCCTGGCTCATCCGCCAGGATCGCTGGACCTTTTTCCGCTGCGGCCTGGTCGAAGCCTTGCAGATCGGATCGGACGTGGAAGTTCTCGTCGCCCGGCCCACCGCACGCCGAGTTGTCGACGATCAGCCGGGTGGGGTCGAGCCGGCGGAGGTGCTCGTACGCGTCGGCCAGCCAGCGACGGTGGTCCGCGACCCGACGCAGGTCCGTGCCCCAGTCCTCGTTGATGATCGTCCAGGCGACGATCGACGGATGGTTGCCCAGGGCTTCGACCATCTCCGTGAGCATCGCGAGGCCGATCGCGGCAGCCGTGGGGCTGAACCGGTTCCAGTTGGGCAGCTCGCACCACACCAGGAGGCCGGCCTCGTCCGCGGCGTCGAGATACGCCTCGTCGGGGATGGTGATGTGGCAGCGCAGGAGGTTGAGGCCCAGCTCCCGCACCTTCGCGACCTGGTCATCGAGGAATGCACGCGAGGGCGGGGTCGAGCGCGTGTCCGGGTAGTAGTCCTGGTCGAGCGCGCCGAGCAGGTACACCGGGCGCCCGTTGAGCGTCACGCGCCCGTCGCGCGTGCCCACGTCGCGCATCCCGAACGACGCCGTCACGAGGTCCGCGGTCCCACCGCCGGCGTCGACGAGGCGTGCGTCCGCGCGGTAGAGCGCCGGGGTTCCCAGCTCCCACGCCACCGGATCGGCGATCTCGAGGTCGACCGTTCCCCCGTCGCCCGGGGCAACGCCGTCCCGGGTCCAGCTCGACACGCGCCGGCCGTCGGGATCGAGGATGTCGATCGAGAGCCGGTCGGCGACCGCGCGTGCGGCAACCCCGCCCGCCGGACCGTCCACGGACCAGCGGACGTTCGCCCGACAGCCCGCCAGGTCAGGCCGGACGGCGAGCGTCCCAAGGTGCACCCGGGGCCGACGCTCGAGGGTCACGGGTCGGACGAGCCCGCTGGTCGACGAGTACCAGGTCTGCTTGCCGCCGGGGGCCGCCGTGAGCTCCTCGCCGAGCAGCGCCGCAGCGGCGTCGATCGCACCGGGCTCGCTGTAGACCGGCTGCCGGTCGAACACGCCGAACGGGTTGCGGACGCGAATGGCGAGGTCGTGGGCAGCGCCGGCCCGGACATGTGCCGTGAGGTCGACCTCGAACGGCAGGTAGCCGCCCTCGTGGCCGCCGACCGGCGTGCCATCGAGGTAGACGCGGCAGCTCGCCATGACGGCGCCGAAGCGCAGCACCGCGGCATCGCCGGCCCACTCGGACGGGATCTCGAGGCGCCGCACGTACCACCCGGTCACGAGGCCGCCCACGCCACCGGTGTGGTCCTCCCAGGCGCCGGGCACGTCGATGGCGTCGCCGGGCGGCAGGTCCGTGGGCGTGAACCTCGCGTCCGGGTCGGGCACGAACGACCAGCCGTGAGCGAGGGGCAGGCTCGACCGTTCCGCTACCGGATCGAAGACACCAGGCCGCACGTTGACCCTTTCAAGGCCCCGATGGGTGGCAACTTGATTGCTCCCAAGACGCGCGAGTGTAATACAGGAAAACGCGTGTCACTAGCCCGCAAACGCGGCTGCCATGCTGCTATCCTGCGGGCTGACCCTGTATCGAACAGGAATAGTTGGATAACTCGACGCCATGACCGACCGATCCGTCCTGCGACGGAGCACCCATGTCGATGCGAGCGCGGCCGACGGCCGGGCGCTCGAGGTGCTGAAGGCGCTCGCGAGCGAGCCGCGGCTGCGGATCCTCCGCTACCTGGGCGACCGGGTCGTGGCGGTCAACCGCATCGCCACGGACCTCGGCCTGCCACCGTCGACCGCCGCGATGCACGTCGCCGAGCTCGAGCAGGCAGGGCTGATCACGTGCGAGCTGCGGCCCGCCAGCCGCGGCCTGCGCAAGGTGTGCTCGAGGACGTACGACGAGGTCGTGCTGGGCCTGCCCGAGGAGATCGCCACGCCCGCCGGACCTACGAGCTGAGCATGCCGGTGGGGGCCTATTCCGACATCGCGATCCAGCCGACCTGCGGGCTGGCCGGGCCGAACGGGCTGATCGGCCTGATGGACGACCCGGCCTCGTTCTACGAGCCCGACCGGCAGGCGGCGCAGCTCGTCTGGTTCCGCGCCGGCTACGTGGAGTACCAATTCCCCAACCGGGTTCCGCCGGGATCGGTGATCTCCGCGATCGCGGTCTCGGCGGAGGTGTGCAGCGAGGCGCCGCTCCACGACCCCGACTGGCCGAGCGACATCAGCGTGTGGATCAATGACGTCCATCTCGGTGCATGGACCTGTCCGGGCGACTTCGGCGGGACCCGGGGCCGGCTGACGCCGAGCTGGTGGGACGACCGCGACTCCCAGTACGGCGTCCTCAAGCGATGGCGCGTCTCGGACGACGGGGCGACCGTCGACGGGGTCGCCCTCTCCGCCGTCTCCCTCGACGCGCTCGGGCTGCGCGCCGGCGAGACGATCTCGGTGCGGATCGGCATCCTTCCCGATGCGGCCAACGTCGGCGGGATCAACATCTTCGGGCGGGGCTTCGGCAACTACCCCCAGGACGTCGACCTGCGGATCGAGTACGACATCGCCCACGCCGACCCGAAGCCCGGCGGGGACGACGCGACCGACCCGTCCTCAGTGGGAACGCGGCTGCGACCGGACCGGCCCGCGAGCTAGCTGCGCGGCCTAGGTCGCGGGGTCGTAGCTGAACCCCGTCTGGAGGACCTCTGCCGGGTTGCCCAGCGCGGCGAACGCGGCGGCCGCTTCCTCCACCGGCAGCGTCAGGCGCGGCAGCGAACCCAGCTTCACGGTCCCGGCAAGCGCGAGCTCGGTGATCCGCTCGCGGAGAGTGTCCCACGTGTAGGACTCGTGGATGTTGCCGATCTGGCCGCACACCACGCGGATCCCGTTGTGGTGGAACTCGTCGCCCAGCAGCAGCCCCCGGCTCTCGCCCTGGTAGAAGCCGACGGCCACGACCAGACCCTTGCGGCGCACGACCCGGATGGCCTCGTGGAGCGCGAAGGTCGAGCCGGTGCACTCCCAGGCGACCGCGATCCCTTCCGATCCGAACCGGCGCTTGAGGGTCGCCGCCACGTCGACGCCCTCGGCCGCCTCGACAGTCTCGAGGCCGAGGTCGCGCGCGACCTTGAGCCGTTCGGCGACGCGGTCGACGACGAAGACCTGCGCGCCCTCGGCCGCCGCGATCTGGGCGGTGATGAGGCCGACGGGTCCGGCACCCAGGACGACCGCCGGGCCGCCCGCATGCTCTCCCCCGCCGAAGGCGACCGCGTTGACGCAGATCGGTCCCATCTGGCCGAGGTCCACCCCGTCGTCCCATGTCAGGTCCGCGGGCAGCGTGTGGTCGATGGCCCGCTGCGCGGACATCGTGGTGAACTCGGTGTGGCGCCAGTTGCCGTACACGCGGTGGCCGACGGCCACGTCCGGGGACCGGCTCTCCACGACCTCGCCCGACGCCCGGTACCCGAACACGAACGGGAAGTCGATGGAGGGCGTGCCGGGCTCGAACAGCCGGAGCTCCTCGTTCCACTGCTTGTGAAGGTAGACGTTGGACGCGTCGCGGCCGTAGAAGGTCATCTCCGTGCCGGTGCTCACGGCCGAGCGCACGGTCCGGACGCGGACCTGGCCGTCCGCGAGCGGTGCGGGCTCGTACACGTGGCACTCGACCTCGCCGGTCTCGACGATCTGGACCGTGCGCCCACCGACCTCGCCGCGCGCGACGATGCCGTCGATCGCGCCGCTCATGCCCGGCTCCCGGCCGGCACGGCATCGGCCGTCGGGTGATGCAGTGACCACGTCCATCTCGCACAGGTTCATGGTTGCTACCTCGCTCTGGCACCCGGGCGACTGCCGGGCAGATCACTCACGCTGGAACCGTCTCGACCGCGGTTCCCGTCAACCCTTCTCGTCGAGGTCACGGGCAAGATCGTCGGCGGAGACATGGGAGGCGACCCCGCCGTCCGGGACGTCTGCGCCCGTCAGCCAGACGAGTGCGTTGAGCACAGTCGTCCGGAACGCATCGTTCCCCCAGTTGGCGTGGTAGTGGCCGCCCGACAGGCCGAAGCCGCGGCCACCGTCGGGACGTTCGACCGCCCACAGCAGGCTCTCCGGACGCCCGCTCGCGGCCACGACCGCCGGGTACGGGCCGTGCGGCCACACGTACGGGCCCTCGCGCACGCTGTCGGCCGGCGTCGCGACCAGGATCGGGCGCACGTTGCGTGCCGGCACGGACGGTCGGCTCGTTGGCCAGGGCGTCGTCACCGGTCCGGAGGTTGAAGTACCACTCGTCGTGCGTGGCGAACGGCTGCACGCCGCGCGTGATCGCGTGCTCCGGCAGCTGCTCGAAGCGGGCATCCCACATCGGGTTGCAGCTGACGAGGTCCTCGTAGTGGCCTCCGATCCAGCTGTCGACCTGCGGCGCGCCCCGGTCACGCGGGACCTCGACGGCCCAGTGCATCAGGGCGAAGCCGACGCCGCGGTCCATCAGCCGGCCCAGGGTCTCCAGCCGGTCCCCGACCAGAATGGGGTGCCCGGCCCCGCCGTCCGAATAGATCGCGATGGCATCCGCTCCCTCGAGCGCCTCGTCGTCGGGAACCCAGCCGCCGGTATGGACCTCGACCTCGAGATCCGGCACCGCCTCGAGGCAGCGCTGGAGTAGCAACGAGCCGGCCCGATGCTCGTGGGCGCCGGGTCCGTGGGACGGCGCGCCTGCGATCAACACGAGCCTGCTCATCGGGATGTGCCTCCGCGCTCGCCCTGGAACAACGGCCGCAGGAACGCCAGCCCGTCGATGGCCAGGGCGTCCTGGGTGGCGGCGAGCGGACGCCAGATGGACGCGGCACGGGCGATCGCCGCGTTGTGGGCCGTGAACGACTCGATGCAGATCGGGCCGGTGTAGGACGCCTCGGCGAGCGCCTCGGCAAACCGGTCCCACTCGAACCGGTCGGCACCCGGCGTCCCGCGGTCCGTCCCGCATGCCTGGACGTGTGTGATGTGGCCGGCCGCCAGCCGGGTCGCCGCGGCCGGGTCCTTCTCCTCGATGTTGAGGTGGAACGTGTCGAGCAGGATGCCCAGCGCCTTGGAGTCGACGCCCGTGACGACGTCCATCGCCTGGTCGACGGTGTTGATCAAGCTGGTCTCGTACCGGTTGAGCGGTTCGAGGGCGAGGCGGACAGCGTTGCGCTCGGCGTGGTCGGCGACGCTTCGCAGCGCCTCGACGAGTCGCTCGATCGTCCGCCTGCGGTCATCCGGGTCCAGCTGCCACAGCCGTGCGACGGGCGCGTAGATCGGCCCGCCGACCACGGGCGATCCCACCGCCGCCGCGATGTCGATGCACTGCCGGAGGTAGTCCTGGGTCGTCGCGGTGAGGGCGCGATCGGTGGTGGTCAGGTCCCGGTCCGGGGTCATCACGGCGCACGTCGTCGTGCCGAGGCCCGCCCCGGCGACCAGGTCCGCAGCGCGCCCAGGATCCCAGTCGCCGGGCTGCTCGATCGGCAGCTCGATGATGTCGAACCCCCACCCGCTGACCAGCGGCACGAGCCGGTCGAGGTCCGCATCGGTCAGCGGCGAGGTCCAGAGCCACGTCGACACGCCGATGGGATGGACCCGGGATGACGTCTCCATGGTGCGAGGGTACCGTCGGCCGCCCAGGTCCGGGCCGCGGGCTCCGTGACGATCGTCGGCGGACGGTCAGGCCGAGCGACTCGCGCGAAGGCGCTGGCGCACGACCTCGACGGCCGCGTCCAGGTGGGCCGGGAGCGCGACCGCACCGGTCGCCTCGGCGACAGCCGGCGCGACCCGACCCCCGACGAAGACGAGCGGCCGGCTGGTCGACGCCAGCAGTGACGTGACCACGTCGATCGCGGCCGGCACGTCGCGATCGACGATCGCCCCGACGACCGCGGCGGGCGCGCCGACCGCATCGGCGGTCCGGACCCAGCTAGGCACCGGCACGTTCGCGCCGAGGTACAGGACGCTGAGGCCGCCACGCCGGGCGGCGACCGCGAACCCCATCGCGCCGATCTCGTGCTGGCAGCCCGGGGGCATCCCGACGATGACGTCGAGCGGCGCCGAGAGGTCGACCGCGGCGTCGTAGAACCGGGCCAGCCGACGCCGGATGGTCTCGCTGGCCGCGTGCTCCATCGCCACGTCGATGCTGCCCTCCGCCCAGTCCTCGCCGATGGCGCGCAGCGCCGGGTAGACGACGTTGCTCGTCGCCGCCTCGAAGCGCTCGGCCGCGAAGGCCTCGTCGAGGAGCCGTTCGATGGCGGGGATGTCCATCCGACGGGTCGCCTCCCGGAGGGCCGCGATGGATGACGGCGCCGACCCGCCGCCGACAGGACCCGCCGCGCCGGCCGGGCCGGCATCGACGGATGCCTGGCGAGCGCGCGCCGCGAGACCGGCGACGGCCGGACCACCGCCACGCACCTGGTCCGCGGCCTGGCTCGGCCGCACCCCGTCGACCTCGACGAGCTGGCGCATCGCGACGAGCCGCTCGATCGCCTCGTCGTCGTACAGGCGGTAGCCGCTCGCGGTCCGCGTCGGGATCGATGACGCCATAGCGCCGCTCCCACGCCCGGATGGTCGGGATGGTCAAGCCCGGTGCGGATCGCTGCCTGCTTGATCGTGTACATGGTTTGTTCACGTTAGCACGCACTCAACGTTTGACAAGCGGTGGACAAGCACGGGTACTGTCTGCTCCAAACACTCGACAAACTATGAACAACGACTTCAGGAGCCCACATGGACATGGCGGCCGTCGTCGACGACCTCCTCGAGATCACGGTGATCGGCAGCTTCTCGCGGATCGGCCATGGCCGTGCGCCGCAGGCTGTTCGGCTGGACGACGCCGCGAGCCGGCGCGCTGGCGGGGCGGACCGTCCTCCTCACGGGCGTGACGTCCGGGCTCGGGCGCGAGGCCGCCGGCGCGCTGGCGACGCTCGGGGCGCGCGTGATCCTGGTCGGCCGCGACGAGGCGAAGCTGCGCGGCGGTCCGCGACGAGCTCGTCCTCGCCCACGGCGAGGACCGCTTCCCGATGGTCGTCGTCGACATGGCGTCGCTCGCCTCGGTTCGCGAGGCGGTCGAGCACGATCGTGGCCACCGAGTCGCGGCTCGACGTGCTCATCGACAACGCGGGGGCGATCTTCCCGACCCGGCAGGTCACCGCGGACGGGATCGAGGCGACGCTCGCGACGATGGTCGTCGGGCCGTTCGCCCTGGTCGCCGGCCTGCTGCCGCTGCTCGAGGCGACCCCTGGCGCGCGCGTCATCGCGGTGACCTCGGGCGGGCAGTACGCCCAGCGCCTCCACCTCGACGACCTGCAGTCGGCGTCCGAGCCGTGGGACGGGACGCGCGCGTACGCGCGTGCGAAGCGCGCCCAGGTCAGCCTCATCCGGGAGTGGGCGCGGCGGGTCGCACGCCGTGACGTCAGCTTCGTCGCGATGCACCCGGGCTGGGCGGACACGCCCGGGCTCGCCGCCGCCCTGCCGGGCTTCCACCGCGTGATGGGCCCGCTGCTGCGCACGCCGGCGCGAGGGCATCGACACGATGGTCTGGCTGGCCGCCGACGCACGGGCAGCCGACCTCACGGGCCGGCTCCTGCTGGATCGTCGCGCCCGCCCGTTCGACCGCATCCCGTCGACGCGCGTCTCGCCGGCCGATCGCCGGCGGCTGTGGGACGCCGTCGTCCGGTCTCGCCGGGATCGCCGACCCGCGTCCCGCGCCCACCCTGATCGGAGACGGCATGACCCGCCTCCACGAGCGCCTGACGCACCGACCTGCCGATCGACGAGACCTTCGACTTCGTCGCCGACTTCGCGAACTCGCACGCCTGGGATCCCGGGCACCGCGTGGTCGCGGCGGACCGAGGCCGAGCGGTCGGGCCGATCGGTGTCGGCACGCGCTTCGAGCTCGGCGTCCGGATGGGCGGCCGGGTCGCGCCGATGAAGTACCGGATCACCGTGCTTCGAGCGGCCGACGCGGGTCGTCCTGGTCGGCGACGGGTCGGGCGTCGGCGCGGTCGACGACATCCGCTTCGAGCCGAGCGCGGCGACGGGACCGCCATCGACTACACGGCCGACATCCGGCTCGGCGGCGTCCGGCGGCTCGTCCAGCCGTTCCTCGGCGGGCACGTTCGAGCGGATCGGGCGGGACGCCGCCGACGGCATGCAGCGGACGCTCGACGGCGCGCGCTCGCCGCGTCGGCCGGCGCGCGGGCGGACGCTGATGCGCGTCGCCATCATCGGGGCCGGGATCAGCGGCCTGACCGCCGCCTACGCGCTGCACCGCGACCACGAGATCGCGCTGTATCGACGCGCGAGTCGCCGGTCGGCGGCCACGTCAAGACGGTCGACGGTCGAGACCGCGCGCGGGCCCGGTCGCGGTCGACATGGGGTTCATCGTCTACAACGACGTCACCTACCCGACGTTCCTGCGGCTGCTCGGCGAGCTCGGCGTCGCGACCCAGCCGAGCGACATGTCGCTGGGCTCGGCCTGCCGGGCGTGCGACGTCGAGTTCAGCTCGCGCGGCGTCCGCGGCTGGTTCGCCCAGCCGTCGGCCGTCGCTGCGGCCCGGCCACTGGCGGATGTTCGCCGACATCCTGCGCTTCTACCGCGACGCCCGGACGCGGCTCGACGCCGGCGCCGCCGTCGCCGACGACGCTCGGCGACGTACCTCGACGACGATGCGGCTTCGGGCGCGGCGTTCCGCGACCACTTCCTCGTCCCGATCACGTCCGCGGTCTGGTCGACCGGCCGCCGGGCGCGATCCTCGACTTCCCGATCGACTACCTGCTCCGCTTCCTCGACAACCACGGCCTGATCGGCGTCGGACGGGCGCTCCAGTGGCGGACGATCACCGGCGGCTCGATGCCCTACGTGGAGCGGATCGTGGCAGCGCTGCCGGCCGGACGCCGTGCGCGCCGGCGACCCGGTGGTCGACGTCGCGCGCGAGCGGGGCGGCGGTCACCGTCCGGACCGCCGCCGGCAGCGCGCGACACGTTCGACGCGGTCGTCATGGCGACCCACGCCGACGACGCGCTGCGCGCTGCTCCGCGACGCCGATCCGCGCGAGCGCGCGCGCGCTCGGCGGCTTCGAGTACACGACGAACCGGGTCGTCCTCCACACCGACGAGCGGCTGCTGCCGCGCCGACCGGCGGCGCGCGGCGTCGTGGAACGTCGACCAGGCCGACTGCCGGCCGGCCCGCGCGACCGCGCTGACGATGACCTACCACATGAACCGGCTGCAGTCGCTGCCCGGGCCCGGTCCAGTACTGCGTGTCGGTCAACCCGGGCGACCGCGCTGCGACCCGGACGCGGATCGTCGCCGAGCGCGCCGATGCGGCACCCGCAGCTACACGTTCGCGACGCTCGACGCGCAGGCGGCCGTCGCGGACGCTGCAGGGCCGGCGGCGGACCTGGTACGCCGGGCGCCCACCTCGGCTACGGCTTCCACGAGGACGGCTGCCGCTCCGGGTTCGAGGCGGCCGCGCGGTCGTCGCGACGCGCCGGCCGAGGAGCGGGCGGCATGAGGTCGCACCTGCTCGAGGGCATCGTCCGCCACCGCCGCGCCCGGCCGTTCGCGTACGCGCTGCGAGCACGACGTGTTCTACGCTGGCGCTCGACCTCGACGAGCTCGACGAGGTGGACCGCGCCGCTTCGGCTCGTTCCGCCGCAACCGGCCGGGACCTGGTCGCCGTTCCGCGACGAGGACCACCTCGACCCGCCGGCCGCCGACGTGCGCGCGGCGGTCCTCGACCACCTGCGCGCGAGGGCGAGGACCCGCAGCGGCTGGCGGATCACGCTCGTCACCAACCTGCGCGTGCTCGGGCTACGTCTTCAACCCGGCCAGCTTCTACCTGTGCCGCGACGCGCGACGGCGTGCCTGCGGGTCGTCATCGTCGAGGTCCACAACACGCACGGCGAGCGGCACCTGTACACGCTCCGCCCGCGGCGACGCGGGCCGGCGACGTTCGTGGCGGCGATGGACAAGGCGTTCTACGTCTCGCCGTTCATCGAGATGCGCGGCGGCTACACGGTGCGCGTCCGCGACGAGCCGGCGCGGCTGCGGATCACGATCAACGAGCGACCAGGCCGAGGGCCTCGCTGCTGCACGCGAGCCTCGACCTGCGCCGGCGGCCGCTGACCGACCGGACGCTCGCTGCGGCATGCTCGCTGCGCCACCCGTTCGTCACCCACGGACGATCGGCGCTGATCCACTGGCACGCCCTGCGGCTGTGGCTGCGCGGCGCCCGGTTCCACCGACACCGCGAGGTCGCCCGATGACCAGCCCGACACTCGCCCGTCGACCGCGCCGCCGGCGTCCGGCCGACCCTGCTGGACCGCGCTCGCCTGGCGGGTCGCGCCTCGTCGGCCGCGCGAGCGGATCCGCGTCGGGCGCCTGACGCGTCGTCCTGCCGGACGGCTCGCGTCCGGACGTTCGGCGACGCGACGTCGCCGACGGCGCGGCGGAGATCCGGATCCACGACCGCGCGGCGCTCGACGCGCATCCTCGCTCGGCGGCGAGACCGGCGGCGGCGAGGCGTACATGGACGGCCTGTGGTCCAGCCCGGACCTGGCCGGCCTGCTCGCGGCTCGCCGCCCGGAACCGCGAGGCGCTCGCGCTGTCCGGCGGCTGGTTCCGCGTCCCGGCGCAGCTCGCGGCGGACGCTCGCGCACCGGACGCGGCGCAACACGCCGCGCCGGGAGCCGCCGCAACATCGCCGCCCACTACGACCTGGGCAACGACTTCTACCGGCTGTTCCTCGACGAGACGATGACCTACTCGAGCGCGGTCTTCGAGACGCCGGACCAGTCGCTCGCCGACGCGCAGCGGAACAAGTACCGGCGCATCGCCGACGGCGCCGGGCTGCGCGCCGGGCCAGCACGTCCTCGAGATCGGCACCGGCTGGGGCGGCTTCGCGCTGTACGCGGCCGGCGAGCTCGGCTGCCGGGTGACGTCGATCACGATCTCGCAGCGAGCAGCACGACCTCGCCCGCGAGCGCGTCCGCGCCGCCGGGCTCGAGCGACCTCGTCGACGTCCAGCTGCGCGACTACCGCGACGTCGAGGGCACGTACGACGCCATCGTCTCGATCGAGATGCTCGAGGCGGTCGGCGCGGAGTACCTCGCGACGTTCTTCGAGGCCTGCGATCGCGGCGCTGCGGCCCGGCGGCCGGCTCAGCCTCCAGGTCGATCACCTTCCCGGACGCCGCCTACGAGCGCCAGCTCCGCGGCGCGAACTGGATCCAGACGTACATCTTCCCGGGCGGCCTGTGCCCGTCGCTCGCGGTCATCGAGCGGGCGACCGCGCGACACGCGGCTGCTCGATCCGCGAGCGTGACGCGACATCGCGGCCGACTACGTGCGGACGCTGCGCGCCTGGCGGACGCGGTTCCTCGGCCGCGCTCGACGAGGTCCGCGCGCTCGGCTTCGACGAGCGCTTCATCCGGATGTGGGAGTACTACCTCGCGCTGAGCGAGGCGGGCTTCGCGACCGGGCCTCAGCCAGGACCTCCAGATCGTCCTGGAGAAGACCCGCGGCTCGGGTCCGCGCTCCGGACGCCTGATCGTCGGGGCGCGCCGGCAGAGCGCTGCCCTCGGGCCGGATCAGCCGCGACGCCTGCCGACACGACGCCGCGCGCGGTGTCCTGGTAGTACTCGGCAGGTCCGGAATGATTCGAACCCGGCGCGAGGCCCTATGGCTGCGAGTGGGAGAGTGCTGCCGACGCGGCCCAGAGATCACGGACGATCCGGATCGTCGCCTCGGGCGCCTCGAGCGGGATCAGGTACGCCGTGTCGGGGACGACGGCCGCCGAGCCCGTGGCGAGCAGCCGGCTCGTCGCCTCCGCCTGGTCGGGCGTCCACTCCGGGTGGTCGGAGCCGGTGACGAACACGGTCGGGCAGCGGATCGACGCGAGTCGCGGCGTCAGGTCCGGGCGCCGCAGCGAGATCGACACCATCGCGTTGGCGAGCGCCCGCCGCTCCATCGTGCGCAGGCAGTCGAGCACCAGCGCGACCGCCTCGGGATCGTTCGAGCGAGTCCTGGGCGACAGCAGCGCGTCGCGGATCCCGCTCGAGAGGAAGTCCACCATGCCGACGACGCGGTAGACGGCGAGCAGGACCCGGAACAGGAGCCGCTCGGACCGGCCGTAGGCCTGGACCGGCGTCCCGAACGTGACCAGGGTCCGGCACCGGTCCGGCCAGGTCGCCGCGAACACGATGCCCACGTGCCCGCCCCACGCATTGCCGACCCAGTCCACGGGCTCCCGGATGTCGAGCGCCGCGAGCACCTCTCCGGCAGCCGCGGCGCAGTCGTCGAGGGAGTAGCGATGCCCGGGATCGGCGCTCGCCCCGTGGCCCGGGCCCGGTGATGATCACCAGGCGCCGATCGCGGGCGAGGTCGTCCTCGACCCGCTGCCACGACCGCTCATCGACGAACAGGCTGTGCCACAGCACCGCCGGCGGTCCCTCGCCCCGCACGCGCACGGCCAGCGAGCCGACCCGCGTCGGGATCCGGTGTCGCTCATCCATGCGGCGTCCGCGCCGGCCGGATCGCCGCGCGGCGGCCGGCACCGCGCGAGGCGCGCGGTAGGCGAGCACGACGAGGGGCACCTGCCCGAGCGTGTACACGACGTGCGCCCCGTAGTGCGTGATCGACTGCTCGGGCACGAACGGCAGGATCGACAGCGGCAGCACGCTGACGATCCCGCCGATCACGAGGTTCAGGACGCCCCAGCCCAGCGCCGCCGCCGCGACGGCCTTCGAGTCGGGCCGGAGGGCGTACGCCACGCCCAGGATCGCCGCGAACACGATCGGGCCGGAGTTCTCGAGGTCGATCGGGCTCAGCGGCAGCTCGTACAGGTTGTGGGCCAGCATCGAGCCGCGCGGACAAGGTGAGCGCCGCCGCCATCGCGACGCGGGACACGGGACGCATGATCGACTCCTCCGGGCGGGTGACTCGTGCCGTCGCGTCGACCCTACGGTGCCGCGTCCCGAATCGATCAGGCGGTCTGTTCGGCTCGATGCATCGCCGCGTCGAACCGCTGCGCCTCGACGTGCGTCGGGCACGAGCGCCGTCCGCAGGACCGCGACCACGCGCTCGCGGACCGCCGCCTCGGGCTCCGGATCGAGCCCGAGGACGGCGGAGCCGACCATGGCGGAGAGCGCGTCACGAGCGACCCGTGTCGCGTCCGCGCGCGACATCTCCGGGGCCGACGCGGCGACCAGCCGGGCGAACACGGCCTCGCCCTCGCGGAACGTGCGGGCGTGCGCGCCATCGTCCGAGGCGGTCCCGGCGATCTCGTCGGCCAGTCGCAGGGCGAGCAGGTAGTTCGGGAGCTCCGCCAGCGACAGGTCGAGCAGCTGCGCCAGCTG
Source organism: uncultured Pseudomonadota bacterium (assembly GCA_963770585.1). GTDB lineage: Bacteria > Pseudomonadota > Gammaproteobacteria > Steroidobacterales > Woeseiaceae > UBA1847. Next base: position 875 of record CAVYQH010000001.1, on the reverse strand, counting down.
CACGAGCGGGTCGGTCGTCGGGTCGACCCACGTGCTGTCCCAGTCCATCCGGGGTCGGCGCACGAGGTAGGTCGCCATCTCCTCCTTCGAGCCGAAGTAGTGGTACAGGCTCGCCGGGCTGAGCCCGCAGGCGTGGGCGAGGGCCTTGATCGTCGCCCCGCGGTACCCGTAGCGGCGGAAGACCGGGGCGGCCAGCGCGAACAGCTCTCGGCGTCGCGCCTCGCAGCCGGCCGCTCCCGCGGATCCGCCAGGGCTGGAACTCCCGAGCCTCGCCGGTCGCACGCTCCGTCACGACAAGTAGCGTAGGTCACGGGTCTCGCGCCGGGCCAACCGATCGGTTGATGCGCTAGTCAACCGGGTTCGGTCGACGGTTGGGGCCGGCCGGGCGATGACCGCGGCATGGTCACGCGGAGACACTCCGCCGATGAACGTCATCGAAGTCACCGACCTCACCAAGCGCTACGGCGACCGCGCCGTCGTCGACGGCGTGTCGTTCACGGCCGAGGAGGGCGAGATCTTCGCCATCCTCGGTCCCAACGGCGCCGGCAAGACGACCACCGTCGAGTCCATCGGAGCGCCTGCGGACGCCGGATGCCGGCTCGATCAGCGTGCTCGGGCTCGACCCGCAGCGCGACCGGGACGACCTCCATCGCGTCGTGGGCATCCAGCTCCAGGAGAGCGAGCTTCCCGACCAGATCCGGGTCCGGGAGGCGATCGACCTGTACGCCTCGTTCTACCCGGCACCGCGCGACGGCGAGCAGGCCTGCTCATCGACCTCGGGCTCGGCGATAAGCGCAAGGCGATGTTCGGGAAGCTGTCGGGCGGCGAGAAGCAGCGGCTCTCGATCGCGCTCGCGCTGATCGGCAATCCGAAGG